>CAVXYG010000022.1:0-38306 GCA_963766005.1 uncultured Actinomycetota bacterium | reverse complement strand
CGGACGCTGCGATTCCTTCACGCCGGATCGAGGCGATCGGATCTCGACGTCGAGCACGAAAGGGCACCCCGAGTCGGCGGCAGCAGTCGACGGGCTCGAGCGCGGTGGCAGCCGCCTGATTCAGCGATGCTGCCAGTGGATATGTTCGCCCTCGCGCACCTGTCTGCCCTCACGGTTGGGCGCCCGCGGCGCGCAGCACCTCAGCGATCTCGGTGTAGCCGCGGTCGGTGGCCTGGGTCAGCGGTCGCTGGCCGTTGCCCTCGAGATTGACCGCCGCACCGGCATCCACCAGCAGTTGCACGACCTCGACGTAGGCCGGACCGCCATCGCCCAGGACGATCGCCTCGTGCAGCGCCGTCCAACCGAGCCGGTTGACATGGTTGACCTCGATGTCTGTCGCAAGCAGGCGTTCGATGATGCGCGGATAGCCCCGGTCGGCTGCACGGATGAGGCCCGTGCCGTTGAAGGAGTCGCGGGAGTCGACGTCCGCCCCTGCGGCGAGCAGCACATCCAGCAACGCCGGATCATCGCCGACCTCGCTGGTGGCGATGAGGTAGGGGCTCTGCACGGTGCGGTCCTTCTCATTGGGCTCCGCGCCTGCCGCCAAGAGGATCTGCGCCACCCCGACATGGTTGCCATAGGCAGCCGCGACGAGCGGCGTGCGCCCCGCCTCGTCGGTCGCCCGGACGCTCGCACCGCGGGCCAGCAGGTCCTGCACGCCCTGGGCATCGCCCGCGGCAGCCGCCTCGATCAACGGGAGATCCAGGGAGGAGTCACGTTGCTTCGCATCCGGGGTTTGCGTCGGTGAAGGGGCGGCCGTCGGTGCCGGCCCGACCGTGACGGTCGCCGTGACCGTTGGCGTCGGCACCGGATCGCCACCGGACGAGCAGGCGACGACCAGAACGCCGGCCAGGGCGGGGCTGAGCCACTTCATCGCCGGCCACGCTAGCAGCAGTTCATTCGCCTCGGAACACGATGCGCGGGCGCCGCCTGCTGCGGCTGCCGGGCCAGCCCCGATCCGGCCGCCCCATCACCGCGTAGAGACAGTCCTCCCCCCGGAGACAGCATCCGGCCAGGCGAGCGCCGAAGGCCCGTCGCTGCCCCGGCACCCGCCCTGCCGGACCGTGACTTGGGTGCGGTATGGTCCTGGCCCTCGGCGCTGGCCGCGCCGCGGGACATCGGCCTGCCCAAGGTGTCGATCTCGCGTCATCCGGTACGACGCATCCCTGGATCTGGCCGGAACGATCGACCCTCCGCGCCGCTCCTCGATCAGGAGTGCCCGTGACACTGCGCCGCCGAAGCCGCCACCGGGCCACGCCACAGGCTTGACTGTGCGGCATGGGGGCCGCCGCCGCTTCCCAACTCCTTGATCGATACGTCAGCCGTTACCATCCCGCCGGTGTCTTCGCGACGGTGGAAGACCGCTGCCGGTCGGCCGTGATCGCTCTATCCACGCCGCGACGGCCCCGGTCCAGGTACTGCTGTTCGCGGCCGTGTTCGCCTAGCGCCCCTGGCGCACGACCCCCGCATCGACCGGATCCACATGACGGACGGCAAGGCCAAGTTCACGCCCGCCAAGTGCTGTCGTGGGTGGAGGCTCGAGGCGTTGCCCGGATGACCTACTGGGAACGCTCGCCGAGGAACTGGGAGGGAGATGCATGAACTCCGGCGAATGGCGCCGGAGCTATCGCAGTCAGCGGCCCCGTGGTGTGGAACAGGGCTGCCGCCAATACCCGGGCGCTCCATCCTCCGGGACCTCAGCCGATGACCTCCGGAAGCCCGACAGCGCACATGAACTCGCAGCGCCGGAGGGCCACGACGATCGCCGCAGCCGCCAGGCCCGACCCCGATCAGCCGGGTCGACTGCTGGGCCTGGTCCCGGGCTGCTCCGGAGCGTGTGTGAAGACCAGGCGAACGCTGGGACAGGTGCCCCTGCCCCCGGGGTTGGCGCGGGCAGGGAGGATGGTCGGGCGCGGGCGGGCAGTCACGCCTGCTGCGGCGTGCGCAGCGGCTCGCCGTCGCGGCCGGCTGCCGGGGTCGCCGAGGCTGCGGTGCGGCGGGGCCAGGTCCAGGCCCAGCGCAGAATGAAGGCCAGCAGCAGCACCTCCAGTCCGATGGAGAGGCCGTAGAAGGAGGAGTAGGCCCAGGACTCCCCTGCCGCGTTGTACACCGAGACGGGGATGTAGAGCGTCGCCACGACGAGGTTGATGGTGCGGTTGACGCGGGCGGGCAGGGTCGCGCAGAGCACGATCATCAGGATCGGGATGGCCACGAGCGTGAGCGCCAGGGCGACGAAGGTCGGGCCGGTTTCGAACTCGTGGACGGTGCCGGCCAGGATGTCGTCGAGGAAGCCGGGCTTGTACAGGGCGAGGTAGTCCACGTAGATGTACAGGAACATGAAGCTCGTCCATGCTGCTGCGAGCTTGGCCTTCACGGGCAGGCGCAGGATCTTCCAGCGTGCTCGCCGACGGCGGGTTCTCTGGCGCTGTGGGGGACTGAGGCGTGCTCATCGCGATGCTCCTCGTGTGATCGGGTGGGTGCTTCCACCTTCACGGAATCCGGCGGCGGGCACATCCGCCCCGAGGCCTGATCCGACCTGGCCGTCGGCACAACCGGGCTCTTGTACTTTCGGCGGATACCCCCGACACGCGGGCCGCCTACGCTGATCGGGTGGCCACCAACGCACTCCGCTCGCTGTGGGCCGAACCCCGGCCCGCGGACGCCCCGGGCGCCGGCCCGCGGGACTGGGCCTTGGTCGCAGCACTGGTCGGCTGGTCCGTGCTGGAAGCGGTGCTTCGCCAGGACCTGGCGCCGGGCCCGCTGCTGCTGCTCGCGGCGCTGGCGGTCATCGGCCCCCTGCCGTGGCGGCGCACGCACCCGCTCGCCGCGGTCGTGGTCTGCTTCGGCACCTTGACGGTCGTCGACCTCGTCAGAATCCTCACCGGGTCGCCGGGCACCCTGCTGAACAGCATCTCCGCGGCGCTGATCCTGGCCTACGCCCTGTTCCGGTGGGGCTCCGGCCGGGAAGCCGCCAGCGGCCTCGTCGTCATCCTCTTCTGGCTGGCCATCACCTACGTCGCCGACCCCATGGGCCTGTGGGCGACGGTCGCCGGCTACGCGTTCTTCCTGTTCGCCGCCGCGCTCGGCGCCGCCGTCCGCTACCGCGCGAAGATGCGCGCCCGCGACATCGACCAAGCCAAGGCCCGGGAACGCGAACAGCTCGCCCGGGAGCTCCACGACACCGTCGCCCACCACGTCTCGGGCATCGCCATCCAGGCCCAAGCCGGACGCGCCGTCGCGGCGTCCCATCCCGAGCGAGCCGTCGAGGCCCTGGCCGTCATCGAGGACGCAGCGTCCCGCACGCTGGCCGAGCTGCGCGCCATCGTCGGCGTGCTGCGCGCCCCACAAGACGCCGGGTTCGCGCCGCAGCCCGGCGTGGCCGAGGTCGCGAGGCTCGCCACCGACGGCCAGGCGCGCCCCCGCGTCGAGGTGACGCTCTCCGGCGAGTTCGACGACCTCAGCCCGGCGGTGGGGGCCGCGATCTACCGCCTGGCCCAGGAGTCCATCACCAACGCCCGACGACACGCCCGCAACGCGACCCAGGTCACCGTCACCGTCACCGGCGAGAACGACCGGGTACGGCTGACCGTCGACGACGACGGCTCCGCCGCTGGCGGCCGCGCCCCGGCAGGCTACGGCCTGGTGGGCATGCGGGAACGCGCCTCCCTGCTCGGCGGCTCCTTCCACGCTGGCGCCGCCGCCGAGCGGGGCTGGCGGGTCGAGGCGGTCCTGCCCCGAACCGGGGCGCCGCGATGAGCATCAGGGTCCTCATCGCCGACGACCAGCCCATCGTGCGCACCGGGCTGACGATGCTGCTGGACGCCCAACCCGACATCGACGTCATCGGCGCGGCCGCCGACGGGCGCGAGGCAGTCCGCCTGGCGCTCCAACTGCGCCCCGACGTGGGCCTGTTCGACATCCGCATGCCGCTGATGGACGGCATCGAAGCCACCCGGCGCCTCGCCGGCCCCGGCGTCACCGACCCCCTGCCGATCGTGGTCATCACCACCTTCGACCTCGACGAGTACGTTCACGGGGCGCTGAAAGCCGGCGCCCGCGGGTTCCTGCTCAAGGACGCCGGACCCGCCCTGCTGACCCAGGCCATCCACGCCGCCGCCGATGGAGACGCTCTGATCGCGCCCAGCGTGACGGTCCGACTGCTCGCAGCGTTCGCCCACGCACAGGCCTCACCACCGAGGCAGCCGGTGGAACCGCTCACCGCCCGCGAGGAGGAAGTCCTCGTGGCTGTGGCCCAAGGCCGCACCAACAACGAGATCGCCAGGCGAGCTCTACATCACCCCCAGCACCGTCAAAGCCCACGTGGCCAGCCTCATGAGGAAGCTGGGCGCCCGCAACCGGGTCGAGGTGGCGATGTGGGCCCACGAGACCGGTCGCGTGTGAACCTCATGCAAGCCTCCGTGCAGTCGCTGCAGCCGGCGAGCGGCCCGCGATCCCTGAGCCGGTCGCGACAACGCAAGGTCGCGATCGGCGGCGAGACGGGCGCGCAGGCTCGCGATGGCCGCCGCCAGCCCCGCCGTCCGCCCCTTCCCTAGCTCGGCAACCCGAGGCCGTGCTCCTGCGCGTACTGCAGCATGTTCGCCTGGATCACCTCGGCCTGGGCGTTGGCTTCCTCGGTCGGGGTGAACATGACGAAGGTGGTGCCGGCAGCAACAGAGGGGACGTGACCAGGCTTGATCACCACGGCGTCGCCAGCCTCGAAGACCTCCTCCGTGCCGTCGGCCATCCGCACCGTGAAGCTCCCCTTGAGGACGTAGCCGATGTGGTTGGCCTGGCATTGATCGTTCGGCAGGCCCTTGTAGGCGAACGCCATGTCGAAGTCGACGTCGTAACTCTGCATGTCGACGGAGTAGCCGTCGAGCTCCGCGGCCGCCATCTCCCCCATGCCGGGAATGCTCATGCGATCGGCAGCAGTCGTCGCTGATGTCTTGGGCATGATCCCTCCTTCTCCTGTCGTTCGACCGTCGCGAACGTGGTGGGAGCGCGGCCAGTGCCGAAGGTCCCCACTGACCGACTGCGGCCGGTCCAGGAGAACTGTTGCGGTCGGGTGGCGGAGCGAGTCCCTGGGCGGCACCCAGTGCAGCGACCCGGAGCCCGCGATTCGCCATCGACCAGCAGGGCAGGCCGGAACACGCCGTTCTTGCCCGGGACGACGTCGTGCACCCCGTCGGGGGAGATGACCCCGCGAAACGGTCCCAGCAGCCGATCAGGTACTCGTCGAAGGCGGGCAGCAGTCGGACGACCGGGGCGGCGGCGGACCGGTCCATCGCCGCAGCGTCGGCGAAAGCCTCCTCCACATCGGCCTGGCACACCGTCAGGGCATCGCCGGCGACCTGCCGCGCACTCAGCAGGCCTGAGCCGGATCCGGGTCGAGCGCGCCAGACGCCTCCATTGATGCCTCGGGTCCGGTCTTGTGTCCGTCGACTGGCTGAGCGGGTGCTGCCAGCCGCGTTCGCGCGGCAGCCTCGGATGCTCTCGCTCGCGCCTCTGTTCGGAGGTGCTACTCGACGGGGATCTGGGCCGCGTTGGCCGTGAGCCAGGCGTCGAAGGTGAGCAGCTCGGGGTTCAGCGCTCGTGCAGTGTCGGCCGACCGCAGGCCGAGGAACTCCTCCCCAGCGATTGCCTGCCACTGGTCCATGTTGCCCATGTCGTCGGCGCCCGGGAAGCCGAGCGCGCGGTAGTCGTCGAAGGGCATGTCGTAGAAGGAGACGGGGCGCCCGAGGTGCTTGGCGAACGCGGCCGCGAGCTCCGGGCCGGACAGCGTCTCGCCGGCGATGCCGACCGTCTGGCCGACCATGCTCGTGCCCTTGCTGAAGATCCCGAAGACCACCTTGCCGACATCGCCGACCGCGATGCCCGGCAGCTTGCCGCCACCGAGCGGCAGCGCCAGGACCAGGCTCCCGTCCGGGCCGGGGTGCGGGCCCTGGCCGAAGTAGATGAAGTTCTCCCAAGAGAACGCGACCCTCAGGAAGGTCACGGGCACCTGCTCGGCGACGAACACCGCGTCGGCCTCGCCCTTGGCATCGAAGTGCGGCACCTTGTACTTGCCGTGCAGCGTCGGCATCCGCTCGTCGGACAGCGGGACCCACGCGCGGGTGTCCTCCAGCGTGGACCACACGACGTGCCCGACGCCGGCCGCCTTCGTCGCACGGGCCCGCATTGGTGTCTGCAGAGTCTCGGAGTTGATTCGCCGCCCCAGCCCGGGTGTGCCTTCCCGCGGGTGGGACTGTCCATCGCAGGCCGAAGCCTGCCGGTACGCCCGGCGCGAGGAGGACACCTATATGGGCCGCAACATCGGCTCGACGACGTCTTCGGCCACTTCACCCTTGGCGCCGACTTGCGCGCGCGCTAGCCCATGGCAGCGCTGCCGCCGTCAGCGGTTCAGCGGTTCGCCCGTGGTGACCCGCTGCGCCATCGCGGTCCGGCGCCGCGCCTCGCCAGGTTCGAGCACTGCTGGCAGGCCAGATCGCGGCTACGGTGCGTGATCGCCTCGTCGCTGTGCGGGTCCTGCAACCGGTACGGCCCGCTGCCACGCAGGGTGATGCCGGAACGTGTGATGCCGGAACGCGAAGAGTCCCCTTGCCGGGGGCTTGGACCCGCCGTCAGGCGTTGTCCGTCATCGGTCGGGGCATCGGCGGGAGCGCGGCGCTCTCGGACTCGGCCTGCTGCCCGGCCGGGGCCTTGACCTCACCACTGCCCTTCAGGACGACCGCCAGTGTCTTCCACAGGATCGCCCAGTCGTAGGACAGCGACCAGTTCTCCACATAGCGCAGGTCGAGTTCCAACGCCTCGTCCAGGCTGAGGTAATGGCGGTCCGGGCCCTTGATCTGCCACAGACCGGTGAGCCCGGGGCGCACGGCCATCCGGAACCAGCCGTGGTCCGGATACTCCTCGACCTCGGTCGGCAGCGGCGGACGCGGCCCGACGAGCGCCATCTCGCCCTTGACCACGTTGATCAACTGCGGCAGTTCGTCCAGGGAGAACTTGCGCAGGTAGCGCCCGAGCCAGGTCACCCGGGGATCGTTGAGGATCGCGATATGGACACCGTCGGGATGCACGTTGAGTTCCTGCACCTCGTGCAGCCGCCGATCGGCATCCACATGCATCGAGCGGAACTTGAACATCGAGAAGGCCTTGCCGTTCTCGCCGATCCGGACCTGGCGGTAGAACACCGGCCCGCGATCCTGGACGGCGATCAGGCCGGCGATCGACAGCAGGACGGGAGCCAGGACGAGCAGGCCCAGACCGGCCAGCGTGCGATCGACGGCACCCTTCACCGTGCGCGACAGCCCGCTGATGTGCGGCCGGGCGATCTGCAGCAGCGGCAGCCCGTCCACCGGGCGCACCGACAACCGGGGGCCCGACACATGCAGGCTCATGGGCTTGATCAGCAGGTTCACCTGGCGATCCGCCAGCGCCCACATCAGATCTCGCATCTCCAGCGACTCCAGGTCGACAGAGCGCAGGAGCACGACCTCATCGGCGTCGAAGGCCATCGAGGCTGCGGCGATGTCGGTCCCCTCCACATAGGCGGGGATGCTCTCGTCGTCGGGACGCCGATCACCGGGCGGGATCAGCGCTCCCACGACCTTGGTGCCGTGGAAGGAAGTGCGCGAGACGAGGTGTCGCGGTCGCTTCCACCGCTGCCGTGGGACCGACCAGCAGCGCACGGTTCATGCCCTGCCCCTTGCGGCGGCGCCGGTGCAGCAGGCCGCGGACGCACCGTCGCCACACCAGGGTCATCGCGGTGGCGACGAGCAGCCCGATCACCATCCCGCGCCCGTTGGGCAACTGGCCGATGGAGCTGACGACGGCGACGAGACCGACCGCGACGAAGCCGGCGACCGCAACCCGGCGGTACTCCTCCACACCCTCGCCGAAGAGGTTCCAGTCGTAGGCGCGGCCGGCACCCAGCCAGACCACCCAGACCAGGGCCATCACGACGGGCAGCAGCAGGAACCCGATGTGATCGGGGTGCGGAGTCACATCGAGTGCCAGGGCCGCCGCGACGCCGCCGACCAGCATGTCGCCCGTGACGGCGATCGCGGTGAACTTGCGCCGCCACCGCCGACGGGGCAGATCTCGGGCGCCTGCGGCCTGCGCTCCCGAAGAGCCCCAGCCCTGGAAGGCCCGAGTGTCGACAGCCATAGTTGCATCCCCCTCGTTCCACCGCAGGATCACCCGTGATCCCGCGGCCCCTCCCCACACGGCAGTTGGTTCGCCAACGGCCGACGGTACGTACTCGACGCTCGTTACTCTACGTCACTATCCCGAAAGACCCAAGGATCCGGCAGTAGCAAGTCCTCCGAGACGCTGCGTGACCTATCTCACGCTAAGGTTGACCAGTGGATCATCGGACACTGGGCGGAAGCGGCCTGAAGATCAGCGAACTCGCCTACGGCAACTGGATCACCCACGCCTCGCAGGTCGCCGAGTCCCAGGCCAAGGAATGCGTGCACGCCGCCCTGGACGCCGGCATCACGACCTTCGACACCGCCGATGTCTACGCCAGCGGCGAGGCGGAGGCGGTGCTCGGGCGACTCCTGCACGGGATGCGGCGCGACGGCCTGGAGATCTTCACGAAGGTCTACTGGCCGACCGGGCCCGGCAGGAACGACTCCGGGCTGTCGCGCAAGCACATCGTCGCGTCCGTGGAAGGGTCGCTGCGCCGGCTTCAGACGGACTACATCGACCTCTACCAAGCGCACCGCTTCGACTACGAGACGCCGCTGGAAGAGACGCTGCGCGCCTTCGACGACCTCGTCCGGTCCGGCAAGGTGCTCTACATCGGCGTCTCGGAGTGGACTGCGGCGCAGATCGACGACGCCGTCCGGATCGCCTCGGAGATGGGCTTCGACCGGATCGTCAGCAACCAGCCCCAGTACTCCATGCTGTGGCGGGTCATCGAGCCCGAGGTCATCCCCACCTGCCGCGAGCACAACATCGGGCAGATCGTCTGGTCGCCGTTGGCGCAGGGCGTCCTCACGGGGAAGTACGCCCCGGGCCAACCGCTGCCGCTGGGAACGCGAGCAGTCTCCAAGGAGGGGTCGGCCTACATGGAGCGGTTCCTCACCGCCGAGATCCTGAGTGCGGTGCAGCAGCTGCGCCCCGATCGCCGATGACCTCGGACTCTCGATGGCGCAGCTCGCCCTGGCCTGGGTGCTGCAGAACACCAACGTGTCTGCGGCCATCATCGGCGCCACCCGGGCCGAGCCAGGTGCGAGACAACATCCGTGCCTGCGGAGTGCGCCTCGATCCCGACGTGCTCCAGCGCATCGATGCCGTGCTGGCGGAGGTCGTCGAGCGCAATCCGCGCTTGACCCGCTCCCCCAACCCGCGTCCGTGAGGATGGAGCATCGGGCGCTGGACTGGCGCTGGGAACTCCTGCGGACCCACCGGCAGCGCCGTCGACGCCGCCGAGGTGGAGCAGGAAGGACAGATGTTCGTTTCGCAGTCGGACGCCGAGACGTGGCTCGGCGAGATGTGGCCGGACCTCGCCGCGGCCGGAGTCGCCGCCGTCGTCCTGCGCCGCGCGGAGCGCAGGGTCTACGGGCCGATGCCGCTGACGCCGGAGCGCTGACGATGCCGGGGCGCGCCCAGCGAGACCAGGCTCGCCGCGCCGGCGGGTGGCTGCTCGCCGCGCCCGTGGCGGAGCGCGACCGGGGCGAACGACCGCCGGGGCGTTCCTTCTGAACGCTGTGCGACACTGAAGCCACCCGAAACACTCTCCGAATCCGGGGGAAGCCGGTGCGAATCCGGCGCTGTCCCGCAACCGTGAGCGGCCTGGCCGCAAGTCGGAGCACCCGGCGGGGAGTTCTCGGCTCCACCGTCGTGGTCTGCGGTCGGAGCCCAGGCGGACTCGCGTCCCTCTGGTCGTCCAACCGGGATCCTGTTTCGAAAGGTCTCCCGTGATTCCAGTTGCCCGCCGTACCGGTCGTGTCGCGATCGCGCTGCGGTATGCTCCTCCTCCTGCTGCCCCTCGCCGCCGCCCCTGCCCACGCCGAGGATTCCTACCGCTACTGGTCCTACTGGTGGGGCTCGCAGGACTCCTGGCAGTACGCCGCCAGCGGACCGGCCGACCGGGCCCTGGCCGACGGCGATGTCGAGGGTTGGCTGTACTTGACCAGCGCGGAGGCCGTCCCCACCCAGCGGCCCGCGACGACGCCCGACTTCGCCGGCATCTGCGGCGACACCGAAGCCGGGGCCGGCGAGATCCGGGTCGCCGTGGTGCTCGACTACGGAACCGACGCCGACGTGCCGCAGGGCGACTCCATGCCCGAGGGCGACAACCCCGACACGCGGTGCGTCACCATCGCCGAGGGCAGCACCGGCGAGCAGGCGGTGGCCGCAGCGGCCGACGTCCGCAGCGAGCAAGGCGCGGTCTGCGGCGTCAACGGCTACCCCGCGGCCGGGTGCTTCGAGGTGGTGGCCGCCCCGGCCCCCGGCGATGCCGAGGCAGCGGCCGAGGCCGGCGATGACGACTCCGGGATCCCGGTGTGGCCGGTGGCCGGCGGGTTCGCCGTGCTCGCCGCGATGGTCGTGGTCGTGGTCGTCGTGCTCTCCCGTCGGAACGCCTCCGCTGCATGACCACCACCGAGGTGCTGCGGCTGCCGAGCCGTCACGCGCTCGGCGAGCGGGCACCTGCCCGATGGCTGCATCCCGGGGCATGGTGGCTGTGGTCGCTGGGGCTGGCCACCGCTGCGACCCGCACCTCGAACCCGGTGCTGTTGGCCCTGCTCATCGGCGCCGCGGCCCTCGTCGTCCACGCGCGTCGGCCCGATGCGCCATGGGCGAGGTCGTTCGGCCTCTTCCTCGTCCTCGGCGCCGTCGTGGTCACGATCCGGGTGGTGACGCAGGTCCTGTTCGGCACCGGCGCGACCGGCGCCCTCCTGCTCACCCTGCCGGAGGTCGCGCTGCCGGAGTTCCTGGCGGGCGTGTCCGTCGGCGGACCGGTCTACGCCGGCGACCTCGTCTACGGCTTCGTTGAGGGCCTGCGCCTGGCGACGCTGCTCATCTGCCTCGGCGCGGCCACGTCGCTGGCATCGCCCTCGCGCATGCTCAAGGCCGTGCCCGCCGCGCTGTACGAACTCGGCGTCGCCGTGGTGGTGGCGCTGACGTTCACGCCGCAACTGGTCACCGACATCGTCCGGGTCCGCGGCGCCCAGCGGCTGCGCGGCCGCAGCACGCAGGGCCTGCGCGGCTACCGCTCGGCGGTGATGCCGGTGGTCAACGGCTCGCTGGAACGCAGCGTCCAGCTCGCCGCTGCCATGGATTCGCGCGGGTACGGCCGCCAGGCATCGGTCCCGGCCCGGGTCCGGCTCATCACCCAGGCCCTGCTGCTGCTCGGCGTCGCCGGCATCGTTCTCGGCCTGTACGGCACGCTCAGCGGTGGTGAGGCGGCTGCGTTCGGCCCCCCGATCATCGTCATCGGCACATCGGTCGCGGTGATGGGACTCAGCCTCGCCGGTCGCCGACAGGTCCGCACCCACTACCGCGCCGATCCGTGGGCCCTGCCCGAGTGGCTCGTCGCCGGATGCGGGGTCACGACGGCCGCGGTCTTCGTCGTGCTGGCCGGCAACCCTGCCTCGGGCTTGACGATGCAGGCCTCGCCGATCGCGCTGCCCGGGCTGTCGCTGGCCGCGCTGATCGGCTGCCTGGTCGCGGCACTGCCGGCCCTCCTGGCACCCGAAGTGCCGCTGGCGGTGCGGCGATGACTCCCCAGACGCACCTGCCCGCCCCGGCGGAGCCGCAGCCGCTGATCCGCTTCGACAACGTCGCTGTGACCTATCCCGGCCGCACCGCCCCCTCGATCGCAGGCATCGACCTCGAGGTCGAGGAGGGCGAGTTCCTGCTCCTGGTCGGCCCGACCGGTTCGGGCAAGTCGACGCTGCTGCGCAGCATCAACGGCCTCGTCCCGCACTTCACCGGAGGCACGCTCAGCGGAACCATCACCGTTGCCGGGCGATCGACGGCCTCCCACCCGCCCCGGGCGCTGGCCGATGTCGTGGGGATGGTCCCGCAGGACCCGATGTCCGGCTTCATCACCGACACCGTCGAGGAGGAGCTGGCGTACACCATGGAGTCGCTGGGGATCACGGCACCGGTGATGCGCCGCAGGGTCGAGGAGGTCCTGGACCTGCTGGGCCTGGCCGAGCTGCGGGACCGGCCGCTGCGCTCGCTGTCCGGCGGCCAGCGGCAGCGGGTGGCCATCGGCGCGGTCCTCACGGCCAACCCCGCGGTGCTCGTCCTGGACGAACCGACATCGGCGCTGGACCCGGGGGCCGCCGAGGAAGTGCTGTCCAGCCTGCAGCGCCTCGTGCACGACCTCGGGCTGACGGTCATCATCGCCGAGCACCGGCTCGAGCGCGTGGTGCAGTACGCCGATCGCATCGCCGTGCTGCCGGGGCCGGGCCGGCCCTTCGTCGTCGGCGATCCTGCGGCCATCATGGTCGGCTCCCCCGTGGCGCCGCCGGTCGTCCAGCTGGCCCGTGCCGCCGGCTGGCACCCGATGCCGCTGAGCGTGCGCCAGGCGCGACGGTTCGCCCCCGCGCTGCGGGCCCGTCTGGCCGGATGCGCGCCATCCTCCCGCCCGGTCCACATCGGCGACGCCGCACCGGTGGCCTCCGTGCGGCTGCTCGGCGTGCAGTACGGCCGCGTCCCCGCCCTGCGCGATGTGACGCTGGACCTGCCCGCGGGCGAGGTGGCGGCGCTGATGGGCCGCAACGGCGCCGGCAAGTCCACCCTCCTGGCGGCACTCACCGGATCGATTCGCCCGGCCCGGGGCCGCGTCCGCGTCGCGGGCCGCGATCCGGCGGACCTGACCGGGCAGGAGCTCATGGGCCGCGTGGGCATGGTGCCGCAGGACCCGGCCGATCTGCTGGTGGCCGAACGGGTGCTCGACGAGTGCCGGCACGCCGACCGCGACGCCGGGGCCCCGGCCGGCACCGCTCGCGCACTGCTGCACCGGCTGGCCCCGGGCGTCGCCGACGACACCCACCCGCGCGACCTCAGCGAAGGGCAGCGGCTGATCCTCGCCCTGGCGGTGGTGCTGACCGGGGCACCGAGGCTGCTGCTGCTCGACGAACCCACTCGCGGCCTGGACTACGCCGCCAAATCCGCGCTGATCGACATCCTGCTCGACCAGCGCAGGCGCGGGACGGCCGTCCTGCTGGCCACCCACGACGTCGAACTGGCCGCGGAGGTCGCGGATCGCGTCGTGGTGCTGGCCGACGGCGAGGTGGTCGCCGACGGACTCGCCCGCGATGTCGTCGTCGGATCGCCGATGTTCGCGCCGCAGGTGGCCAAGATCCTGGGATCCGGCAGCTGGCTCACGGTCCGCCAGGTCGTCGAGGCGGTGGGGGCATGACCGCGCTGCCGATGAGCCCCCGGGCGGTCCTGGCGTTGCTGCTGGCCTCCGTGGTGGGGTTGGCCGCCTTCTTCTGGCCGTTCGTCGCCGCCCCCGAATCCGCCGCCGTCGCCCATGCCGCCGATGCCCCCTTCCTCTTCGCCCTGCTGATGCCGGTCCTGCTCGCCGTGGTGCTCAGCCAGATGACGACCCCGGGCTCCGGCGCCAAGGCGATGGCCATGCTCGGCGTCCTCGCCGCCCTCGTCGCCGCCCTGCGGCCACTCGGCGCCGGCCACGCCGGGCTGGAGCCGTTCTGGTTCATCATCATCGTCGGCGGCCGAGCCCTCGGGCCGGGCTTCGGCTTCTCCCTCGGCTCGGTCGGCATCTTCGCCTCCGCGCTGCTCACCGGCGGCTTCGGCCCGTGGCTGCCGTTCCAGATGATCGCCGCCGGCTGGGTCGGGATGGGCGCCGGGCTGCTGCCCGGACGGCTGCGCGGCCGCACCGAGATCGCCGTGCTCGCGGCTTACGGGGCGGTCGCCTCGATCGTCTTCGGGTTCCTGCTGAACGCCTGGTTCTGGCCCTACTTCGCCGACAGCGGCATCGGGTTCGCCTTCGTCCCCGGCGACCCCGCCGTGGCGAACCTCGGCCGACTGCTGCTGTTCAGCCTCACCACGTCGTTGGGCTACGACCTGCCCCGCGCCCTGCTCACCACGGCGCTCATCGCCGTCGCCGGGGGCCCGCTGCTGCGCGCCCTGCGCCGAGCGGCCCAGCGCGCCAACTTCGACCCGTCGACGACGTTCACCGCGCCCGCCTGCGGGGCCGAGGCGCTGCAGCATCAGGCGGGGCAGGTCGCGACGCCGCAGCGGCACGCGGAACCGGCAACCGAACCCAGCCGGCCGAGGAGCGTGCCATGACCCGGGCTCACCGCTGCCTGGTGCTCGGCGGCGCCCGGTCCGGCAAGTCCTCCTGGGCCGAGGACCGCCTGCGCGGCGGGCCCGCCCGCTACCTGGCGACCGGCTACCCCGCCGGCGATGCGGAATGGCAGGCGCGGCTGGAGCGGCATCGAGCCCGCCGCCCGGACGGCTGGGAGACCCTGGAGAGCCTCAACGTGGCGGCAGCCCTGGCGGCGGTGGACGATCGTCCGCTCCTCGTGGACTGCCTCACGCTCTGGCTGACCAGGACCCTGGACGACCTCGGCGCATGGGAATTGCCGCCAGCCGAGGCGATGGCGGCGGTCCGGCCGAGGATGGCGCAACTGGCGGCTGCCGTGGGGCAGGCGCGCAGCGAGGTCGTGCTGGTGTCGAACGAGGTCGGATCCGGTGTCGTCCCGCAGACCGCGTCGGGCCGGATCTTCGCCGACCTGCTCGGGGACCTGAACCGGCGCGTGGCGCAGCAGTGCGACGAAGTCGTGCTCATGGTCGCGGGCATCGCGGTCCCGGTGCGGGGCTCCGCGCCGGCGTGGCGGACGGAGCAGGGATGACGATCGCGCGGGACGTGCCGGAGCTCGACGCCGGGGCGAGCGCCGCGGCAGCGGCCCTGCAGGCCACCCTGACCAAGCCCGCAGGATCGCTGGGACGGCTGGAGGAGCTCGGCGTCTGGCTGGCCGGCGCTCAGGGCCGGTGCCCGCCGCAGCAGCCTGCCGATGCCCGGGTGGTCATCTTCGCCGGGGACCACGGGGTTGCCTCCGCAGCCGGTACCTCGGCCTACCCCAGCAGCGTGACCGCGGCGATGGTCGCCAACTTCCTCGCCGGCGGGGCCGCGGTCAATGTGCTGGCCGCGCAGCAGGCGGCGTCGGTTCGGGTCGCGGACCTGGCGGTGGACAGCGACTACGACGGTGCCGCGATCCCCGCGTCGGTGCTGGGCCGACGGGTGCGGCGCAGCAGCGGCCGGCTGGACCGCGAAGATGCGCTGACGGCCGAGGAGACCGTGCAGGCCCTCGAGGCGGGCGCCGCCATCGCCGATGAGGAGATCGATGCCGGCGCCGACCTGCTGATCCCCGGCGACATGGGCATCGGCAATACGACCAGCGCTGCGGCGATCGTGGCCAGACTCACCGGCGCCGACGTGGCGTCCGTCATCGGCCGCGGCACCGGGATCGACGACGACGCCTGGATGCGCAAGACCGCCGCGGTCCGGGACGCGCTGTTCCGGTGCCGGACGGACCCGCTGGACCCGGGCCTGGTCCTGCAGCGCGTGGGCGGGGCGGATATCGCCGCGATGACCGGCTTCCTGGTGCGGGCCTCCGCCCGGGCGACGCCGGTCCTGCTCGACGGCGTGGTCTCCAACGCCGCCGCGCTCACGGCCGAGCGGATGCAGCCCGGTTCGAGCCGCTGGTGGCGCGCCGGGCATCGGTCGACCGAACCGGCGGCAGCCCGCGCGCTGGCGGAGCTGGGCCTGCAGCCTCTGGTGGACCTGCAGCTGCGACTCGGCGAAGGCACCGGTGCGCTGCTGGCGCTGGGGCTCCTGCGAGCAGCCGCGTCCATCATGCGCGACATGGCCACCTTCGACTCCGCCGGCGTGGCCCGCCCTCTGGACGGCGCCGGGCCGTGACGGCCCGCCGGTCGACGTGGCCGCACGACCTGCGGACCAGCATCGCCTTCTTCACCCGACTGCCGGTCGGCGACGTGGGATCGCGGCCGATCCGTGCCGGCAGCGTCGTCCTGCTCGCCCCGGTCTCCGGTCTCGTCCTCGCTGCCGCCGCCATTGCCGCCGCGAGCCTGGTCGTCCTGGTCGCCGACGGTCCCGGCTCGCTGCTGCTCGCCGCCGCCGCCGCGGTCTGTGTCGAGGCCTATCTGACGCGCGGGCTGCACCTGGACGGACTGGCCGACCTGGCCGACGGCCTGGGTGCCAACGCTTCGCCGGAAGCCTCGCGCGCCATCCTGCACCGCTCGGATATCGGCCCCTTCGGCGTGGTCGCGCTGGTGCTGGTGCTGCTGCTCCAGACTGCCGCGCTGGTGCTGCTCGGCGGCGTCGGCGCGATGTGGCTCGGACTCCTGGTCGCCCTGCCGGCCGGTCGCCTCGCGGCCGCCTGGCTGTGCCGCCGGGGAGTGCCGGCAGCGCCCGGGTCGACCCTGGGGTCGTGGGTCGCGGGGACCGTCTCGGCGCGGGCCGCGGCCGCGGCGGTGCTGGCCGTGGTGCTCGGGGGCGCGGCAGCAGGGTGGTTGTGGTCGTCGCAGGCTTCCGTCGCGCTGGCCTGCGCGGGCGCGATCCTCGCGGCCCTCCTCGGCGCGTCGATCCTCGGCCGGACGGCGCTGCGGCGCTTGGGGGGGATCACCGGCGATGTGCTGGGGGCGGCGGTGGAGGTCGGCCAGACGGCGGCCCTCCTGCTGCTGGCCCTGGCGCTCGGCTGAACCGGGCCTCACGTGGCCATCGACTGCGCAACGGCCTTTCGGCGGCGGCGCCGGCGCAGGCGCCAGCGCCCGACCAGGATGAGCAGCAGCACCAGGCCGAGGACCAGATGCCACCACACCCACCGGAACGGGGTGTGCTCGATCGGAGGCGGATCGTCGACGGTGCTGCGCCCGGGATCGATGAGCAGGGACGCCACGATCCCGGCGTGGTCGCTGGCCAGGCACACGCCGACCCCCGCAGGCGGCGCGGGCCGTCCAGCCTGCGCCAGGACGGCGCCCGCCGCCGCAGTGTCGGCGATCTGTTCCGGCGAGCTGCACGGCCAGGTCGTGGGGCCGTTCGGCCAGATGTTCCCCACGACTTCGGCGGTGTCCCTCCGGACGCCGTTGCGCACGAACACGTAGTCCAGTCGATCGGTGAAGCCGTAGGGATTGCCCTGCTGCAGCGCGTGCCGCAACCGGTCCGGGTCGGGCCCGGCCAGGAGGTCGGAGGCTCCGTAGCTGAAGTGCTCGGGGGCGAAGTCGTCCGGGCCGGCCGAGACGAAGCCCGCCTTGCGCATGACCCAGTAGGGGCTGCATTCCGCGCGCGCGTCCTGGACCGTGAGGACCGTCGGCTGCCGGGGACAGGACTGGGAGGCGATCGGCTGGTCGGCGGGGTTGGGGGTATCCCGCGGACGAGGGTCGCGGTGGTCGCTGTTGAAGTCGCCCATCACGACCAGCGGCCCGGTCGTGGCTGCGAGATCGTCCACCAGTTGCCTCGCCTGCTCCGCGGCCACCGGCACCGCCCCGTCGTGCCAGATCGATTCCAGGTGCGTGGTGACGAAGCGAGCCGTGGTGCCGCCCACCTCGATATCGGCCCAGGCGTAGCCGCGGTCGATCGCCAGCACCGTGGGCACGATCGTCTCGCGAGCCTCGAACTCCGAGGTCCCCACGCGCTGCACAGCCGTCGCCAGATCGCCGCGCACCAGCAGCACGTCGCCGATCTCGAAGCCGCAGTCGGCCCTGGGCTGGCCGAACAGCGGGAGGAACCGGTCGGGGTCGGTCATCGTGACGAACGGGAGCGGACCGATTCGGAAGCCCGGATTCGCCGCAACCCGACCGTCTGCGCTGGCGACGACATAGTCCGTTCCCGCCGCCGCTACGGCCGCCAGCAACTCCTCGGTGAAGTCGAGGACCACCGTCGGGGAGTCCAGGAGCGAGGTGCGACAACGCCAGCGCGCCGCCTCCTGCAGGCCGATGACCGCGGGGTTGAACTGCACGACCTCCTCGGCCAGCTGCGCCGCCCGAGTCGGGAAGTCGGTCGCGCTGACCTGGCTCCACAGCAGCTCCCCCGCGGCCGGCAGATCGGGCAGCAGGTCCAGCGCCGCGCCGATGTCGGCGCCGAGATAGAGGTTGCGGGACATCACGGTGGTCGGTGGTTGCGCGGCCTGCAGGGGCACCTGCATGGCCCCGGTGCCCCTGCGGACAGCGGGCCCGTCGACCTCCTCGAAGGACACCGCGGCCCTCGGCAGCCAGCCGTCGGCTACCGGGCGCGGCCCGTCGAGTGCCACCGCGCCGGACGCCGGCGAGATGGCGATCGCGGCCGCTGCGAGTCCAGCAGCGCTCAGCCATCGCACGTGGGCACGCTACTGCGGGCGCACGTGCGCCCGCGCCTCGTTGGGGCAAACCGGACCAGCCTCGGCGGTCGAGCGCCGGTGGTTGCGGCGGGCGGTCGTGGGCTATACTCGTACCGACGCACCGCACCGGCGCGAAGGGTGTGGCGCGGCCCTATGGGGTATGGGGTAATTGGCAGCCCGACGGATTCTGATTCCGTTAGTCTAGGTTCGAGTCCTGGTACCCCAGCGCAATCGGTCCACCGCGGCGGACGAGGATCGAGCATGTGCAGCACCTTCCGCCAGGCACGGCCCCGTTGTGTAGTGGCCTAGCACGCCGCCCTCTCAAGGCGGTAGCGCGGGTTCGAATCCCGTCGGGGCTACCAGGGAAACGGCCCGGACCATCAGGTCCGGGCCGTTTCGCGTTGTCTGGGCCCTGGAGCTCGCTACTCCTGCTGCGCTGCCTCGAGCCGTCGCAGCGTCCGCTCGCGCCCGAGCAGCTCCAACGACTCGAACAGCGGCGGAGACACCCGGCGGCCGCTGGTGGCCACCCGGACGGGACCGAACGCGACCCGCGGCTTCAGGCCGAGTCCGTCGATGAGGCTGGCCCGCAACGTCGCCTCGATGCCCGCCGCGTCCCAGTCGTCCAGGTCCTGCAAGGCATCTCGTGCCGCGCCCACGACCGCTTGGCCCGGACCGGTGAGCAGCTTCGCATCGCGCTCGTCCACCGCGAAGGCGTCCTCATCGCAGAAGAGGAAGCCGATCATCGGCGCAGCGTCGGCGAGGGTCTGCATCCGCTCGGCGATGAGCGGGGCGACCGACGCCAGCAACTGCTGCTCGGCGTCGGTCACGGGATCGCCGAGCAGCCCTGCTTCCTGCAGCGGCGCCGCGAGGCGCCGTTGCAGCTCGGTCGCCGTCAGCCAGCGGATGTGATCGGCATTGATCGCGGTGCACTTCTTCAGGTCGAAGCGCGCCGGGTTGGGGTTGACGCGGCCGATGTCGAAGGCCGCCACCAGCTCCGCCATCGTGAAGACGTCGCGCTCGCGCTCGTCGGGATCCGCCTCCGGGTCGGTGCCGGGCGGCGGCGGCCGGTCACCGGGCAGCGGCCATCCGCGGGGCAACGACCAGCCCGAGCAGCGCGAGGTAGTTGAGCAGGCCCTCGGGCAGGTAGCCCTGCTCGCGGTACAGGTTCAGCGAGGACTCCGGGTCCCGCTTGCTGAGCTTGCGGTTGCCCTCCCCCATCACGTACGGCAGGTGCCCGAACCGCGGCATCCCGCCGACAGCGACCCCGATCTCCTGCAGTGCCCGATACAGGGCGATCTGTCGCGGGGTGCTGGACAGCAGGTCCTCGCCTCGGAGCACGTGCGTGATGCGCATCGCCGCGTCGTCGACCGGGTTCACCAGCGGGTAGAGAGGTTCGCCGGTGGCTCGGACGATGACGTAGTCGGGCACATGCTCGGTATCGAAGGACAGTTCCCCGCGGACGAGATCGTCCCAGGCGATGGTGCCCTCCGGCATCCGGAAGCGGACCGCGCAGGCCCGACCCTCGGACTCGTACTGCCCCTGCTGCTGTGCGGTGAGCGAGCGGCAATGACCGTCGTAGCCGGGCGGCAGGCCGGCGCTGCGAGCCGCTTCGCGACGCTCCTGCAGCTCCTGCGGCGTGCAGTAGCAGCGGTAGGCGTAGCCGCCGTCCAGCAGCTGCTGCGCGACGGTGTCGTAGAGGTCGCGCCGCTGCGACTGCCGGTAGGGGCCGTACGGGCCCGCCCGCCTCGGGCCCCTCGTCCCAGTCCAGGCCCAGCCAGCGCATGGCGTCCACCATGTCGCGGTAGGACTCCTCGGAGTCGCGCAGCGAATCGGTGTCCTCGATGCGGAAGACGAACGTGCCGCCGTGGTGTCGGGCGAACGCCCAGTTGAACAGCGCCGTGCGGATCATGCCGACGTGCGGATTCCCCGTGGGCGAGGGGCAGAAGCGGACCCGCGGGCCCGCACCGTGGTCAGTCACGCAGCTTCACCTCGTTGCGCAGGGTCCCCACGCCGGGCACCGTCACCTCCATGACATCGCCGGGCAGCACCGGACCGATGCCGGCCGGGGTACCGGTCAGGATCACGTCGCCGGGCAGCAGCGTCATCACCTCGCTGATCGCGGCGACGAGCTCCTCGATGGGTTGGATCAACTCGGCGGTGCTGCCCGATTGGCGCACCTCGCCGTTCACCTCGCAGACGACCAGCGCCGCAGCCGGGTCCACCTCCTCGGTCGCGATCCACGGACCCAGCGGGCAGAACGTGTCGGAGCCCTTGGCCAGGCCCCACTGCCCGTCGCGCCGTTGCCAATCGCGCGCGGTGACGTCGTTGGCGCAGGTGTAGCCGAGGATCACCTCGGGCACCCGCTCCAAGGGCACGGACTTGCACAATCGCGAGACCACGACCGCCAACTCCGCCTCGTGGTCGACCCGCTCGGTGCCCGGCGGGTACAGCACCGGCGCTCCAGAGCCCACCACTGCGGTGCTCGGTTTCAGGAAGACCTCCGGCGGCAGGCGCCGGATCGCGCGGCCGGCCGCCCATCTCGGCGGCGTGGGCGCCCATGTTGCGGGCCACGCCGATGATCTTGCTCGGCAGGACCGGTGCCAGCAGCGACACCTCCGCCAGCGGGATCCGAGGACCCAGCGGCGTGAGTTCCGGTGCGTAGGGATGGCTGGCGATGGGGGCGAACACGGTCTCCGGCGTCGGGTCACCGGCCGGGTCGAGACCCTCCACCAGCCCGAAGACCACGTCGTCGTTCAGCATGGCGCGCGCGATATACACCGCACTAACCTAGCCCACGCGGGCCTCGCCGCTCATGGCCGCCGGGCCCGGGCGGGGGCCCGGGACAGCGGCCGGCGACCAGAGTGCTGCCCGGTCGGCGTCGGCCGGGCAGCACGACGCCGACCGCGCTGCCCGGCCAGACTCGGCGTGCTGGTGCCCGGCGGCGCTACCCCTTGCCGTTGCCCTGCAGCAGGCCGAAGGTGATGGCGTCGTCCAGCGCGATCCACGAGGCGTGGATGACGTTCTCATGCACACCCACGGTGGTCCACTCCCGCTCGCCGTCGCTGGTGCTGACCAGCACGCGGGTCACCGCATCGGTCCCCTTGACGCCCTCCAGGATGCGGACCTTGTAGTCGACCAGTTGCAGCTCCGCCAACTCCGGGTGCACCTGGGTGACTGCGCTGCGCAGAGCATTGTCCAGCGCGTTGACCGGACCGTTGCCCTCGGCGGCCGAGATGATCCGCTCACCCCCGACGCGCAGCTTCACGATGGCCTCGCTGACGACGTCGCCGTTCTTCAGCTGCGAGACGATCGTCCGCCACGATTCGACCTCGTAGGCGCGCTGCACCATCCCGAGCTCATCGGCCAGCATCAGCTCGAAGGAGGCGTCGGCGGCCTCGAAGGAGTAGCCGCGCTGCTCGAGCGCCTTCACGCGGTCGACGACTCGGGTCACGACTTCGGGATGCTCGGCGAGGTTGTAGCCCAGCTCGGTGCCCTTCATCTCCACCGAGGCCCGGCCCGCCATCTCCGTGACCAGGATCCGCTGGGTGTTGCCGACCTCCTCGGGATGGATGTGGTTGTAGAGCTCGGCGTTCACCTTCAGCGCCGAGGCGTGCAGTCCCGCTTTGTGGGCGAACGAGGAGATCCCGGCGTAGGGCTGATGGGTGTCGGGCGGCAGGTTGGTGATGTCGGCGATCGCGTGCGCGATCCGGGTCGTCTCCCGCAGCTTGCCCGCCGGCAGCACCTGCATCCCCCGCTTGAGCTCCAGATTGGCGACGACGGCGAAGAGGTCCGCGTTCCCGGTGCGCTCCCCGTAGCCGTTCGCGGTGCCCTGGAAGTGCGTCGCGCCGGCCTCCACCGCGGCGATGGAGTTGGCCACCGCGCACCCGGTGTCGTCCTGGCAGTGGATGCCCAACCGGACCCCGCTGCGCGCTTTGACGTCGGTCACGATCTGTGCGACATCGCTGGGGAGCATCCCGCCGTTGGTGTCGCAGAGGACGCCGACCGACGCCCCGGCCTCGAACGCGCGCTGCAGCAACCGGACCCCGTAGTCCGGGTCGTGCCGGTAGCCGTCGAAGAAGTGCTCCAGGTCGACGAACACGCGGCGGCCGTGCTCGACGAAGAACGCCACGGTGTCGGAGACCATGTCGAGGTTCTCCTCCAGCGAGGTCCGCAGCGCCTCGCGGACATGCCGGACGTCGGACTTCGCCACCAGGCACACCACCGGCGCCTCGGAGTCCAGCAGACCGGCGACCTGGCGATCGGTCTGCACCGCGGTGCCGGCCTTGCGGGTGGCGCCGAAGGCGACGAGCTGGGCGTGCCGCAGGTCCAGCTCGGTGCGGGCCCGCGCGAAGAACTCGGTGTCCTTCGGCATGGCGCCGGGCCATCCGCCCTCGATGAAGCCGACGCCGTAGTCGTCGAGCAGCCGCGCGACGGCGAGCTTGTCGGCGACCGAGTAGGAGATGCCCTCCCGCTGGGCCCCGTCGCGCAGCGTGGTGTCGAAGACGTGGAAGGAATCGTCTGGCCGGCTCATGGTGTCCCTCCGTGCAGTGCGGACATGGAAAAACCCCCTCGCAGGGCGTAGGGGGCGGCGCGTCGACGGGTGATCGACGCGCTAGGTAATGATGATCACGCAGGTGGTCACGACCTCAGTGTGGCACACGCGCACTGCGCGACGCCACGGGCCGGGGCCTCCGGGCTGCCGCCGAGGCCGTCACGCCTCGGGCGTCAGCAGGACGACCGGGATGACCCGCGTCGTCTTCATCTGATCCTCCGCGTAGATCGGCCACGCCTCGACTGCCCGCTGCCACCAGACATCCCGCTCCCGGCCAACCGCCTCTCGGGCCCGGTACACCGACTTCGCCATCCCGTCCTGCAACTGCACCAGCGGGTGCTCCAGGACATCGCGGTACCAGGCCGGGTGCTCGTCGTCCCCGCCCCGACTGCCGATGACCGCGTAGTCGTCGCCGTGCTTGACCCTCATCAGCGGGGACCTGCGTACCCTGCCGGTGGCGGCGTCGGTCGTGGAGAGGATGACGACGCGCTTGCCGCCGATCGTGTTGCCCTCCACGCCCCCCGAGTTCACGTACCGCTCGTACCGGGCCCGATCCCAGGCGAACGGCCCGCGGACCTCGCCGTCCGGTGTCGTCATGCTCGCAAGGACAACAGCGGGGGCACCGCAAGTCAAGACCGGTACCGGAACCCGACGGCCCGGCAACCGTGCCGCGCCTCGGGGGTTCGGCGCACCGGGGGCGGCAGAACGCGGCCGGTCCCGGCATCGCGCCTCAGCCGGCCGGCTTCTCCTGCCGGATCCAGCCGTGCGGGTCCGGGGCGGCACCGGTCTGGATGTCGAGCAACGCGTTGCGCAACCGCATGGTGATGGGACCCGCTGCACCGTCGCCGACCTGCCACGACGCCGTGCGGCCCTTCACCGAGCCCACCGGCGTGATGACCGCAGCGGTCCCGCAGGCGAACACCTCGGTGATCGCGCCCGATTGGCAATCGGCGCGCCACCGGTCGGTGCTGATGCGGCTCTCCTCGACCCCGTAGCCGAGGTCGGCGGCCAGCGCGAGCAGGGAATCGCGCGTGATCCCCGGCAGCAGCGATCCGGTCAGCGTCGGGGTCAGCAGGCGCGCCTCTGCGCCGGACCCGTACACGAAGTACAGGTTCATGCCGCCCATCTCCTCCACCCACAGGTGCTCGGAGGCATCGAGCCAGACCACCTGGTCGCAGCCGTGCTCGGCAGCCTCGGCCTGGGCGATCAGGGAGGCCGCGTAGTTCCCGGCGCACTTGGCCTCGCCGGTCCCGCCCGGAGCGGCCCGGACGTAGTCGTCGGACAGCCACACGCTCACCGGGTGCACCCCGTTGCGGAAGTACGCCGCGGCCGGGGATGCGATGAGCAGGTAGAGGTACTCGTTGGCCGGCCGCACCCCGAGGCCCACCTCGGTCGAGAACTGGAAGGGCCGCAGGTAGAGCGACTTCTCCCGGTCGGCGGGCACGTAGTCGCCATCGACCGCGAGCAGGGCATCGATGGACTGCAGGAACAGCTCGCTCGGCAGCTGGGCCATCGCCAGCCGGTGCGCCGAGCGCTGGAACCGCGCCGCGTTCGCCTCCGGCCGGAACGTCACGATCGAGCCGTCCGCGTGGCGATAGGCCTTGAGCCCCTCGAAGATCGCCTGCCCGTAGTGGACGAAGTTGGTCGCCGGATCAAGCGTGACCGGTGCGTACGGCACCACCACGGCATCGTGCCAGCCGGCGGCTTCGCTCCAGCGGATCGCGACCATGTGATCGGTGAAATGGCTGCCGAACCCGGGATCGGCGAGCAGGGCCGACCGCTGCTCGGCGGTGCGGGCGTGCGGGTTGCGGTACAGCGGCAGGCCCGCGGCGTGGCCGTTGGGGGCGCCGGCTGGTGCCGGATTCAACTGGGCGAAACGGCTGGTCATGGCGCTGCTTTCGGTTCGGGAGGTCTGGTGGGCAACTGGTCGCACCGCGGCCGGGGCGGTCAGCCCCGTACCCGCGCTGCGATCGCGTCGCCGATCTGGGCCGTCGAACGGGCAGGCGCGCCGTTGCGTTCGGCCAGATCCGCCGCGACTGCCGCCTCGACGGCCTGCGCCGCCGCCGGCAAGCCCAGGTGCTCCAGCATCATGGCCACCGACAGCACGGTGGCGGTGGGATCCGCCTTGCCCTGACCCGCGATGTCCGGGGCCGAGCCGTGCACCGGCTCGAACATGCTGGGGTTGACCCGGCTCGGGTCGAGGTTGCCGCTGGCCGCCAGGCCGATGCCGCCCACGATCGCGGCACCGATGTCGGTGAGGATGTCGCCGAACAGGTTGTCGGTGACGACCACGTCGAAGCGCTCCGGCTGGGTCAGGAAGAACATCGAGGCGGCATCGACGTGCAGGTAGTCGGTCTCGCATATCCGGCGAACTCCTCGGCGACCCGGGAGAAGACGCGCTGCCACAGCCCCCCGGCGTGCACGAGCACGTTGGTCTTGTGCACCAGCGTGACCTTGCCGCGCCGGCGCCGCGCGCGCGCGAAGGCGTCCCGGACGATCCGCTCCACGCCGAATGCGGTGTTGATGCTCTCCTCGGTCGCGACCTCGTGCGCGGTCCCGGTGCGGAGGTTGCCCCCGGCGCCGGCGTAGGGGCCCTCGGTGCCCTCGCGGCACACCACGAAGTCGATGTCCTGCGGGGTCTTGCCGGCCAGCGGCGTCGCGACACCGGGGTAGAGCCGCACCGGGCGCAGGTTCACGTGGTGGTCCAGCGCGAACCGCATCCGCAGCAGCAGCCCCCGCTCCAGCACCCCGGGGGGCACGCTGGGGTCCCCGACCGCACCGAGCAGGATGGCGTCGTGGGTGCGCAGGTCCGCCAGCACGGAGTCCGGCAGCGTCTCCCCGGTCGCGTGGTAGCGCCGGGCGCCCAAGTCGTACTCGGTGCGCTCGAAGACGGCGTCGTGACCGGGCCGCGACGGTGTCGAGCACCTGCAACGCCTCGGTGACGACCTCGGTGCCGATCCCGTCCCCCGGGATCACGGCGAGTCTGTAGTACGTCGGCATGGGGACAAGGGTACGGCCCGCGCCCGGGCAGGGGACAACGACTCTATCGACCGGTCCCGGGGGCGGCTAGCGTGCAAGGGGAAGGGGTACTTCGATCATGGCTGCAGCCGAGACCAGGGTGGCCGCGGCGCCGACGGCGCCCTTGAACCGGCACATCGTTGCCCGCTGGGTCGCCCGGGTCTGGGCCGAGCTGGCCATCGTCGGCTTCCTGCTGTGGCAGGCCTCGATCCCGTCCCCGGTGCGCGGCGAGGGCGACTACTGGGAGCGCCTGGCATCCTTGGCCGTCCTCGCCCTCGTCGTCGTCGGCCATCTGCTGAGTTGGCGCTGGGAGATCCAAGGGGCGACGGTGATGGCGGTCGGGGGGGCGCTGTTGTCCTTGCTCACGCTGTTCCGCTTGGGCCTGGAGGAAGCCTCGGTCGTGGTCGCGGTGGCCTTCCTGGTGCCGGCGGCGATCTACTGGTGGATCTGGCAGTACGACCGGCATGCGCACCACATCCTTGCCCTCGGGGTGCTGCTGGCCACGCTCATCGCCGCCACCATCGGCGGGACGCTGTACGTCCACAGCCTGGCGTACGGGTCGTTCCACGAGGAGAGCGCGTTGGAGCCGCTGCCCGACGCACCGGTGGTCTGGGTCTGGGCGGGCGCTCCCCAGGACGGGGCAACCACGGTCGTGGCCCGGCTGCGGGATCCCGGCGCCGCGGCGGAGCTGCTCGTCAGCAGCAACCCGGACTTCTCCGAGCCGAGGGTGGTCCCGGTCGCCCGGCGCGCGGCCGAGGACCCGGGGCTGGTTCGCTTCGAGATCACCGGGCTGGCGCCGGACACCGGCTACCGCTACGCCGTCGCGGTGGACGGCCGCCCCGTCACCGAGCGCGCAGGTCGCCTGCGCACGCTGCCGGATGGCCCTGCGAGCTTCACCGTGGCCGTCGGGTCGTGCATCGCCAGCGGCAGCAACGGGGCGGTCTTCGACCGCATCCGCTCAGTCGAGCCGGACCTGTTCATCGTCTCCGGGGACTTCTCCTACGAGGATTTCTGGACCGACGACCGCGCCGCGTTCCGCGCGATGTACGACACCCAGCTGACCTCGCCGGCGATCGACGCCCTGGTCCGGTCGGTCCCGGTGGCCTACGTCTGGGACGACCACGACTTCGGTCCCAACGACGCCGATTCCACCGCGCCGAGCGGACCGGCGGCGCAGGTCGTCTACCGCGAGGCGGTGCCGCACCAGGCTCTGCCGGCCGGCCCGGGACCGGAAGCGATCTACCAGTCGATCACAGCCGGGCGGGTGCGCTTCCTCCTCACCGACGGGCGTTCCGAGCGCAGCCCCAAGGCGGCGCCGGACGATGCCGACAAGACGATGCTCGGCGCCGCTCAGCTCCGCTGGCTGGACGCCGAGCTCCAGGCGGCGGCCGAGGCCGGTCAGGTCGTGGTGCTGGTGACCAACGTGCCGTGGAACGGCGCGGCGAGCGCAGGTGCCGACGATTGGTCGGGCTACACCACGGAGCGACGCAGGGTCGCCGACCTCATCGCGGGCTACGGCCTGGCCGACCAGACGCTCATGATCGCCGGCGATGCCCACATGCTCGCCATCGACGACGGCACCAACACCGACTTCTCCAGCGCGGGGACCGGCGGCTTCCCGCTGCTCCACGCAGCCGCGCTGGACCGACCCGGCAGCACCAAGGGCGGCAGTTTCAGCGAAGGCAGCCACGCCGGGCCCGGCCAGTTCGGCCTGGTCGAGATCACCGATCTGGGCGGCGATGTGACGGTGCGGCTGAACGGGTTGGACCACACGGGGGCGTCGCTGCTGGAGTACGCCTTCACGGTGCCTGCGCAAGCACTCCGCTGAACCGCACCGAATCCTGCCACCCGGTCATCGCGCGGTCCGGGCGGCCCGTCCGTCACGAGGGCTGCGACGTCGCAGTTCGGGCTCCGGGGCGGGAGCGGCCCGGAGCGACGCGCGCTGCGCCGGGCGCAAGTGCGCGACCACCGCCCGGGACCGGGGCATCACCGAGGGACGACAGTGATGCCCAGCAGCCTGGCGCTGGCCCGGTCGACCACCGCATCCTGCAGGCACCCCATGAACTCCCGCTTGTCGAACTCCGACGGCGCGGGGGCGACCTCGAGCTCGAAGGTCGCCTCCCCCTGCGCTGCGGGACGGATGTCCTGCAGCGCCACCTCTTGCGGCATCCGCAGCTCGCACACCGACCACAGCCCCGTCAGGACGGCTTCGTCGCGCTGATCGAGGTTGTTGCGCTCCACCGCCAGCTCGAAGATCATCGCTTCATCCTCCTGCGCCGGGCCGGGACGCGTCACCAGGACGATGGCCAGGGTCACGATCACCGCGGTGAGCGAGACCACGAGCCCCGCGATGACGATGCCGTTGCGTCGCTCGGTGTTGGGCGCCTCGCGCGGCCGATCCAGGGGGGTGACCGGCGGCTGCCCGGTCGGTGACAGCCCGGTCCGCGGCAACGCCATCGAAGCCAGGCCGCGGGCGAGCTCGTGCTCGGCCACCGGCGCAGCGGTCACCCGGGACAGCCGCTCCACGACGTAGGCGATGCCGGAGAGGATGACGCCCGCGCCGAGCAGGATGGGGACCAGCACATAGGTGCGGTCCTGGTCCGGGGACAGCCACGGGAACGGCCCCCGCGGCGGCGGCCGATGGCGTCGCAACTCGGCGGCCAGGGCGCTGATCTGCTCGGCGTCGCTGGCGTACTCCAACTGCTCGTGGATGCGGCGCAACCGCCCGAGCACGAGGTCCGCGACGAGGAAGACCTCGGCCGCCAGGAAGAACACGCCCGCGATGAGCGCCCGGTTCCACTCCCAGCGCAGCAGGTAGACGATGACGTAGACCCCGGCGAAGCCGAGGACGACCAGCGCGAGCAGACGACCCAACCGGTGCACGAGTTCAGCCATCGACATCGGGCACCTCCGTGCGCTCCGCGGCGACGATGCCGACCTCGCCGGTGCCGCCGTCGACGACGACTTCGCTGCCCGCCGGGTAGCGCTCCAGCGCGTCGTGGACACCGACCACGGTGGGCACCCCGTACTCCCGGGCGAGGATCGCCAGGTGGCTCAGGACGCTGCCGGTCTCCGAGACGATCCCCCCCACGGTCGGCAACCAGGCCGCCAGCCGCGGGTCGAGCGTCCGGACCACGAGGATGTCACCGGGCTCGGCCCGGGAACCGTCGTCGACTGTGGTGCCCTGGGCGCGGCCGGGTGAGGCGCCGCGGCCGCCGGCTCGGTGCGATCCGCCGAACCGGACATGGACCGGGTTGCCGTCGGCGTCCAGCCGGAAGCAGGACGGCAGCTGGGGGCCCGGTGCGAAGCTGCGCTGCGAGAGCCCTTCCGGCACCGGCCAGCCGGCCACGACGTCGACCAACTCGGCCAACCGCAGGTGGACCGCAGCCTCGCCCTCGGGGATCCGGTGGGCTCCCACCAACCGCGCGATCAGCAGATCCGCCGCGCGCGCGGACAGCTCCTGCAACCACCTGGCCCGCAGGCGCAGCGCCTCGCGCGCGGGCAGGTCGACGAGCTCGGCGGTCCAGGCTCCCGATGCCGGCGGCCGGCGCTCGGGAGCGACGGCGGTGCGCGGCAGCACCACCTCGGAGCCCAGGCGCGGTGCCGTCAGCGCGAGCGTGACCGGCCAGCGCACCACGATCTCGGCATCGGTGAGGCCGAGATCGCGGCCCCGGGCAATCGCCCGCATGGCCGCGCCGGCCGCAGTCGCCCCGGTCCCGCCCTGGAGGAGGACGCCCGCGAGGACCTCGTGGCCGTGGACGGCCACGAGGTACCCGCGCGCGCGCTGCACCACCTCGAGCAGTTCGGCGTTGCTGTAGGAATCGAGCTGACCGAGTGCGCCGAGCTCCTCGTCGACACGGTCCGCGACCTGCTGCGCCAGGCCCGGCAGCACGGTCCGCAACCGGCCCACGCGCCAGGCGCTGATGAGACGGCGCACGCCGATCCGCGGATCCAGCAAGCGGGCCCGACTCGACCCCTCCGGGGAGGCGCCGATGAGCGCGAGGTCGCATGCCACTCGGCCGCCGACGGTCATGACCAGCGGCGAGGCGGCGATCTGCGCCTGCGGCACGGCACCGGTCACCGTCAGCGAGGCAGCGATCCCCTGCCGCAGCGGCACCAGCCACAGGTCCTCCTCCAGCGGGCGCAACGGTTCGGGAAAGGTCTCGCCGACGGGACCCGGCCCCAACAGGGGCCCGCGCTGGGTGGCAGCCGTCCCGACCGCGGTCACGGGACGCGACTGCAGCAGCCACAGCGCGCCGGTGCGATCGACCGCCCACTCGACGTCCTGCGGGCTGCCGAACGCGGCGTCGGCCTGCGCCGCGAGCCGGACCAGTCGTCGCCGGTCGCCGCGGTCCAACAATGCGCCGCCGTCATCCTCCGCCGGGCCCTCGACGATGCGGCCGCGGCGTCCGAGCAGGAAGCGCTGCGACGTCACGGTGCCGCTGACAAGGCCTTCCGGACCGCCCTGCACCGCCTCGACGAGGACGTGTGAGCGATCCCCGGTGACCGGGTCCAGGCCGAACATCACGCCACCGACCTCGGCATCGAGGTGCCGCTGCACGAGGACCGCCATCGGTGCCGGTGCGGCGCCGGCCGCGGGGCGCGCCGAAGAGCCCAGCACATCGCGGACCGCAGCCTCGAAGGCGTCCCAGCCACGGATGTCGAGCAGCGACAGGAATTGGCCCGCCATCGAGGAGGCGCCGACGTCCTCCACCGTCGAGGAGGACCGCACGACCAGCGGCTGATCGTCGGCGGCGAACCGCTCCCAAGCCGACCGCAGGGCCTGCGAGACCGGCGCGGGCAGCGGACTGCCGGGCGACCACGGTCGATCGGGGCCCCACACCGCGGTCGTCAGCACGAAACCGGGGAGGACGGGGAATCCCGATCCGACCGCCCGCGCCAGGTTCGCGGCCTTCGCGCCGGCGAGTCCGGGATCGCGGGCACGGGGATCGTCCAGACCGAGCACGAGCGGCGAAGACGCCGGCGGCCCGGCCCCCAGCGGCGCCCGAACGGCCCCCTCATCGCTGGGAGAGGCTCCGGGCGGTGCCTCGCGACGGCGCGTTCCCATAGTGCCAATGTAGGCCTGCGGCGACTGCCGAAGGTCCTAGTGGTTCGATGAGACGGCGCGCCCGATCACGCGTTTGCGCGCCACCGGGACTGGGTACTCACTGCCTGGAGTGCCCGCGGACCGCTGGCACCCGAACTGGAGGAACTATGACTAGCCCCAACCCCGAGAGCGCCGAGAACGCGGGCGCTCCGACCCCGCCGCCCCCGCCGCCCCCGCCGCCCCCCAGCTACCCGGCGGCCGCCCCGGCGGCTCCGCAGAACGACATCCCCCGCTTCCCCGACGGCAAGCCGATGGTCGATGCCCAAGGCCGCCCGGCCAGCCCGAAGAGCCGACTGGCCGCCGCACTGCTGGCCTGGTTCCTCGGAGTGTTCGGGATCCACCGCTTCTACGTCGGCAAGGTCGGCACCGGCATCCTCATGATCGTCACCTTGGGCGGGCTGGGGATCTGGGCGCTCATCGACTTCATCATGATCCTGGTCGGGTCCTTCAAGGACAAGGAAGGACGTGTCCTGTCGAACTGGTGACGCACTGCGCGTCATCGGACCCGCGTTCCCGGGTTGCGGCACTGCGCCGCAACCCGGGAACGGACCGATGCACGGTCTCGCAGAAATGGCCGTGCCGGACCGGCGCCTGCTACAGTGCACACGATGATGCCTGTGCGCCTGCTCCTTGGCAGCCGCGACGGGGCCTGATCGACCGGCCTCCCCGTCGCGGGATGGCCTGGCGCGCCGGTCTCCCAACCGACCACCGGAGACCCGACCCATGCACATCATTGACGAGCAGTCCCCCCAGCAGCCAAGTGGCATGCCGGCGCATCGCTACGCGCCCTTCCGCCCTGTCGAACTGCCGGATCGCACCTGGCCGGGGAAGGTCATCACCCAGGCGCCCCGCTGGTGCGCTGTCGATCTGCGCGACGGCAACCAAGCACTGATCGACCCCATGAGCCCGGAGCGCAAGCGCCGGATGTTCGAGTTGCTGGTCCGGATGGGCTACAAGGAGATCGAGGTCGGCTTCCCCTCCGCCAGCCAGACCGACTTCGACTTCGTCCGACAGCTCATCGACGAGGACATGATTCCCGACGATGTGGTCATCCAGGTGCTGACCCAGTCGCGCGAGCACCTGATCGAGCGGACGTTCGAGGCGATCCGGGGAGCCAAGCGCGCCATCGTCCACCTGTACAACTCCACCTCCACGCTGCAGCGCCGGGTCGTCTTCGGACTCGATCGCGCCGGCATCAAGGAGATCGCGATCCACGGCGCACAGCTGTGCAAGAAGTACGCCGATCAGATCGCCGACGAGACCGACGTGCTGTTCGAGTACTCCCCGGAGTCCTACACCGGGACCGAGCTTGAGTACGCCGTGGAGGTGTGCAACGCGGTCACCGATGTCTGGGAGCCCACGCCCGAGCGCAAGACCATCATCAACCTGCCGGCCACGGTCGAGATGGCCACTCCGAACGTCTACGCCGATTCCATCGAGTGGATGCACCGGAACCTGGCCCGACGCGATTCCCTGGTGCTGAGCCTGCATCCGCACAACGACCGCGGGACTGCCGTTGCAGCCGCGGAGCTGGGCTACCTGGCTGGTGCCGACCGCATCGAGGGCTGCCTGTTCGGCAACGGCGAACGGACCGGCAACGTCTGCCTGGTGACCCTCGGCATGAACCTGTTCAGCCAGGGCATCGACCCGCAGATCGACTTCCACGACATCGACGACATCCGGCGCACCGTCGAGTACTGCAACCAGATGTCGGTCCCGGAGCGGCACCCCTACGGCGGCGACCTGGTCTTCACCGCCTTCTCGGGCTCGCACCAGGACGCCATCAACAAGGGCCTGCAGGCGCTGGCCGAGGAGGCCGGGGCCGACGGCATCGATGTCCGCCAGCACCGCTGGGAGGTCCCCTACCTGCCGATCGATCCGCAGGACGTGGGTCGCACCTACGAGGCGGTCATCAGGGTCAACAGCCAGTCCGGCAAGGGCGGCGTCGCCTACATCATGCGCACCGAGCACCGGCTGGAGCTGCCGCGTCGGCTGCAGATCGAGTTCAGCCAGGTCATCCAGCGCCTGACCGACAGCGAAGGCGGCGAGGTCACCCCGCAGCACATGTGGGAGGCGTTCCTGGATGAGTACCTGCCGAACGACGCTGCCCCGTGGGGCCGCTTCCGGCTCATCTCGGTGAGCCAGGATTCCACCGTCGGCGAGCCGACCACGATCGGAGTGGTGCTGGAGGACGGCGGCGAACAGGTCGAGCTGGAAGGCACCGGCAACGGGCCCATCGCCGCGTTCTGCGACGCCCTGCACCAGCGCGGCGTGGACGTTCGCGTGCTCGACTACGCCGAGCACGCGATGTCCGCCGGCGGCGACGCCTCGGCGGCCTCCTACCTGGAGTGCGCGATCGACGGCCGGGTGCTGTGGGGCGTCGGGATCGACTCCTCCATCGTGACGTCGTCGCTCAAGGCGGTCGTCTCGGCGGTGAACCGGGCCGAGCGCGCCTGACGGCGCCCGCGACTCCGGGGATGTCCCCGCCCGCGGGCCGGACGGGCTGGCCACCGAGGCGGGCCAAGGCCCGAGCCGTGGGCCGGGTGCGCCCCTGTGTGTGGGCCCGGGTGCGCCCGTGGACCCGGGGACGTGGCCCACGGGGCGCCCAGATGCGGCGGGGTGATGGGATCCCCGGCCGGGTTTGAGGAGTGCCGGCAGACCCGATGACGGGCTCCCGGCCGGTCGTGGCGGGCGGACCCGATGCGCTGCCACCCGTCGGGACCCATGGCGGCCAATCCGGCCGTGATCCGCCGACGACGTCGTGCCGGCGTCGCCCGCCGGGTTCGCCGTCTGCTGCTGGTGCACACCGCGGTATCGAGGACGCGCAGGCAGCGCCGCCGCGAACCTCCCGGCCGCGGACGCCGTCGACGGGCGAACCGCGTCGGTGGCCGTCGTCGACCCCGGCGAGCACCCCTGTGGACCGGCGATCGGCGAGGCATGCGGCGCTCGGCAGGTGCCCGCCGCCCGCGTCGTCGGGCAACTGCGCTGCGTCCCCGGATCGCTGCGCCTAGTCTGACGCCAGACCTGCTCGGCGGCGGATGGGGCGACTGTGGAAGACGATGTGCTGGGGACCGCGGCGATGGGCGCCACCTTGCGGGCGCTCGCGGCGGAGTCCGGGCGCCCGATCAGCGAGGTGCGCAAGGAAGCCGAGGCGGACCTCAAGGAGATGGCCGCCCAACCCGGTCATTTCAGCGTCGCCGTGTGGGACCGGTTCTGCCGCTGGCTGTCACGGGCATACCGCCTGGACTATCGGCCCGACGAGGTACGCGCGCTGCGCCGCCTGAACCAGACCACGTCGCTGATCTTCCTGCCCAACCACCGCAGCTACCTCGACGCCCTCGTCCTCCGCTCCGCCCTGATGGAGCAGGGGTTCCCGCCGAACAACGTCTTGGCGGGGGCCAATCTCGCGTTGTGGCCGCTGTCGTCGATCGGCCGGCGCAACGGCATCGTCTTCATCCGCCGGCAGTTCCGCGACGACCACGTCTACCGGGCGGTACTGCGAGGGTATTTGGGCCACCTCATCGCAGAGCGCAAGAACCTGGAGTGGTACGTGGAGGGCGGGCGCACCCGGACCGGCAAGCTGCGGCCCCCGCGGCTCGGCGTGCTCAGCTACGTGATGGATGCCTTCGAGGAGTACCCGGAGCACGACGTTCACGTGATCCCCACCTCGGTCATCTACGACCAGCAGCACGAGGTCAGTGCCATCTCCGCGGAGGAGATGGGCGGGACGAAGAAGGGCGAGAGCTTCAGCTGGCTCTACGACTTCGCCACGGCCCAGTCCCGCCGGCTGGGCCGCGCCTACCTCCGGTTCGGCGAACCCCTGTCGCTGCGGGACGCGGTGTCGCTGACCGAGGATGACAACGGTGTCCCGCGACCCCGGCTGGCCGTGCCCAAGGTCGCCATCGAGGTGTCCAACCGCATCAACAGGGTCACGCCCATCACCCCGGCATCGCTGATCACCTTCGCCCTGCTGGACAACGGCGACCGTGCGATCACCGTGGCCGAGGGCCGCAGCATCCTGGACCCGCTGCTGGACTACATCCGGCAGCGCAGCCTGCCGATGATCGATCCGCTTGACCTGTCCCGGCCGTCCGTGCTGCGCGAGACCCTGGACCGCCTCGTCGGGGAGGGCGTGGTGTCGACCTACGACGGTGGCGCGGAGAGCGTCTACTGGGTGGAGCTGGCGAAGCAGCACGAGGCCGCCTTCTACCGCAACACGATCATCCACTTCTTCGTCGCCCGCGCGATCGCCGAGCTCGCCGCGCTGCAGGCGGCTGAGGAGCACGCGCAGGACATCAACAGCGCAACGTGGCTATCGGCCCGGCGGCTGAAGGATCTGCTCCGGTTCGAGTTCTTCTTCCCCGGCACGCTGGAGTTCGCCGGCCAGATCGCCGCCGAGATCACCCTCATCTACCCGGAGTGGGAAGGGGACAAGTTCACTGCCGAGGATGTCCTGTCCCGGCTGGCCGGCCTGGAACTGATCCTGGCCCACCGGGTCGTCGGCGCCATCCTGGAGGCCTACAGCGTCCTGGCCGACGAGCTGGCCTTGCACGGCGAGGAAGCGACCGACGAGAACCTGCTGGTGGAGCGGTGCCTCGGAGTGGCCCGGCAGCGGTGGCTGCAGTCGGAGCTGCCCACGGCGGAGTCCATCTCCCGCGACTACTTCCGCAACGCTGCGATGGTTGCGGGCAAGCCCGGGCTGCTCGACGGACGGACCCGAATCTGGCCGAGGACCGGGCGGCCTTCGCCGAGGAGCTGGGCCAGATCCGTGCGCCGACTCGACACGCTGCGCCAGGTCGCCCAGGCAGCCGGCCAACCGATCCTCATCCGGCGCAGCGACCCGGGGCAAGGAGCAGGGCATGGCTGACATCGAGTGGCTCGTCGAGCAGATCGAGGACTCGCCGGAGGGCCCGCAGATCGGAGCCTTCTTCGACTTCGACGGCAGCGTCATCGCGGGCTACTCGGCGCTGGCGTTCTTCAAGTACCGGCTCAAGCGCCGCGAGATCTCGCCTCGCGAAGTCATCCGGTGCATCGCCGAGAGCATCAACATCGAGCGTCGCGGCCGGGACGTCGACGAACTCATGCGAGTCGGCGTCCGCGGCCAGGCCGGACGCACAGTCGCCGAAGTCGATACCTGGGCACGCACCGTCTTCGCCAACGAACTCGCCGAGATGATCTACGCCGCCGCACGATCCCTCATCGAGGCGCACCAGCGCAAACGGCACACGGTCGTCATCGCCTCATCCGCCACTCGCCCACAGATCCAGGCCACGGCCGACGACCTCGGCGTGGACTACATCGTCTGCACCGAGATGGCCGTCGACGACGAGCGGCACCTACACCGGCGAGCTGGGCAGCGACATCCGGTGGGGCCCGGGGAAGGCCGCGGCGTTGCAGCCTTCGCCGCGAGCACCGACGTGGACCTCGACGCGTCGTTCGGCTACTCCAACGGCATTGAGGACGTGCCCTTCCTAACGCTGTTCGGCCGGCCGTGCGCGCTCAATCCGGACGAGGAGCTCGAAGTCGTGCGCCCAAGCGCGTGGCCGGACCACGCCGTTGAAGCGGCCGCCCGAGACGACGCCGATCGACCTGGTCCGCAGCGCCGCGGCCGGCGCGTCTTCATCGGGACCTTCGGCGCGGCCGCTCTCCTGGGCCTGGTCAACCGCAGTCGATCGCTGGCGGCGAACCTCACCTCGGGAGTAGGCGCCGAACTCGCGCTGGCAGCGGCCGGTGTGCGGGTCAGCGTCGTCGGCGAGGAGAACGCGTGGGCCGCGCGGCCCGCTGTCTTCACCTTCAATCATCAGAGCCAGCTCGACCCCTTCATCTTGAGCGCGGTGCTGCGCAAGGACTTCAGCGGCGTGGCGAAGAAGTCGCTGCAGAAGGATCCGTTCTTCGGCCCCGTTGGCTATCTCACCGAGGTCGTCTACATCGACCGGGCCGACAGCGCCAAGGCACGCACCGGTCTTGAGGGCGCGGTCGAAGCGCTGCAGGAGGGCAAATCGATCGCAATCGCGCCGGAGGGCACCCGCTCCCCCACGCCCCGCCTGCTGCCGTTCAAGAAGGGCCCGTTCCACCTGTGCATGCAGGCCGGGGTACCGATGGTCCCTATTGTCATGCGCAACTGCGGCGAGATCATGGCCGCGCACTCCATGGTGCTGCACGCCGGCACCGTGGACGTCGCGGTCCTGCCGCCGGTCCGCACCGACGACTGGACCAGGGAGAACCTCAACGAGCAGGTCAGCAAGGTGCGCCAGATGTACCTCGACACCCTCGCCGACTGGCCCGAACAGGACTAGCCGGTCTGCGCGAAGACCGCCGCAGGGTCCTCGGCAGCGGGCCCCGCAGATGCTTGGCCGACCCTGCCGGCGTAACCCCGGGGAGCCCCGATCCGGCACTGCCCGACGACGCAGAAACCCGCCCTCGACCAACCGCCGGATTGCCGTCTCAGCGGAGTACCTTCAGGCTGAACCAGGAGGAGGCCGATGGTCGAGAACTCCGGCCGACCCGTGTGGCGACGGGCCGGGCGCGTCGCCGCAGCGGCGTTGAACGGCGCACTGCTCTGGCTGATCAACGTCTCCCCCGGCTGGCAATCCTGGTCCTTCCTCACGGCCGACGCCGAGCAGGTCCTCCTGATCGCCAACGCCTCGCTGGCGGTCGGGCTCCTGGTCAACGCCGGTCTCGTCATCGCCGAGCCCCTCTTGCTGCGCGGTCTGGCCATCGCGCTGAACGCGACGCTGTTGCTGGTACTCCTGGCGAAGCTGTTCGTCGTCTTCCCGTTCGCGATGGCCGGCGCCGAGGCCGGCTGGGACCAGGCGGTGCGCATCGGGCTCGGGCTGGCCATCGCCGGCGTCTTCGTCGCCCTGGTCGCGGGCCTGGGGGACGTGGCGCGCTCCATGCATGTCAGTACGCACCTGCGGCGGCGCTGATCCTTCCGGCCACAACCCGGTCCGGGTGCGACCAGCGCCCCCTTCCGCGCCGTGGGGTCGGCGCCGTGAGCGCATGCGGGGGTCAGGGCGCGTAGGGGGCACTGCCGGCAGCCGTGGCGGCAGCACGCGCCCCGGGCGAGCAGCGCGTCGGCCGTCATGACGAGGGAGCCGGTCGCAGGGGTCAGGGGTAGACGGAGCTGCCCGCAGCGAGTGCGATCTCGTGACGGCGCAGGATCTCGGCTCGCATCGGCGCCTCCAGCGGCAGGCGCCGAGCACTCGGCGACCGGCGCGGGTCTCGGGAGGCGGCGGGCCGATCG
>CAVXYG010000021.1:0-78929 GCA_963766005.1 uncultured Actinomycetota bacterium | reverse complement strand
GACCGGGGAAGCACTGTCGGTTCCGCGTCCAGGGCGTGAAGCAGTCCCTTGTTTGCGTATCGCTGCCCGACGCCGACGCAGAGCTTGCGCATCGGACGGTTCACGATCATCAGCGGGATGAGCGCGATCCCGGCGATCAAGACGAGGGTTCATTCGGCCGTGGAGCCCGGCCCGGGCCCCCGCCGGCCGAGGCGGGCCGGCGAGACGGGGTAGCCAAACGGCGCGATTGATCTGCCCGGCATCTCGACATGGGCGTCACCCAGGCGACCTCATAGGCGCGTCCTTCTGGGCGAAAAGGGCGCCCTCCGGTGCCCGACGTCACGGGTCGTGACGGTTGCGCTCCCCGCGGAACGTGCGTTCGGCGTGCGCTGGCCCTTGCCCTACGGGCTCTCACCCCTGCGGAAGAGGCGCTCCGCGGACCGGAGCTGTGCAGGGCTCGGACCAGGGAGCGGCAGGAAGGTGGCAGCCATTCTGCGCCATCGCCGTGCCCCGACGATCGACCTCAACCCACGCCAACCGCCCCGTTGAGCGCGACCACCCGCGTCAACCGACCCCGCCAGACGCCCCCCGACCCCCTGCCAGGGCCTCCTAGTCCGCGGCTTCGGGGGTCAAGTTCCCGGCGGCCTACTCGCAGCGAAACCCCTTGCCCCGCAAGGGGTCTCGTCGAATCTACTGGAGGCTAGACGTTCCGCGGATTGCCCGACCTAGAGGTAGAGCCCAGTCCCGTCGCTGCCGTGCCGCTGGGATGCCACGGCGTGAACGTCGCGCTCCCGCAGCAGCAGATACTCGCGACCCTGCAACTCGACATGGGCAGGCGACTCCGGGTCAAAGAGCACCTGGTCGGCCACCTCGATGGTGCGCACGTTGGGCCCCACTGCCACAGCACGCGCCCACGCCAGCCGACGCGCCACCTCAGCGGTCGCGGGTATGACAATGCCACCGCTGGTCTTGCGTTCCCCTGCAGCGCCGTCCATCCGCACCAGCAACCTGTCGTGCAGGAGTTTGATGGGCAGCGAGCCGTCCGCCCGCGGCGTCACATCGGGAGCGCCGCTGGCCTGTGCCGTCACGAGCTCATCAGTTCCAGTTGCGGAACGTAGTCAGCGGTCAGCGGAGCGAGCTCCTTCGCGTTGCGCGTGAGGGAGGCGATCTCCGGGTTCACCGCGCGGCGCGGCACCGGCACCCACACCACCTCGGCGAGGGCGCGCAACTCCTTCTTCCGGGCGCGCGTCCTGAATCCCTTGCGGATGACGAGCAGCCCGACGACCACGGCCCCGATCGCCACGACGCGCTCCATCCGGACCGACCCGTCATCGTTCAGGACGACGGCTTTCGCCTTCGTGGCCGCCTTGTCCCCCAGCGCCTTCGGCGATGTCTCGGCCTTCAGCTGGTCCAGGTTGTCCACCAGGCGACCCCGCGTTGAGGCGATGTCCTGCTGGATCTCGCCTACGGGCCGCGGCGGCTTCTTCTCCTCGTCCTTGGACTTCGCCTGCTCCTGAGCAGTCGCCACAACGCCTCCTAGGGTCGGTCCCGCGGTGAAGCCTACGCCCTGCCGATCCGTGGATTGAACCCGAAGGGCAGTTCCAGACGGTGTCGCCTCATCAGCGCCTCGTCGGCCAAGAGCTCGCCCGTCGCCCCGTCCGCCGCTATGCGGCCCTCGGACAGCACCACGGCGCGCCCGCAGAGCTGCAGGGCATAGGGCAGGTCATGCGTGACGAGCAACAGGGTCACGTCGAGGCCGAGCAGGATCTCGGCCAGCTCGCGCCGACTGGCGGGGTCGAGGTTGCTGGACGGCTCGTCGAGCACGAGCACTCGCGGCCGCATCGACAGCACCGTCGCCACCGCGACCCGGCGCCGCTGACCGAAGCTCAAGTGGTGCGGGGGACGCTGCGCCACGTCGGTCATCCCCACTGCGAGCAGCGCCGCGTTGACGCGCTCCTGCAGCGCCGCTCCACGCAGCCCCTCGTTCGCGGGTCCGAACGCCACGTCCTGCCACACCGTCGGCATGAAGAGCTGATCGTCCGGGTCCTGGAACACCAGGCCCACGTCGCGCCTGATCTGCGCCAGATGCTCCTTCGCCACCGGGAGCCCACCGATCGCGACGGTACCGACCTGGGCCAGCAGGAGCCCGTTGAGGTGGTGCATGAGGGTCGTCTTTCCCGCTCCGTTCGGTCCGAGGACCGCAACCCGCTCCCCCGCCGCGATGGCGAGCTCGACACCGGCCAGGGCCTGGGTCCCGTCCGGGTAGCGATAGGCCAGTCCGGCGACTTCCACCGCTGCGTCAGACACTGCGCACCGCCAGCACGGCGGCAACACCGCCGAGGGCCGCCAGACACGGCACGGCTGCGGCGAACAGCCAGTCGCGGGGCCGCGGCACGGTGGCTACCAGCAGCGGCATGGTGCCGGCGTACCCGCGCGACAGCATCGCCAGGTGCACTCGCTCGCCGCGCTCATAGGAGCGGATGAACAACACGCCGGTGGAGCGGGCCAGTGGCGACCAGGAGCGAGGTCCGGACAACGCGGCGCCCCGGCTGGCCCGAGCCTGGCCCATCCTGCGCCACTGATCGGCGATGACGTGGACGTAGCGCAACATGAAGCTGGCGATCTCCACCAGCAGCGCCGGCACGTGCAGCCTGCCCAGACCAGTCACGAGGTCCGCCGCCCGGGTGGTCGCGGCGAGCACGACGGAGGTGGCCACGCCGATCGTGGCCTTGGCCAGGATCGTCCAGGCTGCGAGCAGACCGGCCTCGGAGAGCGTGATGCCAAGGAATTCCGTGGTCGGGGGGCGTCCGACGAAGGGCAGGATCAGAGCGAAGATCACGAACGGAACCTCCACGGCCATGCGCCCGACCAGTCGGCGCAGCGGAAGGCGTGCGGCGACCGCGAGGCCGAGGATGAGCAGCCCGTACCAGAGGAACGCCGGCCAGGCCGCGGCCGGTGTGGCCACCGCAACGATGATCAGGCCCAGCGCAGCGATGATCTTGACCTGCGGCGGCAGTCGGTGGACGCGCGAGCCAGTCGGCAGGTAGAGGCGCTCGCCGACTTCGTGCCCGGCATCGACGGCCGGGAGGGTCATGCCCCCGGTCGAGTGCCGCGCACCCGCAGTGCTGCGAACAGGCCGAACCCGGCCAGTGCCGTGACGCCGATGCCGACGATGCCTGCCATGGCCACGCTGGAGCCGTCGCCGTCCGCACCGCCCACCGCGTAGCCCGCGAGCGGGGAGTCGGCGGTGGCCGAGTCGACTGCCTCGTCGGCGAAGCCCGCATCCTCGGCGACCCGCTCCAACCCGTCGGGCGCATTGCTGGCGTAGAACCCGCCGACCGAGGCGATGAGTACCGAGACGAGCATTCCGACGACGACCACGAGGGCGACCACCCGCGTGGTGTTGCGACTCATGACCATGGGTGGCTCCTCAGGCGCCGACGCGGACTGGCGGTTCGGTGACGGGGACCGGGATCCGGTCGCGGAGGGCATAGACCAGATCCGGTCGCACCGCGACGACCCCGGCAACGATCAACGCGGTGATCACGCCCTCGATCGAACCGATCACCGTATGCACCGCGAGCATGGCGACGGCGACCGCTCCGGAATCGACCGCGGTGGTGCCGCCGAGGAAGAACTCGGCGCTGAAGGCACCGGCTGCGGCGACGACGGACAACAGCCCGGCAGCGAACGAGGCGACCAGGACCGACCATCGCGCGCCGCGGCAGGACATGGCTCAGCCCGCGGAAGGCCGCGTAGGCCACCAGCGGTGCGATCACGCCGAGATTCAGCACGTTGAGCCCGAGTGCGGACAGCCCGCCGTCGGCGAAGACCAGAGCCTGCACCGTCAGCACGACCGTCATGGCCAGGACGGCCGAGGCCGGTCCGACGAGGATCGCCGCGAGTGCCGCACCCATGAGGTGCCCGCTCGTGCCCGCCCCCACGGGGAAGTTCACCATTTGCGCAGCGAAGATGAAGACCGCGACCAGACCAGCCATGGGCGCCGCAGCCTCCGCCAACTCGCGCCTGGCCCGGCGCAGCGACACGGCCACGGCGCCGCCGGCGAGCAGCGCCGCCGCAGCGGACGTCTGGACGTCCATGAAGCCGTCGGGGATGTGCATGCCGATCATTATTGCAAACGACTCGCAATAAGCAGCCCGGCCCGTGCCAGGCTGCACGCATCGGCGCGCCTCACGGCAGGGCGCTCGCACCGGCAACGGCACGAACTTCGGCCGCGCGCGCCGGCTCAGCGATCCCGGCGCCGCAGCCGCCCAGGCGCGCGGCCGGGCAGCTGCACCCGGGGAGTGCTTGGTCACAGGGGATGCTTCCCGAAGGCGCGGCCCCTGCTCTCCGTCTAGGGTTGAAGCAACACCAGAAGGAGAACCGTGAGCGCTCGACTTGCCCCAGGTGACGCTGCACCGGAATTCACCCTCGAGGACGACACCGGCAACGAAGTCTCGCTGTCCGACTTCCGCAACCGGACCGTCGTGCTCTACGCGTACTCCGCGGCCATGACTGCGGGCTGCACGACCGAGGCCTGCGACTTCCAGGATTCGCTGGAGGCCCTCCACGCCGCCGGAGTGGAGGTTGTCGGCATCTCTCCCGACAAGCCCGCACGCCTGGCGAAGTTCCGCGCCAAGGAGCACCTGACGTTCCCGCTGCTGAGCGATCCGGACAAGGCCGTGCTCACCCAGTACGGCGCCTACGGCGAGAAGACGATGTACGGGAAGAAGACCATGGGGGTCATCCGATCCACGTTCGTCATCGACGACGAAGGCATCATCAGGCATGCGCTCTACAACGTCCGGGCCAAGGGCCACGTCGCACGACTGCGCGATCTGCTCGGCATCTGACGCCCAGCGTTCCCGAGCCGGCTCCGCGCGTGGTGGTCGGCGGGCCGATCAGCGAGGCGGGCAGGATGACGGACTTGGCAGCCGATCTGGCCGGGGACAGCCGCGGCTCCAGCGATGACGACCCCTGGCCGGGCTCGTCGATCCGCCCACGACTGCCACCGGGCTTGGCGCGCTGCCGCAGGTACTGACCGGCACCCGCGAGACTGCGGGGCGGCACCCAGTGCACACGCCGACGTACCCCTGCTGCCCACCAGGTCATGGTTGCCAGGTCCGGCCGACTGGCCGGGATGCTGCCGGAGGTTCGCCCCGTCCCGCCGGCGGGTCACGTGCTCGCGAGGTCAGCCAAGCGGCGCTGGACCCCCCGGGGGTTCGTCTCCCAGCAGATTCACCGTCCGGCCCTCGCCGCCGGACGGACCACCCCGGAGTCACCGGCTGCAGGCCGGTAACCGTCAACTCAACTCGCGGCCACCGGTGCTCTCGTCGACAGCAACCCTCGCTCGGCCTCGGTCCCCCCGCTGACGGCCAGGTGGACGGGCGAGCCCGCCCACTCACCCGATGATGGTGACGCCGCCGGCCGTCGCCTCTTCGCCGCGCAGATGTCCCGGCGCCTCTCGGCTTCTCGACCGATCGCGGTCCGGGTAGACCCGCGCCACCGAATCGGCGGCGGGTGCAGCGGGCGCGCGTGCCACAATCGTCGCGCAGGCGGGTGTGGCGGAATTGGCAGACGCGCAGGATTTAGGTTCCTGTGTCCTGAGGACGTGAGGGTTCGAGTCCCTCCACCCGCACTCCCGCTGGCCGTTGCGTGGCCTCCGAGGCACGGGCGGGGATGCGATCTACCAGCTCGATCAACTGCTCCTTCAGCCGTTCGTAGTCGGCGACGCCGTCAACCAGGTGAGCGGCCACCGCCTGCGGCACTCCGACCGCCCGCTCCCGCAGCGCCCACCCCTGATCGGTGAGCCGCACGGCAACGCGCCGCTCGTCGGTCGTCGACCGCTCCCGCGTGACCAGGCCTGCCCGCGCCATGCGGCGCAGCAACGGGGACAGCGTGGCCGAATCCAACGCCAGACGCTCCCCGATCTCACCCACGCCGATCCCATCGTCTTCCCACAGCACGAGCATCACCAGGTACTGGGGGTAGGTGAGACCGAGTTCGGCCAGGAGCGGCCGGTAGGCGGCGGTGATCTCCCGGCTGATCCGGTGGAACAGGAAGCACAGCTGGTTGTCCAGTTGCAGTTGCGGCACGCTCATGGCGACCTCAGGCCGCACCCTTCTCGGTCAGCGACTCGATATCGGCGGCGATCGCCGCCGGCTCCACCTGCGGCCCATAGCGACGCACGGTCGTGCCGTCCCCCGCCACGAGGAACTTGGTGAAGTTCCACTTCACGGCAGACGTCAACTTCCCGCGGGAGCGCTGCTTCAGGAAGGCGAAGACCGGGTGCGTCTCGGAGCCATTGACGGAAACCTTCGATGTCAACGGGAACGTTACACCGAAGTTGACCTTGCAGAACTCCTCGATCTGGTCGTCCTGCGCCAACTCCTGGCGGAAGGAGTCGCTGGGGAAGCCGATCACCACCAGCCCGTCGGGCCCGTACTGCTCGTGCAAGTGCTGCAGACCGTCGTACTGCGGCGTGAAACCGCACTTGCTGGCGGTGTTCACCAGCAGCATCGGGCGACCGCGGAACTGGGCGAAGTCGATCAGCTCGCCGTTGGTGGTCTCGACAGAGAAATCGTAGATCGTCGTGGGGGTATCCATAGTCCTAGTGTCCACGATTATCTTGTGCACGACCAATTGACAGAACGGCCTGGCGAACCAGCAAGCATTGCCGGTAGGCCAGGCCGTGGTGGAACTGGGATGGGGTCAGACTGCGGCGGGTTCCGGCTGCGTCTCCTGGTCGTGGGGTTCCGGCTCGTCGTCGCGGTGGCCGGTGATCGCTGACAGCAGTACCGCGGCGGCCGCGACCACGAGCAGCAGGGAGGCCAGCCCGGCCGGTGTCTGCAGGAACTGCACCGCCATGCCCAGCCCGGGCGACACGCCGACGACGGTGCCGACGATGTCCTGGGAGGTGGCGACGAAGGGATCGGCCTGCGCGTTGGCGTCGCCCTTGGTCACCAGCGTCCCGTCGGCGTCGATGTCGAGCAGCCGGTGGGTGGTGACGCCCTGGCCGACGCGGAAGGAGATGACGTCCCCGGCCTCCGGCTCGGCGCCGGTGTCGACCAGCACCAGCGAGCCGGTGGGGATCTGCGGCGCCATCGACGCCGACTCCACCACGTAGGCGCGGTAGGGCGCGGCACCGGTCGCGAACAGGCCGGCGGCGACCAGGAGCACGGCGGCGGCCGCGGCCAGGACGACACCGAGGACTCGGGTGATGGCGGTCATGGGGATCCCTTCGGGAGCAGGACGGGTGCGGGCGGGGAGGCGGCGGGCCGGGAGTGATGCGCGGCGAGCCGGCCCGCGGGGTGCGCGGACCGGCTCGCCGGACGGGCCTCCCGGAGGCCCGGTGCGGCTCAGGCGCCGGGGTTGATGCCCGGCTGGGTGGCCACGACGCTGTAGGGCAGGCTCAGCGGGATCGCGATCGGCAGCTGCGTCTGCAGGTTCTCCGACAGCTTCAGGGAGAACTCCACGGTCGCGGTGTCGCCCGGGACCAGGCCCTCGGTCAGCTGCAGGTCCGACGGCAGCGGGGCCACACCCGGCGTGCCGGGCGGGTAGTTGCCGTTCAGGTTGTCGGAGAAGAACACGCGCTCCCCGTCGACGGTGATCTCGATCTCGGCGTAGGTGCCGAGCTGGTTGACGGCCTTGAAGGTCGGGTGGTTCGGATCGAACTGCAGCCACACGTCCTGGGCGTTGCGGCCGATGTTCTTCACCTCGAAGTCGCCGGTGGCCACCTCGCCCGGCAGCAGCGATCCCAGATCCAGGTCCGGGGTCGTGGTGCGGTTGCCGTCGACGCTGACGGCGATGCTGCCCATCGACATGGTGATCGCGCCGCCGGAGTTGATGTCGGAGAAGTAGCTGCTCGTGGTGCCCACGGCGGCGGCCCCCAGGCCCAGTGCCACCACGACGGCGGCGGCGCTCGCGACGATCTTGCGGTTCTTGCTCATGATGGTCTCCTACGAATGCTCGGGCAGCCCCGACGGAATCCGCGGGCTGCGACTGTGCGATGAGAATCGGCCCCCCGCCCGCCTTGTCCCCAAGGCCCCCGGTGGAGTGTCGGTTCCGTCTGACACCCCGGGTATCCCCCAACCCCGGCACCGCAACCCCGATCCGCCCCCGCCCGAACCCTGCCCGAACATGCCCCGAACGAACCCACGAACTCCTGCCGCAAGACCAACACCCAAGACCCCGTGGTCGCGGCGATTCCGCCCAGCCGTGAAGCCGTGAGCAGGTACTCCCCTACTTGCGAGTCCTCAGCCAACTCCGTGTCGGAACGCTGCTGATCGGCCGACGCCGGGCGACTTGCCGCAGTGGGATCTCGGCGTCGCGGAGGCTCGCGATCCCCGTACGCGCGCTCCCGCCCTGCGCCGCGAGCGGAATCCTCTCCGGCCACTCCGCCTGCGGCATGAGCCCCCGCAGCACCGACCGCTCGAACCGTTGCCAGGCGCGCGGTCAGGAGAGGGGCCAGCAGGGTCCGGCGCAGCACAGAGCAGGGGCGCCGCGACCGTGGTGGTCGCCGCGCCCCTGCTCAGGTGACTGTGGATCAGGCCGGTGGGTAGACGCCCATCTGCTTGCCCTTATCGGTGGCCCAGAAGACGTCGGCGATCTCGTCGATATAGGCCACGAGCTGCTCCCCGACCGCGGGGTCCATGGACTTCTTGGCCTCGCCGGCCTGATGCGTGGCCTTCCAGAACAGCTCGTGCAGCTGCGGGTACTCCTCGAAGTGCGCGGGGGCGAAGAAGTCGGCCCACAGCACCATCAGGTGGTGCTTGACCTCCTCTGCCCGCTGCTCCTTGATCATGATGCAGCGAGCACGGAAGACCTCGTCGTCGGACTCGTGGTACTTCTTGGTGGTCTTCACCACCGAAAGCGCCTCGATCTTGGCCTGCGCCGGGTCGTACACCCCGCAGTAGAGGTCGCAGTGGGCGTGGGCCACGGTGGCCGAGGCGAAGAGCTTGCCGAGCATGCCATCTCCTTCAAGCGATGTAGAACGTCACGGCGGTTCGGGTCCGACCCTACACTCGGGCCGTGACGACCACGAGCCGGCACCGGTGGCCCCGTCCGCTGCGGCGCTTCGTCGTGGCCGACCGCTCGATGCTGCCCGCGCTGAGTCCGGGCGACGGATTGCTCGCCACGCCGTACTGGCCCGCGCGACCCGGCCAGCTGCGGTGCCTGCCCGATCCGCGCCGCGACGACAGGTGGCTGGTCAAGCGGGTGGCCGCCGTCCCCGGCGACGGACGGATGCTCGTGGCCTCCGACAACCGCTCCCTGGCCACTTCCGACTCTCAGGTGTTCGGAGCGGTGCCAACCGAAGGGACCTACCGGGTGCTGGCCCGGATTCCCGCACGATGGCTCGACCGGCGCTGATGGAGGGGCGGTCAGGCTTCCCGAACGACGGCCGCCAGCGACAGCAGCCAGATGATGCCGATCACGACGGCGTGTACGGCGATCGGCCACCTGGCGCGGCCGGCCTCGCCAAGGCGGCTGGCCCGAATGCCGAATCCGATGCCCAGGTAGGACGGCAGTGGCCACACCACGAGGTTGGCGACGATGAAGACCAGCCAGCCGACCCCGCCCTGCTCGTACAGCGGTTGGGCCGCGGTGATCCCGAACTGGCCGAGGACCAGCGCCGCGAGCAGGACGGCCAGTACCAGGCTCAGCGCGAGGAGCGGCACCATCAGCCAGGACAGCAGCACCAACCGACGGGCCGGCCCCGAATCTGGGTCGACCTCGTCTGGTACATCGGCCATGAGCAGTCCCTTCCGCAGTCCCATCCTGCCACCGGCCCGTCCCACCGGCAGCCAGCCGGGCGGCAGAGCGGCAGCCCGGCGTCGTCTGCCTGCCGTGGGATCATGCAGCCATGGCCGAGTCGCGGACGTTCACGGTGCTGGACCGGCTCGACCCAACAGCGGGCCGGGGCCGGCGCGGCGTTCTCCGGACGGCGCACGGCTCCATCGAGACGCCGGCGTTCATCCCCGTCGCCACGCAGGCTGCGCTGAAGATGGTCCTGCCGGAAGCGATGCGCGACCTCGGAGCGCAGGCACTGCTGGCCAACGCCTACCACCTCTACCTGCAGCCCGGCGTGGACATCGTGCAGGACGCCGGCGGCCTCGGCCGGTTCATGAATTGGGAGGGCCCGACCTTCACCGACAGCGGCGGCTTCCAGGTCATGTCGTTGGGTGCTGGCTTCAAGAAGACGCTGGCGATGGACTCCGCGACCGCCGCCGCCGAGGTGATCGCGCCGCCGGCGAAACGGTTGGCGCTGGTGGATGACGACGGAGTGACCTTCCGCTCGCACCGCGACGGCACGGAGCATCGCTTCACTGCTGAGGTGTCGATGCAGGTGCAGCATGCCATCGGCGCGGATGTCATCTTCGCCTTCGACGAGCTGACCACGCTGCTCGATCCGCTGGACTACCAGCAGCGGGCACTGGACCGCACGCACGCCTGGGCGCGGCGCTGCGTGGCCGAGCACCACAGGTTGGGCTCGGCGCAATTGCTGTTCGGCGTGCTGCAGGGCGCCGACCACGAGGCGCTGCGCCGCGCGACGGCGCGGGAGCTCGCAGCGATGGGAATCGACGGCTTCGGCATCGGCGGCGCGATCGACAAGCAGCGCCTCGGGGACATCATCGGCTGGATCGTCGACGAGGTGCCCGAGGACAAGCCGCGCCACCTGCTCGGCATCGGAGAGCCCGACGACCTGTTCACCGCCGTCGCGGCCGGCGCCGACACCTTCGACTGCGTCACCCCGGCACGCGTGGCGCGCAACGCCGCGGTCTTCAGCAGCACGGGCAGGTACAACATCACCACCGCCGCCCATCGCCGACGCTTCGGTCCGATCGACGCATCGTGCGACTGCTACACCTGCTCGCACTACACGGCCGCCTACATCCACCACCTGTTCAAGGCCGGCGAGTCGGCCGCCGGCACCCTCGCCACGATCCACAACCAGCGCTTCATCGTGCGACTGGTGGATCGGATGCGGGAGGCGATCACTGCCGGCGACTTCACCGAGTTCCGCACCGAGTTCCTCGGCCGCTACTACGCCGGCACCGCCACCGGTTCGCCGTAGGTCGGTTCGGCAGCCTTCACCGCTGCCACCACCCGATAGGTCACCGGCAGCAGGACCGCCTCGATGAGCGTCTTGTAGAAGTAGCCGACGATGACGTAGTTGAGGAACTCCGCGCCGGTGATCACGCCGTAGAAGGCGATCGTGCAGAACACGACCGTGTCGGCGATCTGGCCCACCGCGGTCGAGCCGAGCAGCCGCACCCACAGTCGGCGCTCGTCGGTGCGCGCCTTGATCCGGACCAGCACGTAGGCGTTGAGCAGCTGTCCGACGAGGAACCCCGCGAGGCTCGCCACGACGATGCGCGGCACGAAGCCGAGCACCGACTCCCACGCCTCCTGCGACTCCCACGCCTCGGCCGGCGGCGAGATCTGGACGAGCCAGAAGGTCAGCGCCGCCAGCGCCCCGATGCCGAAGCCCAACAGCACGGCCCGTCGAGCGGCCCGGAAGCCGTACACCTCCGCCAGCACGTCGCCGAGGATGTAGACCAGCGGGAACAGGAAGATGCCGCCGTCCAGGATCAGCGGTCCGATCGCTATCAGTTTCACCGCGGAGATGTTGGAGATGAGCAGCAGCGAGACGAACAGCACGACGAGCGTCGGGTACAGCGAGGGCTGCAACTGGGCGTAGCGGGGCTGATGCGCGGTCACGAGGACCTATTGTCACACCGCGCGGTGCGACTGCGTGCCACGGCTGTGCCGGGCAGCGGCGGCCGCTCGCTCCCCAACCCGGTCCGCTCACCCGCGTGCCGCTCGGCCTCCTCACCCGGCATCCTCCCCGTCGCCCGCCGAGCCGTCTGCCCGTGGCCGCACGCGGTCAGCCGGCAGCCAAGCGACCACGAGGGCCTGCCACGTCCCATCGGAAGCGCGGCGCCAGGCCAGGACCGATCCCGGCTGCCGTGCACCGGTGGCGACCCAGCACGGCGTGGCCGGCACCCCGGTGCCGTCCGCTTCCGCCCGCGCGTCGCCAGCGCCGGCGGTACCGGATCGTGCCCGGCCCGGCGACCCGCCCGCCGCGCTGCCCGACGCTGCGGCCCGCCGTCCGGGGTCGCCGTCCCCGGCGTCGGCCGCGGCGCGCGACCACAGCGGTTGGCCCGGTCCCCGTTTGGAGTGCATGCCTCCGGCCATGGCCCCCTCCTCGGACGTCCGGCCGTCCTCCGCGGCGCGTGGTGGCAGCCTGCCGGCCACGTCCGACACATCAGGCGTGCGGATCGACACGACCAACCTGGCGCGAAGCACCGCGGCGACGGGATCCGCGGCGCGGCGGAGCCGGAGGGATCCGGCCCGGTGAGGCAGCGCGGCCGCCATCCGCGGCGCGGCGATGATGCGGTCGGTCCTGTGCCACCCGTGCACGGTGCAGCACACGGCCTGCGCCGCGCCGTCGGCACGGCAACAGCCGCCCCTGGGAGACCGACGTCAGAACACGAGGGGGTCGATGGCCACGGCGAGGAAGAGCAGCGACAAGTAGGTGATGGAGCCGTGGAACAGGCGCATGGGCTGGGCGTCGCGACCGTGCGCGACCCGGCGCTGCAACGCGTGGGCCTCCCACAGGAAGACGGCCCCCAGGATGCCCGCCGCGACGGCGTAGATGGCGCCCATCCCCCCAACCGGTACCAGCAGCAGCGAGACGAGCACCATCGCCCACGAGTAGACGACGATATGGCGCGCCACCCGGCCCTGCTCCGCGACCACCGGCAGCATCGGCACCCTCGCCGCGGCGTAGTCGGCCGAGAACCGCAGCGACAGCGGCCAGTAGTGCGGCGGCGTCCAGAAGAAGATGACGCCGAAGAGAATCCAGGCGGGCCAATCCAGGCCACCGGTGACCGCCGACCAGCCGATGAGCACCGGCATGCAGCCGGCAGCGCCGCCCCAGACGATGTTCTGGGCGGTACGGCGCTTCAGCAGCATCGTGTAGATCACGACATAGAACACGATCGACACCGCGGTGAGGACCGCCGCGAACAGGTTCGTGGTCGCCGCCATGAAGACGACCGAGCCGATGCTGAGTAGCCAACCGAAGACGAGCGCCGCCCGCGGAGTGACCGCGCCGGTCACCAGCGGCCGCTGCTTGGTGCGCGACATGACGCCGTCGATGTCGCGGTCGAGGTAGGAGTTGAAGGTGTTGGCTCCCGCGGCCGCCAGCGCGCCGCCGACCAGCGTCGCCAGGGCGATTCCGAGCGGCGGCCACCCGCCCGCAGCCAGAATCATGGTCGGCACCGTCGTGACGAGCAGCAACTCGATGATCCGAGGCTTGGTGAGGGCGATGTAGGCGCGAACGGTGGACCGCCGGCCGCCGGCAGGTACCGCAGTCCCGGAATTGCGGTGCGTGCCTGACCCGATCACCGTCACTTCGCGCCCTCTTCCCCCAGGCATGCGCTCCAAAGCCGCCGGACCCAGGTCCCGGGACGCTGCTGCTCCAGACGTCGCTGCATGGCTGTGCGATCAGTCTACCGCCGTCGGCGGTCGAGGTCGGCCACGGTCCTGCCCTGTGCTCAGCAGTGGCGCCACCCGCCATCCCTGCTCCCTGGACCAGGGAATTGCAGGGCAGAGCCACCGAAGCCCTACAGTCGTAGATGTCGAAGTGGAAAGGCGAACAGGGTGACCAGCGACCGGTGGGTATGGACCGAACTGGATCAGCGCGCGGTGGACACGATCCGCGTCCTGGCCGCCGACGCCGTCGAGCACGTGGGCAACGGCCATCCCGGGACGGCGATGAGCCTGGCGCCCGCGGCGTACCTGCTGTTCCAGCGCCATCTGCGCCATGACCCCGGCGATCCGCATTGGATGGGTCGGGACCGGTTCGTCCTGTCCTGCGGCCACTCCAGCCTCACCCTGTACCTGCAGCTGTACCTGTCCGGCTACGGACTGGAGATGTCTGACCTGCGGGCGTTCCGCACGCTGGGCAGCCGCACGCCCGGGCACCCCGAGTACGGGCACACCCCGGGTGTCGAGACGACGACCGGCCCGCTGGGCCAGGGCATCGGCATGGCGGTCGGGATGGCGATGGCTGCCCGCTACGAGCGTGGACTGCTGGACCCCGACGCCCCGGCCGGCGAGAGCATCTTCGACCGGCACATCTACGTGATCGCCTCCGACGGCGACATCGAAGAGGGCATCAGCGCCGAAGCCGCGTCCATCGCAGGCACCCAGCGGCTGCACAACCTCACCGTGATCTGGGACGACAACAGGATCTCCATCGAGGGCGACACCGCCTCCTCCTTCACCGAGGACGTGCTCGCCCGGCACGAGGCCCACGGGTGGCACACCGAAGTCGTGCCGTTGGGGCCGGACGGCGGCGTCGACGTGCAGCGGCTGCACGAAGCGCTGGTGCGCACGACCGGCGTCGTGGACCGGCCTGTCCTCATCGCGCTGCGCTCCGTCATCGGGTGGCCGGCGCCGAACAAGCAGAACACCGGAGACATCCACGGAGCCAAGCTGGGCGCCGAGGAGGTCGCGCACGTCAAGCGCGCGCTCGGGTTCGATCCCGCCGAGCACTTCGTCATGGACCCCGCGGTGCTCAGCCACGCCCGCGCGGTGGCCGATCGTGGCCGAGTGCATCGCGCCGCATGGGACGAGCGGTTCGCAGACTGGCGGGAGCGCAATCCGCAGCGCCGCGCGCTGCTGGAACGGCTGCGCGCGCGACGCCTGCCGGACGTGGCGCTCCCGAGGTTCACGCCAGGCGACAGCGTGGCGACCCGGTCGGCCTCCGGCAAGACGATCGCCGCGCTGGCCGCTGTGATGCCGGAATTGTGGGGCGGTTCGGCGGATCTCGGCGGGAGCAACAACACCACGATCCCCGGCGCTCGTTCCTTCCTGCCCGCCGACTCCCCCGTCCCTGATGCCGACCCGTACGGCCGCGTCCTGCACTTCGGCGTCCGTGAGCACGCCATGGGGGCGATCCTGAACGGCATCGCGCTGTCCGGCTTCTCCCGGCCCTTCGCCGGGACGTTCCTGACCTTCAGCGACTACATGCGCGGCGCGGTCCGGTTGGCGGCGATCATGCAGACGGGCGTGGTCTATGTCTGGACCCACGACTCCATCGGGCTCGGTGAGGACGGTCCGACGCACCAGCCGGTGGAACATCTCTGGGCGTTGCGCGCCATGCCGGGCCTGGCTATCGTCCGCCCGGCGGACGCCGTCGAGACCAGCCACGCCTGGATCGAGGCCCTGCGGCGCGACGCGCCCGTCGGGTTGTCGCTCACCCGGCAGAACACCCCGGTCCTCGAACACCGGCACACCGACCCGTCGGTCGGCGTGCCCCGCGGCGCCTATGTCCAGACCGAGGCGAGCGGCGGGGAGCCCGCCGTGCTCTTGCTGGCCACCGGGTCCGAGGTGAGTATCGCTCTCGGCGCCCGCGATCTCCTCCAGGCCGAAGGGATCCCGACGCGCGTCGTCTCGATGCCCTGCCTGGAATGGTTCAACGAACAGGACCGCGCCTACCGCGACCAGGTCCTGCCGCCGGCGGTGCGGGCTCGGGTCTCCGTCGAGGCCGGCGCGACGCTGGGGTGGTGGCGGTACGTCGGCGACGACGGCGAGGTCGTCGGCATCGACCGCTTCGGCGCCAGTGCGGACGGGGCGCTGCTCTACCAGCAATTCGGGATCACTGAGCAGGACGTCGCCGCGGCCGCCAAGCGCAGTCTCGCCCGGAGTTCAGGCCGGACCGAGGGCGCCCTGACCGTCTCGCACCTGGCCTAAGCCCCCGCTCACCACGATCGCCCAGTGCCCTGGGCGCCGCTTCCGGCCGGTGATGCTGCCGAGCTCGGCCCCCGGCGCTACCGCTCCGCGGCTGCCAATGCGGCCCCGACAGCAGTGACGCCGGCGGATTCCAGGAGACGGCGTCAGACCTCGCGCTCCCGGCGCAGCGTCTCCAGCGCTTCGCTCAGCAGCGCCTCGCCATCCTCGTCGGAACGACGCTCCTTGACGTAGGCCAAGTGCGTCTTGTAGGGCTCGACCTTCGGCGGTGCCGGAGGGCTCGCCTGATCGCGGCCGGCTGGGTAGCCGCAGCGCGGGCAATCCCACGTCTGCGGTACCGGGACATCCACAGCGAAACTCGGCGCGGTCTCATGGCCCTGGGCGCACCAGAAGGAGATCTCAACCCGGGGAGCGGCATCGCCGCGCTCTGACTCTCCCATCGGCCCGGATCCGATCCTGCTACCTCGGATGGCGTTGCCACCGACCACGTTCGCCTCCAGTCACCGGTCTGAGTACATGCATACGGCCGAAGCCGAGTGTCATGCACGGGGTCGACGTGTCTCATCCTAGGCGGGGATTCCCCGCGATCACGTCAGCCACGGCGTGCGCCACGCGGACAACCGGCGAGGGCTCCGCCGATCGGTCCATCGGCTAGACGAGCGTGTTCTCCGCGCTGATGATCAAGCCCAAACCAACGATGGCTGCGGCCCACAGCACGGCCAGGACGACCGTGATGCGGTCGAGGTTCTTCTCCGCGATCGAGGAGCCTCCGAGGCTGGTGGAGATGCCGCCGCCGAACATGTCGCTCAGTCCGCCGCCCTTGCCCTTGTGGAGGAGCACCAGCCCGATCAGCAGCAGGCTGGTCACGATGAGCAGGATCTGCAGTGCGAGAACCATGAATCAGCCACCTTCCAGGACCGGGCACTCAGCATACGCCACTACGGTGCCGCGCGGTCGTCGGCGGCACCGCAGTGGCGTGGTGCGCGGTGGTCAGGCGGGATGCTTGGGGAACTTGCAGATCGTGATCCACTCGTCGGCGTCGAGGCTGGCACCGCCGACGAGTCCGCCGTCCACATCTTCCTGCGCCATGATCCCGGCAACGTTGTTGGCCTTGACCGACCCGCCGTACAGGATTCGGGCGGCATCGGCCACCGCGTCCCCGTAGCTCTCGCGCAGGCGCCCGCGAATGGCGGCACACACCTCCTGGGCGTCCTCGGGAGTGGCGACCTCGCCGGTCCCGATGGCCCAGACCGGCTCGTAGGCGAAGACCACCTGCGCCACTTCCTCGGTGGACAGCCCGGCAAGGCCGTTGTCGATCTGCGCCAGCGTGTAGGCGACGTGCTCGCCGGCCTGCCGCACCGGCAGACCCTCGCCGATGCACATGATCGGCGTCAGTCCGTGACGCAGGGCGGCCTTGATCTTGGACAGCACGACATCGTCGGTCTCGGCGTGGTACTCGCGCCGTTCGCTGTGGCCGACCACCGCGTAGGTGCAGCCCAGCTTGGCCTGCATGGAACCCGAGATCTCCCCCGTGTAGGCGCCCTTGTCGTGCGCCGAGATGTCCTGGGCCCCATAGGCGATGTTGAGCTTGTCGGAGTCGATCGTCGTCTGCACCGAGCGGATGTCGGTGAACGGGACCAGCACCGCGACCTCGACGGCCTCGAGGTCGTCGTCTGCAGAGGCCGTGTGCGATCTTCTGCACCAGGGCGATTGCCTCGTGGTGGTTCAAATTCATCTTCCAGTTGCCGGCCATCAGCGGGCGACGCGACGTCATGGGTGCTCCTTGGCTTGGTTGCAGTCGGATCAGGATTCGAGAACGGCGATGCCGGGCAGTTCCTTGCCCTCGAGGAACTCCAGGCTCGCACCGCCGCCGGTAGAGATGTGGGAAAAGCCGCCCTCATCCAGGCCCAGGATCCGGACCGCGGCCGCAGAATCGCCGCCGCCGACGACGGTCATCCCGTCGGAATCCACCATCGCCTGCGCGATCGCGCGGGTCCCGTTGGCGAAGTTGGCCATCTCGAAGACGCCGGCAGGGCCGTTCCAGACGATCGTCCTGGCGTCGGCCAGCTTGCCGGTGAACAACTCGATGCTCGCTGGACCGATGTCCAGCCCCATCCAACCGTCCTCGATCCCCGCCACGGGCACGGTCTTCCACTCGGCGTCGTTGGAGAACTCCCGCGCAACCACCACGTCAACGGGCAGGACGAGGTCCACGCCTCGCTGCGCGGCGTCGTCGAGAAGCCCGCGGCAGGTGTCGATCTGGTCGGCCTCGAGCAACGAGTTGCCGACGTTGTGCCCCTGCGCCGCGAGGAACGTGTAGCACATGCCGCCGCCGATCAGCAGCCGGTCCACGCTCTTCAGGAGGTTGGTGATGACGCCCAGCTTGTCGGAGACCTTCGCGCCGCCCAGCACGACGACGTAGGGCCGATCCGGATCGTTGAGCACCTTCTGGAAGACCTGCGCCTCCTTCAGCACCAGGCCGCCGGCGGCGTGCGGAAGGCGCTCGGCCACATCGGTCACCGAGGCCTGCTTGCGGTGCACGACACCGAAACCGTCGCTGACGTACAGATCGGCCAGATCCGCCAGCTCCTCGGCCAACTGGGCCCGCTCGGCAGGATCCTTGCTGGTCTCCCGCGGGTCGAAGCGGATGTTCTCCAGCAGCACCACTTCGCCGTCCGAAGCCGCCGCGACAGCCTCGGCGGCCGCCGGGCCCGTCGGCGCCTCGGTGAGCACGACGTCGGTGCCGAGCAGTTCGCCGAGGCGGACGGCCACCGGCGCTAGGGACAACTCCGGCTTCGGCTCGCCCTTGGGCCGACCGAGGTGCGCGGCGACGATCACCTTCGCACCTCGGCCGACAAGGTTGGACAGGGTGGGGATGCTGGCCCGGATGCGGCCGTCGTCGCTGATGACGCGGGTTCCGTCCGGGCCGTCGGTCAACGGCACGTTGAGGTCGGCCCGCACGAGAACCCGCTTGCCGGCAACGTCGAGATCGTCCAGGGTCAGCATCGTCGGTTGCTCCTAGAGCCGCTCGGCCACGTAGTTCGTCAGGTCGACCAAGCGGTTGGAGTAGCCCCACTCGTTGTCGTACCAGCCCACCACCTTCAGCATCGCGCCCTGTGCGTTGGTCAACTGGCCGTCGAGGATGCAGGATGCGGGATCGGTGACGATATCGGTCGACACGATCGGGTCCTCCGTGTAGGTGAGGAAGCCCTTCAGCGGACCGTCGGCTGCGGCCTTGAGAGCAGCGTTGACCTCCTCCTTGGTCACCTCGCGCGACAGTCGCACCGTGAGGTCGGTCGCCGACCCGGTGGGAACCGGAACGCGCATGGCGTAGCCGTCGAGCTTGCCCTTGAGGTCCGGCAGCACCAGGGCCACGGCCTTCGCCGCACCGGTCGTCGTGGGGATCATGTTCATCGCGCCCGCGCGCGCCCGGCGCAGGTCCTTGTGCGGGAAGTCGAGGATGACCTGGTCGTTGGTGTAGGCGTGGATGGTCGTCATCAGGCCCTGCTCGATGCCGAACGAGTCGTTGATGACCTTCGCCATGGGCGCCAGGCAGTTCGTCGTGCAGGACGCGTTGGAGATGACGTTCATCGACGACGGGTCGTAGTCGGTGTGGTTCACCCCCATCACGAAGGTGCCGTCCTCGTTCTTCGCCGGAGCGGAGATGATGACCTTCTTGGCCCCGGCCGACAGGTGCGCCGCGGCCTTGGTCGCGTCGGTGAAGTGCCCCGTCGACTCGATGACGATATCGGCGCCGAGATCGCCCCAAGGCAGTGCTGCCGGATCGCGCTCGGCACTGACCTGGATCTCCTTGCCCCCGACAGTGATCGAGGAGTCCGAGGCGGACACCTCCTGCCCGAGCCGACCCAGGATGGAGTCGTACTTGAGCAAGTGCGCCAGCGTGGGGATGTTGGTCAGATCGTTGACGCCGACGACCTCGATATCGGCCCCGCTGGTGTGGATGGCACGGAAGAAGTTGCGGCCGATCCGGCCGAATCCATTGATGCCCACGCGTACTGTCACGTGTCGCTCCCTGAGTGTGATGAAGAAGCGTCGACCGACCGTCCGGCCCACGCTGCGGACACGGCGACACTACCCAACATCGGGACATGATGCCCGTTGCAGCACCGAGTTCACGCGGTGTTCACACCCCTGCGCGCGGTCAGTCGACGTCGAGCATCTCCTCGGTGATGCCGGACTCGGTGTCGGGCACCCCCAGTTCGGCTGCGCGGCGGTCGGCCATCGCCACCAGGCGCCGGATCCGACCCGCGATCGCGTCCTTGGTCAGGGGCGGGTCGGCCAGTGTCCCGAGCTCCTCGAGGCTGGCCTGGCGGTGCTGCATCCGGAGCCGCCCGGCGGCGGCGAGGTGGTCCGGGACGTCGTCGCCGAGGATCTCCAGCGCCCGCTGCACGCGCGCCCCGGCCGCCACCGCGGCCCGTGCCGAGCGCCGCAGATTGGCGTCGTCGAAGTTGGCGAGGCGGTTGGCCGTGGCACGCACCTCTCGTCGCATCCGCCGTTCCTCCCACTGCAGGACCGACTGATGGGCGCCCATGCGGGTCAGCATCGCGGCGATGGCCTCGGCGTCGCGGATCACGACGCGGTCCACGCCGCGCACCTCGCGGGACTTCGCCGAGATGCCGAGCCGACGCGCCGCGCCGACCATCGCCAGCGCCACCTCCGGCCCCGGGCACGTGATCTCCAGCGAGCTGGAGCGGCCCGGCTCGGTCAGCGACCCGTGCGCGACGAAGCCGCCCCGCCAGGCCGCCGCAGCGTCACAGGTGCCCCCCGACACGACCGGCGGCGGCAAGCCCCGCACCGGCCTGCCACGGCCGTCAACCAGTCCGGTCTGCCGCGCCAGCGCCTCCCCGCCGCTGGCTATGCGCACGAGGTACCGACTGCTGCGCCGCAGTCCCCCGGGCTGGATCACGGCCATCTCCGCGGTGTGCCCGTACAGGTCCGCGATGTCGGTGCGCAGCCGCCGCGCGGCCGCGCCGGAGTCGAGCTCGGCCTCCACGACGATCTTGCCCGCAACCAGGTGCAGACCGCCGGCCAGGCGCAGCAGGCTGGCGGTCTCGGCACGGCGGCAGCACGCATTGCGGTCCTCGATCCGGGACAGCTCGTCCTTCACATCGGCAGTCATCGCCATGGAGTGATCCTGCCACGCCCGATCAACGAGCCGAACGCCGCTGCCAACAGGTCGGGGTCGTGATGGCCCTGCGCCGGATCCCCCTCGGCCAGCGGGCGGAGCAGCAGTTGCGCCCCGAGCCGGTGGGCCGCGGACTCCAGCGCAGGCAGGTCCGCCACCGGATTCGGGTCGGCGACGACCGTGTCCAGCCGAATGTCCGGGAAGTCGCGCTGCCACACCTCCAGGTGCGTGTGGGCCGCGAACCCGCTGGTCTCGCCGGGCTGCGGGCACAGGTTGAGCACGAGCGTGCGACGCGCCGAGCTGGCCACGATCGCCTCCCGCAGCGACGGCACCAACAGCGGCGCGATCACCGACGTGTACCAGGATCCCGGGCCCAGCACGAGGTGGTCGGCCTCCTCCACCGCCTGCAGCGCCTCGGAGCAGGGAGGGGGGTCGGCCGGCTCGATGCGGACCGACTCCACCGTGCCCGGGGTGCTGGCCACCGCGACCTGGCCGCGCACCTCGGTGGGGGCGGGGTCGTGCGGGAACACGACGTCGGCGACGAATTCCAGCGGTGCCAGCGCAACGGGGAGGACACGGCCCTGGGCCTCCAGCAGGCTGGCGACGAGATCCAGCCCCGCGACCACGTCGCCGGTCTCCTCCCACAGGGCCGCGATGAGCAGGTTGCCCAGGGAATGGCCGCGCAGATCGCCCCTGCCGCCGAAGCGATGCTGGACCACCCGGCTCCAGGTCCGTCCCCAGGAGTCGTCGCCGCACAGCGCCGCCAGAGCCATCCGCAGGTCGCCCGGCGGCGGGACCCCGAACTGCTCTCGCAGCCGCCCGCTGGATCCGCCGTTGTCGGCCACGCCCACGACAGCGGTGAGCCGATCCGTCACACGGCGCAGCGCCTGCAGGCTGACGGCCAGGCCGTGGCCGCCGCCGAAGGCCACGACCCGCGGCCCGAACTCCACCGACAGCGCGGATTCGCGCGAGAACCGGGGCATCATTCCCGGCCGAGGTCGCGGTGCACAACCGTGGTCTCGACTCCGACGATGTCCAGCCGCGACGCGAAGTTCTCCACCATGGCGACTGATCGGTGCTTGCCGCCGGTGCAGCCGATGGCGATCGTGACGAAGCGCTTGCCCTCCCGCAGATAGCCGGCAGCCATCAGATCGACGAGGTGCGCTGCGGTCTGCAGGAAGGGCAGCGCGTCCGGCTGCTGCAGCACGTAGTCGCGCACCGGCGCGTCCCTGCCGGTGCCGTGCCGCAGCTCGGCCACCCAGTACGGGTTCGGCAGGAAGCGCGCGTCGAAGACGACATCCGCGTCGACCGGGATGCCGTACTTGAACCCGAAGGACATCAGCGTCGCGCGCAACTGGATGTGGCGCTCCTCCTGGAACAGCCCCTCCAAACGGCGCCGCAAATCGTGCACGCTCATCCGCGAGGTGTCGATGACGAGGTCGGCGCTGCCGCGCAGATTGCTGAGCAGTCCGCGCTCCTCCTCGATACCGTCCAGGATCCGGCCCTCGCCCTGCAGCGGATGGGGGCGGCGACTGCTCTCGAAGCGCCGTACGAGCACCTCGTCGGTCGCCTCGAGAAAGACCAGCTGCAGGTCGATCTGCCCCTGCCGCAGCCAGAACAGCGCCTGCTCCAACTCGTGGAAGAACGCGCCCCCCCGGGCATCCACGACCACGGCCAGCTTCGCCAGCGCTGTTGTGCCCTGCGCCAGCGCGACCATCTGCTGGATCATCATGGGCGGCATGTTGTCCACCACGTACCAGCCGAGGTCCTCCAGCGCGCGCGCCGCTGTCGACCGCCCGGCTCCCGACATCCCGGTCACCACCGCCACCCGGAGGTTGGCGCCCGGCCCCGCCTCGTCCGTCACGCTCGGGCCGTCCTTTCCGACTGCGGCGACGCGGCCGCCGATCCCTGGTCAACGCTAGCCCCCGTGACCCCCGACGGCGCGGCCAACGCCTCGTGGACCGATCTGGCCAGCACCGGGCCGATCCCCGGCACTGCCGCGATCTGCTCGGGGTCGGCTGCTCGCAGCGCCCGGACGGAGCCGAACGCGCGCAGCAATGCCGCGCGGCGCGCCGGACCCAGGCCCGGGACGTCGTCCAGTGCGCTGCGCCGCAACTGCTTGGTCCGGGCGCGCCGCTGCGCCTTGATCGCGAACCGGTGCGCCTCGTCGCGGAGGCGCTGCAGCAGGTACAGCGCGTCGCTGCCGCGCGGCAGGACCACGGGGTCGGCATCGCCGGGCAGCCACACCTCCTCCAGCCGCTTCGCCAGGCCGATGACGGGCAGGTCCGCCTTGCCGGCCGCCGCCAGCGCCGCCGCTGCCGCGTTGACCTGGGGCGCGCCCCCGTCCACCATCACCAGCGCCGGTTCGTAGGCGAAGGAGGAGTCCCGGGCCCGTTCCGGCCCGGCCCCATCGGCCGTGAGCTTCCGGTAGCGCCGCAGGAGCACCTCGTGCAGCGCTCGGGTGTCGTCGGTGCTGTCCGGCTGACGGATCGCGAACGTGCGGTACTGGTTGGGTTTTGCGAGGCCGTCCTCGAAGACCACCATGCTGGCCATCGGGTCGCTGCCCGACAGGTGGGAGACGTCGAAGCACTCGATGCGCAGCGGCGCTGCGGGCAGCTCCAGGATCTCCATAAGGTCGGACAGGGCCCTGCTGCGCGCGGTGAGATCGCCGGAACGCCGGGTCTTGTGCAGCACCAGCGCCTGCTCGGCATTGCGCTGCACCGTGTCGAGCAGCGCGCGCTTCTCCCCCCGCTTCGGCACCCGGACCTGCACCCGGGCGCCGCGCAGGCCCCCCAGCCATGACGCCACGACGGCAGCCTCGGCCGGTTCGCCGGGCACCAGCACCTGGCGCGGAACCGCGCCCTGGCCGTCCTGCTGGCCGGCCGTCGGCCTCGCCGTAGTGGCGCACCAGCGCGGTGCGCACCGTCGTGCGGCCCTGGAGCTCCTCGGTCTTCTCCAGCACGAAGCCCTGCTGCCCGGCGATCCTGCCGCCGCGCACGTGGAACACCTGGACCGAGGCCTCGAGGTCGTCCTCGGCGATCCCGAACAGGTCGGCGTCGGTACCCTCGCTCAGCACGACGGCGCTGCGCTCCAGCGCCCGGGTCACCGCACCGATGTCATCGCGGTACCTCGCGGCCGTCTCGTAGTGCTGCTCGGCGGCGGCGGCCTTCATGCGCAAGCTCAACTGCTCCAGGAGCGGCTCGTGCCTGCCTGCGAGGAACTCGGCGAGATCCAGCGCGATCTCCCGGTGCTCCTCCGGGGTCACGCGGCCGACGCAGGGAGCTGCGCATTTGCCGATGTCGGCCAGCAGGCACGGCCGGTCGCTGGCTCTGGCCCGCCGGAACACGCCAGCGGTGCAGGTGCGCATCGGAAACACCCGCAGCAGCAGGTCCAGGGTCCCGCGGATGGCCCAGGCATGGGCGTACGGCCCGAAGTACCGGGTGCCCTTGCGCTTGGCGCCGCGGATCACCATGGCGCGCGGGAACTCCTCCCCCAGCGTGATGGCGAGGTACGGGTAGGACTTGTCGTCTCGGTACTTCACGTTGAAGCGCGGGTCGTACTCCTTGATCCAGGAGTACTCCAACTGCAGCGCCTCGACCTCGTTGTCCACCACCACCCAGTCGACACCCGCGGCGGCGGCAACCATGCTCGCGGTGCGCGGATGCAGCCCGAGCGGGTCGGCGAAGTAGGAGTTGAGCCGCTGCCGCAGGCTCTTGGCCTTGCCGACGTAGATGACCCGCCCGGCAGGGTCGCGGAAGCGGTAGACCCCGGGGGCGTCCGGGATCTGTCCCGTCGCCGGGCGCCACGCCGGGCCGGCCATAGCTAGGCCCGGACGATCGCTTCGCCCTCGACCGCGACGTCGATCGCCACCAGCCCGCGCGGCGCGGGCCCGCTCTGGACATCACCGGTCTCGGCGGAGAACTTCGAGTTGTGGCAGCCGCAGGTGATGACGTTGTTGTCCACGCGGCTGACATCGCAACCCTGATGGGGGCACACCGAGGAGAAGGCCCGGTACTCGCCGTCGGCAGGCTGTGTGACCACGACGCGGGCGTCGCGGTTCACCGTCCCGCCCTCGACCGGCACGTCGGCCACGCTGGCCAACTCCTCGCCGCTGCCCGACCCGGCGGAATCCGCCGGCGCGTCGGTGCCGGAATCGCTGCCGCTGCCGCAGGCCGCCAGCAGTCCGGTTGCGGCTGCTGCGGCGAGCACGGTCCGGCGCTGGACCGGCGTCGCCAATGGGTGGTCGTCCATGGAACCTCCTCGCTTCACTGCGGTCACGAGCCTACCGCCGCATCCGGGACCGGCCCGCGCAACAGGTCGACCAGGAACGACCCGGTGTGGCTGTCGGTGACGGAGGCGACTGCCTCGGGCGTCCCCTCAGCCACCACCGTGCCGCCGCCGGATCCGCCCTCCGGTCCCATGTCGATGACCCAGTCGGCGGTCTTGATGACATCGAGGTTGTGCTCGATGACGAGCACGGTGTTGCCCTTGTCCACCAGGGAGTGCAGCACGCCGAGCAGCTTGCGGATGTCCTCGAAGTGCAGTCCCGTGGTGGGTTCGTCCAGCAGGTAGATCGTGCGGCCGGTGGCGCGCTTCTGCAGCTCGGCCGCCAGCTTCACGCGCTGGGCCTCGCCGCCCGACAGCGTGGTCGCGGGCTGGCCGAGGCGGACGTAGCCCAGGCCGACCTCGACGAGGGTCTTCAGATGCCGTGCGATCGCCGGGATCGGCTCGAAGAAGGCATGCGCCTCCTCGATCGGCATGTCCAGAACCTCGGCGATCGTCCTGCCCTTGTAGCGGACCTCGAGGGTCTCGCGGTTGTAGCGGGCTCCGTGGCACACATCGCACGGGACGTAGACATCGGGCAGGAAGTTCATCTCGATCTTGATGGTGCCGTCGCCGCTGCAGGACTCGCACCGCCCGCCCTTGACGTTGAAGCTGAACCGGCCCGGCAGGTAGCCCCGGACCTTCGCCTCCTCGGTCTTGGCAAACAACTTGCGGACATGATCGAACAGGCCGGTGTACGTCGCCGGGTTGGAGCGCGGCGTGCGGCCGATCGGGGACTGGTCGACGTGCACGACCTTGTCCAGCAGCTCCAGCCCGCTCACGCGGGTATGCCTGCCCGGGACCGTGCGCGCACCGTTCAGCTCGCGGGCCAGCACCGCGTAGAGGACATCGTTCACCAGCGTCGACTTGCCCGACCCGGACACGCCGGTCACGGCCACGAAGCAGCCGAGCGGGAACTCCGCGGTGACGTTGCGGAGGTTGTGCTCCGTGGCGCCCCGGACGGTCACGACGCGCTGCGGATCACGGGGGCGACGCACGGCCGGGACTGCGATCCGCCGTCGGCCCGCGAGGTAGTCGGCGGTGATGGAGCGCGGCTCGTCTCGCAGCTGGCCGACGGGGCCGGAGTACACGACCTCGCCGCCGTGCTCCCCCGCTCCGGGGCCGATATCGACGATCCAGTCGGCGACCCGGATGGTGTCCTCGTCGTGCTCCACCACGACCAGGGTGTTGCCCAGGTCGCGAAGCCGGACCAGGGTCTCGATGAGCCGGCGGTTGTCCCGCTGATGCAGGCCGATGCTCGGCTCGTCCAGGACGTACAGCACGCCCACCAGACCGGCGCCGATCTGCGTGGCAAGCCGGATCCGCTGCGCCTCGCCCCCGGCCAGGCTCGCAGCGCCGCGATCCAGCGTCAGGTAGTGCAGGCCGACATCGGTGAGGAACCGCAGCCGCTCGTTGATCTCCTTCAGCACCCGGCCGGCGATCTGCTCTTCGCGCGGCGTGAGATCCAACGTGCTCAGCCAGAGCGCCGCCTCGCCGATCGGCAAGCCGGCGACCTCGGCGATATTGCTGCCGTTGACCGTGACGGCCAGGACGTGGGGGCGCAGCCGGGCACCGCCGCAGTCCGGGCATGGGACGGGGCGGAGGTAGCCCTCGAACCGCTCCCGCGCGGCATCGGACTCGGCCTCGCCGTGGCGCCGCTGCACGAACGGGATCGCACCCTCGAAGGTGGTCTCGTAGCTGCGTTCCCTGCCGTAGCGGTTCTCGTAGCGGACCGTCAGCTTGCCCTTGCGGCCGTGCAGCACCGTGCCGCGCACCGGCGCCGGCAGATCGCGCCACGGGGTGGCAGGATCGAAGTCCATCTCCTCGCCCAGCGCGACGAGGAGTCTCCGGAAGTACTCCCCCAGGTGCGCGCCCGACCATGGGGCGATGGCGCCGTCCAGCAGGGAGAGTGCGTCGTCGGGGACGATGAGGTCCGGGTCCACCTCCATCCGGATGCCGAGGCCGGAGCAGGCCGGACACGCGCCGAACGGGGAGTTGAACGAGAAGGAGCGCGGCTCGAGCACCTCGAAGGAACTGCCGTCGTAGGGGCAGGCGAGGTGCTCGGAGAACGTTCTGGTTCGCTCCTCGTGCTCGGCCGGCAGATCCACGAAGTCGAGGACCACGACCCCCTCCGCCAGCCGCAGCGCCGTCTCCACCGAGTCGGTGATCCGCTGCTTGCCGCCGGGCTTCACCACGAGCCGGTCCACCACGACGCTGATGTCGTGCTTCTCCTGCTTCTTCAGCTTCGGAGGATCGGCGAGGCTCACGGCCTGGCCGTCGACGAGCGCCCGCGAGTAGCCGCCCGCCTGCAGCTGCCCGAACAGGTCGACGAATTCGCCCTTGCGCTGCCGGACCACGGGAGCCAGGACCTGGAACCGCGTCCCCTCGGTCAGGCCCAGGATCTGGTCGACGATCTGCTGCGGCGTCTGCTGCGCGATCGGGCGCCCGCAGGCCGGGCAGTGCGGCCGACCGATGCGCGCGTACAACAGGCGCAGGTAGTCGTACACCTCCGTCACGGTGCCGACCGTGGACCGCGGGTTGCGGCTGGTGGACTTCTGATCGATCGAGACCGCCGGGCTGAGGCCGTCGATGAAGTCCACATCCGGCTTGTCCATCTGACCGAGGAACTGCCGCGCGTAGGCCGACAACGACTCCACATAGCGGCGCTGGCCCTCGGCGAAGATGGTGTCGAAGGCCAGTGAGGACTTGCCCGATCCCGACAGGCCGGTGAAGACGATCAGCGAGTCCCGCGGCAGGTCCAGGGAGACGTTCTTCAGGTTGTGCTCGCGGGCACCGCGCACGATCAAGCGGTTCGCGGCGCGGTCGGTTGCCGCCTCCAGCGCCGTCACGCGCTCAGTCCTGCTCGGCTTCCCGCTCACTGGCCTAGGCTACCTGTGGTGTCCGGCACGGCATGCCGGGCGGATCGGGGTGACGCAATGACCTACCACGGCAACGTCAAGCCGGGCGGACCCGCACAGGTCCGGGAGCTCACCGACCTGGTGATCAGCAAACTGGCCCTCGGGGCGATGGACAACAACACGTATCTGCTCCGCTGCCGGGCGACGGGGAAGTCGCTGCTCATCGATGCGCCCGGACCGGCACGCAGTCTCCTGGAGTTCGTCGGCGAAGAGCCGCTGGATGCGGTGGTCCTGACGCACGGCCACGCCGACCACACCCAGGGGCTGCCGGCCGTGGCGGCCGCCACCGGCGCGGCGGTGCTCGGTCACGAGGGCGACGCTGCGCTCCTCCCGGTACCGCTGACGCGTGCGATCGGGCACGGTGATGTGGTGGCGTTCGGTGATGTCGAACTGTCGGTGATCCACCTGCGCGGGCACACTGCGGGGTCGATCGCGCTGACCTACGACGATCCAGCCGGGCACTTGCACCTCTTCACCGGGGATTCGCTGTTCCCCGGCGGCGTCGGCAACACCTGGGGCGATCCGGCTGCCTTCGACCGGCTCTACACCGACGTGGTGGAGCGCATCTTCGACATCTACGACGACGAGGCGTGGGTGTACCCCGGCCACGGCGACGACACGGTGCTGGGCCGGGAGCGACCGAACCTGGCCGCATGGGCCGCGCGAGGCTGGTAGCGCGTCGCCGACCGGACCGCGGTCACCCGTGGACCGGAACGCAGCCGCAGGCGCTTCGCGCCGGGGGTGCGGACCAACTACATTGACCAGATGATCGGCAACCGCAGTGCCCTGGCCGCCGCGATGACCGCCCTGCTCTCGCTGGCCGCCTGCAGCACGTCCAGCAGCGGCGAGACCGACTTGACCGTCACGGTCATCCCCGACCCGAGTTCCGAGCCCGAGGTCTGGAGCCTCACGTGCGACCCGCCGGGCGGCAACCACCCCGACCCGACGGCCGCCTGCGCGCTGCTGGATGACCTCGCGCGGTCGCAGGCCGACCCGTTCGCCCCGACGCCTGACGACGTGGCCTGCAGCCAGGAGTACGCGGGACCGTCGACCGCCACGGTGACCGGGACCTGGCTCGGGGACGATGTCGATGCGAGCTTCAGCCTCGTCGACGGCTGCGAGATCGCGCGATGGACACTCGCCGAACGGCTCCTGGTGTATCCGCCGTTTGCGAACTGATACCGCCGTCTCCCGTCGGAGGTTGTGCCTGCCGCCGGGCTCCCGGCATGCGACTCCCAGCGCGTCCTACTCGCTTCGATGGGGATCCTGCCGCGAGTGGTGATCCTCTGGGGGGGCCGCGTCGGCGTGCTGGTGACCGCTGAGATCGTGCTCGGCCAGTGACCTCCGGATCCCTGCGGACCTTCCACAGCGAGGCCAGCACGGTCACCAGCAGCACGCCGATGATCACGAGCAGCGAGACGAACGTGCCGATCTCGGGCACGTCGACGCCGGACTCGTGCAGGGCATGCAGCAGGAGTTTCACGCCGATGAAGCCGAGGATGACCGCGAGCCCGTAGGTGAGGTAGACCAGGCGGTCGAGCAGACCGTCGAGCAGGAAGAACATCGGCCGCAGGCCCATGAGAGCGAACGCGTTCGCCGTGAAGACGATGTACGGCTCGCTCGTCAGGCCGAAGATCGCGGGGATGGAGTCCATGGCGAACAGCAGGTCGGACATGAAGATCGCGATGATCACGAGGAAGAGCGGCGTCGCGACCCGGCGACCGTCGATTCTGGCGAAGAATCTGCCCTCGTGGTACTCCGAGGTGGTCGGAATGACCCGTTCGGCGAAGCGCACCATCTTGTTGTCTGCCGGATCCCCCTCCGCGCCGTGGTTCGTGATGAGCTTGATCGCGCTGTAGATGAGGAACCCGCCGAAGAAGTAGAACAGCCAGGAGAACCGTGCCAGCGCCGCCGCCCCGATGAGGATGAAGATCAACCGCAGGATCAAGGCGAACACGATCCCGATCATCAGCGCCTTCTGCTGGAACATCTTGGGCACCGCGAAGGAGCTGAAGATCAGCACGAAGATGAACAGATTGTCCACCGAGAGGCTCTTCTCGGTGATGTAGCCGGCGATGAACTGCAGCGTCCAGCCGCCGTCGGCCGAGATCGCCGCCGCGCTCTGCTCCGGGCCCCAGAGATTCAGCGTCAAGCCGAAGATGATGGCGGCGACGACGTAGACGATGGTCCAGATACCCGCCTCTCGCATGCTGACTTCGTGCGGATTGCGGGCGGCGTGCACGAAATCCACGAGGAACAGCGCGAAGACGAACAGCAGGGTGACGGTCCACGCCGTGGCGCTGAAGGAGTTGGACACCGCCTGGGCGTTCTCGGCAGCGGCCACGGCCAGAGGGATCTGCATCGGCTCTCCCGGTCAGCCGCTCACGCGGCGATGCGTTGTCCGCTCCATGGTAGGTGCACGTCTACCGTCACCGCGTCGCGTCCTGCATCCCGCGCAGTTCGCGCTTCAGGTCGGACACCTCGTCGCGCAACCGCGCCGCCAACTCGAACTGCAGCTCCTCGGCAGCGGTGTGCATCTGCTCGGTCAGTTGCTGGATGAGATCGGCGAGCTCGCCCTCCGCCAGCGATCGCGGCTCACGGTGCTCCATCGCCACGGTGACGCCCCGGCCGCCGGGACTGCCGCCGACCGGAGCCCAGCAGCGGCCGCAGTGTCGGCGTCCTCCTTGGCGATGAGATCGGTGATGTCGCCGATCTTCTTCCGCAGGGGTGTCGGGTCGATGCCGTGCTCGGCGTTGTAGGCGATCTGCTTGGCCCGGCGCCGGTCGGTCTCCTCGATCGCCACGCGCATCGAGTCGGTCACCGTCTCGGCGTACATGTGCACCTGGCCCGAGACGTTGCGCGCGGCGCGGCCGATCGTCTGGATCAGGCTGCGTTCGCTGCGCAGGAATCCCTGCTTGTCTGCGTCGAGGATGCTCACCAGCGACACCTCGGGCAGATCGAGGCCCTCTCGCAGCAGGTTGATCCCGACCAGGACGTCGTACTCCCCCATGCGCAGCTCGCGGAGCAGCTCGACGCGGCGCAGGGTGTCCACCTCCGAGTGCAAGTACCGCACGCGGACGCCGTGCTCCAGCAGGTAGTCGGTGAGGTCTTCCGACATCCGCTTGGTCAACGTCGTGACCAGCACCCGCTCGTGCTTGGCGGTGCGCAGCGCGATCTCGTGCATGAGGTCGTCGATCTGCCCCTTGGGCGACTTCACGATGATCTCCGGATCGAGCAGGCCCGTCGGCCGGATGACCTGCTCGACGAACTCCCCATGCGCCTTGGCGAGCTCGAAGGGCCCCGGCGTCGCGGACAGGTAGACGGTCTGCCCGACGCGCTCGGCGAACTCCTCCCAGGTCAGGGGCCGGTTGTCGGCGGCCGAGGGCAGCCGGAATCCGTGCTCGACGAGCGTGCGCTTACGGCTGGCGTCGCCCTCGTACATCCCGCCGATCTGCGGGACCGTCACATGCGACTCGTCGATGACGAGCAGGAAGTCCTCGGGGAAGTAGTCCAACAGGCAGTTCGGCGGGGAGCCCGTCTCCCGGCCGTCGATGTGCAGCGAGTAGTTCTCAATTCCGGCGCACGTGCCGACCTGGCGCATCATCTCGATGTCGTAGCTGGTGCGCATCTGCAGCCGCTGCGCCTCCAACAGCTTCCCCTGGCGGTTCAGCTCCGCCAGTCGCTGACCCAGCTCCGCCTCGATGCCGGCGATGGCGCGCTCCATGCGCTCCGGCCCGGCGACGTAGTGGGTGGCCGGGAAGATGTAGAGCTCGGTGTCCTCGGTGAGGACCTCGCCGGTCACCGGGTGCAGGGTCATGAGGCGCTCGATCTCGTCGCCGAACATCTCGATGCGGACCGGGTGCTCCTCGTACACCGGGAAGACCTCCACGGTGTCGCCGCGCACCCGGAACGTCCCACGGGTGAAGGACATGTCGTTGCGGGCGTACTGGATCCCCACCAGCTGGCGCAGCAGCGCGTCGCGGTCCCGCTCCTCGCCGACCCGCAGCCGCAGCATCCGGTCCACGTACTCCTGCGGCGTGCCGAGGCCGTAGATCGCCGACACCGTCGCCACCACGATCACGTCGCGCCGGGTCAGCAGCGAGTTGGTGGCGGAGTGCCGCAGCCGTTCCACCTCCTCGTTGATCGAGGAGTCCTTCTCGATGTAGGTATCGGTCTGCGGGATGTAGGCCTCGGGCTGGTAGTAGTCGTAGTACGAGACGAAGTACTCCACGGCGTTGTTCGGGAAGAGCTCGCGGAACTCGTTGGCCAGCTGCGCGGCCAGCGTCTTGTTCGGCGCCATCACCAGGGTGGGCCGCTGGAGCCGTTCCACCAGCCAGGCGGTCGTGGCCGACTTGCCGGTGCCCGTGGCGCCGAGCAGCACGACGTGCTCCTCGCCGGCGGTGATCCGACGCACCAGATCCTCGATCGCCGCCGGCTGATCACCCGCGGGCTCGTAGTCGCTGACCACTTCGAACGGAGCGACCCGCCGCTGCAGATCGGTGATGGGACGGACCATGCTGACACGGTACGTCGCGGATCCGACATCCACGGCACGCAGCCCGTTCGCCGAGACGCCGCCGCGGTCGGCGTTCCCCGGCGGTCGGGCCGCCCGGGCGGTCGCCGGTGCCCGCGCGCGAGTCGGGCCGCCCGGGCGGTCCCGGGCCTCGCAGGGCGCCCTACGGTGGGGCCATGACCGTCGTGGCCACGGGGCCGGAGATCCGCACGCGCAGCGAGCAGTACGCCCGCGCACTCAGCGGTCGTGCCGTGCGGCGGGGGGACCGGGTCGCCGTCGTGACGCCGGAGCATCGCGGACGTCCCGACGAAGCCGCCACCTCGCAGGCACTGACCCTCGCCCTCGTCCTGGGCGCGCTGCGCAGCGGCGTGGTTCCGGTCCTCATCAACCCGCTGCTCACCCGGCAGGAGCAGGACTACATCCTCGCGGACGCTCGGCCTTCGCTCACCGTCACCGAGCCGGGCGCACTGGCGGGGCTGCTCGGCGACGACGTCGGGCAGGTGGACCTCGCCGACCATCCGCTGGGCCGGCCGATGCACTACACCTCCGGCACGACCGGTCGCCCAAAGGGCGTCTGGACGGGTGATCTCACCGAGGCCGAGTCAGCAGCGCTGTGGGCCGACGAGCAGACCCTGTGGCAGTTCTCCCCCTCCGACCTGTCGCTGGTGCACGGACCGCTGTGCCACTCGGGGCCGCTGCGGTTCGCCCTCGCCGTGGTCCTGGCCGGCGGGTCGGTGGCCTTCCCCGGGTGGTTCCAGGCTGACCGGATCGCGCGGGCCCTGGACGAACTGCGGCCCACGACCGCCTTCGTCGTCCCCAGCCACCTCCAGCGCCTCTTCGCGGACGGCGAAGTGCCCGCCTCGAGCTACCGGCTCCTGGCCCATGCCGGCGATGCCTGCCCCTCGGAACTCAAGCGCCGCATGCACGCCTGGGCGGGAGTCGATCACGTCTGGGAGTTCTACGGCTCCACCGAGGGCCAGTTCGCCGCCTGTTCCGGACCGGAGTGGGAGCAGCGGCCCGGGACGGTGGGACGCGCCCGCTCTGGACGCACCCTGGAGATCGACGACGAACTCATCTGGTGCCACGCGCCGCCCTTCGCCCGGTTCCGCTACTGGGGCGACGAGCCGAAGACGGCCGCCGCCTGGCGGGGCGATGCCTTCACCGTCGGCGACCTCGGCCACCTGGACGAGCACGGCTACCTCTTCCTCGACGGCCGACGCGAGGACCTCATCATCACCGGCGGGGTGAACGTGTACCCGGCCGAGGTCGAAGCGGTGCTGGGCGCCTGCCCCGGTGTCGCCGAGGTGGCGGTGTTCGGCCGTCCGGACGAGCGCTGGGGCCATGCCGTCTGCGCGGCGTACCTCGGTGATGCCGAACCGGCGCAGCTGCACGGCTGGGCGGAAGCGCACCTGGCCGGCTACAAGCGACCGAAGGTGGTGGAGCAGCGGGAAGACCTCCCCCGGACGGCATCGGGCAAGGTCCGGCGTCTGGCGCTCAGGTGAGACGGCGCAGCCAGTCCTCCGGGTCGTCGACGAGGAAGTAGTGGAGGTCGTCGCCGGCGCGCACCGCGAGCACCGGCGAGGCGGAGTGCCGATCCGGCAGATCGTGCGTCGTGGACGCCCCGACGATGTCGAGCCGCTCGATGACGAGCACGCGACCCGATGCTGCTGAGAAGACCAGCTGCGTTGCGGTCAGGTGCAGAGTGCCGGGGCCCCGCTCGCTCCCAGCGGCCAGCATGGCCGGCGCGCCGACCCCGGACGGCCCAGCGATCGCCCGCGGGGGCGGCCGCCCGGGGCGCTGCTGCACCATCCAGACCACCGCCGCGATGACCATCGCCAGGGCGACGAGGTACGGCAGGAACCGCATGCTCCGACGCTACTCTCCGGCCAGTGTCCCGAGCCGAAGGCCCTCCCACAGGGCCTCCACCTGGACCTTGAGCGCCGCCCGGTCGCCTGCGTTGTCCAGTACGACATCGGCCGCGGAGTTGCGGACCTCGCGGGTCGCCTGAGCCGCCATCCGGGCGAGCACGTCGGCCTCCGGTAGCCCGCGGAATTCGGTGAGCCGCTGCATGCGCACCTCATCGGGCGCATCGACGACCACGATCACGTCCCATCCCCGGGTCAGCCCGTTCTCGACCAGCAGTGGCATGTCGTAGACGAGCACGGACCCCGGCGGTGCCGCGTCCAGCAACTGCCGCGTGCGCTCCGCGATGCGGGGATGGGTGATCGCGTTGAGCCGTGCCAGGTTGCCGGCGTCGTGGAACGCGAGCTCGGCCAGCGCGGCCCGATCCAGGGTGCCGTCCTCCTGAAGGATGCCGGGTCCAAAGGCGTGCGCCAGTTCCGCGAGCGCGGGCTGCCCCGGCTCCACGATCTGCCGAGCAACCTCGTCGGCGTCCACGATGATGGCGCCGCGCCGGCTCAGCATCTGCGCAACCTCGCTCTTGCCGGACCCGATCCCCCCGGTCAGCGCGACGCGGATCGTCCTGGCTGCCATCCGGGCCTCCTGCCTTCTTCGGGGCGTGCGTGCCGGGCGACAACCGGGGGTCGCCGGGCGGCCCGGTTGTCGCCCTTCCGCGACCTTAGCGGGCAGCGACGCCGAACGGCCCCGCACCGGCAGGGGTGCGGGGCCGTTGGCGAACAGGTCGGCGGCTACTGGCCGCCGGTCAACTTGTCCCGCAGCGCCTGCAGCGCCTCGTCGGTGGCCAACGTGCCGCCGGGCGCCGCAGTGGCGCCGGAGTACTCGTCGGTCGCAACGGCCTCGGCTTCGGCTGCGTCCTCGATCTGCTTGCGGTGGGCCTCCCAGCGGGAGTGGGCCTCGGCGTACTCGCGCTCCCAGGCAGCGCGGGCCTCGTCGAAGCCTTCCTTCCACTCCCCGGTCTCGGTATCGAAGCCCTCCGGCCCGATGTAGTTGCCCTCCTCGTCGAAGGACGGGGCCATGCCGTACAGGTAGGGGTCGAACTCCTCCTGCGCGGCTGCGCCGGAGGCGTTGGCCTGCTTCAGCGACAGCGAGATCCGGCGCCGCTCGAGGTCGATGTCGATGACCTTGACGAAGATCTCGTCACCCACCTTGACGACCTGCTCCGGCTGCTCGACGTGGCGCTCGGCGAGCTCGGAGATGTGCACGAGGCCCTCGATCCCCTGCGAGACGCGGACGAAGGCGCCGAAGGGCACCAGCTTGGTGACCTTGCCCGGCACAACCTGTCCAAGCTGGTGGGTGCGGGCGAAGTGCTGCCAGGGATCCTCCTGCGTGGCCTTCAGCGACAGCGAGACCCGCTCGCGGTCCATGTCCACGTCGAGGACCTCGACCGTGACCTCCTGCCCGACCTCGACGACCTCGCTGGGGTGGTCGATGTGCTTCCAGGACAGCTCGGAAACGTGCACCAGACCGTCCACTCCGCCGAGATCGACGAACGCGCCGAAGTTGACGATGCTCGACACGACGCCCTTGCGGATCTGGCCCTTGGCCAACTGGTTGAGGAAGTCGGTGCGCACCGCGGACTGGGTCTGCTCCAGGTAGGCGCGGCGGGACAGGACCACGTTGTTGCGGTTCTTGTCCAACTCGATGATCTTGGCTTCGAGCGTGCGGCCGATGTACGGCTGCAGATCCCGGACCCGGCGCATCTCGACCAGCGACGCGGGAAGGAAGCCGCGCAGGCCGATGTCCACGATGAGCCCGCCCTTGACGACCTCGATCACCTGGCCCTCGACCACGCCGTCGGCGTTCTTGACCTCTTCGATCTTGCCCCAGGCGCGCTCGTACATGGCGCGCTTCTTGGACAGCAGGAGGCGGCCTTCCTTGTCCTCCTTGGTCATCACCAGCGCTTCGATCTCGTCGCCGACCTTCACCACCTCATCGGGGTTCACGTCGTGCTTGATCGATAGTTCGCGGGAGGGGACGATGCCTTCGGTCTTGTAGCCGATGTCGACCAGGACCTCGTCCCGATCGACCTTGACTACGGTGCCGGTGACCAGATCACCGTCGTTGAAGGGCTTGATCGTCGCGTCGACCGCCTTGAGGAAGTCCTCTGCGGATCCGATGTCGTTGATCGCGACTTGGGTGGCGGTAGCGCCGGGGGCGTTCTCGGTGATGGACGTCATGTAGGTAGGTCACTCGGGATTCTGCTGTGATGGCTGTGCTGTGCCTGGCCGTCGGCGATCCTCCGCCACGGCTGCTCACCCGACTCCGTCCGCGGGCGCGCAGGCGACAACGCACCCTCAACGGTAGAGCACCGGGGAACCGGGGGTCAAAGCGGGTGCAACTCGGCTCCGGATTCTGCTTGCCGGTGGCCGCCGTGCCGGCAACGTCACGTGCCGGCGATACGGCTAATGCCCGGCGTCCTGCCAGGTGCGACCCATGCCGATCGAGACGTCGAGCGGCACGGACAGTTCCGCGGCCGAACCCATCGCCTCCCGCAGCAGCCCGGCAACGGCGTCGGCCTCGCCCGGCGCGACCTCGACCACCAGTTCGTCGTGGACCTGCAGCAGCAGCCGGCTGACCAGTGCAGCGTCGGCGAGCGCGCCCTGTGCACGGATCATCGCCACCTTCATCAAGTCCGCGGCCGAGCCCTGGATCGGGGCGTTCAGCGCCATGCGCTCGGCCATCTCCCGGCGCTGCCGGACGTCGCTGGACAGATCCGGCAGGTAGCGGCGGCGGCCCATCATGGTCTCGGTGTAGCCGGTGGCACGGGCCCGCTCCACGACCTCGGCGAGGTAGTCGCGCACGCCGCCGAACCGAGCGAAGTACTCGCCCATGAGCCCGCGCGCCTCCTCGACCCCGATCCCGAGCTGCTGCGACAAGCCGTAGGAGCTCAGCCCGTAGGCCAGGCCGTAGGACATGGCCTTGATCCGGCGGCGCTTCTCCGCATCCACCTCCTGCGGTGGGCAGTTGAAGACCCGCGAGGCGACCGTCGTGTGCAGGTCCTCGCCGGAGCGGAAGGCATCGATCAGGCCCTCGTCCGCGGACAGGTGCGCCATGATGCGCATCTCGATCTGGCTGTAGTCCGCGGTCAGCAGCGATTCGTACCCGGCGCCAGCCACGAAGCAGCCCCGGATACGCCGGCCCTCCGCCGTCCGGATCGGGATGTTCTGCAGGTTCGGGTCGGCGCTGGACAACCGGCCGGTCGCCGCCACGGTCTGCTGGAACGTCGTATGGATCCGCCCGTGCTCGTCCGCCAGGGGGATCAGCCCGGCCACCGTCTGGCGGAGCTTCGCCACGTCGCGCCACTGCAGCAGCGTCTGCAGGAGCGGGTCCTCGGTGGCCCGGTAGAGCGAAGCCAAGGCATCGGCATCGGTGGTGTACCCGGTCTTGATGCGCTTGGTCTTGGGCAGACCGCGCTCCTCGAACAGCACCACCTGCAACTGCTTGGGCGAGCCGAGGTTGAAGGGGTGTCCGGCCAACTGGTGCGCCTCGGACTCGCTGGCGGACATCCGGTCGGTGAACTGCCGCTCCAGCGCCTGCAGGCCGGCCACGTCGACGGCGATGCCGGCTGCCTCCATGTCGACCAGCACCCGTTGCAGCGGCAGTTCCAGCGATTCCAGCAGCTGCAGCGCTCCAGCGGCCGCAAGGCGGGCATCGAGCAGATCCGCGAGGTCCAGGATCGCCCGCGCCTGCTCCCCCAGCGGCACTGCGTGGTCCTCCTCGATCCCGAGTGCGAGCTGCCCGTCCGTGGCATCCGCCCCGCCGAGATCCCGCTGCAGGAAGCGGGCGACCAGGTCCCCGAGGTCGAAGGTTCGCTGGCCGGGCATGGCGAGATACGCGGCCAGAGCCGTGTCGCTGGACAGGCCCGCCAGCGCCCACCCGCGGGCCTTCATCGCCAGCAATGGCCCCTTGGCCTCGTGCATGGCCTTCGTGGCACGGCCGTCGGCCAGCCACTCGCGCAGCGCGACGGCATCGGCATCGGCGCAGTCGTCGAGGTTCAGGACCGCCACAGTGCCGTCGTGCGATGCCAGCGCCATCCGGTGCACTGTTCCGGTGCCTTTGCCCCATGCCCCCTGCACCGCGAGGCCGACTCGCGGGCCTCCGGGCGGCGCGTGTCCGGCCAACCACGCGGCGAATCCGCCCGGCTCCAGCACCGACACCTCAACTTCGGCGCGCTCACCTGTGTGCTGGACCTGGTCGGACAGGTAATCGAACAGGCGGTCCCGCAGGACGCGGAACTCCAGAGCGTCGAACACCTCGTGGACCTGGGCGCGGTCGAGGTCGTGGCGTTCGAAGTCCGTCAGTTCCACGGCCAGCGGCAGGTCGCGCACCAAGGCGTTGAGCTCCCGATTGGTCCGTACCTGCTCGATATGGGCCCGCAGCGACTCGCCCTTCTTGCCGCCCACCTCGCTGGCGCGCCGCAGCAGGGTCTCCAGGTCTCCGAATTGCCGCAGCCACTTCGCCGCGAACCCCGGACCCACGCCGGGCACGCCGGGCAGGTTGTCGCTGGTTTCCCCCGTCAGCGCGGCCAGCTCCGGGTACTGCGCGGGCGGGACGCCGTACTTCTCGGCCACGGCGGTCGGGGTCATCCGCGCCAGGTCGGAGACACCCTTGCGCGGATAGAGCAGCACCGTGCGCTCATCGACGAGTTGCATCGCGTCGCGGTCGCCGCTGATGACGAGCACCTCGAACCCGGCGTCCTCAGCACGTGCGGACAGCGTTGCGATGATGTCGTCGGCCTCGAAACCCTCCAGCTCCAGGCTCTTGATCCCCATCGCATCGAGCACGTCTCGGATCAACGGCACCTGGCCCTTGAACTCCTCCGGCGTCGCACTACGGGTGGCCTTGTACTGCGGATAGGCCTCGCTGCGGAACGTCTTGCGGGACACGTCGAAGGCGACCGCCACGTGACTCGGCTGCTCGTCGCGCAGCAGGTTGATGAGCATGGACGTGAAGCCGTAGACGGCATTCGTGGGCTGGCCTGTTGTCGTGGCGAAGTTCTCCACCGGCAGGGCATGGAACGCCCGGTAGGCCAAGGAGTGGCCGTCCATGAGCAGCAGGCGGGGGCGAGGCGTCACCCCGCGATCCTACGGCCCGGGCTCGTCCGGCCCGCGCAGCCGCAGCGACTCCTCCTGCGAGCCGGCCAACCAGGCCTCGGCCCAGGCGACGACGCCACCGGTATCGACAGGTGCTGCAGCCGAAGCCGGCACCGCCGCGAGCCGGTCGCGTCCCCGACGGATCAGCGCTTCGGCACCGGGGCGGTTGCCGCGGGCAGCATGCGTGAGTCCGACGGCCAGTTGCGCCAGTCCCTGCCACAGCCGTTGGCGTTCGGCGTCATCGGTGGACTTCCACAACGACTCGAGCACCTCGTGGGCGTGGAACGGCCGCCCCTCGTCGAGGAGTTCCTGCGCAAGATCCACGCCTGCTGCTTCCGTCAGGACCATGCCTTCCGGCATCGTCGGCACGCCTGGGGCGCCGCGCGGCAACGGACGACCGAGGCCATCGCGCGGGCGGGAGTTGCGGGCGCGCCCGGAGGCGTCCCGATCGCGCCGGGTGCGATCGGGACGCTGCTCCTCCACCCCCCGATCGTGCCGCGCGACGAGTCCGTGCGCCACTGGCATGCCGCTGTCCACTGCCGGGCGCCTGCCACGGCGAGTGCCGGATCCGTGCAGACGGCGGCGGTGGGGCAGTGGTGGTCGATTGCGCGCGACACGGGGCCTTGCTGGTCATCACCCGGTCCCGCCGCGGCCCCGAAGGGCCAACCCCCGGCGTTGCTCGATCGCGACCGGGCCGCTGCGCTTCGACCGGTTCCCGCTCACGATCCAGCCCCGGGGCGTCGCCACCGAGGTCGAGCGGAGCCGACGCCGACACGGCTGCTGCGGCGGCTCTCCCACGTGTCGGGCGGCCGCGAGTCGTCATGGCCGGCCGGGACCCGAGCGAGTCACTCGGGAACTCCTGCCGTCATCGACTCCGATCCGCCAGCACCGCCAGCCGCCAGGGGCACCGTCGCGAACGGGCGACCCGCCGCGACCGACGCTCACAGGCACCGCGCGCGCCGAAGGCCCAACCGCGGAAACCCATCGAGGCGTTCGGAACACCGGTCGGCGAACGAGGATCACGATGCCGCAAGGCAGCGCCAGCGATCTCGCGGTCGCGCGCGATCCCCAATCCCGAAGCGTGGCTGGTCCTGGCGAGGCGACCTGCGCCCAGTCCCGGGCGAGTCGCACATCCCGGCGGCTGTGCTGGGTTGTCCGACCGGACGGCCGACCTTCTCGCCCCCTGTGGGCAGGCGACGGCACCCCGGACGAACCGAATCGACGGCCGACGTGCGGCTGGACTGGCGAGTGTGGGCCACAGCCCGACGGCGATACGGTGCCGACGCAGCGCCCCGGCGCCGACTGCCGGAGGGGTTCACGGGCTCAGTCGTTCTATCGTGGGCGCATGAGCGAGCATCACACCGACCCCCTGAGCGCGATCAATAGCTTCCGCGGGGCGCTGGCCGAGACGATGGGCATCGTCATCACCGCGGCATCGACTTCAGCAGTGGAGGCCACGATGCCGGTCCGGGGCAACACCCAGCCCTTCGGCCTGCTGCACGGCGGGGCGTCGGCAGTGCTCGCCGAGACCGTGGGCTCCATCGCCGCTGGGATCCACGCCGGGCCCGACCGTACCCCCGTGGGTGTCTCGCTGTACTGCACGCACCACAAGCCCGCCCGCACCGGCGATGTCTATGCCATCGCAGAGCCGGTGCGCCTGGGCCGCACGCTCACCACGCATCGCATCGACATCACCGACGACGAGGGCGATCTGGTGTGCTCGGCGCAGCTCACCTGCTTCCTGCGCCGCCAAGAATCGCCTTGAGTTCGGCTGTTGCTCCCCCGCGCCCCCAACTCATGCGCACGGCTTGTGCGATCCGGGCGTCCTCGCCCTGCCATGGACCGTCGCTCGATGCTGTGAGCCTTGGCAGGTCGCGCTGCAAGCCCCGCAGATCCGCTGCGACGTAGGTCGGCCGATCGCCTGCCTGCGCTTCGGCGAGCTCGATGGCTCCAGTCACACCCGTGAGCACGAGCAGCGAGTCGATTCCCGCCGCGACGGCCCCGCGGATGTCGGTGTCGAGCCGGTCCCCGACGGCCAGCGGGCGGGCGGCGCGCAGCCGATGTGCCGCCCGCTGCATCATCTCCGGAGCGGGCTTCCCTGCGGCGGGGGGCGTCACTCCCGTGGCAGCCGTCACTGCGGCGACGAGCATCCCGTTTCCAGGTGCGATGCCGTCCGCCCGGGGGATGGTCCGATCGGTATTGGTGGCAACCCAGGGCCTTCCCGCCGCCACGGCGTAGGACGCCACGGCGAGGTCGCGCCAGGACACCTCCGGGCCGAATCCCTGCAGCACGCCAGCAACCGAAGTTGCGATCTCGAGGTCCGTGCGACCCCTGCTTCGCTCCCCAGCAGCAGTGACCGGGATGAAGTCGCGCTCCAGCAGTGCGGCTGCCACACCTTCGCCGCCGACGGCCAGAATCCGACGTCCTGCTGCCACACGCTCAGCGAGGACATCGGCCCCGACCTGAGCACTGGTCACGACCTGGTCGCGGCCACAAGCGAGGCCGAGAGCGGTCAGGTGCTCGGCGACCTGCTCGGGAGTCCGGCTCGCATTGTTCGTCACGAATCCGAGCCGAACGCCGGCAGCTTCCGCCGACCTCAGCACCTCGACAGCGTGAGGCACCGGACCCAGGCCGCGGTAGACAACCCCGTCGAGGTCCAGCAGCAGCACATCGTAGTCACCGAGCGGGCTCACGACGACCTCGGGCCTCGGGATCCATCGGGGCCGCTGGCCACGTCCCGGGGCTCCCACTCCAGGTCGCCATCGAGGTCGGCCTCGTCAGCCAGAGCGAACCATCGCTCCGCCTCCTCCGGCCTCCCTGCTGCCTGCAGAGCGTCGGCGTACGCGTAGCGCAGTCGCGGCAGCCAAGCCGGTCCGATTGCCGCCGAGAGTTCATCGCGCTGCAGCATCAGGACAGCAGCCTCGGGATCCCCCAGATCTCGGCGTGCGCCCGCCCCCACGATCAGCAGTTCGATCGCGGTCTCCACGGGCAGTCGCTTGGGCGCTTCGGCGAGCACGTCCAGCGCCTTCTCCGGTCGCCCGATGCCGCGCTCGCTATCGGCGATCAGGGGGAGCAGATCGTCGCTGCCCGAAATCCGGCGCGCCGCCCGCAACTCGCGCACCGCTCTGCTGTAATCGCCGGCGCCGTACGCCGTGATGCCACACGTCTCCCGCAGAATCGCCACCCTCGGAGCCAGGTCGCGAGCGGCCTGCGCATGCGCGAGCGCCAGCGCCGGATCCTCCTCGATCAGTCGCCCAGCCATCACCAGATGCTGCCCGACCCGCGTGGCCAGCCCTTCCGGCAGGGACCGAAGCTCGGCCAAGACGAAGCGCTCCAGCTCCTCCCCGGTCACATCCTCGGCAATCGCAGGGCCTCGGGGCCTCTCGGCCGACTGCTGTCCTCGAGGCGCGCGGCCCACGCGCGGGTCGTCGCGGCGTTGTCGAGACGACCCGCGATCGCTGTCGGCCCCACCACGGCTCCTCTGGTCTGCGCCTCGACCGGAGGAACGCTGCCGAGTACCGGCGCTCGACCCGCTGCCTGGCGCCTTGCCGGAACTGCTCGTCGGCTTCTTCCCAGACCCGCTCGAGCGCCGATCCGAATCGCGGGAACCGCTCGATGTTCGACGGCTCTGACTGCGCTTGTCCGACCGCCGACCGTCATCTCGGCGTTGCGAGTCGCCACCACGTCCACGCCCGTCCGGTCGCCGACTGCCGCCAGCGTCCGCGCCGGCCCTCGCGCCTGGCTCGGCGTTGTCGGACTGGTTGCCACGTGCCGGGACCCCAGCGTCGCGGTTGTCGTCGTCCGCGCTTCCCGATGACTGGTTCACGCGCCCTCCCTGAGGCAATGCAATCGCACGAGCGGACCGAAGTCTTGTGGACAAACAACTGTGGGCCAGTCTCTCGACTGGCCCACAGTGAAAAATGTCCGGCGGCGTCCTACTCTCCCACACAGTCACCCGTGCAGTACCATCGGCGCTGAAGAGCTTAGCTTCCGGGTTCGGAATGTAACCGGGCGTTTCCCCTTCGCTATGACCACCGAAACTCTATTGAGATATGTTCCCGAACATATCTCGGGAACCGCATAGTGGACGCGTTGAATCTTTAGTAGTAGGTCAAGCCCTCGGCCTATTAGTACCGGTCAGCTCCACACGTTACCGTGCTTCCACATCCGGCCTATCAACCCAGTCGTCTACTGGGGGCCTTACCAGGTTAACCCTGTGAGAGTCCTCATCTTGAAGCAGGCTTCCCGCTTAGATGCCTTCAGCGGTTATCCCTTCCGAACGTAGCCAACCAGCCGTGCTCCTGGCGGAACAACTGGCACACCAGAGGTTCGTCCGTCCCGGTCCTCTCGTACTAGGGACAGCCCTTCTCAAGACTCTTACGCGCGTGGCGGATAGGGACCGAACTGTCTCACGACGTTCTGAACCCAGCTCGCGTGCCGCTTTAATGGGCGAACAGCCCAACCCTTGGGACCTACTCCAGCCCCAGGATGCGACGAGCCGACATCGAGGTGCCAAACCATGCCGTCGATATGGACTCTTGGGCAAGATCAGCCTGTTATCCCCGGGGTACCTTTTATCCGTTGAGCGACGCCGCTTCCACAAGCTGGCGCCGGATCACTAGTTCCGACTTTCGTCCCTGCTCGACCTGTCGGTCTCACAGTCAAGCTCCCTTGTGCACTTACACTCGACACCTGATTGCCAACCAGGCTGAGGGAACCATTGAGCGCCTCCGTTACTCTTTGGGAGGCAACCGCCCCAGTTAAACTACCCACCAGGCACTGTCCCTGATCCGGATCACGGACCGAGGTTAGACAGCCAATACGATCAGAGTGGTATTTCAACGTTGACTCCACCCGAACTGGCGTCCGAGTTTCACAGTCTCCCACCTATCCTACACAAACCGTACCGACCACCAATACCAAGCTGTAGTAAAGGTCCCGGGGTCTTTCCGTCCTGCCACGCGTAACGAGCATCTTTACTCGTAGTGCAATTTCGCCGAGTCCATGGTTGAGACAGCGCTGAAGTCGTTACGCCATTCGTGCAGGTCGGAACTTACCCGACAAGGAATTTCGCTACCTTAGGATGGTTATAGTTACCACCGCCGTTTACTGGCGCTTAAGTTCTGAGCTTCGCACTTGCGTGCTAACCCGTCCCCTTAACGTTCCAGCACCGGGCAGGCGTCAGTCCGTATACGTCGTATTGCTACTTAGCACGGACCTGTGTTTTTGATAAACAGTCGCTTCAGCCTGGTCTCTGCGGCCGCCATCAGCTCAGGGAGCAAGTCCCATCACCAGCAACGGCCCCCCTTCTCCCGAAGTTACGGGGGCATTTTGCCGAGTTCCTTAACCATGGTTCACTCGATCGCCTTAGTATTCTCTACCTGACCACCTGTGTCGGTTTGGGGTACGGGCGGCTGTATCACTCGCTAGAGGCTTTTCTCGGCAGCATGGGATCATCCACTTCTCCTAGTACCGGATCCGCATCAGTTCTCAGGCACATGAGACACGGATTTGCCTATGTCTCGCCCTACAACCTTGCCCGCGGTCTACCATCGCCGCGGTTGGACTGCCCTCCTGCGTCACCCCATCGCTTGCCTACTACCGGTTCGGGTCGCGCGCTCCACCATCATCTCCGAAGAGAATCCGGCTTCGGGCGCTTAGCATCCCCGGGCTCAGCATGGGCGCGATACCGCCGGTACGGGAATATCAACCCGTTGTCCATCGACTACGCCTGTCGGCCTCGCCTTAGGTCCCGACTTACCCAGGGCGGATTAGCCTGGCCCTGGAACCCTTGGTCATTCGGCGGACGGGTTTCTCGCCCGTCTTTCGCTACTCATGCCTGCATTCTCACTCGTGTCGCATCCACGACTGGGTCACCCCGTCGCTTCACGCGCGACACGACGCTCCCCTACCCATCCACACGCCTGGACCGGACCCGAAGGGCCGGCCGAGCTATGTGTGAATGCCGCGACTTCGGTGGTGTGCTTGAGCCCCGTTACATTGTCGGCGCGGAATCACTTGACCAGTGAGCTATTACGCACTCTTTCAAGGGTGGCTGCTTCTAAGCCAACCTCCTGGTTGTCACTGCGACTCCACATCCTTTTCCACTTAGCACACGCTTAGGGACCTTAGTCGGCGATCTGGGCTGTTTCCCTTTCGACTACGAAGCTTATCCCCCGCAGTCTCACTGCCATGCTCTCACTTACCGGCATTCGGAGTTTGGTTGATTTCGGTAAGCTTGTAGGCCCCCTAGACCATCCAGTGCTCTACCTCCGGCAAGAAACGCATGACGCTGCACCTAAATGCATTTCGGGGAGAACCAGCTATCACGGAGTTTGATTGGCCTTTCACCCCTACCCACAGCTCATCCCCCAAGTTTTCAACCTTGGTGGGTTCGGGCCTCCACGCGGTCTTACCCGCGCTTCACCCTGGCCATGGGTAGATCACTCCGCTTCGGGTCTAGAGCATGCGACTAAAGCGCCCTATTCGGACTCGCTTTCGCTACGGCTTCCCCACACGGGTTAACCTCGCCACATACCACTAACTCGCAGGCTCATTCTTCAAAAGGCACGCGGTCACGAGGGCCGAAGCCCCGACGCTCCCACGGCTTGTAAGCACACGGTTTCAGGTTCTATTTCACTCCCCTCCCGGGGTACTTTTCACCTTTCCCTCACGGTACTTGTCCGCTATCGGTCACTAGGTAGTATTTAGGCTTAGCGGGTGGTCCCGCCAGATTCACACGGGATTTCTCGGGCCCCGTGCTACTTGGGAGATCAGACGGAAGTGCGCGCCGTTTTGTCTACAGGGGTGTTACCGTCTATGCCGGCTCTTTCCAAAGCCTTCGACTACGACCACGCGTTTCTTACTTCCTGCAGTCTCACCAGCGACTGCTGTCTGCTCCCACAACCCCGCTGCTGCAACGCCTGGTGGCTATCACACAGCAACGGTTTGGCCTGATTCGCGTTCGCTCGCCACTACTAACGAAATCACGGTTGTTTTCTCTTCCTGTGGGTACTGAGATGTTTCACTTCCCCACGTTCCCTCCATCCGCCCTATGTGTTCAGGCGGTGGTGACTGGGCATAACCCCAGCCGGGTTTCCCCATTCGGACATCCCCGGATCACAGCTCGGTTGGCAGCTCCCCGAGGCTTATCGCAGCCTCCTACGTCCTTCATCGGCTCCTAGTGCCTAGGCATCCACCGTATGCTCTTAAAATCTTGACCATAAAGATCATTTGATCGCAAAGATCAGATGCTCGCGTCCACTATGCAGTTCTCAAGATACGGTCGGCCCGCCAGCCGATTCCCGCTTACCGGTAAGCCGGCAGTTCGAGGAGATCGGCGGTCCAGGCCTTTCGGCCCGAGGTCCGGTTGCCCGTTCCCTCAGGACCCAACAGCGTGCCTAGGCAGATCGGCGGACCTCACACTGTTCCACTCCGGCGAAGCCGGTTGTACTTGCGTGATCGTCGAGCGTCACTGCCGACTGGTCAATGATCTACCCTGAGCTACCCCGCAGAACATGTCGTCTGCGCTGGGCTCTGGACGCTCTGCAGGCGCCAGGTGCTCCTTAGAAAGGAGGTGATCCAGCCGCACCTTCCGGTACGGCTACCTTGTTACGACTTCGTCCCAATCGCCAGTCCCACCTTCGACAGCTCCCTCCCACAAGGGTTGGGCCACCGGCTTCGGGTGTTACCGACTTTCGTGACGTGACGGGCGGTGTGTACAAGGCCCGGGAACGTATTCACCGCAGCGTTGCTGATCTGCGATTACTAGCGACTCCGACTTCATGGGGTCGAGTTGCAGACCCCAATCCGAACTGAGACCGGCTTTTTGGGATTCGCTCAACCTTGCGGTCTTGCAGCCCTTTGTACCGGCCATTGTAGCATGCGTGCAGCCCTAGACGTAAGGGGCATGATGACTTGACGTCGTCCCCACCTTCCTCCGAGTTGACCCCGGCAGTCTCCTATGAGTCCCCGGCATTACCCGCTGGCAACATAGAACGAGGGTTGCGCTCGTTGCGGGACTTAACCCAACATCTCACGACACGAGCTGACGACAGCCATGCACCACCTGTATACGAGCCCGAAGGCACAGACATCTCTGCCTGCTTCCCGTATATGTCAAGCCTAGGTAAGGTTCTTCGCGTTGCATCGAATTAAGCCGCATGCTCCGCCGCTTGTGCGGGCCCCCGTCAATTCCTTTGAGTTTTAGCCTTGCGGCCGTACTCCCCAGGCGGGGCGCTTAATGCGTTAGCTGCGGCGCGGAAAACGTAGATAGTTCCCCACACCTAGCGCCCACCGTTTACGGCGTGGACTACCAGGGTATCTAATCCTGTTCGCTCCCCACGCTTTCGCTCCTCAGCGTCAGTATCGGCCCAGAGACCTGCCTTCGCCATTGGTGTTCTTCCTGATATCTGCGCATTCCACCGCTACACCAGGAGTTCCAGTCTCCCCTACCGAACTCAAGTCCGCCCGTATCGAAAGCAGGCCCGGAGTTGAGCCCTGGGTTTTCACTTCCGACGTGACGGACCGCCTACGAGCCCTTTACGCCCAATAAATCCGGACAACGCTTGCACCCTACGTATTACCGCGGCTGCTGGCACGTAGTTAGCCGGTGCTTCTTCTGCAGGTACCGTCACTTGCGCTTCGTCCCTGCTGAAAGAGGTTTACAACCCTAAGGCCTTCGTTCCCTCACGCGGCGTTGCTGCGTCAGGCTTTCGCCCATTGCGCAATATTCCCCACTGCTGCCTCCCGTAGGAGTCTGGGCCGTGTCTCAGTCCCAGTGTGGCCGGTCGCCCTCTCAGGCCGGCTACCCGTCGTCGCCTTGGTAGGCCATTACCCCACCAACTAGCTGATAGGCCGCGGGCCCATCCCTCACCAGTAACCCTTTCAACCTCCGAGGATGCCCTCAGAGGTGATATCCGGTATTAGCCCCGGTTTCCCGGAGTTATTCCAATGTGAGGGGCAGGTTGCCCACGTGTTACTCACCCGTTCGCCACTGATCAACACCCGAAGGTGTGTCACCGTTCGACTTGCATGTGTAAAGCACGCCGCCAGCGTTCGTCCTGAGCCAGGATCAAACTCTCCATGAATGCTTGTGAAAGCTCCTCACGAAGTGAAGATCTGGCAAATGACAACTGACAGTTGTCCGTTTACCAAAGGAATCCGTTCGCTTCGGCCGAGCAAGCTCGGCCCCCACGGACGGGGTATTTCTTGGCATTGACTTTCGGCACACTGTTGAGTTCTCAAGGAGCGGGCGCACATCGCTGGGTCACTTTCGATCTCCCTTTGAGGCAACCCCCCTACTCTAACTGCTGGCCCTGACCGAAGTCAACTTCGGCTTGGTGGCCGGTCTGCGAGCAGACCGAACCCCAGTAGTTCAAGTTCGGGGATCCCGGGCTTCAGGCTTTTGGGGCCTGCCGCACCCGGCGACATGTTGAACATTAGACGGCTGATGCTGCCTGGGTCAAATCCGATTCGCCCGAATTCTCTGCGACCCACGTCACACTACCGGAGGTAGTTGAGACTACTCAGCGCGAGGGAATCGCACGCCTCCCACAGACCTCCTGCCGCGGCGAAGGACGGCCCACCCCCCGGCGAGGAGACGATCGGACTCCAGGGGCGCGTCCAGGTCCGTCACGCGATCGTTGTTCAGGTAGGCCCCGCCTTCCTTCGCAGCCCGGCGAGCTGCCGCCTTGCTGTCCATCAGCCCGCAGGTGACGAAGAGCTCTGCCAGGGTCGGGGGTCTGCGAGGTGTCGGCCTGCGACAACTCCACATGCGGGGCCTCGCGCAGGGCGGCTGTGAGGGTTGCGGCGTCGAGCAAGGCCAAGTCACCCCGGCCGAAGAGCGCCGTCGCTGCGGCGGCAACGGCCTTGGTCTGGTCAGACCCGTGCACGAGGGTCGTCAATTCCTCAGCCAGCGCGTGCTGGCCGATACGCCGGTGGGGAGCAGTTGCCGACTCCGCGACCAGCTGACCGACCTCTTCCAGGGATCGCAGCGAGAACGTGCGCAGTAGTGAGGGGACGTCGCGATCGTCGGCGTTGATCCAGAACTGGTAGAACGCGTACGGACTCGTGAGGTTGCCGTCGAGCCAGACCGTGCCGGCCTCGGTCTTGCCGAACTTCGTGCCGTCGGCCTTCGTGAGCAGCGGGGTGCACAGCGCGTGGACGTGCTCGCCGGTGGTGCGACGGATGAGGTTCACCCCCGCTGTGAGGTTGCCCCACTGGTCCGAACCGCCGGTCTGCAGCCGGACCCCGTGCTCCCGGAAGAGCTGCAGGTAGTCGTGCGCCTGGAGCAACTGGTAGCTGAACTCGGTGAAGGAGATCCCGTTGCCGGCCAGTCGCGCCCGCACCGCCTCCCGGTCGAGCATCCGGTTCACGCTGAAGTGCTTGCCGACATCGCGCAGGAATTCGATCGTGGTCAGCCCGGCGGTCCAGTCGTAGTTGTTGACGATGCGCGCGCCCCGCTCCCCCTCGAACTCGAGGAACTGCTCGACTTGCGTCCGAATGCGGGCCGTCCACTCCGCGACCTGGTCCGCCGGATTGAGGCGACGCTCGCCGGTCTCCTTGGGATCGCCGATCATCCCGGTTGCGCCGCCCACTAGCGCGACCGGGCGGTGACCTGCCAGCTGGAAGCGCCGCAGCGTGATCAGTTGGATCAGGTTGCCCAGGTGCAGGCTGGGCGCAGTGGGGTCGAAACCGCAGTACAGCGAGACCGGACCGGCGTCGAGCAGGACCCGCAGGGCGCCGAGGTCCGTGGTGTCGGCGATCAGGCCACGGGCGTGGAGATCTTCGAGGATGTGCGTCACAAGCACCATCTTGGCGCATGGCGAAACGGTCAAGGGCTCCGACCGATTCGCCGAGCCCTTGACCGTGGTAGTGCTACTTCAGGATCTTGGGCACCAGCGGGTAGTGCGGCGCCTCGCCGTTGCTCGCCTGCATGGCGCCGGCGATGATCACCCACAGCCCCCACCCGATGAGGACAGGCATCAACAGGAACCCGATGATGACGAAGGCCAGGAGGAACGCCACGGCCCACGCTACGAAGTAGACGATGGAGAAGTTCAGCCCCTCCTTGGCGTGGTCGTTGGCGAACCGCTTCGACGGGTCTCCGTTGGTCAGCAAGTACACGATCAGCGGCGAAAGGAAGCCGACGATGATGATGCCCAGCGTCGAGATGAGTGCCAGGTTCTTCTGATCCTGCGGAACGTTGTAGTGCACCCCCGGTTGCGGCGTCTGGGCCGGTGAGCCGGTGGTCTGCGGGGGCGGCGGCGTCAAGCCGAAGGCTGGGCCCGGCGGCGGCGGGGGAGGCGGCGGCGCAGCGCCCGCTGCAGCATTGGGCGGCGGCGCATCCGCAAGGTCGGCGCCGTCGGTGGCGGGTTCGGGGCTCGGCTGCTCGGCAGCCTCGACCCGTGGTTCCTCGATGCCCGAGTCCATCGGTTCCTCCGGCGGTTGGCTGGTGCTCACGGCGTTCCCCTTCCACGGTCCTGTCGGGACTTCTGCGTCACTCGGTGGCCCGGCGTCACCGTTGCCCCCATTGTCCACCTCCTCGCAGCTCCATGGAACGGCCAAAGGGCTTCCCGGCCGTGATTCAGCGCACGAGGACGCGCTCGACGGGATTGGCATCGGCCCACTCCTGCGCCGCAGATATCTCCGAGGCCGCTGCACTGAGTTGCTCGCGCACGCGGTCCGGTGCGGTGCCGCCGGGAGTGGATCGAGCGCGCAACGCCTGGCGCACGTCGAGCACCTCGCGCACCTCGAGGGTCAACAACGGATGCGCCGCGGCCAGCTGCTCCTGCGACAGCTCGGGCAGGTCGCACCCGGACTCCTCGGCGAGGCGGACGCAGGTCCCCGCCGCCTCATGGGCATCGCGGAACGGCACGCCGCGCCGGACCAGCCAGTCGGCGATCTCGGTGGCCAGCGCGAACCCCTCGGGTGCCGCAGCTGCCATGCGTTCGGTGTCGAAGCTGAGCGTCGCCACGGTCCCGGTCATCGCCGGAAGCACGAGGTGCAGGGTCGCGATGGAGTCCATCGCGGGTTCCTTGTCCTCCTGAAGGTCGCGGTTATAGGCGAACGGCAGGCCCTTGAGCGTGGTGAGGAGCGCGACGAGGTTCCCGATGAGCCGGCCCGACTTGCCGCGCGCCAGCTCGGCGCTGTCCGGGTTCTTCTTCTGGGGCATGATGCTGGATCCCGTGGCGAACTCGTCGTCGAGCCGGGCCCAGGCGAACTCGCGGGAGGCCCACAGACAGATCTCCTCCCCCAGCCGTGAGATGTGCACGCCGAGCATCGCCGTCGCGAACAGGAACTCCGCCACGAAGTCCCGGTCGCTGACTGCATCGATCGAGTTCGCGAGCACGCCGTCGAACCCGAGCTCCGCGGCGACTGCCGTCGGGTCCAGCGGTAGCGACGACCCGGAGAGCGCACCGGCACCCATGGGCGACAGCGCGGCACGGGCGTCCCAATCCTGCAGCCGCTCGACGTCGCGCAGCAGCGCCGCGACGTGCTTGCCGAGCTCGTGGCCGAAGGAGACCGGCTGGGCCCGCTGCAGGTGGGTGAACCCGGGTGCCGGGTCGTCCGCATGAAGCTCCGCCTGGACCCGCAACGCCTCGGCGAGACCGAGTACTTGTGCCGCCAGGGCGCGGGCATGGTCGCGCAGATACATGCGGAAGTCAGTGGCGACCTGGTCGTTGCGGCTGCGGCCGGCCCGGAGCTTGCCGCCGAGTTCGCTGCCCAGCACTTCCAGCAGCCGCCGCTCGAGCGCCGTGTGGACATCCTCGTCGGCGGGCGACGGGCGGAACTCGCCCCTGGCGACCTCACCGGCGATCTGGTCCAAGGCGGCCTGCATGCTCTCCGACTCCGGCTGCGACAGCAGTCCGGCTCGGTGCAGGACCCGTGCGTGCGCCTTCGATTGCGCGAGGTCGTACGGCGCCAGGGCCCAGTCGAAGTGCGTGGAAACGCTGAGCTGCGCCATCGCCTCCCCCGGCGGCCGCCCGAAGCGGCCCCCGTAGAGCCGCGTGCTCTCGCCTTCAGCCACGACCGACCCGCTGGTCCCGCGCCGCGGACAAGGTGCTCGGCAGCGCCCACAGGTCGATGAAGCCCTTGGCGCGGCTCTGGTCGAAGGTGTCGCCGGTGTCGTAGGTCGCCATCCCGAAGTCGTACAACGACTCCTCGCTGCGCCGACCCACCACGACGGCGCGCCCGCCGTGCAGGACCATGCGGATCTCGCCGCTGACGTACTGGTTGACCTCGTCGCTGAAGCGCTCCAGCGCCCGCATCAACGGGGAGAACCACAAACCGTCGTAGGCCAGTTCGCTCCACCGCTGCGACACGCCTCGGAAGAACCGCGCCAGGTCGCGTTCCAGCGTCACGTTGCCGAGCTCCTCGCGGGCGGTCATGAGCGCGATCGCTCCCGGTGCCTCGTAGATCTCGCGGCTCTTGATCCCGACCAACCGGTCTTCCACCATGTCGAGGCGACCCACCCCATGGGCGCCGGCCCGGGTGTTCATCTGCTCGATGGCCTCCAGCGGGGTCACCGCGACGCCGTCAATTGCCACCGGCAGGCCTCGCTCGAAGGTGATGGTCACCTCGTCCTGCGGCTTCGACGTGTCCGGTGCGCTGGTGTAGGAGTACAGCGCCTCGGTCGGACCGTTCCACAGGTCCTCCAGGAACCCGGTCTCCACCGCCCTGCCCCACACGTTCTGGTCGATCGAGTACGGCGACTTCTTCGTCACATCGATAGGCAGGTTTCGCTGCTCGGCGTACTCGATCGCGACATCGCGGGTCCAGGCGTAGTCCCGGGCGGGCGCGATCACGGTCATCGACGGGGCCAAGTTGCTGTACGCCACCTCGAAGCGGACCTGGTCGTTGCCCTTGCCCGTGCAACCGTGGGCCAGGATGTTCGCGCCGTACTGCTTGGCGATCTCGACCTGGTACCGCGCGATCAGCGGCCGGGACAGCGCCGACACCAGCGGGTATCGGTCCATGTAGAGGGCGTTGGCCTTCAGCGCCGGCATGCAGTAGTCGGCAGCGAACTCGGCGCGGGCATCCACGACGAGAGACTCCACGGCGCCGCAGCCCAGGGCGCGCTCGCGGATGACGTCCATGTCCTCACCGCCCTGGCCGACATCCACGGCGACGGCGATCACCTCCGCGCCGGTGTCGTCGGCGATCCAGGGGATCGCCACCGACGTGTCCAGTCCGCCGGAGTACGCGAGTACGACGCGATCCGTCATTGGTGCACCTTTCCTTCGTCCGTTCATACGGGTTGGTTCGTTGATCGGGTTGGGCGGCAAGGCCTACGCAAGGCGGGCCCGACCGTTGATGAGTTCCAGGAGTCGTTCGGCGACGTCGATGCCCCCGGTCGGGGATCGGGTCACCAGCAGCACGGTGTCGTCGCCGGCCACCGACCCGATAACCCCCGGCAAGACCGTGTGGTCGATGTGGCTGGCCAGGTACTGCGCACCGCCCGGCGGCGTGCGCACGACCACGAGGTTGGCCGAATGATCGACCGACACCACGAGGTCCTCCCCCACGCGCGCCAGCTTCGCTCCCGTCACCGATTCCTCGTCCGGTGTCTGCAGGGAGGTGTCGCCCCCCTCACCGGGGACGGCGTAGATGCTGCCGCCGTCGGTGGAGGTGACCTTCGTCGCTCCGAGGTCATCGAGGTCCCGCGACAGCGTGGCTTGCGTGACGTCGATGCCGTCGGCTTGCAGCATCTCGCGCAGCTCGGACTGCGAGCGCACCGGTCTGCTGAGGATGAGCTCGATGATCCGCGCCCGGCGGGCGTTCTTCGTCCTCGGCACCGCCATCACGCCTCACCGCCCGTCTCCAGCAGGGCGGGCAGCGCCGCGGCGAAGCGCAGCGCATCGTCGCGGGCGAGCGTGAGCGGAGGCGCGAGCCGGATGGTGTCCGGACGCACCGCGTTGATGAGGAAGCCCTTGTCCCGCGCGGCGGCCTCGACAGCCCCGGCGACCGGTCGGCCCAATTGCAGGGCCCGCCACAGACCGACCCCGCGATGGCTCGTCAGCAGCGGGTGGTCGATGGCATCGAACGCGCTGGACCAGGCCTGACCGACCTCCAGGGCGTTGCCCAGCAGGTCCTCCTTGTCGATGGTGTCCAGCACCGCCAGCGCCGCTGCTGCCGAGACCGGGTTGCCGCCGAAGGTGGACCCGTGGTCGCCGGGTGCGAAGAGATCCGCTGCGGCGCCGATGCCGATGGTGACCCCCAGGGGCATCCCGCCGGCAACGCCTTTGGCCAGGGTGATGATGTCGGGGACCACACCCTGCGCGGCGCAGGCGTACCAATGCCCGGTGCGCCCGATCCCGGACTGGACCTCGTCCACGATGAGCAGCGCGCCGGAGGCGTCGCAGGCAGCACGCGCGGCGGCGAGGTAGTCCGGTGGCGGCAGGACCACTCCGCCCTCGCCCAGGATCGGCTCCAGGATCACCGCTGCGGTGCGCTGCGAGACTGCGGCGGCGAGGGCATCGGCATCGCCGTACGGGACGAAGGCGACCGGACCGGGCAGCGGCAGGAACGGATCGCGCTTGGCCGGATTCCCGGTCACGGCCAGCGCGCCCATCGTGCGGCCGTGGAAGGAGCCCTCCGCCGCGACGACCTCCAGCCGACCGCCGGCAGGGTCGGACCGCCAGCCGTGGCGGCGGGCCATCTTCAACGCCGCCTCGTTGGCGGTGGCGCCGTCCTGGCAGAAGAAGACCCGGCCCGGCTCGCCGAGGAGATCCAGCAGCCGTTCGGCCAGCGCCAGGCCCGGTTCGTGGAGGAACAGGTTCGAGGTGTGGACCAGTCGCCGCGACTGCTCGGCGACCGCGGCCGCGACGGCCGGGTGGGCATGGCCGACGCTGGTGGTGGCGATGCCGGCGATGAGGTCCAGGTAGGCGTTGCCATCGAGGTCCCACACGGTGGTGCCGGCACCGTGCGACAGGGCCAGCGGCGGCGTGCCGTAGTTGTTCATCATCACCGCCGACCAGCGCTGCTGGGCCGCCGCCGTGCCGCGCCCCGTCATGCGTCCACCGCCCCGTCGGGCAGCACCATGGTGCCGACCCCGACATCGGTGAAGACCTCCAGCAGCAGCGAGTGCGGCAGTCGGCCGTCGATCACGTGGGCCCTGGACACGCCGCTGGTCACGGCGTCAAGACAGGCCTGCATCTTCGGGACCATCCCGGCGGCCAGCGACGGCAGCAACGCGCTCAGCTCGGTCGCGTTGATCGTGCGGACCACCTCCTGGGACTCCGGCCAGTTGACGTAGAGGCCCTCGACATCGGTCAGCATGATCAGCTTCTCGGCGGGCAGCGCCGCGGCGAGCGCGGCCGCTGCGGCATCGGCGTTGACGTTGTAGACCGCGCCGTCGGAACCCAGCCCGATCGAGGACACGACCGGGATGAGGTTGTCGTTGAGCAAGGTGGTCACGAAGTCGGGGCGGACCTCCGCGATGTCTCCGACCTGGCCGATGTCGATCCGCTCCCCGTCCACCATCGCCAGGCGCTGCACCGCCGTGAACAGGTGCGCGTCCTCTCCGGAGATGCCGACGGCGTAGGGCCCGTGCTCGTTGATGAGGCCGACGATCTCGCGCTGCACCTGGCCGGTGAGCACCATCCGCACGACATCCATCGCCTCCGGCGTCGTCACGCGATAGCCGCTGCGCCACTCGTGGTAGACGTCGAGCCGTTGCAGCATGCTCGTGATCTGGGGGCCGCCTCCATGTACCACCACCGGCCGCAACCCGGCCAGCCGCAGGAACACGATGTCGGAGGCGAACGATCGCTTCAACTGGTCGTCGATCATCGCGTTGCCGCCGTACTTGACCACGACCGTGGCGCCGTGGAAGCGCTTCAGCCACGGCAGCGCCTGGGCGAGGATCGCCGCGTTGGCCATCGCGGTGCCGTGGTCGATGCGTCGCAGGATGCTCATGTCGAGTACGCCGAGTTCTCGTGGACGTAGTCCGCGGTCAGGTCGTTGGTCAGGATCCACCCGGAGTCGCCGCCGGCGTGCAGGTCGATGTCGACAGCGACCCGCCGGTCGGTCATGGACACGAGGTCGCGGTCCTCCCCCGGCATCCCGTTCCGGCACACCCAGACGCCGTTGATGGCGACATCGACGGAGTCCGGGCTCGAACGCCGCATCCGTGGTGCCGATCGCCGCCAGCACCCGGCCCCAGTTCGGGTCCTCGCCGTGGATGGCGGTCTTCAACAGGTTGCTGCGGGCCACGGCGCGGGCGGCGGTCTGGGCGTCGGCGACGGTGGCCGCGTTGGCGACCCGGATCAGGATGTCCTTGCTGGCTCCCTCGGCGTCGGCGATCAGTTGCTCGGCCAGGTCCGTGGCAACCGCGGTCACCAGTTCCTGCAGGTCCGCCCGCGGCAGCGTGACGCCGCTGGCTCCGGAGGCCATCAGGATGACGGTGTCGTTGGTGGACATGCAGCCATCGGAGTCGATGCGGTCGAAACTCAGCGCGGTCGCCTCGCGCAGGACGGCGTCGGCGGTGCCGGCATCCACTACCGCGTCGGTGGTGATGACGCTGAGCATCGTCGCCATGCCGGGCGCCAGCATGCCGGCGCCCTTGGCCATGCCGCCGACCGTCACGCCGGAACGCTGGGCATGGGCGGTCTTGGGAACGCTGTCGGTGGTCATGATGGCGCGGGCTGCTGCGGGGCCGCCGTCGGTCGCGAGGGCCGCCGCGGCCGCGTCGGCGCCGGGTAGGAGGCGATCCATCGGCAGTCGGACGCCGATCAGCCCCGTGGAGCAGACGGCGACTTCGATCGGGCCGACGCCCAGGAGTCCGGCGACATGCTCGGCGGAGTGGTGGGTGTCGGCGAAGCCGTCCGGACCGGTGCAGGCGTTCGCGCCACCGGAGTTCAGGATCACGGCGGCCAGTTCCCCCGTGGTCAGGCACTGCTGGGTCCACAGCACGGGGGCGGCCTTGACGCGGTTGGCGGTGAAGACGGCCGCGGCAGTGTCGCTGCGGGCCGTCGTTGACGACCAGCGCCACATCTAGGGCTCCGGAGGACTTCAGCCCCGCGGCCACACCCGCGGCCCGGAATCCGGCTGCCGCCGTGACACCGTCGCTGTGCCGCGTCACCTCGCTCATGGCGCCACTCCGATCACCGGCAAGCCCGTCGTCTCGGGCAGGCCGAGTGCGATGTTGGCGTTCTGCAGCGCCTGGCCTGCTGCCCCCTTGATGAGATTGTCGATGGCGCTGATGACGGTCACGCGACCGGTCCTGGCATCGTGCGCTGCGGCCAGATGGACGCTGTTGCTGCCGAGGACGGCGCCGGTGCGGGGCCAGGTGCCCCGCGGCAGCACCTGCACGAACGGCTCGGCGTCGTAGGCGGCGTGCAGCGCCTCCTCGATGGTGTCCATGGTGGTTCCGGCCTCGGCCCGGGCGGTGCAGGTCGCCAGGATCCCGCGCGGCATGGGGGCCAGCGTCGGCGTGAACAGGACGCTGACGTCGGCCCCTGCAGCGGCGCGCAGCCCCTGCTCGATTTCCGGGGTGTGCTGGTGGACGCCGCCGGCCTTGTAGGCCGACATCGACGACATCACCTCGGAACCGATGAGGGAGTCGCTGGGTTTGCGGCCCGCCCCGGAGGTGCCGGAGGCCGCGACCACGACGATGTCGGTCGGCGCGATGAGGCCAGCGCTCAGCAGCGGAGCCAGCGCCAGGATGGTGGCCGTCGGGTAGCAGCCGGGGTTGGCGATGCGGGTGGCACCGGCCAGGCGGGCGCGCGTGCCCGGCAACTCCGGCATGCCGTACGGCCAGGTCCCCGCGTGCTGGCCGCCGTAGTAGGCCTCCCAGTCGGCGGCGTGGTCGAGGCGGTGGTCGGCGCCGAGATCGATGATGACCGTGGCGTCGGGCAGTGTCCGGGCCAGTTCGGCGGACTGTCCGTGCGGCAGGGCCAGGAACACGACGTCGGCTGCGAGGTTGGCGGGGGTGGCCGGCAGCATCGTGACCTCGGCGATGGCGGTGCCCAGCAGTTGCGGGTGCACCGCGCCGACCGGCTGGCCCGCCTTCCCACCCGCGGCGGCCGCAGCGACGGCGAGGTCCGGATGTCCGGCGAGGAGGCGCAGCAACTCGCCCCCCGCGTAGCCGCTCGCGCCCGCGACCGCGGCCTTCCACTGACCCATGGACGGAAGTATACGCATATGCAAAGGTGCAAAACGCGGCGGTCGGCGTCTCCCCCCGAGGTCACGCAGCGCCCCCGGCGGCGGCGCCGTCGACCCGCCGGCTGCTAGCCCAGGATCTCCCCGATGCGCCACAGTTCGTCGTCGCTGAACTGCAGGTTGTCCACCGCGGCGACGTTGTCCTCGATCTGCTCCACGCGGGATGCGCCGATGATGACGCTCGTCACACTGCGTAGCGTCCAGGCGAGGGCCATCTGCGCCAGGCTTTGGCCACGCTCCGTAGCGACGCTGTGGAGCTCTCGCACCTGATGGAGTCGCTGGTCCACCTGATCCGGAGTCAGGAAGGGGTTGTCGGAACCGGCTCGGGAGTCGATCGGAATGCCGTCGAGGTACTTGTTCGTGAGCAGGCCCTGGGCGAGCGGCGAGAAGGCGATGGATCCCATCCCGTGACGTGCGAGCACCTCGGTGAGCCCCTGCTCGATCCAACGGTTGAACATCGAGTAGACGGGCTGATGGATCAGGCACGGCACCCCGAGGGACTCCAGGATCGATGCGGCAGCGTCGGTCTGCTCCGGCGAATAGGAGGACAGGCCGACGTACAGCGCCTTGCCGGAGTGCACCGCCGAGGCCAGCGCGCCCATGGTCTCCTCCAGCGGGGTGTCCGGGTCCGGTCGATGGCTGTAGAAGATGTCGACGTAGTCGGTCCGCAGGCGGTCGCAGGGACGCATCCAGACTGGTGAGCAACGACTTTCGGCTCCCCCACTCACCGTACGGGCCGGGCCACATGCGGAAGCCGGCCTTGGTCGAGATGACCAGTTCCTGGCGGTGCGGGGCCAGGTCCGAGGCCAGCAATCGCTCCGAGCCGCTCCTCCGCCGAGCCCGCCGGGACGCCGTAGTTGTTCGCCAGATCGAAGTGGGTGATGCCGAGGTCGAAGGCGCGCAGGGTCATGGCGCGGGAGTCTGGCCTCGTCCCGCTCCGTCGCCGAAGTTGTGCCACATGCCGAGGCTGATGGCCGGCAGCAGCAGGCCGCTGCGACCGACCCGGCGATAGGGCATCCGGTCGTAGCGGTCGGGGGTGGGGGTCCAGGAGGGCATGGAGGCGATGGTGGCGCAGGTTGGTGCCCGGTCGCAGACCGAAGGGGCCGCAGCCTTGAGCACAACTACCCAATGTGATGGCGGACACGCCGGAGGTGTTCCGTTGAAGGCTACTCTGCGTTACTATTGCGAGAGTCGGCAGTCGGGAACCGACCAATGGGGGGTCAACGTGTCAGTCCTTGCTACGAGCACCGCCGCGCGTCCCGCGGGGACGACGGCGCGTCAGCGGTGGAGTTCGCGATCATCGCGCCGCTGCTCTTCGTGCTGGTCTTCGGCATCATCAACTTCGGCGTGCTTCTTCGGACAGCAGGTCGCGCTGAACCACGCGGTCCGCGAGGGAGCCCGTGCCGCCGTCGTGCGAGAGCACCGGGCAGAAGCCTCACGGCCCAGAGCGACGGTGCAGCAGGCGGTCCGCGACGCGTAACGCGGACGATCGCCATCGACCCCACCGACGTCAGCGGTGACGATCCGTCGACCTGCCCGGCGACTGGCGGCAGGAAAGAACCTCACGGTCACCGCCGACCTACCAGTCGAGACTTCTGGCGCCCATGCCGCGTCCCCGGTTCCTCAACGCTTCGAACCTGTAGCGCGGAAGCCGTCTTCCGGTGCGAGTGGTGAGTAGGTCATGTGCAAGGGAGGCCTCAACCTCCCGACACAGCGATGACGATTCCGGGGCCGTCGCCGTCATCGCCGCGGTGCTGGCGGTGGTGCTGTTCGGCATGGCGGCCTTCGCCGTGGACATGGGTGTGGCCTACGCCTCGAAGCGGGAGCTGTCGGCTGCGTCGGACGCCGCTGCACTTGCCGGCGCCCAGGCCGTCGGGCTGCAGTTCCCGACCTGGACCACGGCATGCACCTGTGTCTCACCGAACGGTCGACGGACCGCCGCTCGTGACGCCGCGGACAGCGACCTTCGCTTCCGCGGCTGCCAAGGCCCGGTCCACCCTTGAGCGGAAGGAACGGTCACCGTTTCCTGCGGCACGAACGCAGAGGCAACACGTACCTCGACGTCTCGGTACCAGCCGACTGCCACCTGGGACACCGTCTTCGGCGGCGTCTTCGGGGTAGAAACAGCTGTACCCAAGGGCGGACGCGGTGGCCCGAGTGCAGGGAGCCCAGGCAGTACGGCGGCCTGCGACCGTTCACGGTGTGTCGAGACGCCGCATCGGAGGCCCAAGCGGCCCCCGATGCGCCGATGCTGTCGGCCTACGTCTTCGACAACAAGACCCCGAGCGACGACTGCGTCGCGGGCTCGCGTGTCCCCTGGCAACTGGGGCGCCGCGGACTTCGATGGCAGCAACGATCCCGGCACGCTTGCCGACTGGGTGCGGAACGGGTACGCTCGGCGCAATACCCCGGTCGTCATCCCCGGGCCGGCATCGACGGCAACCCCGGTGGCGACATCGACAACCCGAGCAAGGTTCTCCGCAGCCCTGTCCGACATCATCGGCGAGGTTGTGCCGCTGCCCATCGCCGACTCCTGGTCCAAGGGCGGCAACAACGCTTCATTCCAGTCGAGCGGCGTGGTGTTCGCCCAAGATCTGCGGCTACGCCACGGGGGTGAAGAAGGCGGCGCTCCAAGGCGACTTCGTGGGAGCGGAGAACTGCTCCGATGCTGTCGTCACCCAAGCCAAGGCGGATGCCCTCGCCGCGTGGGAGACCGCCGATCGCCAAGTTGAAGCTCACCATCTCCTGGCAGTACGTCAAGCGAGTTCCCAGCTACAACGGCGGTTCCACCACCGCGGGCTGCGATATCGGGGACGACGCGCTCTGTGTCCCGACAACACGGCTCTACGCTAGCCCCTCGCGCCGCACCGAGTACCTCATAACTGAACACCCATCACGGGGGCGTGAGACCGGACGTACCGGGTGTCCCCTCCTGCAGTAACCGAAAGGAAGCACATCATGGGACGACGGTCTGTCCTCCTCATCTCGGCTCTGGCCGTTGCCGCGCTCGGCACCGTGCTGGTGTTCCTCTACGCCAACCAGGCCCGCACGGAAGGCTTGGCCGCCGCCGAACCGGTCCAGGTCCTCGTCGCGACCGACACCATCCCTGCCGGGACCTCTGGCTCGGCCCTGGTGGAGTCCGGTGCCGTCGAGCTGCGGGAACTGCCGACGGCTTCAGTGCCCGCCAACGCCCTGTCCGACCTGCAACCGGTGAGCAGCCTGTTCACGTCCGGCGTGGTCTATCCCGGCCAGGTGCTGCTGAGCCCCATGTTCACCAGCCCCGACGCGGTCACGGCGCTGTCCCTGCCCGAAGGGACCCTGGGCATGTCGGTCTCGCTGGCTGACCCCAACCGGGTCGCCGGATTCGTCACCCCTGGCTCCGAGGTCGCGGTCTTCGTGACGATCGATGCGAACGGCACGAACTCCACGAACACGCTGCTCAACCGGGTGAAGGTCGTCGCGGTCGGCCCGGCAACGGTGGCCACCCGCACCGAGAGCTCCGGCGAGACGACGAACACCGAGCAGATCTCGAAGGCGATCCTCACGTTGGCCGTCTCCGAGGACCAGGCCAAGCGTCTCGCGTACGCCGCAGAACAGGGCAGCCTGCACTTCGCGCTGCTCGACCCCAGCTCGCAGGTGAGCGGCGGCGGCGCCATCAACTCCACGAACATCTTCGGGTAGGACCCAGTGATCTTCATCCTTGAGCACAACGACTTGACGGCGAGCTCCATCCGGGCGGTCCTCAGCGGACCGGTGGAGAGCATCGCCACCGCGGTGGAGGTGCGACGCCGGCTGGACGCTGTCGTCCCGCACACGATCATCGTGGGACCGACGGTGCCGGAACCGGCGGCCCTGGACCTGGCCAAGGCCGTGCGGATCTCGCATCCCGCGGTCGGCGTCATCGTGATCCGGCCCCGGCTGGACGCTGCTGCGCTGACGGCCGTGATGCGGGCCGGGGCGCGGGACGCGATCGCCGCCCACGAGATCGACAAGCTCGCCGAGCGCGTCGCTTCCAGCGAGGCCACGACCCGCGCCATCCTCGGCGAAGAGGCCTCCGACCTCGAAGGCATGCGCGATGCGCGCATCATCACCGTCTTCTCGCCCAAGGGCGGGTGCGGGAAGACCACGGTCGCCACGAACCTGGCCTGCGCCCTCGCCCACGAGGACCGCCGTGTCGTGCTGCTGGACTTCGATCTCGCCTTCGGCGATGTCGGGCTGGCCATGGGCCTGCAGGTGAAGCACCACACGGGTGAGGCCATCGAGATGGGCGACCGGCTCGACGAGGCTGCCTTCGAGGGGATGCTCACCAAGCACTCCAGCGGTGTCCGTGTCCTGGCCGCCCCGGCCAACCCGGCCGACGTCGAGCAGGTGACACCGGCGCTGCTGCATCGGCTGATCGATGTGGCGTCGTCGCTGTACGACTTCGTCATCATCGACACCGCCCCCAACCTCGACGAGCGCAACCTGACCCTGCTGGAGTCCTCCGACCGGGTCGTGGTGGTGACGACGCTGGACGTCTCAGCCATCAAGAACGTCAAGGTCAGCCTCGAGACGTTGCGGATGCTCTCGTTCCCCATGGACGGCATCGAGGTCGTCCTCAACCGGGCCGACTCCAAGGTGGGCCTGGATCCCGAGCACGTGCCCAGCCTGCTGAAGGCGCCGATCGCGGTCCGCGTGCCGAGCTCCCGGGACGTCCCGGAGTCCACCAACCACGGCTCGGTCCTCGCCTACGACCGTCCGAAGCACGCGGTGAGCGCCGCCATCCGCAGCCTGGCCGACGCCGAGCTGGGCGCGCTCCCGGAGACGAATCCCCTCTTCCTACCCGAAAGCACCCGCCGCGGACGTTGGCGGCTAAGGAGGTCCGCATGAGCCTGACTGCGCGATTGGATGCCCTGAAGTCCGCAACTGCATCCCCGGCGACGGGCCAGTCGTCCGGCGAGCAGAACGTGGTGAGTCTTCGCCGTCGACAGGCGGCGAAGGATCCGTACGCGGATCTCAAGCGCGCCGTCCATGCTCGCCTGCTGGAGAAGCTGGGTCCGCAGCTGTACGACGCGCGACTCAGCGAGTCCGACCTGTCGCAGCGCGTGCGCAGCGTCCTGCAGGAGGTGATGGCCGATCAGCAGACGCCCATCCCCGCCTCGGAGCGAGTGCACCTCGAGCAGCAGATCGCCGACGACATCCTCGGCTTCGGGCCGCTGGAACCGTTCCTGCGCGACGTTTCGGTCACCGAGATCATGGTCAACGGCTGCGACCAGGTCTACGTGGAGCGGGCCGGCAAGATCCAGCAGGTCCCGGCGCGGTTCACCGACGACGACCATCTGCTGAGGATCATCGAGAAGATCGTCGCCCGCGTCGGCCGGCGCATCGACGAGGGGTCGCCGATGGTCGATGCGCGCCTGCCCGACGGCTCGCGCGTCAACGCCATCGTCCCACCGCTGGCGATCGACGGCCCGGCCCTGACGATCCGCAAGTTCGCCGCCGAGCCCTTCACCGCCGACGACCTGATCACCTTCGGCACCATGAGCCGGGAGTCGGCCGAGTTCCTCAGCGCCTGCGTGCGCGGCTCGCTGAACATCCTGGTCGCCGGTGGCACCGGTGCCGGCAAGACGACGTTCCTGAACGTGCTGTCCGGCTACATCCCGGGCGATGAGCGCATCGTGACGGTCGAGGATGCCGCGGAGCTGCAGCTGCATCAGGAGCACGTCATCCGGCTCGAGGCTCGGCCCCCGAACATCGAGGGCCGAGGAGAGGTCCGTATCCGCGACCTGGTGAAGAACTCGCTGCGGATGCGGCCCGACCGGATCGTCGTCGGCGAGATCCGCGACGACGCCGCCCTGGACATGCTGCAGGCCATGAACACCGGCCACGACGGATCCATCTGTACCGTCCACGCCAACTCGCCCCGCGACACGCTGGCCCGCGTCGAGACGATGGTGCTGATGGGCGGAGTCGATCTGCCCATCCGCGCGATCCGCGAGCAGGTCGCCAGCGCGATCGATCTCGTCGTGCAGCAGTCGCGCCTGAAGGACGGCTCCCGGAAGGTCACGCACATCAGCGAGGTCGTCGGCATGGAGGGCGACGTCATCACCATGCAGGACCTCTTCGTCCTCGATATGCACGCCGGGTACGACGCGGACGGCCGTTTCCAGGGCACACCTGGTCTCAACGGGCTTGCGGCCGCGATTCCTCGAGCGCCTCACTGATCGCAATGTCCACGTCGACACGCGCATCTTCGCCAAGCCTGCTCCGATCCGGGGGCGGTGAGCGATGTTCATCCCCCAAGCCCGCACGTTCGCCAGAGGTCTTGTCCTCGCGGCAGTCGCGGCGATGCTGCTCGTCCTGCTCGCAGGGACCGCCCGTGCGGCGGACGGCGCGCGCATCCAAGAGGTGACCACGGAGGAGGGCACAGTCACGTTCCTCCTCACCGCGGTGGGACTGGCCCCGGAGGAGAACCTCGACGCCGAGTCCGTGCAGGTGACGATCGACGGGCAATCCGTTGCCGCCTCGGCCGAGACGGCCGGAGAGACCGCCGTGCAGCGGACGGTCTACCTCGTGATGGACACCAGCGGATCGATGCAGGGCCTTGCGCTGTCCGCGGCGAAGAACGCCGGCCGCCAGTACCTCGAGTCGGTCCCCGCGGATGTTGCCGTCGGCCTCGTCACCTTCGCCGATGACGCCGCCGTGGCAGTCCCCGCGACCGAGGATCGCGCCGCTGTCGCAAGGGCGCTGGATGCTACCGAGGCCAGCGGCTCGACTGCGCTCTTCGACGCCGCGGTGCTGGCCGCCGAGCAGCTCGGCGACACCGGCTCTCGCAGCCTCGTCCTGCTGTCGGACGGCGAGGACGAGGGAAGCTCGGCGAGCGAGCAGCAGGCGCTGGCAGCGATCACCTCGTCGGGCGTTGCCGTCGATGCGGTGGCGCTCACCGATGGTGTCGGCGCCGAGCAGCTCAGCCGGATGGCTCAGGCCGGGGGCGGCGTGGCCGTCCAGGTCGCCGATGCCGACACCCTGACCGCTGCCTTCGCCTCGGCTGCCAAGTCAGCATCGACCCAGCTGCTGGTCACCGCCGACCTGCCCTCCGGGCAGGAGCCGGGCACGTTCCCGATGGGCGCCACGGTCGAGGTCGCCGGGCAACAGTTCAGCGACGAGGCCGTCGTCGTGATCGACGCCGAAGCCGCGGCCGCTGCCGCTGCCGCGAGCGCGGCCGACGTCGGCCCGATCCCGGTCGAGACGCGCTCGGTCGGATTCATGCAGCAGGGCTGGTTCCTGCCGACCCTCATCGCCGTGCTGTTCGCCGCCTTGGCGATGATCGCTCTGCTCGCCTTCCGCCTGATCTCCGAGGATGCCCTCGAGCCGAGGCGGCAGCGGCGCCGGATCGACGCCTACGGCGTGGAGCAGGCGGCAAGCCAGGTGCGCCGGAACGGCGACAGCCAAAGCGCCATCGCGCAGCGCGCCGTCGCCGTTGCGGAGCAGGTGGTCACGAGCCGCGACCCCGACCGGGTCCTGGAGCGCAAACTCGCGGCCGCCGGCATGCCGTTGAAGCCGGCCGAGTGGACCGTCCTGCACGTCGCGATCGCGCTGACCGGCACACTCGTCGCGGCGGCAGCCTCCGGGTTCTCCGTCCTGTGGACGCTGATCGGTCTGGGGCTCGGGGCCTTCCTCCCCTACGCGGTGCTCGATATCAAGGCCTCGTCGCGACGCAAGGAGTTCTATACCGCTCTGCCGGACGTGCTCCAGCTGCTCGCCGGCAGCGTCGCCAGTGGGTATTCCTTCCTCCAGGCCGTGGACACGGTGGCCGAACAAAGCCAGGGAGTGGTGGCAACCGAGTTCGGCCGTGCTGTTGCCGAGGCCAGGTTGGGCATCCCGGTCGAGGACTCGCTGACCGACGTGGCCGAGCGGATGGGAAGCCGGGACTTCGAGTGGGTCATCATGGCCGTCCGCATCAACCGCCGCGTCGGCGGCAACCTCGCCGAGGTGCTGCGGACCGTTGCCAAGACCCTGCGCGAGCGCGAACGCCTGCGCAGGCACGTGTCGGCACTCACCGCCGAGGGCCGACTCTCCGCCATCATCCTGGGCGCCATGCCGTTCCTGATGACCGGGTACATGGTGCTCGTGCGGCCGGAGTACATCGGCTTGCTCCTGACCAACCCGGTGGGCTGGATCATGATCCTGCTCGGTGTCGCACTGCTCGTGGTCGGCATGGTCTGGATGCGGCAAACGATCAAGTTGGAGGTGTGAGATGACGATGCTCCTCATCCTCGGACTCGTCACCGTGTTCGTGGGCGTCGCCGGCGCCCTTGCAGCAGCTGGCGTGATCGGCGCGGACCGCTCTCGTGCTGCTCGTACCCTTGCCACGATCGAGGCGTCCGGGCCGGTTCCGGACAGCATGCGTGCCGAGGTCGATCCGCCGTTCTCGGACCGCGTGCTCGTACCGCTGCGTGAGAAGTCCCTCGCGGTCGGCCGCCGGCTGACGCCGGACGACTACGCTGCCCGGATCCGACGCCGGCTCAATCTGGCCGGCAACCCGGATGGCTGGGACGCGGAACGCGTGTTGGCGGCAAAGGTCCTCTGGGCACTCTCGCTCGGTGGTATCTCCGCGCTGCTGGCGCTCCTCCTCGGCTGGGGATTCTGGGGCCTGGTGGTAGCTGCCGCGTTGACCGTGCTCGGCTTCTTCGGCCCGGACCTGTGGCTCAGCCACGTCGCCGAGAAGCGCGGTCAGGCGATGCGACGCGCGCTGCCGGACAGCCTGGACCTGCTCACGATTTCCGTGGAGTCGGGACTGGCGTTCGACGCCGCGATGTCGCAAGTGGCAACCAGCACGACCGGGCCGCTGGCCGAGGAGTTCCAGCGAACGCTGCAGGAGATGCAGCTGGGCACGCGCCGCCAGGACGCCCTGAGGGCCATGGCGGAACGCACCAACGTCGATGACTTGAACTACATCGTCAGCGCCCTGGTGCAAGCCGATGCCTTCGGTGTCCCGATCGGCGACGTGCTGCGGGTGCAGGCCGGCGAGATGCGGCTCAAGCGGACTCAGCGGGCGGAAGAGACCGCTTCGAAGATGCCGGTCAAGATCCTCTTCCCGTTGCTGTTCTGCATCATGCCTGCGACGTTGATCGTCATCGTCGGTCCGGCCGCGCTTCGCATCATGGACATGTTCTCGCAGTACTGAGCGCGCATACGTCGTCGGATTTGTGGGTAGAACCGCATCCGGACCCGGCGTCGACCGGGACAAGGGCGGAGGGGTGGTGACGGTGAAGACCGCTGGCACCTCGCTGCGCCCGTTGGAGCGCAGTGCGACGACCCGGGTCGGCCGCCGGGAGCAGGTCTGGCAGCTCATCACCCTCTACCGCATCGGCGCGCTCGTGGTCGCGGGCGTGGTGCTGCTCTCCGACGCGTCGGCGCTGACCGACGCCGTCCGAGCCTCGTGGGTCGGTTTCGCGATCCTGGCCGTTGCAGCCAGCACCGTCCACCGGTTCGCGCGCGCTATCCCTGCCGCGGCGCTGATCACGGTGGAAACCCTCGCCGCTGCGATCCTGCTCGGAGCGGCGCCGCCGGGAGCATCGGCCCTGGCCCTCTACCTGCTGGTCCCCGCCTTCTGGGCAGGAGTGGCCCTGCGGCCCTTCGCTGCCATCGCCACGGCTCTGGTGGGGTCAACGATTTCCATCGCGCTGGATTTGGCGATCGGGTCGCCGGGGGGCGATTCCCTCACACCCCTCAATTGGGCGGGTCTCACCGTCATCGCCGCCTCGCTGGGTGCCTGGACTGCGAGCATCCACCAGAAGCGCCGCCGCGACGACGCCGCATACGAACGTGCCCTTGGGCTGCTCAGGGAACTCGAGGAGGTCACGCGGCGGCTGCCGATCGGGCTCGATCGCTCCGCGGTGCTGAACCAGTGCGTCGCATCGGTGCGCGCCGTGCGCCCGGATGCCGAGGTCTGGATCTACAGCACACCATCGGAGACCTGGGGACCGGAGTACGCAACGACGGAGATCGACCTAGGGCCTGCAACGCCGGGGACGCCAGAATGGAACACTGCCCTGAGCAAGCGCAGGGCAGTTCCGGGGCGCCCTGACGGCACTCAAGGGCTCTCGTTCGTCCTCCTTCCGCTGGTCTACCGGGAGGTCGTGGTGGGCATGGTGCGCGTCGGCACGCCCCATGCCATGCCCAGGAGAGATCTCCAGGACGTGGAGGCGCACCTCGCCAGCACCCCGGTCCAACTCCTCGCGTCGTCGGTCTTCACGCAGGTCCGCGAGACAGCGATCGCGGAGGAGCGATCGCGACTGTCGCGGCAGATTCATGACGGCGTTGCGCAAGACCTGGCCGGCATGGCCTTCGGCCTGGACGCCATCGCCTACGGGCTCCCGGCGTCGGCCGAACGGGATGCCATGACCCGCAGCGCCGCTGACGTGCGGCGCCTGGTGGAGGAACTGCGCTTCTCGATCTTCGACCTGCGAACCGGGCTGGGCGTCGACGAACGCCTCGGCACCGCCCTGGCGGCATACGTGCATCAAGTTGGCGAGCGCAGCGGGATGCGGGTCCACGTGGAAATCGACGATGTTGCATCCGCGTCCGTTCCCCCGCAGACAGCCCACGAGCTCTTGCGGATCGCTCAGGAAGCCGTCACCAACGCCCGGCGGCACTCGCGGGCGGGTAGGCTCTGGGTCGTGCTCCGCGCCAATGCCGACGGCCTGCTGCTGCGCGTGGCTGACGACGGGAGCGGGCTGACGAGCGGTGTCGATCGCCGAGCCGGCGATCATGTCGGTCTTGCCATCATGAGCGAACGCGCCGAGCGCCTCGACGGCGCTCTGGAGATCCGACCGCGAGCGGGCGGAGGGACGGTCGTGGAGTGCCGTCTCGCCGCTGCCGCCACCTACGCAGCTCACACCACAGAGGCCGTCAGCGACGCCGAGATCGGCACCCGGGAGCTCGAACGCGCAGCCCCTGCGATCGCATGACGCTCCGCGTCGTCATCGTCGACGACCACGAACTCGTCCGCTCGGGATTGCGCCGCGCATTCGAAGTGGCCGGCGACTTCGAGGTCGTCGGTGAGGCCGGAACCGTCGCCGACGCCGTCGCCAAGATCGCAGTGCTTCGCCCCGACGTGGCCACGCTGGACATCAGACTGCCCGACGGCGATGGACTGACGCTGGCAAGGACGTTGCGCAGTCAGCATCCAGACCTCGGACTCGTCGTGCTGACGATGTACCCGGGCGACGACGCTCTGCTCGGAGCATTGGACTCGGGTGCGAACGCCTTCGTGGCCAAGAGCGCGCCAGTGGCCGAGGTCGTGGCAGCGGCGCGCCAGGCAGCAGGAGACAGCGAGTCGTTCACGGCGAAGGATCTCGCTGCAGCGATGCGGCGCAAGAGCGCCGAGCCTGAGATCAACATCACGCAGCGTGAACTGGATGTGCTGAAGCTGCTTGCCCAGGGCTATGGCATTGCCCAGATATCGCGCCGACTCCATATCAGCGATTCCACGACCAAGACCCACGTCTCGAAGCTCTATCACAAGCTGGGGGCGGGGAATCGGGCGCAAGCCATCATGTCCGCCCTACGCCTGGGGGTCCTGCAATCGCCCGATTCTCCGTAGGCGCGCGTCGTCGCCGGGCCGTGGTCCGCCAGAACCACCTCCGCCCCGTGCACGGTGCTGGGCATCAGCCGAACGGCCGATGCAGATCCGCCGGAATGGCCGATAGGTCAGCTACTCACCGTGATGCACGATGGTCTCTACCGGGGCCAACGAAGTCCAAGGCCCGAAACACTACACCATGGGGGAGATCACATGATCACTCGTCTGTACGTCCGCGCCCAGAACCTGCTGTCCGATTCCAAGGGCGCCAGCGCCGTGGAGTACGGCCTGCTCGTGGCCGGCATCGCCGCCGTCATCGTCGCCGTCGTGTTCGTGATCGGCGGTCAGGTTGACGGCGCGTTCCAGACCGTCAGCGACGAGCTCGGCGCCACCAACTGAGGTAGCTGACGAGCGTCACGTGGAGGGGCGCCCCGCTGGACCGTCCGCGGTCCCTGCGGGGCGCCCCTCGCACATCGTCGACGGCAAGCTATCCGAAAGGTCTCCAGATGAACTCATTGCATCGACTCGATGACCGCGGCGCGTCCGCCGTCGAGTACGCCATCCTGATCGGCGGCATCGCGGCGGTCATCATCGCCACTGTCTTCGCCCTCGGAACGGTCTCGAACGACCAGTACCAGGGCTTCAGCGAGTGCGTCACCGCCCAGGGCGTCGACTGCTGATCGCGTCTGCACGACCTGGCGTCGTGCTGGCACTCCCCACCGGACCACGACATCGAACACCAGAAGAGGGCCCAGCATGTCCGTCGCGCTCGCTCCGCAGGCAACTGCTCAGACTGAGAGTGCTGTCTCAACGGGCCCGTTCGGGCGCAGCCTGGCAGTGCCTCGACGCACGCTGTCCGCCGTCTTGGCGGCCAGCGCGGCAATGGTGCCGCTGCTGGGAATGGGCGGCGTCGGGTCCGCCATTGGCCTGCTCCTCCTGGGCGGCCTTGCGGCGAGCGCCCTCGTTACCGACGCCCGGAGCGGTCTCGGCCGCTTCGGGGTCGTCGAATGGCTGCCCACCGCATTCCTTCTCGTCGTCTTCGCAGTGACGCTGTTGGGAGTCGCTGCGTGGTGGGCTGGGACACCGATCTGGGCTGACCGGGCGGCGGCGATGGCCGCGTGGTCGGTCCTGGTCGCAGTCCTGTTTGCTCTCGCCTGGTGGCGCGGCGGCTCCGTCGCCCTGGCACAGCGGACCAGCCCGCTTGTGGTCGCCGGCGTCGCCCTGGCGGCACCGATCCTGGCGCTGGTTACGGTTCCCTTCCAGACCTGGTCCCGGCTCGTAACCCTGGGGACCGACTTCCCTCGGCACACCATGATCGCTGGCAGGGTCATCGACGACGGCTGGCTCGACTACTCGACTTCCAGCTATCCGCGCAGCGTTCACGCGGCTATTGCCCTCGCCCAGTCAGCTTCCGGAGATACCACCGTCGCGGAAGTCTGGCAGGCCACGCAGGGCACGCTCATCGTGATGTTCGGTCTGATGATCGTGGCGGCGTGCTTCGCTGCCGCACAGGCCGCGCGGCGTCTCGGCCTCCCGCCCCGGCTCGCCGACGGCCTGGTACCGGCAGTCGTGGCGTTCGTGCTCGTCGCTGGAGTATGGGGCACCGCGATGCTGCCCGACGGGTTCCTCACCAGCTTCGAGGCGGGGCTGATCATCGCGGCCGCCGCCACGATGGCGTGGCACTCCGACGCGGAAGACTCGCTTGCACCGGTCCTGGCCCTGTCCGCGCTCACCGCACTCATGGCCCACGCCTGGCTGATCCTGCTGCCGCTTGTCGCGGCGCCTGCCCTCTGGCTTGCTGCGATGCAACTGCGGCAGCGCTCGGGCGTGCCGATCGTCCTCGCGATCGGCACGCTGAGCGCGCTCGTGGCCCTGCCGATCGTCGCGAGATCGGTAGGCAACGGAGCAGTGGACTCGATCGCTTCAGTCGGAGGCACGAGGATCCCACCGCCGGGGCTCGCCTGGCTGCTCCTCGTCCTGCTGGCGGGTGCGGGCGTTGCCCTGCTCTCGAGGCGGCAGATCCGAACCGCCTCGACGATCTTCATGCTGATGGGGCTCGCGTTCGTCGCGGTCCTCGGCTTCGTGCTGTACCAGTCGGGCGGCGAACTGCTCCGCTCGTACTACTTCATCAAGACCGCAGTGACGCCCACCGCCTGGTTGCTCGGGCTCGCGGTCCCAACGGTGATCTGGGGTTCGTGGCGCCTAGCGCACCGGGCTGCGCGGGGACCTCGGCGCGGCAGGCGGGTCTCCGTGGCCGCTGTCCTGGCAGCCAGCACGCTGGTCCTGCTCTTCGTGGGCCAGTCCGCCGCGCCGGGGCGCATCATGCAGGCGCTGACCGGTGGACTGGGACAACCGGCGGTCTTCATCCCGCTCGCAGAGCAGGTGCAATCCGCCACGGCCCATCAATCGCAGCGACCCGAAGTCTTCGTCTGGGGGCTGTCGCCCTACCAGGCGTCCGACCCAGACAGCCTCGACAGGACTGGCCGATTGGACTACATCGCGAACGGCACCTTGCTGGCGGCCGGATATCGAATCCCGGACGGCGACATCGTCGAACCACTGCTGACCCGGGACGCATCCGGTGTCTGCAAGTACCTGCAGGCCAATCCCACTGTCATGCGGATCACTGGACCGAATCCGGACGGGTCGCTGGGGCTGCTAGCGGACGCGGGCTGCCCTGACGCAATCGTGGATCGGCAGGCGTGGATCGCTATCGACTTCGGTCCGCAGTGGTTCGACGGCACCCCGTACGCGGACGTCCCCTAGCAAGCTGATCGCGGGACGCATCAGCAACGGAGTGACCGGCCGACGTCCGCATCGATCAAGAGGTCAGCCCCGCAGCTCCGCCCCAACGGCGTGCTGCGCAGCGGCCACCGCTGCCTCGCGCGCCGCAGCCACCTCATCGGCCTTCAGCGTGCGATCCGGCGCCCGGAACCTCAGCGAGTAGGCTAGGGATTTCTTCCCCTCCGCCACCTGCGACCCGGTGTACTCGTCGAACAGCCGCACGGACTCCAGCAGGTCTCCGGCACCCTCGCGAAGCGCAGCAGCGACGTCGGCCGCCGACGCCGAGCGATCCACGACCAGCGCCACATCCTCCTTCGCCAGCGGCATGGTTCCCACCTCTGGGGCCGCAGGCGTCGTGGCGCCGGCCAGGAGATCGCCGAGGTCGACTTCGGCGGCCGCCGTTCGGGCCGGTAGGCCCAACGCAGCGATCACCCGCGGGTGCAGCTCGCCGGCGTGGCCGATGACCACATCGCGGATCGCGAACTGCGCGCAGCGGCCGGGATGGAAGATCGGATCGGCACCGGCACGCACGTCGATCTCGATCCCCAGCTCATCCGCCAACCGGCGCACCGCAGCAATGGCGTCCGCCCAACCGGCAACGCGGGCCTTGCCCCACCAACCGGGCGGCGACCAGTCCCCGGTCAGGACAACAGCCAGATGCTCGGGCTGGTCGGGCAGCAGCGCCTCCAGCGCCGCAAGCTCGTGAGCGCCCGGCCGGTCGGCCAGCGACGGCCGCACGATGGGCCCTCTGCCACCCTGGTCGATGAAGACGCTGCCGTGCTCGAACAGCGCGAGGTCCGTCGTCCCGCGGCTGAGGTTGCGCAGCGCCGCCGCGAGGAGCCCGGGCAGCAGGGAGGTCCGCAGGAAGGGCTGCTCCTCCGACAGCGGGTTCGCCAGCCGCACCGTGCGTCGCCGTGCATCGAAGTCCGGGATCTGCAGCGCGTCGAGATCTGCCCTGCCGATGAACGGGTAGCACGGCGTCTCCACGAAGCCCGCGCCCGCCAGGAGCAGCCCAACCCGGCGCCGCAACCGCTGCCGCGTGGTCCAACCGCGACCGGCCGGCGCTGCCGGTAGATCGGACGGGATGCGCTCGTAGCCGACCAGCCGGATCACCTCCTCGGTGAAATCCGCCGGATCGGTGAGGTCGGGCCGCCACGTGGGGGGTTGGATCAGCAGGTCGTCGCCGTCCGTGGCGACCGTGCATCCGACCGAGCGGAGGTGCTCGACGGTCTGCTCCGCCGTGATCTCCATCCCTGCCACGCGGGCGGCGAGGTCTGCCTCGATCCGCACGCTGAGCGGCTCCCTCGGCGCCTCCACAGCAGTCATCCCCCGGTAGCGGCCACCGCCGAACCGCAGCAGCAGCTCCGTGGCACGCGCTGAGGCGTACGCGGGCAGCTGCCGGTCCACTCCGCGCTCGAAGCGCCGGGAAGCCTCCGAGGTCAGCTTGTGGCGCCGACTCATCCGCGCGACGACGCCGGGGTCGAAGTGGGCGGCTTCCAGCGCGATGTTGCGCGTCGCCGGGCCGATCTCGCTGGTGAGTCCGCCCATGGTGCCGGCAAGGCCAATGCTGCCGGTGTCGTCGGCGATCACGAGGTCGTCGGGGTCCAGCGCCCGGTCGACGTGGTCCAGTGTCTCCAGCCGCTCGCCGGGGGCTGCGCGCCGCGGCCGGACCGGGCCGACGAGGGCATCGAGGTCGAAGGCGTGCAGCGGCTGCCCCGTCTCGAGCATGACGTAGTTCGTGATGTCGACGGCCAGGGAGACCGGGCGCATGCCGCTGGCCGACAACCGCGCACGCATCCACAGCGGTGACGGCGCGTCGGGATCGACGCCCACGATCGTGCGCAACGTGAACAGGTCGCACGCCCCGAGGTCCTCGCTGGCACAGTCGGCGACCGAGCCCTCTTCTGGCGCCGGGAGCTCGACGAGCTCGGTCCCGGGGTCGGTGAAGGGCACGCCGTAGGCCACTGCCGCCTCGCGAGCCACGCCGCGGATGCTCAGCGCATACCCGCGGTCCGGGGTCACGGCGATATCCAGGACATCCTCGCCGATCCCCAGCAGACCCATGGCATCGGCGCCCACCTCGCCGGCGTCCGGCGGCAGGACCATGATGCCGTCGTAGTCGGTACCCAGGCCGAGTTCCCGCTCCGAGCAGATCATGCCGTCGCTGGTGCGGCCGTAGGTCGTCCGCGATCCGATGGCGAAGCCGCCGGGCAACTCGCTGCCGGGCAGCGCCACCGGCACGAGGTCGCCGACGGCGAAGTTGGTGGCGCCGCAGATGATGCCGCGCTCCCCCGGCGTGTCCGGGTGCCCGTGGCCTTCGCCCACCGCGACGCGGCAGAATCGGATCGGCTTCTTGAACTCGGTGAGCTCCTCGATCTCGAGGACGCGCCCGACGACCACAGGGCCGGTGGTGCCCGCACCCACGGTGTCGACGGTCTCCACCTCCAGACCGGCGGCGATCAGCCGCTCCGCGACATCGCGCCCGGTCTGCTCCGCGGGGACGGCCGCGTACTCGCGCAGCCAGGACAGCGGGACCCGCATCAGGACTCCAATCCGAACGCCAGCGCGAAGCGCACATCGCCCTCGACCATGTCGCGCATGTCGGTGATGCCGTGCCGGAACATCAGCGTGCGCTCCAGACCCATGCCGAAGGCGAAGCCGGAGTACTCCTCGGCGTCGATGCCGCAGGCACGCAGCACGCGCGGGTTCACCATCCCGCAACCGCCCCACTCGATCCAGCCCTCGCTGGAGCAGGTGCGGCACGGCCGATCGGGATTGCCGACCGACTCGCCGCGGCAGGCGAAGCACTGCAGGTCCAGCTCGGCGCTGGGCTCGGTGAACGGGAAGTAGCTGGGGCGAAGCCGCGTGCGCAATCCCTCGCCGAACAGCGAGGAGGCCAGGTGGTCCAGCGTGCCCTTCAGGTGCGCCATCGTGATCCCGCGGTCCACGGCGAGACCCTCGATCTGGCTGAACACCGGGGTGTGGGTCGCGTCGAGCTCATCGGTGCGGAACACGCGGCCCGGACAGACGACGTAGACCGGCAGCTCCCGTGTCAGCAGGCTGCGGATCTGCACCGGCGAGGTGTGGGTGCGCAGCACGACCCCGGAATCGGGCGACTCGACGAAGAACGTGTCCTGCATCGACCTGGCGGGGTGGTCGGGGCCGAGGTTGAGGGCGTCGAAGTTGTGCCACTCGGTCTCGACCTCGGGTCCGTCGGCGACCTCATAGCCCATCGCCACGAAGATGTCGCTCATCCGCTCCTGGATGGTCGTCAACGGGTGCCGCGCTCCGACACGGTCGCGGTCGTAGGGCAGCGTGACGTCGACGGCTTCTTCCACCAGCACCCGGGCGTCGCGCTCGGCCTCGAGTTCCACCTGGCGGGTCTCGATAGCCTTGCGGACCCGGCCCCGTGCCTGGCCGATGCGCTTGCCGGCGTCGGCCTTGGCGGCGGGTGGCAGCGAGCCGATCTCGCGGTTGGCGAGGGCGAGCGGTGAGCGATCGCCGGCGTGGGCGATCCGGACGGCCTTCAGCGCATCCAGGTCCTCCGCGGCCGCGACGGCGGCCAGGGCTTCGTCCACCGCGGCCGAAACGGCCTCCGGGGCCAGTGCCGCGACTTCGACGGGGTCATACCCCTTGTTCGGTGCAGACATCGTCTCCTGCGATTCATCGACGGACCGGCCGAGTCACAGTGTACGGAAGCCGACCCTGCCCGTTCCCGTTCCGGCACCCCCGGCCTCGGGAACCTCGCGCTCGCAGTGGTCACTCGGCAGTAGGTCCGGATCACCCCCGGGCAACCTCGCGCTCGATGTGGTCGTTCTGTCTCCCTCAAGAGCCGCGGGGAACGACCACATCAAGTGCGAGGATGCGGGATCGTGCCGTCGCCGACGGCGGGAACGACCACATCAAGTGCGAGCCTCAGGGACGCAGCAGGCGCCCTGCCTGGGCGGCGGCCGTCGTCATCAGGCACACCGATGCCGCGGCGGCGAGGTTGAGGCTCTCCGCACGACCCTGGTGCGGTCGGCTGCCGCGGCGAGGACGGGATCGAGGCCGCGCGCCTCGTTGCCGAACACCCAGGCGGCTGGACCGGCGCGCAAGCGATCGCGCCCGGAGGGGCCCGGCAGCAGGTCGTAGAGCTGGGCCGATCCCCGCCGTCGGCGGCGAGAACCGAGCAACTCGCCGAACGCGGTGGCGCTGGCCGTCCTGCTTGGGGGCGAAGTCCGCATACCCCAGTCGGAGACGTCCTCGGCCAGCCGCTGCAACAGCCGGCAGACCAGTTCCGGCCGGGACTGCTGCGGCCCTCCCGCCTTGAGGAAGCGGGCCACATGGCCCTTCTTCGTCTTGTCGTTGTGGGGGTCGATCTTGGGCCGCAGCTTCATCTCCTTGATGGAGGCGGACGCCTCACGTGCGGCCGAGTGGCCTCTCGCACTCCGGAGCAGTCTTGGGCGACACTGTGACTATGACGGAAGCGACCACCGCGGCCAGGTTCTTTCCCCACCCTCCCACGACCATCGAGGACACCGGCCTGTCCGAGGCGCACATCGAAGGCCTGGTCATCAAGCTGCTGACGAATCGGGGGGATGCATCCGGCTGGCAGATCGCCGCGCAACTGAGGCTGCCGCTGCCGCTGATCGCCGACCTGCTGCGGCGGCTGAAGGACACGCAACTGGTCGGGTACGCCGGCGCGGCGCAGATGAACGACTTCGTCTACCGGATCACCGACCGGGGCCGGGAGCTGGCCAGGCACGAGGAGGCGGCGTCTTCCTACATCGGGGCGGCGCCGGTACCACTCGCCGACTACGTGGTCAGTGTCCGGACCCAGGCCCCGCGCCTGCAGAATCCCACGAGCGACGAAATGCGCCAGGCCCTCGACGGCCTGCTGGTCAACGAGCGGTTGATGGCCCGACTCGGTCCGGCGGTCAACGCCGGGCGTGCCATGTTCCTGTACGGCTCACCCGGCAACGGCAAGTCCAGCATCGCCGCGCGGCTGGCGGCGGCCTACCACGAGGAACTGTGGATCCCGCGGGCGATCCTGGTCGGGACCACTGTGCTGCGGCTGTTCGACCCGACCCGGCACGTCGAACTTCGGGCTCCCGAGGCCGACGGGGTCACCTCGGGCGCCGCCGAGCTCGCGGAACCGCCGGGTGCCAGCGCCGACGCGCGGTGGGTGCGGATCCGGCGCCCCACGATCGTGGCCGGCGGGGAGCTGACGCTGGACCAATTGTCCGTCTCCGTGGACCCGGCCAGCCGCGTGGGCGAAGCGCCGCTGCAGCTGAAGAGCAACTGCGGCACCCTCGTGATCGACGACTTCGGCCGACAGCTGGTCGAAGCCCACGAACTGCTCAACCGCTGGATGGTGCCGCTGGAGCAGCACCACGACTACCTGCACTTTCCCGACGGCAAGGTCGTGGAGATCCCGTTCGAGCAGTTCGTCGTGTTCTCCACCAACCTCGAGCCCCGCGCTCTGGTGGACGAGGCGTTCCTGCGCCGGATCCCGTACAAGATCCAGGTGGGCGACCCCACCGAGGAGGAGTTCAACGAGCTGTTCAGGATGGTTGGCGCCGAGCTCGGAGTGGCGTACGACCCCGAGGCGGTGGCCAGCCTGATGTCGCGGCACTATCGCGCGAAGGGCCGCCCGATGCGCTTCTGCCACCCGCGCGACCTGATGCGCCAGGTGGTCAACGAGGCCAAGTACTCCGGCGTCGCCCCGGAGATGACCGAGGCCTCCCTGGACATGGCGGCGCGAGAGCTACTTCGTGCTGTG
>CAVXYG010000020.1:0-48804 GCA_963766005.1 uncultured Actinomycetota bacterium | reverse complement strand
GGCGAGCGGTCGGTGCCGCCGGACAGGCCTGGCTGAAGCCCGGCGCCCACCCCGGCCTATCGCAACCGTCGCCGCCGGTCGGCCGCGGCCACGGCCAGTACACCGAGCGCCACGGCCAAGAGCGCCGCGAGCAGCGCCTGGTAGATGCCGGCGCCGGTCGATGGCGTGGTGGTTGGGGGGACCCTGACCGAAACCGTGGCTTGTGCCGAGTTGTTCTCCAGCGTCGTCTCGGTGGTGTCGGTTGTGACGTCCGCCGGGTTCGTGACCTCGGGCACCGCGGCCGGCAGCACCTCCACGGTGACGGTGATCTGCGACGTCTGGCCGACCCCGAACTCCTCAGCCCACAGGCAGGTGACGACCTGGCCGGCTGCAGCGCAGTCCCAACCGTCACCGGTTGCCGAGACATACTGCAGCCCGGTTGGCAGCGTGTCCACGACGGTCACCGGACCTGGTGCGAGCGTCGGGCCGTTGTTGCCCACGGTGACCACGAACGTGCCCGGCGACCCGACAACGAACTCGCCGACGGCGGTCTTGTCGATGTCCATGTCGACCAGGGCGGGCACCGGGTCCACCACGGTGCTGGTGTTGTTCTCAGGGTCCGGGTCGGGGTCGGGTCCGGTCACGGTGGCGGTGTTGTCCACGTCGCCGGTGAAGGCGCCGTCGACGGTGGCAACGACCGTGATGGCGGGAGCCACGTTGTCCGGGTCGAGAGCCGGCAGGACGGTGCCCCGGGTGCAGGTCACCTCCTGCCCGACCGCGTCGCACAGCCAGCCGTCGCCGTCAGCGGAGACGAAGGTCAACGTGTCGGGCAGCGTGTCGGTGACCTCGATCGGGCCGGCCGCATCGGAGGGCCCGGTGTTGGTGACGACCAACTCGTACGCCACCTCTTCGCCCGGGCCGAGTTCCGCGGTGACGGTGGTCTTGACGATGGCCAGGTCGGTCAACGGTTGCAGCGGATCGACCACCGTGGAGGTGTTGTTCTCCGTGATCGGGTCCGGCGTGGTGCCGGTGACTGCTGCGGTGTTCGCCAGCTCACCGGTCAGCGCCGCATCGACATCGGCCACGATCGTGATCGTGGGTGCCGAGACGCTGGGCGGCAGGTCGGTGTCGTACCCGCAGGTGACGTCCTGCCCGGCATCGGTGCAGGTCCAGCCGGACCCGGCGGCTGAGACGTAGGTCAGCCCCGCGGGCAGGGTGTCGGTCACCGTGATGGGGGCGAGGGACACCGATGGCCCGTTGTTGGTGACGGCGAGGTCGTAGGCGACCTCCTCGCCGGGGACCACGGGGTCCGTCACGGTGGTCTTGACGATGGCGAGGTCGGCCTCCGGCGTGGTCGGGTCGACGACGGTGGAGGTGTTGTTCTCCGTCACGGGATCGGGGGTGGTGCCGCTGACCCCGGCGGTATTGGCCAGGTCGCCGGTGACCGCGGAGTCCAGATCGGCGGTCAGGGTGATCGGCGGAGCGGTCTCGCCGACGGCGAGGTCGGCCCCGTAGACGCAGGTGACGTCCTGCCCGGCGTCGGTGCAGGTCCACCCGGTGCCAGTGGCGGAGGTGTACGTCAGCGCAGGGTCGAGCGTGTCGGTCACGGTGATCGGTGCGACGGACACCGACGGCCCGCTATTGGTGACGGCGAGGTCGTAGGCGACCTCCTCGCCGGGGACCACGGGGTCCGTCACGGTGGTCTTGACGATGGCGAGGTCGGCCTCCGGCGTGGTCGGGTCGACGACGGTGGAGGTGTTGTTCTCCGTGATGGGGTCGGGGGTGGTGCCGCTGACCCCGGCGGTGTTGGCCAGATCGCCGGTGAACGCTGGGTCCAGGTCGGCGACGAGGGTAATCGGCGGCGCGGTCTCCCCGACGGCCAGGTCGGCCCCGTAGACGCAGGTCACGTCCTGCCCGGCATCGGTGCAGGTCCAGCCGGACCCGGTCGCGGAGGAGTACGTGAGCGCCGGGTCGAGGCTATCGGTGACGGTGATCGGGTTTCGGGAGACCGAGGGCCCGTTGTTGGTCACGGCGAGGTCGTAGGCGACCTCCTCGCCGGGGACCACGGGGTCCGTCACGGTGGTCTTGACGATGGCGAGGTCCGCCTGCGCGGTGACCGGGTCGGTGACCGAGGTGGCGTTGTTCTCGGTGACCGGGTCGGGGGTGGTGCCCGTGACCTCGGCCGGGTTGGTGAGGTCGCCGACGAAGTCGGGGGCCACGGTTGCCGTGACGGTGATGTCGGGCGTGTTGACGTTGACCGGAAGGTCGGTGGCGTAGACGCAGGTGACGTCCTGCCCGGCGTTGCTGCAGGTCCAGCCGGACCCGGTGGCGGAGACGTAGGTCAGCCCCGCGGGCAGGGCGTCGGTCACGGTGATCGGGGCGACCGACACCGACGGGCCGAGGTTGCCCACCCCCAGGGTGTAGGTGGCCTCTGCCCCGGCCACGAGCGGATCGCTCACCGTCGACTTCTCCACGAACAGGTCCGCCTGCGGCGCCGCCGGATCCACGACGGTGGAGGTGTTGTTCTCCGGGACCGGGTCCTGGGAGACCCCGGTCACGACCGCGGTATTGGTCAGGTCGCCGGTGAATGCGGGATCCAGGTCGGCCGTCACTGCGATGGTGGGCGCGACATTGTCGGGCGCGCTGGCGGTGAGTTCCTGGCCTCGGACACAGGTGATGTCCTGGCCAGCGGCGGAGCAGTTCCACCCCGTCCCCACTGCTGAGACGTAGCTCAATCCGACGGGCAGCGTGTCGGTCACGGTGATCGGCTGCTGGGCATCAGAGGGACCGTTGTTGGCAACGACCAGGTCGTAGGTCACCTGCTCGCCGGGCACGATCGGCTGGGACGCGGTGGCCTTCGTGATCTGCAGATCGGCCACCCTGATTGCCGTCACCAACGCGGTGTCGGTGTTGTTCACCAGGTTGGTGTCCAAGCTGGGACCGCGGACAGTCGCGGAGTTCTCGTACACCTCGCCGTCGGGGGCGTCCTTGGGAATCGTGATGACGAGGGTCAGCGTCGGCAGGCTTGCCCCTGGAGCCAATGACGTCGGGGCATCAGCGACGCAGTTCACCAGCTGCTCAGCGTTGATACAGACCCAACCAGGCCCGGTCGCGGTCACGACGGTCGTTCCCAACGGGATCCGGTCGGCCAGCACGAACGGCGCCAGCGACGGGTCGGGGCCCTGGTTCACCACGTCCATCGTGAAGGTTGCGGTCTGACCCGCAGCGACGAGCGGGGTCACGGCGGACTTGACCAACTGCAGGTCCGCTGCGGCGATCCGCGCGATGGCGAGACCCGGCCCACCGGAGTAGCTGCCATCGGCATTGCCGGTAGCGCCGGTCGGGTCCTGCCCGGTGGCGACAGCCGAGTTGGTGTGCGGGATTGACAGACCCACCCCGGGGGTGTTCACCACCGCCTGGGTAGGCACGGACTGCAAGGTGATCCTCGCCGTCTCGCCCGGTGCAAGGTCACCGAAGTCGGTCCAGGTCAAGGCCTGCTGGAACGGTGTGCTCGTGCAGTCGGAAGGTATGGCGTCCGGTTCCACCGGCACCGTCGGCGCCCCAGGCAGGGCGATGGTTGCGCTGCCGGCCAGGTAGCAGAAGTTCGTCGGCAGCGTGTCGGTGGCGTCCACCGCGAGCGCATCACCGGTACCGGTGTTCGTGACCGCCAGAGTCCAACTGAACGGCTTGTCGATGAAGGCTTCCTCACCGTTCGTCGCGGTCTTCACCGTCGTGACCTCGGGGAAACGGGGGGTCACCTCGGCGCTGCTGGACGGTCCGCTGTACTGCCGGCGCTCCGGGAACCCATCGGGCAGCGAGGAGTAGCTGTCGATGGTGGCGGTGTTCTGCAGGGGTGCGCCGGTCAGGTTCTCCGACGGCGCCAGGGCGGCGCTGTAGGTCAGGGTGACGGACTCGCCGGGTGCCAGCGGACCGAGCATGTTCGGGGCGGCCCAGGTGATCGTGCCGCCACCGGTGACCGGGTCGGCCCCGGTCAGCACGCCGTTGTCGCTGATCGACGTCGGGTCCACGACGATGCCGGCGGGCACGTCGTCGGACAACGAGATGTCGAAGGCCTCGCTGATCGTGGTCCCGGCGGGGTTGCTGACCTCGACGGTGAAGTCGAGCGGGTCACCCGGTTGGGGGGTGGTGTTGCTGACCTGCTTCTCGATGGCCAGCTTCGGTTCCCGCAGGTTCAGGACCGCGCTGACCGGCGTGCCGGCTCGCGCGCCCGGGGCTGCGGGCGGGTCGAGCACGCTGGTCGGAGGACTCACCCGCGGGTCGACCGTCCACCACGGTCGGGCCGAGTTCGTCGGGGTGGCCCCGGCCTGGTTCGGCGGTCCAACCACATCGACCGGCAGGTTCTGCACGGTGGTGCTGTACGTGACGCTCACGATCCGCTCACCTGGGACAGCCGCCACGTCGCCGAAGTACCAGCCGATCGTCTGCCCGGAGGAGGTCAGCGGGGTGCCGTACCCGGCATTGCCCTCGATCTGATCGCAGCCCGGTCCGACCGGGGTGCAGGAGACATCCAGGGTCTTGACGGCCGGATCGAGCCCGGCGGGCAGCTGGTCGATGAGGGAGAACTGGAAGAAGACGGTCAGCTCCGGAACCCGTTGGCTCACGGTGTAGGTGACGGTCTCACCGATGGTCGCCTGCTCGGGGGTGACGCCCTTGGAGTTGATGGTCCCGACGACCGTGACGTCGGCCGAGGTGTTCCGGTCGTAGACGCGTTCGGTGTTGCCGGGGGTCGAAGTGCCGTCCGCCAACGTGGAACTCGTCTGGTCAACGGTGTTCGTCAACACGGTGCCACCGATGGCGGTGGGGATGATCTGGCCGGTGAAGGTCAGTCGCTCGATGTTGGCGGTGCCCGGCAGGACTGTGCCCACCTGCCACTGCGCGCGGTTGTTCACGCCGGGCGGGCAGCCGTTTGTGCCATCGCCGTTGTCGACGGTGACGGGGCCGGCAGTGTTGGACAGCACCCGGCCCCAATTCAGCTGCGGCGGCAGGCAGTCGGTCACCACGGTGTCGTGCGCCGGCGGTCGGCCGTTGGCGTTGCTGGACTCGATGGTGTAGACGACCTCCTGGCCGCCGAACCCCGACGTGGGGAAGACGCTCTTGACGATGCTGGGGCTGGGCTCCACGACCGTCATCGTGCTGGCGGCGGTCCTGGGCGTGACTGCCGCGCCGCCGGGGGCGAGGTTGCTGGTGAACGTGGCGGTGTTGGTCCGGGTCCGGTTGTGGGTGTTCCGGCTGATGTCGGCCACCCGCGCGGTGACCTGGAATCCGAAGACCTGCGGCTGGTCGGTGTCGTTCTGGTACACCGGCGGGAACGTCAACGTCACGACGTCGGGATTGGTCGTGGTGGACAGCACCGGCCCGGCCGGACCGGTTGCCGTGGCCGACACCAGGGTGAGCGCCTGGTCCGACCCATCCCGGGGCAGCGGGTCGCTCAGCACCGCGTCGTACACCGCGGTCCTAGCCGGGATGGTCACCTCGACGGTGTAGTCGACCTCTTCCCCGATAGTGGCTTGGGTGGCGGTGTTGTTGTTCGTCTCAGTAATGGACGTGGTCTGGGTCTTGGTGATCCCGGCATCGTTGGTGATCACGTAGGACGGGTCGTTCGCGGCCGGTGCGTTCTCCTGCTCCGGTGTGATGTCGCCGTCGATGTTGTTGGCCGGGTAGTAGGGCGCGGTGTCGTCCGACCGGTTGGTCGACGCTCGGAACTCCGCCACGCCGGCGGTGTTGTCGAAGCGGCTGGAGACGCTGACCTCGTCGGGCATCCGCAGGTCGTAGGTCAACGTGAGGGTCTCGCCCACGTCGACGCGGTAGGTGTCCGCAAGGTCCGGCGTGGGCATCTGCCACACGATGATGGACTGGGTGGCGGAGTCGCCGTAGGCAGGATCCACAGTGGGGTGATTCGCGTCCCCGGGATCGGTGCAGGTCACCAGGTCGGTTGGCAGCGGGGCCAGCACCGGGGAGGTGTTCGGGGTCGGTGCCTTGGCGTCGAACTGGTAGTTGCTGATGCTGTCGCAGGCCAAGCCCAGTGGCAGGACGTCCCATGCCTGCACACCGAGCACCCCGAAGTCGCCGTCCGGGAACTCCGGCAGGCCGGCGTTGCTGATGTCGAGTCGGTAGGTGACTTGCGACTGCTCCTGCACGAGGCTGCCGTCGGTGTCCGGCCCGTTGGGCCCGGCCGGCGGCGCATCGACGGCGTAGACGCCCTTCTGCAGGGAGACGTTCGCCGAGGGAAGGATCTCGAAGTCGACGCTGTCGCGGTCCACCAACACACTGCCATCGGTGTTCTGGTGGACCGTCTTCAGCAGGTTCCCGACGAGGTCGGGCTGTGGGCCGGGGGCGGGGGCGAGCACGATGACGCCGAAGACGGCCTCGAACACGGCGCCTGCCGGCACCACGAAGCGGCCGCTGCCGGGGACTTCGGTGCCCAGGACCGCCTCCGCGTAGCGCGGCTCCGTCACGATCGCGTTGATTGCCGCGGTGTTGTTGGCCGTCGGCTGGAACGACCCGGGCAGGAACTCCGTCCCGACGGGGAGGAAGTCGCTGACCACGTAGTCCTCGGTCGCGATCGTGGCCGGGAAGTCGACCCGCAGTTTGAAGCAGATGAGGTCGCCCTGTCGGAACGCCTTCTGGAGTCGGTCGAGGTTCTCGGGGTCGTCGTATCCCGGCGGCACGTTCTCACTGCAGTCCATCGGGACGACGCGCGGCTTCATCTGCTTGCTGATGCTTGGCGTGTCGCTGCCGATGGTCACCGAGGACTCGTCCCCGACGGTCACCTCGCCGGTGTCCACGATCCCGTCGATGGGCACCGTGGTGCCGGTGAGCGCCACGGTGTTCGTGAACGAGTCCCCGGCCACCGTGGCCAGTCCGCCGCGAGGGCCGGGCGAGTTGTAGTTGAATCGCAGGAGGGCCTGGAACTCCACGGTCAGGGTGCCCTGGGGAGCAATGGCGACCGGCTCGAACACGATGTCGTATCCACCCGTGCCGGGGTCGTAGGTGACCGTGTCATACGGGACCGTCGGGGGCACCCTTCCGACACATTCGGGCGCCTGGCCGGGGTCGAAGTTCTGGCCCGGGGCCAGGGGGCAGAGCCCGTCGGGAAGGGTGTCGGTGATGACGATGTCCTGGCCGGAGACATACTCCGAGGTGTCCACGGTGATCGAGAACGTGACGATCTCGCCGATCACCGCATTGTCGGGCGAGGCAGACTTCCGCATCCGGAGGTCTTCCACTGTCACCCGGTTGGAGCCGTTCGCGCGGACTGCGGGATCACCGTCGATGGTAGGGCCCTGGTAGATCCCGGAGGCTGTCGAAACGTTGATCACCGAAGATTCGCCGCTGAGTTCACGGGTCGATGGGCCGGTGTTGTTGTCCAGGTTGGATCCCTGCGCCAGGGATGCGGGATCCGGTTCGCCGTTGGGCCAGGCCGTGGTGTTGCGTTGCACCGGGATCCCTGCGACGAACTTGACCTGCGTGATGCTGCCCGGGGCAAGCGTGCCGAGGTTCCACTCCACCCGGGTGTAGGTGCCGGCGGGGAGGTCCAGGCCGGGGAATGCCGGCGGCACGGCGATGGTCGAGACGCTGGCCGGCGTCGGGCAGGGGCTGGGAACCAGCGCGGGCGAGCCGAGTGGACCTGAGCCCGGGTACTCTTCGGCGCCACCGGTGGTGTTGTCGCCGTCTCCGCAGGCCAAGGAACTCCAGGCTCGCCGGGAGGAAGTCGACAAGGATGACGTCGTCGGTCGCTGCGACCTTGTTGGCCTCGACTTCCAGTGTGTAGGTGGACCGGTTGTCGTGAACGCCGCGGAGCAACTCGCCCTCGGGACTGTTGTCGTTGGTCTTGCGAACCTCAAGCGCCGTCACCTCGGTGACCAGGCTCGTGTCATCGATCTGGACTTCGGCGGCTGGGATCGGGACCCCGGACTCGTCGAAATCCGGGACGTCGCGCTGCTGAGTGCTGGCCGCCGCATAGGCGTTGTTCTCGAAGCTGTTGCCAACGGTGTCACCCTCGACCCCGGGATCAACGTCGAACTCCAGGGTGTAGGTGTTGCCCGGGCCGAGGTCGGCGAGGTTCTCCCAAATCAGGATTGCCCGTCCGGAGACGGCGTCCACCGATTGCCGGGGAGGGCCGGCAGAGGCAGGGGACGGGTTCCCCGCGTAGGTCGCGCCGAACGGGAGGACGTCGGAGATCGAGGCGTTGTACTCCACCATGTCGCCCGAGTTCGTGACCGTGATGCTGTACCGGACGTTCTCCCCCGCCAGGATCTGGACTGGGGAATCCTTCGTCACCGTGATCTCCGGACCGGCAGCGTTCGCCGGCGTCAGAACCGGGGGCAGGACCGTGAACACCAGGGCCAACGTCTGGACCAGCAGGGCCCAGACGGTGAAGGCGGCGATCCCACGTCGATGCGCATGCAGCATGGCCAGGGGACCCCTTCCCGATGGATCCCGATCAGCCTAGGGGAGACGATCCTCCCATCGCTGAGAGAATTCCGAGATCTGCGGCGGCAACGCCGTGACCCATCCGGTCGATCCATCGCCACGATGGAGAGGTGGATCGGAGTGGTCGGGACTGTTCGCCTGCCGCCCGCCCGTCAGAGCACGGCTAGGCAGCGCGCACTGCAACCCAGCACGCGTGCGGGCGAACGCCGGCTCCTGCCACGATCGCGTCCCACCCAGGTTCGGCGACGCCCGCGCCCCGCTCGATCGCCGGTGGCTCCGCCGCGCGATGGTGCCCCTCTCCGCGCCGGTCTGCGGATCCTTCGGCAGGACCGCGGGCGTGGCGGCACCATGAGCGGTGCGAACAGCGCTTCGCAGGCGATCCCGGAGCCGCGTCGCCGGACGTCACCGCCGTGAGATAGGGCTCCCGGCTCGCGTCCTGCTCGCCGAGCACCGCATCGGTGCGCCCGGACCACGCGGGATTCGCGCCTCGAATGCACCGCGGGAGCCGTCCGGGCAGCTGGGCGTACTCGCGCAGCCGTTCCTGCGCAGGATCAGTGCGGACCGCAACGCGGGCGCCACCCGACTCGGCGACGACTCCGTCCTGCTCTCCGCGCAGTTCCCGCCGGTACGGCACGTGCCGTACCGGCCCGACCAACGGCGCGGGCCGCAGGGAGCTGCCCGGCTCCTTGGCCGCGTGCACCACTCGCCGGGCCGCATGGCCTCCCGCGCGACCGGGACCCGGCAGCGGCACACTGGATCGGTCGGCCGCACCGTGGGCATGGGGACCCCCTGGTCGCCGCAACCACATACCCGACGTGACTGCGCGTGGCGGTCTCTGCTCGGCTAGCCGCGGCCCTGCTCGATGCCGAAGCCAGGGTGTATCTAGGCCTGGGGCGAGCGGCGCGCGGGCTCGACGCTGGAGTCACCCGAGCGTGGAGCCAGTCCTGCCTTCTGCATCCCGAGCCACGCTGCTGGGAACAGCCCGGCAGCCAGGGCGACCTTGATCGCGTCGCCGACGAGGAAGGGCGTCAGGCCCCAGGCGGCCGCATCGGCCCAACTGGCTGCCAGCGCGACCTTCAACCAGGTCACGCCGATTGCGTAGATCACGACGCTGCCCAGGATCATCGCGCCGGCCGTGCGCCAGGGAGTCCGGGTCCAGCCACGCTCGGCGAGGAAACCGACGAGCGCGCCGGCCAGGACGAAGCCCACGACGTAGCCGAACGACGGCACCAGGACGCCTTCGGAGTGCGCCGCGCTGCCGCCGGCGAACCAGGGCACGCCGATCAGCCCCGCGGTCAGGTAGATCGCCATCGCGATCAGCCCCCGGACCGTGCCCAGCGCCGCGCCGACCAAGAGGACAGCGAAGGTCTGGCCGGTCACCGGCACCGGCGTGAACGGCAACGGCACCGCGACCTGGGCAGCGAGGCCGACGAAGGCGGCCCCTCCCATGACCAGGACCACGTCGCGGACGACGGAGCCCGGCAGTGCATCGGCGAGTACCCGCGGAGCGGGCGTGGCGAGAGCCATGGATGTCCTCCCGAAGTGGTCCGCCGAGGGCGACGGACAGCAGACGTAACGATTCCATTGTGGCGCCCGCATGCCGAGCTCGTGCACAGAGGGTCCGAGCCCGAGTGTGTCGCACGTCACGTTGAGGCCGAACGGGGCGCCACGCGATCGCACGGTGAGGTTCTGCCAGATCGTGCGGCGACTGATCTTCCCATGGCGAGGCGACGTGGCTATAGTCACCTCAACGGAGTCCGCACCGGCCGCAGGGAAGGCGGCTGCCGGATCCCGACAACCGAAGAGGCTCGACCGTCGTGCCATGACGGCGCCAGGACGCTGGGGAAGGCGAACCTGACGCAAGGAGGCCGACATGTCGACATTGATCGCCCCGGTACCCGGGGCGGGAAGCGGCGCCGCTCGAACGCGTGGCGTCGTGTTCGTGCACGCCTGCTCCCGAGCGCTCAGTCCGCACGTCGAATGGGCCCTCGCGCAGGTCCTCCAGCACGAGGTGTCCATGCAGTGGGGCGCCCAGCCGGTGCTGCCGGGTTCGGTGCGCGCGGAGTACGCGTGGCAGGGCGACATCGGTACGGCGGCTCGGATCGTCACCGCGCTGCGCACGTTCAACGGCGTGCGCTACGAGGTGACGCAGGAGCCTGCCGCAGGCCACGAGGGCGAGCGCTACAGCATCACGCCAGGATTGGGCGTCTTCCGCGCCACGATCGGCGTCCACGGTGACATCCAGATCAGCGAGGACCGCATCCGCAGCGCGATGATCCAGTCATCCCGGACCGGCACGTCGCTGCGCGACGCCCTGGACGCACTCATGGGGACGAGCTGGGACGCCGAACTCGAGCCATTCCGGTACGCCGGCGAGGGCGCATCGGTGCGGTACCTCCACCGCGTCGGGTAGGGGCGACCGGAGCGCCGCGATCCTCTGGTCGCACCCGGAGCGGACCAACCGCCTGTCGGGCTCACGAATTCCGGCCCCCGGCGCTGCACTCGGTCGTCCTCGGACTGCGGGACGTGCCTTCAACGCCCGCCTGCGCCTGCACTCGCAGTCCGCCACGCCGACGCTGCACCGCCCCCAGGCCTAGCGCCCGACACCGAGTTGTCGGGCGATCAGCATCCTTTGCACCTCGGAGGTGCCCTCACCGACCTCGAGCACCTTGCTGTCGCGCCACATGCGCGCCACCGGGTACTCGTTCATGAAGCCGTACCCGCCGTAGATCTGGGTCGCCTCGCGGGCGTTCGTGACGGCGGCCTCGGTGCTGAACAGTTTGGCCATCGCGGCCTGGTGCTTGAAGGGCTGACCAGCCAGCATGCGCGACCCGGCGTCGTAGTAGGCCAGTCGCGAGAGGTAGGTGCGCGTCTCCATGTCGGCGATCTTGAAGGCGATGGACTGGTTGGCGCCGATCGGCCGGCCGAAGGCCTCGCGGTCATTGCTGTACCGGATGCTCTCGTCGACGCACCCCTGGGACAGCCCCACCGCCAACGCCGAGATCGCGATGCGGCCCTCGTCGAGGATGCGCAGGAATTGGGCGTATCCGCGTCCGGGGTCGCCGACGAGGTTCTCGACCGGCACCCGCACGTCGTCGAAGAACAGCTCATGCGTGTCGGAGGCGTTCCAGCCGACCTTCGAGTACTTGGGCGCCACGGTGAAGCCGACCGTGCCGTTGGGGACGATGATGGCGTTGATCCCGCCGTCGTCGGTCCGCGCGGTCACGGTGACGAACCGGGTGATATCGGTGCCGGAGTTCGTGATGAAGACCTTCGACCCGTTGATCACCCACTCCTGGCCTTCGCGCCGCGCCGTGGTCGCGATGGAACCGGCGTCGGAACCGGAGGATGACTCCGTCAGCCCGAAGGCCGCCAGCGCACGTCCGGCAGTGAGGTCGGGCAGGTAGTTGCGCTTCTGCTCCTCGGTACCGAACCGGTAGATCGGCATCGCACCGAGGGAGACTCCGGCTTCCAGCGTGATCGCGACGGAGGAGTCCACGCGAGCGAGTTCCTCGATCGCGATGCAGAGAGCGAAGTAGTCCCCGCCCATGCCGCCGTACTCCTCGGGAAACGGCAGGCCGAACAGCCCCAACTCGCCCATCTGGGCCACGATCGGGTAGGGGAACTCCTCGCGCTCGTAGTAGTCGCCGATCACCGGGGCGACGACGTCGTGGGCGAACTGCTCGACGGTCTTGCGAAGGTCTTCGTACTCCGATGACAGCGCGAAATCAGGCATAGGCACAGGCTGCCATGACGGGCCGGGACCTCAACGGCCGGGACACGCCGAGAACGCGGTTGGCGGCGCACGCCCGCCATTGTGGGAGGTGCCCGCCCTACGCGCTCGCCGAATGGCGACTGCCCGCGCACGTCCTGACGGCCCGGAGGCCGACCCCGACTCAGCGGCTGGACGGCACCGAGTGCACCGCGGACCCCGCGCCGACCCGGCCCACGGTGCGGACCAGCTGCAGACCCGCAGGCAGCAGCTCCAGCACGCTGACGGCGATCATCACTCCCGCCACCAGCGCAACCACGGCGCCAGCCACCGCTTCGTCGATCCCTGCGGTGAAGGTGTAGGCGAGCAGTGCTCCCCCGGCCTCACCAACGGTCGCCATCGCGGTCAACCAGAAGGCGCGGCGCCGGGTGCCGCCGCCGGCGACGACAGGAGTGGCGATGGCCAGACCCTCGGCGATGTTGTGCAGACCCAGGGCGAGGGCGGTAACGATGCCGCCCTGCAGCGAGATCAGGGCTGCGGCATAGGGTGCTGCGCCCTCCGGCACGTTGTGCACCGCCAATGCCACGGCGATGACAAGGGCGCTGCGTTCCAGCGTGGTGGCCGAGGGCAGGAGCAACCCGCTGGCGCGGCGCAGCAGGAGCACCAGGGAGACCCCGATGACCGCCCACAGCAGGATCGCCGAAGCGGGAAGCCCGGCCGACACGGCCGCGGGCACGAGTTCGACCAGGCTCACCAGGACCATGGCAGCTGCTGCGAGCAGCAGCATGATCCCAGCCGTGCGCGGACGCCAGAAGGGCCGGGCAACGGCGATCGCCCAGCCCACCAGCGTCATGGCCGCAGCGCCAAGTGCCAGCAGCAGGGCAACGCTTGCAGTGGCCACGGTGCCATTGTCGCGCAACCCGGTGCCGCGACCGGCGACCCGCAGGCTGCAGCGGGCACCCGTCGTCCAAGGCGACGAAGCCGAGCGAGTGCGCTGCTAGTGCCTTGTCAAGGCCCGGACGACCCGCGATGCACTGGGGCGGCCGAGCACCGCGGCCATGCGTGCCGACACCGAGACGAGTGCTTCCAGGTCGACGCCGGTGCTCACCCCGAGGCCTTCGAGCATCCAGACGAGGTCCTCGGTGGCGAGGTTGCCGGTGGCCGATTTCGCGTACGGGCAGCCGCCCAGCCCACCGGCGCTGGCATCCACGGTGGCGACGCCCGACTGCAGCGCCGCCAGCGTATTCGCCAGCGCCTGGCCGTAGGTGTCGTGGAAGTGCACGGCGGTCGCCGACAGGGGCAGCCCGGCTGCACCGAGCCGGCGGATGAGATCGCGCACCTGGCCGGGTGTTGCCACGCCGATCGTGTCGCCGAGCGAGACCTCGTCGCAGCCGGACTGGTACAGCCGCAGGCACACGTCGACGACTTGACCGGGATCGACCGACCCTTCCCACGGGTCGCCGAAGCACATCGAGACGTAGCCGCGCACCGTCATGCCGCCGGCGACGGCATCGGCGATGGTCGGTTCGAACATGTCCCACTGCGTCTCGAGGGTGCGGTTGAGGTTCTTCGCGGCGAAGGCCTCGGTAGCCGAGGCGAACACAGCGATGTCGGTGACCCCCGCGGCCCGCGCCCGGGCCAACCCCTTGGGATTGGGAACGAGGACCGGGTAGCGCACCGAAGGGACGCGGTGGAGTCCGCGAAGCACTTCCTCTGCGTCGGCCAGCTGCGGCACCCACCCGGGTCGGACCATGCTCGTCGCTTCCACGACCGACAACCCGGCAGCGGCCAAGCCGTCGATGAAGGCGACCTTGTCGTCGGTCGAGACCACGCCGGCCTCGTTCTGCAGACCGTCGCGCGGGCCCACCTCCCAGATGGTCACGCGGTCCGGCAGCCCTGCCATCGGCACGACCATGGGCGTCTCAGACATCCTCGGCCTCCCAGTGCAGGAGTTCCTGCTCCAACCGCACGCGGTCGCCGACGGCGACCAGGACACCAGCGACGGTGCCGGCGCGGGTGGCGCGCAGGGTGTGCTCCATCTTCATCGCCTCCACCGTGACGAGGGCATCGCCGGCGCTGACCGGCTGGCCTTGCGCCACGCTCACGGCGATGACGGTGCCGGGCATCGGCGAGCGGACCGGCGCCAGGTCGGTGGCCGCCTCGTCGGACCGGTCGGCGGCCAGGCGCGACAGCTCGGTCACCTGCCAGGCCTGGCCCTCGATCCCGATCCAGACGCGCTCGCCGAGGTGGGCGACGTCGACGCGCTCGACACCGGTCTCCCCCGTCATGACGATCGTGCGCCCGTCGCGGCGAGCATCGACGACCACCGGTTCGGCCGCCAGCCGTCCGCCGGCGAGCACCTGCACCTCGACGCCACCGCCGCGCTGCGCCGCCCGCAGGAGGACATCATGGGTGGCCGAATCCGAGCGGAAGCGCCATCCCGCCCAGGCATGCTCCCCCAGCCGCCAGCCGGACGGTGCCGACCACGGATCGCGCGGATGGTCGCCGCGCGGCAACCAGCGGTCCAGCGCCGCGGCAGCCAGGCCCACATGCGGGAGCGGAACGGCCCGCATCAGCTCGGGCTGCTCATCGATCCAGCGGGTGTGGACCTCGTTGGCGAGCACGCGTTCGTCTGCGAGCAGCCGCGTGAGATAGCCCAGGTTGGTGGTGACGCCGAAGATCGTCGAGCGGCGCAGCGCGGCGGCCAAGCTGCGGTATGCCGCAGCCCGGTCGGGCCCGGTGGCGATGATCTTGGCCAGCATCGGGTCGTAGTGGCTGCTCACCGTGCCGCCGGCGGCGATGCCGCTGTCCACGCGCACCAGGTCCTCCGGCAAGTCGCACACCGCGAGCCGCCCGCCGGTGGGCAGAAAGTCGTTCGCCGGGTCCTCAGCGTAGATCCGTGCCTCGACCGCGACCCCCTGCGGCACGACGTCGAGATCGGCCACCGAGGCGCCCTCGGCCACAGCGATCTGCCACGCGACAAGGTCCAGACCGCTGATCTGCTCGGTCACCGGATGCTCCACCTGCAGGCGCGTGTTGACCTCCAGGAAGTAGTAGGTGCAGGAGTCCGTCCCGTCTACGATGAACTCCACCGTTCCCGCTCCGACGTACCCGACGGCCTTGGCGATGGCGACGGCATCGGCGGCGATGGCAGCGCGCACCGGCGCCGTCAGCGAGGTGACCGGGGCTTCCTCGATGACCTTCTGATGCCGGCGCTGCAGGCTGCACTCGCGATCGGCGATGGCGACCACGTCCCCGTAGCGATCGCCGAGGACCTGCACCTCGATGTGGCGAGGCGCGGCCACGAAGCGCTCCACCATGAGCGCGTCGTCGCCGAAGGCGGCTGCCGATTCGCGCCGGGCGGCGGCGATCGCCTCGCGGGTGTCGCCGGGATCGCTGACGACACGCATCCCCTTGCCACCGCCTCCGGCCGACGCCTTCAGCAGCACCGGCACGCCGATCTCCACGACGGCGGCGAGGATGTCGTCATCGCTGAGGCCGGCATCGAAACGCCCCGGAACGACCGGCACGCCGGCGTCCACGGCAATGGCCTTGGCGCTGATCTTGCTGCCCATCGCTTCGATGACATCGGCGCCCGGGCCGATGAAGACCATGCCCGCATCCGCGCAGGCCCGGGGCAACCCGGGGTTCTCCGACAGGAAGCCGTAGCCGGGGTGGATGGCGTCGGCGCCGACGGACTGCGCAGCCGCGACGATGGCATCGATGTCGAGATAGGCGCGCGGGTCGGGCCCCAGCGCGACAGCCGCATCGGCTGCCTCGACGTGGGCGGCTCCCGAGTCGGCCTCCGGATAGACGGCCACCGACCGGATCCCCAGTCGCCGGCAGGTCGCCGCGATCCGGACGGCGATCTCGCCGCGGTTGGCGATGAGCATCGTCGCCACCCGGCGGCGGGCGGCGGGCGCGACCGTCTCGGCGGTGCGGGCGGGTTCGGTAGCGGTCATGGTCGGCCTCACATCCGGAAGACGCCGTAGGACACCGGGGGCAGCGGGGCGCGGCCCACCACGGCCAGCGCCAGACCCAGCACGGTTCTGGTCTGCAACGGGTCGATGATGCCGTCGTCCCAGAGCCGCGCGGTGGCGAAGTAGGGGTTGCCCTTCTCCTCGTACGCGGCGCGAATCGGCTCCTTGAACTGCTCCTCCTCGGCAGAGGGCCAGTCCTCCCCACGAGTCTCGTACTGCTCACGGCGGACGGTTGCCAGCACCGAAGCGGCCTGCTCGCCGCCCATGACGGAGATGCGGGCGTTGGGCCACATCCACAGGAAGCGAGGAGAGTAGGCGCGCCCGCACATGGAGTAGTTGCCCGCGCCGAAGGATCCACCGATCACGACCGTGAGCTTCGGGACGCGGGCGCACGCCACGGCCATGACCATCTTGGCCCCGTGCTTGGCGATCCCGCCGGCCTCGTAATCGCGGCCGACCATGAATCCGGAGATGTTCTGCAGGAACAGCAGCGGGATGCCGCGCTGGTCGCACAGTTCGATGAAGTGCGCACCCTTCACCGCCGACTCCGCGAAGAGGATCCCGTTGTTGGCGATGATGCCGACCGGGTGGCCGTGGATGTGCGCGAAGCCGGTCACCAGCGTCGTGCCGTATTCCGCCTTGAACTCGGCGAACCGGCTGCCGTCGACCAGTCGCGCGATGATCTCGCGCACCTCGTAGGGAGTACGGGTGTCGGCGGGAATGATGCCGGGCAGCTCGGCCTCATCGTGCACCGGATCCTCCGACGGCAGCGTCGGCCACGGCAAGGGCCCCGGCTCGGGAAACGTCGCCGCGATGTTGCGCAGGATCTGCAGCGCATGGGCGTCGTTGTCGGCCAGATGGTCCGTGACGCCGGAGACCCGGCTGTGCAGTTCGCCTCCGCCGAGCTCCTCGGCGGTCACCACCTCGCCGGTCGCAGCCCGAACCAGTGGCGGCCCTCCGAGGAAGATCGTGCCCTGGTTGCGCACGATGACGGCCTCGTCGCTCATCGCGGGCACATAGGCGCCGCCAGCGGTACAGGACCCGAGCACGGCCGCGACCTGCGGCACTCCGGCAGCAGACAACTGCGCCTGGTTGTAGAAGATGCGGCCGAAGTGCTCGCGGTCGGGGAAGACCTCGTCCTGCATCGGCAGGAACGCGCCGCCGGAGTCGACCAGCGCCACCGCCGGCAGCCGGTTCTCCAGTGCGACGGCCTGCGCGCGCAGGTGCTTCTTCACCGTCAGCGGGTAGTAGGTCCCGCCCTTGACCGTGGCGTCGTTGGCGATGACGACGCACTCGCGGCCGCTGATCCTGCCGATCCCGGTGATGATGCCTGCGGCTGGTGCCGCCCCCTCGTACATCCCCTCGGCGGCCAGCGGCGACAACTCCAGGAACGGCGAGCCCGGATCGAGCAGATGGTCCACCCGGTCCCGCGGCAGCAGCTTGCCGCGCGCCACATGCCTGGCCCGGGCGGCCTGCGCGCCGCCCAGCGCCGCGACGTCGATGCGGGACCGCAGATCCGCGGCGAGAGCGTTGTTGTGATCGGCGTTGGCCCGGAACGCGTCGCTGTGCTGGAGCACCGCGCTGCTCAGGATGGGGAACGCCACGATGCCTCCGCTCGCTCGAGAGGCACCGCGGTCCCGGCCCCTGCAACAGACACCGTAGCCAGTGCGCCCCGCGGTCCGAGCAGCGGGCGATCGGCGCGCCGGGACGACGAGCGGCACTCCTGCAGAACGGGGCATTCCTTGGCATTCGGGACGAAACGGTTGCAGCGATACCAGATATGTGTTGGCACGCGGCTCGTTCTCCGGACATGCCGGAACTTGGCTGCCATGATCGCCAACGGGATCAGGGAAGGATCACCATGCCCGTACACGCGCTGGCAGGGCTGCCCATGGCGGGCAGCGAGTCCGACGTGCTGCTCGACATGGGCTTCCTGGACTATGCGCTGCTGATCACCTACTTCGTCTTCGTCCTGGCCATCGGGGCGGCCGTGCGCCGCTCGGTGAAGTCCTCCTCGGACTTCCTGCAGGCAGGTCGCGCGCTGCCCGCCTGGATCGCCGGCCTGGCCTTCGTCGCCGCGAACCTCGGCGCCATCGAGATTCTGGGCTTCGCAGCCAACGGCGCCCAGTACGGATGGGCGTCGGTGCACTACTACTGGATCGGCGCGATTCCGGCGATGGTGTTCCTCGGCGTGGTGATGATGCCCTTCTACTACGGCTCGAAGGTGCGGTCGGTGCCGGAGTACCTGAAGGCCCGGTACAACAACCCCACGCACGTGCTGAACGCGAGCACGTTCGCGCTGTCGGCCATCCTCATCGCCGGCGTCAACCTCTACAGCCTCGCCATCGTGCTGCGGGCCCTGCTGGGCTGGTCGCTGTTCCAGTCGATCCTGGTGGCCGCGGTCTTCGTGCTGATGTACATCCTCGTCGGCGGCCTCACCGGGGCCGTCTACAACGAGGTGATGCAGTTCTTCGTGATTATCGCCGGGCTGGTGCCGTTGACCATCGTGGCCATCGCCGCCGTGGGGGGTCCCGCCGAGGTGATGAACCGGCTGTCCGACTACCCCGACTACTGGCGCGAGCCCTGGTCCGGCACGGGTCTGACGCCAGACGGCGTGCCCAATCCGATCGGCGACTGGGTCGGCATCATCCTGGGCCAGGCGTTCATCCTCTCCTTCGGCTATTGGACGACCAACTTCGCCGAGGTCCAGCGGGCGATGAGCGCCCGCAACCTGAACGCGGCACGGCGGGCCCCGATCATCGGAGCCTTCCCGAAGATCTTCATCCCCTTCATCGTGATCCTTCCGGGCATCATCGCCGCCCTGCTGATCCCCGAGCTCGGGCAGGCCGAGGCGGTAGCGGAGAACCCGAACCTGACGTACACCAACGCCATCCCGTTGCTCATGGGCGAACTGCTGCCCACCGGCGTGCTCGGGGTCGCGGTGACCGGCCTCATCGCGGCGTTCATGGCCGGTATGGCGGCCAACGTGTCGTCGTTCAACGCCGTCATGACCTACGACATCTGGCAGGGCTACGTCGCCAAGGACCGGCCGGACCACTACTACCTGAACTTCGGCCGCATCATCACGGTGGTCGGCGTGCTGGTAGGAATCGGTACCGCGTTCATCGCCGCGCAGTTCAACAACATCAACGAGTACCTGCAGACGCTCTTCTCGTTCTTCCAGGCTCCGGTGTTCGTCACGTTCATCCTTGGGATGTTCTGGCGCCGGACGAGCCCCTGGGGCGGCTTCTGGGGCCTGGTCGCCGGCACGTCCGGCGCCGGCGCGGTGTGGGTCTTCGGCGCGCTCAACGACGACTTCTTCCGCAGCTCGTTCCATCAGGCCATGTGGATGGGCATCGTCGCCGGCGCCGTCGACTTGTGGGTCACGGTCGCGGTCTCGAGGCACACCGCCCCCAGGCCGGATCGCGAACTCGTCGGCCTGGTCAAGGGGCTGGAGATACGGGATGCTTCGGATGTGGAGGAAGTGTCCTGGTACCAGTCGCCTTCCTTCCTGGGCGCCGCCGCCATCCTCCTGGCCATGTCCATGTATCTGCTGTTCGTGTTCTGGTGATGGGAGACGCAATGACTCAGGCCAAGGAGCACAAACCCTCGCGGCTGCTCGATCTGCGCTTCGCGATCGCCCTGCTCTTCCTCATCTTCGGTGTCCTGGTGACCTTCGCCGGGGTGACCGCCGACGACGCCGAGGTCGCCCAGGCCGCCGACATCAACATCAGCCTGTGGACCGGCCTGGCGATGCTGGCGCTGTCCGGTGGCTTCTTCCTTTGGGTGTCCAAGGCTCCGATCGAGGTCGCCCATTCGCGGGCCGAGGTCCACGCGGAGCACCTCGACGAGGCGTGGGGCGAGGAAGAACTACCGCCCGGGGCGTGAGCATCGCGGCAGCCCTGGCGCGATGGGAGCGCCCGCGCTCGACGGTCAGGTCGCGACGAGAGGTCCGGTGTCGGACTGGGTCGGGGCCTCCGACCCGCCGACCACGCGCAGGCTCCGGCGCTGCTGCCTCGGTCGCGGCCCGCGCAGCAGCGCCTGGCGCCACATGCCCGGGTGGTGAGTAGACCGCGGCGCCGACTCGATGAAGTCTGCGAGGACCTCTGCGAAGAGGTCCGGGTCGTCCTCGTGCGGCACGTGACCCGAATCCGGGAAGATCTCCAGCCGAGATCCCGGAAGCACTGCGTGGGCCGCACGGGCGTGCTTCACCGGGATGACGAGGTCGCGCTCCCCCCAGACGACCATGCTGGGCATGTGCTCCGCGAGGTAGGCGCGGTCCAGCGAGGTGATGACCTGCCCGCGCCAGTCCACCGCGGCCCGCAGCACGTGCAGGAAGGCCCTCTGAGCCGCGGGGTCGGCCAGGTCGTCGTACGCCTCGGCCAAGGCGTGCAGGTCCTGGGTCATCGGAAGGCCGGTGGAACCCACCGCGTTGATCAGTTCGACCAGCGGACGTCTCACCGGGTCCAGGCCGAGCAGTCGCAGCGCCACCCCGGATCCAGGGAGCGTGAAGTACCGGATCAACGGGTTCACGCTACGCCCGAAGCCGCCCGCGGCGACGAGGACCAGGCGCTCGGTCATCTGGGGGAACTGGTAGGCGAACTGCATCGCGATACCGCCGCCGAGGCTGTGGCCGACAGCGGTGACACTGCCGACGCCGAGCACAGCGAGCAGGTCGCGCATAGCGTTGGCGTAGCCGGCGATGCTGTAATCCGCACGAGGCTTGTCCGAGCGGCCGTGGCCGAGCAGGTCCGGCGCGATGACCGTGTAGTGGGGCGCCAACCGCTCGATGACCGGCAGCCAGGAGCAGTGGTCCATCCCGACACCGTGCAGCAGGAGGATCGCGGGGCCCTCCCCCGCCATCACGTAGGCACGCCGGTGACCGTGGATCGTCACCGACTGCAGACGCGGTTCTCGGATCACCGACACCGGACCGCCACCTCCTCGCGTCGACGCCCTGGGCCGGTGGGCGGGCGCAGTCCTACGGTACGGACTGCCCACGCCGCCACTGGACCCGAGGGGCGTCCCGTGGTCAGTCCTTGTGCTTGTACCGGTTGCGACCCAGGAAGAACCCGACCGCCAGCCCGCCCGCGAACAGCGTCAGCAGCAGTACCCAGCCCGGTGCGCTCAACTCGATCCAGAGAAATCGCAACTGGATCTCGGCGGTGTTGCTGAAGACGAAGATCAGCGCTGCCGCTCCGACGACCAGCGCGATGATCGACTTCGGCGACAGGCTCGTCCCCCTGGACGCCGCCGCAGCGCCGTCCTTCTTCGGTGTGGGCTCGCTCATGACGCCTCCCGGGTGCTCCTGCGATCCTCTTCCGATCTTGACACAGACACAACCTCGACGGTGGGTCGCACCGCCTCGCGCGAGCGGATCCTTGGCGCGGCACTGTCCCGGGCCTCCCCCGAACGGCCGCATCGGCGGGACCTTGGGCCCTTCCGAGCCTGCTGGCCGCTGCGCTGCACTGGATCGCGGAGGCCTCCAGTGGACGCATCGACGACGCACCCGGATCCCGAGGCGGGCCTGGGTGCGACGGACAACCGTTCCGCGATCACGATCTCCGACGCCCGGGCCACAACGCTGCGATGGGTGGCGCGGGTATGGGTGGAGGTCGTCATCGTGGGCATCCTGGCCTACGCCATCTTCGCCGGCCCGCCGGTCGTGGGCGCCTTCGCCTACTGGGAGACGATCGCGGCGCTGGTCGCCGTGGTCGTGATGGCGATCGGGCACGTGCTGACCTGGCGGTGGGAAATCCAGGGCGCCTTCGCGATCACGGTGGGCGGCACGGTGATCGCGACCCTGGCCTCCTACAACGATCCCGATTCGCGCATCTCCTGGGGCGTCCTGGCGCTGTTCGCCGGCCCGGCGATCCTCTACTGGCTGCTGTGGCAGCGGGACCGACCGCGCCCCCGTGCCCGGCGCGTGGCCGTGCTGTTCGGCGTGGTGTTCATCGGCGTCGCCGGGGCCACCCTCTGGGTCCACGAGGTCGCCTACGGCCCGTTCACCGAGCAGAGCGATCTGCCGGACCTCGAACCGTCCCCGGTCCTGTGGGCCTGGTCAGGGGGCGTGACGACAGACAGCGCCGTCATCAACGCTCGCATCGACGAGGATGGCTCGCGGGTGGCGCTGCTCATCGGAGAGGACGCCAGCCTCGCCGATGCCGCGCGGCTGGAACCCGCCGCCCAGGGCGAGCCCGGCACTGCCACGTACCGGTTCGAGGCTGCGCAGCTGCGGCCCGCCACGACGTACCACTACTCGGTCGAGGTCGACGGAGCGGCCGCCACCGAGCGAGCCGGCCGCTTCACCACCTTCGCCGAGGGCCAGCAGCGCTTCTCGATCGCCTTCGGCTCGTGCCTGCGGATCGGCTCCAACGCAGCGGTATTGGACACCATGCGATCACTCGAGGCGGATCTGGTGCTGCTCACCGGCGACCTGTCCTATACCGACATCGCCGACAACGACCGCGAGGCGTTTCGGGACATGTATGCCACGCAGTTGAGCACTCCGGCGCTGTCGACACTGGTGCGCAGCACGGCCATGGACTATATCTGGGACGACCACGACTACGGCCCCAACGATGCCGACTCCACCTCCAACAGCCGCCCTGCTGCGCAGACGGTCTACCGCGAATCGTTCCCGCACTATCCACTGGCAGCAGGCGCCGGCGAGCAGCCCATCTACCATGCCTTCACCGTCGGCAGGACCCGCGTGATCGTCCTGGACACCAGGTCGGCGCGATCGCCCAAGACGGTTCCCGACACGGTGGACAAGACCATGCTCGGCAAGGCGCAGGAGACCTGGGTGGCGCAGGAGTTGCAGCAGGCGGCCGACAACGACCAGTTCGTCGTGCTCGTGTCCTCGGTGCCGTGGATCGGTCCCGCCGAGGTCGGCGCGGACAGCTGGATGGGCTACGACACGGCACGCCGGGCTCTCGCCGACCGTATCGCCGATCTCGGCCTCGCCGACCAAATGGTGATGCTGGCCGGCGACGCCCACATGGTGGCCATCGACAACGGGACGCACAGCGATTTCAGCGCCGCGCAGAGCGGCGGCTTTCCCGTCTTCCAGGCCGCTGCCCTGGACCGCAACGGCAGTGTCAAGGGCGGGCCGTACTCGCAGGGGGCCCAGGCAGGCCCGGGGCAGTTCGGGCTGCTGACCATCACCGACACCGGAGACGCCGTCGAGGTGGTCCTGTCCGGCCGCGACTTCACGGACAGCGAGATCGTCGGCTACGAGTTCACGGTGACCGCGGAGCAGTTGTCGGACTAGTGCCGGCCGGTGGGGCGGGTGGCAGTCGAACCCACGCCTGGCGGGTGATGGGCCGCCCGGGACAGGGCTGAAGAGGGCGGTGCTCATCGTGCTGGCCAACTTCCCCGCGACCGACGGACCCCGTGCTGCCCGGAACGTCGTCAACGTCGTGTTCCTCGTCGTGGTGGTCTCCGTCCTCGTACAACGGCTGACCCCCCACGCGCCGCGGGCAGCTTCGGCGTGGCTGGCGACCGCTCCTGAGACCAGCGGCGGCGAGTTCCGTTGCGGCGCAACCGGCTACGGCCGGTGGGGCGGGTGGGGCTCGAACCCACGCCTGGCGGATTATGAGTCCGCTGCTCTAACCGACTGAGCTACCGCCCCGGGGTGGTCCCGCGCCGGGCCCGGGTCACCACCGTATGCTCCCCTCCGCGGCGGACGCGGCTCGGGAGTCGTTGATGCGGCCTAGCGCTTCGCCGCTCGGATGATGCGCGGCGCCAGCACGACCGTGGCGACGAGCCCGACGACCCCGGCCACAACGATGCGGTTGACATCGAGGGCGGGCAGATACCGCACGTTCTCGCCCTGGATCACGATGGCACCATGGGCTCTGGCGACCATGCCCCAGCCGATGCCGCTACCGGAACCCGTCGGCTCACCCTCCTTGGAGCCCTTGCCGGATTCGGGGTCCAGCGGACCCGACCCGGCACCGCCTCCGGCGCCGCCCCGCATGCTCCCCACGGGCACCACGGTCACGTCGCCGCTGTGGATCGGCTCACCGAAGATCTGGCTGCGGCCGAATGCGTCCTTGCCCAACCGCAGCGACCCCTTCAGGATGGCCGCAATGGCAGCCGACTGCTCCTCTGATTCCGTGCTGCTGGCTTCCTCGTTCACCGACATCGTGACCTCCCTGGCGATCGGCATCGTAGGGCTAGTGTTCACCACGGTGCGCGCGGGCGTCTGCGTGACAGGCACAGCCGCTCTGGTTTCGCACACGAACCGGCTCCAGCATCACGGAAGGGGCTCCCGCGGCTGGATTCGAACCAGCAACCTACCGGATCGCTGCGACGGCTCTCGGGCGCTCTCGGAGGCTCGCGCTGAGCGTGGCCGAGGCGGTGTCCAGTGCCTTGGAGCCTCACGAACCCTCAGGTACTGCCACCAGAACTGCCACCGCTGACAGCCGTCCAGCCGGGCTTCCAAGCGACGGCGGCTACTTCCCCATCTCCTCCGCTACCGCCCTGCCCGCCTCGCCGACATCGTCGCCGTAGAGCGCGGTGCGCGACAGGTCATCCTCGGCAGCATCGAAGTCGCCGTCGGCCACGGCCTCAGCGGCGCAGGCGGAGGATTCGGCTTCGAGGGTCGCGTAGAGCCAGTAGTCCAACGCCGATGGCGCTATGTCGTCGCAGACGGCCACGTCGATGTCAGAGAGCGCCTGATCCGTCGCATGGAACTGCTCACTGGCGGCTCGTGTCGAGGACACCGACCCGACATCTTCGGCCCAGGCGTCCATCGCATCGAGCGTGGCGCTTCTCGCGGCGGCCATATGCGCCGTGGCCTCGGCGCTCAAGTCCCACTGCTCCTGTTCCGACGGCGTCGAGGCGATGGCGGCAGCCGCCCCGGCCACGGTCAGGCCGTCGCCGGACGCCAGCACCAGGGACAACGGGTCCTCGGAGCCGGAGCCCCGTGCCGTTACCACTGCGGCCCGCGGTGCGGGTAGCGGCGCATGGGTCTATTCCTCCTCCCCGAACGGCGGGTGTTCGCGCCAGATCGCGGTCAGTTCCTTCCACTGCGCCCGCGTGATCCGGCGGCCCAGCACGTACGGGGTGACCACGGTCTCGAACGTGCCCGATCCCGGACGGTAGTCCTGGGTCTGGTTGACCGACGGCGCCCGCCGGTCGAAGCGCGCCTTGTCCACCGCTGCCTTGACGCGCTCGAAGTCGCCGTCGGGCATGGTGTCCAGCGCCGCCTTCACCTCTGCGATCCCGCTCGCCACGGCTCCACCTCCACAACTGCTCTCATCATCCATTGTCCAGGGGCGGAGCGATATGGTTCACGGCCTGCGTGGAGGCCGTTGATGAGGGCCGCCCGCCCACCTACAAGATCGGCGACGTTGTCAACGGCCACCAGCTCCGCGCGGACAACCAATGGCACCCGGTGCCGCCACCCCAGTCCATGAGCCGCGGCGCGAAGATCGCGATCGGGGCAGGATCCGTCGCCGGGATCGCCGCGCTGGCCCTGATCACGGCCGTCGGGGCAGCCACCCCGTCCGCGGAGGGCGCCGCCGTCACGGAAGGCCAATACGACAGGCCGATAGACAGCGCACGTGATCGGCAAATGGAGAACCTGAGCGATGAGGCTCAGCACTTCCTGGCCAACTACGACGAGTTCGTGACCCCCGAAGTCTGCTCGGCGGTCGCGACCGTCAATCGGTACACCGTCTTCTCCAACATCAACGTCTCCGTGTTGATGCAAGGGGGCTACGGATACTCGAACGAGGCGCTGAACGAGGCCTTCACCGCCGCCTGCTGATCGTGGCAACGGCGCTGTCCGCCCGATAAGGGCGCGCTACGCAGCGGGGCGCATCCCGTTGGACCGCCGCCGCACTTCCGCGGCAACCGCCTCCCGCGCCGCCTTTGGTGACCATGACGCGCGACAATGGCGAACCCGACGATGGAGGCGCCGTGGGTGTCGGTGTAGTTCCGGTCGATCCCGGCCCCGGTCTCCTGCCGCAGCAGGCCCTCGATCATGGCGGCCACTTCGGAGGCCGAGCAGGTCGTGAGTTGGCTGTGGACGCACAGGCTCTTGCGCTCGACGTGCCAGTAGATCATCACTCCCGGCCCGCCGTAGCGGGCGTGCCATTCGGTGGTGAAGTTCGACGCCCAGGACCCGAACCTCTTGGAGTCCGACGCACGCCGTCCCGTGGCCCCACCACCGGTCGTCGCGTCCGGCCAGGGTCGCGCTGCCCAGCCGGGCGGCCGCGGCGCGCAGGGTGTGGGTGGTGAGGTACAGGCGCCGGACCCGGTGCAGCGCGGCCTCGCTGTCGGCGTCGGGGCCGGTGTCGGCCTCGGCGACGGCCTTGATGCCGATGTTGGTGCCCAGCGCGAACAGCACCCGCAGCAGGCGGCGGTCCAGCACGGCGCGGTCGGTGACCTCCCGGGTCGCGGTGGTGGTGAACTCGGTCAGGAACCCGGTCAGGTGCACGCCCTCCTTGAGCACGTCGAGCAGACCGATCACGCCCGCAGACGCTCGATGTCTACGGCCACGTCGCGCCCGGCACCATCGCAGCGGCGGTGTCGGTGCGGTCGGAGGCCATCGGCTAGCAACTGCCACCGGAACTGCCACCAGTACCAGGAAACGGCCTCTCAGGAACTCTCCCGAGATGCCGTTTCACGCGCAGTGGGGCTCCCGCGGCTGGATTCGAACCAGCAACCTACCGGTTAACAGCCGGACGCTCTGCCATTGAGCTACGCGGGAAGGCGTTGCCAGTGTAGCCAAACCGGAGGCAAGGTGCGCCATCCGGCCTGCCTGCGAGATGTCGTCCCCACGGCCCGAGGTCGACAGCCTGCTACACCCCCAGGGACTGCCGGAATTCCTCCAGCGCCTCCCGGGCGGCCTGCTGCAGGTCAGGATCGGACGGATCGACCCCGGCATCGAAGACCACCGTCCACGTGACGCTGCCCTCCGCATCGCGCCTGGCCGCCAGCACCGCCCCGGCGTCGCCCGGCAGCGCGACGCGCCTGCTCGTGACGACGGATCGGGTGACCCGCGTTCTGATGACCGGAGGCAGTTCGCCGTGCTCCTCGAGCTCGAGCCGGAGGGTGCGGGCAACCCCGGACCGCGCCTCGCGGAAGTGCACGATCATCGTCGGCGGCTCCCACAGGGCCCGGTCGACGAGATGCCACGGCAGGACTTGCGGTGGATCGGCACCCACGACCAGCGCCGCCATGGTCCCCACCACGGGTGCACCGCCTCGTGCGCGTCCCCAACCGAGCGCGGACCCGTACTCCTCCTGCAGCGCTCGGACGTCGTCCGGCATCGGTGCGCGCCGGCGGAAGCGGGGGCTCATGAACCCTCCTCTGCCGCGATGATCGGCTGCAGCTGCTGCCGCAGGTCGGCAATGGCCCGGTACTGGTTCTGCAGTTCCCGGCGGATCGCATCGGAGCCGGACGCCTCCGGCTGGGACAGTCGCGCGGCCAGGGTATCCAGCCTTCGGGCCGCGTCGCGATCGAGCAGGCGCGCCATGAGGGACACCACGTAGCGCTCCGCCGCGACGCCCCCGGCGCCGTCGACCGCCCGAGGAGTCCAGGATCGGCATCGGCTCGACGGCCAGGCAGCGCAGCAATCGTCGGCGCTCGTCGTCAGGAGCGGCCTCCTGCACGCGCTCCCACCACAGCGCCTCGGATTCCTCGGTCTCCGGGCCCCCCACGGCGAGGAGCACCTCGTACGCGCCGCGGTAGGCGGCGACGTCGAACGCCGAGGCCTCGACTGACTCCAGCCAGGGCCCCGCGGCGGCGGGCAGGTGCAGTGCCCCGCGCAGCACGTCGCGCTCCAGGCCCCGCGGGAGGTCCCTCGCCGAGCCCTGCCTGGCCCCTTGCGGCGCGGCACGACCTGCCGACCTGCGGTGCTGGGCGACCGCGTCGGTCACGGTCCGCTCCGGCAGCCCCAGCCACCCGGACAGCATCCGGGCGTATTCCGGGCGCAGCGCCTGGTCCTTGATCGCCGCGATGATCGGCAGCGCCCGCCGCAACCCGGCGAGGCGGCCCTCGGCGGTGCCAACGTCGACGCCGGCGACGGCGGAGCGGAGCGCGAATTCGAACAGCGGCACCCGGCCGGCCACCAGGTCGCGGACCGCCTGGTCGCCGCGCTGCAGGCGCAGGTCCGCCGGGTCGAGCCCGTTCGGCTCCACCGCGACGTAGGTCGCGGTGAGGAACTGCTGGTCGCTGGCGTAGGCCCGCAGTGCCGCGTTGCGTCCCGCCTCGTCGCTGTCGAAAGTGAACACCACCTCCCCCCGGCCGCTGGTGTCGTCGAGCAGCAGCCGCCGCAGGATCCCGACATGGTCGGCGCCGAAGGCGGTGCCGCAGGTGGCCACGGCGTTCGTGACTCCGGCCAGGTGCGCCGCCATCACATCGGTGTAGCCCTCCACGACGACGACCTGCTGGGTCTTGGAGATCGTCCGGCGCGCCATGTCGATGCCGTAGAGGACCTGGCTCTTCTTGTAGGCCAGGGTCTCCGGCGTGTTCAGGTACTTCGGGCTGTTCTCGGCGTCGTCCATCCGCCGCGCCCCGAACCCGACGATGTCGCCCGTGAGGTCCTTGATCGGCCAGACGATCCGGCCGCGGAACCGGTCGTAGATCCCCCGGTTGCCCTGGATGACCAGCCCAGCTGCCTGCAGCGTCTCGTCGTCGTATCCGCCTCGGCGCAACCGCTGGGTCAGGCCGTCCCAGCCGGTCGGCGCGAAGCCGACTCCGAACCGCGAGCACGCCTCCTCGTCGAATCCGCGGCGAGCCATCAGCTCGCGCGCGGGGGCGCCTGCGGGCGCCGCCCATTGCTCGGTGAAGAACTGCGCCGCCGCCGCGTTGGCCTTGAGCAGCCGGGCGCGCTGGCCGCTGATCCGGTTCGGGGCGGCGCCGCCCTCCTCGTAGCGCAGCTGCACACCTGCCCTGCCTGCCAGCCGCTCGACCGCCTCGGCGAAGCTCAACCCCTGCAGCTCCATGAGGAACGCGATGGCGTCGCCACCGGCCTGGCAGCCGAAGCAGTGGTAGAGCCCCTTGGCGGGCGTGACGTGGAAGGACGGGCTGCGCTCGTCGTGGAACGGGCACAGGCCCTTCAGCGACCCCGCGCCGGCCGAGCGCAGCGTCACATGCTCGCCGATGATCTCGTCGATCCGGGTGCGCTCGCGCACCTGCGCGATGTCCTCGGCGCGAATCCGGCCGCTCATGCGCCTCCCCCCGCTTGCAGGCTCACGGGCACAACCGCCGGTGCCAGCGGACAATGCTCACGTCGGTCAGGCTGGCGATCTGGTCCAGCACGACGCGGGTCCGCGCGGCATCGGTGCCGGCCCCGTCCCAGCACTCCCGCAGCCACGGGTCCAGGTCCGCGCCATCGGTCTGGATCAGGGCCGCCGCCACCTCGGTGATGAGCTCGTGCTGCCGTCGGTAGATCCGGTCCGCCTCGGGACGATACATCACGTAGTGGGCGGTGACCGCCTTCATCGCCGCCACCTCGGCACGCACCGCGTCGGGCACGACGAGGTCGGCCTCGTAGCGCGCGAACGGACCGGAGCCGAACCGGTCTGTCGTTGCGACTTCAGCGGCCCGCGCGAACCGTCCGATGAGCGTGGAGGTGAACGCCTTCAACCGGGCCAGGTCTCGATGGCTGCCCTCGAAACTGGTGGGCCAGACCGGTAGGGCGGCCAGTCGGGCCAAGGCGTCCGCGAGCTGCTGCGGCTCGAGGTCGGCGGCGTAGCTGCGGTGGGCGACGGCCGCGATCTCCTGCCGCGAGGCGACGTCGGCGAGGTCGGCCGGGTCGACGTGCCGCAGCACGATCGCGTCCTCCACGTCGTGCACGGAGTAGGCCACGTCGTCGGCCCAGTCCATGATCTGGGCCTCCAGGCACCGACGTTGGGCCGGGGCACCGCTGCGCATCCAGTCGAAGATCGCGCGGTCGTCCTCGTACACACCGAACTTCCGGGTTCCCGGCCTGGCCGCCCACGGGTACTTCGTGGCGGCGTCCAGCGCCGCCCGGGTGAGGTTGAGCCCGACCGACGCCCCTTCGTGGTGCACTTTCGCCTCGAGCCGGGTCAGGACGCGGAAGGACTGCGCGTTGCCCTCGAATCCGCCGCACCCGCGACCCACTTCGTGCAGCGCGTCCTCGCCGTTGTGCCCGAAGGGCGGATGACCGATGTCGTGGGCCAGCGCCGCAACCTCGACCAGATCAGGATCGGCGCCAAGCGCTGCTCCGATCTCGCGCGATACCTGGGCCACCTCCAGGGTGTGGGTCAGCCTGGTGCGCGGGATGTCGGACTCGCCGGCCACGAGCACCTGGGTCTTGGCGGCCAGGCGCCGCAGCGCAGCGCAGTGCAGGACGCGCGCCCGGTCGCGGGTGAACGCGCTGCGCTCGGAGGGGGTCGGCGGTTCGGGGCTGAAACGTGCCGTGTCCGCGGGCGCGTAGCCCATGCGCCGGCCGCCCTAGCCCTGGTCGGTCGGCTGCTCGAGGAACCAGCGATCCACGAGATGGAACTTCAGCAGGCCGCCCATCTCGTGCAGCACGCGCCGCGGCGGGAACGAGGAGCCGTCCTCGAACGCCCGGCCGGAGACGTGTGCGTCCAGGCCGAGCGCGGTCGCGATCGCCTTGGAGCGGGCCAGATGCAGCCGGTCGCTCACCAACGTCACGGAGTCCAGTCCGCGGCTGCGCAGTTCGTCGTTGATCATCTCGATCGACTCGATCGTGTCGCTGCCGCCGGGCAGTGCGATCACGCTCTCGGCCGGAACGCCGCTGGCGATGAGGTAGTCGCGGCCCGCCTCGGCCTCGGTGGTGATGTCGCCCTCGATCTTTCCGCCAACCGTGATGATGATCGGCGCGACGCCCTGCGCCCAGAGATCGCGGGCGTGATCGAGCCGGTTGCTGAACACCGGGGACGGCTCGCCCCAGTACTGCGACGCCCCGAGCACGGCGATCGCGTCGGTCTCGGTGGTGTCGTACGCACGTGCACTGGACACGATGTTTCCCACCGCGGCGATCGGCGCCAGCACCAGCGCCACCAGCGCCCCGATCAGCAACCACGACAGCACGCCGGAGCGGCCGCTGCGCCGACGCGCCGGCGCGGGGGACCCGGAGTGCGTCATGGTCGGTGTGCTCACCTCGCAATTGTCGCCGATGTCGGGCGCTGTGCCCAACGATGTTTGCGCGACGCGCAGCGCTAGCACCACCTTATGCGCCCCGACCGACTCATCTGCCAAGGCGGACCCGGACGAGGGGGCCTCAACCCGGTACCGGACCCAGCGCTCAGCGGGTGTCGCTGCCGCCCGCGCCCGCAGCGGAGCGTCCTGCCTCCAACCGAGCCACCGGCACCCGGAACGGACTGCACGAGACGTAGTCCAGACCGGCGCTGTCGAAGAAGTGGATGGAGTCCGGATCGCCGCCGTGCTCGCCGCAGACGCCGAGGTGGAGATCCGGCCGAGTGGCGCGCCCTTCCTCGACGGCGATCCGCACCAGCCGACCGACGCCCTCGGTGTCGAGGGTCTCGAACGGCGAGACCCCGAACACGCCCTTCTCCAGGTAGTTGGAGAAGAAATTGCCCTCCACGTCGTCGCGGCTGAAGCCCCAGGTGGTCTGGGTGAGGTCGTTGGTCCCGAAGGAGAAGAACTCCGCCGCCTCCGCGATGCGACCGGCGGTCAGTGCCGCGCGGGGCAGCTCGATCATGGTGCCGATCGGGAACTCCAGCGAGCAGCCGTGGGATTGCGCCACGCCGTGCAGGACCTGCGTGGCCTCCTCCACGATCAACTCCAGCTCCTGCACCGAGCCGACCAGCGGGATCATGATCTCCGCACGCGGGTCGGCGCCGAGCTTCTGCCGGAAGCACGCGGCCTCGGCGATCGCCCGCACCTGCAGCGCGAAGAGCCCCGGCACGACCAGGCCCAGCCGCACGCCGCGCAGGCCGAGCATCGGGTTGGACTCGTGCATCCGGCGCACGGCATGCAGGAGTCGAAGGTCGTTCTCGTGCGGTTCGCCGCGCTCCTCGGCCAGCGCCACCCGGACCTCGAGCTCGGTCAGATCGGGCAGGAACTCGTGCAACGGCGGATCGAGCAGCCGGATCGTCACCGGCAGGCCGTCCATCTTCTCCAGAATCCGGATGAAGTCCTTGCGCTGCAGCGGCAGCAACTGGTCCAGTGCCTCCCATCGCGCGTGCTCGTCCTCGGCCAGGATGAGCTGCTCGACGTAGTGCTTCCGCTCGCCGAGGAACATGTGTTCGGTGCGGCACAGCCCGATGCCCTGGGCCCCCATCCGGCGCGCCCGGGCCGCGTCCTCGGCGGTGTCGGCGTTCGCGCGGACCCGCAGCCGTCGCACCTCGTCGGCATGGCGCATGATCCGATCGACGGCGCGCACCAGATCGGCGATCCCCTCGTCGCCGTCGGTGTCGGTCAGCGCCGCCTCGAGGCCCCCCTCGAAGTACTGCACCACGGCGGAGGGCTTCACGGGCACCTCACCGGCGTAGACCTCGCCGTTGGAGCCGTCGATGCTGATCACGTCGCCCTCGGAGATGACCCGGCCGGAAGGGTTCGTCATGAGACGGGCTGCCGTATCCACCTCCAGCTCCTCGGCGCCGCACACCGCGGTCTTGCCCATACCGCGGGCGACGACGGCGGCATGGGAGGTCTTGCCGCCACGACTGGTGAGGATGCCCGCCGCCGCGATCATCCCGTTGAGATCGTCGGGGTTCGTCTCGCGACGGACGAGGATGACCTGCTCCCCCTGCTCGGCCCACTGCACCGCGGTGTCGGAGTCGAACACCACTTTGCCCACTGCGGCCCCGGGGCTGGCGTTCATGCCCGTCGCAATGCGCTCGCGGCTCGCGCTGGAATCGAACTGCGGGAACATGAGCTTGGCGAGCTGGTGGCCGTTGACGCGACGCAGTGCCTCGTCCATGTCGATGATGCCCTCGTCCACCAACTGCGTCGCGATCCGGAAGGCGGCCCCAGCTGTGCGCTTCCCCACCCGGGTCTGCAGCATCCACAGCTTGCCGCGCTCGATCGTGAACTCGATGTCGCACAAGTCCCGGTAATGGTGCTCGAGGATCTCCATGATGCGGACGAGCTCGTCGTAGGAGGGCTTGTCCAACCGCTCCAGGTCAGCCAGCGCCAGCGTGTTTCGGATGCCCGCCACGACGTCCTCGCCCTGGGCGTCGGGCAGGTAGTCGCCGTAGACGCCCTTGGCGCCGGTGGCAGGGTCGCGGGTGAACGCCACCCCGGTGCCGGAGCCCTGCCCGACGTTGCCGAAGGCCATGACCTGGACATTGACCGCGGTGCCGAGATCGTTCGGGATGCGCTCCTGTCGGCGGTACAGTCGCGCGCGGTCGGTATTCCAGGAGTCGAACACCGCCAGGATGGCCAACTGCAGCTGCTCGCGCGGATCCTGCGGGAAGTCCCGGCCGGTCTCCCGCTCCACGATGCCCTTGTAGACATCCACCAGGTGTTGCAGGTGGGCCACATCGAGCTCGATGTCCGTCGTGACGTGCTCGGCGGCCTTCTCGTGGTCCAGGGCACCTTCGAATGCCTGCCCGTCGATCCCGAGGACGGTCTTGCCGAACATCTGGATCAGGCGCCGGTAGGAGTCCCACGCGAAGTGCTCATCGTCGGCGTGCGAGGCGAGGCCGTGGACCGAGGCGTCGTTCAGCCCGATATCGAGCACCGTCTCCATCATCCCGGGCATCGAGAACTTCGCTCCGGAGCGGACGCTGACCAGCAACGGGTCCGCGGGATCCCCGAGGCGGCGGCCCATCGCCTCCTCCAGCCGCACCAGGTGCTGCTCCACCTGGGCGGCCATCTCCGCAGGCTCTTGCCCGCCTTCGAGGTACACCTGGCATGCCTGTGTCGTGATGGTGAAGCCGGGCGGGACCGGCAGGCCGAGCCGCGTCATCTCCGCGAGGTTGGCGCCCTTGCCGCCGAGGAGGTCCTTCAGATCGCGGTTGCCCTCGGAGAAGCCGTAGACGTACTTCGCCGCCTCCAGCCCCTCGCCGGTACCAGACGTCCGATCGGCTCCTGCAGTCATCGCCATCCCCTCGCATCGACACGCACGGCCGCACCGCCGCGCTTCCATGATGCCAGTGGGCCTTGGTCGCCAAGGGGGCCGATGGTCACGCGGAGCAGTGACGGGACGGCGAAACCGCCGCTCACGGCAGCGAGCGGCGGTTTCGCGGTCTTCCCAGCGTCTTGCGTCAGGCCCGGGAGAGACGGACCAGCGCCGCCCCTACGAAGGCGAACGTCAAGCCGATGCCCATCGCCATCGCCGCAACGCCGTAGGAGACCACCGAGGTGAAGAGCGAGGCCCGCAGGAAGGACGCGGTCATCGCCGTGTTCCGGGTCGGATCGTCGCGATCCAGCTCGGCGTAGGTCAACCCGCCGGTTGCCTCCAGTGCGTGGGTGCTGATGACATCGGCCATGGAGTAGGCGGTCAGCGGCCCATCGACCGGCTCTCCCGCGAACCACCGCGCATCCTCGGTCAGAGTGATCTGCTCATCGGTCAACTGCGTGGTCACCGCGACCCAGGTCCCCGCGCCACCGAGGATCAGGACGATACCCGCCACCAGGGTCAGGATCCCGAGCACCCGCACAGTGCCGTTCGTCTTGGCGGCCGTGTCTGGGGCCGCCGACATGTCCGTGGTCATTGTGTTGCCTCCGAAGGTCGACGCTGCTGACGCGACCATGATGTCAGCACCCTGCGGGCACGTGCACGTGGCACGCCCACCGAGACTCACCCGTTCGGACTAGTGCATCGCGGATGGCCGTGGTTGCCTGGCTGCCCCGGTGGCGCAGATCCGGGCACCCGCCGGAGACCCGGACCATCGGTTGCCGGCTCGTGGCGGCAGATCGGAAGGCGGGGCTGGGGGCCTGTCTAACCTCCGGACGTGGCGACTTCGGCGGCGGGATCGACTGCGCCGGCGGCGAACGGCGACGCCAGCCACCCCTCGGGCAGGGCGACGCGGCGCGGCGGGCCGACCCGGCCTCGCGTCCCCTCAGCCGGCTCGCCCGGCCACGGCTGACCGCGCTCGATCGCCGCGGTCAGGTCATCGATCTGCGCCAGCGATTCCACGAGTCCGAGCCCGGCCCGGATCTGGCGCGGCACCCGAAAGCCCTTGAAGTACCAGGCGTGGTGCTTGCGGATCTCGCGGCAGCCGCGCTGCTGCCCGTACTCCTCGACCAGCAGCGCTGCGTGCTGACGGTAGGTCTCGATGACGCCCTCGATATCCGGATCCGGCGGGACCGGGCGACCATCGAAGGCCGCGGCGAGTTGGCCGAACAGCCAGGGCCGGCCGAGGCAGCCGCGACCCACGACGACGCCGTCGCACCCGGTGCGCTCGACCATTCCGACGGCATCGGCGGCGCTGAAGATGTCCCCGTTGCCCAAGACCGGGGTGCCGTACGGGGCCAAGTGCTCCTTCAGCCGCGCGATCGAGGACTGATCGGCCCGGCCGGAGTACATCTGCTCAGCGGTCCGACCGTGCAGGGCCACCCAAGCGACCCCGACGCGCGCGGCAGTCTCACCCGCACGGAGATAGGTGAGGTGCTCCTGGTCGATGCCGGTCCGCATCTTGACCGTGACCGGTACTCGACCCTCGGCGGCGGCGACCGCGGCGCTGACGATCGCCTCGAACAGATCCGCCTTCCATGGCAGCGCACTGCCGCCCCCCTTGCGGGTGACTTTCGGAACAGGGCAGCCGAAGTTGAGGTCCACGTGGTCGGCGAGGCCCTCCCCCGCCACCATCCGCACCGCCTCGCCGATGACCGACGGATCCACGCCGTACAGCTGCAGGCTGCGCGGCTGCTCGCTGGCGTGGAACCGGACCATATCCAGGGTCTCGGCGTCCCGCTCCACGAGGCCTCGACTGGTCACCATCTCTGAGACGTACAGCCCCGCGCCGTAGCTGCGGCACAGCCGCCGGAACGCCCGATTGGTGATGCCGGCCATCGGCGCCAGGACGACCGGAGGATCGACGGTGATGGAGCCGGCGGACAGCGGCGACAGCAACGGTGGCACGGTTCCCAGTGTGCTGGGTCGGCCCGCTGCGTGCTACGCCGCGGGCTTGCGAGCCGAGGGCGCCGCCCGGCGGGCCGTGCCGATGAGGGCCGGAGCGACCGGCGGCACGTTCACCAGATTCTCCTGACGGACGCTGTCGGTGGCGAAACCGGCGGCATCGAGGACGGCTCTGGTGTCGCGGTCGCAGTGGCAGCCGCCGGCTACCCACGGCCACCAGGGCGCGGCCAGCCGCTGCAACCGACGCACCCAGGTTCCCTCTGGGCCGACCACGTGCTCCAGCACGCCGACCGGTCCACCCGGACGTAGGACCCGGTCCACCTCGACCATCACCCTTGAGGGGGTATCGACGGAGCACAAGACGTAGGCCAGCAGGACCGAGTCGACGCTGTCGTCCGGCAGCGGCAGGTCTTCCCCCACCGCGTCGATCATGACGATGTCGAGGCCGTCGGCGGCCGCGCGATCGATCTGGTGCCGCGCGGCCGATCGCATGGACGCGCTGGGCTCCACGGCCACCACACCGGTCACCGCGGGCGGGAGGTGGTGCAAGTCCTCCGCGGGCCCGAGCCCGATGATGAGCAGTCGGCCATGCAACTGGCTCGCGGCCTCCGTGCGGGCGGCACCGACTTCGCCCCGGTCCTCCAGACGCGCGACGAGGCGGTACAACTGCGTGAAGATCGGATGGTTGTGTCCGGCCACGATGCCAGGGTACGGGCGCGGTCGGCGACACCGAATCATCCCTCACCAGGGTGCGGGGACGGTTGCCCCCCGCAGTCGCTCCAGCGCCTCATCGAGCATCACCTGCTGCAGCTGCCCGCCGGCGACCTCGTCCCACGACACCGGCAGCGCGGCATAGGGCCGGTCGGTGCCGCGCAGCGACCAGGGCGCCAGCGTGGTCTTCGCCGCCCGGTTCTGGCTCCAGTCCAGGAATACCTTCCCCACCCGTGCCTGCTTGGCCATGGTGAGGACCACCAGATCGGGCAGCTCGGCCGCCGCACGGGCTCCGATCTGCCGCACCTCGGCCGTCACCTCGTCTGCCCCGCGCTCCGCAGAGGGCAGCGCGGCATACACGTGCAGGCCCTTGCTGCCCGACAGCACGGCATGGGACTGCAGGCCCTGGATCGCCAGCAACCGCCGCACCACCAGCGCAACCACCCCGCACTCGTGCAGCCCGGCACCGGGACCCGGATCGAGGTCGATGACCAGCCGGTCCGGCGGCTGCGGCCGGCCGTCCCCGCCGATCCGCCACTGGGGAGTGTGCAGCTCCAGCGCGGAATGGGCGGCCAGCCAGATCAGGGCCGCGGTGTCCTCCGGTTGCAGGACGGGGAACGTGATCGGGCCCTTGCCCGCCGGCAGCGTCGCGCGACCGATCCACTCCGGCGCCCAGGCCGGCAGGTTCTTCTCGAAGAACGACGGTGCCGCCACCCCGTCGGGCCAGCGCCGCCGAGTGATCGGCCGACCGGCCGCCAGGTGCAGCAGCATCGGCGCCACCGCGGAGAAGTACTCCAGAACCCGGGCCTTGGTCGTGCCGGTCGCGGGATAGAGGACCTTGTCGAGGTGGCTCAGGCGCAGCGCGCGACCACCGACGGCCGCGGTCACCGGCTCGGCATCGCCGCCCGCCGGAAACGCCGGCTCGCCAGCCCCGTCCTGCTCGCCGGCGGGCACGGCCCCGATCTCCGCGGCGGCCAGGTCCGGCCGGAGTCGCGCCACGACGGGCTGGCGGAATCGCCCCGCGGCGGTGGTCCCGAGATGCCGCACCTCGACCACGACACCCGGCTGCGCCCAGACGAAACCGGCCTCGGCGAGGCGGTGAGCGTGCTCGGCCAGCCCGACGACCGGAACCGGCGACGGCGCGGCTCGCAGCGCCCGATGCAGCTGGCGGCCCATGGCGGCGGAGATGCCCGATCCCGCAGTGCCCCGATACCGCAGCGCACCGTCCGCGCCGACCGATGCCACGACCAGGGATGCCACGCCGGGACCGGAGGCCGGACGCCAACCCACGACGATCGCGTCGGTGGCGGACCGATGCGATCGCTTGATCCAGGCGCCGCTGCGCACGCCCGGCCGGTAGGGCGCGTCGAGCCGCTTGGCGATCACGCCCTCCAGCCCCTGCTCCTCGGTGGAGAGCCAGAGGGCCTCCCCGTCGTCGAAGGTGTCGGGGACGACGAACGGGCCGGACGGCAAGGTCAGCCCGGTGAGCAGTCCGCGACGCTCCGCGAACGGCCGACCTGTCGTGTCCTCCCCGTCGAGCGCCAGCAGGTCGAAGACCGCGTACGTCGCCGGCGCGGAGGCCGCCAGGCGTCGCGCCCGCCGCGGATCCGTCACGCCGATCCGCTCCGCGAGCCGGGCGAAGCACGGCCGCCCGTGGTCGTCGAAGCACACCACCTCGCCGTCGAGCACCGCATCGTGTTCCAGGGCCGCCAGGGCGGCGAACTCGGGGAAGGTCGCGGTGGCGTCGTTGCCGTTGCGGCTGGTCAGCAGGACCCGACCGTTGCCGATCCGGGCCAGGACGCGCATGCCGTCCCATTTCACCTCGAACACCCACCCGGGAGCTCGCGGAAGCGCGCCAGGGGTGGCGAGCATGGGTCTCACAGGACCATCCTGGCCCTATGCGTGCCATGTGGACCGGTTCTCTGGCCTTCGGGCTGGTCAACGTGCCGGTCAAGATGTACGCGGCAACCGAGGACCACACGGTGCGCTTCCACCAGGTGCACCTCGCTGACGGCGGCCGGATCCGCATGAAGCGGGTATGCACGGTCTGCGGCGCCGAGGTCGCCTACCGCGACATCGGCAAGGGGTACGAGGACGCCGCGGGCCAGCGGATCGTCTTCGCGCCTGAGGAGTTCGAGGAGCTGCCGGCCGGGCCGAAGAAGGAGATCGAGGTCCTGGAGTTCGTGCCCAACGAGCAGGTCGACCCGATCCTGTTCGACAAGTCCTACTACCTCGAACCGGATGGCCGGGCGCTGAAGCCCTACGTGCTGTTGCGTCAGTCCCTGGAGTCGACGGAGCGAACCGCCGTGGTGAAGATCGCCATCCGGCAGCGCACACAGCTCGGCGCCCTACGGATCCACGACGGCGTCATGGTCCTGCAGACCATGCTGTGGCCCGACGAGGTGCGGGAGCCGGAGTTCGAGTTCCTCAGCGAGGACGTCGAGATCCGGCCCCAGGAGTTGCAGATGGCGCAGTCGCTCATCGAGAACCTGAGCGGCGACTTCGTGCCGGAGCACTACGCCGACGAGTACCGCGAGGCGATCCTGCAGCTCATCGACGCCAAACTCGCCGGCGGTGAGGGCATCCCCCTCCCCGAGGAGGGCGAGGCAGCCAGCACCGGCGCGGTCGTGGACCTGATGGCTGCGCTGCAGGCGTCCGTTGCGCGCACGTCCAAGGCCGGCGGGGACGATGCCGCGGCCGCCCCGCCGACCAAGCGCGCCGTTGCGAGATCCACCGACCGCAAGCCTGGCAAGCAGCAGGGCAGCGCTCCTGCTCCCCGCAAGCGTGCGGCGAAGAAGACGCCGACGAAACGGACGGCGAAGAGCGCCTGACGGGCGGGACTGGGCCGGAGTGGACCGATCAGCAGGCCGGCAGTTTCGGCGCGAGCCAGTCCACGATGCGGTCGATCCCGATTCGCTCCTGCGCCATCGTGTCGCGGTCGCGGACCGTCACGGCGTGGTCGTCCAGCGAGTCGAAGTCGACGGTGACGCAGTAGGGCGTGCCGATCTCGTCCTGGCGCCGGTAGCGACGGCCGATTGCCCCGGCGTCGTCGAACTCGATGTTCCAGCGCTTGCGCAGCTGCGCCGCGAGGTCGCGGGCCTTCGGCGACAATCGCTCGTTGCGCGACAGCGGCAGCACCGCGACCTTCACCGGGGCCAACCGGGCGTCAAGCCGCAGCACCGTCCGCTTGTCCACGCCGCCCTTGGCGTTGGGCGCTTCGTCCTCAGCGTAGGCATCCAGGAGGAAGGCCAGCACTGCTCGCGTCAGCCCGGCCGCCGGCTCGATGACGTAGGGCACGAACCGCTCGCCGGCGGCCTGGTCGAAGTACGACAGATCCACCCCGGAGTGCTCGGAGTGGGTCTTCAGGTCGAAGTCGGTCCGGTTCGCGATCCCCTCCAGCTCGGCCCAGGTGGAGCCGCCGAATTGGAAGCGGTATTCGATGTCCACGGTCCGTTTGGAGTAGTGGGACAGCTTCTCCTGCGGATGCTCGTACAACCGCAGGTTGTCTGGATCGATGCCGAGATCCACGTACCAGTCCCAGCGCTGCTGCAACCAGTAGTCGTGCCACTCCTCATCGGTGCCGGGGACGACGAAGTACTCCATCTCCATCTGCTCGAACTCGCGGGTGCGGAAGATGAAGTTGCCCGGCGTGATCTCGTTGCGGAAGCTCTTGCCGGTCTGCCCGATGCCGAACGGCAACTTCATCCGCGCCGTGCCCTGGACGTTGGCGTAGTTGACGAAGATCCCCTGCGCGGTCTCCGGGCGCAGGTAGTGCACGCTGCCCTCGTCCTGGATCGGACCGATGTGGGTGCTGAGCAGGCCGTTGAAGTCCCGCGGTTCGGTGAACTGCCCCTTGGTCCCGCAATTGGGGCACGGCACCTCCGCCAGCCCGCCCTCCGGAGCGCGGCCCTTGCGCTCCTCGAAGGATTCGATCAACTGGTCGGAGCGGAAGCGGCGGTGGCACTGCTTGCACTCGGTCAGCGGATCGACGAACGCGTCCAGATGGCCCGAAGCCGCCCAGACCTGCGGGGCGAGGATGACCGACGAATCCAGCCCGACAACGTCGTCGCGGCCCCGCACCACCGCCTGCCACCACTGGCGCCGGACGTTCTCCTTCAGCTCCACGCCCAACGGACCGTAGTCCCATGCGGACCTCGTGCCGCCGTAGATCTCGCTGGACGGGTAGACGAACCCGCGCCGCTTGCTCAGGTTGACGACAGACTCGACGCGATCGCTCATGATGCTCCACTCCGGCGGGGATGTCTCCGGCATGCCCGGCTCCCGGCGGGCTTCAGCCTAACGGCTCGTGCTGGGTTTCTCCGGTCACACCGCTTCGTCGGCGCCGTGATCTGACCGCTCGGCGCCACCGTGATGCGCCGGCCCGGACCGGATGTCGGCGCCGGGGCCGGCCAGCGGCCATCCGGCAGCGGGACCGGGAGCCTCGGGTTGGGCGCTGGCGGGCGTGCCGGTCGGCTCGGCGAGCGCGCTCGAGCCGGCCTCGACACCGGCGGGCGTCGCGTGCAGCAGCACCTCGAACACGCTCGGCTCATCGCCTGCGGAGACCATGACCGGCGCCAGGGCGATCTTGGCCGAGGCGCTGCCGAGGCCGCGCCGCATGGATCCCACATCGGCCCAGCGGGTGGCAAACAGCCAAGCCGTGGCGTCGTCGGGGCTGCGCCCGAGCTCGCCGTCGACGAACCCGGGCATCCCCGACAGGACGGTCAGCGCCTCGTGCACCGCGGCGGCGAATCGTTCCGGGTCCAGGGGTCGATGACGGGTGGCAACGCGCATGGTCCCCACTGTGGCACGCGTCCGGCCGGCGCCGTCTTCGGCGATCGCCTCCCGCCGTGCGATCCTGGTGCCACGGAGGGCAGGCATGGCAAACAAGAAGCAACCGCAGCGACTGCATCAGTCGGGCAACCCGGCGCGCCGCAGCAGCGGCCGCGGGCGCCCGACGGCAGGTCCGACGGCGCCGCCGCAGTCGGCGTTCCGGTCCCGGCTGAACCGGACCTCGGCACCGGCCCTGCTCTGGATGCACTCGCTGCCGCGCTGGGTGGTTCCGGTCGGCATGGCCGCGCTGCTGGCCAGCGGCCTGTTCCTCGCCGGGTCGCTGACCTGGCTCGGCACGCTGCTCCTGGCCATCGTTACTGCGTTCGTCGTGTGGCTGTACGCCCTGTCCTGGCCGGTGCTCGCTCCGGGAGCGCGCCTGGCGCGCGGCCTGGTGTCGGCTGCGCTCATCGGCCTGACCGTCCTGAAGGCAACCGGTCGGCTCTAGAGCCGCACCTGCGGCAGTGCGCTCCGGTTCCTCGCCGACCGCGTGCCATGATGAACCGTGCCGCTGTATCGAGACGAAGCCGTCGTGCTGCGCTCGCACAAGCTCGCCGAGGCCGACCGCATCGTCAGCTTCCTCACCAAGGAGCACGGGCGTGTGCGCGCAGTGGTGAAGGGCGTGCGCCGCACATCGAGCAGGTTCGGGGCGCGCGCCGAGCCGCTCGGGCACGTCGACGTGCAATTCCACACCGGCCGCAACCTCGACACCGTGACGCAAATCGAGACGGTGCGAGCCCACGGCTCCCGGCTGGCAGGGCACTACCCGAGCTGGACCGCGGGCACGGCGATGGTGGAAACCGCCGAGCGGCTGACCCCGATGGAGCGCGAACCCGCGCCCCAGCAGTTCCTGCTGCTGGTCGCCGGGCTGCGCGCGCTGGAGGCCCGTGATCGGCCGGCCGGCCTGATCCTGGACTCCTTCTTGCTCCGCAGCCTTGCCATCGCCGGTTGGGCGCCCTCGTTCGCCGACTGCGCACGGTGCGGCGAGCCCGGTCCGCATGCTGCCTTCCACCCGTCGGCCGGCGGGATGGTGTGCCGAGACTGCCGCCCGACGGGCTCGGCGGCACCTGCGCTCTCGTGCGTGGAGCTCCTGTCCAGCCTGCTGACCGGGGACTGGGAGGTCGCGCTAGCGTCGTCGGAACGTGACCGCCGCACAGCCGGCGGACTCGTCACGGCCTACTTGAACTGGTACCTCGAACGGGGGTTGAAGTCCTTGCCGCTCGTCGACCGCACCCCGGAGTCGGTGACATCGTGACCCGGCCGCCGATCCCCCACAGCTCCGGCGTCCGCCCGCCAGTGCTGCCCGCAGGCGCCGTCCCGCGCCACGTTGCCATCGTGATGGACGGCAATGGCCGCTGGGCCAAGGAGCGCGGACTGCCGCGCACAGCCGGCCACGAAGCCGGGGAAAAGGCGCTGTTCGACGTCGTGCATGGCGCGTTGGAGATCGGCGTGCAGTGGCTGTCGGTCTACGCGTTCTCCACCGAGAACTGGAAGCGTTCCCCGGAGGAGGTCAAGTTCCTCATGGGCTTCAACCGGCAGGTTGCGCGGCAGCGCCGCGACGAGGTGCACGACCTCGGTATCCGAATGCGCTGGGCGGGTCGGCGGCCCCGGTTGTGGAAGTCCGTCATCGACGAGATCGAGATCGCCGAAGACCTCACGCGCAACAACACGACGATGAACCTCGTGCTCTGCATCAACTACGGCGGCCGCGCCGAGATCGCCGACGCGGCGCGCACCATCGCCGAACTCGCCCGCACGGGTCGCATCGACCCGGGGAGCATCGATGAGGAGCGGTTCGCCCAGTTCCTCGACGAGCCAGAGATGCCCGACGTGGACCTGTTCCTGCGCAGCAGCGGCGAGCAACGAACCAGCAACTTCTTGCTGTGGCAGTCGGCCTACGCCGAACTGGTGTTCATCGACACCCTGTGGCCGGACGTCGATCGGCGGCACCTGTGGTGGGCGATCGAGGAGTACGCGCGCCGAGAACGCCGCTACGGTGCCGCCGAGCCGAACCCTCTGCCTACCTGATCGAACGACTGTGCCGGGACCGGGAGGAGCACCGCCGGACTGGCCGGACGCCGGCAGAGGAGCGGCACGGCCGTCCCGGCGGCTGCGAGGCCGGCGACCGACCTCGCAGTCCACGGCACCCCTTCGGCGCTCGGATGAACGCAGTGGAGCGGCGACAGCGTTGCCGGCGCAGCCGAGGTCGGCCGGGTTGATGTCCCAGCCCGATGCCGGGTCCGATCACACCCGCCCGGCGCCGGGAAGGCACCAGCGAAACGGGTCTCCTTGGTGACCTCCGATGATCGCCGTCACCGAGGTCGGCCACCCCCTCGATGTCCGCGAAGCCGGTGTTGGGGACCCGCCCGACCGGGTCCGACCCGCGGACTCCCTCCGCACGAGGCACAGCGCGCCCCTGAACCCTGCGGAGAGGTCGACGTGGCGATCCGGTGGCGGGCGCTCGCGGGTGGCCTGTTCCGGATCGCTCCGGCCTTCAGAACCCCAGCCGACGCATCTGCTTGGGGTCGCGCTGCCACTCCTTGGCCACCTTGACCCGCAGATCCAGATAGACCTTCGTGCCGAGCACCCGCTCGATCTGCCGCCGCGCCGTTGCGCCGGTGCGCTTCAGCCGGTCCCCGCCGCGACCGAGGACGATCGGCTTCTGGCTGTCTCGCTCAACGAACAAGGAGGCGTAGACCTCGGTCAGCGGCCGATCGGCTGGCCGGTCCTCGCGCACGACGATCTCGTCGACGGTCACCGCGATGGAGTGCGGCAACTCGTCGCTGACCTCCTCCAGGATCGCCTCCCGGATGAACTCCGCGATCAGGATGAGTTCCGGTTCATCGGTGACCTCGTCCTGCGGATACAGCGGCGGCCCCTCCGGCAGCAGGCCGATGAGCACTTCGGCGAGCGTGTCCAGATTCTCGCCGGCGGTCGCGGACACCGGCACGACCGCCGTCCAGTCGCGGCCGGAATCCTCCCCGAATTGCCCGACCGCCGCCAGCCGGGCAGCCAGCGCATCGCGCGAGACGCGGTCGGCCTTCGTGACGATCGCCACCACCGGTCCGCGCACGGCATCGCGCAGCCGGGCGGCGATGAAGCGATCCCCCGGACCCGTCGCCTCGTCGGCCGGGAGGACGAATCCCACCGCGTCGACATCGGCCAGCGTGGTCATGACCAGATCGTTGAGCCGCTGGCCCAACGGCGTTCGCGGACGGTGGACACCCGGTGTGTCCACCATGACCAGTTGCCCTGACGGTCGGCTGAGCACGCCGCGGATCGTGTGCCGGGTGGTCTGCGGCTTGGAGGAGGTGATCGCGACCTTCTCGCCGACCATCGCGTTCATCAGCGTGGACTTCCCCGCGTTCGGCCGGCCCACGAAGCTCACCAGCCCGGATCGGTAGGGACTCATGGCGCGGTCCAGCGCGCGAGGATCCGTCGATCTGCGGCGCACACCAGGAGCGGTGCGCCGGAGACTGCCAGATCGCCGAAGACCTCGGCAGCGGATGGCTGGTCGTCCTCCCCACCGCCCACGACGACCGCATCGGCGAGCGCCTCGGCCCCCGCGGCCGCCGCGGTCGCGACGGCCAGCGCGAGCGCGGACAGCCGCACGTGCGGCAGCGAGACTGCCGCCGCGCTGTAGCTGCGGCCGGTCGTGTCGACGACCGCAGCGCCGGACATCGATTCCCCGCGGGCTCGGGATGCCCTGGCCAGTGTGAACAGCTTCACCTGCACCTCGGTCAAGCCGTCATCCGCCGCCTGGTGCGCCGTTGCCGTGTCCTCAGTCATCCGAGACCTCCCCCTCCTGCTCCGCGGCATCATCCGGCTCCGCCGGCCGGCACAGCACCGTACCGATGCGGTGGCGTCGCCCGGCCGCCGACTCGGCGGTCAACTGCCAGCCCTGCTCCACGATCCTGGCACCCGGAATCGGCACCTTCCCCAGCCGCCGGGCCAGCAGGCCCGCGACCGTCTCGACGTGCTCCGCTTCGCCATCCAGGTCGATCCCGGCCAGTTCGGCCAGGTCCTCCACCGGCAGCCGTGCCGAGACGCGCCAACCGCCCCCCGGCTGCGGCTGTACCTCCGGGCCCAGCGTGTCGTACTCGTCGGCGATCTCGCCGACGATCTCTTCCAGGATGTCCTCGATGGTGACCAGGCCAGCGGTTCCGCCGTACTCGTCCACGACGATGGCGATGTGCACCCGGGCGGCCTGCATCTCGCGCAGCAGTGCATCGACCTTCTTCGAGTCCGGGACGAAGTACGCTTCGCGCATGACGGAATCCACCGCCTCGGTCGTCTCCGCACGATGATGCTCGAAGACCCGGCGCGTCGCGTCCTTCAGGTAGACCACGCCGAGCACATCGTCGGCGTTGCCACCGATGACCGGGATGCGGCTGTAGCCGCTGCGCAGGCTGAGGCTCAGCGCTTGTCGTAGCGTCTTCGCCCGCTCGATGAAGACCATGTCCGTGCGCGGCACCATGACCTCGCGCACGATCGTGTCGCCGAAGTCGAACACGGAGTGGATCATCTGGCGCTCGTCGTCCTCGATGAGGTCGGCCGCCTCCGCCTGGTCCACCAGCTCGCGCAGCTCGGCCTGGCTTGCGAAGGGACCCTCCGGAAACCCCTTGCCCGGGGTCACGGCGTTGCCCAGCAGAATGAGCAGTTTCGTCACGGGCCCCAGCACGGCCGCCAATCCCCGGATCGGTCCGCTCAGCGCGGCAGCGATCGCGTAGGGATGCTGCTTGCCCAGGGTGCGGCCGGCGACCCCGACAACGACGAACGACACCAGGGACACGGCGAGCACGGCGCCGACGACCGCCGGCAGCCGCGGCACCAGGTCCAGCGCGACCACGACGACCAGCGCGCTGGCCAGCACGAGCAGCCCGCTCTGGCACAGCAGCAGCGTGTTGATGAAGCGCGGACGGTCCGGCAGCAGGGGCGCCAACCGGTCGCTGCGCCGCGCGCCGGCACGGCGCAGCTCCTCGATGTGCGGTGCGCTGAGCCGTGAGATCGCCGTCTCCGCGGAGGCCATGACGGCCGCGACCACAAGGGCGAGTACCACGGCGACGAGCAGCCAAGCGTCGAGGCTGGTCATCCGGCTTCCTCGCGGCCGTCCTCGTACTGCGCCACCAGCGATTGCTGCAGGGCGAACATCGCGGCCTCGTCATCGGGCTCGACATGGTCGAATCCGAGCAGGTGGAGGATGCCGTGGGCGAGCAGGATGCGCAGTTCATGGCCGGCGTCGTGTCCTGCGGCATCGGCCTGGCGAGCGGCCACCGCAGGGCACAGGACGACATCGCCGAGCATCCCCGTCACCGGGGGCTGCCCGTCCCGACGCGGGCGCAGTTCGTCCATCGGGAACGACATGACATCGGTCGGTCCGGGCTCGTCGAGATACTCCTCGTGCAGCACAGCGATGGCCTCCGGAGGCACGCAGACCACCGACAGCTCCGCGGTGGCGTCCATCCCCAGGTTGCGCCATCACGTGGTCGGCCAGTCCACGGAGGTCCTCGGCATCGACCGACTCCGCGGTCTCGTTGACGAAGTCGACGGTCACGTCCGCGGTCTCCGCCCGGCGCGGCTCCCGGCCGGCTCCGCCCTGCCCGCCTCGTACTGGCCGTAGGCCTCCACGATGCGAGCCACCAGCTTGTGCCGAACCACATCGGCGGCGTGCAGCTGGCAGAAGGCCACGTCGGGCACTTCCATCAGGATCTCCCTCACGACGTCGAGTCCGCTGCGGACGCCGCCGGGCAGGTCGGTCTGGGTGACGTCGCCGGTGACGACCATCGTGGAGCCGAACCCGAGCCGGGTGAGGAACATCTTCATCTGCTCCGCGGAGGTGTTCTGGGCCTCGTCGAGGATGATGAAGGCGTCGTTGAGGGTCCGGCCGCGCATGTAGGCCAGCGGGGCGACCTCGATCGTGCCGCTGGTCATCAACCGAGGGATGGAGTCCGGGTCGACCATGTCGTGCAGGGCGTCGTACAACGGCCGCAAGTACGGGTCGATCTTCTCGCTCAGGGTCCCGGGCAGGAAGCCCAGGCTCTCCCCGGCCTCGACCGCTGGCCGCGTGAGGATGATGCGGTTGATCTGCTTGCTCTGCAGCGCCTGCACCGCTTTGGCCACGGCCAGATACGTCTTGCCCGTGCCAGCCGGGCCGATGCCGAAGACGATGGTGTGGGCATCGATCGCATCGACGTAGCGCTTCTGGTTGAGGGTCTTGGGCCTGATCGTGCGGCCGCGGCTAGACAGGATGTTCGCCGTGAGCACGCTGGCCGGGCTACCGCCCTCGCCGCGCAGCATCGCGATGGAGCGTTCCACCGCATCCGGGGTGAGCGATTGACCGGTCCGCAGCACGGCCAGCATCTCCGCCACGAGCAGCTCGATCAGGGCCACGTCGGCAGCGGGTCCGTCGAGCCGGACCTCGTTGCCGCGCACGAGCACGTCGACGGTCGCGAAGGAGCGTTCGATGACGCGCAGCAGTGCGTCCCCTGGACCGATCACCGCAACCATGGGCTGGGACGGGGGGACCACGATGGTGGCTCGCACGTGCTCGGCTTCCCCGATGACGGGATCCTGCGACGCCTGCTGCGATGGTGATGAACCAGACATGGGGCGGGCCGCTGCGCGACCCATCAGCCTCCTTCGTGCGGATGCCTCATGGTACGCCGGTGGCAATGCCGGCGTCGCCTCGCAAGCGGTGCGCCACTCACCCGGGCGGCCACGTCAGGGGTCGGCCGGCGAGCAGGTGGACGTGGGCGTGATCGACCGTCTGGCCCGCCTCCGGCCCGGTGTTCGTCACCAGCCGGAATCCGGAGTCGGGCGAGAGTCCGGCCGCGAGGTCCGCGGCGGCGGACAGCAGTCGTGCGGCCAACGCTGGCTCCTGCTGCGCCACCGCCCCGATGTTCGGCAGGTGGCGGCGCGGAATCACCAGGACATGCACCGGCGCCTGGGGCGCAATGTCGCGGAACGCCAGCAGGTCGGGCTCGTCGAGCACCAGATCGGCACCGATCGAACCCTCGGCGATCGAGCAGAACAGACAACCCTCGTCCATCACGGCCTCCCGAACTGGGACGCTACCGCATCGGCGTCCGGTGCTGGCCGACGCGTCGGGCGGACAGTCCGTGGCCGCTCACCTAGGCTGAGTT
>CAVXYG010000019.1:0-16964 GCA_963766005.1 uncultured Actinomycetota bacterium | reverse complement strand
CATCGGGCGGGTCATCGAGTCCTACGCCAAGCGCTTCGGCTACGGCGTCGTCCGGGACTTCACCGGGCACGGTATCGGCACCGCCTTCCACACCGGCCTCATCGTCCCGCACTACGACGACCCGAGCCTGACGACGCCGATCGAGCGCGGGATGACCTTCACCATCGAGCCGATGCTGACCCTGGGGGCCTATCAGTACGACCTGTGGGACGACGGCTGGACCGCGGTCACCAAAGACCGCTCCTGGACCGCGCAGTTCGAGCACACCCTGGCGGTCACCGCTGACGGAGTGGAGATCCTGACGCTGCCGTAGCGCGGACCCGGACCCGGGCGGGTCGCGGTCGGTCGAGGCCGGGATCGCCTGCGGAGCCGTCGTCCGGGCAGCCACCACCACATCCGTTCCCGCACGCACCTCGTGCCCGACCGGCGTCATCGTGTGCAGCCCGAGCGGCCGGGAAACGGGCGGGTCGCCGGTGGTGTGCGCGGCCGGTGTGGTCGAGCGACCGGACGCACATCATGGGTGGGCCTCGACCATGCCAGCCGCAGACGCTCCGGCAGCCCGCCCCGCAACACGACGACCGGGACCGCACGGAGCCACCCGAGCAGCAAGCCCCGTCCGCCGCGGCGGGCGGCCCTCATCCCGGCCGCACCGATGGGGCTGCGCTCCAGGGTCGCGCCGGTCGGAGGTGGGCCCGGCCCGCACCGCCACCGCCACCGCCACCGCCACCGCCACCGCGCATTCGACCAGCTGGCCGCGCAGAACGCTCCGCCAATCACCGGCGATGCCTCGGCCCTGAGCTCGAGCAGCCGACCGTTGACGTCCCCCGGGCTCGCCGTCGCCGCCCGGCTGCGCCCGGACGGTTCCCCGTCGGCCGAGGCCACGCGCTACCCTGGCCGAGGCGAGTCGGTCGGGCGGCCGCGGCACCCCGTGAGGGGTGTCGAGGAAAGTCCGGGCTCCGAAGGGCAGGGTGGTGGGTAACGCCCACCCGGGGTGACCCGCGGGACAGTGCCACAGAGAGTAGACCGCCGGTCCGCGAGGGCCGGTAAGGGTGAAACGGCGGTGTAAGAGACCACCAGCGGTCGGGGTGACCCGATCGGCTCGGCAAACCCCACCCGGAGCAAGGCCAAGAGGGCGCCGCAGGGCGCCTGCGCGGACGTTCGAGGGCTGCCCGCCCGAGTCCGCGGGTAGGCCGCACCAGGCCGTCGGCAACGACGGTCGCAGATGGATGGTCGCCGCCGGCAGCGATGCCGGCACAGAACCCGGCTTACAGACCGACTCGCCACCTCAACTACTCGTTGGCGCCGGCAAGCATTCACGGCGCAGCATCCCCGACATCGGCGGAATACGGTGTTGCTATGACACCCTCGCTGCTCCCCGACCAGGTGGCCGATGCCATCGTCCGGGATGTCAACAACCTCTATCAGCACCTGCTCGGCGACGGTTTCGCCGACACCGAGCGGATGCCCTCGACGGTCATCAGCGAGATGCCCAAGGGGATCGTGCACAAGTACGAACCGACCGGTCCGCAGGACCCCGACGCGCTGCCGACACTCATCGTCCCGCCGATGGCTGCCAGCGCGGCGTCCTTCGACCTGCGACGCGGATGCTCGCTCGTGGAGTTCCTGCTGGAGCAGGGTCGGCCGCTGTACGGCCTGGACTACGGCGACGTGAGCATGCTGCACGACTCCGATCTCGGTCTGGAGTACTGGATCGACGAAGTGGTGCCGAACGCCGTGCGCGCAGTCAGCGAGGACCACGACGGCCAACCGGTGCAGCTCGTCGGCTGGTGCCTGGGCGGCATCCTCGCGGTGTTCACCGACGCCGCCCATCCGGAGCTGCCCATTGCCTCAGTTGCCACCGTTGCCAGCCCGTTCGACTTCAAGGCAGTCAAGCTGCTGGAGCCGGTGCGCATCCTGGAGAACGTCACGCGGGGGACGCTCACCACCGGGCTCGTCCGAGTCCTCGGCGGCATCCCCGGCAAGGCGAACGCCCTCATCTTCACGTGGCTGTCGCCCCAGAAGCAGCTCAAGAAGCCGATCACCATCTTCAAGCACCGGGCAGATCAGGAGACGCTGGCCCAGATCCAGGCGGTCGACGCGATCATGGACCAGATGGAGGCCTACCCGGGTCGCAGTATCGCCCAGATCTACCACGGCTTCGTGCGCACCAACCACCTCTCCTCCGGTCGGATGACGCTGCAGGGCGGCCGCACGCTGCTGCTGGAGGACGTCCGGATCCCCGTGATGAACATCGCCGGCAAGGGCGACCTGTTCTTCGCGCCGCCCGAGTCCGCCTACCGGCTGGGCGAACTCCTGCCGAACTCCCCCCATGTGCGCCTGGAGACCGCCCCGGGCGGCCACCTCGGCGTCCTCACCGGCGGCAAGGCGCGCGGGACGACCTGGCGGTACATCACGGAATTCCTCAGCGACGTGGACACCGCCTACCAGCAGTCGCTCAGCGGCGGCGGCGACATCGATGATGTGCTCATCATCGAGGAAGATGACCTCCAGTGAGCGCGCAGTCACGCACCGGCAGCGGCGGTTCCGCCGCCGACGGGGCACAGTTCCCACTGCAGGACGGCTCGCGCAGCAGCACCCGGTTGGGCAAAGACGTCTTCGCGGGCAGCGTGCGCGAACTCGACCCGGGCCTCGCCGACCGGATCGCAGCAACGCGCAACTGGCGCGAGGACTACGTCGGACCGTGCCGCGACGTGGTTGCGGTGGCTGCGCGGTCCGCGGCCAACACCCGGCATGTCGCCGCGACCGGATTGCGGATCCTCCACGACGCGTTCGTGTTCGGCCAGGATGGCCAGGAGCGCAATCTGGCCGAAGCGGTCGCCGACCCAACCGGTCCGGGACTGGCCGAGGTGGCCGTCGTCGGACGCCGCGCACTCTCGGCGCCGGAGCTCGTGCTGCCGTACCGCGGTCGCCTGCTGCACGGTTCGGACATCCGTGCGCAACTGTCGCGATGGACGCGCTCCGGTATCGCTGAGCGGAGCTTCGAGACCGCGATCGGGACGGTGCTCGACGAGCCCGGATGGCTGGACCTGCGGGGGGTGCACGTCGTCCTGCTCGGCGCCGGTGCCGAACTCGGACCGCTTCGGCAACTGCTGGCATGGGGCGCCGACGTCTGGGCGATCGACTTGCCGCGCCCTGCGGTCTGGCAGCGCCTCATCGACACAGCGGTGGACTCCCCCGGAGTCCTGCACGTCCCGGTGCCAGAGGGCGTGCCGCTGCCGGAGGCGGAGGACTACGCCGCGCTGGCAAAGATCGCCGGCGCGAACATCGTCACCGAGGCCCCGCAGATCCGTCGCTGGCTGGATCTGATCGACGACAGCTTCGTCCTGGCGAACTACGGCTATGCCGACGGCGCGTTGCACGTTCGGCTGTCCATGGCCTGCGATGCGATCGCGGCGGACGTCACCGCCGCCCGCGGCGACGTCGTGCTGGCCTACCTGGCCACACCCACCGACGCCTTCGCCGTGCCCGAGGCCGCGATGGCGATGGCGCGGGAGCGGTGGCGGCACAACAAGCTCGCCCGATCCACGCGTCGCCCGCTGCGGCTGGCCGGCTTGTTCCAGCCGAACTACAAGGCCAGCGTGCTCGACGACGACGGCAACGAGGTGGGCATCGCCGACTGCATCGTCCCGCAGCAGGGCCCGAACTACTTGCTGGCCAAGCGGCTGCAGCGGTTCCGGGCCGTGACCGCGAGGTCGGCCGGAACCAGGGTGTCGTTGAACGTGGCACCGGCGACCCGGACCTACTCGGTGATCAAGAACAAGGCCCTCGCCGCCGCCTACGCCGGCGCCAACCAGTTCGGGATCGAGGTGTTTGACCCCGACACCTGCAACACCGCGATGGCGGCCCTGCTGGTGCGAGATCTGCGCGACCCCAGCAGCCTCACCAACCCGGATGTCCCGACGCACAATCCGATGGACCTGTTCGCCGATGCCGCGAACCACGGCGGCCTGTGGCGGGTCGCCTACGACCCGCGTTCGGTGCTGGGCGTGGCTGCGGTGGTTGGGATGTTCGTGCGCAGCGCCTGAGGGCTGCCGGCAGCAGTTCCCCCGTCGAGGTGCATCGCTTGCGGGCGTGCCGGCGGCGTGGCCGAGCGATCCGGGCGAAGCGCCGGGTCCCGGCTGGCACGGGCCGCGGTGACTCACTCGGTCAGGGCATCCGCGACCCGGTGCCGCAACTGCGGCAGCAGGTCCGTGGCGAACCACGGATTGCGGCGCAGCCAGCCCGTGTTGCGGGGGGACGGGTGCGGCACCGGGATCATGTCCGGGGTTGCCCGCCATGCGGCGACCGTCTCGGCGACCGTCCCACGCGCGCCCAGATAGTAGGCGTGCGCGTAGCTCCCGGCCAGCACGGTGAGCCGGACGCCGGCCAACCACGGCAGCAGAGCACCGCGCCAGGCGGGGGCGCACTCCGTCCTCGGCGGGGCATCGCCCGCCGAGGTCGTGCCCGGGTAGCAGAACCCCATCGGGACGAGGGCGACGAGGCGCCGATCGTAGAACGTGGACCGGTCAACGCCCAACCAGTCGCGCAGCCGGTCGCCACTGGCGTCGTTGAACGGCAAGCCGGTGTCGTGGGCGCGCCGACCGGGCGCTTGGCCCACGACGAGGAGCCGGGCGCGGGGGTCGGCCTGGATCACCGGCCGGGGTCCCAGCGGCAGATGCTCGGCGCACAGGGTGCAGGCCCGGATGCGCCGCATGAGCGCCTCGAACTCCTGGGCGGTGGCGTTCAGAGTGCCTATCCGAGCAGATCCCACACCCGCACGCCCCCGGTGATGCCCGCCGTGTTCGGCACGATTTCGGCGTTGGGCGGCAGGTGGGATGCGGTGAGGTGCTTGGCGTTGCCACCGCCGATGTAGAGGTGGTCGAAGAACAGGTACTCGTGGTAGGCCTTGATCGCGCGCCGGACCCGCTTGGACCAGCTCCTGTTGCCCACCGCCTTGCGGGCGACGTTCCCGATCTGCTGCTCGACCGTCTCGCCCTTGCGGAGCGGGGCGTGGCCGAGCTCGAGGTGCGGCAGGAGCTGGCCGTTGTTGAACAGAGCGGTACCGGTGCCGGTGCCCAGCGTCATGACGAACTCGAAGCCCTCGCCACGCACCACCGCGCAGCCCTGCATATCGGCGTCGTTCACCACGACGGTCGGCAGCTCGAATGCCTGGGCGAGCGCCCGCCCGAGGTCGAAGCCGACCCATTTGGACTGGAGCGCCGGATCGACCTCGCCGCCGTAGACGCGACGCGAGAGCGCCGGGACGTTGCGCACGATCCCCTCCCGGATCAGCCCCGGGAAGCCCACGGAGACGCGTTGCGCTGCCGGCAGTTCCTCGGTGACTGCGAGGATGGTATCGACGAGCCGGGAAGGCGGACAGGGGTACGGCGTCTGTACCCGCACCCGCTCGGTGATCATGTTCCCGCCCGGGTCGAGCACGGATGCCTTCACGCCCGAGCCGCCCACGTCCACCGCGAGGGTCCGGACGTCGGTCGGCCACGTCGCCTCGTTGCCCTGCTTGCTCATCCGATCCGCCTTCCGCAGTTGCTTCTCATCGGCGTCTGCCCGAGTGCCGCGCCGCCCTCGCCCGCCGATGCTCCTCCCTTGCCGTGGGCGAGCGGCGGGGTGCTCACGGCCGCCGCCCTTGTCCTCAGCCTCGGCACGGCTAGAGCCCCAGCCATACGGCGGGATCCATGAAATTGCCGTTGGCATCCATCACTTCGAAGTGCAGATGCGGCCCGGTGGAATTGCCGGTCGACCCGACGTCGCCGATGTGTTGCCCGGCCGTCACGCTCTGCCCCAGACTGACGTTGATGGCGGACAGGTGCGCGTACCGCGTCTGGGTTCCGTCCGAGTGCTGGATGACGATGGTGTTGCCGTAGGCTCCGCCCCAGCCGGCCTCCACGACCGTGCCGTTCTTCGCGGCGTACACGTCGGCACCCTGCGGCTGGGCGAAGTCCAGGCCCGTGTGGGATCCGCTGCTCCAGTAGCCGCCGCCGGCACCGAAGCCGGAACTGATGGAGTACCCGGCCTGGGTCGGGACGACAACGGGGTTGAGGGTCCACTTCAGCTCCGATGCCTGCTGGCTCAGGATTGCGGCTTCCTGCTCGGCCGCGGCGAGTTCGGCCTCGGTCATCGACACCTGGTGCTCGAGCCACTTCACCTGATCGGCGAGCTCGGCCTCCTGCGCCTCCAACTCCTCGAACTGGGCCTCCACGTCCTCCAACCGCTGCTCAGCAGCCTCGGCTTCCGCTTTGGCCTCGGCCACCTCCTCCGAGGTCGGTCCGCCCGGCAGTATCGACAACGGCCCGCTGGCCATGATCTGGGTGTACGTCGCCTTCTTGGATGCCTCGTCCGCCGCTTCGCGGGCCTCCTCGATCGTCGGCTCCACCGCCGCCTCCTGCTGGGCGACCTTCTCCAACTCCGCGGCGTTCTTCGCGAGGGCGTCCTGGCGGATCTGCAGCTGTGACGACGCTTCGCTCTTGGCAGCCGCGGCCTGGTCTCGCTGCTGCTCGAGGCTGGCGAGGTCCTCCGCGGTCATCGAGGCGTAGTCCAGCGGCGGTGCCTCCACCTGTGCCACTGCGGCGCTCGCCGCCGAGGTCTCGGTCGCCGTCATAGCCGCCGTCGTTTCCGTCTGCGTGCTCGCCGCCGCCGAGGTTGCGGCCACGGCTCCGGCACCCACGACGCCGAGCGCGATCGCGGCCGCACCGGCACGGGCCATGTCCTGCGGCACCAGCCCCATGCGGGCCGCGTCGAGCACCACCACCACACTGCACTGCGCGTCGCGCACGAGGCGGTAAGCCGTGGCGCTGCTACCAGCTTGGGACAGCGCAGCCTGCACGCGGCGACGGCGCCCGGGCCGCGGCCCCACGTTGATGGGCGGCAGATCGTCGACCACGAGATCGTAGCCGCCGTTGGCGACGGCTCGTAGGATCGTCTCGGGCCGATCGACGGACGCGCCCAGCGGTACCCAGCGCATCGCGATGCCGTGCTCCTCGGCCCGCTCCATTGCGTCGAGGAACACCTCCTCGCCGTCGCCGCGGACGCTGAACAACTCCACCGCGTCGCGCCACTGCTTCGGTTGACTGTCCTCCTCGGCCCCCAGGACCAGCACGTCCAGCGAAGTGGCGTACATCGTCGCCGCGCCGACGGCGGCCCAGGCAGCGATGCCGGTGGTGACGGTGTCGCGCAGATCGGCCACGAGAGCGATCTTGCGCACCTCCCGCTCCGGGTCCAGGAAGCCGATCGCGAACCCGGTGTGCCGCTCGTCCAGGACGCCTGCCGCTCCGCGTGCCGCGTCCACGAACGCCGACAACGGGTCCTGCGCGGCGCGGGGCGCCGCGATCCAGAACAGCCCCTCCGCAGCGGCGGCAGTCACCGCGGTGCGCAGTGTGAACTTCTCCGGCGGCACGATGCCGACGGTGCGCAGGCCCGGCCGCTCCGGGGCGCCCTGGAGCGCAAGCCGCACCGAGGTCGGTCGCGTCCGCATGATGGAGGCGGTCGCCCGATCTCCGAATTCCCTGCCGTCGTCCATGATGAGAACGCCCATTTGCGGGATGACGACTGCATTCAACGAGGCCTCCGCGATGTCAAGATCACGCTGGAATCGTAGGCCAACGAACTCGCGGTGTCGCGATTTCGCCACCCCCGTGAGGACCGCGGACGCCTGAGGAGGCAGCGCAACGCCCCCCGGCGGCGACTCGCGCACGCGCCGTCCCGGCGGTGGAAGGGGACGTCGACAGGTTCGACACATGGCGCCGAGGGGCTACCTCGGTCCCGTGAAACGGAGGCTGCTGCGGCGAGACGCCTCGACCCGGCACTCCCGCGTCAGTCCAGCACTCCGGCGTCGGTCAGCACTCCCGGCGTCAGCCAGCACTCCCGCGTCAGTCAGCACTCCCGCGTCAGTCAACTCCCGCGTCAGTCAGCACTCCCGGGTCGTCCAGCACCCGGGCGCGGGTCAGCACTCCCGCGAGGGTCCAGCCATCCCGGATCGGGTGCCTGCACTCCGGATCGCCGGCATGCCGACCCCTGCGCCGGGTGTCGACACCGATCAGCGGCCGCGGTCCTCCGCCAGATCCGGTCGTTCCCCGACGGCCAGCACGGCTGCGCCCTGGTCCGCCCAGCGCTCCACGAGCGTGATGGAGCCCGGCAGCGCGACGACCCTGCCGAAGGACTCCTGGGGCGTGCTGAGCGCATGGGCCACCACGATGCGGATGGGCGTGAGGTGGGTGATGACCAGGGTGGTTCGGCCCGGCGCGGTGACCGCGTCCCACGCCCCGACCACGCGCCGCCGCACCGCGCTGAGGGACTCGCCGCCCGGCGGCGCCAACTCCGCGTCGGCCATCATGGCTTCCCACGCCCCCGGGTACTGCTCGACGACGTCCGGGACCGACATCCCCTCCCACCGCCCGAAGTGCGCCTCGGACCATGCCTCCACGACCCTCGGCTCGGCAGCGCCCAACTCCGCGACGATGACGGCAGCTGTCTGCCGCGTGCGGCGCAGCGGGGAGACCAGCACCTCGTCGATCGGCCCAGACAGCCGCGCGAGGCGCCGTGCCGCCGCCAGCGCCTGCTGCTCGCCCACCGGATCCAATCCCGGCTCCGGCCGGAATCCGGCACCGCTGATGCGGAAGTCCGCCGTGTGCGGCGTCTGCCCGTGCCGTACCAGGATCAAACGGTGGGGCTCGGCCAGGTCCGGGGCGGACTGCGTCACGACCGCAGCAGCTCGGTGCGGACCAGGATGCGACCGCACTCCTCGCAGCGCACCACGTCGTCGACCGGGGCGGTCTTCACCTCTGCCAGCTCGGCGGGGATCATCTGCAGCCGGCAGGCACCGCACTGGTCGCCGGCGAACTCGGCGGCCGCGATGCCGCCGTGGCCGGAGCGGATCCGTTCGTACAGCGCGAGCAGATCCTCGGGGACCTCGGCCGCAAGAGCGCCGCGTCGCTGCTCGACCTCGCGCTGCTCCGCGGTGAGCGCCGCCAGAGCTGCGCTGGCATCTGCGGCCGACTGCTGGGCCGCGGCTGCGCGCTGGTCGCGATCGGACTCTGCCTGCAGCTGCGCCCGCTCCGCCTGCTCCACCTGCTCCATGAGCTCCAGCTCGGCGTCCTCCAGATCGGATTGGCGACGCTCCAGGCTGCCGATCTCGTGCTGCAGCTCCGACAGCTGCCGTGCGGCAACCACGGTTCCGGATGCCAGAAGGTCGGCATCGCGCTTGGCGCGGGCGCGGACCTTGTCGACCTCGTCGTCCAACTTGCGGACCTCGCGCTGCAGGTCCGAGGCCTCGGTGCGCCGCATCACGGCACGGTCGCGAGCCGCCGCGGCCTCGACCGCGAGTTCCTTCGCACGGCGGGTCTCGGGCAGCGCCTGGCGGCGGGCGGACAACCGCTCCAGCGTCAGGTCGGCCTGCTGCAGCTGCAGCAGGGTCAGCAGGAACTGCGGCTCAGTCTTCAACGGTGCCCCCAACACGGAACGTCCACGGATCGGTGCAGCGGCTGCTCACCCGGGTCTCCACGGTAAACCCGGCTGCCGCGAGATCGGCGCCGATGTTCCGCGCCGCCCCCGCCAGCCAGGGCCATTCGCTGGCCCAGTGCGAGACGTCGACGAGCGCGCACCCTCCCTCGGAGAGGTGCTCCTCGGCAGGATGGTGGCGCAGGTCGGCGGTCAGGTAGACGTCGGCGCTGCTGGCGCGCGCCGCAGCGAGCAGGCTGTCGCCGGCGCCGGAACAGATCGCGACCCGGGACACCGGCCGGCCGCCGGAACCGGCCACGCGCACGCCCCCCGCGGTGGCCGGCAGGATCTCCGCGACGCGCTGGGCGAAGCGCCGCAGCGGCTCGGGCTCGGCCAGCGTCCCGACCCTCCCGATCCCCACCGCCGCGGGCGTGACGGTTTCCATGAGGTCGAAGGCCGGCTCCTCATACGGGTGGGTCCTGCGCAGAGCCGCCACCACCGCTGCGCGCCGGCGTCGGGGCAGCACCGCTTCCACCCGCGACTCGGCAATCTCGCTGGTGGCGCCGCGGGTGCCGAGAAACGGGTCGGCGCGGGGCGAGGGCCGAAACTGGCCGGTGCCCTGGGTCCAGTAGGCGCAGTGGTCGTACTCGCCGATCTCGCCGGCCCCGGCTGCGAACATCGCCGCCAAAACGGCCGGTCGGTATTCGGCAGGGACGAACACGACGATCTTGTCGACCGGATCCCCGGCAGCGGGCACCAACGGCTGCACGTCGGTCAGCCCGAGCAGGTGCGCCAGCGTGGCATTCGTTCCGCCGGCCGCAGCATCGGCGTTGGTGTGCATCGTGAACAGCCCGCAGCCGCCTCTCACCAGGCGATGCACGACACGGCCCTTGCCGGTGGTCGCCGCGACGGAATGCACGCCACGCAGCAGCAGCGGATGGTGGGTCACCAGGAGCTGGGAGTCGCAGTCCACCGCCTCTTCTGCCACCGACAGCGTCGGATCGACGGCGAACAGGATGCGGCCCACCGGGCTGTCCGGATCGCCGCAGACAAGTCCGACGCGGTCCCATGATTCCGCCAGTCCCGGCGGGAACCGCCGTTGCAGGGCTTCGACGCAGTCGGCCAGGGTGGCAGCGCTCACGACACGAGCCTAGGGCCTGCCGCCGTGCCCCGTCCCCGCGCCCCGCGGCCGAGGCTGCGGGCGCGGGTGCGCCCTCGCCACCGCCATCAGCCGCCGGCCAGCGCCCGGTCGATCGCCTGCGCCAGCACCGGCTCCGGCTGCGCACCGATCACGCGCTGCACGATCGCGCCGTTGCGGACGAGCACCAGTGTCGGAATGCTGCGCGCGTCGTACTTCGCCGCTGTCGCCGGGTTGTCGTCCACGTTGACCTTGACGACCTTGAGACGGCCGGCGTACTTGCCGGCCAGCCGCTCCAGCACCGGCGCAACCATCCGGCAGGGACCGCACCACGGCGCCCACAGGTCGATGAGGACGAGCTGACTGGTGTGCAGCGCTGCCGGCAGGTCGCCGTCCCCCGCGTCGACGATCCATGGCAGCGCGGTCCTGCAGTGCGGGCACTGCAAGCGACCCGATGCGGCCACGGGAAGCCGGTTCTTGCGGCCGCACCCGGGGCAGGCCACCACCCGTCCAGCCATCGGCTGCTCCTCCCTTCGCTGACCCGCACCGCGGCCCGTCCGCAATGCGCTAGTGGCAGTGTCTCCCGCAGCGCGGCGCTCGGCGACTTGCGCCGCCGGGCTCTGCAGGGCGAACCTGATCACTGCTCCTTCACCACGGCATACCACACGCGGTCGGCGACGAGTTCGATCCGCTCGCCCACCTGCAGGCAGTCGTGGAAGTGCTCGCGCAGGAGCAGTGCGGTGTGCGGGTCCGGCTGCTCGGCCAGGCCCCGGATCGCTCGCGCGTACTGCTTCTCGATGTGCCGGACGTTCTTCACCGCGGCATCGGCCTCGTCGGTGGCCCGGCTCGGGTTCGCGGGGATCGCGGCGAGCGCCTCGCGCAGATGCCGCACCCCGGCGAGCGCTTCCGCCGCCATCGCCGACGTGGCCCCCTCCGGCCGGATCGCCAGCAGGTCGGCGTCGCGGACCACATTCTTGGCCATGTTGATCACCCCGTCGAGGCGCTCGGACAGGGTGAAGAGGTCTTCGGCATCCACGGGTGTGGTGAACGCGACGCGCAACTGCTGGGCCAGTTCCCTGCGGACCGCATCGGCCTTGTGCTCGGCGCGCCGCAGCACCTTGCCGTCACCATCGTCGCCGGCGGCCCACGAGACGTAGGCCTCCATACCGGCGACCGTCACATCCGCCTGCCGGCGCAGCGTGCCGAGCACGTCGGGGGCTTGGGGCAGAAACCAGTGCCTACTCACGTCACGATCCTTCCAACGATGCCCAGGCCGGCCGCGATCGCGGCACAGGCGGGCATCGTGATCACCCATGCCAATCCGATGTCTCGCACCACGCCCCACGCCACATGGCGCGCATGCCGAGCCGCGCCGACCCCCACCACCGAGGAGGACACGACGTGCGTGGTGCTCGCCGGGGCCCCGACAGCCGAGGCCGCGCCGATGATGAGTGCGCTGCTCCCGGAGCCCACCATGCCGTCCAGCGGACGCAGTCGGTAGATGCTGCGGCCTATGGTGTGCACGATGCGCCACCCGCCCAGCGTCGTACCCACGGTCAGGGCCAGACCGCAGACGAGCTTCACCCACAGCGGCACGACGAAGCTCGGAATCGCCCCGCCTGCGACCAGGGCCAGGGTCATCACGCCCATCGTCTTCTGCGCGTCGTTGGCTCCGTGGGCGAACGCCAGTCCCGCCGACGCCACCCACTCGGCCCGCAGCACCGACGGGCGGAGGCGCTTGGTCGCCCGCGCGGTTCCGCGCGTCGCCGCCCGTGCCAGCACCCAGGCCAGCCCGAAGCCGAGCACCGGCGAGACAGCCAGCCCGACCAGCGCCCCGGCCACGCCGCTGGGTCGCAACCCGTCGATGCCGCCCCAGTTGATGCTGCCGGCGCCGGACATCACCAGCCCCGCTCCGAGGAGTCCCCCGATCAACGCGTGGGAGGACGAGGACGGAAGGCCTCTGACCCAGGTCAGCATGTTCCAGGCAAGCCCTGCCGCGAGCGCGCTGAAGAGCACCACCAGAGTCTGGGCGGGCTCTAGCTCCACGATGCCGGCGATCGTGTCGGCCACTGCGGTCGCGACGAGGATGGGACCGAGCATCGTGAACACCGTGGCCATCGCGATGGCGGGCGCCGGTCGGGCGGCCCGTGTCGCGACCAGCGTCGCGATGGCATTGGAGGAGTCGTGGAAGCCGTTCGACGCGTCGAAGGCGATGCACAGCAGCAGCACCACGACCAGCAGTACATCCACGACCCGGTTCTACCACCGCTGGCCCGGGCGGGGCGCCGTACGAAAGCCTCGTCCCGGTCGGTTGCCGCTGCGTCCCTCAACCCGCAGCGGGTGCATCGACGGGCGCGCGGTGCCGGTCTGCCGACGGCTGCGATGGACGAGTGCCAGGAGTCGGTGACGTCGGCGCTCGCATGGGCTAGGAATGGACTGTGGACGTCGAGCAGAGTGCCTTCACCGAAGTGATGGAGGCCGTGGCATCGGTCTTCGAGGCCCTGGCCGCGGCGGTGCTCCTGCTCGGCCTGCTCTGGGCAGCGATGCTGTCCTGGCGCTCCTTCCGCCGGTCCGGCAGCGGCCGGAGCGCCTACCGCACCATGCGCGAGGCCTTCGGCGCCGCCATCCTGCTAGGCCTGGAGATCCTCGTCGCCGGCGATCTCATCCTGACCGTCGCGGTGGACCCGACGCTGGAGAGCGCTGTCACCCTGGGGATCATCGTGCTCATCCGCACGCTGCTCAGCTTCAGCATCCAGATCGAGATCGACGGGGTCGTACCCTGGCGCCGAGCGCTGACCAGCGGCGCAACGCTGGCCCGTCAGGCCCAGGCGCGCGACCGCGCAACCTCTGATCCGTCGGCCGCCGGCGGCTTGGGCTGAGCCCACCTGCGCGAAATCCGCACGCTTCGGCGCCAGGCCTACGGCGGTGGCCAGTCCGGCCGAGTGATGGCCGGGATGCTGACCGTCATCGTAGGGTCGTCCTCCGGCGCCACCACGGAAAGCATGCCGGTCGGTGCGGGCACCGGCTGGCGGGCCTCGGCAGGTTGGGCATCGTCCCAGGGCAGCGTGGCCAGCCGAGCGGGGCCGCCGTGGATAGTCCGCGCCAGCGAATCGATGCGCCCGAGCAGCGCCAGGGATTGCAGCACTTCGGTCACCTCGCGCTGACCGAACGTCACGAACCCGCTCGCCTCGGCGATCACGCCCTGCACGCGCCGCGCTCGCCGATCGATCGCGGAGCGCTGCACACCGGAGTGCACTTCGGCGCGCAGCAGGCGGGCGACCGAGCGCAGCAGAACCGCCAACGTCTCCGACTGCAGGGCGGGCGGTAGACCACCCTCGCGGTCGTAGAGCCGATCAATCTCCCCCGACAGGGCTCGCACCTGGATCGTGACCGAGGTGATCCAGAGCAGATCGCGCTCCAACAGTTCCAGCTGCGAGGTCGCCTCCCGGTGTGCGCGAGGGTTGAACCGCACAGACTCCACGGCCTCCGCGAACGCCGCCCGGGCAGCCAAGTCGTTGTCCCGCAGCGCGAAACTGCCGGCGACGAAGGCGTGCCGTTGCCCGCGCGGGACCGGGTGTTCCCCCACTCCCGTCGCCATCGAATCCAACTGCTTCGCCACGGCCTCGTACCACTCGGCGAAGGCCGATCGGGCTGTGTTCAGGTCCGGTTTTGGCGGGTAGACCAGGACCGCCATCATCCCGATAAGCCCGCCGACGACCGTGTCGATGACCCGACCGACATCGCTGAGCCATTCTCCCTGACCGGTTGCCAGCACGAACAGCATCGACAAGACCACTTGGACTCGCACGGAATCGGAGACCGGCATCAGCCGCGCGACCACGAGCGCCACGACGACCCCGAGGGCGTAGGCCAGGATCGCCTCTCCCAGGAAGTTCACGTACGTGCTGGCGACCACAACGCCGACCGTCGTGCCGACGATGCGCTGCAGGGTCTCGCCGACTGTGGCGAAGGCCGAGCTCTGCACCACGAACAGTGCGGTCATCGGGGCCAGAACGGCGGTCTCGCTGGGCGAGACCGCACGGCTGAACACAAACGCAAGCGTGGTCGCTATGGCGATGCGGAGGATCTGATGCCAATTCCCCAAGCCTGAGCTGGTTGACTTCAGGGTGCTGACGAGGCCCACCTGGGTGGGGGTCTCCACGCTTGCCATGGGCCCATCCTGCCCGATCGCGGCCTCGGGCAGTAGGGATGCCGGGGCCGGCCGAGGCGAGGCTGGCGCGCCCGGGGGTGGAGCGGTACGCCGCGCCCAGCGAGTCCGGATGCGCCTGGCCGACCCCGACAGCCAAGTGGACCGCCGCGTCGAACACACCTGGAAGGACGCCGGGAAGCCTCCTCTGGATCGGATTGGGTCCCCAGAGTGAGCGTGCAGCCTGCCGCGATGCGCAACGAGATGAGGCTTCCCGGCAGAAGGCGCCCGGACTCAGGCGTCTCCAGGCGCGCTCACCGACGGCGGCCGACGGGGCTCTCGGCGCTCGGCGTGGCCAGATCGCTCCGGCAGCGGACGGCTGCCGGAGCGGATCCTTCGGGCTTCGGGCACGGCACCTCCGCGAGTCAGGGCGCCCGATCGCTAATGCACGCCCGGGTCCGGCAACTCGTCGCCAGCCTGCCCGCCGACGCCGTAGAAGTCCGCCTTGCGCGGCGAGGGTGTGAACTCCTCCGCCGGCTCGACGTACTTGATCTGCAGGCCGAGTGCGGCGTAGATGAAGGAGAGCACAGGGTTGATCCAGTTGAAGAACGCGAACGGCAGGTAGGCGAACGTCGTGACGCCCAGGACGCCGGACGCGTAGGCCCCGCAGCTATTCCACGGGATGAGCGGCGAGGTGACCGTGGCGGTGTCCTCGATCTGCCGGGACAAGCTGCGCGGGGCGATCCCCCGCTTCTCGAACTCGGCCTTGTAGACGTTGCCGGTGAGCACGATCGCGAGGTACTGATCGGCGGCCAAGGCGTTGATCCCGATCGCGGTCGTGCCGGTTGCCACCATCAGGCCCCGGTCGCGCTTGGCACGGCGGCGCAGCGGCTCGATCAACTTGGACAGGAAGCCGCAGTGATTCATGATGCCGCCGAACCCGAGGGCGGTGATGATGAGCCAGATGGTCTCCAGCATGCTGGCCATGCCCCCGCCGGACACGAGATCGTCCAAGGCCGGGAAGCCGGTGTCGGCGACGAAGCCCGTGGCCATGGCATCCCAGACGCCCTTGAGCATGACCCAAGGCGTGGCCAACGAGTCGTCGTCGACGAAGTCGCGCACGACGTCCGGCTGGAAGATGACGGCGACGAGGCCGGCTGTCAGCGCCCCGGACAGCACGGCGAAGGTAGGGGGGAACTTGCGGACGGCGAGGTAGATCACCACGACGAGGGGCAGCAGCGTGACGATGCCGATGTTGAACGCGCTCTCGATGGCATCGGTGGCGCCCTCCGTCGGAATGCCGCCTTCCGGGCTGGCGCGCAGCCCAATGACCAGGTAGATGCCCAACGCGATGGCCATGGACGGGACAGTGGTCACCAGCATCCCGCGAATGTGTCGGTAGAGCTTCGTCCCGGCGACCGCCGCCGCCAGGTTCGTGGTCTCCGACAGCGGCGAGAGCTTGTCGCCGAAGTAGGCCCCGGAGATCACTGCGCCCGCGGCCACCGGCTGGCTCAGGCCGAGCCCGCCCGCGATCGCCACCAGCGCCACGCCCATCGTGCCCATGACGGTCCATGCGCTGCCGATCCCCAACGAGATCACTGCGCAGATCACCGCTGCGGCCAGGAAGAAGTAGCTGGGGCTGAGGATCCGGATGCCGTAGTCGGCCATCGTGGCGATGGTGCCGGACATGTTCCAGGTCCCGATCAAGGAACCCACGGCCATGAGGATGAAGATGGCGCCCATGGCGGAGGCGACACTGTTGACGGCAGCTTTGGACATGTCGGTGACGGCGTTGCCGTTCTTGTAGCCCACCCAGCCGGCCACGACCGCCGAGAGGAACATGGCGATCTGGACCGGTCCGGTGATCGAGTCCCCGCCGTACAGGTAGATCGCGCAGCCGAGCGCCACGATCAAGAAGCCGAGCGGGATCAGCGCATCCACCAACGTCGGGGGGCGAGGCTCGCGGCGCCGCTTCTTGGGTGCATCCATGATCGTCCTCCGCGCCCTTGGCTGTCAGGAGAACGCTAGTCCTGCAGGGCGTCCGTGTCAGCACTTGGGCAAGGATGCTCCGCGATGGCCACGCGCACCCCACCGGACACTCAACCGGCGGCGGTCTGGGACACCGACGAGGCCCTGCGCCGAGGCGCTGGAGGACCCGAAGGGCTTCCGCGCACTGCTTGAGTTGGACGTCGACGAGGAGCCGCCGGGCGATATCACCGACGTGATCGA
>CAVXYG010000018.1:0-154078 GCA_963766005.1 uncultured Actinomycetota bacterium | reverse complement strand
TCCCGTGTCCTGCTTGCCTCGGAGGTTCGTTGGGGCGCAGCGATCTCGGCGGTCGCCGCCGTCTGCTGCCTTGCGGCGCTCGGTAGCCGGCGCACCATGATCCGCGCGGGCCTCCTGGCGATCGTCGGGGTCCTCGTGCTGGCACCGGCGACGGGTCTGGCCCGGCAGTGGTGGGCGCCCTCGGATCCAGTGACGTTCTACCCGCCCACACCGACCCACGACTACCTTGCGGCCAACCTCGGCGGGGAGCGCTTCGAGGCGGTGGGTCGGGTGATGGCTCCAGGGACGAACCAGGTCTACGGGCTGCGCTCGCTTGGCGGCCGAGGGTTTACCACGGTCCAGTGGCGCGACCTGCTGTCCTCGGTCGATCCGTCCTACTACGCGACCCCGACGTACGCGCGGCTCACGGCCGACGCGTTCGACAGCGCGGCCGCCTCGCCGCTCTTCGACCGGCTGGGCCTGTCCTTCCTCGTGCGGCCTCCCGGCGATCCGGTGGCCGGAGCCGACGGCGGGGTTCTGGGTGCGGTGGGCGGATCAGCGCCGGTTGCCGACGGCGACGTCATCACCTCCGCCGTCTCGCAGGGTCCGGTCCGTGGGGTCAGCATCGGTATCGACCCCGGCGTCGCCGCTGTGCCGGGCGTTGAGTTCACCGCCGTAGTCGTGGCGGTGGACTCCGACCGCGAGCTCGCTCGGACCTCCACCTGGTTCCGTTCGGTCGCCGGCGAGGTGCACCTCGCTGTTGCGGGGGAGGACATCGCCGCGGGGGAGGCCTGGCGGATCTCGTTGCGGGTGGACAGCGACAGCGGCTCCGATGTGCCGCTGCAGGTCTCACGAGACGGATCGCTGTGGTTGGGCCTGACCAGACCGGCGGATGATCGGCTGGAGGTCGCCCATGTCGGCGACGCCACCGTGTACCGGCGGCTCGAGGCGGCCCCGCGCGTGCGCTGGGCGGACCGCCACATCGTGGAGACAGACCCGCAACGGCGGCTCGAACTGCTGAACTCCTCCGCGCTGCCGACGTCGACGGTCGTCCTCGACGACCCCGTTGGCCCCATCGCCGAGGCTGGCTCCGTGGGTCTCATCAGCGAGCGGGCCACCGGCGACGGCCGCGTGCAGCGGTTCGACGTGCGCGCGAGCGGGGCGGGTTGGCTGGTGGTGATGGACTCGCTGCGCCGGCCGGGTTGGACGGCCACCGTCGACGGGGTCCGGACAGATCTCGTGGCAGCCGAGCACGCAACCGGCGCAGTCTTCGTTGCGGCTGGCGATCACACGGTGGAGTTGCGCTACCGGACACCGGGCATGACCGCCGGGCTCGCCGTCACCTCGCTGTCTGGCGTCGCCGTCGTGGGCGCGGTCCTCGTTGGACGGCGACGCTCCGCCACGGTCCGCGCTCGACCCGGTGCGAACCCTGGGGGGCGCGCGGCGGACCCTGGCGGACGGATGCGGTGAGCGGGAGCGCTGGTGCGGTCGAGGGCCGCGCAGCGCAGTCGGACGGCGTGCGTCCTCGGGCGGGGAGTGCCTCGCGTCCGCGGGTCGGTGCGAGGAGTCCGATCGGCGCCCGCAGGGCTACCAGCGACCCGCCCGCCGGCGACCGGGAGCGTCTGCTGCAGCAGCCCTCACCGCAGGGCCGGTGTCGCGAGGAAGCACCCCTGCACAGCAGGATCGAGCAGCGCGGTTGCCGCTAGTCCTTGGTGATCGCGCGTCGATTCTCGTGCACGCCGTAGTGGATCTCGCGCGCCTCGCGCAGGTTCTTCACCGCGATGGCGCGCAGGCTGGCGATCTGATCGGCGATGATGCCGATCGCGAACATCTGCACCGCGGAAATCGCGAAGACGGCCCCGAGGATGACCGACTGCATGTGATCGGTGTTGCCGCCGCCGTCGAAGGAGTCGATGAGGAACGGCAGCCAGGAGAGCAGGGCGGCCAGCAACAGGATCAGCGCGAGCAACCAGAAGAACCGCAGCGGCGAATAGTAGGAGAAGATCCGGAACAGCGCGAGCGCGTTGCGCCGGACATAGCCCCACATCGACCCGAAGAGCCGGCTCGGGCGCACACTGTCGTTGCGCTTGATCGGGCACGTTGACGATCGCAAGGCGGCTGTTGCCGGCTTGGATCAGGGATTCCAGGGTGTAGGTGTAGGGCGTGGTCACCACCAGCGAGAGCGCCGCGGCCCGGGAGTACGCGCGGAACCCGCTGGTGGCGTCCTGCACGGGCACCCGGGCGATGGAACTGACGACCTTGGTCCCGGCGACCTGCAGGACGCGCTTGACCGCCCCGAATTCGGCGACCTTCTGGGTCTGGCGATCTCCGACCGCGATGTCGGCCCGACCCTCGACGATCGGCGCAACGAGGTCGGGGATGCTGGAGGAGTCGTACTGGTTGTCCGCGTCGGTGTTGACGATGACGTCGGCGCCCAGCCGAGTGGCTTCCTCCATCCCGTAGGAGAAAGCCGCCGCCAATCCGCGGTTCTGCGGGAACCCGATCACGTGGTCGACGCCGTTGTCCCGAGCCACTTGGCTGGTGCTGTCCGTCGAGCCGTCGTCGATGACGAGCCATTCCACGGTGTCGAAGCCAGGAACGTCACGGGGAAGCTCCTGCAGGACCGTCGGGAGATGGTCGGCCTCGTTGAGGCACGGAATCTGGATGATGAGCTTCACGAGTCCTCCGCGGCCGCTTCTGGTAGTGCGATGATATTGGCCCCATCCGCTGCGCTGGGTTGCCGCGCAGCGGGTCGTGGCCATGTCTTCATGCCCCGCCCCCGTCGGACTCGGCGCTGCGGCTGGAGCGGCCTTCCAGCCGCAGCCACCCCCAGCTCAGTCCGGCGATGAGGAAGTCGCAGAAGGTATGCACCAGCCGGATCATCAGCGCCATGGCGGCGGCTGCCGGAGCGCCGAGGGCGGGAGCCGTCAGCGCGATCAACGTCGCCTCGCGGGCGCCCAGACCGGCCGGCGCGAACACGATCACGACGCCGACGACGTAGGACAGGGCGAAGGCCCCGGTGATGAGTCCGAGGGTCGCCAGTGCGCTGCCCGCCTCGCCTCGCTCGACTGGCGGTGTGACCAGGTAGGCGGCAAGGCCGTAGGCCGCCCAGACCAGCACCATGATGCCGAACAGGCCGCAGGATTCCCGCCAGCCCAGCTGCGGCGGAGCGACCTGCCCGGCCAGGGCCCGCCCGATCCGGGCGAGCACGGGCGGGGTCACCAGCGCCAGCCCGAACACGGCCGCCACCACGCGCAGCCACGGCAGATCGAGCGGGTGCTCCGCCGGCAGGGTCGCGAGTACGGCGGCGACGGGAATCGCCGACGCGAGGTGGATCCACAGGAAGATCAGCCCCACCGAGACCGTTGTGCGGGCCGGGATGGCCCTCGCCCGGGCCATGTCGGCCTGGGCTGCCAACGACCACACCGAGCCCGGGATGTACTTGCCGATCTGGCCGACGAAGAAGGTCGCGGCGGATTCGGCGGGGGTGATGACGTGGCCGTAGGCGCGCAGGACCCAACCCCAGACCACCCCGGTGAGGGCGAGGCCCACCAGCACGAGCAGTGCGCTGGCCGCGGCCTGCGCCGCGTTGATGCTGCGCAGCGCGGCGACGATCTCTTCGCCGTTGGCCCGGAAGCCCCAGACGGCGAAGGCGAGCGCCCCCACGAGGAAGACGATGCGCAGGATGGTCAGCAGGCTCCCTCGGCGCACCCGCTTGGGGGCCTCCGCAGTCATTCGGCCTGGTGTTTGCGGAGGATCGCGGTCCGCGTCGGGTAGGGCAGGCCCGGCGTCAGGCCGCGGGTCCAATGCACATCGATGCCGCCCGCCTCGGCGATGGCCTCGCGGTATCGGCGACGCTCCACGTTGTCGAACACGAGCAGGCCGTCCGGTGCCAGATGGGGCAGGGCCGCGACCAGGCACGCCTCGCGGGCGCGGCCGTCCACGACGATGAGGTCGAAGGTGCCGCCCACCTCGTCGATGACGTCGACGTAGCTGCGGAAATCGAGCTCGGTGGCGCCGGGCTTGGCGGAGCGCACCTCGCCCGGCGCACCCGTGGCCGATGCCGCGGCGATCAGCCGCAGATCGACCGCCGCATCGGACGGCAGGAGGGTCCGCACGGTCTCGCCCCACTCGACGTCATGCTCGACGGCTGTGACCGAGGCGCTTCTGCGGGCCAGCCACAGCGTGGAGGCCCCGGAGCCCCACTCGAACGCCCGCGCGTCGCGCCGCCCCTGCAGGAACGCATCGACGACGGAGGCAGACTCGAAGGTCCACCAGGGGACGTCCAAGGCCGCCAGTTCGGGGACGTCGTAGATGGAGAGCAACGAGCGCGCCCACGTGCCCGTTCGGGACCGTTCGGCCCAACGGTCCATGGCCGGCAGCACACCGACGGAATCCAGTCCGTTGCGGGTGGCGCGGGCGCCAGTCACGTAGGCCGACTTCAGGGACATGGGGACCTCACGACGACGGGATGCGGCAATGCGGAGCGCGGGCCGCGACTCCGAGTGGGCTCACACTATCGCCGCTGCGATGGAGGACCGGTGAGGCAGTTGCGTTCAGCGCGGGTGTCGGCGGCTGGCGCGCTGCCCCGGCGCGGGCACCTCTGAGCGGCGGTCGCGCTGGCCTCGCACTGCCGCGGTCAGTGCGCGCAGGGGGGCGGTCACCCGCCAGGAGGTGGAGGTGCGCAAGGCGACGATCTCAGCAGCTCGGGCCTCGCCCTCCCGGGCCGCGGCCTGTGCGGCAGCCTCGAGTCTGGCCACCGCCTGCGAGGACCCCTCCTGCGACTCGAGGAGTTCCTGCTGCTGCAGCAGCAGCAGACCGCACATCCGAGCCGACTCCTCGTCGGCCGGGCCGAGCGGGGTGGACTGCTCGTGCACGGTGAACGCGATCTCGCCGTCGTCCAGCCGTGCGTTGAGCGTGTCGACCACCGGCTGCAGCCGCTCCACGACATCGACGGGCATCGGCTGGCGGAACCTGGCGTCCCTCGGAATCGTCGGTCGGGCTGCGATGAGGTGATCGCTGAACCGGGTGGCCCGTGACTCGATGGTGTCCGTGGCCGTTCCGCGCCCGCGCTGGATGCTCGTCGCCGTCCGGAGCACCTCGAGCTCGAATCCGGTCAGGGATCGGTTGATGAGGGGGTTGCTGTACGGCGGAGGCGTGGCCGCGATTCCCAGAGCCTGCCGCAGGACGTAGGAGATGATGTCCTGCTTCCCGGCCTCGTAGGACAGGATCCGCAGGGCGCCGGTGCCCAGCGCCGACTCGTAGGAGCGCAGCGCGATCTCGAATTCGAACTTGTACCCGCTGCAGAAGTCGGCGAAGCCACCGACATAGCCGTGGCGCTTGACCAGCTGCTGATAGGCCGACAGGTACCACTCGTCCGGGTTGCGCACGAGGTAGAACGGCCTGAGCACGAACCCCCGCTCGGCCACGCGGTCGCGCAGGGTCACCAGATGCTCCGGATACGCCCCGGCAAGCAGCTCGCTGCTCAGCAGGACGTCTCCGGTCGGCCCTGCGCTGTCGAGCTGGTCGATAACGTCGTCCCAATGCTCGCCGCGGCGGAGGAACCCGTACAGGTACCCGCCGTTGCCGCTGGAGATCCGGGTCCTCGGGTCTGGCCGGTGCGGGCCGGCGGGGTACCGGATGCCCTGCTCGGCCAGCCAGCCCGCGTGGTCGTCGAAGAACAACTGGAGGGCCGATGTTCCGGTCTTCCCGGCTCCGGCATGGAGTATGAGCTGGCGCACGACAAGCCTCCAGACAGGTCCACTGCGAGACGGCCCCGTTGGCCTTCTGGCACCCTACGCGGCGCGGAGTCGCGCTTGGGGGCATCACGAGATCCAGCCCGGCAGACTCGCCGCGTCGAACCGGCCGCTGCCGCCGAAAGCGTGCTTTGGCGATGCTTGCCTGACCTACGCTGAAGAGGTGACAGATGCGTGGTGGTGCAGTGGCCGAGCGTGAGGCCCGTGGGGGTGAGGACCAGGCCCCCGCCGTGGCTGCGACGTCGAGGTATGCGCCGCTGGCGCTCATCGGCGCAGCGCTGGCCCTCCTGGCCATCGCCATGTACCTCCTCGGCGTGGTCCTTGCCCCGATCCTGCGCCTGCTGTCGGCGGATCAAACCGTGAGCGAGTACCTGGTCTGGACCTCCGGGGCGCCGTTGCTGCTCGGCATCCTCATGATCGTCTTCGACATGGTGGTGATCGCCCCCAAGCGGCGGCGTGGCCACAGGGTGATGGATGCTCCGGTCGCGAGCCCGCGGATGACGGTCGTGCTCACCGCGTACAACGACGCCTCCAGCATCGGCGCCGCGGTCGACGACTTCCGCTCCCACCCCCTGGCCGCTCGTGTGCTGGTCGTGGACAACAACAGCGCGGACGACACCGCGGCCATCGCGGAGGCCCACGGCGCCGAGGTGCACGTCGAGACCAGTCCGGGCTACGGCCGGTGCGTCTTCCGGGCGCTCTCCGAAGCGGCCCGCTACGAGGACACCGAACTGGTCGGGCTGTGCGAGGGGGACCGGACCTTTCGCGCCCGCGACCTGGACAAGTTCGCCGCGTATACGCCCCACGCGCACGTCGTCAACGGGACGCGCATCGTCGAGCAGCTGCGCCAGCCCGGCACGCAGTTGACGACGTTCATGTACTACGGGAACTTCCTCGGCGCGAAGCTGCTGGAGGCCAAGCACCTCGGCCGGGGCACGGTCTCCGATGTCGGGACCACCTACAAGGTGTGCCGCACCTCGTACTTGCGGGACCAGCTGCCCATCTTCGATCCCGGGGTCAATCTGGAGTTCAACGCCCATTTCCTCGACCGGGTCCTCGGCAGCGGCGCAACCCTGGTCGAGGTTCCGGTCACCTTCTATCCGCGGGTCGGGGACTCCAAAGGCGGTAACGTCTCGAACTGGCGTGCTGCGCGGGTCGGAGCGCGCATGTTCGCCGGGATCTTCTTCGGCTGGCGGTTCTTGAGCGAGGGAGGCAAGCATGGGCAGGATTCACGGCGCTGACCAGGCGTACTTCGACACACGGCTGGCCCACGACCCGAGGCGCGCCGTCGTGTGGCAGACGCTCTGCGACGAAGTGTTCAGCGACTACATCGGCGCCACGGACACCGTGGTGGAGCTCGGGGCCGGCTGGTGCGACTTCATCAACTCCGTGACTGCGCAGCGCCGGATCGCCGTGGATCTGTGGGACGGATTGCCCGAGGCGGCGGGACCTGGTGTCGAGGCCCATGTCGGGCCGGCGCAGGACCTGTCGTTCCTGGCCGACGCCGCCGTCGATGCGGTCTTCGCCTCGAACCTGCTGGAGCATCTCGAGCGGCCCGTGGTCGAAGAACTGGTCGCGGAATCGCTGCGCGTGCTGAAGCCCGGGGGCCGACTCCTGCTCGTGCAGCCCAACTACCGGCTCTGCAGCAAGCGGTACTTCGACGACTACACCCACGTCTCCATCTGGTCGGATGTGGGGATGGCGGCCTTCCTGCGCGCCATGGGTCTGGAACTGGAGCACGTCGAGCCGCGGTTCATGCCCTTCTCCCTGCAGTCGCGGCTGCCGGTGTCGCGGCTGCTCATCACGGCCTACCTCCGCTCGCCGATCAAGCCGCAGGCCGGCCAGATGCTCATCGTCGCGCGCCGTCCGGCCTAGCCCGTCCGTGCCGCGCTACCCCTCGGGCATCCCCTGGTACGAGGTCCGGGGGTTCGTCGCGGTCGGCGTGCTGGGCCTGCTCGCCGATGTCGGGACGTTCAACGCGGCCGTCCTCGCCGGTGCAGACCCGCTGCCTGCCAGCTTCCTGGGATTCTGCCTGGGGGTGGTGGTGTCGTTCGTGGGCAACAAGGCCCTGACCTTCCGGCAGCGGACCACCGGGCACCTCGGCCGCGCCTGGCTGGTCTTCATCGCCATCAACGTCGTCGCCGTCGGTCTCATCCAGTGCGCCGTCGCGATCGGAGTGGCGCTGGACCTGGCCCTGCCGACGCTGAACGCGCTGCGCCTGACGGCGATCGGCCTGGCCACCATCGGCCGGTTCTTCGCCTATCGGCGCTGGGTGTTCGTGGTGGCCTCCGAGGTGCCCCCGGGTCGACCGGCCGATACCGGCAGCGCCTGATCGGCTTCGGCCGCCGGTGTCGCGGGATCGACGCGGTCGGCCCCGCCGCGCACCAGCACCACGGCCAGCGCTGCGGCGGCAACCGCGGCGATCGCCAGCCAGATCGCCCAACCCAGCGGGGGCTCCCACCTGGCCGCGTCGAGGAAGAGCCACGGGCCCGACACCCCCACGGCGTAGCGGCGGGCGTTGCAGTAGATCGCGATGAGTTGGATCAGCGGCACGAGCGCGGCGACCACCCACGCGATCCGCAGGCCGATGGATCGCCGCCGGGCCCGAGCGGCGAGCTCGAAGAGCGCCACGACGGCCAGCAGCGGCAAGACCACGAACAGGGACAGCAGGTGCCGGCCCTGCAGGTTGGCCTCGATAGGGAAGAACACCGTGGCATAGGTGACGTAGGCGACGACGGCGACCGCCAGCGCGACCAGCGCGAGCGCGGCGACGTCCGGCCAGCGTCCCACGAGCAGCGCGGCCAGCGCGACGGCGGCGACCAGCAGTCCCCAGGCCCACAGGGTTGCATCCGGCATCGGCGAATCCAGCCAGCCGAAGAGGCCGATGGCCGATTCGGCGTAGAAGTCCAGGTAGCCGGCCCAGGCGCTGAAGGCCCCCGGCGCCAGCGCCGGCCCGGTCAGCACCGGGTTGTCGTAGGTCAGCTCCCACCACACCAGCAGCCCGGCGCTGGCGGCCAGGACCGCGCCGGTCGCGATGAGCGCGAGGTTGCGCGCCACCAGCTCGCGCCACACGACGCGCCAGCCGCCGGTCACCAGCACGATCAGTGCCAGCAGGGAGAACGTCACGATGCCGAGTTGGCGCGAGAGGACCAGCGCGGAACCGGCCACGGCGAGGACCGCCAGTGTCCCGGGCCGCGCCAGGGTCTCCGGGGCCCGCATGGCCACGACCGTCAGGGCGGCAACGGTGGCCGCGGACATGATCTCGATGCCGTTGGCGGACACCGAGGACGCGGTGAACACCGCCATCGGCGTCAGCGCGATGGCCAGCCCGGTGCCCGCCCAGCGCCCCAGCCACTGCGTGAGGTGCCGCACCCCGAGGAACAGCAGGCCGACGGACAGCAGCAGGCCGGCGGAGCGCGCCAGGTAGAACGCCTGGTCGGGGGTCTGTGCGAGCAGCGTCGGAATCCCGATCGGGATGTAGACCATGACCGGGTAGGCGCCGACCTTGGTCCGGCGCTCGATGATCTCGTCCCCTCCCGGGACCTCGACCGGGAGGCAGTCCGCCGTGACATCGGGATTGCGGGCGAAGCAGTTGTACTCATACGGATCCAGCTTGGCGGGGAAGGCGATGACGCGACTGATCGAGTCGTTGCGGATCTCCTTGGGCAGCTCGCCGGTGCCCTGGTACTCCTGGCCGATCTCGAGGCGGCCGGCCCCGATCGCCTTGATGAGGTGGTCCAACTCGTCCGGAGCGGCCCCGGGCGGGTTGCTGAACACCCACGCGACGCCGAGCAGCAGGTACGGCAGGCACCACAGCGCAGCCCATGCGGTCGCCCCGACGCGGCGCCGGGGGCGGGTCGGGGTCCCTGCGTCCGCGAGCGCGGCCTCCCCCTCGGTCGCGCCGCCCGGGACCTCGGATGGCATACACGGCTCCTCTGCTTCGGCGGCTCAAGCATGGCTCGGTGCGCAGCGCCCATGCGCAGCGGCACCGTAGCATCCGGCCGCCTCGGCAGGGGACGCAGAGCGGCCGAAGAGCTCCGATCCTGACACGGCGCCCACCATGGCACGGGGTTGCGGGAGCATCGCCGCTTTCCCACACGGCGCTGCCCGGGGAGCCCGATCCGGAACACGTTCGGCGGCCGGTTGCTGCCCGAGCGGGAGTACGCTCGCGGCGTGTCCCGACGGGTGACCTACGCCGTGATCGCGCTGTCCGCGTGGCTCCTCGGCGTGGCGTGGGCGCTGTCGTCACCGGTCGGCAGCGCGCCCGACGACGGGTTCCATCTGACGACCATCTGGTGCGCCACCGGCGCGGAGGAGGCGTGCCGGGCGGTGGACGGCGCCAGCGGCGAGTCGCTGGTGGAGGTCCCGCAGGAACTCCAGAGCCTGGCCTGCTATGCGTTCAAGCCCGAGGTCAGCGGTGCCTGCGCGGTGCGGCCGGACGGCGAACGCGTCGCGGTGGCGGCTCCCGAGGAGAGCCTCTATCCGCCCACGTTCCACGTCGTCATGAGCCGGTTCGTGGGTCCGGATACTTCCCGCTCGGTCGTACTGATGCGGGTCGCGGCCATGACGGCCGGGCTCGTCGTGCTGGGCCTGGCTGCGTGGTCCAGCCCGTTGCTGCGGGACAGCCAGATCCTGGCCTGGACGGTCACCGCGGTGCCGCTGGGGCTGTTCGTCTACCCGTCGACGAATCCGAGCAGTTGGGCTGTGGCGGGGGTCGCCGCACTGCTCCCGGCGTCGTATGCGCTGCTGCACGCCACGACGGCGAAGGCTGCGGGGGTCGCGGCGCTCGCCGCCGTGCTGGGGGCGTTCCTGGCCAGCTCGCGGGCGGATACCTCGGGCATCGCCGCAGCGCTCCTGGTCGGCATGCTCATCCTGTACGCGCGCAGCCGCGACCAGCTCCGAGCGTCGCTGGGCCTCGGCGTCCTCGTCATCGCTCTCGGTGCGGCCGTCCTCGGGGCGGGCCAGAGCGACGCCTTGGAGACCGGTCTGGCCGGTGCCGACGTCGCCTCCGGTATCCCCCTGCTGTGGAACAACCTGCTGGCGCTGCCGGACATCTGGGTCGGCGTCTTCGGGGCGACCTTCGGGCTGGGGTGGCTGGACACGGCCATGCCGAGCCTGACGTGGTTCCCCGTCATTCTCGTGACCGGCGGACTGGTCCTGGCGGGGGTACGGACGCTCGGCGCGCGCAAGGCCCTGATGCTGGCCGCACTCGCAGCAGCGCTGGTGGTCTATCCGCTGCTGGTGCTGCAGCGCAGCGGCGGAGTCGTGGGAACGCTGTTCCAACCGCGCTACGCGATGCCGCTGGTGGTGCTGTTCGTGGCGGCGGCCCTGGCGCCCCTCGACCGGGCCAGCCTGCGATTGGCGCCGCCTCAGCGCTGGATCGCGACGGTCGCGATGACGGTCGCAGCCAGTGCTGCCCTGCATGTGCAGCTGCGCCGCTACGTCACGGGGACCGATGTCGCGGGTCCCGACCTGACGCTCGATGCCGAGTGGCCGATCGGTGCCACGTGGCAGCCGGCCGCCATCTGGGTGCTGGGCACGGTGGCCGCAGCGGGACTGATGGTCTCGGCGTTTCGCCTGCTGTCTGACCAGCCGCAGGGTCCAGGGTCCGACGCCGGGGAGCGCGTCGGCGAGGTGAGCCGCCAGGAACCGGCGTAGGCCACGCCCTTCGCTTGGCGGCCAGGCCGCTAGCGCGCGTCGTTTCGCGAGGACGAGCTCGTCACGGGCGGACCTGCAAGGCCGCTGTGCCCGATGCCGCCGCGTCCTTCGCGCCGGGCAGCGGCCGCTCAGCCGCTCGCGGGCGTCACAGCGGAGGGCGAGTACCGGTCTTCGGTGGTGGTATCTCCCAACTGCCCGCTGCTGTTCCACCCCCAGCACCAGGCGGCCCCAGCGGTATCGATCCCGCAGGTCTGCCCGCCGTCCGGCCCGCCGCCGGCCGCGATGGTGTCGAACGCGCCGGATCCAGCGGGCTCGACCGCGACCGGGGTGCGGCTCAGGACGATCGGAACGCCCACGCCGAGCTCGCCGTAGCGGTTGGAGCCCCAGCACCAGGGCTTGCCGTCGGTGGCGAGGGCGCAGGTGTGCAGGCCGCCGCCGACGATCGTGGAGTAGGCCCGCTCGCCCAGCACCGCCGTGGGCGCGCTGCGCAGGTCGCTGATCGTGTCATCGCCGATCTGTCCGGCGGTGTTCGACCCCCAGCACCAGGCGGCGGCGTCGGTATCGATCGCGCACGTGTGCGTGTCGCCGGCGGTCACGGCTCGATAGGTTCCGGCGACGGCGGCAGGCCGGGTGCGCGGTTCGGTCGTCGTGTCGCCGAGCTGCCCCGAGGAGTTGCGCCCCCAGCATCGGACGGTGCCACCGCTGGCGTCGAGGCCGCAGGTATGGTGCAGGCCGCTGCTGATCTCGCTGAAGCGGTGCCCGCCTGCGACGGCGACCGGTGTCGTCGTCCGTGTTGCCGTGGAACCGTCGCCGAGCTGGCCGTCGCTGTTGTGGCCCCAGCACCAGGCGGCACCGTCGGTGTCGAGGGCGCAGGTCTGCAGGCTGCCACCGCTGATGTCGCGGAAGGCGCGCCCGCCCTGGACAGCCACGGGCATCGAGCGTTTCTCGAGCGTCCCGTCGCCGAGCTGCCCGGAGCTGTTGCGCCCCCAGCACCAGGCGGCACCATCGGTGTCGATCGCGCAGGTGTGGTCGTTGCCTGCGGAGATCGCGTCGTACACGCGATCGCCCGAGACCTTCACCGGGGTGCTGGAGTCGGTGACCGTGCCGTCGCCGAGCTGCCCGAACCCGTTCCAGCCCCAGCACCAGGCGGTCCCGACGGCGTCGAGACCGCAGGAGTGCCGGAAGCCGGTGGTCACCTGGGCGCCGGCCAGGGCCTTCGCGGTCGTGGCCGTCACCGTGACCGGGGACGGATTGGTGTTCCCGCTGCGGTCGCGCGTGAAGACGGCGTAGCTGTAGGAGGTCGTGGGCAGCAACGCCGTATCGGTGGCGGAGGTCGCGGTCTCGTCGGCCAGGGGAACCGCCGTCCCGGCCGCGGGATCGGCCGGCGGCGTGCTCCCCTTCGCTCGCCGCACGAGCACCTCGTCAAGGTCTGAGCTCGCGGGGTTGCTCCAGGTGAGGGTGACCGAGCTCGCCGTGGCGCCGCTGACCTTGAGGTCGGTGACCGGGCCCGGTGGCGTCGTATCCACCGTGCTCCCGGTGACCTTCGCGGGCTGCCGGGTGAGGTTCCCGGCGATGTCCATGGTGTAGACCGCATAGCTGTACGTCTGGCCGGGATCCAAGCCGCGGTCCTGCACGCTCGTTGCGGTGGGGCTGGACAACGCGACCTTGCGCGCCGGTCAGTGGGGCTGGTCGGCGCCGTGGCGCCGATGGCGCGGCGGACGATGACCTCGAAGAGATCTGCCTCGGCCGGGTTGCGCCAGGCCAGCGAGATGCTCTCCTCGGTCTCCTCTGTGACCCTGAGGTCGGTGACGGGGTCCGGCGGGAGTCGTGTCCTTCGGCGGCGTCGGGGGGTAGTCGCCGTTGACGTCGAGCAGCACATGGGTCGTGGTGGAGCTGTAGACGCAGACGCTGCCGTCATCGCCGACCTGGGTGTTGGCGGCGTTGGCGATGGTCTGACCGGTCGTGAAGTTCAGATTGGACGCGGTCGGCCGGGGAGTCCCGCAGGCATAGACGGTGAGCCACCCGGTCCCTCGGGGCTCGGTGGCGGTGACGTTGAGCGTGACCGCTGAGATCTCCTCGGGGAACCCATAGCGCCCGGCAATAGGGACTGGGAGGGCTGTTCCGCCGACGAGCACGCCCGGCGCGGACACCGGTGCCGTTGCGCGTGTCGGCGGCCCGCACGGCATTGCGCGGGGTGTAGACCGAGTCCGCCGCGTAGGCTCCGTTGACGTCGACGATGAGATGGGTCGTCGCCGACGTGAACAGACAGATCGTCCCCTTCTCGCCCAGCTTGGCCACCACGGCGTTCGGGATACTCTGCCCTGCGGTGAAGTTGAGGTTCGATGCGGTCGGACGCGACTGGCCGCAGGGGAAGACGGTGACGAAACCCGTCGTGGCGGGCTCGGTCACGGTGACGTTGAGCGAAGCGGCCTTGGCATCGGCAGGCACACCGGCGCGCCCGCCCACCGGGACCGTGAGCACTTGTCCGCGCTCGACTCTGCCGGCGCGCACGCCGGAGCCGGTCCGGGTGTCCGCCAGTCGCGTCGGATTCCCGGCGGTGTACGCCGACGCCGCCGGGAAGTACCCGTTGAGGTCGACGATGACATGCGCGGTGGCGGCGGTGTAGATGCAGACCCGGCCGGAATCGCCGACGGCCACGGCGACGGCGTTGGCGATGGTCTGCTCGCTGGTGAAGTTGAGGTTGGAGGCATTGGGTCGGGTCGAACCGCAGGGGTAGGCGGCCAACCACCCCGGGGCGTCGGGATCCGTGACGGTCACGTTGAGCCAGACGGCTTCGGCGTTCACGGGCACAGACGAGGCCGAGGCCGTGTCAACCTCGAGCACCGTGCGGGCCTGGAGCCTCCCCCTCGCGACGCCCGTGCCGCTGCGGGTGTCGGCGACCCGCAGGGGCGTCACGCCCACGTAGTCGGCTGGGGGTTCTGCTGCGCTCGCGGTGGGTGCCATGGGCTGCAGCAGCCCGAGCAGCAGCGCCGCCGCGGCCGCCGCGATGATCCACCAGGTTCGAGTGCTCGTCCTGAGGTCGGAGCCCATACCGTCGTACCTCCCCCGCAGCCGGCCGACGTCCACCGGCTGAGTCCCGTTCGCGGGATGCGTTCCCCACGTCTACCGCGAGCCTGCACCGTCACTGAGAGTGCTTGCGCAACGGCGCTAGCCTACTTCGCCGTGGTCGACAACGCCTAGAGGGGTGGGGAAAACGCACGACGATCAGGCGCCCACCGCCGCCGGAACGGCGGATCAGGAGCCGCCGGAGCGGGCACGTTCGGCGTTCGCTGGCTGTTCCTGTCCGGCACCGGCCAGTCGCCCGAGCGCCGAGATCAGGGTGTTCACGCCGTCCGGCACGAGTTCCCCGGTGCGCGCCGACGGCTCGATTCGGGTGGCCAGGAGCGGCAGGATGGCAGCGTCGGGCAGGCGGCGTCGGCCCTGCACCCATGCCCGGCGATCGCGGATCGATCGGCCGTGGCCCAGCAGCCAGGCGGTGGCGCGCGCCTTGTCCCGAAGCCAACCGCCGCGCAGGGCCGAGACCCATACCCCGGCATCGACGGCCAGCAGCCCCGGCGCCAGCCGCAGCAGCGTCCGGAACTCCAGCAGCGTCAGCAGGTTGATCCAGCGGTTGCGTTCCAGGAGGCCCAGCTTGCCCGGGTGCCTGCCGAAGCGGTACCGGTGCCAGACCCTGGCTGTGGGCACGTAGCGCACCCGGTAGCCGCTTTGCCAGGCGCGAAGGCTGAGCTCCACATCCTCGCCGTAGGCGAAGAGCATCTCGTGGAACCCGCCCAGCTCCTCGAAGACCGCCCGACGCAGCGCCAGCAGCGTGCCGCTGGCGCTGGCCGGCTCCAGCCGGTCGCGGTGGCGGTCGACGCCATCGCCCCAGCCGCCGGCCCAGGACACCAGGCTGTAGTGCACCGGGTTGCCGGCACTGTTGACGATGTCGGGCTCGTCGTACAGCAGTACCTGCGCTGTCGCGATACCGACACCGGCGTCGTCGAGCTCCGGAGGTCAGCGCCTGCAGCGCATCCGCCGCCACCACCGCGTCGCTGTTGACGAAGGCCACGCAATCGCCCCCGACCGCGCGCGCCCCCAGGTTGCTGCCCGCCGCGAAGCCGGTGTTGCGGCCCGGATCGATCCAGCGCAGCGGCTGGGAGCGCAGATGGTCGCCAGCCGTGCCGGTGTACCCGTTGTCCACGACCACGAGGTCGACCGCGACGCCGGTGGAGCCGAGCACGGCGGCCACGACCTCTCCCAGCAGCGGCTCGTCGCCGAACGCCAGGATGACCACCCCGACCAGCGGCGTGGTCATGGGTGCCACCGCAGGGGTGCCGAGGCCGGCAGCGCCCGCGGCAGCAGTGCCAGCAGCACCACCACGGCGAGGACCTGGCCCGCCGCCATCGCGGCGGCCAGTCGTGTCACGTCGCCGTCGGACAGCGCGTAGAGCACGGTCGTGACCAGTGCCGGCGGCGCCCAGGCGAGCGCGGCGGACGGTGCGCGCTGGCAGCCGTAGAGCACCTGGGTCACGATGTTGCCCGCCACCGTTGCGATCGTGCCCACCCCCAGCAGGACGAGCACCGGGCTCGCCAGCCCGATGTCCGCTCCGTACAGCACGAACAGTGCCGCTGGGGACGCCAGCAGCAGCAGACCGACGATGACGGTGGAACCGCCGACCCCAGCCGCCAGCGCGCCGGCGGTCCGTTGCAGGACGCCGGCGCGGTTGCCGAGCGCGTACTGACGGGCGGCGTCGGCCAGCGTGGGACCGTACAGCCCGCCGGCCAGCAGCAGCGGAATCCGGAAGTAGGCCGTCGCGGAGACGAAGGCGCCGGCTACCGCGGCGTCGGCCGACTGCCACTGCAGCCAGAGCGCCGCCGTACTCAGGCAGACCTGACCGAACAGGGCGACCGCGGTGATGGCGGCCTGTTCGCGCCGCGTGTCCTCGCGACCGCCTCTCCGGGCACGTGCAGGTCGGCCCGCAGGACCCACCACCCCACCGCGGCGCTCAGCAGCAGCGGCAGCCCGATCGCGGCCGCGAGCAGCGGGGCGGCCTGTGCCGGCCGCGCCAGTGCGACCAGAACGAGCGCGACGCGGGAGACCCCCTCGGTCAGCAGCGTCACGGCGTAGGCGCGGAATCGGTGGGTTCCGGCGAGCATGCCCCGCACGCAGGCCACGCCGACCCAGCCGATCGCGGCCACCGTCAGCATGGTGGTCCAGAGCGCGCCCTCGCGGACCTGGTCGTCCAGCACCATGACGCTGAGCGGCAGCAGTGCGGCCGATACCAGGGGAAGCACGGCCAGGCGCCTCCCGACCGTCGTCACGACCCCGAGTCCGGCGCCGGCGGCAATCCCGCGCGTGATCGTCTGCTCCCCCGGCGCCGCGACGCCGACGCCGACGATCGTGACCACCGTCCACGCCAGGGCCAACGAGGTGTAGCCGACCGGGCCCAGCAGGCGTGGGCCGGCAGCCAGCAGCGCGAAGGATGAGACGCCGATCGCGCCGAACCCGACGACCATCGCGGTGCGGCCGGCGGGAGCGGGGCGCCGCTCCCGACGAGCAGCCGCGTCGGGTCGACCCGGCGTCGTCGTCGCCGAGGCCGTCACGACGTGTCCGTGCCGTCGGGTCCCCCCGGCCGCCGGGTGAGCACCGACGCCAGGGACACCAGGGACCGACCCAGTTGCACGGTCGTGCGAAGCGGGCCGTGGCTGGGCTCTCCGCCCTGCCTCTGCCGCATCGCCACCGGCACCTGGGTGATCGACAACCCGGCCCGCCACGCCAGGACCAACGACCCGAGCGTGTCCCCGAGGTACTCAGAGGGGTAGTGCCGCGAGAACAGGGCGATGGCGCGGGCGTCCGAGCCGCGGAACCCGCTGGTGACGTCGGTCAGACGTGGTCCCGGTCATCTGCGACAGCCCCCGCGCAAGAGTCCACATCGCCCAGCGGCGCGGCCCGCCGACCGTGTAGGCGGGCGCGTCGGCGGCGTCGGCGAACCGCGCACCGATCACGACCGAGGATCGGTCCAGAGCCTGCAGGATGTCCGGGATGTACTTCGGGTCGTGCTGCCCGTCGGCATCGACCTGCACCACCCGGTCGTAGCCGTGCTGCCGGGCGAAGCGGAAGGCGGAGCGCATCGCGGCACCGACGCCGACGTGGCGCGGCATCGTCAGCACGGTGGCGCCGGCCGCAGCGGCCTGCTCGGCGGTCTCGTCCTGCGAGCCGTCGTCCAGCACCACGATCTCGCAGTCCGGCGCATGGTCGCGGACCTCCCGGATGACGGCCGCGACCGTCGCAGCCTCGTTCCAGGCCGGGATCGCCACCAGGACGCGCGATGCCACGGCCTCACCATGCCACAGCACGAACGTGCCAGGCGGATCCATGCAGTGTCCGGCATTCGGGCGGGGGCTGCTGCCGGGCTGCCTTCCTGCGGCGGCTAGGGATTGCGGGTATCGGCGATTCGCCGAGGCGCGGCAGGCCGGAAGGCGCTGCCCAGGGCGGCGTTCTGATCGACGACGACGTGAGCCCGGGTGCTGGAGCGGACGCAGACCTTGCCGCCGCCGGACTTCACGATGGCCGCGTTGGCGATCGTCTGCCCGCTGCCGAAGTTGAGGTTGGAGGTCGGTGCGCGGCTTCGTGCCGCACGGGTAGGCCTGGATCCAGCCCGGGCTGCCGCCGTCGGTGGCGGTCAGGTTCAGCACCACCGCCGGGGCCGCCGGGTCGGTGGGCACCGCCAGCTCGGCGAAGGGCTGCAGCGCAGCACCGCCGCGGGCACGGGTGTCGGCCAGACGCGTCGGCGTGGCCGGGGCGAACCCCTTGCCCGCGCCGATCGTGCCCATGAGATCGACGATGATGTGGGCGTCCGTGCTGGTCCGCACGCAGACCTTGCGGTCGGCGCCGGCCGGCACGATGGCCCCGCCCGCCACGGTTTGCCCCGGCGCGAAGTTCACCGTGGACGTGCCGGGCCACGCCGTGCCGCACGGATAGGCGCTGACCCATCCCCGCGCCGCGGGATCGGCCACCGTCACCATGAGGGCCCCGGCGGCCGCCCCGGAGGGCAGCTGCACAGCCGTGTCGCTGCCGGCGCTGGGCTTGCCGGCCGACGTGCGGGTATCGGTCAGCCGCTGGGGCTTCGTGGGCGTGAACGGCGAGCCGGCCGGGAAGTAGCCGGCGTAGTCCACCACCACGTGGGCCGTCGCGGAGGCGTAGATGCACACCCGTCCCTTGGAGCCGACCCCGACGACCACCGCGTTGGCGATCGTCTGACCTGCGGTGAAGTTCACGTTGGAGGTGCCCGGCCGGCCGGCCCCGCACGGATACACGGTGAGGTAGCCCGGGCCGCGCGGCTGCGTGACGGTCACGTTGAGCGAGATCGCCTCCGCGTCGCCGGGCACCCCGGTGGAGCCCCCGGCAACGGGTACCGCCAGCTCGTTGCCGCCGGACACGGCCGAGGCCAACAGGGTCTGCCCGATGCCCTCGACCCGGATACCGGCTTGGCCGACGGGCGCCTGGATATAGAGCAGGCCGTCGCCGCCGAGCCGCAGCGAATGCTCCGACGCCGTCGAGGTGTGGCGCAGCTGCACCTCGCTACCGGTGCTGGTCCAGATGCGCACCGGGGACGGGGCGTTGGCATGGACGTGCGTCACCCGGATCTTCTGGGCCGTCAGGCGCCCGTCGGCCACCGGCAGCCGCAGCGTCTGGATGCTGCTGCCCAGGTAGCAGGGCTTGCCGCCCGGCACGCCGACGCCGCCGAGCGGGTCGAACAGGACCCGGGGGGCACCGGGTGTTCCGGGGTCGGCCTTGATCGGGTCGCCGGCCCGGCACGCCTGCTGCGTCACCGCCGTGCCGTCGTACCAGGACGTCCAGGCGCCGGCGCCGTGCCACGTCATCGAGATGTGCATGTGGTCGCGGTGGCATGTCGTGTCGTAGGAGGAGGAGGTGTACTTGGACTTGCAGCTGCGGTACTCCGACCAGCCCCGATCCATGTCGTACAGGCGCCACATGGCGGAGTCCCAGATGATGTACATGATCCCCATGCGGCGGGCGTTCTCGCCGTTGTTGGCGATGGCCCACTCGGCGAACGCGTCGCCGATCGCCTTGCTCTCCTTGCGGACGTGCACGCCCCAGTCGATCGCGCGGCCGTCCTTGTGCTCGCTGATCCCCTGATCCCAGGTCACGTTGCAGTCGCGGGAGATGCCGGCCCAGAGGTCCCGGCCGTAGGTCTTCCACAGCGTGTCGCGCAGTTGCGAGGTGCCGGCCCGCGGGCTCGGGTTGCACAGCGACTGGCCTTGGTAGTCGTCGACGATGTCGATCTGCGGCGGCAGCGTCACCGTCGGCACCGGGTTGGCCGGAACGGCCGCCGAGGCCGACGGCAGGCCTGCCCCGGTGAGGATCGACGCCACCAGCGCGAGCACGATGCCGAGCGCGACCAACCAGGTCACCGTCGTCTGCCCCGAACCCCGGACCGAGCCGGCGGCCGCCGCATCCCACCGTTCCATTCAGTCACCCTGCCCAATGGGGACAGACCGGACAAGCGGTTTCGCCAAACTGCTGGGGGTTGCAGTCGGGCGACTGGTCGCGGGCCGCCAGGAACCGCCGACCCATCGGTGGGGCCGCGGCGGCGCCCGTCGGGGCAGTGGCGGCCGCGGTTTCGGTCGAAGAGCGGGAAGGGCGAAGCGCTTGGCACCCGTCCGGCGCGGCCCGCTGTCAGACTGTCGCCATGACCAGGCAGGTAGTGGTAATCGGCGGCGACGCCACGGGCGCCTCAGCGGGGTCGACCGTGAAGCGGGCGATGAAGCGCGACGTCTCGGTGCTCATGCTGGAGCGCCAGAGGTGGACCTCGTACTCGGCGTGCGGCATCCCGTACTGGATCGCCGGCGAGGTCGACGGACCGGAACGGCTCGTGGCCAGATCGCCGGAGACCCATCGCGCGAATGGGCTGGTCGTGCGCACCAACGTCGAGGCGGTGGCGGTCGACCCGGAGGCGCAGACGGTGACGGCGCGGGACCTCGGGACCGGCGAGGAGAGGGTGCACGAGTACGACGATCTGGTGATCGCCACGGGCGCGAAGCCGATCCGGCCCCCGCTGCCCGGGATCGGCCTGGCGGGCGTGCACGGTATCCAGCACCTCAGCGACGGCCTGGAGATCCTGGAGTCGCTGCAGCACGATGTGCAGCGCGCGGTGGTCGTCGGTGCCGGCTACATCGGCATCGAGATGGCCGAAGCGATGTACCTGCGCGGCCTGCAGGTCACGATCGTTGATCTTGCCGAGCAGCCCATGCGGTCGCTGGATCCCGACATGGGTGAGCTCATCGCCAACGAGATGGAAGGCATGGGGATCGCCTACCGGGGCGGCGAGCCGGTGCAGGCCATCGAGGCGGCATCAGACGGCCGCGTGGCGTCGGTGCTCACCGCGACAGACAGCATCCCGGCCGACATCGTCGTGCTGGGCCTCGGTGTCCGGCCGAACAGCAGGCTGGCCAAGGAGGCAGGCCTGCCCACCGGCTCCTTCGACGGAATCCTGACCGACGACCATCAGCGGGTCCTCGGCTGGGACAACATCTGGTCCGGCGGCGACTGCGTCGAGGTCCTCGACCGGGTGACCGGCCGCAGCGTCCACGTCGCGCTGGGGACGCATGCCAACAAGCACGGGCGGGTCATCGGCACCAACATCGCCGGGGGGGATCTCGTCTTCCCGGGCGTGGTGCGGACCGCGGTGTCGAAGATCTGCGACCTGGAGATCTCCCGCGTGGGGCTGCGGCACGGGGAGGCCGAAGAACTGGGGTTCGCCGCGGTGTCGGCGACGATCGACTCCTCGACCCGCGCCCACTACTTCCCCGGCACCGGCATGATCCGGGTGAAGGTGATCGCGGAGAAGGGCACCGGTCGCATGCTCGGCTGTCAGATCGTGGGCATGGCCGGTGCCGCGAAGCGGATCGACATCGCCTCCACCGCCATCTGGAACGAGATGACGGTGGAGGACGTGGCCAGCCTCGATCTGGGCTACTCGCCGCCCTTCTCCCCGGTGTGGGATCCGGTGCAGATCGCCGCCCGCAAAGCCGCCGGCATGGTGTGAGTCGCGGCCCCGCGCACCGACCGCACGCCCGAGCCGCGCCCGAGCCGCAGCGTTGATCGCTACGAATTCTGGCTGTGGTGCCGGAATTCGCAGCGATCAACGTGGATGCTCGGCGCGTCGCTGTCGTGGGGTTCTGTTGGGTGCTGTGCGGTGGCGGGGGAGCGGGCAGGGTCTTGGTGCGGCGCAGGCGACGCGCTGACGTCGCGGCGCCCGTCCGCGGCGGCGGGATCGGCGGCCGCTGCGCGCCCATCCGCCGGGCGCCGACCCGTGCGCGCCGGTCGGGTCCCTCAGATCACGTGCCTGGCCCGCGCCCACCGGGCCAGCTCATGGCGGTCGGACACCTGCAACTTGCGCAGCACGGCTGAGACGTGCGTCTCGACGGTCTTCACGCTGAGGAACAGCTCCGCGGCCACCTCGCGGTAGGTGTAGCCGCGCGCGATCAGCCGCATCACCTCGCGCTCCCGCGGCGTGAGCCGGTCCAGCTCGTCGTCGGAGGTGGCCGCGGCACCGGTGAAGGCGTCGAGGACGAAGCCGGCCAGCCGCGGGCTGAAGACCGCCTCCCCGGCTGCGACCCGGCGTACCGCTGCGGCGAGGTCGTCACCGCCGATCGACTTGGTGACGTACCCGCGCGCCCCGAGGCGGACCACGGCAACCACGTCCTCGGCAGCGTCGGAGACCGACAGGGCCAGATAGCGCGTCTGCGGCGAGAGCGCCGCGGCCTCCCGCATGACCGTCGGCCCGTCGCCGCCGGGCAGGTGCACGTCGAGCAGCACCACGTCCGGCTTGGTCCGGGCGATGACGCGGACCGCTGACGGCACGTCCTCGCCCTCGCCGACGACGACGAGGTCCGGCGGCAGCTGCGCCTTCACCCCTGAGCGCACCAGCGGATGGTCGTCGACGATCACAACCCGGATGTCGTTCATGCGCCCTCCTGCAGCGGCAGGGTCAGCCGCACCTCGGTCCCGTTGCCGGAGGAGCGGATCTCGGCGCGGCCGCCGCTGCGCTCCATGCGCCCGATGATGGACTCCCGGACGCCCAGGCGATCGCCGGGAATCCCCTGCGGGTCGAAGCCCGGTCCGCGGTCGCGCACGAAGATCGACACCGATGCCGGCTCCACCTCGCAGTACACGGTAATGGTGCCCCCAGCGTGCTTGGCGGCGTTCACCAGCGCCTCCGAGGTGGCGGCCAGCAGGGACTGCACGGGCGGGCTCATCGCCGCATCCCCTACCGCAACGACCTCGACCGTGCCGGCGAACGCTGCCTCGGCGTCGGCGGCGAGCCGATCCAGGGCAGACCGCAGCGTCGAGGAGTCCGGCACGTCCGGCTCGTACAGCCAGCGCCGCAGCCGCCGCTCCTCGGCGCGCGACAACCGGGTCACGGCCTCGGCGTCGGCCGCATTCGTCCGGATCAGGGTCAGCGTCTGCAGCACCGAGTCGTGCACCTGGGCCGCGACCTCCGCGCGCTCCGCTGTCCGGATCCGGGCGGCCCGCTCCTGGTTGGCCGTCTCCCACTGCCGGCGGATCCAGGGCAGTGCCAGCAGGACCAGGCCGCTGGCGACGACGAAACCGACGAGCAGCCCGCGCAAGGCCTGGGCGGGATTGGCGGCGTCGACGATCAACAGCAGCGCACCGGCGGCCACGAGCCCCAAACCGGCAGCGATGCGCAGCCAGCGGGCCGGCCCGACGGCGCCGTCGCGCAGATCCCGCTGCTCGTCATCGGCCTGCCGCCAGATGATCGCCGCGCCGACGCCCACGGCGACCAGCGCCGCGAGGAGCACGCCGTTGATGCCGAAGGCGCCGATGGACGGCACGATTGCCGCCAGGAGCAGGGTGCCGCCGAGGAGCAGGGCGCCCAGGGCGAACAGCGGCAGGAGGCCCGGCTCTCGACCCGGGGCGGGTCGCTGCTCGCTGTCCAGCGGCAGCAGCAGCCAGTAGGCCGCGTAGAGCACGATGCCGATGCCGCCCGCGAAGCTCAGCGCCACGAAACCGATCCGCGTCCACGCCACCGACCAGCCCATGTGCTCCGCGAGACCGGACGCCACGCCGGCCACCCAGCGATGCTCGCCATCGCGGGTGGCCCGCGGTCCGGCGGGCGGCACGGTCTGCCCCATGCCAGCAGTCTCGCAGCGTCGTGACCCCGCCGGCATCAGGGACATCGCCCAAGGACCCGGGATGCATCTCAGGGTCGGATCAGGGTCGTTCCCCGATGTGCCGGGGACGAGCCCGGCCCACGCTGGGACCATGAGCCAGATCAGTGATGCATACCCAGTCCCGATCCGGCCCCGCACGCGCAGCGCCTCGAATCGCAAGGTGCTCGGCGTGTGCGGAGGCTTCGCCGAGTACTACGGCCTGGACCCGCTGGTGGTCCGCATCGCCGTGGTCGTGCTGGCGCTGTTCGGCGGCCTGGGGATCGCCCTCTACCTGGCTGGCGCCGCATGGCTGCCCGAGCCCGGGGACACCAGCGACATCACGTCCTCCGGCCGGTTGCCGATGCTGGTCCTGGCGATCATCGCCGCGCTGGTCATCCTGCCGAACATCGTCTTCCCGTTCGGGGACGGCGCCGGTTTCCTGGTGACAGCGGGCGTCATCGCGCTGCTGGTCGTGCTGGCGCGCCGACCTGCCGGTCCGTCCGGATACCCGGCAGGCCCCGCGCCGATGCCTGGCCGTGGTCCAGGCTGGCCCGCGACCGATGCGGCCGGGGGTGCCGTCGGCCAGCCGTCCCGCGCTGCTGCGCCGCCGGAGCCCGGATCGCCGTCCGACGGCTCGCTTCCCTCCTCGCCCGGATCGCTGTCGCCCCAAGCAGTCGCCAGCGCAGTCCCGTTCTCGACCCAGCCCGTCCCACAACCCGTGGAGGTGTCCGACATGACCGACCCCACTACCCCTCCGTTCGCCGAGAGCGGGGGCTACGCGGCAACGCCGTATCCGCAGCAGCCCTACGACCCCCGATCGGGCGCCCAGGGCTGGCCCTACGGGCAACCGGGATACCCGCAGTCGCCGGCCCCGCCGCAGTCCGCCGCGCAGCAGCGGTACCCGGAGCAGCCGCCGGGACCGCGGTCGCGCTCCTACCTCGGTGCGATCGCGCTGTGCGCCGCCATCATCTGGTTCGGCGCCGCATGGACGCTGAACGCCGCCGATGTGACCTCGATGACCGCGGTCACGATCTTCGGGGTCACGCTGGCGATCCTCGGTGTCGGCATCCTGGTCGGCGCGTGGGTCGGCCGTGCCCGCTGGCTGGTCGCGCTCGCCCTCCCGCTGTCCCTGATGGTCTGGGGGCTGTCGGCGGTCCCTGACGGCGTGCGGCTCGGCGAGGCCGCCGATTGGGCCACGGCCGGGTTCGGCGAGACCAGCTTCTCGCCCGGCAGCGGTGGCGACGACGCCTTCGAGTGGGGCATCGGCTCCGCCGAGCTCGACGTCGGGGATTGGAGCTCCTCGGTGACGAGCGCTTCCCCGCAGGTGACCGCCAGCGTCGGGATCGGCGAGCTCGTCATCACTGTTCCGGACACCTGGAACGTCGTGGTCAACGCCGAGGTGGGCCTCGGGAGCATCAAGGACGACGGACGCCAGGTGGCCGACGGCGGCAACCTCGACGAGGTCCTCACCTACGAGTCCGCGCAGAGCGGGGCCCCCTTGATGCGCATTGAGGCCAGCGTCGATCTCGGCGAGTTGCGGGTCGTCACCGTCGCTGCCGCCGACGCCCTGCCCGACGATCCCGAGGCTCTTCCGGACGCCTCCCCGGGACCGGTCACGACGCCGAGCCCGTCCGCCACCTCTGCAGAGGAGTCAGCATGAACCGTCATCCCCTCGACATCTTCAGCCTCGGCGCCGGGATCGCGTTCACCGCGCTCGCCGCAGCCTTCATGATCGGCCAGTGGGTCGACTTCGCCTTCAACGGCGCCCTGGTCTTCCCGATCCTGCTCGTGGTGCTCGGTGTGCTCGGCCTGTCCGCGGCGATGCGGGCGCAGCGGGCCAACGACGAAGCGATGCGCGCGGCCGACGACACTCGCAACCTGGAGTAGCCCGCGGCACCAACGGTCGGCGTCGGCGGACCCGGCGCCGATCAGCCGTGCGCCGGGGCTGCGCCTTCCTCCTCGGTCTCCTCGTCGGTCAGCCGGTGGCGCAGGCGCTTCTCCAGCCACAGCAGCACCAGGACCGAGCCCGCGCCGAGGAGGAACAGCAGCACCGCCTGCCCGACGTCCCCGGAGGGCGGCAGCAGTTCGCGGTCCTCGGTCTGCCAGGGCCACAGAGCGCGCAGCGAGCCAGCCATCAACCCGGTGAGCACGATCAGCGTCGGGCGAGGTTTGTGCTCGAACAACCACTGCAGGAGGCTGACGAAGGTGGCCAGGCCGATGATCGCGCCCAAGATGAAGGTGCCCAGGTAGACCAGGTCCCGGTCGTTGACGGCGTTGAGCGTCGTCTCGTAGAGGCCGACCGTCAGCAGCAGGAACGACCCCGACAGCCCCGGCAGCACGAGCGCGCAGACGGCGATCGCGGCCGCGAGCATGATCACCAGCGGGGACGGATTGTCGATGTTGCCGGGCGGGATGCCGGTGATGAGGAATGCCGCGGCCGCGGCCGCGAGAGCGGCGAGCACATCACGCGGCCGCCACGCCCCGGGCGACGTGGCGGTCACCATGGTCGCCGGCACGATCATCCCCGCCAGGACCAACCCGGAGAACGCTGCGCGGGTCTGCACCGGGTAGTCGTCGACGAGCGGTCCGAGGAGCGCAGCGCCCACGAAGATGGCGGTCAGCATGCCCAGGCCCAGGGGGATGAGTATCGACCACCGAGCGCTCTTGATCTCGCCCCAGAAGGCCGGCAGCGCGCCCTGCCCCTGCCGCGCCTCGCTGCTGACGAGCATCTTCAGCGCCCCGACCAGATGCGCCGCCTGTTCGATGAGGGTGCGGTAGATCCCGACGATGAGTGCGACCGTGCCGCCGCTGACCCCGGGGACGATTTCCGCGGCCCCCATGAGCGCGCCGCGGATGAAGTCGATGAGCCAACGCACCATTGGCACAACCTACCGCCCTGAGGCGGGAACGCTGCTGCTAGGCGGCTCGTTCCCGAACGACGGCGGCGACATCCATCCGGCGGATGGCGCGGATGCCTGGCCACTGGGACAGCACGGCGACGAGCATGATGACCGCGGCCGACACGGCCAGGGTGCTGGCCCGGATCGACAGGTCCAGCGTGAACTGGTCGCTGGAGTACGTGCCGAGCATGACGTCGGCGGCGATCACGCCCAAGATCACACCTGGGACGACGCCGAATGCAGCCACGATGGTGTTCTCCCCGCCGACCAGGGCCGCCAGCGTCCGATGCCGCACGCCGGCCGCGCGCAAGGTCGCCAGCTCCCGCTGCCGCTCCACGATGTTGACGCTCATCGTGGTGAAGATGATCGCGAACGCCATGGCGCCCCCGAGGACGAGCATCGCGGCGATGAAGACGTAGAACAGGCCGGCGAACTCGTTGTACAGGTCCTGCAGCGCGGAGGTCTGGACGAAGGAGACCACACCGGGCAGCGCGAGGACGTCGCGTCGCACCCCATCGGCATCGGCGGCGCCGTCGGTCGTGGCCAGGATCGTCGTCGGTGCTGCGGCGGGCACAGCGGCAGCCGCCCAGGACTTGCTGGCGTAGACGAAGGTCCCGAGCGGCTGGTAGCTGAACGCCGTGACGGTGGCGGTGACCTCGGTGCCGAGGCCGGGGAAGGCCAGGGCCACATCGTCGCCCGCCGCCAGCTCCGGGATCTGCGCCGTGATCGCCTCATCGATCAGGACGCCGTTGTCCGGCAGTTCCAGCGCCTCGCCGTTGCTGTCCCGGAAGCCGTGCATGGCAGTCCCGGCATCGAAGGCGGTCAGCGTCGTGGAGTAGACCGATCCCTGGAACCGCACCGACACCGGCTGGACGATGACCGACTCGACGGCATCGATCCCGCTCACCGCGCCGACGTCGTCGACCTGCTGCGGGCCGACCGGCTCCTGGTAGTCGATCTGCGCGTCCGCCAGGGACACCTCGTCGAACTGGACCCGGATGAGGCTGTTCATCGTGTCGAGCATCCCGCCGCTGACCAGGACCAGGATGAGCGCCATCGCCACGCCCGAGGCCGTGAAGACCGTCCGCTTGGTGTTCCGGCCGATCCCGCGGACGATCATCCGCCAGCGCGCCGGGGACCGACTCAGCCCGGGGACGACACGCTCGGCCCAGCTCCGCCCGCCTGATCGGTGCGGCACCTCCCCGCGCATCGCTTCCGCCGGTGCGATCCGCGCCGCCCGCACGGCGGGGGCCAAGGCCGCCAGGGCCGTGGCCAGCAGCGCGAACGCCAGTCCCACGGCCACCGTTGCCACGCGGAAGCCGCCGAACACCTGCAACTGCTCCGGCAGTCCGATGACATCGACGTACAGCTGCGACATCGCGCCGGCCATGAGCATGCCCAGCGGCAGTCCGAGCGCCGCCCCCACCGCGCCGGCCGCCAAGCCGTAGGACAAGTAGTGCCAGGCCAGCGTTCGCGACCGCATGCCCTGCGCCCGCAGGGTCCCGATGATCTGGCGCTCCTCGGTGACGCGCCGGGTGAGGAGCACGTACAGCGCCAGGCCTGCCGCGGAGAGGAACAGCGCCGGGAACGCCACCGCCATCTGCTCGAACCCCGAGATGTCCTCCTGCAGCAGGGAGTTCGACGGCTGCTGCTCGCGGTCCAGCACTTCCGCAGCGCCCGACGCCACCGCATCGGCCCGCAAGTCGGCCAGCGGCGCGGTTGTGCCGCGGGCCTCGTCGGTGAGCAGTACCAGGGACTGTGTGTCCGGGGCGCCGGTCCAGGCGCGTGCCTCCTCCTCGGCGGCGAACACCACCCCGAACGCCTTGGGCGGCAGGAACATGTCCTGGCGGCTCCTGGCCGGCCACAGGTACTCCGCGCTGCTCACGGTGCCTGCCACCTCGACGTCGACCTGCCCCACCGCTGTGGCCAGCGTGATCGTGTCGCCCACGGCGAGGTCGAAGTCGCCAGCCATGTGCTTCTCGACCAGCACGGATCCCGGCGAGGGGTTGGCGGCGCCGCTCAGCGACGTCACGGCGGCGACCGGCGGGGTCCCGGTCTCCGGGTAGCCGACGACGCGGCCGAGCAACTGGTCGGTGGCGCCGGATCCGTCCGGGACGGTCATCGGGAGGTCGGCCTGCACGCGCGTGCGGACCGCGGCCACGTCGTTGCGGTCCTCGGCCTCCGCTGAGAACCCGGCGATGTCGCCCCCGGTGACGAACAGATCCGGGAAGCCCTCCTGGGCGAACGCGTTGTCGTAGGAGTTCTGCAGGTTGCGGTAGGAGTTGTCGGCTGCCGCGTACAGCGCGATGCCGAGCATGACCGTGACGGCCAGGGCGGTGAACAGCGCAGCGGTTCGACGGATGTCCCGCCGCAGCTTGCGCCGCAAGGTCGGATGGGCGGCCATCACCAGGTCACCTCCTCGGCCGCCCCGGCCCGCTGCTCGGTGAGTTCGGCGATCTGGCCGTCGTGGACGCGCACGACGCGGTCGGCCATCGTCGCGATGCCCGCGTTGTGCGTCACGATGACGACGCAACGGCCGTCCCCGCGGGCGGTTCGCTGCAGCAGCGACAGCACCTGCCGGCCGGTCTCGAGGTCCAGCGCTCCGGTCGGTTCGTCGCACAGCATGAGCCGGGGCCGGGTGACCAGAGCCCGCGCGATGGCGACGCGCTGCTGCTGACCGCCGGAGATCTGCCCGGGGAAATGGTCGGCGCGGTCGGTCAGCCCCACCGCGGCCAGGGCCTCCTGGACCGCTCGGTCCAGGTCGGCCCCGGTGGCGCGCTCGGTCAGCTCCGCGATCACCCGGACGTTCTCGGCGGCGGTCAGCGTCTGGATCAAGTTGAAGAACTGGAAGATGAACGCCACGTTGTTGCGACGGATCGTCGCCAGCTCCTCCTGATCCAGCCCGGCCAGCGACTGCCCCGCTATCCAGGTCTCCCCGGTCGTGGCCGGCTCGATGCCGCCGACGATGTTCAGCAACGTGGTCTTCCCCGAGCCCGACGGCCCGAGCACGACGACGACTTCGCCCGGGAGCAGCACGAGGTCGACACCCCGCAGGGCGCGGACCTCGGCCTCCCCCTCACCGTAGGTCTTCGTCACTCCGGCGAGGCGCGCGACGGGTTCTGGGGCCTGGGTCTGGTCGGTCGCCGGGGTCACGATGCCTCCTGGGTGCTGGGCGCGCCGCCGGTGGTCACCGGCGGGCGTGCGAGGTCGAGCAACGGCTCGATGGCCTCGTCTGGATCGATCGTCGGGTCGATGAGGTGATGCAGGCAGATGCCGTCCAAGGCCGCGGCGATGGCCGTGGCTCGGCGCCGCGCCTGGGGCGGCTCGTGGCCCTGGGCGATCAGCCATCCCGCGATCTCGTCTCGGAAGGCGGTGATCATCGCACTGACCGTGGTCCGCAGCCCCTCGTCCCGCAGGCAGGCCACGCTGCCTTCCATGGCCACCAGGGCCGAGGTGGGATCCGACCGTTGCAGTTCGTGCAACAGGCGCAGCAGGGCATGCAGCCCGTCGTCGGTGAGTTCGCCGCGCGGCAGGGACGCCGCGACCTGGTCCGCGATCTCGTCCAGGACCGCGGTCACAGCGCCGCGGCGCAGGTCGGCGACGCTGCGGAAGTGGTAGTGGATCAGCGCCTGGTTGACCCCGGCCGCGGATGCCACCCGCCGAGTCGTCACCGCGCCCCACCCCGACTCGGCCATCACCTCTTGCGCGGCCCGGATCAGGCGGTCGCGCGTGCGTTGCGCAGACTGCTGGTCGATCGGGAGTTTGGGCATATGCCCAAACTATCAGCCGTCCGCCTCGTCGTGGACTCGCGCATCGTCTCGCAACCTGGTTGAGTCTCTGCAAGGATGATTTCGTCCCGGCCGTTCGGCCGGTCTTGACGTCCCAAACGGCGAGGAGACGACGCAGATGCCAGTTGCAAGCCCCGAGGTCTATGCCGAGATGTACGACCGCGCGAAGGCCGGGAAGTTCGCCTATCCGGCGATCAACGTGACCTCCTCCCAGACAGCAGCCGCCGCTCTGCGCGGGTTCGCGGAGGCTGAGAGCGACGGAATCCTGCAGTTGTCCACCGGCGGCGCCGAGTTTGCCTCCGGCCAGTACGTGAAGAACATGGTCGCCGGTGCCACGGCGATGGCGGAGTACATCCGCTCCATCGCCGAGCACTACCCGGTCAACATCGGGCTGCACACCGACCACTGCCCGAAGGACAAGCTGGACACCTACATCGCCCCGTTGATCGACATCTCGCTGGAGCGGGTGGCGCGGGGGGAGGATCCGCTGTTCACCTCGCACATGTGGGACGGGTCGGCCGTGCCGCTGTCAGAGAACCTCGACATCGCTGAGGACTACCTGGACCGGTGCCACCGCGCCAACATCATCCTCGAGATCGAGATCGGCGTCGTCGGGGGCGAGGAGGACGGGGTCGAGGCGAAGCAGGGCGCCAACCTGTTCTCCACGCCCGAGGATGGCTTGGCCACCGCCGCCAAGCTGGGTCTCGGCGAGCGCGGGAGGTACCTGGTAGCTGCGACGTTCGGCAACGTCCACGGCGTGTACAAGCCCGGCAACGTGGTGCTGACGCCGAAGATCCTCGACGACATCCAGAAGGCTGTCGGCGAGAAGTACGGCGTCGATCGGCCGTTCGACTTCGTGTTCCACGGCGGCTCCGGCTCGCTGCTCAGCGAGATCCGCGAGGCACTCGACTACGGCGTGGTGAAGATGAACGTCGACACCGACACGCAGTACGCGTTCACGCGCCCCATCGTCGGCCACATGTTCAAGAACTTCGACGGCGTCCTGAAGGTCGACGGCGAGGTCGGCAACAAGAAGGTCTACGACCCGCGTTCCTACGGCAAGAGCGCCGAGGCGGGCATGGCCGCACGCGTCGTGACCGCGTGCGAGGACCTGCGCTCCGCCGGCACGAAGATGAGCTGAGCCAGCCACTGCGCAAGGGCCGGTCGCTGCGACGACCGGCCCTTTCGCGTCCCGAAACCTACCTACAGAGGCCTTGTTGATCTTGCTTAGCGTAGGTTTCGGGACACTTGTTCGATCCACATGCTGATCACCCTGCACCGCTGGCCGGGGATGGCGGCCGACGAGAGGTCGGACGGCACCACACTCGGGGCATGCCGAAGCGAGGCGAAACCGCGCGAGCCCTGGCCCAGTGCTTCGGCTCGGCTGTCTTCACCGTCTCCGAGGCGGGATCGGCCGGGCTGACGCCCCGCCGGCTGCGTCTGGCCGCTGCCGCTGGCGCCGTCGTATCGCTCGGTGGCGGCAAGTACTACGTGCCCGAGCCCGGCATGGACTCCCGCGAGCAGTACCTACGCCGGGTCCGAGCGGCGCAGTTGAGCCGCGAGGGGTCGGTGGCGGCGGGCGTCTCCGGGGCCGCCCTGTGGGGCCTGCGGTGTCCCGATCCGTGCCGGCGATTGGTCAGGTCAGCCGGTCTGCCTCGCTTCTGATCGGCGCGTCAAGGGCCCGGGGATGGTCGGCCTTTCGCTGGCCGGCCGGCCGTGGTCCGTGCTTGACGGGATGGCGGTGACCGATCTTGTTGCCACGGCCTGCGATACGGCCGGGCAACTGCCAGCTCCGCACGCCCTCGTCGTCGTCGACGACGTCGCACGCCGCCTCGCCGGCACGGCCGACCGCCAACGCCTCGCCTCGCCGCGCCTGCGGGATGCCGTCAGGGAGCGTCTCGCGGTGGCGCTCGATGCGTTTCCCTGTCCGGCGACCGCCCGGGCGCGCTCGGCGCTGCGATGGGCCGACCCTGCGGCCGATTCGGCTCCCGAGTCCGCTCTCCGAGGCCACCTCCTCGAGGCAGGGTTGCCTCCACCGCTGGCGAACGCGCGGTTCACCGGTGCCAGCGGGCGCCGCTACTACGTCGATCTGTCCTGGCCGGAGATCGGGCTGGGCGTGGAGGTCGACGGCCGGGTGAAATACACCGACATGGCGGTGGTGTACCGGGAGAAGCTGCGCCAGGACGACCTCCAGGCCGCTGGGCTGCGGATCCGACGCTGGGCCGCCGCCGATGTGGCTGCGTTTCCGGCGGCAGTGGTGGCGGCCATCGGCAGATTGCTGTCCTGACGGACCGCGCCGGGCTCGCGCTGCGGCCGTCGGTCCAACCGGCGTCAGACCGACGAAGGACGGTCGTCCCTGGCGTGCGTGGCCAACCTGTCAGTACCGTCGAAGCAGACAGTGCCCGGGAGGTCGCCGATGCCTGGATTGGCCACTACCGGGCAGCCGCACCGTTGGGGCTGCCTGCCATGCCGCCGGTGATCCGTGCCCCCGGGTCGGGCGACGCCGCCTGGCACGCGCTTCCTGCTCAGCTGGTGGCCGACGACTTCGGGACCAATGCGGCGACCGGGCTCACTTCGACCGAGGCAACCCGCCGGTTGGAGGAGTACGGCCGCAACGAGGTCCCCGACGCACCGCGGCGCAGCCTCATTGCACGGGCCTGGGGCCAGGTCAACAACCCGCTCATCATCGTCCTCATCGTCGCGGGGGCCGTCACCCTGCTGCTGGGCGACTACATCGACTCCGCGGTGATCTTCGGTGTCGTCGTCATCAACGCGATCATCGGATTCGTCCAGGAGGGCAAGGCGGAGGAGGCCATTGCCGCCGTCCGGGCGATGCTGGCGGCGCGGGCCACAGTGCTGCGCGACGGCGAGCGGCACACCATCGACGCAGCCGAAGTCGTCCCCGGCGACATCGTGCTGCTGGAGTCCGGGGACCGGGTGCCCGCCGATATTCGGCTGATCCGCGAGCACAACGCCCGCACCGAGGAGTCGGCGCTCACCGGTGAGTCGCTGCCGGTCGACAAGTCGGTGGAGCCGGTTGCCGAGGACGCTGGGGTCGGTGATCGGCGCTGCATGGCCTACTCCGGCACGCTGGTGGTCTACGGGCAGTGCCGCGGCACCGTCGTGGCCACCGGTCTGGCGACCGAGCTGGGCAGGATCGGGGCGCTCGTGGGAGCGGCGCCCGACGTGAGCACGCCGCTGACCAAGCGCCTGGAGCAATTCGCCAAGCAGATCACGTGGGTGATCCTCCTGCTTGGCGCCCTGGCTTTCGCTTTCGTGACCACCCTGCGCGGGATGGACGCCGGCGATGCGTTCCTCGCCATGGTGGGGTTCGCCGTCGCGGCGATCCCGGAAGGCATGCCCGCCGTCATCACGATCGTCCTGGCGATCGGCACCCGCGCCATGGCCTCCAACCGCGCGATCGTCCGCCGCCTGCCCGCGGTGGAGACCCTCGGTTCGGTGACGGTGATCTGCTCGGATAAGACCGGTACCCTGACGCGCAACGAGATGACGGCCGTACGGCTGATGCTCCCCGACGGCGATGTCCAGGTCACCGGGGCCGGGTACGCGCCCGTCGGCGGGTTCCGGGTCGGCGACCACGTGGTCGAGGCCGAGGACCGTGCGGACATCGAGGCGCTGGCCGTGGCCGGACTGCTGTGCAATGACGCGCACCTGAAACTGCGCAAGGCGAAGCATCGCGGGCATCTCGGCGGCAACCACGCTCGTGGCCGGCCCGAGGACCTCAAACGGAAGGACTGGGTCGTTGTCGGGGATCCGACCGAGGGCGCGCTGGTGACGCTGGCCAGGAAGGCGGGCCTGGACCGTCACACCACGCTGGAACGGATGCCGCGCCTCGACGTGATTCCGTTCGAGTCCCACCAGCAGTACATGGCAACGCTGCACCACGACCACCACGGCAACGCCTTCATCGTGCTCAAGGGGGCCCCGGAGCGGGTGCTCGGATTCTGCTCGGACGCTGACGCCGATGCCTGGCTCGGCCGCGTGGCGGCAGCCGCGGCCAACGGCGAGCGCGTGCTGGCGGTGGCGCGGGCGCAGGTCTCGCAGGCCACCGAACGACTGACTGTGGAAGCGCTGCCGCAGGACTTCGTGCTGCTGGGCATGGTCGGGCTCCAGGACCCGCCGCGGCCCGAGGCCGTGGCTGCGGTCGCGCAGTGCCGGGCGGCCGGTATCGAGGTGAAGATGATTACCGGCGATCACGCCGCCACCGCTGCCGCCATCGGTGCCGAGCTGGGACTGCGCTCCGATCGGCCGCTGACAGGGTCGAGCATCGAGGCGATGGACGACGCCGAGCTGCAGCAGGCTGCCGCGGAGTCCGACGTGATCGCGCGGGCGAGCCCCGAGCACAAGATGCGCCTCATCGCGGCGCTGCAGGCCAACGGCAACTATGTGGCGATGACCGGGGACGGGGCCAACGATGCCCCGGCGCTGAAGGCCGCCGACATCGGTGTGGCCATGGGGCTGCGCGGCACCGACGCGGCCCGCGAGGCGGCCGATCTGGTGCTGACCGACGACAATTTCGCCACGATCGAGCGCGCGGTGGAGCGGGGCCGGGTCGTCTACGACAACATCAAGAAGTCGCTGGTCTTCATGATCCCGACCAACGGCGGGCAGGCGGCGGTGATCCTGTTCACGCTGCTGGTCGGGATCACGATGCCGATCACCGTCGCGCAGATCCTGTGGATCAACATGGTCAGCGCGGTGACCCTGGCGCTGGCTCTGGCGTTCGAACCCGCCGAGCCCGGCGTCATGCAGCGGCCGCCGCAACCGCCGCGACAGGCGCTGATGACCAGGCCGCTGGTGCTGCGGCTGTTCTACGTCAGCGCGCTCATGGCGGCCATCACCCTGCTGGCCTTCGAGTTCGAACTGTCCCGCGGGAGCGCGGAGGACGTCGCCCGCACCGCCGCGGTCAATGCTCTGGTCTGCGGCGAGATCTTCTACTTGTTCAACGCGCGGCGCTTCACCGCCTCCGCCCTGACCAGGGACACGTTGACCGGCAACCGCGTGGTGTGGATCGTGATCGGGATCCTGGTGGTGCTGCAGCTGGCGCTGACCTACCTGCCCTTCCTGCAGAACATCTTCGACACCGCCCCCCTGGGCCCGGTCACCTGGGCGGTGATCCTGGCGCTCGGCGTGGCGAAGTTCGCCGCGGTCGAGGTGGAGAAACTGGTGTGGCGCCGGCGGGGCGTGCACCGGATGTGAGTCCCGGGAGCGGCCGCGCGGGAACCCCGACCCGTTGCGGCCCGGTCCCGGTGTCCACGGGATCCGACCCGCGCCGCAGTTGCCGGCGGGCAGCCGGACCCGCGGGCCTTCGGTACCCTCGTGACCGTGCGGTGAGCGCTGCGGCCGCCGCGAAGGAGGTCCGCCATGCCCGCAATCGTGCTCGTCGGCGCCCAGTGGGGCGACGAGGGCAAAGGCAAAGCCACGGATCTGCTCGGCAATCGAGTGGACTACGTCGTGCGCTACCAAGGCGGCAACAACGCCGGCCACACGGTCGTGATCGGCGAGGAGACGTTCGCGCTGCACCTGCTGCCCAGCGGCATCCTGACACCCAGCGTCGTGCCGGTCATCGGCAACGGCGTCGTGGTGGACCTGCAGGTGCTGTTCGACGAGCTCGCAGGCCTGCAGGCGCGCGGCGTCGACACCACCCGGCTCGTGATCAGCCCCGACGCCCACATCATCACGCCCTACCACGTGGTGCTGGACAAGGTCTCCGAGCGCTTCCTCGGCAAAGCGAAGATCGGCACTACCGGCCGCGGGATCGGCCCGGCCTATTCCGACAAGGTCGCGCGGCTCGGTATCCGGATCCAGGACCTGTTCGACGAGTCGATCCTGCGGCAGAAGGTCGAGGGGGCGCTTGCGGGCAAGAACCAGACGCTGGTGAAGGTCTACAACCGCAACGCGATCGACCCCGGCGAGGTCGCCGACTACCTGCTCGGGTTCGCCGATCGGGTCCGGCCGATCGTGCAGGACACCTCGCTTGTCCTCGACCGGGCCCTGGACGCGGGCAAGGTCGTGCTGCTGGAGGGCGGACAGGGAACCCTGCTCGATGTGGACCACGGCACGTACCCGTTCGTGACGTCCTCCAACCCCACGACCGGCGGGGCCTGCACCGGCTCCGGCATCGGGCCCACCCGGATCACGCGGGCGGTCGGCATCCTGAAGGCCTACACCACCCGGGTCGGCAGCGGGCCCTTCCCGACCGAGCTGTTCGACGCCGACGGCGAGCGACTGCAGCGCGTCGGGGGCGAGATCGGCGTGACCACGGGCCGATCCCGGCGCTGCGGTTGGTTCGATGCGCCGATCGCGCGCTACGCCGCGCGCGTGAACGGGCTCACCGATTTCTTCCTCACCAAGCTCGATGTGCTCAGCGAGTGGGAGCGCATCCCGGTGTGCGTTGCCTACGACATCGACGGCGAGCGCCACGACGAGCTGCCGACGACGCAGTCGGAGTTCCACCACGCCACGCCGGTCTACGAATACCTGCCCGGCTGGCAGTGCGACATCTCCGGCGCCCGGGAGTTGGCCCACCTGCCGTCGAATGCGCGCGCCTACGTCGATTATCTGGAGTCCGTGTCCGGGGCTCCCATCAGCGCGATCGGTGTCGGACCGGATCGGGACGCCACGATCAGCGTGCGCGACCTGCTGGACTGACACCGGCGGGCTGCGCGCCGTGCGCGACCTGCTGGACTGACACCGGCGGGCTGCGCGCCGTGCGCGACCTGGCTCCGGCGGCGCCGACCGGCTGCGCGACCTGCGTCCGGCGGCTTGCGTGGCCGGCGGCCGATCCGGCGGTGGCACGGGCACCGCGCGGTCACCGCTGGCCGGCGCCAAGCCATCGCCTTCAGGCCAGCGCGAAGCCGACCACGGCGAACAACGACGTGTACGCCAGCATGACGACCGCCGTGCTGCGGATGATCGTGCCCTCCTGCCCCAACAGCCCGGTCACACCGGCCACCGCCACGACGTTGGATACGCACACCATGTTGCCGGCGTTCGCGCCGCCGATCTGCTGCGCCAGCACGACGTCGGCGGACAGGTCCAGCGACATGGCCACGTCGGCCTGCAGAGAGGCGAACATGAGGTGGCTGAAGGTGGCGCTGCCGGAGACGAAGGAGCCCAGAGCCCCCACGAAGGGCGCGGCCAGCGGCCACGCCGTCCCCATCGAGTCGGTCGCTGCGGCGGCCAGCTCCAGGGGCATCGAGGTCAGCCCCGCGTCGTTGACCTCGGAGTTCAGGAACACGCGAACCAGCGGGACGGCGGCGGCCAGCACCAGTGCGGTGCCGCCGACCGAGACCAGGATCCGACGGGTCGTCGGCCCTACCTGCTGCCTGGGCACCCCCTGCACCAGTGCCGTGACGAGCACCACGATGAGGAAGATGAACCCGGGGGAGTAGAACGGCTCGAACGTCGAGGACAGGCCGGTGCCGAGGATGTCCTGGATCCCGACGCTGACCGAGGTCAGCGCATCCTTGACCGGGGGGACGAGTCGGCTGGTGAGCAGCAGCACGGTCAGCAGGAGGTATGGACCCCACACCTTCCACGCCGGCCAACCGTGATGCGCCGGATCCTCGACACCCTCCGCAGGCTCGGTGGCAGGCGCATCGAAGTAGCCGCGGTCCACGGTCCAGCGCCGCTTGGGCATCAGCAGGCCGGTGCGGATCAGGATGTAGAAACCGGCCAGACCGGTCAGTCCGCCGAGGATGCCCCCGAACTCGATCCCGATGAACCGTGTCGCCAACCATGCGGGAACGCTGTACAGGAGCGCGGCGACCAGGGCCAGCGGCAGCACCTCGCGGAACGCCTGCCGGGAGGGGCTGCTGGCGAATTTCGTCGTCAGGAGCCACATCATCGCTACCGGCAGGATCAGCCCGACGGCGATATCGATGCCGGCGGCCCCGAGCGCGATGCCGCGCAGCGACGCGTAGTCCTGCGAGATGCTCGGGTCGAGGCCGATGCCCTGCGCGATGCCGACCAGGATCGGGGTTCCGACGGCGCCGAACGTTACCGCCGAGACGTCCGCGATGAGGGTCAGGGCGACCGCGGGAAGCGCGGGGAAGCCCAAGGCGATCAGCAGCGGCGCAGCGACCGGCGCAGGCGTGCCGAAGCCGGCAGCGCCTTCGATGAAGCACACGAACAGCCATCCGACCAGCAGCGCCTGCACGCGGGAGTCGCCGGACAGGTCGTGGAACTCCATGCGGATGGCGTCCAGGCCGCCGGTGGCACGCATGACGAACATCAGCGCGATGGCACCCAAGACGATGAACACCACGCTGGCGGCGATGACCCAGCCTTCCATGATGGAGGCGGCCACGAAGGAGCCCTCCACCTGCCAGACCAGCAGCGCCAAGGCCACGGTGATGAGCAGCGCCAGCGGCATGGCGCGCACGGCCGGCATCCGCAGGCCGACGAGCAGGACGGCCACCGAGAGCACGGGCATCAAGGCCGTGAGCCACTGCAGCGGGGTCATTGGTGCCAGGCTAGTGACGACCGTGTCGCGACGCGTGCCCGCGAGTGAGGAGCAGGCCCCTGCTCCGTCGGCGCCGGATCATGCCCGCGCCTCGCCCTGCTGCCTCTGCAGCACCGCTGTCGGGCGTCGTCCGCAGCCGGTCTGCCCGGTGGCGCCGGCTCCATCGTCGTCCCCGTCCAGGCACGCCGCTTCGGCGCCGCCCGCACGCTAGGTTCAAGCCGTGGAAGAAATCTCGCCGGCGCTGCTCGCTTCGGTGCTGTTCGCCGCGCTGGTGCTGGGCTTCTGCCTCGTCGCCGCGGGCCTGGACCGAGTCCTGGTCACGGCGCCGCTGGTGTTCGTCGGCATCGGCTCCATGATCGGATTCGCGGTGGGCGGATTCGACACCGAGCAGGTGATCGGGATCAAGTTGATCGCCGAGGTCACCCTCGTGCTCATCCTCTTCCACGACGCGGCCTCCGTCCGGCCCAGAGAGGCCGAGGAGGACCGCAAGGGGATCGGTCGGCTGCTGCTGGTCGGATTCCCCCTCACCGTGCTCGTCGGCTGGGGCGCCGCAACCCTGGTCTTCCCGGAGTTGTCGCCCATGTTCGCGCTCCTGCTCGCGGCGGCGCTCGCGCCGACCGACGCCGGCCTGGGCGCCCCGACCGTGCTCAACCCGGTGGTCCCGGCGCGGGTACGGCGCCTGCTCAATGTCGAAAGCGGGTTGAACGACGGGCTAGCGACGCCGATCGTGCTGTTCGCCGTGGCTTCCGTCGCCGGCTCGGAGGGGATCGCCGGGTCGACGCCGCTGGTGGACGCCGTCTTGGAGCTCACGGTCGGTGTCGTGGTGGGCGTGGTGATCGGGGCCGTCGGGGGCCTGCTCATCACGGTCTCCAAACTGCGAGGGACCAGTTCCTCGGGCAGCCGTTCCCTGGCGGTCCTGATGATCCCGCTGCTGGCCTACGGCGTGGCGCTGCTGGCGTCGGGGAACGGATTCGTGGCTGCGTTCATCTCCGGCATGGCGTTCGCCGGGACCGCCAAGGTCCTGGCGAGAGACCACTCCGTGCTGCTGCTGGTGGAACAACTGGCCAACCCGCTCGGCTACGGGGTGTGGCTGGTGTTCGGCATCGCTGCGGCGCCTCTGGTCTGGTCCGTCGTGGGATGGCGGGAGGCCCTGTTCGCCGTCCTCGCGCTCACGGTGCTGCGCATGCTGCCCACCGCGATCGCTCTGCTCGGCTCCGGGATGCGCGCGCCCACGATCGCCTTCATCGGGTGGTTCGGCCCGAGGGGGCTCGCCTCCATCGTCTTCGGGCTCATCGCGCTGGAGAGCCTTGCCGAGAACGACCCGCTGGAGATCGTGCTGGCCACGATCTCGCTGACCGTCCTGCTCAGCGTCGTCGCCCACGGCGTGAGCGCGGCTCCGTTGGCCGAGCGCTACGGGCACTGGGTCCAGCGCGTTCGCCCGGAGGCTGAGCTGGGAGCGGCTGCGGAGTCGCGGACCCGGGACTCCCGCCTGCGGCTGTTCGAGGCGCCGGGGGAAGACCAGCCACCTGGCTCTCAGTAGTCCGCGCTCGGGCTCGGCAACGCTGGTCGGGGCGGGGCGGAGCCCGCTCGACCAGCGTTGCCCGGACGGGGGTCACGGCCGGTCGATGGGATCCCGGTCCCGCCGGCGCGCGCGGGCGTCGGCACCATGGACCCATGACCGACATCGACGCTGTGCTGGCCGGCGACCGCGACCACGTGTGGCACCCGTGGGGCATTCCCGGCGTCGCCGGCGCACCGGTCCTCACCGGCGCCGCGGGCTCGCGGGTCTGGGACGCCGAGGGCAGGCGCTACCTCGATCTGGGGTCGCAGTTGGTGTTCACCAACGCCGGGCACCAGCATCCGCGGGTCGTCGGCGCGATCATCAGCCAGGCTGAGCGGCTCGCGACCGCGGCGCCGAACTACCCCGTGGAGGCGCGCAGCGAAGCGGCGCGACTCGTCGCCGAGCTGGCTCCCGACGGTTTCGACTACGTCTTCTTCACCACCGGCGGCACCGAGGCGGTGGAGAACGCCGTCCGGGCCGCCCGCGCGGTGACCGGACGGCGCAAGATCCTGTCCTCCTACCGCAGCTACCACGGCAATACGACCGCCTCGATCACCGCGACCGGCGACCCGAGGCGCTTCGGCAACGAGTTCGGCGTCGACCACGTCCACTTCTTCAGCCCGCACCTCTACCGGACGGTCTTCTGGTCGGCCGATCCGGAGGAGGAGGCATCCCGGGCGCTGGCGCATCTGCGGCAGGTCGTCACCTTCGAGGGCCCCGCCGCCGTCGCGGCCGTGCTGCTGGAGACCGTGATCGGGGCCGGCGGCGTCATCCCGCCCCCGCCCGGGTACCTCGCCGGGGTCCGGGCCCTGTGCGACGAGTTCGGCATCCTGCTGATCCTCGATGAGGTGATGGCGGGCTTCGGGCGCACCGGGCGCTGGTTCGCCTTCGAGCGCGAGGGCGTCGTGCCAGACCTGTTCACCGTCGCCAAGGGCATCAACGCCGGCGCCGTGCCGCTGGGCGGGGTCGTGTTCGGCAACCATATCGCCGAGGCGTTCCGGGACCGACCCTTCCCGGGCGGCATGACCTACTCCGGCCACCCGCTGGCGTGCGCGGCCGCCGTCGGCGCCATCCACGCGATGGCGGAGGAAGACATGATCGCGCGGGCGGATCGGCTGGGCGCCGACGTGCTCGGCCCCGGGCTGCAGCGCCTCGGGTCGCAGTTCGCCGCCGTCGGCGACGTCCGCGGGGTCGGGGCGTTCTGGGCGCTGGAGCTCGTCACCGACCGAGCGGGCAAGGAGCCGATGCCGGCCGAGGCGATGGCGGCGTTCGGGGCGGCACTGCGCCGCCTCGGAGTGCTCGGCCTGGTGGTCGGCAATCGGCTGCACGTGGCGCCCCCCCTGGTGCTCTCCGACGAGGAAGCCGACGAGGCGCTCGCCGTCCTCGATGAGGCACTGCGCACGCTCGATCCCTACCTGGCGTGAGGAGTCCGGCCGGCCGCTACGCTGGTCCTCGGATGCGGATGATTGGTGGGGCGTCATGGTCAGAGGTTGGGCGGTAGCGGCAGTGGTCGTGTTGGGGCTGGCCGCGTGCGGCGGGTCGTCCGACGGGGCAAGCGACGACAGCAGCAGCGCGGCAGCGACCAGCGAGTTCTTCGTGGAGGCCGACACCGATGCGCTGAACGCCTCGCTGGAGGCGTACAACGAGGTCTTCGCGGCCGCGACCGACAACACGCAGTTGGAGCCGTGCAGCACGGCCGCGACCTACGAGGAGCAGTCGGCCTGCCTCATCCCGGTGCTGCAGCCGGTGTCCGACGAACTCGCCGCGCTCTCTGAGGCGATGTCGCAAGCGGGGGCAAGGCAGTCCCTGAACGAGCAGTGCGTCACCGCGATCGGGGTAGCCGTCGGTGACATCGACGGCTACCGCGCCGAGGTGGACTCGCTGATCTCGGACCTGCAGATGACCGACGACCAGGCGGTCTACGACGCGGCGGCGCAGCAGTACAGCGCGACGCTCAACGACGGCAACGACGCGCTCAACGAGGCGCTCGTCAGCGTCACGCAGCCGTGCTACTCGGCGGAGGACCTGGCCTCGGCCGCTCCCTCGCCCACTCAGTGATTCGGCCACGGCGGTGCGGTGCGGCATTCGGCCAACCGCGGCATCCCCGGCTCGGCGAAGCTCGCCGAGCCGCGCACACCTAACCTTGACCGTATGAAGATTCTCGTGGTCGGATCCGGGGCCCGTGAGCATGCGATGGTGCGAGCCCTCGTCGAGGACCCCCAGGTCGAGTCCGTGGTGTGCGCGCCGGGCAATGCCGGCATCGCCGCGGACGTGAGCACCGAAGCGCTGGACCTGTCCCGAACGGTCGTGAGCCCCCGTTTGTCTTTCTGGTGGCCCCCAGCCGGGGGTCGCGGACGCCGGAACACCGATCACGGACTCGCCGTGTCCGACTAGCCACTGCCAGATGTGGCGCCAAGGGCCGACGCCCAGGCGAGCAGCGGGCAGCACTATGGAGTCGATGAACAGATCCGGATCGTGGCGATCGGGCCCGTGTCCGTGGGCCGTATTGCGGCGGCTGTGTGGGATTCCTTGTCCGAGAAGACCCATTGTGATCACCCGCCCAAGCTGCCCGCTCCTCGGTCGACGTGCTGGTCCAACGCAGGGGGATCGCTTCGAGGCCGCCGGCCAAAGCCTCCGCTTGCGCTAGTTCGGCCCCGATCACCCACCGCTTCGGGATCAGGATCCGCGGCGAGTTTGCTGGCGGGTCGGGGAGCCAGCACCCAATCGCACATCCTTCCTGGGCCCGTTGGCGTCTCTTCGGACCGACCCGATCGGCCGCGCCTACTGCGACTGCAAGATGGCCGAGGGCGAGAGCCACAACGCCACCCTCAACCACCCGGCCGACACCAAAACACGTCGTGCACGCCGTGCAAAGGGACCACCCCAACCGTCGGCCCCGACAACACGCAGCCGCATGACGGCGGACGCAGGGACACCCCCGTCCGATTCGGCGGTAGCGGTCAGTAAGATTGGGGCGTCACCGTTGGGTGGATCAATAGTAGGGGGATCGCACGTGAAGCGTCTTGTCTTTGCCGGCTTTGCGGCTGTTCTCGTGGCGGTAGGGCTGACCGCGTCGCCGCCTTCGCCGCAGCAAGCCGCCGCCGCGTGGGCAGCCCCGCAGTTCGTCGCGTCCTTTGGTGGACGCGGAGAACCTGGCGTGTATGCCTGGGGCTTGGAATACAACCCGGTGTCCGACGAGATCCTGGTGGGCGACTACTGGAACTACCAGGTGGAGCGATACCGCCCCGACGGCACCTACATCGGCTCCTTCTTCCGTTCCGTTCAGCAGCGTTACGGGCAGCCGTACACGATCTCGGTCGACCCCCGTAACGGCGACATCTATGTGGCCGAGCTTGCGGAGGGCCGCGAGTACGGGCACTTCGGCCGCTACGCCAAGGACGGCACGTACCTCGGCGACATCAAGGTGTCGGGCGGTTACCCGGTCTGGGCGCACATCGACGCCGGCGGCGTCCTCTGGATCGCTGACGCGCACAACGACCGCAGCCCGAACGTCCTTCGCTACCAGTTGAACGGATCCGGCGGGGTCTCCTTCCTCAACTCCTTCGGCAACTCCGCTGGCAGCAACCCGGGCGAATTCGGCCGCGAACTGCACGGCGTGGCAACCGACAGCGACGGCAACGCCTACATCGCCGATGCCAGCAACCTGACCGTCCATGTCTACCGCCCGAACGGGACCTGGGTCCGCGACATCGGGTCACCCGGCACAGGCCTGGGCCAGTTCAAGGGAGACCTGCGCGGTGTCGCCATCGACAAGGCGAAGGGCCTGCTGTACGTCGTCGACGCGCAGGCGTCACAGGTGGACGTCTTCACCCTCGCCGGTGCCCCGGTACGCACCTTCGGGTCGGAGGGCAGCGGCGCTGGGCAGTTCGCCGACGGCGGTCGCGAGGTCGAACTCGACGGCAACGGGAACCCGTGGGTCGCCGACTACGGCAACTACCGGGTCCACAAGTTCTCCCCGACTGGTGCCCTGATCGGCACCTACCCCGACCCGGCCGCCCCGCCGCCGCTCGGCGGGTTCTCGCAGGTGCGAGGAGTCGCGGTGGATCCGGTCGACGGGACCGTCTGGGGTGCCGACTCCTGGAATAACCGGTTCCAGAAGTTCGACGCTACCGGCAAGGCCATCGACGCCTGGGGCTTCCGCAACTCCCTGGCCCCGTACGGCATGAACTACCCGCGCGGGATGGCGGTGGACCCGGCCAACCGCAACATCTGGGTGGTCAACACCCGCGATCACAACCTGCGCGTGTATGACCGCAACGGCAACTACCTGTTCACCGCTGGCGACGGGTTCGACTCCTCGCGCACCGGCAGTTTCCGCTGGCCGCTGAACGTCGAGGTCTTCAACGGCCGCGCGTACGTGACCGACTACGTCTCGGGCTACTGGAAGGTGCTCAACGCCAGCAACGGCCAGGAGATCCAGCGCATCCAGGCGCGGAACAGCGGCATCGGCATCGATCCGGCGAACGGATGGGTCTATGTGGCGAGTTGGCACGACGATGTTGTGCGAGTCTACGACGCGGGCTACAACTACCGCTTCAGCTTCGGATCCTCCGGCAAGAATGCCGGGCAGTTCGTGAAGCCATGGGACGTTGAGATCATCGGCAGCACGGTCTACGTCGCGGACTCCGGCAACAACCGCGTGAGCGCCTTCACGCTGTCGGGATCGCATATCGGCGACTTCGGCACGCGGGGCAAGTACGCGGGACAGTTCATCGACCCGTCGGGACTGAGCAAGGATGCCGCCGGTCGGCTCTACGTCGCTGACACCGGCAACAACCGCATCCAGGTCTTCGACCCCGGCGCTGCGGTACCGGCCTCCGACGCGGTGAAGCCCACGGTCACGATCAGTGGCCCCGCCGCTGGTTCCACGGTGCCGGCGGAGTCGCCCGTCACCATCACCGGCAACTATGGTGACAACCAGCGCATCGGCATCGTCGAAGTGGCGATCCGGGACGAGAGCACCAAGGAGTGGTGGAACGCCAACCTTGCGGCGTGGGACTCCAAGAAGGTGTGGAACCTCTCGGCGACCATCGGTGATCCGGCGAACGGAACCTTCGAGAACTACTTCGTGGCCCCCGAGTACGGGCACCAGTACTTCGCGCAGGCGCGGGCCTACGACGTGGCGCGCAACCTCAGCGCCACGCCATTCCCGGGTACGCGTTTCGCCGTGGCAGGGGGCGCCGCCCCTGACACCACAGGGTCCGCTGCTGGACTTCGTATCGCCAACGCACCAGTCGACGGTGGACCGACCGGTGGTGATCAGCGGATCGATCACCGACGATCGGGCGGTGGGCTCGGTGGATGTTGCCATCAAGGACCGCAGTTCAGGCAAGTGGTGGGATCCGGACAGCAAGAGTTGGGGGTCATTCCTCCGCTCATCGGCAACCTTGGACGAGCCTGGCGCGGTGGGCAGCACCTTCAGCTACTCCTTTGAAGGTGCGGCGGCGGGCGGGTCGTACTGGCTGTCGGTCAAGGGCAGCGACGCGGCCGGCAACCCAGATCAGGCCAGCATCGGACTGATCTTCTCCGCGCAGTGACACATGGGGGTATAGGTGCAGCATCACCCCGCGGCGCAGTGGTGGTTCTGGTCGCGCGGTGATAGCGGTTTCTGCGAACAGAATTGCACGCAGTGGCGGCGTTGGTGCCGCAGCACGCTGCCAGCGCTGCCACCGAACTCCCGGCGCTGTCCGGGGTCTTGCACGCGCCTGGTGCTGCGGATATGAACCCGGTGGATCTGACGGCGGCGAACGGCAAGTTCTACGTCGTCGATCCGGGCGAAGATCAGGTGACTGCCGTGGACCTGGCCTCGGGCCACGTGGTCGATGAGGTCGGTGGGTCAAAGAGCGGCGCGCTCGGGAGGTTGTCGGCTGCTCGGGGCATCGACAACGACAGCGCGTGCCGGATCTACGTCGCGGATTCGGCCGACAACCGAGTGCAAGTGTTCTCGCCCACGTTGGATTTCCTCCGCATCTGGGGATCCCGGGGAGCGGACCCGGCCAGTGCACCACCGTGTACGACGTCACGGTCGGGCACGGGCACTGGGCGACTTGCGAACGGCTCGATCGGCGAAGTCGTGGAGACCACTGACGGATCCCGGGTCCAGAAGTTCAGTACGACTGGCGCGGATGTCTCGGGCTTCGCAACCGGCCTCAACCAGCCACGCCAGCCCGCAGCCCGACCTGGAACATCCGCGGCAGCGACGGGTTGGTGTGGGTGGCCGACCAGTTGAACGACCGGGTGCAGCGGCTCAACCCGGCTACCCGGGCCTGGACGATGCTCCCCGCGCCAGACAGCGCTGCGTTCACCCCTAAGAGTGTGGCCATGGCACCCGACGGCAACGTCGGGTCACTGATGGCGGGGGGCTCCCCGACACCGTTGGTCCGGTGCTGGGCCGGCCTGTGGTCATCAGCGGATCGATCACCGATGACCGTGCCGGGGGTTCGGTCGATCTCGCCACCAAGGACCTGGCCTCGGGGCTGTGGTGGGATCCGGTCAACCGACGCCTGGGGGTCTTCCATCCGCTGGCCCGCCGACCTTGCTGCATCAGGTGCATCGCGGAGCCCGTCACTGCTGTATTCGAGGGGGCCGCACGCGGGGGGTCCTACTGGCTGTCGGTGAAGGGCAGCGACGCGGCCGGCAATCCGGAAGCCGAGGAGATCGCCTTGGTGTTCTCCGTCCGGTGAGCGGCGGCCCACAGGGAGTCTTCACCGGCATGGGGCGGTGTTAAGGTGACGAGGTCCCGTGTGATCGGGTCACGTGCCGCTGCCTCGGGGGGCTCATGAACGTCGCACCACCCGGATCGTCCGGAATTCGCCGCAGGGCCGTGATGGCTGCCACCGTCGCCGTGTCGCTCGGCATCCCAGCTGTCATGGCAGTCCCAGCACAGGCTGCTGGCGACCCTGCCTACGCGCGCACGCTGGGCGGGCCGGGTCATGCCTTGGTCTATCCCTCCGGGCTTGAGGTCGCGCCGGACGGTGCAGTCGTAGTCGCCGATACCGGCAACGACAAGGTCTCCAAGTACAGCCCATCCGGGGTGCTGCAGTGGGAGGTCAGGAAACTCGTCGGGGACGACGGCCCCCTGGAGAACGCCCGAGACATCGCCATCGCCACAGACGGGACGATATACGTCGCCGACGCAGGGCGTGCCCGAATCGTGAAGCTCGATGCGTCGGGCAACCAGTTGGGCGATCCCTGGCGGGGACCCGTTGGCGATCGCATCGGCTCGCCGATCGGGATCAGCGAGAAGAACGGGCTGATCTACGTCGCCGACGGCAACAAGAAGAAGGTGCGGGTGTTCCAGCCGGATGGGACGCAGATCCGCGCGATCGGCAGCAACGGTGCCTGCCAGATGGCGGCGGTGCGCGATGCTGACGCTGATGCCGCCGGCAACGTCTACGTCGCGAACTACACCAGCCAGAACATCCTGAAGCTGTCCGCCACCGGTACCTGCCTGGCCACATGGGGCACCAAGGGCACCGGCAATGGGCAGTTCAAGAACCCCTATGGGGTCCGGTTGGCCAACGACCCGGTGTGGGGCGAATCGGTCTACGTCGCCGACTCCAACAACAACCGGATTCAGATCTTCAGCCCCACCGGCACCTTCCGTGCAGTCGTCGGCTCGGACGGCGACCCGGGTGACGTCGGTACCTTCACCACGATGCGCCGAGTAGCGGTGGCCGCCGACGGTGATGTGTGGGGAGCCGACTTGTGGGGGTCGCGCGCGGTGCGCTTCGACCGGACGGGCTCGGGCTTCACCTATGCGCAGACGATCGGGAACGGACTTGCCCCGCTGCAGGACACCATGGTGTTCAACGAGGTGCGCGGCGTCGCATTCAGCGCCGACGGCACCGTGAACGCCGTGGATTCGGTGAATCAGCGGGTCGTTCGGTTGACCGGCACCGGGACGGTGCTGGACGCCTGCGGAGGACGCTCCGAGAAGACATCGTCGATCAACTGGCCGCGGGACGTGGCCGTCGATCCGGTCACCGGCGACCGCTGGGTCGCCGACACCAAGCAGAACCGACTGCAGGTCTGGCCCGTCAACTGCCAGGGCCAATCGCGCATCGGTGGCGGCGGGACCGGCACCGGGCTGACGAAGTTTAACTGGCCGCACGGCATCGAGATCCGGGCCACTGATCGGGTGGCCTTCGTCGCCGACACCAAGAACCATCGCGTCCTTGCCTACGACGTCGCGACCAGGACGCCGTTGCATGCCTTTGGGACCAGAGGCAGCGCGACTGGGCAGTTCTTCGAGCCGCGGGGCATCGCGGTGGCGGCGGACGACACGATCTTGGTGGCGGACAGTCGCAATAGCCGGGTGGTGCGGCTGAGTTACAGCAAGCCTGCCGGCTTCGCTGGGAGGCCGACTACACCTCCGGCTTCAACACCCCTGAGGGTGTTGCCGCCGAGTCCGACGGCACGATCTGGGTGGCCGACACCGGCAACCATCGCGTGGTGCTGCTCTCCGCGACCGGGACCTTCGAACAGTCGCTGACGGCCGCAATGGCATGAACTTCAACGCTCCCTCCTCGATCGCGGTAGATACTGCCGACCGCGCCTACGTGTCCGATACCCATAACGACCGCATTGTGGTCTTCACCAACGGCTCTGACCCGCAGCCACCGCCCCTGGATGACCAGGCACCGGCCGCCGCACTCGACTCCCCGTCCGCCGGGACAGGTGCTTCCGCTCGGACCGGTCGCAATCGCCGGGTCGGCCACCGACAACACCGGGGTCACCTCCGCGCAGGTGGCTGTGAAGAACCGCCTCACCGGCCAGTGGTGGAACGGGACGACCTGGGGTCCCGTTCACATGGCTGGACGCCTCGGTGGCGTCGCCGGGTGCACCGTCGACCGGCTTCGCGTTCTCGTTCACCGCGGGTGTCGCGGGAGGCTCGTACTGGCTGCAGGGGCGGGCCGGTGATGCGGCGGGCAACTGGTCGTCGAACACCGGGCTCCGCTTCGACCTCGAGGGCGGCGACTCGACCAAGCCGGCGGTGTCGCTGACTTCGCCGGGTTCGGGAGCGGTGCTGCCGGTCGGCGCGGTGGCGGTGGCCGGGTCGGCGACCGACGACACCGGGGTGACCGCTCGTACTGGCTGCAGGCGCGCGCCGGCGATGCGGCGGGCAACTGGTCGTCGAACACCGGACTCCGCTTCGACATCGCCGGGTGAGGATGTCGCGCATCCTTCGACACCGTCTGCGTCGTCGCTCGCTTCAGCGCGCTGGCTGCGCGTGACGCTTGCGGCCGCCATCACGCTATGGGCGATCATCGGGCTGCCCCCGATCCGCCCGTTCCACGCCTGGGGGGCCGACACGGCGCTCGCCCTCCGTGGTCGCTGACGGCGCCGGTGTCGGGCGCGGTGCTGCCGGTCGGCCCGGTGGCGGTGGCCGGGTCGGGCAGCGACGACACCGGCGTGACCGGGGCCCAGGTGGCGGTGAAGAACCGGGTCACGCGGGCTGTGGTGGAACGGTTCCGGCTGGCAGGCGGGCCTGCAGTGGATCGACGCGACGGTGGCATCGCCGGGCGCGAAGACCAGCGACTTTCTCGTTCTCGTTCACCGGTGGTGCGGCGGGCGGGTCGTACTGGGTGCAGGCGCGCGCCGGCGATGCGGCGGGCAACTGGTCCGCCAGCACCGGGCTGCGCTTCGACCTAGCGGTCGGCGACACGGTCAATCCGACCGTGGTGCTGACGGCGCCGGCGTCGGGCGCGGTGCTGCCGGTCGGCCCGGTGGCGGTGGCCGGGTCGGGCAGCGACGACACCGGCGTGACCGGGGCCCAGGTCGGCGGTGAAGAACCGGGTCAGCGGGCTGTGGTGGACCGGTTCCGGCTGGCAGGCGGGCCTGCAGTGGATCGACGCGACGGTGGCATCGCCGGGCGCGAAGACCAGCAATTTCTCGTTCTCGTTCACCGGTGGTGCGGCGGGCGGGTCGTACTGGGTGCAGGGGCGCGCCGGCGATGCGGCGGGCAACTGGTCCGCCAGCACCGGGCTGCGCTTCGACCTCATCGGGCGGCGACACGGTCAATCCGACGGTGGTGCTGACGGCGCCGGCGTCGGGCGCGGTGCTGCCGGTCGGCCGCGGTGGCGGTGGCCGGGTCGGGCAGCGACGACACCGGCGTGACCGGGGCCCAGGTCGGCCGATGAAGAACCGGGTCAGCGGGCTGTGGTGGACCGGTTCCGGCTGGCAGGCGGGCCTGCAGTGGATCGACGCGACGGTGGCATCGCCGGGCGCGAAGACCAGCAACTTCTCGTTCTCGTTCACCGGTGGTGCGGCGGGCGGGTCGTACTGGGTGCAGGGGCGCGCCGGTGATGCGGCGGGCAACTGGTCCGCCAGCACCGGGCTGCGCGTCGACCTGGATTCCGCGGTGCCGGACGGCGCCGATCCCACCGTCGCCGAAGTCCGTCCGACCGATTTGTCGGTCCATCCGCTCGGTGCGGTCGCTGTCGGTGCCGCTGCCGCCGATGACGTCGGCGTCACCGCCGCCCAGGTCGGGGTCAGGAACCGGGTCAGCGGGCTGTGGTGGAACGGCTCCGGTTGGCAGGGCGGCCTGCAATGGCTGGATGCCACAGTGGCCTCGCCGGGCGCGAAGAACTCCGACTTCACCTACTCCTTCACCGGTGGTGCGGCGGCGGGTCGTACTGGGTGCAGGTGCGCGCCGTCGATGCAGCGGGCAAGTGGTCGTCGAATGCGACCGCCAGGTTCGGACTGTCCACCGTCAGCGCAACGGTGCCACAGTTCAACCGCAACCTCCTGGGACCGGCACTGGCAGACATGTACCCGGTGGACATCCGTGCCACGGCCACCCGCTACTACGTCGTCGACCCCGGCCGCTACCGGGTCGTCGCCGTTGACCGGGCAAGCGGGGCCATCGTGGCCCAAGCAGGGGGCGAGCAGGGATCTGCACTCGGGCGAGCTGAGTGCGGCTCGTGCAGTGACGTCCGATTCCGGCGGCGCGGTCTACGTCGCCGACTCTGCGAACAACCGGGTCCAGGTCTTTGACGCCGGTCTGCAGTACCTGCGCAGCTGGGGCGCGTCCGGATCGGGGAATGGCGAGTTCCAGACCGTCTACGGCATCGCCGTGGGTCAGGGGACGCTGCCCGGCGGCGCTACCGGTGAGGTCGTCTACACCACCGACGGCGACCGCGTGCAGAAGTTCACTACCTCCGGGCAGTTCCTCGAGGTCTTTGCCTCGGGTCTCAACGAGCCGCGCCAACTGGCGGTGCGCCCGGGTACCAGCGACTTGTACGTGGTGAATGCGCGCAGCCGGGAGGTCGTCGTCTACAACGCATCCGGCAGCGAGGTGTGGCGCTTCGGGAGTGAGGGGTCTGGCCCCGGGCAGTTCGCCGGAGATCCGCGCGGCGTCACCTTCACCGAAGACGGGGCGACGGTGTTAGTCACCGATGACGGCAACCAACGAGTGCAGGCATTCAGCGCCGCCACTGGTGCCTACCAGTACGAGGTCGGGGGACTGGTGGATCCGCGCGGCATTGCGGTCGCCGGCACCACGCTGGCGATTTGCGATGAGTGGGACCACTCGCTGAAGGAGTTCGACCTCAGCCAGCCGACCCGGCCGCAGACGCGCAGCCTCTTTGGTGCCGATCCAGGTAATCGCAGGGGTGAACAGCCCCCGCGGCTTGGATGTCGACGCTGCCGGCAGGCTCTACATCTCGGATTGGTGGAATCAGCGGATCGTCCGCACCGATCCCGCCACCGGAAACACCGTGGCGTGGGGTCAACGGGGGACGCGCGAGCAGTTGGGCGCGCTGAACTTCGCCTGGGACGTGGCTATCCAGCCTGGAACTGGCCGGGTGTTCGTAGCCAACCGCGAGAGCCACGAGATCGAGGTCTTCGCCTCGGATGGCACCCCGATCGCGGGTTGGGGTTCGAGGGGCACGGCGAACGACCCGACCGGCGACTTCCAGTTCCCCAACGGCGTGGATTTCGCGCCGGACGGCAGCCTCTGGGTGCTCGACTCGGAGAACCACCGGGTGCAACGGTTCGCGATCGCGGCCGATGGCACCGGAACCCTCATCTCCGTTCACGGGTCTGCGGGGTCCGGACCGGACGGGCTGGTGACGCCGATGGGCCTGGATGTGGCGCCGGATGGTTCGGTGTGGATCGCCGATCAGGGCACCAACACGCTGCACCGGCTGAATCCGGCGACCGACACCTGGACCGAGGTGGGGAACCCGGGCCTGAACCGGTTCTCGCCCCGAGGAGTTGCGGTCGACGCGTCCGGTGCGATCTGGGCCACCGACGCTGCGGAGAACCGACTGGTCCAGTTGCAGCCCGACGGCACGCTGATCTTCGCGGTGCGGGGTTTCGACATGGGTGCTGGCCCCTTCAACGAGCCCTTCGCCATCGCCTTCGGCGCAGGCGGGTCGGTGTACCTCAGCGATCTGTGGCACAACCGGGTGGTTGCACTGGATGACTTCAGCGGGGCCTTCTGAGAAAAGTGGCACGAATCGCCGCAGGACCCTTGCCCGTTTCGCCCTGGTCAACGAGGGTGGGGCCGATGGAAGGGTATCCCGTGAAGCGATTCTTCGCCGCGCTCGCCGCAAGTGCATTGCTCGCCAGTGGCTTCCTGGTGAGCGCTCCCACTGCCTTGGCAGCTCTCCGTCGATGTCACCCCGATCGGCATTGTCGGCGGGTCTGGCCATGCCGGTCTCTACGGCTGGGGTGTGACGACTGCCCAGAACGGAAACGTCCTCGTCGGTGACTACTGGAACCGTCGGGTGGTGGAGTACACGCGCTCGGGCGCGCTCGTCGGGACGTTCGTTCAGGACGTCGGGTACGGCGAGCAGCAGCATCAGTCGCCGTACGGGCTGGCGCGTGACCCCCGGGACGGCTCGATCTACTTCGCCGACACCGACCGGAGGCGGGTGATCAAGTACAGCGCCGGTGGGCAGTTCCTGTTCAAGGTCGGCGTGAACAACAAGAGCGCCAGCGGTCCGGGGGTGTTTCGGTACCCCTCCCGCATCGCCGTGCACAGCGATGGCCGGTTCTTCGTCGCGGACACTTGGGACAACAACATCGTTGCGCACAGCTCGACCGGAGCCGAGCTCTATCAGTTCGGGTCGTTCGGCACCGCCCTGGGCCAGTTGCGGCAGCCGCACGGTATGGACTTCGACAGCGCGGATCGCCTGTTCGTCACCGACCCGGGCAACGCGCGGGTGCAGGTGTTCTCCGTCGGCAGCAGCACCGCGACGCCACTGCTCGCCTTCGGCGCCAAGGGCTCCGCGCCGGGGCAGTTCGCTGGCGATATCCGGGGCCTGTGCATCGACAAGGCACACGATTGGGTCTACGTCGTTGACGGCGCGGGCAACCGGGTCAGCAAGTTCGACCGCGACGGCACGTTCCTGTTGCGCTGGGGCAGCGCGGGGACCGGCGACGGCCAGTTCAGCGACGGCGGTCGCGAGTGCGCGGTCGATGCCGACGGTAATGTTTGGGTCGGCGACATGCCGAACTTCCGGGCACAGAAGTTCTCACCGACCGGGGCGTTCCTGCTCGCCGTGCCGAATCCGCCGCAGCCGCCCCCGGTCGGCGGGTTCGAATGGTCCCCGCGGCGTTGCCGTCGACCGTGCCGGCAACGTGTGGGTCGGCGACACCTACAACTGGCGCATCCAGAAGTTCGCCGCCGATGGGACGCCGCTGTTCGCGAAGGGTTCGCGGGGCCGCGGCGACTACAAGTTCAACTACACCCGGATGCTTGCCACCGACCCCCGCAACGACGATGTCCTCGTGACGGACACCGACAACCACCAGATCAAGCGGTACAGCTCCGACGGGACCATCATCTGGACGGTCGGGGGCCGCGGCCTCGGTCCCAACCTCTTCCGCAACCCGCACGCGATCGATGTGAACAGTTCGGGGCAGATCGTTTTGGCCGATACCAACAATGATCGCGTGGTGATCCTGAACCCGGACGGTTCGTTCGTCCGCAGTTTCGGCTCCCCAGGCGCTGGCAACGGACAGTTCGGATTCCCACGGGGTATTGCATGGGCCCCGGATGGCACTATCTGGGTGTCAGATTCCGGGCATGACGACGTGCAGCACTTCAGCGCTTCGGGCGCCCACCTGGCAACCATCGGCAAGGGCACATTGGGAAATCCCTTCGACGTCGAGGTCACCGACAAGTACGTCATTGTCGCGGACACGTCCAAGCACGTCATCCGGGTCTTTGGAACTGACGGCGCCTACGTGGGGGACTTCGGCGGCTACGGTAGCGGAACCGGAGCACTGCGAGCGCCACAAGGCCTCGACCTCAGCGGGGATGTGCTGTTCGTGACGGAGCGAGACAACGACCGAGTTCAGAAGTTCCGGCTGGACTTTGTCACCGGGACCCCACCGCCTCCGCCTCCGCCTCCGCCTCCGCCTCCGCCTCCGCCGAGCGACGACACGCAGGCTCCGTCGCTGAATTGCGCGACACCTACGCAGAACCAGGTCCTCCCGGCGCTGCCGGTGACGCTGTCCGGGACGGCATCGGACAATGTTGGTGTCGCCCGTGTCGAAATCGCCGTTCAGGACAAGGCCACCAGGCAGTGGCTGCAGGACGACGGCGCTTGGGGCCCCTGGGCGACTCGGCAGCGAGATGCGGGTCTCGGCCACGCCGAGCGGAGCCTCGACGGCGTGGTCGTTCACGTTCAACGCGCCGGGCAGCGGTTCGTACGGCTCGAGCGCCACGGCTATCGATGCGGCCGGCAACGCCTCTGCGACGGCGTGGCGGCGTTTCAGCGTGGGTTGAGCCGGAACCGACAAGTGCGGCCACGTGCCGGAGGTCGGAGGCCCAGACCGATGCGGCGCCCGCCCCCGTACCCTGGTGCTCATGAAGATTCTCGTGGTCGGGTCTGGAGCTCGCGAGCACGCGATAGTTCGCGCGCTGAGCAACGACACGCAGGTGGGCGAGGTGATCGCGGCGCCGGGCAACGCTGGGATCGCAGCCGAGGTTCGCACGGAGCCGGTGGACCTGACCGATCCGGTTGCCGTTGCGGCCCTGGCCAAGGGGCTCGGGGTGGATTTGGTCGTGATCGGGCCCGAGGCGCCGCTGGTCGCCGGAGCGGCCGACCACGTCAGGGCGCACGGTATCCCCTGCTTCGGCCCGAGCGCCGCGGCCGCTCGACTCGAAGGGAGCAAGACCTTCGCGAAAGACGTCATGACCGCAGCCCACGTGCCGACGGCCCGCGCTCGCACCTGCACAACGGACGACGAGGTCCTCACCGCGCTCGCTGGGTTTGGTCCGCCCTACGTGGTGAAGGATGATGGGCTGGCGGCTGGTAAAGGGGTCGTCGTCACAGAGGACCACATGGCCGCCCGGATGCACGCCGACGCGGTACTCGCCCGCGGTGGCCAGGTCGTGGTTGAGGAGTTCCCTTCGGTCCCACCGCCGCGGCCGCGATGCTCGAGGGCAGCAAGGCGTTCGCCAAGGAGGTCATGGCCGCGGCCCATGTTCCGACCGCCGCCGCGCGGGCGTGCAGCACGGAGGAGGAGGTGCTGGCCGCGCTGACGGAATTCGGGGCCCCCTACGTGGTCAAGGACGACGGGCTGGCCGCCGGCAAGGGCGTCGTGGTCACCGACGATCCGGACGAGGCGACCCGGCACGCCGCGGCCGTGTTCGCGCGGGGCGGCCGGGTCATCGTCGAGGAGTACCTCGACGGCCCCGAGGTGTCGCTGTTCGTCATCACCGACGGGACCTCCGTCGTGCCGCTGCTGCCGGCGCAGGACTTCAAGCGGGTGGGCGAGGGCGACACCGGGCCGAACACCGGCGGTATGGGCGCCTACACGCCGCTGCCGTGGGCGGAGCCGGACCTGGTGGACCGCGATCCTGCACGACGTCGCCGAGCCGACGATCCACGAGATGGCGCGACGGGGCACCCCGTTCGTCGGCGTGCTGTACTGCGGGCTGGCGCTGACCAGCGCGGTCCCCGCGTCGTGGAGTTCAACTGCCGTTTCGGCGACCCTGAGGTGCAGGCGGTGCTGGCCCTGCTGGACTCCCCGCTGTCGGCTCTGCTGCTGGCAGCGGCGAACGGTGAGCTGGCGAGGTCGGCGCGCCGCGGTCGGCGCGAGGGATCGGCGGTGAACGTGGTGATCGCCGCCGAGGGCTACCCGGTCTCGCCGGCGAGCGGCGACGCGATCGACGGCCTCGACGACGCTGCGGCCGTGCCCGGTGTCACGGTGCTGCACGCCGGCACCGCGGCCGGCGCCGACGGCGCGCCCGTGACCTCCGGCGGCCGGGTGCTGTCGGTCGTCGCGGTCGGCGAAGATCTGCTCGACGCCCGCGGCGAGGGCGTACGAGGCGGCGGCGCTGATCCGGTTGCGCGGGGCCCAGTACCGCCGCGACATCGCCGATCCCGCCGCCTGGTCCTAGGGTCGTCGGTCGTCGTGCGGGAGACTGGTCCGGTGACGGACCGCTCGATCCCCAACGTGCTCGCCCAGCGCTACGCCTCGCCGCAGATGCGCGACATCTGGTCGCCGGCGACCAAGATCGTGCTCGAGCGGCGGCTCTGGCTCGCGGTCATGCGCGCCCAGGCAGACCTTGGCAGTCGCCATCCCCGCCGAGGCCGATCGCGGCCTACGAGCGGGCCGTCGACGACGTCGATCTCGATGCCATCGACGCCCGCGAGCGGGTGACGCGCCACGACGTGAAGGCGCGCATCGAGGAGTTCAACGCGCTGGCCGGCTACCAGCACATCCACAAGGGCATGACCAGTCGCGACCTCACCGAGAACGTGGAGCAGTTGCAGCTGCACCTGTCGCTGCTGCTGGTGCGCGACAAGACGATCGCGTCCCTGGCCCGGCTCTCGGAGCTCGCCGTGCAGTACCGGGAGCTACCGCTGACCGGGCGCAGCCACAACGTCGCAGCGCAGACGACCACCTTGGGCAAGCGGTTCGCCTCGGCGGCGGAGGAGTTGCTCCAGGCCTACCACCGGCTCAACGACCTCATCAACCGCTACCCGCTGCGAGGGGTCAAGGGCCCGGTCGGGACCAGCCAGGACATGCTGGATCTGCTCGGCGGAGATCAGGAGCGGCTCAGCGCGCTGGAGATCCGCATCGCCGCGCACCTCGGGTTCGGCTCGGTCCTCACCAGCGTCGGGCAGGTCTATCCGCGATCGTTGGATGCCGAGGTGCTGTCGCTGCTGTCGCAGATCGCGGCCGGCCCCTCCAGCCTGGCGATCACCATCCGGCTCATGGCGGGCGCGGAACTCGTCACCGAGGGCTTCCAGCCCGGCCAGGTGGGCTCCAGCGCGATGCCGCACAAGATGAACACGCGGTCCTGCGAGCGCGTCAACGGCTTCGCGGTGCTCCTGCGCGGCTACGCGGCCATGACCGCGGAACTGGCCGGCTGCGCAGTGGAACGAGGGCGACGTCGCCTGCTCGGTGGTGCGCCGGGTTGCCCTGCCCGACGCCTGCTACACCATCGACGGGCTGTTCGAGACGTTCCTCACCGTGCTGTCGGAGTTCGGCGCCTACCCGGCGGTCATCGAGCGGGAGCTGGAGCGGTACCTGCCGTTCCTGGCGACCACGAAGGTCCTCATGGCCGCGGTGCGGGCCGGCGTCGGACGGGAGACGGCGCACGAGGCCATCAAGGAGCACGCCGTGGCGGTCGCGCTGGCCATGCGGGAGAGCGGCGCGGCGGACAACGATCTGCTGGATCGGCTGGCGGGGGATTCCCGGCTGGGGTTGTCCCGCGAGCAGCTCGGGGAGCTGATTGCCCAGCCGCTGTCCTTCACCGGAGCCGCCCGGTCGCAGGTCGACCGGGTCGCCGGGGAGATCGCGGACATCGCCGCCGCCCACGCGGAGGCCGCGGCCTACCGTCCGGGGTCGATCCTATGACGTTTCCCCGCCTTCGCGGCATGCGCACGATGGAGCTGGGCTCGCCCGGGCAGATGCGCGAACGGCTCAACGGCCTGGTCCTGGCCGGCGCGAAGGTCGCGACGTTCGGCCATCCCGGGGAGTATGCCTCGCAGGAGGAGGCGCTGGAGCACGTCGGCGAGCAGTTGGCACTCGTCGACGACGATGGCCGCCACGCCGGCACCATCGAGGTGACCGAGGTCCGCCAGTGCCGGCTGGCCGAGGTCACGTGGGCCATGGTGGAGGCCGAGGGCGAGGGGCCGGCCACGATCGGGGAGTGGCGCGCGGCCGAGACCACCTTCTGGGAATCCCTGGGCTACCCGATGCACGACGACCAGGCGCTGTACTGGATCCGGTTCCGGCTGGTCGAGCCGCTGCTGCAGGTGCCGCGAGTCACGGCAGGGGACCTCGACCTGCCGGAGGGCTTCCGCCACGTCTACTCCGGCAAGGTGCGCGACCTGTTCACCACGCCGTCGGGGGATCTGCTCTTCGTGGCCAGCGACCGCATCTCCGCCTACGACTGGGTGCTGCCGACGCCGATCCCGGACAAGGGTGCGGTGCTGACGGCGATGAGCCTGTGGTGGTTCGACCAGATCGCCGACACCGTCGGCAACCATGTGCTCTCCCTCGATGTGCCCGCGTCGGTCGCCGGTCGGGCGGTGGTCTGCCGTCGACTGGACATGCTGCCGGTGGAGTGCGTCGTGCGGGGCTACCTGACCGGTTCGGGGCTGATGGACTACCGCGCTACCGGGTCGGTCTGCGGGATCGGGCTGCCCGCAGGGCTGGTGGACGGATCGGAGCTGCCCGCAGCCCATCTTCACCCCGGCCACGAAGGCGGAGCTCGGTGCCCACGACGAGAACATCGACTTCGCCGCGGTGGAGCGCACCGTCGGGGCCGCCGATGCCGATGCGCTGCGCCGGCTCTCGCTGGCCGTGTACGGCAGGGCGTCCGCGATGGCGCGCGAGCGCGGGATCATCGTCGCCGACACCAAGTTCGAGTTCGGCCGTGACCCCGGCACCGGCGAGCTCGTCCTGGCCGACGAGGTGCTGACCCCCGACTCCTCACGGTTCTGGCCCGCGGAGGACTGGCAACCGGGCCGTCCCCAGGCGTCCTTCGACAAGCAGTACCTGCGCGACTGGTTGGCATCGCCCCGATCCGGCTGGGACCGAACAGGACAGGACCCGCCGCCCCCGTTGCCGGAGGACGTCGTCGCCGGCACCCGGGAGCGGTACTTCGAGGCCTACCGACGGCTCACGGGGACGTCCTGGCCGGACGGCTCCCCGTAGACTTGGCCGATGCCCGTAGCCCTGCTGCTCGCCGGACTCCTGCTGCTCGTGGTCGGCGGCGAGGTCCTCGTCCGCGGGGCCTCGTCCCTAGCGCGCAGTGTCGGTCTGTCGCAACTCGTGGTGGGGCTGACCGTGGTGGCGTTCGCCACCAGCACCCCGGAACTGGCGGTGACGCTGGAGGCCGTGGGCAACGGATCGCCCGAACTGGCCATCGGCAACGTCGTGGGATCCAACATCGCCAATATCCTGCTCGTCCTCGGCGGCGCGGCGCTGGTACTGCCGCTGGCCGTGCATTCGCGCGTCGTGCGGCAGGACATCCCGGTCATGATCGGCATGTCGGTGCTGCTGCTCGTCTTCGCGCTCGACCTGGAGATCTCCCGGGTCGAGGCGGCCATACTGCTGGCACTGCTGTGCGTCTATGTCGTGCGGGCCATCATCACCAGCCGTCGGGAGAACGCTGCCGGCCACCTGGTTCCGGTGCAGGGCGAGCCGCTGATCGGCGATCCGCCTCCGCCGGCCGACTCCCGCCCGGCGGAGCCGGACTCCTTCGCCGAGCAGGCCGCGGCGACCGACCACCTGCCCGCGGACCTGCGACCCGTGGAGCCCTCGGCCGGTGAGGACCCGCCGATGCGCCCGGTGTGGGCGGCGCTCCTGGTGGCCGTCGGCGTTGCGCTGCTGGTGATCGGCGCCCAGTTGCTGGTGACCGCGGCGCAGGACTTCGCGCGGTCGCTGGGGATCAGCGAACTCGTCATCGGCCTGACCATCGTGGCGGTGGGCACCTCGCTGCCGGAGCTGACCACCGCGATCGTCGCCGCCGCGAAGGGCGAGCGCGACCTCGCCGTCGGCAACGCCGTCGGCAGCAACATCTTCAACATCGGCGCTGTCATCGGGATCAGCGGCATCACGGTGGACGGGCTGCCGGTGCCGCAGTCGGCCGTCAGCTTCGACCTGGTCCTCGTCATCCTGACGGGGGTGCTGCTGCTCCCGATGGCCTTCACCGCATTCCGGTTGTCCCGGGTGGAGGGCGGCCTGCTGGTGCTGTGCTACCTCGTCTACACGACGTATCTGCTCCTGGACTCCGCCGGGCACGACCGGCTCGACTCCTTCACCTCGCTGGTCACCGGGGTCGCGGTGCCGGTGCTGGTGCTGATCCTGGCCGTCAGCCTCGTCATGGACCTCGCACGGCGCCGCCGGGAGGGCGTCGACGTCCAGATGCCGTAAGGCGGGCGCGGACGCCCTGGCGTGGCGGGCTCGCGCCCCTCTGACCCGCCCGCGCCGGACCGGTATCGCTGCTCCCTACGGGCCGTGACGGAGTGGCTGCCCGAGGCCGCGCCGGCGCCTGGTGCCGCGGCACACCGCCGAGGTCCGCCACCGTTGGGCCGGGTCGGTGAGGGCAACGCGGCGCGGTTGACGGTAGCCGCTCCCTGCGGCCGGCCCGGGCGCGCGTCGCTGTCCTGCTCGCGAACCGTCCTGCGCAGGCGCCACCTCGCGGCCACCGCTGGGGACTCGGCCTGATCGCAGGAACCCGAGGCCATCCCAGCCGCTGCACCCGCTGGGTCGCCCACGCGTGGCGTGCCGGGGGCCTGCGAACGGGTCGGTCGATGCCGGTTCCCGCGACCGGCGCGAGACCGGCGTGGCCGGTGTCGGCAGCCCAGGACTCAGCCTGTCGGGCGGCGACGACCACGGACCCCGGGGGCTCTCCCGCCACCGGGCCGACGCCGCCGCCCGCGGTTGTTTGCAAATCCTGTGTTCGCCCGATGTTTGGGTTGGGTAAGTGGCGGGCACCACACCACTGCCGATCGACCCACCCCCCCGATCGGACTCCAGGACATCGAATCCAAGGGAACCCCCATGAACCGCTCCACCACCGCCATCGCCGGTCTGGCTGTGACCGCCGGCACCGCCGCGCTCCTCGTCAGCGCGGCCTCCTACGACCTCGGCGCCGGCATCCTGGTCGGTGCCGCTGCCGGCTCCTCCGTCGCGCTGGTGCCCGGCGAATCCGGTGCCCGCAAGATCGCCGGATTCCTCACCGGGATGGCCGTCGCCGCCGGCGCCTACGTGCTGCGGGCCGGGTTGCTCCCGGACACCACGCTGGGCGCCGTCGTCGGGATCGCCGCCGCCTTCCTCGCGGTGACGCTCATCGCCGTGCTCAGCAACGGCCGCACGCCGCTGTGGGCATCCTTCGCCGGCGTCGCCGCCATGGCAGGGGCCTACGAGACGCTGCACATCCTCGACTTCGCCGGACTCCTCGCGAACCTCCCGGGTGCGGGCGCCGGCGTCCTGCTGGCATCGGCGGTCGGCTTCACGGCGGGATCGGTCGTCGCGCCCGCGCATCGTCGCGAGGACGACCACGACCAGGCCGCCGTCCACAGCGACGACGCCGAACTGGCCTTGGCCGCCTGAATCCCGTCCGACCAACCGCTCGCCCCCAGCCCCGCAGATCACGAAGGAAACCCCAAGACCATGAGCAAGGCAACCACCATCTCCGCCGGCGCCCTCGCCATCGCGATGCTCGGCATGGCCACGTTCCCGCTGGCCAACGCCGCCGCCATCGGCGACGACATCACCATCTCCAACTACGAGTCGGTCTCCTCGACGCTCGGCCCGGGCGGCGAGCTCAAGAGCGCGGTCATCGTCGACCAGCTCACGATCCTCGGCAACGGCGAGGTCGTCGTGAGCAACCCGGTCGCGGGCGACCAGCAGCGCAACCTGTCCGGCTTCGAGCGTCTGGCGCAGACCGGCGGGGCCGTGGAGACCGCGGTCAAGGTCAACGGCTCCACCGAGCTGCGCACGCTGTCGGACTACGAGGGCGACCTGCCCGTCTCGCTGACCGCGAAGTACTTCCTCGATGGCCAGGAGATCGACCCCGAGGAGATCACGCGGGCCACCGGGGAGCTGCAGGTGGAGTACACGGTCGCCAACGAGACCGGCCGGACCGAGACGATCACGTTCACCGACGCCTCCGGCGCCACCGTGAGCAAGGACGTCGTGATCTACACCCCGATCGCCGGCTCCTTCGCCACCGTGCTGCCCGCCGGCTTCAGCAACGTGGCCAGCCCGGAGGCCGCTGTCGCGGCGGACGGCCGCGGCGGCACGAAGGTGCAGTGGTCGCTGACGCTGCTGCCGCCCCTGTCCAGCCCCACCGCGACGTTCGGCTACACCGCCGACATCGTCGACGGGTCGATCCCGGAGGCGAACCTGTCGGTGATCCCGGTCAAGCCCATGGACAACCCGACGGCATCCAGCGCGGTGGCCAGCTACGAGTCCGGCTCCCAGGCCGGGACCGACCTGTACGCCGGCGGCGTGACCCTCGACGACGGCCTGCAGCAGCTGGCCGAAGGAGCGGGACGACTGCTGTCCGGTCTTGCCGCGCTCTCCAACGGCGCCGGCCAGCTGTCCGAGGGCCTCACGACGGCGAAGGCAGGTGCCGGGGAGCTCAGCGCGGGCGCCGCGAAGCTCGATGCCGGTGCCGGCGACCTGGCAGCGGGCACCGGGGTCCTGGCCGGTGGCCTGCAGCAGTTGGAGGACGGCATCAACACCCTGGAGGAGCAGCAGGCCTTCCAGCAGATCATCGCCGGGCTGCAGCAGATCTCCGGCGGGGTCGGCGATCCCGATTCCTGGGCAGTCGACGCCAACGGCGTGCCGACCGATCTCAACTCCGCGCTGCACCACTTGCGTGCGGGCCTGGACTCCCAGCTCATCCCCGGACTGCAGCAGATGCAGGCCGGTGCCGAGCAGTCCCGCGCCGACTTGGCGCCGCTGGTCGCCGCCTCACCCTCGGCCGTTGCCGGCGCGCAGCAGCTGCTGGGCGTGACCGGTGCGGCGACGCAGATCGAGGTGACGATGGCCGATGGCACCGTCGTGCCGATCCCGGTGTCGGAGCTGAACCAGGTGCTCGGGTACACGACGCACGCAGGCGGCGCGATCCAGGACGTGGACGGCGGACTCGGGCAGTCGATCGCCGGCTACAGCCAGCTCATCGCCGGCGCGCAGGGCATCTCCGAGGGCATGGTGGGTGTCCAGGGCAAGGTGAACGGCATCGGCGACGGCGCCGACGCTCTGATCCTCGGCGTCCAGGCGATCTACGACGCCTTGGCCGGTGATATGGCCGACGGCGTTCGGAACCTGTCCGCCGGCGCCCAGCGGCTCGATGCCGGCATGGCGGACCTTGCTGCCGGGACCGGCCAGCTGGCCGCTGGCGCCGGCTCGCTGGCCGCTGGCACCGGCAAGCTCTCCACCGGTGCTGCGGATCTGGCCGACGGCCTGGCCCAGGCCAACGGCTCCGCACCGGCGATGGCCGACGGTATCGATCGACTCAGCGCCGAAGGCGCGCAGCAGATCATGGCATCCGGGATGGCCACGCAACTGCAGTACGAGGAGTACGTGGCCCAGATCGCCAAGGCTGCGGAGCGCACCGAAGACGGCGCCCTGCCGGCCGGGGGGCCGGCCGAGGCCGCCGTGACCACGGCTGCCTACAGCTTCGATGTCGAGGGCACCGATGGCGCCACGCCGAATCCGGCGACGCTGGCCCTCATCGCGGCCGGACTGTTCGGCGTCACCGGCATCGGCATGGCGATCCGCGGCCGCCGGAACGGCTGACCAGAACGGCACAGCCCGTCGGCCTGCACACAGCCCACCGGTTGCACACAGCCCACCGGTTGGACCGAGCACCGAGGCCCCCCGGGCCGCGGCTGCTGAGGAACCCCCGCCTCAGCTCCGCGGCCCGGGGCTTCGTGCTGCGGCCGCGACTCGCGGTCACGACCTGATGGTGCTTCGCACCCCCGGCCGACCGTAGGCTCTCAGCGATGGCAGCGCCGACGGCAGTGGGCCGCCGATCAGCCGCGGTGGGAGGAGTGGTCCATGGACCAGTCGCCGGGCGCCGGCATCGGGATGCTCGTGGGGTCGCGCGACAGTTCGGGCGCGCTGGTCGCTGCTGACGGCCGGGTCCTGGCCCGGGTCTCCGTGCCGAGCACCGCGACCCCGGCGGACGGGGTCGAGGGTCTGGTGGGGATGGCGACGCTGCTGCTGCGCAAGGCGCAACGCGCCGATGTCCGGGTCGACCGGGTGGGGGTCGGCTTCCCCGGCGTCATCGACCCTGCCGACGGCTCCGTTCGGGGGACCCGCTTCGCGATGCGCGCCTGGCGCGGATCGCCGTTGGCACGGATGCTGCAGGAGCGGCTGAGCCTGCCCGTCACCGTGCGCAACGACGTGGTGAACGTGATGCTCGGCGAGCAGGCCGCCGGCGCCGCGGTCGGCGAGCGAGAGGTGGTGCTGGCCTACAGCAGTACCGGCGTCGGAGGCGCGCTGCTGCTCGACGGGCGCATCCGGTTGGGCCGCCGCGGGGCGGCCGGCCACCTCGGCCACGTGCCTGCGGCCGCCGCGGCCGGTCTGCGCTGCAGTTGCGGCGGAATGGGACACCTGGACTCGATAGCCTCTGCCGCCGGGGTGACGCGATGGTACCGGGAGCAGCGGCACCTCGATCCGGCCGACGCTCCCCACCTGGGGGCCGTCACGCAGGCGGCGGCCCGAGGCGACGCAGTGGCGCGGGCGGCGCTGGCGATCGGCGGATCCGCCCTCGGCCGGGAACTGGGCGGACTGTCGAACCTGTTGGAGCCCGACGTCATCATCCTCGCCGGCGAGTCCGCGAGGGACCCGTACTACCGAGATGCGGTGGAGCAGGCGCTGGTCGGCGAGATCATCCCGGGCAACGACGCACCAGAACTGCGGTTGTCCGCGCTGGGAGGGGATGCGCACCTCATCGGTGCCGCCCTCGGCGTCGGCGGGGCGGCGGACTCCGGTGCGCGACAGCAGGCGCGGATCGGCCCCGGCTCCTAGCCGATGTCGAGTGGTCGGGGACATCCGCAGCCAGCAGGTTGGACGTCTGGCACGGGTGGACTGGGGGTGCCGGCGCGCCGGCGCAGCCACCCGGCACTGCGGGGGCCGCGCAACGGCCCCCGGCCCAGCACGTGACACGGGCCCGCCGCAGCGTCTGATCGACGCCGGGGCGGGCCCGTGCGAGCGTGAGCCGTCAGCCTGCCGAGGGCAGGTCGAACGGCAGGTCGAACGGCAGGGTCTGGGGCAGTTCGAAGGTGCTCAGCAGCGGCAGGATGCGCAGCAGATCCTCATCCATGCTCACCGCACTGGTCGTCCCGTCGAGCTGGGCATCCCGGTCGAACGTCAGCGTCGCGTTCTCCACCGTGATCTGGGTGAACTCGCCATCGGCGATCCACACGTCCATGGCGGCGGTGTCCCGCTCGAGCGCCTCGGCGATCGCCTGGTCGAAGGCGTCCAGGATCTCCTGGCTCTTGCCGTTCCAGCGCTCATCGACTCCGGGCAGGTCCGCGCCGGCATCGGCCACGAAGGCGTCGACCGCGGCCAGCGCCTGCTCCAGCGATTGCCGCAGCACCGGCTCGAGCTCGGTCGCCACGGCACTGCTGTCCAACGAGACGATGTAGTGGTCGGAGCCGGCCGGCCCGGCCGGTACTCCGTCGCCGGCGGCCACCGAGACGTTGTCCGCCAAGGCATCCTGCAGCGGGGTCCGCAGATCCTCGCCGATGGCCTTCATCGAGGCTTGCAGATCCTCCGCCGCCGCGCCCAGGCCCTCCGGGATCTCCACCTGGGCTCGGACGAGGTCCTGCATCGCCGCGAGGACCTCGGAGTCCTCCGAGACGTCGATGCTGACCCACTGCCCGTCGAGCAGGGCGGTGATCGACGGGTAGCCCGCGGTCAGGCCCTGCGCGATCGGATTGCCTGCCACGCCGGAGAACTGGTCCCCGGCCACCCGGAAGTAGACGCGGTCATCGAGCAGCGCGGCGGAGAAGTAGACCCCTTGGTCAGCTGCATCGACCGTCACCTGGGCGCCCTCATCGGTGCGGAGCAAGGTGATCTCGCCGGCCATGTCGGAACCCGTCAAGGTCACGCTCGAGGGCAGCTGCTGCAGGTTCTGCTGCGCCTCGGCCACGGCATCCTCCGGGTTGACCGTGGCGTTGGCGGCCGAGCCCATGCTGAAGCCCACGACAGCCAGCGCGGCAGCGGCGGTCCCAGCGACGGCGGCCTGGGGCCCGCGGCGCCGGTACCAGGCGCGGTGCGCGGTGCTTTCGCCCTGATGGACGTCGTGCTCGAAGGAGCCGTTCATGTCTTCCCCCAGGTCTGGTGGCGGGCCTGTTCACCCTCTGTGACGCTCCATTGTCCCTCGCGGTTCCATCAATCCACAACCGTCGGCCTGCTCGACGCTGCGCCGCCACGCCGCGGAGCTCGGCCCTGGGCAGCGCGCTCACGCCAGCGCGGCCGGCCGTGACGGCTGGTGGGCCGGCGCCTGCCGCCACCTCGGTCGCGCGGCTGCCGCAGGTCGGGAGCGTGCTCGGCCGCCGCGTCGGATCACTCTGCCGACAGTCCGCCGTCCTCGGCCGGGCGCAGACGCGGAGCTCGCCGCTGCAGTTCTGCGAGGAATCCCGCGCGGTTCCGCGGGGAGATCAGCACCCACTTCGTGCCGTAGCTGATGCGTACCCGGTCCATCGACAGCGCCGGGCTGCTCCACGGCGATCTGGTCGGCGCGGCCGCCGTGATCTGGGCGTAGGGGATCCGGTAGCGGCACCAGCCGAAGGCGACGATGAGACGGTCCTCGGCGAAGGTGTAGCGGACCGGCCAGGTGAGTGCCGCCAGCACGACGGCGAGGATCACCGCGCCGATGCCGGCCGTCGCCGCGTCGGCCGGGTCGGACCTGGCGAGCACGAACGCGGCCACGGCCAGGACCGGCACGAGCGCGGCGCACAGCAGCAGTGTGGCGCCGATCCACCAATCCACTGCCGAGGGATACACCCGGTCCTGCCCCACGCGCCCAGCCTCCCCCAGAGCCGGCCCGAACGCCTGGCGGCCCACCCCCGTCCCGCGGCCTGGCACCGGGACCTCCGGCCCTACTCGTGGCCGACCTCCGGCAGAACGCTGATGACAGGGGTTGCATCATGTTCGTCCAGAACGACGCGAGTGCGGAGCTGTCCACGATGATCGCGTGGATCACAGGGCTGTTCTTCCTGCCCGCCGCAGTCATCCTCGTGATCGCCGTCGGGCAACTGCGGCGACGCGGCGGCCACGGGCTGGGAGGCGCACTGGGTGCGCTCGGCTGGTCGGCGATCGGCGTCCTGGTCCTCGCCGGTGGGCTCGCCCTGGCGGACGGGTTCTGGACACTGGCATCCGAGGGCCTGGCGACCGGCGGCGCGCTCATCGCGTGGGGTGCGGGGTCGACCTACCTGGCGGCAGCCGTGCTGGGGTCTGTCCAACCGAAGTGGGCGGCGGTCGCCTTGGTGTGCTCCTTGGTCCCGGCTGTGTTCGTCCTGATTGCCGGAGCGAGTTTCCTGGCGCCCTTGGACCCGAACACGGATCCGCTGCGTCCCACCACCGAGGCCGCCTCCCTGAGTGCCATCGCGATCGCGCTGATGTATCCGACTCCAGCGTTGATAGCGGCCCTGCTGTTCGCCGGATCGGCCCGTCGTCGGGGCGGTCCAAGCCGGGCCGCCTCGCAGCTCTTTGTTCCTCGGGGGCCACAACACGGTTGGTGAGCCGGTGCCCGGGTGCGCAGCCGCACGCTCGCAGTCGCCCTGCGCGACGCCGACCGCGGACCACGGCCCAGGCGTGCGCGTGCTGCACTGCGCATGGGAGGCTCGCCCGGTCTGGCCCGCCGCTCAGGCACCCTGGCGGCGGCGGACCGCAGACGTTGGTCCCGGGCCGTGCGGTTCCGGCGCGGTCTCGGTGCTCGCCCCCCGCCGATCTCGGCTATGGCGATCTGCGGAGCTGCAGTCGATGCGTCCCGGCGATGGCCAGGCGGGGACGGGGGCCGGAGTGCATCTCCGCCGCGGGGCGTCGACTGCTGCGCAGACTTGTCCAGCCACCGCCTCGCCGGGGAGAACGCGGGGCCGCCCGAGCCCCGAGCGTTGTCCGCGGCATCCGCGCGGTAGGCGCCGGATGCAGGCGCGTGGTGCTGGGGCCCTCCTGGCCAACCGACCCCACAGGCGCCGGTTCGGCGGCCACAGCCCCTAGGGTCGAGCCATGCGCAGCGAGCACTCCTCACGCCTGTACGGGTTTCTCGGGGGTGTTGCGGTCGGGTCGGCCGCGACGATGGTCCTGGTGCGCGACGCCCTGCCCAGGCTGGTGGACCGGTATCGGTCGGCCCGGCCCGCGGCCAGCCCGGTGCAGCGCCCGGCCCTGATCATCAACCCGCGCAGCGGTGACGGCAAGTCCCAGCGCTACGGCTTGCCAGATCGCGCCCGGGAGCTGGGGATCGCGGTGAGGGTGCTGGAGCACGGCGAGGACCTGCGGCAGTTGGCGCGGGAGGTGATCGATGCCGGTGCCGACGCGGTCGGCATGGCCGGCGGCGACGGCTCCCTCGGGCTCGTCGCTCAGGTGGCGATCGAGAGCGACGTGCCCTTCTTCTGCGTCCCGCTCGGCACGCGCAACCACTTCGCCCTGGACATCGGCCTGAACCGGGATCACCCCCTGTCGGCGCTGCACGCAGTGAAGTCCGGGCAGGAGATCGCCGTCGACTACGGTCTGGCCGGCGACCGCGTCTTCGTCAACAACGTGAGCTTCGGCCTCTACGCCAGGGCAGTCCACTCAGAGGGGTATCGGCAGGACAAGATCGGCACGCTGGTCGCCGTTGCGAAACAGATGGCCGCGGCGCCCGGAACCGGGGGGTCGGTGCGCTTCGCCATGCCGGACGGCGCGGCTGCCGACGACGCCGCAGTGCTGCTGGTGTCCAACAACCGCTACGTGTGGAGCGGTCCGCCCGACTTCGGCCGCCGAGCGTCGATGGACGGCGGCGAACTCGGCATCCTGTCGGTCCTCTCGATCCCGCGGGGGGCCGACGTGGGATCGCTCACGATGCGGGACCTGAGGCAGCCGCACGGAGTGGAGCGCTGCGGAACTCGCCGTCCACTCCGAGGGCGCCACGATCGCGGTCGGGCTCGATGGGGAGTCGGTCATGCTGCCGGCACCGGTGGAGCTGCGGTCCGTGCCGGGCGGCCTGCGGCTCCTCCTCCCGACCGGGGCGCGGCCCGGGTACGTGCCGCCGGCGGCGGCGGCCGTCGCGCGGCTGCTGGACCTGGCGAGCCTTTCGGAGGACGACAGCCAATGACCCCGGACCAGCCAACGAATCCGACGGACGCGGCAGCCCCGGGCGACGCCGTCCGGCCGCCGAGAGAGCCGAGGGATGCCATGACCGCAACGGCGCACGATCTCCGCCCCGTCATGGCGGATCTGCACGATGCGGATGTCGCAGCGTTCACCACGGTGGCAGACATGGAGTCGCCAGTCCTGGATCGCTTGCTCCCGCCGCTGTCGCTAGCAGCCTCGTACTCGCGGCTGTGGATGGGCATCTCGGCCGTCCTTGCGGCAACCGGCGGGGCTCGCGGGCGGCGCACGGCGCTCATGGGCCTCACCGCGATCGCCAGCACCTCCCTGGTGGCCAACGCGCTGGTCAAACCGATGTTCTCCCGTCCCCGGCCCACGGTTGCCGTCCCGCAGACCCGCAGGCTGCGTCAGCCGGAATCCAGTTCGTTCCCGTCCGGGCATACCGCCTCGGCGGCGGCCTTCTCCTCCGTGGTGAGCAGCCAGATCCCGGCGCTGCGCGTTCCGATCACCGCGCTTGCTGCCGCGGTGGGCTTCTCCCGGGTGTACACCGGCGTGCACTACCCGGGCGATGTCGCCGTCGGGTGGGTCATCGGGCGCGGCGTGGCAGGCGCCGTCCAGCGCTGCTGGCCGACGGCCGACGGCGGACAGCCGAGCCCGGCCGCGGGACCGGCCGGTCCCGACGAGGGCTGACGGCACGCCGCTCGGGTGCACCGGCCGAGCCGCTGCGGCCGCACACCTAGACTGGTCGCAGCCCGAGGTGTGAGGAGCTGCCGTGGCGCGCGTGGTCGTCGATGTGATGCTGAAGCCGGAGATCCTTGATCCCCAGGGCCGAGCCGTGGAGGGCGCCATGGCGCGACTCGGCCTGGCCGGGGTGACCAGCGTCCGGCAGGGGAAGCGGTTTGAGATCGAGCTCGACGGCGACCTGGACCTGGAGCGCCTCGACCAGGTGCGGCAGCTCGCCGAGCGGCTGCTGGCCAACCCGGTGATCGAGGACTTCGAGGTCCACGTCGCCGACGAGGGCGGGGTGGAGCGGTGAGCGGGGGTCCCCGCGTCGGCGTCGTCACCTTCCCCGGCTCGCTGGACGACGGCGATGCCCGCCGCGCGTTGGCCGGTGCCGGCTGCACCCCGGTGCCGCTCTGGCACGGCGACGACGTCCTGCCGGAGGTCGAGGCCGTCGTCGTCCCGGGCGGGTTCTCCTACGGCGACTACCTGCGCTGCGGTGCCATCGCCCGGTTCGCCCCGATCATGGACCGGGTCGTCGATGCCGCCCGGCGCGGAATGCCGGTGCTGGGGATCTGCAACGGCTTCCAGATCCTGTGCGAGACCCACCTGCTCCCCGGCGCGCTCATGCGCAACGAGTCGCGCCACTTCCTCTGCCGCGACCAGGAGCTGGAGATCGGCACCACCGACTCGGCCTGGACACGGTCCTACACCGTGGGGCAGCGGATCGTGGTGCCGTTGAAGTCCGGCGAGGGACGCTACATCGCCGATGAGGCGACGCTGGACATGCTGGAGGGCGAGGGGCGCATCGTCGTCCGGTACGTCGGCAACCCGAACGGCTCGCGACGCGATATCGCCGGGATCTGCAACGAGCGCGGCAACGTCGTCGGACTCATGCCGCACCCCGAGCATGCCGTGGAGGCCGGATTCGGCCCCTCCGTCGACGGCCTCGGCTTCTTCACCTCCGTCCTGACCACCGTGGTGGGTGCCCGATGAGCCTGGACACCGTCGCCGCGGCAGCGGGAACGCCGGATCACGGGCAGCCCTTCGCCGACCTCGGGCTGAAGCCGGACGAGTACGAGCGCATCCGGGAGATCCTCGGCCGGCGCCCCACGAGTTCCGAGTTGGCCATGTACTCGGTCATGTGGAGCGAGCACTGCTCCTACAAGTCCTCCAAGGTGCACCTGCGCCAGTTCGGGGACAAGAAGCCGGCGACCGAGGCGCTCCTGGTGGGCATCGGCGAGAACGCCGGCGTGGTCGACATCGGCGACGGCTGGGCGGTGACGTTCAAGGTCGAATCGCACAACCACCCCTCCTACGTCGAGCCCTACCAAGGCGCGGCGACCGGCGTGGGCGGGATCGTTCGCGACATCCTCTCCATGGGTGCCCGACCGCTCGCGGTGATGGACCCGCTGCGCTTCGGCGATCCGGCCAACCCGGACACGCTGCGGGTGCTGCCCGGCGTGGTCGCCGGGATCGGCGGGTACGGCAACTGCCTGGGTCTGCCCAATATCGGCGGCGAGGTCGTCTTCGACCCCTCCTACCAGGGCAATCCGCTGGTCAACGCGCTGTGCGTCGGCGCGATGAAGCACGAGGACATCCACCTGGCCTCGGCTCGCGGCGTGGGCAACCTCGTCATCCTCTACGGGGCCCGCACCGGCGGCGACGGCATCGGCGGCGTCAGCGTGCTGGCCAGTGAGACCTTCGACGCCGACGGCCCCGCCAAGCGCCCCAGTGTGCAGGTGGGCGACCCGTTCATGGAGAAGCTGCTCATCGAGTGCACGCTGGAGGTGCTGCATGCCGGCTTGGTGACTGGCATCCAGGACCTCGGCGGCGCCGGGATCTCCTGCGCCACCAGCGAGTTGGCCTCCAACGGCGAGGGCGGCATGCACGTGTGGCTGGACCGGGTCCCGCTGCGCGATGCGACGCTGTCGCCCGAAGAGATCCTCATGAGCGAGTCGCAGGAGCGCATGTGCGCGATCGTCGACGCCGGCGAACCTGGAGGCGTTCCTGGCGATCTGCGCCAAGTGGGACGTCGAGGCGGCCGTGATCGGCGAGGTCAACGACTCCGGTCGGCTCACCGTCGACTGGCACGGCGAGCGGGTGGTCGATGTGCCGCCGCGCACGGTCGCCCACGAGGGACCGGTCTATCACCGCCCGCTGGCCCGGCCGGACTGGCAGGACGAGCTGCAGGCCGCGGGGCCCGAGCAGCTGGCCCGTCCCTCGAGCGCCGGGGAGCTGCAGGCGCTCGTGCTGCGGATGCTCGGCAGCGCGAACCTTGCCGACAAGTCCTGGATCACGCAGCAGTACGACCGTTTCGTGCAGGGCAACACTGCGCTGGCCATGCCCGAGGATGCCGGCATGGTGCGCATCGACGAGGAGTCCGGTCGCGGCGTCGCGGTCTCGACCGACTGCAACGGCCGGTTCGCCAAGCTCGACCCGTACACCGGCGCCAAGCTCGCGCTGGCGGAGTCCTACCGCAACGTGGCAGTCACCGGGGCGGTGCCGCTCGCGGTCACCAACTGCCTGAACTTCGGCTCCCCGGAGGACCCGGCCGTGATGTGGCAGTTCGCCGAGGCCGTCCGCGGACTGGCCGACGGCTGCCTGGAGTTGGGCACGCCGGTGACCGGCGGGAACGTGTCGTTCTACAACCAGACCGGGGATGTGGCGATCCTGCCGACGCCGGTCGTCGGCGTGCTCGGCGTCATCGACGACGTGGGACGCCGCACGCCCATGGCCTGGGGCCCGGACGGCGAGCTCATCTACCTGCTCGGCGCGACCCGGGAGGAGTTCGCCGGATCGGAGTGGGCCCATGTGGTGCACGGTCACCTCGGCGGGCTGCCGCCGGCAGTAGACCTGGCCGCCGAGAAGGTGCTGGCGGAGATCCTCGTGGCGGGCTCGCGCGATGGCATGCTCACCGCGGCCCACGACGTCTCCGAGGGCGGCGTGATCCAGTCGCTGGTGGAGATGGCCCTGCGGTCGGGGACCGGGGCGCGGTGCTGGGTCAGCGACGAGGTCGACCCGTTCACGTTCTGCGCCAGCGAGTCCGCGGGCCGGGCGATCGTGGTGGTGCCGCGCTCGGAGGAGTTGCGCTTCACCGAGATGTGCGCCGCCCGGCGGTACCCGTTCGCCCGGATCGGCGTGGTGGATTCCGGCCTCGGCGCCGACCTCGGCGTGGACGATCAGGTCCTGCAGCTGGACAACGTCTGGGGCGCCTCCGTCACCTGGCCCCTCGCCGAGTTGCGGCAGGCCCACACCGCCACCCTGCCCACCCTGCTCGCCGGCCACTGAGTCCAAGACCCTGCGCGCGCTGATCGCCGCGAATTCCTGGCTGTGGAGCGGGAATTCGCGGCGATCAACCGTGCAGGCGGTGCGGCTACTTGTTCTTGCCGCCGCCCTTCTGAGAGGTCAGGCCCACATCGATGTAGGTGAGGTTGTTGACGCGGTCGATGACGGGGACGTTGCCACCGGGCTCCGCCTCCGCGGCGACCTCCTCCTCGACCGGCACCATGATCTCAGCGTCGGCCAGGCTCACGCACTCGCTGGGCAGGCCGTCGAGGCTGAACGTGATCCGGTACTCGGCTGCGCCCACGGAGTCGGTGCGGGTGTTCCACACGTAGCCGTAGACGAAGTTGCCGCTGACGCTGATCTCGCCCTTGTAGCCGCCGATGCCGTCGCCGCTGGTGGCGGTGTCGACGTCCACGACGACCGGTCCGGCGCCCGCGCCGACCCACTGGCCGTTCTCCCAGGTCAGCTCGCCCGCAGTCGGGTCGATCTGCTGGATCGACAGCCGCGAGTCCGCCGTGTAGACGAACGCCGTCTCGGGAACGGTCGTGATGGGCTCCGCCGCCGCGGTGGCGTGCAGGCCCCACATCTCGTTCTTGCCGGTCAGGTCGTTCGTCTTGGCCATCTCGTAGCCGACCGTCGGCCTCGCCGTCCGGCATGGTGGCGCCGACGGCGTCGTACAACTGGGTCTCGACGCGCACGATCTGCCGGTAGGCCCAGTCCTTGGACTCCAGGTTGTCGCCCCAGTTGATGAGATCGACATCGATCCCGGCGCACGCCAGGTTGGCGTTGGACGCCTGCCAGGTGTTGTTGGCGTTCTGCTGGTAGTACGCCCTGGTGCCGTCGGGCAGCACCAGGTAGTCGCGGGCAGCGTGCCCAGCACCGGCGCGTACTCGGTGCCTCGGAGCACCGGCCCCGCGTGGCCGGTCTCGCCCGCGATCAGCAGCGGGTAGGACAGGTTGTTGCCGATGGACTCGCCGCTGGGCGGCTTGCCGCCACCGCCTCCGCTGCCGGGACCCTTCGCCTGTGCGCCGAAGGCCCCGGCGGAGACGAGTGCTGCAGCCATCAGGCCAACACCCAGGCTTCGCCCGAAGGCGTGATTCTTCATCTTCGTTCCCCCTTTCAGGAACCGTCACCGCGGACGGTGACAACGGATTGATGCAGCGGGATCCAGCCGGAGTTGTGGCTCCAAGCGCCGTGATCGCCGTGCTCGGTATCGGTAGGGGCCGCCGCCGGCTCGACGTGGCCGTCGTCGTGGCCGCCGCAGTCGGTCTTGGGGCGCACGCGCAGCCGCATCATCTCCGTGCCGTCGTGACCGGGCCGGACGTCGATCCATACCTGGACTTGACCGACCCCCCGCTGGGTGCTCAGTCCTCGGATCTTGATGACCCCGGCTTCGTCGTCGGTGCAGCTGTGATCATCCGCAGCGAGGGCAACATCGTGCTCCTCGTGATCGCCCAGCCCCGGCACCCAGAGTCGATGCAGCTGCAGGTCGCGCAGCACCACGCCGCCGTTTCGATAGGTCAGCGAACCGTGGTCGGCGCCCAGCGCATCGGAGTGCGCGGTCACGGCGAGTTGCACGCCGGTCGATGCCGGGTTGACCAGGACGACGTTGGCGTCGGGTGTGCTCGGCTGCGCTGCGGTTGCCGACCACGCGGCCCCGGGCCCCAGAGCCAGCCCCAGGGCGGCTGCGGCCGCCACCAGTGTGCGAATACTCCTTCGTCTCATGGCTTCCTCCCAGCTTCGACGCTACGGGTTGATTTCGACTCCTCAACGGCCGAAGGTCCCGAGTCCCCGGGCCGGACGGCCCGCACTGCCGGCCGGGCATCCCGGCGGGGCGGGCACCAGAATCGTGCTGTGAGGTTCAGTGATCGGGCTGCGGCCGGCCGTGCCCTGGCCAAGGAGCTGCAGGCCTACCGCAACCGTGATGCGCTCGTGCTCGGCCTGCCGCGCGGCGGCGTGGTGGTTGCGTGGGAGGTAGCCCAGGCCCTGGACGCCCCGCTCGACATCATCGTGGTGCGCAAGCTCGGCGCCCCCTGGCAACCGGAGCTGGCCCTGGGCGCTCTCGCAGAAGGCGGCGTCCGGGTCATCGACGAGGCGGTAATGCGAGCCACGGGCGCGTCGCAGGGCGACGTGGCGGCTGCCGAGCAGCGGGAGCGGCCGGTGCTCGACGACCGGGTGGCGCGCTTGCGCGGGGGGCATCCCGTTGCCGATCTGCGCGGCCGCACCGTGGTGATCGTCGACGACGGGATCGCCACCGGCAGCACGGCCAAGGCCGCCTGCCTGGTCGCGCGGGCCAGCGGTGCCGAGGAGATCGTGCTGGCGGTGCCGGTTGCGCCGACCGGGGTCGAGCGGGACTTCGCAGGAATCGCCGATGCCCTGGTCGTGCTGCGCGAGCCGGTGGACTTCGCGGCGGTCGGCCAGTACTACCGGGACTTCGATCAGGTCAGCGACGCGCAAGTGGCGCGCATCCTTGCCTCAGCGCGCAGCCGGGCGTAACGACCCCGCGGTCCGCACCGCCGAGGCGAGCACCGGCTCAGCGGCCGCGCCGCCCTTCCGGCTCAGATGGACTTGCGGCGGAACTGCTTCGCGCCGCCGGTCTTGCCGTGGGTGTGGTCCGCTTTGCCTTGACCATCCAAGTGGGCTTCGCCGCCGTGCTCGGCGGCATGCTTGCGTTCCAGCGCCTCGGCCATCTGCGCCTTGACGTCGTTGGCCGCCGGGGTTGTCTCGTCATCGGTCATAGCCCGAGCATGCCGTGCCGGGCGTGCTTTTGGGGGGCCGAAGGTCCCGGCATCCATGCATCGAGGGCCGCCAACCGTGTGGTTGGCGGCCCTCGAAGAGGTGCGGTCGATCAGGCGAGAGCCTTCGCCTTGAGCGAGGCGAACTCCTCCTGCGAAATGGCGCCGGAATCGAGCAGCGCCTTCGCCTGGGCGATCTGATCGGTTGCCGACGTCTCGGACGGGGCTCCGGCGACCTGCTTGATGTAGGTCTCCTGCATTCGCTGGATGTCCTGCATCTGCTGGATCTTGCGCTCCTGCATTCCGCGGCCGCGTGCGACGAGGTAGACCAGGGCGGCGAGCAGCGGCATGAAGATGAGGAAGACCACCCACAGGGCCTTGGCCCAGCCGGAGGTGTCCTTGTCGGAGAACAGGTCGGTGAAGATGGTCCACAGGACCATGAGGTAGGCGAAGAACAGGAAGACCGTGAAGGTCCAGAGCAGGATCTCACCGAACATGGGGACTCCGTGTTGTTGGGCGCGACGACCGGCGTCGCGCAGGTTGTTCCACCATTGTGCGCCTCTCGCCTCGCGCCGTGACCATCGGGCCGGGATCCTCGAGCCCGCATGGGCGCCGGCCGGTGGACGGGCCCTTCGGGAAGCGTTCCCGCCGGGATCCTCGCGCCCGCGTGGGCGCCGCGGGTGTGTGTGGCCAGCGCCATACTCGCCCCGGCGCTGTGATGGGCGATGCGCAACGTACGGTGTCGGCATGGTGGTCGACGGCGGCGCTGCCGGGCCGGCTGCGGCCGGCATCAGAGAGTCGGCGCTGCCGTGGGCGGTGGTCGGTGCCGGCGTCCACGGGATGACCGCGGTGAAGGCCCTGCTCCAACTCGGCGTCGCTGCGCAGGGCTTCGAGCGATCGGCCGATGTCGGTGGCATCTGGAGCAGCGCGGCGCCGGCCGCCCGCTGCTACGACTCCCTGCACATGGTCTCCAGTCGAGCCTTCACGCAGTTCCCGGATTTCCCGATGCCTGCGAACGGCCCGGACTACCCCTCGCGGCAGCAGGCGCACGACTACCTGCGGCGCTACGCGGCGCATTTCGGACTCTATGACCACGTCCGGTTCGGCAGCGAGGTCCTCGCCGTCGAACCCGTCGGCGCAGCAGTCGACGTGACGGTCCGCGACCTGCTGACCGACGGCATCGCGACCAGCCGCTTCGCCGGGGTCGTCCTGGCCAACGGCCACCACAACGAGCCGATCATGCCCAACCCACCCGGCCTCGCCGGCTACTCCGGCGAAGTGCTGCACGCCGCGGACTACCGCAGCCCCGAGCAACTGCGCGGGCGGCGGGTACTCGTCGTGGGCGGCGGCAACAGCGGATGCGACATCGCCGTCGATGCCGGGCTGGCAGCCGATACGGCGCTGCACAGCACCCGCGGCGGCGTCGGGCTGCGCCCGCGGTATGCGCTCGGCCGGCCGGTCGACCAGCTCGGCGATCTGCTGCAGGCCCTCCGCGTGCCTGCCGGCCTGCGCCGGCTCGTCCTCGACGGGCTGAGCTGGATCGTGCTCGGCGACGCCGCTCGCCAGCACCCCGATGGCGACCGGCCGACGCGGCCGGCGGTCAACCAGGTGCTTCCGCTGCTCGTCGGCCTCGGACGGGTGCAGCCCAAGCCGGAGATCGAGCGGTTCCTGGAGGACGTCGTGGTCTTCGCCGACGGCTCCACGGCCGAGGTGGACGTCGTGATCTTCGCGACCGGGTACCGGCGCTCGTTCCCCTTCGCCTCGGCCGCGCTGCCCGACCCTGCGGCCCCGGCACCGTTGCTGCACCGCGCAGTCTTCAGCCCCGACCATCCCGGCGTCGCCGTGGCGGGACTCATCGACTCCGATACCGGGCAGTGGGGCGTGGCCCATTGGCAGGGCATGCTCATCGCGCACTACGCGCGGGCTCGGCGTGATCGGCCGCAGGATGCCGCGCGCTACGCGGACCACATCGGCCAGGATCCGGGGATCTGCAGTCCCACGGTCGCCCACCAGCCGTATCTGCGCCAGGTCGAGCAGGACATCCGCACGTTGGAGGGGTCACGTTGATGCTGCGCCCCGGAGGCTCCGGCGGAGCCGGCGCGCCCGCCGAATTGCGCGGCCTGCCGCAGCGCACGGCGACGACGGTCATGCGGCCCTGGGACTGGGCGCTGCCGCCGAGATCGTTCGACCTGGAGATCATCAGCGCGCATCCCGCCGGGTGGGACAGCGCCGATCGGGCCGAGCGCCGGCCGCCGCTGCTGTTCGTCCCCGGGGCTTCCGGGGCAGCTTGGATGTTCGCCGAGCACTGGCTCGGCGCGGCCGTGCGCCGGGGCTATCCCGCCTACGCGCTCAGCCTGCGCGGGCACGGCGGTTCCGCAGGGCGCGAAGCCATGCCACGGACGGTGCTGCGCGACTACGTGGCCGATGTCCTGCAGGCCATCACGCAACTGGCACAGCCGCCGGTGCTCGTCGGGCACGGCATGGGCAGCCTGGTGGTGCAGCAGGTCCTGCAGCGCTATCCCGCGGCGGCGGCCCTGCTGGTCGCGCCGACGCCGATGCTCGGGATCGCGGCCACCGTCTGGCATCAGGTTCGTGCCGACCCGCCGGCGACGGTGACCGGTCTGCTCACCAGGCGCCCGGCGATCCGGCCTGACCTGATGTTCTGCGGGCTCGACCCGACCACCGGCAGCAGCTACCTGCGCCGCTTGGACCGCGAGTCGCCGCTGGTGCTGATGCAGCTGGGGATGAAGCACTCGATCGGGCCGATCTACAGCCCGATCGCTGTCGTGGGTTGCCGGGAAGACGCGCTGGTGCGGCCGTCGGATGTGTGGCACGCCGCCGAGATGTTCGGCGTGCGGCCGATCTGGCTGCCCGGGGCGGGGCACCTGGTGATGCTGGACAGCAGCCACAGCGTGGGGCTGGACATCATGCTCGACTGGGTGGACGAGCAGATCGGCGCGGCTGCCCCGGCACCCGGCGGGCGACGCCTCCCGCAGCGATGACGCCTGCCGAGGTTCTGGCGGCGCTGCTCGCCGGTGACGACGTGCCGCGGCCGGAGATCCGCACGGCCGTGAAGGACACGTTGCGGCGGTTGACCGACGCGGCACCGGGGCGCAGCGTCGAGATCCGGATTCCGCCGGTCGCCGCCGTGCAGGCCGTGCCCGGCGCGGAGCATCGTCGCGGCACTCCGCCGGCGGTCGTGCAGACCGACCCGGCCACCTGGCTCGCCCTCGCGCTGGGGGAGCTGACGTGGGCGGACGCGGTCGCCGAGGGTCGCGTGCAGGCCAGCGGCGCCCGATCGGACCTCGGCCGGTACCTGCCGCTGCGCCACCCAGGTTCTGGATCGCCTGGAGGTTAGGGTAACCTAACTTCAGGTCACTGGAGGTGTGTGTGAAGCGTGCGACGGGGGCGCTGGCCGCAATCGCGGCGGCGACGATGGTGCTGGCCAGCTGCAGTTCGACCGCGGAGGAACCCGACGGCGGCTCCTCCGACGCCCTCGTCGTGTACTCCGGCCGCAGCGAGGCGCTCGTGGGGCCGGTGCTGGACCAGTTCAGCGAGGCGACCGGGATCGACGTGGAGGTCCGCTACGGCGACACCGCGGGCATGGCGGCGCAGCTGCTGGAGGAGGGCGGCCGAACACCGGCGGACGTCTTCTTGTCGCAGGACGCCGGCGCGCTCGGCGCGCTCGACGACGCCGATCTCCTGGCTCCGCTGGCCGAGGACGTGCTGCAGCGGGTGCCTGAGGAGTATCGGGGCGTCGAAGGCACGTGGACCGCCGTCACGGGTCGGGCGCGGGCCATGGTCTACGACCCCGACCAGGTCGAGCTCGCCGAGGTCCCGGCCTCCGTCTTCGACCTCACCGCGCCCCAGTGGCAGGGCCGCGTGGCGATCGCCCCGGGCAACGCGTCATTCCAGTCGTTCGTCACCGCCATGCGCGTGGCCGACGGGGAGGAGGCGGCGCAGGCATGGCTGGACGACATGCAGGCCAACGGTGTGCAGACCTATGAGAACAACGTGCAGATCCTCGAGGCGGTCGAGGCCGACCAGGTCGCCCTTGGCCTGCTGAACCACTACTACTGGTTCGAGCGCGCCGCCGAGGTCGGACAGGAGGCGATGACCTCGGTCGTCGCCTACACCGAGCCCGGTGACCCCGGGTCGCTGGTGAACATCTCCGGCGTGGGCATCCTGGCCGGCGCCGCGGAGAACCCCGACGCCGCGGCGCTCGTGGAGTACCTGGTGTCGACGGAGGGCCAGACCTACTTCGCGCAGGAGACCTTCGAGTACCCGATGATCGACTCGGTGGCGGCGGCCGACGGACTGCTGCCGTTGGTCGAGCTGCGGGGACCCGCGATCGACCTCGCGGATCTGGCGACCCTGCCGCAGACCATCGACATGATTGCCCAAGCAGGGCTGCTGTAGTCCGGTGGCACTGGCGCAGCGCACCCATCGACCGTCCCGAACAGCTCGGGGCGGTCGATGGCGCGCTGCGAGCCACCCGCCGCTCGGACTCGTGCTCGCCGCGCTGCTCACCGCCGTGGTGGCGACCGTCCCGGTCTGGTACCTGCTCATCCGGGCCGGCGGCGCCGGGTGGGGCCGGGTGGCTGCGATCCTCACCCGTCCGGGGTTCCTGGACGCGGCGATCTCCAGTGCTCTGCTGGCGTTGACGGTCGGCATCCTGGCGGTCGTGCTGGGGACCGGTGCCGCGTGGCTCGTCGGGCGCAGCACGCTCCCGGGCCGACGAGCATGGACCTTGGCGCTGGTGCTGCCGCTGGCGGTGCCGTCCTATGTCGCAGCGTTCGCCTGGGTCTCCGTGTTCCCCGGGATGCGCGGCTTCTGGGCCGCGGTGCTGGTCATGACGCTGGCCACGATGCCCTACGTCGTCCTGCCCGTGCTGGCGGCGCTGCGCCAGGGCGAGGCGGCCGTGGAGGAGGTTGCCCACAGCCTGGGCGCAGATCCATGGCAGGTCTTCCGCACGGTCACGCTGCCAGCGATCTGGCCCGCCGCCGCGGCGGGCGGCCTGCTGGCGATGCTCTACACCTTGTCGGAGTTCGGCACCGTCGCGATCTTCCGCGTCGACGCGCTCACCCGAGACATCTTCCTGTCCTTCTCCGCCGCGTTCGACCGCACCTCGGCGGTCGTGCAGTCGCTGGCGCTGGTGGCCATGGCCGTGCTCCTGGTGCTGGCCGAGCGTCGCGTGCGCGGCTCCGCGGAACGCTGGCGGGTCGTCGGTGCGGCACCCCGGCCGGCCGGGAGCGTGCCGTTGCCCCGCTGGGGACGGGTCGCCGGGACGGCCGGGCTGCTCGGCCTGGCCGTGCTCGCCCTGGGAATCCCCGCCGTCGTCCTGACCCTGCGAGTGGTCGGCGGGATGCGGGGCGGCTTCGACCTGGTCGAACTCGGCGGCGCCGCGGCTGCGACGGCCTGGGTGGCTGCCCTGGGCTCCGCGGTGGCGGTCGCCTTGGCGCTGCCGGTGGCGATTCTGGCCGCGCGCTACCCGCACGCCAGGACGCGCATGGTGGAGACGGCCTCCTACAGCGGGCACGCCCTGCCCGGTGTCGTGGTCGGCCTGTCCCTGGTCTTCCTGACGCTGGCGGTCGTGCCCGCCGCCTACCAGACGACCGCGGCGCTGGCGCTGGCCTACGCCGTGCTCTTCCTGCCCAAGGCAGTCGGCTCCTCGCGCGCAGCGATCGCGGCGGTCCCGCCGGGGTTGGAACAGGTGGCGCGCAGCCAGGGCCGAACGGCCGGCGCAGCCTTCCGCAGCGTCACCGGCAGGATCGCCGCCCCCGGCATCGCCGCCGGCGGGCTGCTCGTCATGGTCACCGCGATGAAGGAACTGCCCGCCACACTCATGCTGCGGCCCACCGGCTTCGACACGCTGGCCACGGAGATGTGGACCCGCACCGCGGTGGCAGCCTATGGCGCCGCGGCGCCCTATGCCCTGGCGCTGGTGCTCGTGGCCGCGATCCCCGCGGCGCTGCTCGCCCGCAGCGTCGTCCCGGCCGCCCGGCGCGATGGGGCCGCGCGATGAGCGCAGTCGAACTGACCGGGGTCGGTGCGGCGTACGCGGATCATGTCGCGCTGCGGGACCTCGATCTGGAGATCCCGGCGGGCAAGCTCACCGCGGTCCTCGGTCCGAGCGGCTGCGGCAAGTCCACCATGATCCGGGCCATCGCCGGCTTCCACCGGATCACCACGGGCACGGTGGCGATCGGCGACCAGGTGGTCGACGGGCGGGGGGTGTTCGTCCGGCCGGAGAAGCGCCGCGTCGGCGTCGTCCCGCAGGACATCGCGCTGTTCCCGAACCTCGATGTCGCGGGCAACGTGGGCTACGGCATCCGGCGGTGGGGCCGCCACGACCGGCAGCGCGTCGCGCAGCTGCTGGCGCTGGTCGGGCTGCCCGACGCCGGCGAACTGCGCGTCCACCAGCTCTCCGGCGGCCAGCAGCAGCGGGTCGCGGTTGCTCGAGCGCTGGCGCCGAGCCCGCTCGCGGTGATGCTCGACGAGCCGTTCTCCGCATTGGACCAGGCGCTGCGCGAGTCGGTGCGCGCCGATGTGCACGCCGCGCTGCGCGCCAGCGGCACCACCGGGGTCCTGGTCACGCACGATCAGGAGGAGGCGCTCAGCATCGCCGATGTCGTGGCACTGATGCGCGAGGGTGCTGTGGTGCAGTCCGGGCCGCCGAAGCAGCTGTACGAGGAGCCGGCGAGCCTCTGGGCGGCGCGCTTCGTCGGAGACCTCGTGCAGCTGCCGGCCGAGGGCGACGACCGACTGGTCACGACGCCGCTGGGCGTCCTGCCGGTCTCGTGCACCGTGGAGGACCCCGAGCTGCAGGGCAGTGCGGTGGCGGTGCTCCGGCCGGAGCAGATCGTCGCCGACCCGGCCGGAGTGGACGGCCGCGTCGCGAGGGTGACGTACTTCGGCCACGACGCGATGGCTGCGGTGAACGTGATCCGACCCGGTGGCGGGGTGCTTGCGGTGACCTGGCGCACCTCCGGTGCCGCGGTGCCGCGGGAGGGCGATCAGGTGCGGCTGCGCGTCGCTGGGGCGGTCCGCGTCTTTCGCTGACGGCGCCGCCGGCTGACGGTTGCGCAGCGCCGAAGCGACGTCCTCGCCCGCCCTCCCGCTGGGCCGAACGCCACAAGCTCGGTGACCGCGGCCGGTCGCGCCGACCGCGCCGCGGCGGTCGGCTCCACCCGGGATCGTGCCTACACTGAAGATGTGGCGCGCGGCGATGGCAGGCTGAATCACGACCTCGATCCGGCCGAGCGCGGCCCGCAGGACCAGTGCGGCGTGTTCGGCGTGTGGGCCTCGGGCGAGGAGGTCGCGAAGCTGACGTTCTTCGGGCTCTACGCCTTGCAGCACCGGGGGCAGGAGGCTGCGGGCATCGCCGCCAGCGACGGCGACCACATCATGGTGTTCAAGGACATGGGGCTGGTCTCCCAGGTCTTCACAGAGGACGCCCTCGAAGCCCTCGACGGGCATCTCGCGATCGGTCACTGCCGCTACTCGACCACCGGTTCCAGCGTGTGGGAGAACGCTCAGCCGACCTTCCGCTCCAACGCCACCGGCGACCTCGCGCTCGCCCACAACGGCAATCTCATCAACACCCGGGACCTGGCCGCCCGCGCCGCAGCGCTCGCCCAACGATCCGGGCAGCTGCCGCTGGAGACGCCGCTGGCCAGCACCGACACCGACGTCCTCACCGCCCTGCTCGGCTCGCATCCCGATCTGTCGATCGAGGAGGCGGCGATGCTGGAGCTGCCGGAGGTCCGCGGCGCGTTCAGCCTGGTCTTCATGGACGAGAACACGCTGCTGGCCGCGCGCGACCCGCAGGGCATCCGGCCGCTGGTCCTCGGCCGGCTCGAACGGGGTTGGGTCGTGGCCAGCGAGACCGCCGCGCTGGACATCGTCGGGGCCAGCGTGGTCCGAGAGATCCAGCCCGGCGAGCTGATCGCCATCGACGAGCACGGCGTGCGCTCGCGCCAATTCGCGCAACCGAAGCCCAAGGGCTGCCTCTTCGAGTACGTCTACCTCGCGCGGCCGGACACCACCATCGCCGATCGCAACGTGCAGGCCGCGCGCGTGGAGGTGGGACGTGCGCTGGCCCGCGAGTTCCCGGTCGATGCCGACCTCGTGATCCCGGTCCCGGAATCGGGCCGCTACGCCGCGATCGGGTACGCCCAGCAGTCCGGGATCGCCTTCGGCGAGGGCCTGGTGAAGAACGCCTACGTCGGACGCACGTTCATCCAGCCTTCGCAGACGATCCGCCAACTGGGGATCCGGCTGAAGCTCAACCCGCTGCGCGAGGTCATCGAGGGGCAGCGACTCGTCGTCGTCGACGACTCGATCGTGCGCGGCAACACCCAGCGCGCCATCATCCGGATGCTGCGCGAGGCCGGTGCGGCCGAGATCCACGTCCGCATCTCCTCCCCGCCGGTGAAGTGGCCGTGCTTCTACGGCATCGACTTCGCCACGCGGGCTGAACTCATCGCCAACGGGATGAGCGTGGCGGAGATCCAGACCTCGATCGGCGCCGATTCCCTGGGCTACGTCAGCATCGAGGGGCTCGTGGCGGCCACCGAACAGCCAGCCGACCGGTTGTGCACGGCGTGCTTCACCGGCGAGTACCCGACCCCGCTGCCGCAGGAGGAATTCCTCGGCAAGCACGTCCTCGAGGGCATCGAGCGCTCCCTGCTGGTGGGCCCTCTCACGGTTCCCGGGGATCGTGGATGAGCCAGGCGCTGAACTACGCCGCGGCCGGCGTCGATGTGGCAGCCGGGGAACGCGCCGTTGCGCTCATGCGCGCTTCGGTCGCCGCCGCGAGTCGGCCCGAAGTCGTCGGGGGTCTCGGCGGCTTCGCGGGGCTGTTCGACGCCTCCGACCTGCGCAGCTACCAGCGGCCCCTGCTGGCCACGGCAACCGATGGCGTCGGCACGAAGATCGCTGTCGCCCGCGCCCTGGACCGGCATGACACGATCGGTCGGGACCTGGTGGCAATGGTGGTCGACGACCTCGTCGTCACTGGAGCCGAGCCGCTCTTCCTCACCGACTACATCGCCTGCGGCCGCGTCGTGCCGGAGCGGATCGCAGCCATCGTGTCCGGTATCGCCGACGGGTGCCGGCTCGCCGGTTGCGCGCTCCTGGGTGGAGAGACGGCGGAGCACCCGGGGCTCATGGCGCCGGACGAGTACGACCTGGCGGCTGCGGGGACCGCGGTCGTGGAGGCGGCGGACCTGCTCGGACCGGACCGCGTCGTCGCGGGCGATCGCCTGGTGGCCATGGCCTCCTCCGGTCTGCATTCCAACGGGTACTCGCTGGCCCGCCATGTGCTCCTCGGCGCGGAGGCGCCGGGCCTGGCGGCCGAACCCGCCCAGCTGGGCCGCAGCATCGGCGAGGAACTCCTCGAGCCGACCCGGATCTACGCTGTGGACTGCCTGGCGCTGGCCAGGTCCGGGAGCGGCGTGCATGCGTTCAGCCACATCACCGGCGGGGGGCTGGCGGCCAACGTCGCCCGCGTCCTGCCCGAAGGCCTTGCGGCCGACATCGATCGGGCCACCTGGCGGCCGCAGCCGATCTTCGGTCTCATCGGAGCCCTCGGAGGCGTGGCACAGGCGGAGCTGGAGAAGACGTTCAACATGGGCATCGGGATGATCGCCGTGGTTGCGGCGGAGGCCGCCGACGATGCGGTCGCGCTGCTGCAGGACCGCGGGGTGCCCTCCTGGCTCTGCGGCCGGGTGCGCGAAGCCGAAGCCGACGAGGTCGGCGATGCCGAGGCCAAGGGGGGCAGCGGCGGCGTGGCTGCCGTGGTCGGGCAGCACCCGTCGGCGGGCTGATCGGCGGCGGCCGGCTCGGTGGCGGCCGAGAGCGTGGCGGCCGAGCGTCGGCGGCGGCCGAGAGCGAGGCGGCTAGTGCTTGGCGTCGATCCGGCTGGGAGGCAGGGAGATCGTGCGTTGCGGTGGTGCCGTGGGCCTGGCGACGGGGCGCGCAGTGGCCTGCTGCGGCGGAGCCTCCGATTCCGTGGGCGGGTGAACGGCGGAGCCGGCTGCGGGGGAGCACCTGTCGAGCAGCGCGTGAACCTCGTTGGCGCGGTAGCGTCGATGTCCGCCGAGGGTCCGGATGGACGTCAACTTGCCCGCCTTCGCCCACCGGGTGACGGTCTTGGGGTCGACACGGAACAGGGCTGCCACCTCAGCTGGCGTGAGCAGAGCCTCGCCTTCGCTGGTGTGAGCGGTCATGGGTGCCCTCCTTATCAGACCCCCTGCTAATCGCTACGCGCCTCGGGTCCGTTTGCCGCCGCTGGCGTACCTGCACGTTGTCACACCTGTGTGACGCCGGCAACAAGTTGTGGGGAATTGGCACGGCGGGTCAAGGGCCGGCTGAGCTCCGGCAGTGGCACGGTGTCCCCCGTCCTCGTGGCACGGCGTCCCTCGTCCTGGTCGCCCGGTGCGCCGCGAGCGGGTACAGTTGCGGTTGGACGAGCCGCGCCCGGAGGCCGCACACCCCCGCCTGCGCGTCGATGACACGATCACCGGATGTGCACCGGACGAGGGGGTCGAGCCATGGGGCGCGGCCGTGCAAAGGCGAAGCAGACGAAGGTTGCCCGTCAGTTGAAGTACGGGGTGCCCCAAACCGATCTGGAACGCCTTCAGGCTGAGTTGTCGGGGCGCTCTGAGGAGAGCCCCGAGCCGGATGCCGATGAGGACGAGGACGACCCGTATGCCGGGTACGCCGACGAGAACGAGGAATCCTGATCAGCCGTCGACGAGCCTGGTAGGCGCGTCCTGGGCCGGACCGCCAGACACGGCGACTGGCTGCCTGCGGTGCTGCGTCAGCCGTTCGCGCCGGCCGACCCCAGACGCTGGCTGAGGTACTCCGCGAGCTTGGACGACGCCTGATCGACGGGAATCTCATCGAGTTCCAGGTTCACCGAGGCCTGGCCCCAGGAGTTGATCGTCTCGCGCACGTTGCGCAGCGCACGCTCCCCGGTCTTCGCGATGAGGCGCCTCTCCGCCCACTCCTGCTCGCGCGTGCGAAGAGCAGCCTCGATGCGGATCGCCTGGTCCGGGTCGGCCGGCAGGGAGAACGTCCGCTGCAGCGACTCGCGCATGTCGATGCGGTAGTCGTGCCCGACCCGGCGGAACTGTCCGGGCTTCATGTTCATGCCGTTGAGCAGATCGACGACGGCCAGCACGAAGGTCGTGATGGGTCGGAAGTACGTCTCCTTGGGCACGCCGGGCGGCCGGGTGGCCAGCGGCCCGAGCCACCATGGCCGCTGCACGACCATCGAGTAGGCGAATTTCGTGATGGGGTCGTCGTTGTGGATGACCAGGACGTGCCGCCTGGTGCCGTTGCCGATCTGGCCGGACCCGGGCACGACGACCACCCGCCCGGTCCCGGTGATCGCATCGGGATTGCGCAGGTAGGCGCGCCAGAGGGCGCTGCGGAACGGCACTCCCAGGTACAGGCCCTCAGACAGGCCGGCCTCGTCAAAGCCCCAACTTCCGCGGATTCCGCCGACGTCGACGGCGACCTGGGCTCCGAGGCTCTCGCCGAACTGCACGACGCGCGCAGCGCGCAGCCGCCCGCGGTCGGCCAGTTCGGCGCGCACCGCCGCGATGACGGCGCGCTGCAGCAGCGTGGCCTCGTCGGTCTTGTTCAGCGCCAAGGCGCTGGGGACATAGGCGTACTGCGGGACGATAATCGCGCAGTCGCCGCGGGCCAGGTATTCCAGCGCCTCTGCCATCACGTAGTTGACGTAGCCCACCCCGGTGGGGGAGGCGATGCAGATCAGCGAGCGGTTGATGCCGCCGGTGGCGAGGAGTTCGGCGACGGCGAGGTCGGCGCGGTGCTGTATCGATCCCTCCTTCGGGATCACGATCCGCACCGGCTCCTGCGTGTCCTCGGTCATCACGCTCTCGATCTCGTCGGCGCTGAGCCGCATCAGGACGAACCGGCGGCCCTCCTTGCCGATGGCGTCGAATTCGATGTCGCTGCGAGGCCCGGTGGAGACGTACGGGGATGTGGGCGCCACTTGGTAGGCGGGTTCGATGACGACGGCGCCGCGCTCGGTTCGGTTGCGCAGGGACCGCACGCCCAGGTATCCGACGCCGGCGAATCCGGCGAACGTCACGCCGTGGCCGAGACCTACTCCGAACTCACCGAGGTCCTCGTCGGCCAGGCTGTTCAACGACTTCGTCACCAGCCGTGCCAGCGCCTGCTCGCTGACCGCCAGCGCGCCGAGTCCCAGGCTCGTGCCGGCGACCGTGCCCGCTGCGAACGCCGCAGTCTTGGCCCGGGCGAGCAGCTGCTGCTTCGACTGCTCTTCCGCCTGCGGCGGTCGCGCGACTCCGTCGGCAGAGGCCTCGTCCGGCGCGGTCTCTGCGTGGTCCTCGATCCTGAGGGCCCGGCGCCGGCGCCGCACCCACGTGCCGCCGGCCATGAGCGTGCCCATGGCGAGGTCCAGGACGAGGGTGCTGGCGGGTGTCCGCTCCAGGCCGAGTGCTTCGTGGGCGACGATGTCGCTGGCCGTGACGAGTCCGCCGGCGAGTCCGACGACGGAGAGGAGTTTCGCTTGCGACCACATGGCGCCGTAGACGAGGCTATCGCCGCTGGCGGGGCGCAACTGCAGCTCCAGCGCCTTGCCGCCCACTGCGGAGACTGCGGCGGCTGTCAGCAGGGCCCGGTCGCCCGCGCGGCTGCCCGGCAGGCCGGCGGCAGTCGTCGCGAGGCCGGACCACATGGTCGCGCCGATCACGTAGTGCGCGGTCACCGTCACCCCGGTGGCAGCGGCCTGCTGCACCGGTGTCCGCGGCAGGAGGCCGCGCGCATAGCTGGCGGCAGCGGACCAGGCTGCCGTCACGACGCCGGCGCGTACGGCCTGGTCGGTCGTGAACGGGCGCAGCGCGCCGTTCACCCCGGATTTCGCCCATCCCATGGCGCCATTCTGGCCTCTCGGGCGGCCTTTCGCTGGGTCGGCGCTCGGAACGCGGCGCGGCCGGCGTCCCATGGTGTTGCCGTGGACCCGGTCCCCCGGGTCCGCCGGGTCGGGCCCGGAGGACCCGGTCCACGGCGCACGCGGTCCGCCCACGCGCCCGACGCAGCCAGTCGATGCCCCTACCTCGCCGCGCGGGCGCCCAGCGGCGTCGCCTCGCCCTGCTGTGCCGCGGCTACCATCGCGGCCAGTTGCTCCGGGGGCCCGCTGAGCACGACGTACTCCGTGTTCCGAGTGTGGCTCACCGTGCCAACCCGGTCGCCGGCCGGATTGTGGATGCCGATGAGCGCCCCGACGTGGCGCCGCTGGTCGAAGGACAGGACCTCGATCGGGTAGCCACGGATCTCGCACATCGCCACCAGATCCGCCAGTGGGACGTAGCCCTCGTTGGAGAAGCTGACGGCCAGGATCCGGGCATCCAGGCCGGCGATCACGCGGGCCAGCGCCGCTGGCATCGCGCGCCGCCGGTTGAACACGCTCGCGGTGCTGTCATCGCGGCTGTCGATCCGCTTGCAGGCGACCCCGTAGTGCTCGGGGGCGTCCCAACGCACCAGCGTCTCCCACACGTGGTAGTTCGTGAAGTAGCGGTGCTGGTTGTACGGCGGGTCCAGGTAGGCGAAGTCGACGCCTGGCAGGTCGGCGAGGACGTCGAGCACATCGCCGCGGACGGCGCGCCCGGTTCCGGGGGTGAAGACCGGTGGGCGCAGCGCCATCGGGCGCAGCGCTCGCGGCGCCCACTGCTTGAGGTAGGCCATCTGCAGCCCGACGGTGGAATCGACGGCATCGGCGGCGAGCAGCAGGCTCGACAGCAGCACCGGCCGCAGCCAGGAATCGGCGTACAGGTCGTCGATCCCCTCGCGCACGGCATCGATGCGCATGCCGTTGCTGGGATGGAAGTAGCGGCTCTGCTCGCAGAAGGTCTGCGTCACATACCCCCGCCGGGGCGGCAGGTCGCCGAGGCGGCAGAGGGCTTCGGCGACCTCGTCGGCGTCCACGGCGTCGCCGTCCATCTCGACGTAGCACTGTGCCAGCACCTCGCTGTAGCTGGCGCGGTCCACGGCGGTGACATGGGCGCCCCGGCGGCAGAACTCCTGCGCGACCCGGGTCGTGCCCGTGAAGACGTCCAGAGCCGTTGTTGCGCCGCTGGCGTGCAGCAGTCGTCCCAGGGTGGGGACCAGTCGGCGCTTGCTGCCGAGGTACTTGATCACGTCGCAGGCCGTCAGAAGTCGCCGAAGTCCCCGAATCCGCCGCCGTCGCCGCCGTAGTCGCCCTCGCCGCCGGCATCGCCTCCGACGTCTGCGCCGGGGTCGCCGTAGTCGAAGCCGGGCGGCAGGTACATCGAGTTCAGCAGCAGCATTCCCAGCAGGGCGGAGTTCATGACGTGCAACCCGCTGGCGGCGTACCAGCCGCGCGCCCACGGGCCGTACTCCGGGCCGGCGTCGTAGTAGGGCCGGACCCCGGTCGGCGTTGGGACCATGCGCACCTGGGGGTCCTGGCCGTCGGCGAGCAGAGCGGCGCACGCCGCGCAGACCGGCACGTCCCGGGCAGCTGCGCCGTCCGGCTGCCACGAGGCATCCTGCACGGACAGGCCGTGGCGCTGGTCGAAGAAGCACGGCGCCCGCCGGCTCGGCAGGGGCTCTGCGTTGCGGCGTGCCGCAAGACGGGCCAGCGCGAACCGGCCGTCGTCGATCGAGCGGGTCACCCACTGCAGATCGTCGGGATGCTGCGCGGCTGCGAGTGCCTCCTTGGCCCGCTCGTAGGCGGCCAGCGCGTCGTCGAAGTCCTGACGGCCCTCCGCCGGCAGGTCGGCCGCCACCGGCATGTCGGCGATCTGCTGCCCGAGCTGGGTGACGTCCTCCTCCGCCACCCGGCGCACGGCTTGCCACCGCCGTTCGGCATCGGCCCGGCCGCCGCCCGAGTCGGGCCGTACTTGGGCCCGCTGCGAGCGGACCAGGACGACGATCAGCACAACGACGAGCGCGATCACCAGCAGGTCCATGCGACCAGCCTACGGCTGAAGAGCACTTCCTGCGACGGCCGGCGATACGAGCAGCGTCGACAGTGCGAGGCCGGCTGCCCCACTGAGGGCATGCGGCGGATCGCCCCGATTTCTGCCGTTTGCCTGAAGTCAGCGGGTATGGCGGCTAAGTTCCGGTTTCGGCGGGGGCCTAAGGGCGGAGGCACCATGGCGCAGACCCGTCGGCGAACCGGCACCCGCATCAGCGCGGCCGTCTCGTGCGCCGCGATCTCGGTGCTGCTGGGACTGCTCGGGCCCGTGCCCGCAGCTCAGGGCGCGAACGAGCGAGAGCCGGATCTGGTGCCGCTCGGGCCGGTACGCCTCTGGGATTCCCGCCCCGAGGCGCCCCGCGGCTCCTCCGGACAACCGGCGGGTGCGCTGCAGCCGGGGACCCCCGTGCAACTCCCGCTCGCCGCGACGCCGGGCCTGCGCGCCAGTGCCCGGGCCGTCGTGCTCAACATCGCCGTCACCGCTGCCGCGGCGTCCGGGTACCTGCGGGTGTGGCCCTGCGGCTCGCCCGAACCGGCAGCGTCCAGCCTCAACGCGTCGCCCGGCGAGGACACCGCGAATCAGGTGACGGTGGCGATCGACACGACGCGCAGCGTCTGCATCGTTTCGACCATGCAGACGCACGTCGTCGTCGATGCCAACGCCGCTGTCCCGCGCTCCTCCGGGTTGCGGGTCTCCAGTCCCTGGCGTGCGCTCGACACCCGGACCCGCGCCACCACCGTGCCGGCGGGCGGCGTGCTGCGGGTCCCGGTCGGGGGACGCCGAGGACTGCCGGGCGGCGCGGGGCTGGCGCTGGTCAACCTCACCGCCACGTCGGCAGCGAGCAACGGCTACCTCACGGCCTACCCCTGCTCGGCCGAACCGCCGACGTCCTCGGTCCTCAACTACCGGGCCGAGGAGAGTCGGGCCAACGCCGCCTGGGTGCGTCTCGACACGACGGGCGCGTTCTGTCTGCGCAGCGCGGCGCAGACCCATGTGATCGTGGACGTCTCGGGTCACGCCGCGCTGCGGTCCTCCGGTACCGTCCCGATCGTGCCCGACAGGGTGGTCGACACCCGGCGCGCGCTCGGCATCCCCGGCTGGGTGGCGCCGCAGGTCACGTTCTCGTTCGCGATCCCGGCGATGAGCGACCGCGAGCGCTACCGCGAAGTCCTGTTGCTCAATGTGACCGCCACCCAGCCGCGATCCGCCGGCCATCTGACGCTCTGGCCCTGTGGGGAACGTGTACCGAATGCCTCCAGCCTGAACTTCGCGGCCGGTGCCACTCGGGCGAACGCTGTGGCGATGGCGGCGGGGCAGCAGGGCAGGATCTGCCTGCGAGCCTCCACGGCGACCCACGTGGTCGTGGATGTCAACGGCTATGTGGTGCCGGTTGGCCGGTCGGTGTCGTACGCGCCCGCCGCGGCACCGGCGCTGCGCGACGGGATGACGCCCACGGAGCGGGCGATGGTCGCTGCGGTCAACCGGGCGCGGTCCCAGGCTCGCGCATGCGGGGCCTACGGCCACTTCCCCGCGGTACCGGCGCTGCGGCCCCGCGCCCAGCTCGCTCGCGCAGCGCAGCTCCACGCCGACGAGATGGCGCTGAGCGACGTGGTCACGCACACCGGCGCCGACGGGTCCCGCGTGGGGGATCGGGTCACGCGGGTCGGCTACGCATGGTCGTCCGTCGGGGAGAACATCGCTGCCGGCCATGCGGACCCGGACGCAGCGGTCAGCATGCTGTTGCGCTCACCGGGCCACTGCCGCAACCTCATGACGGACCGCTACACCGATCTCGGTGTCGGCTATGCCTTCAACCCCGGCAGCACCTACCGGCACTACTGGACGCAGAACTTCGGATCGCGGCGCTAGGGGTACCCGGGCCAGGCGGCGGTGGACGGGTGCGCGACTGCGGAGCCTGACCCGCAACTGCCGGGTGGTGTTCGTGCAGTTGTCCTGCCCCGCGGCCGGGCGTCGAGGTGGGCAGCGCCCCGGGTGCTGCTCGGCAAGAGCTGCCGGTAGACCCCTTCGGCCCGCAGGGCGCCGGTGAACCGCCGGGCGCTGCGAACCGCCGGGCGATGCGCGTCGAGGCCTGCTGGTCGCCGGGCGCGCGCCATGCGGGGCGCTCTCGAGGCCTGCTGGTCGGCAGCGATCGCGGCGTCCGCCCTGCGGGAGGCCGCCCTGCGGGAGGTCGCTCTGCGGGAGGCGGCCCTGCGGGAGGTGGCTCTGCGGGAGGTGGCTCTGCGGGAGGCTGCCCTGCGGGAGGCGTCGCCTGCGGGAGGCTGCCCTGCGGGAGGTGGCCCTGCGGGAGGAGGCGTGGTCGACGCCGCTGAGTCCCTCCCGGATAGGGGTAGCGCGCGGGGGCGGAGTTCGGCCCGGCGCGCAGCAGCAATCAGCGCCCACGTCGGGCACGCCGGTGCCGGGAAGCCTCACATGGATCGGGGCGCCTGCCACGCCACGCGGGGCGACGGGGGCTGAGTGAATCTAGAGAGGGCTTCCCGGCAGTCTCGAGGGCCTGATCAAGGCTTCGGGGACGTCCGGGGACATGGCCCCGCCGATTCGGGACGTCCGGCACCATGACCGCCGGTTCGGGGCGTCCACCGGCTGGACCGCCCGGGGACACACCGCAGATCGAGGTCGTCGCCGAGGCGGGCATGGATCATCGGCAGCAACAGCGGCCGTCAGTATCAACCTCGACGTAGCTGATGAGCGCTTCGTCGAGGATGGTGGGCACCCGTCGCGAATCGCAACTCACTGGATCGGCGATCGGGACTGCGCCCGCAGTGGGTCGGACGGCGGCCGTGCTGCGAGCCTAGGACTCAACGGCATCCGCCGTTGAGCGGTCGCACCGTTGTGGCCAGGGCCGGGGTCGAACCGGCGACCTTCCGATTTTCAGTCGGACGCTCGTACCAACTGAGCTACCTGGCCGATGCTCTCGGTTGCCCAAGAACCAAGAGCCGGTCTCCCAGCCCTGTTGCGACCCCGACGGGACTCGAACCCGCGACCTCCGCCGTGACAGGGCGGCGCGCTAACCAACTGCGCTACGGGGCCTTGGTGCAAGGCCACCTCCGAAGAGGCTGCGTACCCCCAACGGGATTCGAACCCGCGCTACCGCCTTGAAAGGGCGGCGTCCTAGGCCTCTAGACGATGGGGGCCTTCGGCGTCGTGCGAACACGACCCGCTGAGGTGCGTTCCCAGCATAGGGGACACAACCGCTGGGAAACAAAGCCGGGGTGCCGAATGGCCGAGACCGCCGCCGGGTTGGACACTGGCGGCGTGATCGACATCACCGGGCCGCAGTTCGAGGATCTCGTGGCGATGGCGCTGGACGAGGTTCCGCTGGAACTGGCCCGGCTGATCGACAACGTCGTCGTCGTGGTGGAGGACGATCCACCGGCCTCCGACCCGGACCTGCTCGGACTGTACGAGGGCGTGCCGCTGACCGAGCGGGACGGCTGGTACGCCGGCGTGCTGCCGGACCGGATCACCATCTACCGCAGGCCCACGTTGCGCATCTGCCAGACCCCGGAGGAGGTCATCGAGGAGGTGCACGTCACGGTGGTGCACGAGATCGCGCACTACTTCGGCATCGACGACGATCGGCTGCACGACCTCGGCTACGCCTGATCGTGCGACAGCCCGGCGCCGCCGGAGCCTCGGGCCGACCGCTGGAGGCGGTCCCTGATCGCCGCCGCTATGCCCGGCCCGCGAGGCGGTATCGCCCGCACCTCGCGCAGGCCGAGGGCATCGGCCTCCCGCAATGCTGCGTACAGCCCGGCGGCGTAGTCCTCATCGACGGTCGGCGAGAGCAGTCGCACCACCCCGCGGGGAGTCGCGACGGTGCTCGCAGCGATGAGCCCGACGGCAGGGTCCCGATCCACAGGTTCGTCCGGGCCCGCATCTGCGACAAGGCGCACCGCGGCAGCGGGCGCGTAGTGCGCTGCGAGGGTGCCCGGAGCCCTGATGTCGGTGTCGGGACGGGCCAAGGGCAGCCCGGTCGCCGCGACGATGTCGGCCTGCGTGACTCGGCCCGGGCGCAGCAGCCGAGGCGCCGGCGCGGTGCAGTCGACGATCGTGGATTCCAGGCCGACGCGCGCGGGGCCGCCGTCCAGAACCAGGTCGCGCCGCGGATCGAGCAGCTCGCCCAGCTCGGCGGCGACGTGGGCTGCGGTAGTGGGGCTCACCCGGCCGAATCGGTTCGCCGAGGGAGCGGCGACGGCGGTGTCCAGGCGACGCAGCACGTTCAGGGTGAGGGGATGATCGGGCACGCGTACCGCGACCGTGTCCTGCCCCCCGGTCACGAAGTCCCCGACCGCGCTCGACCGGCGCAGCACCAGCGTGAGCGGGCCTGGCCAGTGGGCTTCGGCGAGCGCTGCGGCTGAGGCCGGCACGGACGCGCACCAGCGGTCGAGTTCCGCTGCGGAGGCGACGTGCAGGATCAGCGGGTGGTCGGCGGGACGGCCCTTCACCGCATAGATCCGAGCGACTGCCCCTGGATGGTCGATGGCGGCGCCGAGCCCGTAGACCGTCTCGGTGGGCAGCGCGACCAGCCCCCCGCCGGCCAGGGCGGCGGCAGCACGGGCCGGGTCGTCGGTGATCGGTACCGCCACCGTCTAGCCCCCGGAATGGGTCATCGTGTGCCCGCCGGAGCGGAAGGCCTCGGCCGGCACGCTGGCACGATCCCCGGCCAGCCAGGCCAGGTTCGCCCGGCAGTCGGCGACCTCGTCGGGCCAGGAGCCGGCGTCGTGCAGCGCCGCCGGGAGATCCCCGTAGGCGTGCAGGGCTGCTTCGTACCGGGCGGCTGCAGCGTCGTACGAGCCGTGGCGGCCCAGCAGCGCCGCCGCCTCGTGATCGCAGCCGGCGGCGCGGTCGGGGACGTGCTGATCCTGGTACTGCCGCTTCGCCTCGTCCAGCAGCGACAGCGCCTCGACGAGGTCCTCGGCCCGCGGGCTGCGACCCAGCGCGATGGCGCCGCTATGCAGGGCGTCGGCGCGGCGCAGCGGGAGTTGCTCGCGTTCCGCCCGAGCGGCCGCGGCGGCGAGGACCCGGACCGCCTCACCCGCATCGCCGGTCTCGTCGAGCACCACGCCGAGCATCGTGGCGGCCGACAACGCGGCATCGGTGTCCCCGGCGGTGGCCGCGGCCTGCTCGGTCGTCCGGAGCACGGTGGCCGCGGCCGCCGGGTCCCCGGCCCGCAACAGGCGGTGCGCAAGCGCCTCGGCCATCCCGACCATCCCCGCTGTGTCGCCGTGGTTGCGCAGGTCGCGGAAGGCGTCGCTGAGGATGGGCAGGGCCTCGTCCTCGCGCCCTAGGCCCTCCAGCGCCAGGCCGAGGATCTGCCGCGCGGCCGCCCTGGTCCGGGCATCACCGGCATCGTCGGCGGCCTTCACCACCAGCAGGGCCTCATGCGCCGCGGCGTTGAAGTCGCCGTCGTCGAGCGCCTGCCCGGCCAGCCGCAGCAGCAGCGCGCGCTGCTGCTCGGGGTCGCTCGTCCGAGCGAGGTGCTGGCGAAGCTCCCCGGTGCTGGTCTGCGCCGTGGATCCGGCAGCCACGACGGCCGCGACGCGATCCAGCCGACGCCGCAGCCGGCGACGGAAGAGGCCACGGGTCATGGGCCGCGCCCGCTGCAGCGTCTGCTGGGCCGATGCCAGGTCGCCGCTGGCCGCCTGCGCCTCCGTCAGGGCGACGAGCAGTTCCATCTCGAGCCGGTCGAGGTCGATGTCGATCGACTCCGGCGGGGGCGAGGAGAGCGAGGTCATGCGCAGCAGCCGTTGATGCTCGTGCGACCCCTCGGTCCGCAGCAGGTCCACGTACCCCAGGGCGGTCTGGTACTCGCCCACGGCCGCCCCGTGGCGGCGCTGGGCCGCCAGGATCATCCCGAGCTCGGCGTGCCGGACGGCCAGCCTCGGGGCTTCGCCCCGCTCCCGAGCCTGCTCGATGGCGGCGCGGGCCCGCAGCTCCGCCTCCTGCAGGCTGGGGTGAGGCTCACCAGCCTCGTTGTCGCCCATACCTCCAGCATGCCAGTGGGGGGTGCCAGGTCGTCATCTGTGCCGAGCCTGGGTTCGAGCGATGTAAGCGCTGCGCAAATTCCCGGCCCCCGGGGCTCTTCCGACTCGTGCACCGGTCCGGTCGTGACGTCTACTGGACGGGCAAGGAGGACAGTGTGGACGAGTCACCGAAACCATCCGATTGGCTGCCCAGCGCGTGGCAGGGATCGAGGAGCCGGCCAGCGGCACCTCAGACGGCGTCGCCGGAGGCCGGCGGCCCGGCCGACGCGGTCGGCAGCGGAAGCACCCAGGACCCCGGGTCCACCGATCCGGGCAGTGCTGGGACGACCATGACAGCAGCCGGTCCGGTGCCGGGCAGTGCCGAGCACGACACCAAGGTCCTGGGAGCCCTCGGGGAGACGGCCGTGCTCACCGGCCAGGCCCCCGCGGCCACGCCGTGGCCCCCGCCGACCGATGCCTGGCCGCCGGCTCAGGGCGAGGGCGTCCGCGACGCCGAAGCCCCGGCCCCGGCTGCGAGCCCGAGGAACAGCGGCCGCCGGCTCGCGCCGCTGCTCGCGGGAGCGGCCATCGTCGCCCTGGTCGCCGGCGCCGCCGGCGGTGTGGCCGGCTACCAGCTCGCGGCCCCGAACGGCTCGGGTGCGGTTGCCGCCCCCGTGACCGGCGGTACCCAGGCATCGCCCCCGGCTGAAGGCAGCATCGCCGCCATCGCCGCGGCGGTGACTCCGGCCGTGGTCAACATCGAGTCCGCTTCCAGCGCCGAGGCCGGGACGGGTAGCGGCTTCGTCATCAGTTCCGACGGCTACATCGTGACGAACAACCATGTCATCGAGGGCGCGGAGCGGGTCACCGTGCAGTTCGCCGACGGGGCCTCGGCCTCCGCCGATGTCGTGGGCTCCGACGACGGATACGACATCGCTGTGCTCAAGGTCGATCGCACCGGGCTCGCCGTCGTCGCGCTGGGATCCTCCGGCGCCGTGCTGGTCGGGGACACCGCCATCGCTGTCGGCTCGCCTCTGGGGCTGAGCGGGACGGTCACCTCCGGGATCATCTCCGCGCTTGACCGGCCGGTGACCGCCGGCGGGCAGTCCGACACCTCGTTCATCAATGCGATCCAGACCGACGCTGCGATCAATCCGGGCAATTCCGGCGGACCGCTGCTCAATTCCTCCGGCGAGGTCATCGGCGTGAACACCGCCATCGCGACCCTGGGTCGCTCGGTGGGCGGACAGACGGGTTCGATCGGGCTCGGCTTCGCGATCCCCATCGACACCGCCAAGCGGATCGCCGACGAGATCATCGCCACCGGGTCGGCCCAGACCCCGGCGATCGGGGTGTCCATCGAGGATGCCGAGGGCGGGCCGAGGGTCGCGGACGTGACCCCCGGCGGTCCGGCCGATGAGGCGGGCCTGGAGTCCGGCGATGTCGTCACAGCCATCGACGGCAGCCCGGTCGCCGATGCCACCGAACTCATCGTCATCATCCGCAGCAAGGCCGTCGGTGACACCGTGACACTGACCGTCGAGCGGGGCGGCTCCGAGCGGCAGGTCGACGTCACCCTGGCCCCGCTCAACGCCCAGTAGCGTGCGCACGCATTGATCGCTGCGAATTCCCGCCCCTGAGCCAGAATTCGCAGCGATCAACGCTGTGGTGCTGTGGCGACGTGGCGCTGTGGCGCTGTGGCGCTGTGGCGCTGTGGTGACGTGGCGGCCTGCTGGGTGTCAACCGCCGCGGTTCCGGGGCGACTCCAGGGATGGGATCCTGCCACTTCTGTATATGTAGCGATCGATATAGGATGGAGGTCACACCGCCGAAGGAAAGCAGGACGATGGACAAGGCGTACCTCGACAAAGAGTTGGCTGAGCTCCAGGGGCACAAGGCACGGTGGGCACGTTTGCCGGTACGGGACAAGATCCGGTATCTGGCTGAGGTCCGCGGCCTGGCCGTCGAGCACGCCCAGGCCTGGGTGTCCGCGGGGGCGCAGCTGAAGGGCTTCCGGCCGGACTCGCCGCTGCTCGGCTCCGAGGAGTGGCTCAGCGGGCCCTATCCGACCGTCTCTTGGCTGACTGAGGTGATGCACACGCTGGAGGCGCTGCGCGACGGCCGCGATCCGCTCGCCGGCATCGACGTGACCACCACCGCCAACGGCCAGGTGAAGGCACGGGTCCTGCCGGCGAACCTCTACGACCGGCTGCTGCTGAACGGCTACGAGCTCGACGTGTGGATGCAGCCCGGCGTGAGTCCGGAGACCCTCAGCGACACCGTCGGCTCCTGCTATCGCCGGGAGGATCCCTCGGGCCGGGTGACGCTGGTGCTCGGTGCGGGCAACGTCTCGGCCATCCCGATCCTGGACACCCTGTACTCGCTGATCGCCGACGGCGACGTCGTGATCCTGAAGATGAACCCGGTCAACGAGGTCTACGGCCGGATCTTCGAACGGATCCTGGAGCCGCTGATCCGCGACGGGTACGCGCGCCTCTGCTACGGCGGCGCCGACATCGGCGAGTACCTCTCGCACCACGACGATGTGGAGGCCATCCACATCACCGGCAGCGAGCGCACCTACAACGCGATCGTGTTCGGCACCGGCCGCGCCGGTGAGCGGGCCCGCAAGGCCGGCACGCCGGTGCTCACCAAGCCCGTGCGCGCCGAGCTCGGCGGAGTCGGACCCACCATCGTGGTGCCGGGCCCCTGGAGCCACGGCGATCTCGCCTACCAGGCCGAGCACTTGGCAACCCAGAAGCTGCACACCTCCGGGCACACGTGCGTCGCCTCCCAGGTCCTGGTGCTGCCGCAGCAGTGGCAGCACACCGGCACCCTGGTGGACGAGCTGCGCTCGGCGCTGGCGCAGTCCCCGCAGCGGTACTCCTTCTACCCCGGCGCCGACGCCATGGTGGAGCGGTTCCGCGCCGAGAACCCCGACGCGGAGCACTACGACGGCGCCATGCAGGAGCGCACGCTGCTGGTCGGCACCGACGCCAACGCCGACCATCCGGCGTTCACCACCGAGCTGTTCGGCCCGGTGTACGTGACCACGACGCTGCCCGGCGACGATCCGGAGACCTTCCTGCGCAACGCCGTCGCCTTCGCCAACGACCGGTTGCACGGCAACCTCGGAGTGAACATCCTCATCCACCCGGACACCGCGCGGGAGCTCGGCCCGGTGCTGGAGGAGGCGCTGGCGGATCTGCGCTATGGCTGCATCGGCATCAACACTTGGTCGGCATTCGTGTTCCTGGCCAGCCGCGGCGCGTGGGGGGCCTACCCGGGCAACACTCCCGGCGACATCCAGTCCGGCACCGGAGTGGTCCACAACGCACTGCTGTTCGACAAGCCGCAGAAGAACGTCGTCACCTCGCCCTTCCGGCCGTTCCCGCGCTCGGCGCGGCACCTCGAGCCGTCGCTGGCGGTGAAGCCGCCGTGGTTCGTCAGCAACCGGACCGCGCTGAGCACCGCCAAGCAGTTCACCTACTTCGCCGCCGACCCCAAGCCGCAGCGGCTCGCGGGGCTGTTCGCCTCCGCCCTGCGCGGCTGATCGAAAGGTTCACCACTCATGCAGATGTACGACTACGTCATCGTCGGTTCCGGCTCGGCAGGGTGCGTCCTGGCCGCTCGGCTGAGCGAGGACCCCGACATCACCGTGTGCCTCATCGAGGCCGGCGGCGGCGATCGGCACCCGGCGGTCAAGATCCCCGCGGCCTTCCCCACGCTGTTCGGGACCGACCGGGACTGGGGCTACTACTCCGATCCGGAGCCGGGCCTGATGGGCCGGCGGCTGTACCTGCCGCGGGGCAAGATGATCGGCGGCAGCTCGTCGATGAACGCCATGCTCTACGTCCGCGGCAACCGCGCGGACTTCGACGGCTGGGCCAAGGCCGGCCTGCCGAACTGGTCCTACGAGGACGTGCTTCCGGCGTTCCGCCGGATCGAGGACTTCGCGGGCGGCGCCGACGAGTACCGCGGCGTCGGCGGACCGCTGCACGTCAACGACCACCGCAGCCGCACCGGGCTCACCGAGCAGCTCGTCGCAGCGGCCGTCGAGGCCGGACTGCCCTTCAACCCCGACTACAACGGCATGCAGCAGGACGGCGTCGGGTACCTGCAGGTCACCCAGCACAACGGCCGGCGCTGGTCGGCCGCCGATGCCTGGCTGCGGCCGGCGATGGGGCGCAAGAACCTCACCGTTCGCACCGGCCACCAGGCGCTCAAGGTGGTCTTCGAGGGCGACCGCGCGGTCGGCGTGCGCGTCACCGACGGCTCCGGGGCGCTCCTGGTCCGGTCCCGTCGCGAGGTGATCCTCTCCGCCGGCGCCATCGGCAGCCCGCAACTGCTCATGCTGTCCGGTGTCGGTCCGGCCGACCACCTCCGCGATCGCGGCATCGATGTCGTCGCCGACAACCCGGAGGTGGGCGAGCAGCTGCAGGACCACCCGTTCTACCTGATGAACTGGGAGACCTCCGCCAAGGGCACCTTGGCCGAGGCGGAGCACCCGCTGCAGCTGGTGCGGTTCCTGCTGCGGGGGCGCGGTCTGCTGACCTCCACGGTTGCCGAGGCCACGGCGTTCTTCGCGTCGCACGCCGGCCTGGAGGCGCCCGACCTGCAGTTCCATTTCGGCGCCGCCTATTTCCACAACCACGGCTTCGACACCCACGACAAGCCGGCCTTCGCGATCGCGCCGACGCTGGTCGCGCCGGCCAGCCGCGGTCGCATCCGGTTGCGCTCAGCGGATCCGCTGGCCGCGCCGAGCATCCTCGGCAACCACCTGACCGAGCCGGCGGATGTCGCTGCGCTGCGTGCCGGGGCGGAACTGGCCCGCGAGATCGTGCGGCAGCCCGCGCTGGCCCAGGTCGTCGGGCGCGAGCTGCATCCGGGTATCGACGTGGTCGGCCCGGAGCAGATCGAGCGTGACCTGCGCCGCGACACCGAGTTGATCTACCACCCGACGAGTACGGTGCGGATGGGTCTCCCGGGCGAGGGTGCCGTCGATCACGAGATGCGAGTGTTCGGCGTCGATGGCCTTCGGGTCGTGGATGCCTCCGTGTTCCCGACGATTCCTCGGGGCAACACCAACGCGGCGACCTACCTGGTGGCGCAGCGGGCGGCAGACTTCATCCGTGGCAGTTGAGGCAGGTACGCGGGCGCAAGACGGCGATGACCGGCCGGCGGAGGAGCGGATCCTCGCGGCCGTGATCGAGGGGTTGGCGCTCCTCGATCCAGGGGAGTTGACGATCAAGCGCATCTGCGCCCGTGCCGATGTCACACCGCCGACCCTCTACTACCACTTCGGTAGCAAGGACGGCCTGCTGGCCGCCGGCGTGGAGCGGATGGTCGTGGCCTGGCTGGACCTGCTCGAATCGACGGTGCCGCTGGAGGGCGATCTGGAGCCGATGGTCGACACGGCCCTGCAGCGCTGGGCCGCCATGGTCGGCACGCCTGCGCGGCCGTTGGCGGTGTTCGCCTGGATCGCGCTGTTGGCGGTGCCCGAGTCCGAGCAGGTGCGCGCCGCGCTGCTGCGGGCACAGGAGCGCAGCGTGCACACGGTCCGTGCCGCGCTCCTGCCGCATGTCGGCCCGGCGGCTGCCGACGACCTGTCCGGCATCGCGGTCGACCTGCTGATCGGACTGGCAGTGGAGTCGCACCTGTCCGGCGACCACGCCGGGGTGGTCGATCGGCGGTTGGCCGGATTGGGTCGCCTGGTGCACCTGGCGGCGCAAGCCTGGGCCGCCGGCGGTTCCCCCGACGTCGGCCCGGCGCCGGACGCGTCGCCGGGCCGGTCTGGCCGAGGCAGCCCTTCGACACCATCGCCGCCCCGGTGAGGCCGGCTGCGCCCCGGGAGGGCTGCTGCGGTCCCCACCAGCGGGGGATCTAGGATGATGCGCACGCATCCTCGAGCAGGGACCGGGGGTGCGTCCCATCTACCTGGAGGACACTGATGTCTGAGGACACGCAGGCCCGGCTGCCGCTCATCGGGGACCCGGCACCGGCGTTCGAGGCCGAGTCGACGCACGGCGTCATCTCGCTGGAGGACTACCGCGGAAAGTGGGTCGTGCTGTTCTCGCACCCGGCCGACTTCACCCCGGTCTGCACCACCGAGTTCATCGCTTTCTCGCAGCGCTACGACGAGTTCGAGCGGCGCAACGTGCAACTGATCGGCAACTCCGTGGACTCCATCTTCAGCCACATCGGCTGGGTGCAGTCGATCAAGGCAAACAGCGGCGTGGACGTGCAGTTCCCGATCATCGCCGATCTGGAGATGAAGGTCGCCAAGGCCTACGGGATGATCCACCCGGAGAGCAACGGCACCAACGCCGTGCGCGCCGTGTTCGTCATCGACGACAAGGGCATGATCCGGGCGATGGTCTACTACCCGCTCAACGCCGGCCGCAACATCGACGAGATCCTGCGCCTGGTGGATGCCCTGCAGACCGCGGATCGCGAGGGCGTCTCCTGCCCCGCGAACTGGACCCCGGGCGACGACGTCGTCGTCGGCGCCCCGCGAACCACGCTCGACCTGGCCAAGCGTCTTGCCGACGACACGCTGGATCTGACCGACTGGTACCTGGCGAAGAAGTCGCTGTAGCGGCCGCTTCCCGAGGCGGGCCGTCCCCAGCAGGGTCGGCCCGCCCGGGGGCGTGTCGGGAGGTCGTCGTCGTGCGGCAGGTTCCGGAGCCGAGGCTGGTTGGCCCTCCAGGGCAGCGGAGCGCCGCGTCGGCGGGCGTGACTCGTCCATGTCCGCCCCGCTGCCGGCGAGGGGGCCGCGCGACTGCGCGCCGGTCCACGGGTCCGCCCCAGGTGCCGGCCCAGGTCCGCCAGAGCGATCCGGTGCCGGCTGCGCCGCAAGGCCCCGTCAGGGCAGGTCGTCGGGCTCGACGATGTGACCTGACGGATCCACGATCGCGGTCGTGCCGCGCCGGCGGGGGTCGCCGACGGCCTGGACGCTGCCGTCGGGTCGGCGCATGACGGCGTGGACGCCGCCGAAGAACACCCCCGCGGCCGGCCACAGGTTGACCTCGAGGTCCAGGCCCAGCGACTCCACCACATCGGTGGGCCAGCCGGGCTCCACCTGCACCAGGCCCGGCGTGGGATGGAACCGGGGCGCCGCGATCGACTCCGCTGCCGACATGCCGAGGTCCACGGTGCGCAGGAGCACCTCGAACAGCGCCGACCGGATCCGCTCGCTGCCGCCGGTCCCCATCGCCAGCAGCGTCCCGTCCGCGCGCCGAACGACGGTCGGGGACATCATCGAACCGATCCGCAGCCCGGGCGGCACGGCGTGGAAGCCGGCCGGGTTGAGATCCTCCTCGCCGAGCATGTTGTTCAGGTGCAGCCCGAGCCCGGGCACCCAGACGCCGGACCCGGCGCCGTTCGAGGTGGTCAGCGAGGCGACCATGCCCTCGCCGTCCACCACGCTGATATGGGTCGTGCCCTGCTGGCTGCGAGGAGCGGGGCCCAGCTCGGCGCGCCGGTTGAACTCCGTGGCGCGCATGAGGTGGTGCGCGGCCTCGGCCCAGCGGCGCGGGGATCCGTCGAGCCGCTCGGTCTGGGCGAGGGCGTCGATGATGATGGGGCCGCCGAACGAGGGGGCCGGGTTGGTCAGGATCGTGCTGCCGAGTCGGTGCAACGTGATCGGGGCCCGGTGGAAGACGCGGTAGTGCTGCAGGTCCGCCGCGGTGAGCAGGCCCCCGGCCGCCGACATGAAGTCCAGCATCGGTTCGGCGAAGGCCGGGCTGGTCATCGAGGTGATGGTGCCGTCGGCGATGCGCTGCAGGATCGCCGCGTAGTCCGGCATCGTGGCGAGGTCCCCGGGCTGGATCGGGGTTCCGTCGTCGCGCAGGACCAGTGCCCGCCCGATCGGGTCGGCCTCGAAGATGTCGCGTACCAGTTGCAGCACGTCGACCTGCATGGGCTCCCAGGCCCAGCCGTCCCTCGCCATGGCCAGCGCCGGTTCGACGACGCCGGTCAGCGGGAGTCGCCCGAACGAGGCGTGGACGTCCAGCAAGCCGGCGAGGCACCCCGGCACCGCCACCGATCCGGCGCCGACGTGGAACGTCTGCAGCATGCCCGGGTAGCGCAGCGTGATCGGGATGAACGAGCTCGGGCGCCGCGGCAGCGAGCCGAGCCCGGGAGTGTCGACGAAGAAGTCCACCATCGACGAGCGGCCGTCCGGGTGCCGCACGAGCAGGAAGCCGCCGCCGCCCATGGAGGTGAGGGACGGCTCGGCGACCGGGGAGGCGAGCATCGCTGCCAGTGCCGCATCGGCCGCGTTGCCGCCCGCCGCGAGTACCAGGGCACCTGCCCGTGCTGTTCCCCAGCTCCCTGCGGCGATCGCCGCGCTGCCAGCCGAGCCCTCCTGCACCGACGGGCTGACAGTGGGCGTTCCGGTCATGACGAAAGCGTAGTGCGCCGTTTCTCACGTTCCGCTAGCGCCGGCGCTGCGCGCGGCACCGGCGCTGTGGGGGGACACTAGGGTGAGGCAAGGTCGGGAGCGATGCATGACAGCAGGTGATGCCGAGTTGGAGATCGCTGCCGAGGGTGACGCCGTCGCCCCGGCCGACCTCGGGCTCCCGGTCGGACTCACGCGGCGTATCACCGGCATCGTCGACACCCATGCTGCCGAGCTCATCGCCTTCCGCAGGCGGCTGCACGCCGAGCCCGAGCCATCCTTCGGCGAGGTGGCCACGACCGATGCCGTCATCGAACGCCTGCTGGTCGAAGACCTGCAACCGGTCCGGTTGTCCATCGGGACGGGCCTGGTGTGCGACATCGGACCCGGAACGCCCACGGTGGCGCTGCGGGCCGACATCGACGCGCTGCCGCTGCAGGAGTCCTCCGACGTGCCCTACACGTCCCGGGTTCCCGGCGTGGCGCATGCCTGCGGCCACGACGTGCACACCACCGCGGTCCTGGGAGCGGGGCTGGCGCTGCGGCAGCTGGATCGGGAGGGCGCGCTGCCGCATGCCGTCCGGCTCATCTTCGAACCCGGCGAGGAGCAGGTGCCCGGCGGCGCGGTCGACGTGATCCGCGACGGCTGGGTCCGCGACCTGGACCGGATCTATGCGCTGCACTGCCAGCCGGTGCTCGACGTCACGACGGCGGGTTGCCGCATCGGTCCCATCACCAGCGCCAGCGACATGGTGGAGGTGACCCTCACCGGTCCCGGCGGCCATACCGCCCGGCCCGATCTGACCGTCAACATCGTGGAGGTGCTGGGCCGGATCGCCGTGGAGCTGCCGCGACTGGTTGCCCGTCGGGTGGCCGCAGCCGGACCGGCCCGGCTGGTGTTCGGCTTCGTCGGCGCCGGCGATGCGCCCAACGTCATCCCGAACACCGGAGTGCTGCGAGGGTCGCTCCGCACCCCGTCGCTGGCCGCCTGGGACCTCATGCCCGAGGCGCTCAACGAGGCTCTGGAGGAGCTGCTGGGACCGTCGGGCGCGTCCTGGTCGCTGCGCTACGTCCGCGGCGTGGCGCCGGTGGACAACGACCGGGGTGCGACCGAGACGCTGGCCGGCGCGGTGACCGCGGTGCTGGGCGCCGATGGGCTGCGCCCGGCCGAGCAGTCGTGGGGCGGGGATTCCTTCGGGTGGTTCACCCGCGAGGTGCCCGGCTCCTACCTGCGGCTCGGGACGCACGACCCGCAGTGGGAGCATCGCTCCGAGCTGCACCACGCGTCGTTCCGGGTCGACGAGCGGGCGATCAGCATCGGTGCGTCCATCCTGGCCGTGGCAGCCATTGCCGGCACCCCGACCTGAGCGGGCGGCGCGCGAGGCGCCCTGCCCGTGGTCCTGAGGTGGACGTCCCGGGCCTGCGGGAGTCCGGCGACGCTGGCCGGGGAGCCGGTCGCGGAGCGGCTCGACTCGTGCCGCCTGCGTCGCCGGTTCGGCCCGATAGCGCTCGGGACCGGCAACGGCTCGGTGCCCGCAGGTGCCCGGCGGACCGGCCGCGCCGCAGCCCTCGCCGTGGTCCGGGGCGCGCGACCGTACCCTGAGCCCATGACGCTGCACGTGCCGCGGTACCCGGTCCGCTTCGTCACCGCCGCGAGCCTGTTCGACGGCCACGACGCCGCCATCAACATCATGCGCAGGATCCTGCAGTCGCAGGGAGCCGAGGTGATTCACCTCGGCCACAACCGTTCGGTCGCCGAGGTCGTGCGGGCCGCGGTCCAGGAGGATGCGCAGGGCGTCGCGGTGTCGTCCTACCAGGGCGGCCACGTCGAGTACTTCAGCTACCTGCGGGAGTCGCTGGATGCGGCCGGCGCCGACGACGTGCGGATCTACGGCGGCGGCGGCGGGGTGATCGTGCCGGCGGAGATGGCCCTGCTCGCCGAACGCGGTGTCACGATCTTCAGCCCGCAGGACGGCCAGCGGCTCGGACTGCCCGGCATGATCAACCAGATGATCGCGGCCTGCGACACCGACCCGACGCGGGGCGCCGCAGCAGACTTCGCAGCGGTGGCGGCCGGGGACGAGGCGGCCCTGGCCCGGGCGCTGACGATCATCCACGAGGGCGCCCAGCAGACCCCCGTCCCGAGATCGGGCGGCGCGTCAGCGGTCCTCGGGATCACCGGCACCGGCGGATCCGGGAAGTCCTCGCTCACCGACGAGCTCGTGCGCCGCTTCCGCACCGACTACGACGACAAGATCCGGATCGCGGTCCTGGCCATCGATCCCACCCGGCGCCGCGGCGGCGGGGCGCTGCTGGGCGACCGGATTCGCATGAACACCCTGGACGGCCCGCAGGTGTTCTTCCGCTCGCTGGCCACCCGCCGGTCGCGGGAGGTGCCCGAGCAGCTCGAGCAGCTCATCGCGGCCTGCCGGCTGGCCGGGTACGACCTGATCATCGTGGAGACGCCGGGCATCGGCCAGGGCGACTCCGGCCTGGTGGATCGCGTGGATTCCTCGCTGTACGTGATGACGCCGGAGTACGGCGCGGCCTCGCAGCTGGAGAAGATCGACATGCTCGACTTCGCCGACACCGTCGCCATCAACAAGTTCGAGCGGCGCGGCGCGCAGGACGCGCGGCGCGACGTGGCCCGGCAGCTGGTGCGCAACCGCGGCGCGTTCGGCGCCGACTGGCAGGACATGCCCGTCTTCGGCACCAGTGCCGCGCGGTTCAACGACGACGGCGTGACCGCGCTGTACCAGCACCTGCGCGCGGCGCTCGGCGAGTTCGGGCTGCCGGTCTCGCCGGGCCTGCTGCCGACCGTGGCGACCAAGGTGTCCACCAACATCATCGGGACCCTGCCCGCCAGCCGCGTGCGCTACCTCGCCGAGGTCGCCGAGGCGGTGCGCGGCTACCACGCGACGACGGATCGGGCGGCCGACGCGGTGGCGCGAGCCGACGCGCTGCAGACCGCCGCGGACCTCGTGCCGCAGGCCGCCGCCGTCGTCGCCGCCGAACTGGACCAGCAGCGCGCGGCGATCCCGGCCGACCTCCTCGGCGAGCTGGAGCGCTGGCCGTCGGTCGTGGCCGACTACGCCGCCGACGAGCTGCTCACGGTGCGCGGCGGCCGGGAGACCGTCACGCCGCTCGCGCGCCGGACGTTGTCGGATCTGCGGGTGCCGCGGGTCGCGCTGCCGCGCTTCCGCTCCCGCGCCGACCTCGCCTCCTGGCTGCGGCGGGAGAACCTGCCGGGCCGATTCCCCTTCACCGCCGGGGTCTTCCCGTTCAAGCGGACCGAGGAGGATCCGGCTCGCATGTTCGCCGGCGAGGGCGATCCGGCGCGCACCAACCGCCGCTTCCATCTGCTGGCCGAGGCGGCGAAGGCCACCCGCCTGTCCACCGCGTTCGACTCGGTGACCCTCTACGGCAGCGACCCGGCGCCGCGGCCGGACGTCTACGGCAAGATCGGGACCTCCGGGGTCTCGGTGGCGACGCTGGACGACATGAAGGCCCTCTACGCCGGGTTCGACCTGTGCGCCCCGACGACATCGGTGTCGATGACGATCAACGGACCGGCCCCGGCGATCCTGGCGATGTTCCTCACCACCGTCCTGGACCAGCAGTTGGCCGAGGCCGATCCGGCCGACGCGGAGGAGGTCCGGGCCCATGCCCTGAGGACGGTCCGGGGCACGGTCCAGGCGGACATCCTCAAGGAGGATCAGGGCCAGAACACGTGCCTGTTCTCCACCGAGTTCTCGCTGCGCTGCATGGCCGACATGCAGCAGTGGTTCATCGAGCACGAGGTGCGCAACTTCTACTCCGTCTCCATCTCCGGCTACCACATTGCCGAGGCCGGGGCGAATCCCATCTCGCAACTGGCCTTCACGCTGGCCAACGCCTTCACCTACGTCGAGGCCTACCTGGCCCGGGGGATGGACATCGACGACTTCGCGCCGAACCTGTCGTTCTTCTTCTCCAACGGCATGGATGCCGAGTACTCGGTGATCGGACGGGTCGCCCGCCGGGTCTGGGCGGTGGCGATGCGGGAGAAGTACGGGGCGGGCCTGCGCTCGCAGAAGCTGAAGTACCACGTGCAGACCTCCGGTCGCTCCCTGCACGCGCAGGAGATGCAGTTCAACGACATCCGGACCACGCTGCAGGCCCTCATCGCGCTGTACGACAACTGCAACTCGCTGCACACCAACGCCTACGACGAGGCCGTCACGACACCGACGCCGGAGTCGGTCCGACGGGCCATGGCGATCCAGCTGATCATCACCAACGAGTGGGGCCTGGCGATGAACGAGAACCCGCTGCAGGGATCGTTCATCATCGACGAGCTCACCGACCTGGTAGAGCAGGCGGTGCTCACCGAGTTCGACCGGCTCACCGAGCGCGGCGGCGTCCTCGGCGCGATGGAGACCGGCTACCAGCGCGGACGGATCCAGGACGAATCCCTGCGATACGAGCAGCGCAAGCACGATGGGTCCCTTCCGATCGTCGGGGTCAACACGTTCCTGCCTCCGGCCGGAGAGGCGACGCCGATCGAGGTCGAGCTCATGCGGGCCACCGAGGGCGAGAAGCAGTCCCAGCTGCGGCGACTGGAGGCGTTCCACGCCGAGCATGCGGCCGAGGCGCCGGCAGCGCTGGCCCGGTTGCGCGAGGTCGCCGCGTCGGGGGGCAACACCTTCGGCGTGCTCATGGATGCGGTGCGCGTCTGCTCGCTGGGGCAGATCACGGAGGCGTTCTTCGAGGTGGGCGGGCAGTACCGGCGCAACGTGTAGGCCCGCGGCTGCGGCGGCTGGCCGATCGGGGCGCCGAGCACTCGGAGGCTGGGCCCCTGCCCATGCGCAGCAGCCGGCGGGGCCTGCGGCGGCCAGATCCTCCAGGGTTCAGCCAGATCGCCCGGCGATCCGCGGGATGCTGTCGGCTCGGCAGGAGCGCTGGTCCGCAGCTGCTGTCGGACCGCCTCGGCGAGCCGGAACCCGAGGTTGCCGGCGGCGATTCCGCTGCCGGCCCTGGGCGCCTCTGCTCCGTGCCGGCGTGAGGCCGTGCTCTGCCGAATACCTCGCGCGTCGGGGATTGCTTTCCGATCGCACCGCCCGCCTCGCGCGTCGGCGAGCCGATCGCATCGCCCGCCTCGCGCGCGGCAGCCGACCGGCACCGCCCGCCTCGCGCGCGGCAGCCGACCGGGCACCGGCCGCGCGGGACCTTCGGCCCCTACCTCCGGCGTGAGAATGGGTGTGACGGGAGGCACAACCCCCGGGAGGCCGACATGTCGAACGCTCCGCTGCGGTCCTATGAGGATCTGCTCTACACCAGCGACCGGTTCGGTGCCGCATGCGTGCCGACGCGCTGGTTCCACGAGATCGAGGACGGGCGGGTCCAGTGCGACGTCTGCCCGCGACACTGCCGGCTGCACGACGGCCAGCGCGGACTGTGCTTCGTGCGGGCCCGCGATGGCGACCGGATCGTCTCCACCACGTACGGCCGCTCCAGCGGGTACTGCATCGACCCGATCGAGAAGAAGCCCCTGAACCACTTCCTGCCCGGAACGCCTGTGCTGTCCTTCGGCACCGCCGGATGCAACCTCACGTGCCGGTTCTGCCAGAACTGGGACATCAGCAAGTCGCGCGATATCGACACCCTGGCCAGCGCCGCGCTGCCGGAGAGCATCGCGGCGGCCGCCAAGCGTCTGGGGTGCCGGTCGGTGGCCTACACGTACAACGACCCGGTCATCTTCCTGGAGTACGCCGCCGACACCGCGACGGCCTGCCGGGCAGAAGGCATCAAGAGCGTTGCTGTGACGGCCGGCTATATCGATCCCGGGCCGCGCGAGGAGATGTTCGCCCACATCGATGCCGCCAACGTCGACCTCAAGGGGTTCACCGAGGAGTACTACCACCGGCTCTGCGGCGGGTCGCTGCGCGCCGTCCTCGACACGATTTCCTGGCTCGTGCACCAGACGGAGGTCTGGGTCGAGCTGACGACGCTGGTGATCCCCGGCCAGAACGACTCCGACGAGGAACTCGACGCGATGACCAAGTGGGTCGCGGCCGAACTCGGCCCCGATGTCCCCATGCACTTCAGCGCGTTCCACCCGGACTTCAAGATGCTGGACGTGCCGCCCACGCCGGCGGCCTCGCTGCGGCGCGCTCGCCAGATCGCGCTGGACAACGGCATCCATTTCGCCTACACCGGCAATGTCGTGGATCCCAGCGGCGACACCACGGTCTGCCCGCGGTGCGGCAGCGATGTCATCGTGCGCAACTGGTACGAGATGGTCGCCTACCGGCTCGACGACACCGGCCACTGCTCCTCCTGCGGCAGCCGCATCGCGGGAGTGTTCGACGGCCCTGCCGGGACCTGGGGCCGCCGGCGCCAGCCGGTGACCCTGCAGGCGGTGACGTCATGAGGGGGCTGCGGTCGGGCAACCGCGTGGTCCGCCGCCCGGCTGTCGCCGGGATGTTCTACGAGGGCGATCCCGCGGCGCTGGCGGCGCAGGTCGACACCATGCTCCGCGATGCGGGTCCCCGGGAGCCGACCGCCATGACGGGAGTCATCGTGCCGCACGCCGGCCACATCTACTCCGGCCCCGTCGCCGCGAGCGCCTACCGGCTGCTGCCGCGCCGGGTGGGTCGCGTCGTGCTCATCGGCCCGTCGCACTTCGTGCCGCTGCCCGCGATGGCGGCCACCGGTGCGACCGCCTGGCGCACACCGCTGGGCGAGGTTCCCGTCGACGCCGACGAAGTGCGAAGGCTCGCCGAGGACTTCCCGGGCGCGGTGGTCGTGGACGACCGGCCGCACAGTCGCGAGCACTGCCTGGAGGTGCAGCTGCCGTTCCTGCAGCGCGTCCTGGCCGAGGGCTGGTCGCTGGTGCCGTTGGTGGTCGGCCATGCTCCGCAGGCTGTCGTCGCCGAAGTGCTCGGTGCGGCGCTGACCGACGATGCCGATGGCACGGTCCTGATCGTTTCCACCGACCTGTCGCACTACCAGCCGTACGACCAGGCAGCCGCCCGGGACGGTCGGACTGCGCGCGCCATCTCCGCGCAGGCAGCCGACGCCATCGACGACGAGGATGCCTGCGGGGCCTACGCCCTGAGGGGAGCCCTGCAGTTCGCGCGCGAGAGGGGACTGGCTGTGGAGCAGCTCGACCTGCGCTCCAGCGGGGACACCGCGGGCCCCCGCGACCGGGTGGTCGGCTACGGCGCGTTCCGGATCGCCGCACCCGAAGCCCCCGAGGATGCCGCCGCCGCGCGCTCCGGGGCCGTCGTGCCCGCCCAGGGAAGGGCGAGCCACCGCGCCGCGGCAGGCCACTTCGGCGATTCCGCCGGGGCCAGCGACCGCGAACAGCGCATCGTGGCGCTGGCGCGGCGCACCATCGAGCAGGCGCTGCGCACGGGTCGGCAGTCCATTCCCAGCCCGTTGACGCTCGACGCGGATCTGCGCGAGACGGGTGCCGCCTTCGTCACCCTGCGCTCTGCGTCCACCGGCGAGCTGCTCGGCTGCGTGGGCAGCCTGGAGGCCTACCGCCCGCTCGGCGTCGATGTAGCGGCGCACGCGATCGATGCAGCGTTCCACGACCACCGGTTCTCGCCGGTCACCGCCGACCAGGCGGCCGACCTGCGGATCGGGGTCTCCGTCCTCGGTCCCTTGGAGGCCTTCCCCGTGACCGGCTACGAGGACTTGGTCGCCCGCGTCACACGTGGCAAGGGGCTCTACATCTGCGCCGGGGGGTATCGGGCGACCTACCTGCCATCGGTGTGGCAGGAGTTGTCGACGCCGGGGCTGTTCGTGGCCTCGCTGTGGCGCAAGGCGGGCCTGCAGCCGGGGACCTGGCCGAGCGGGATGCGCGCCTACACCTACGAGGTCGCCGAGTTCGGGGAGTAGGCGGCGCGGCTGCCGATGCGCCTCGGCGCGAGTTGCGCGAGCCATGCGGCGGCCTGGTCGCGCACTGCGGCGCGGCGGGAGGCTAGTGCGGGTCGTAGGGCGTGCGCGGGACGCCTGGCTGGCGGTGGTTCAGGGTGTCGAACGGCGGGCGGCGCGGGTCGAAGTGCCCGGTCGCGTCGAAGCGGACGTCGTTGCGCTGGCTGGGCATCCGCTCGTCCATGAGGGACAGCAGCACGTAGGCCCGGTCATCGGCCGGGAACAGCAGGTGGATGTCGAGGCCCCTGGGCCACAACTGCCAGGCGCGCACCACGGAGATCTCCAGACTGATGATGATCCCGTTCGACGTCAGCAGGAGGACCGAGATGATGCCGATCACCGTGGCGAAGGCCCCGTAGACGGGAGTGCTGGTGGCCACGAACGTGGCCACCAGCAGGGATCCGAGGCTGACGACCGCGGTCACGATGGCTCCGCCGAGCATGGCCCCGAGCAGCAGTTCGTGAGCCCGCAGCTGCCGGCGGCACAGAATCTTGGCTGCGCCGTACAGCGACCCTCCGAAGACCAGGGTGGTCAGCACGGCGACCGAGATGCGATTGACCCCGGGGATGGACGACCAGGCCCCGGCGTATCCGGCGCCGATCGCGGTGATGAGCACGGCGAACGCCATGATGAAGAGCACCACGAGGACCCGCAGGTACCGCGGACCGAACCCGTAGCGGTAGCGGTAGGGCACGGCGAAGATCTGGTTCAGGGCTCCGTAGAGGGCGAACGCGCCTGCCGTGCCGGCCAGGAGCAGGCCGATCACCGCGACCCAGAGCGTCGCCCCGCTGGTCGGCAGGGCCTCGTAGGACGCCAAGATCTGGTCCTGGAAGTCTTCGGGGACGAGCTCCTCGACCACCTGGTTCACGACATCGGGGGAGTTGCGCAGGATTCGGTTGAGCAGGGCGACGCCGGCGATGAGGAGCGGGAAGATACTGAGGAAGGTGTAGTAGGCCAAGAGCGCCGCCAACCGGCTGCCCTTGTCGTCGGCGTACTTCTTGAACACGGCGTAGGCGAACGCGATCGGGGCGATCCGCGACTGCAGCCGGTCCATCCGGCGGGCGAAGGTCAGCACGCCGGTCTCGATGATGCGAGTGGCCCCTTGGTGCTCCAAGGGCAGCGGCCCGGGGTCGTAGTTGCGGGAGGCGTCGGCCCACATCGGCTCCTTGCCGAAGCTCGGCGCGGTCGCTGCGGGCCCCGGGGCCGGCGCCAGAGCCTCGGTGGCGCCGAACCCGCTGGCGCTGAGGATCTCCCCGGTGTCCGGATCGGCCGCGCCACCGGGGTGCGCCGGCTGTGCTGCGGCGCCCTGGCCTTCGGCGGCGGCGCCCCCGTCGGTCTCGTCCGTCCTGGACCCCGGGTGGTCCGGCTCGCCGGGTCGGTCCGGGCCACCACCGGGGTGCTCCGGCTGCCCGGCGGGATCCTGCTGGCCGGTCCCGTCGGTCCGCGGCGGGGCCGGCCCCGCGGTTGCTGCCGACTCGAACGGCACGGGGCGGGGACCGTCGGAGCCGGTCGGGGCGTCGGCGGCCTGTCGGACGGGACCCTGCCGGTGCCCCTCCCCGGCCCCTCGGCCTGATCCCGGGGCCGCGTCACCGGGCTGGCGCTGCTCGGGGTCGATGGAGCGCCGGTTCGCCGATGGCGTTTCCGGTTCCTCGGTCACGGGCGACCTCCCTCTGCGGGCATCGTAGGCCGTGGCCGCAGGACCGTCCGCGAGCCGCCGAAACCCGTGCGGCGCAGTGCGGCGAGCAGCACAATGGCTCGGTGATGTTCCCTGCGCAGCTCAACCGGCTGCTCCTGCCGGTCGGGCTGCCCGTGGTCATCGCCTTCGGCCTGGCCCTCCCGGGCATCGGCACGGCAGTGGGGGGCCTCGCGCTGGGCCCGACATCCTTCAGCGACTGGTGCGTGATCGCGATCTTCCTCGTGATCGGTCTGCAGACCCGACTCGCCGGTGCGCGCGATTCGGCGCTGCTCCGCGCCGCTGCGGCGGTCCTGGCGATCAACCTGGTGCTGGCCCCGTTGCTCGGCTGGGCCGCGCTGCGCCTGCTGGACCTGCCGCTGGGCCTGGCTGTCGGGATCGCGCTGATGGCCTCGGTGCCCACGACGCTCTCCAGCGCGGCCGTGATCGCCATCAATGCCGGGGGCGACCGGTTGTGGGCCCTCATGCTGACGATCGTGACCGTGCTGGTCGGCAGCTTCACGGCACCGGTGGCGCTGTCGCTGATGCTGGCCGCCGATGTGGGGCTGGACTCCTGGCCCATCCTCACCCAGGTCGTGCTGACGGTCCTGGTCCCGACCGTCGTGGGCTACACGGTCCGCAAGCTCCTCTGGTCGAATCCGCCCCACTGGCTGGGCGCCGTCCCGTCGCTGGCGGTGCTGGCTGTCGTCTGGGTGACCATCGCCGGCAATGCCGATGCCGCGAAGACGATGCCGCTGATCCTCCTGCTGGCGATGGTGGTGGCGGCGGCGGTGGGCCACGGCGCACTCCTGGCGGCGGCACGAGCCGCGAGCGCCCGCATGCCGGTGCAGCACGCGATGCCGGTCCTGTTCGTCGCCTCGCAGAAGACCCTTCCGCTGGCCCTGACGATCCTGGCGATCGCCGGCGACCAGGTCCCGCAGATCGCCGCAGTGGCCGCTGTGGCCACCATCACCTGCGTCGTGTGGCACTTCCTGCAACTGTTCGCCGACTCCACACTGGCGCGACGCCTGTCGCTGCGGCACGCGGTCCGAGGTGCGCCGCGGGAGGTGTGAGCGCCTCCAGAGGGCAGGCACGGACCGGCCGCGGCGGACCCGGCCGGCGGGCTGCGCGGGCCGCTCGTCGGCGCTGCGACCGAGCGTCGCGCGCTGGAACGGGTGTCAAGCCTGCTCGCTCTCCGGCTCCTGCGGGACGGCGTAGGGATCCGGAGCAGCGTTGCGGACCGGCTCCACGAAGCGCGGCACCGACGAGGAATCCAGTCCCCATCCCTCGATCGTGCTGCGGATCTGGTCCTCCGCCTGGCTCAGCGTGTCGCTGAGCAGCCGGCGCTCGGCCCAGTGCGCCTCGCGCCGGCGCAGCGCAGCCTCCACCGCGGCAAGCTCGTCGTCGGGGACGTCGAGGCCGTACGTCGCGCGCACCATTTCGGCAAGGTCGGCCCGGTAGTCGTGGGCGTAGGCCTCGAACGTGCCCGGAGTCACGTTGTCGGCGTTGAGCAGGTCCACCGCCGTGGCGAGGAAGGTCGCTCCCGGCATGAACATCGTCTCTCGCGGCACGCCCGGGGGACGTTCGTCCGACGGCCCCATCCAGTCCGGCTCTTGGATCAGCAGGGGCCCGCCGAACTTGGGGATGGGATCGTTGTTGTGGGTGAGGAGCACGACCTGGGTCCGATCCCGGCGATCGGCGGACAGGGCCCGCCACTCCTCGATGCCCTGCACCTCGGCGACAATCCCCTGCGGGTCGACCCGCTGCGGCGCGGCGTGCCAGCGCTGGCGCCACTTGCTGGAGAAGGGGGTGCCGATGAACAGCGCGCGGTGGATCCCGAGGTGGTCCAGGTCGTCGGTGCCCTCCGGGTTGAGCACATCCTGTCCGCCTAGGCTGCCTAGGCTCTCGCCGAACAGCAGCAGCTTGGGCCGCCGCTCGGCGGGGATCGCGGAGAGCCGCTCCGCGAGCCGGTTCAGCAGCAGCAGGTTCGACTCGCGCGCCGTCCCGACCTCGCCGAGGGAGAGGAACGACGGTCGAACCGAGTACTGGATGGCGATCGAGGCAACGTCGCCGGCGGTGAAGTACTCCAGGGACTCCAGCGCGACATAGTTGACGTAGCCGGTGCCGGTGGGGAAGAAGACGGCGATGTACTCCCGGTCGAAGGCGCCCAGCACATCGAGCTCGTGCATGCCGCGCGCCGCCCGCCGGTTCGGGCTGACATCGGTGCCCAGCCCGACGTAGGCGCGGATGGGATCAATGGCCGGCCGCCCGATGACCGCCTCGATGTCCGAAGCGCTCAGGGCCATGTTCACGTAGCGCCGGCCTTCGCGGCCGAACGTGCTCCAGTCCTCGTCGCTGCGGCTGCCACCGCTGACGTAGGGCGAGCTTGGCCGGTTGCCGTAGGCCTTCTCGATAGCTTCGCCGGCCGATTCGGTCGTGCGGTAGATCACGCCGAGCGCCTCGGAAACGCCGAAGGCGAGCCCGCCGAGCGTCACGGCATGGCCGATCGCGACGGAGTACGGCGCAGCGGCCGGGGCCAGGAACCCGACGACCCTGCCCACGCCGTGGGCGGCCAGGCGCTCCGCTTGCGAGAGCACGAGCAACCCGCTGGTGACGCCGACGCCGATCGCCGCAGCTCGGATCGGCTGCACCCCGACGTTGTCGGCCACGTCCTGGCCGAACTCGTCCTGATCGACGCCCGCGTCGATGAGGCGCCGGGTCCGCCACAGATACATCCCGCCGGCGACGAAACTGCCCGCGAGGGCGGCCGCCGCCGCGTTCACGGTCTGCTCCTCATGGCGCTTGGTGATCGTGTCGAGGACCCCGTCCACCCCCAGCGCGAGGAGCCCCGAGGTGCCTGCCAGCGTCAGGCGCCAGCCTGCCGCACGGCCTCCGGCGCGCAGCAGCGGTTCGTCGCGCTGTTTGGGCAGGCTCTTCTGGATGAGCACGCCGGCTGTCAGCGCGGCTGCGTCTGCGCTCATCAGCACGGCTCGTCGGGCATGGGAGGACGTCAGCCGATCGGCTCCGCCCCGCCGTGCCGCCGACTCGATGAACGACTGCATGGTCGCGGTCACGCCGTAGGTGAGCGCCCCCCACAGGCCGGTCAGTCCCGCCTGCTGCGGCGTCGTCCGCGGCAGCAGACCCCGATCGAAGGAGACGGCGATGCTCGCCACGGCGTTCGCCAGGCCCGAGGCCTCGACGGTGGTGATCTCGGCGCGGAAGACCGATCCGAGGAATTGCCGCGCCCGCTGCCCGATGACCATCGAACCTCCTGTCGTCGCCGTGAGTCTATGCTCAGCCGCGGCACGGTGGCCGGTCGCCGTCGCGGGTGGGGCACCAGTTGCGGATCCGCTGCGCGGCCAGTGGTGGGGGCCGTCCCCGCAGCGGGCGGCCGCGGCCGAACGTGCTGGTGCCGCGCTGGGTTGCCGCGCCGCCGGCGCACCTGCGCCTCAGCTCGCGAACTGCTCCTCGGCGTAGGCGATGACCGGCAGGCCCGGAGCCCCGCCGGGCACTGCGTCGGAGTGGACGCTGCGGAAGGTGAGTTCGCCGCCGGACAGCGTCTTGGCGCGGAACCCGTGTTGCACGAGGATGCGGTAGGCGAGGTAGGAGCGGAAGCCGGAACGGCAGTACACGTACACCTGCTTGTCCCCGGGCAGCTCGCCGAGCCGCTCCCGCAGTTGCGGCAGCGGGATGAGCAGCGAGCCGCGGATGTTCCAGCGCTCATGCTCGCCCACCGAGCGGACATCGAGCAGGACCGCATCCCCGGGGATGCCGGGCCACTCGTCGGCCTGCCACACCTCGAGATCCCCCCGCAGCACGTTGGCCGCCTGGAAGCCGGCCATGTTCACCGGGTCCTTGGCGCTGGAGTAGGGCGGCGCGTAGGCCAGTTCCAGCTCTTCGAGGTCCTCGACCGTCATGCCGGCTCGGATCGCGACGGCCAGGACGTCGATCCGCTTGTCGACCCCGTCCCAGCCGGCGATCTGCGCCCCGAGCACCCGACCGTCGTCGGGGTCGTAGAGCAGCTTCATGTGCATCGGGGAGGTGCCCGGGTAGTATCCGGCGTGGCCGTTGGGGTGCAGGTAGACCTTGGCGAAGGACCGGTCGTTGGCCCGCAGCACGGTCTCGCTGGCACCGGTCATGGCCACCGTCATCTCGAAGACCTTCACCACGCCGCTGCCCTGGCTCGTGGTGTAGCGGGCCGATCTGCCGACGCGGCCGGCGATGTGGTCCGCGGCGATGCGGCCCTGCCGGTTCGCCGGGCCCGCCAACGGGATGGTCGTGGCGGTGCCCAGGACGGTGTCGGTGACCTGCACGGCGTCGCCGACGGCGTAGATGGCCGGATCGGAGGTCTGCTGGTGGGCGTTGACCAGGATCGCCCCGCGCGACGAGCATTCCAGCCCGGCTTGCGACGCCAGCGTGGAGGACGGACGCACGCCCACGGACATCACGACGAGATCGGTCACGATGTCGTTCGCGGCGGCCGCGCCGCCGATGGCGTCGGTCAGCCGCGGGGTGAGGTGCACCCGGACCCGGCCGTCGGCGTCCTCGAACCGCGCTGCCGTCGTCGACAGGCGCAGATCGATGTCGTGGCGGCGGACGTGGTCCTCCACCTCGCGGGACATCTCGGCATCGATCACGCTCATCAGGTGCGGCAGCGCCTCGACCAGCGTCACCTGCACCCCCCTGGCGTGCAGCGCGTCGACCATCTCCAGCCCGATGTAGCCGCCGCCGACGACGACGGCCGACTGCGCGCCGCCGTCGACCACGGCTTTGATCGCGTCCATGTCGGGGATGTTGCGCAGCGTCAGGATCCGGGGATGGTCGACGCCCGGCAGGGGCGGCACGATCGGCGAGGCGCCAGGCGCCAGGATGAGCTGGTCGTAGGGCAGGGTGTACTCCTCGCCCAGCGGGAGGTCCGTGACCTGCACCTCCCGCTGCGCCCGGTCGATCGCATCGACCCGCTGGCTGACCCGCACGTCGATATCCAGCTGCGCGGCGAGGCTGCGCGGTGTCTGCAGCAGCAGATCGGAGCGCTTCGGGATGTCCCCGGAGATGTGGTAGGGCAGGCCGCAGTTGGCGAAGGAGACGTAGTCGTCGGCCTCCAGGACCGTGATCTGCGCGGACTCGTCGAGTCGGCGCAGCCTGGCCGCTGCCGACATGCCGCCGGCGACGCCGCCGACCACGACGACCCGACGCTCCGCATGGGGCGATTCCTGGGTGCTCATGGTGCCATCCTGCCGAACCGTCGGCACCGATGTGCCCGCTACGGCGGAGGTGCTGGCCGCCTGGGTTGGGCGCGGCTGCGCCGCTGCACGTTCCGATTGGTCACCCGAAGGGTTCGACTCCGCCTGACGGGTGCTGGCCCGCCGAGTACCAGCACCGCACGCACAGCGGCTCGTAGGTCGTCCCCTCATGGGCGTCCTGTTGCGCCACATCCCCCAGCGCGACGACGGCACCGGTCGCGGCGAGCTGCCCGCCGACGAACCGTGCGTTGATGACCGCAGTCCGGTCGCACGCGGTGCATTGCGGTTCCAGGGGGACCTGGCGCACGACGTCCGCCCGTTCGAGCAGGCGCTGCGATCCGGGGAACAGCCGGCCGCGGAAGTCCGTGCGCAGTCCGAAGCAGACGATGCCCCGGCCGGCGTTGCTCAGCGCGACCAGGACCTCGACATCCGCCGGGGTGAGGAACTGCGCCTCGTCGACGACGATGGTGTCCGCATCCCCGAACTGATCGCCGTGCACGGCGCCCGGGATGAGGCGGAGGGCCGGCGCCCAGAGGCCTGTTCGGGAGGCGACGCCGCGCTCGTCGCGGTCCCAAGTGGTTGCCAGCACGGCGGTCTGCGGATGGCCCTGGGCGCGGGGCCGATGCCGCTGTTGCGCGGTCATCACCGCGTAGGCCGACTTGCCGCTGCCCATGGCACCGAACGCGAACGTGAGCATCGCGGGCGCTACTCCTGCGGATCGGAGGTGCTCGGCGCACCCCACAGCGAGATCAGCCGGGAGATCAGCACGACGATGAAGACCTGGCCGGTCAACGCTTCGATCACGACCAGCCGCCGGCCGAGGTCGGTGGCCGCCGTCAGGTCCCCGAATCCGACCGTGGACAGCGTGACCATCGAGAAGTAGATGAAGTCGTCGGGCTCGGCGGGGCCCTGGGCGAAGAAGTCCTGAGTCGTCAGGGCGTCGATACCGATGAACAGGTACGCCGACGCGAAGCCGATCAGCGCATAGGCGAGGAACCCGCCCATCACCGTGGAGACCGTCACCGATCCGACGGTGAACAGACGGATCAAGATCGGCGAACAGGGTGAGGACGACGACGAGCGTCGTGCTCAGCGCGTCGAGCGCGATCGTGAAGTCCGTGGGTTCGACGACCCTGGTCACCGACAGCAGCGCCGAAACCCCCGCTGCGGCGAAGGCGGTACGCCGCAGTCTGCGGGGCACGCGCTCGTTCGCGGTGATCATCAGCAGGATGAGGACGAAGGTGATGCCGGAGAGCTCTTGGATCACCGGCACCGTGACGGCGCTGAGCACGTAGAAGATGCCGAGCAGGAGGAGGGCCTTGCCGTACTGCTCTTGCTCACGGAACGCGCGTAGGACTCCCCTCACGAGCCGACTCTAGCGCCGCCGTCGCCGAGGATCGGATGGTTGCTCCCGACAGCGTCGATCGCAGTCCACGCCTGGCACACTGGAGCGGTCTCGGCGCGCCCGCCGTTCCGGGGCGGTGCGGGCCTCTAGCTCAATGGCAGAGCTGCGGACTTTTAATCCGTAGGTTGTGGGTTCGAATCCGACGGGGCCCACGTAGTCGGAATCCGTTGTGCTGCAAGGGATTTCGGCTGTTGGGTGGTTGCGTCTCGGACTGGCTGTGATGGGCAATTGCAGCCTAACTGCAGCCAATCGATGCGCGACTGGGCCGCGGCGGCGTCGTTTGTGAGGATGGTCGGTGCCTGGACGAGCCCGGTTCCGCAGGCCCGCTCACGATGCCGCTCCTCGGCCGAGATCGAGCGGGCGCAGGGTGTTTGCGGGTCAGCTCCGCTAGCGAGATCGCCTTCGGTCCTGGGGCGGAGCCGGGCAGGGGAGGACATTCAGGCGCCGCTGCCGGTCGCCGACGATGAGGCGTGCCGCGTCCCCCCGTTGAGGTTGCCAGAGGGCAGTTCAGCGCCGTGGTGCCGTTGTCTGCCCTTGACGGGGACGTGCTTGCGGGACGCATGTCATTGTTCGGGCTCGGCGGCCGAACGGCTCAAGATCTACCACGGCTGCGGCAAGCGCATCAGCTTGTCAGTGCCCCGACGACCCGGCCCGCTCGATTCCCGGCTGTGTTGGGCTGCCACCGCCTGCGTCCTTGGCAGCAGGATGCGGGCTGCCGAGGAGGTCGTCCAGCGCCCTGGTCGCGACGCGGGCCGCGTCCAGGTCGATGTGGGTGTAGACGCGCTCGGTGAAGGCCGGGTCGTCGTGGCCGACGATCGTGGCGATGATGCCGCGGGGCACGCCGGCCTGGGCCAGGAGCGTGATGGTGGTGTGCCGGGCGTCGTGCAGGCGGACATCGCGGGCGCCGGCGGTGCGGAGCAGGGCCTTCCACCGCCTGAGGTCGTTCCGGTGGTCCACCGGAGTGCCCAGTGGTGTCGTGAACACCAGCCCAGGGATCGCGGGAGCCCAGAGCTCGCCGGCCGCGGCTCGCTGCCGCTGCTGCTCGGACCAGGTGGGCCCGCAGGGCTTCCACGACGAATCGCGGCAGCGGGATCACCCGGTCGCCGGCGTCGGTCTTGGTCGACGTCTTGAGGTGCAGCCCGCCGCCGCTGCCGCTGGGGGCATTGGTGCGGCGGCAGGCCGCAGGGCGCATCTGGCGGCGCAGCCGTGGCTGCCACGGGCGGCGCCGCAGCTGGCGGCGCACCCGCCAGACGCCCTCATCGAGGTCGAGGTCGTCCCAGTGCATGCCCAGGGCCTCCGACTGCCGGGCGTCCGAGGCCGAGGGCGACCACCCACCGGGCGTGGTCGCGCAGGTCCCTGGACGCGGCGAGCACGGCGCGCGCTTCGTCGGCGCGCAGCGCGACGCCGCTGCGGCCGTGCGGCGTCTCGAGCTCGACGAGCCGGACGACGTTGCGGGCGACGTAGCCGCGCTGGTTGGCGACCTTGATGGCGCGGCCGAGGACGCGGTGCACGAAGACCACGGTGCGCGGGGAGAGGCCCTTCGTGGCGAGTTCGGCGTAGAGCGCTTCGACCTGCTCCGGGGTCAGCCGGTTGAGTGGGATCGCGGCCGAGCGTGGGGTTGATGTGGTCGCGGACAGTCTGGGCGTAGCGGCGCTGCATGTCCTCCCCGAGCCGCAGCTTGGCCGGGCCGGACAGCCACTGGTCGAGCCATTCGGCCACGGTGATGCTGCCCGCTGGGCCTTGACGGTGACCTCGCCGCCGCGGACCTGCTCGCGCAGCGCCCTGACCTTCGCGGTTGGCCTCGCCCTTGGTGCGGGCGCGCACGTACGGCGCAGCGCGCCTGCCCGGTCGCGGGGTCCCGTGCCGAGGTCGACGCAGCCGCGCCAGGTGCCGTCGGCCATCTGGTAGACGGCGCCGTCGCCGTACCGGCCGCGCCGCTGCGCCATCGCTCACCTGCCGCCGGCGGAGGGCGCTGAGACCGGCAGCCCGGACACGAACGACTGCAGGTCCTCGCGGCGGATGCGGCGCAGGCGCTCGCCGATGAGGACCGATGGCAGCCGTCCGGAGGCGAGCAGCGCGTAGACCAGGTCGCGGCCGCAGCCGAGCTCGGCGGCGACCTCGGCGACGGAGAGCAGCATGCGGGGGGCGGGCGGGGCGTCGGCGGTGGCGGTGGCGATGGTCATGACGCGCTCCTGATCGGGGGCTGGGACGGGGACGGCGGCATCGTGCGGGCTGCGGCTGAGCGGGCTGCGGGGTGCGGGCGGCGGTGTCCTGCGCGGAGCGGATCGTGCGGCGGGCCTGCCGCTCCGGCAGTCCGGCGGCGACAGCGGCGTCGAGCAGCGGCGTCAGGTCGCGGGCGCCGGCCTCGACGGCGCGGCAGGCGGCCCAGAACAGGGCGTTGTCCCGGTTGCCCTCGACCTGCCGGGCCACGTGCGCGGCCAGCCGCGGGGTCGGATCCAGACCCGGGGCCGTGGGGCGCACCGGGGCGGGCCGCGGTGCGGCGGCCGGTGCCAGCAGGCGGCCGATCGCCGCCCAGTCCAACGGCCGGCCCGGCCCGGGCCGGGTGGCGGCCAGCTCGTAGCCGCGGGCGCGGTCGGGAGCACCGATCTGGGAGGGCGGGAGCAGCACGTAGCCGCCGTGGCCGCGGAAGTCCAGGTGCTGGCCGCGGATGCTGCCGTTGCGCTGCCCGGTGCCGGGGTAGTGCAGGTGCAGCCCGCCGGAAGGGGTGCGCACCGCGCGCAGCCACCCGTCGAGCAGGCCGGCGTCCCGGGCGCGGCGCAGGGCGGCCCAGCCGTCTGCCGTCGGGGCGGACGTCGACGTCGAGCACGTCGAACCCGGGCCGCCCGGTCGGGGCGGCGACGTTGGCGGCGGGGGTCGCGGTCCACCAGGCGCGGATCCGGGCGGGGTCGGTGGTGGCGTCGTGGAACCCGTGCGCGGTGATCGGCGACTTGCCGCCCGGCGCGCAGGGGAACACCGGCACCCCGGCGGCCGCGTAGGCCAGGGCACGGGCGAGCAGGTCCGGCGGGGCGGGGTCGCGGGTGTCGGCCACGGCGGGCACCTCCAGACGGTGGAGGGGTTCACCGTGGAGAGACGCCGTGGTGCGCACCCGTCGCTGGCGTGCGTCCGCGGACGTTCGGGCGGTCAGACGGCCCAGTCGGGGACGCTGGAGGGGCGGTGCAGCCCGGCCCGGCAGCCGGTGCGCGACACGGCCTGGTGGAGCCGGGCCCGGGTGTTGGCGAGGGTGGCGTGCCAGTCGGCGGGGCCGGTGGGCGGCCCGTCGTGGTCGTAGGCGGCGCGGTGGGCGGTGTGCAGGGCGCTGAGCTCCTCGACGAACTCGCCGTGCTCGGCCCAGCAGGGCGGGATCTCCCGGGGGTCGATGGCGTAGCGGCGGACCAGCCAACGGACCCAGGCGGCCAGTACGGCCAGGGCCTCGGCGGCGGCGTCGCCGGTGAGGCGGGTCCAGTCGACGGGGCGGGGCTTGCTGCCGAGGATCTCCTCGACGAGGGCGTCCAGATCGTCGGGCGCGAGCGGCGGGCGGGGCGGTCGTGACAGCGGGGGTGCCGGGGTCGGGCCGTCGGGGGATGTCCGGCCCGACCCCGGCGTAGGGGGCGCTCATCGGGGCATGGGCGCCCGGGCCGCGGGAGGGATGGCCCCGGGTACTGGTAGGGAGGCGCCGGCTGCGCACCGCACGCACCGCGCGCCCGGCGCGACGTCGATGTAGCCACGGGCGGGGAAGGACCCGGCACGGGCGACGAACCCCGGAGCACCTGAAGGCCGGAGTCGTGGTGCGTTCATGCGTGCTCCCCTCCGGGCCTCGGAGACACCTCGGGCACCAGCGCCTCAGCGGCAGGCAGATCGCCTTGGCGGCGCTGGTGACGTGCCGACGGTGCCCCAGCCAAGGGAGTGCCGGTCGTGCGCTCGAGCCGGTAGGCGTGGGCAGGCACGCCACACGACGGCGTCCCGAACGGTGTGGTCGCCGCGTCATTCCGGCTCCCCTCTGTTGTCAACCCGCCATGCTGAGGGTTCTCGTGGGGGAGGTCTCCCGGGTTGCCGCGGCGGGTTGTAGCGTCGTGGTCGCGGGTCCGGGACGTGGCTGATCCGAAGTGCCGGTGGGCGGGTGCGAGCCGGCCGCGCTGGATTCTTGAGACGCCCCGCGGTGCCCTCCCGGACCCGCGTTGGTGTGCAGTTGGGCGTCGGCGACGAGTTGTCGGTACACGGCGTCGGAGATCCGGCGCTTGAGGCACCGCATCGCTTCCATCCGTGTCTTCCCATCGGCGAGCTTGCGTCGGTAGTAGGCCCTGCCCTCGGTGTCGAGGCGGATCTGGGTGGCCGCGGCGATGTGCAGCATCCGGTTCATCCGGCGGTTCCCGGCCCGGGACAGCCGGTGGTGGGTCTGCTCGCCGGAGGAGGCGTCCAGCGGCGCGGTGCCGTTCCAGGATGCGAACCGGTTCCGGTCGGCGAAGCGGGCGACGTCTCCGACATCGGCCAGGACGCGGGCGGCGACGACCGGCCCGACCCCCGGCAGGTCCATCAGGTGGGAGCCCCGCTCCTGGACGATGGCCTTGATTTCGCTGGTGAGTGCTTTGGCCTTCTTCTCGATCGCGATCAGGTTCGCCAGCTCGTCGGCGGCGATGCGGCGGCGGGTCTTGCCGGCCACGTCGCGGGGGCGGACACCGGCGAGGATCGCCTTGGCCTGCAGGGCGGTGATGTCCTGCTTCGCCCGCCCGGGCGTGAGTTCGGCGAGCAGGCGGTGCAGCCGATTGACGGTCGCCACCCGCTGAGCGGTCAGCTGGTCGCGGTGGTCGACCAGCATCCTCAGTGCCTCGAGCTGGCCGTCGGGGGCGAGCACAGTGAAGCGCAGGTCCTTCGCGCGGACGGCAGCCACCGCCACCGAATGCGCGTCGTGCGCGTCGGTCTTGCGGCCGTGCCCGGTGTCGAGCAAACGGGCCCGGGGGGCCGGCCGGGGGCCGGGGGGGCCGCGAGCTTGGCCGGGACATCGACCACCTGCTCGCCGGCCTCCAACAGGCGCTGCGCCAGCGGGCGGCCCACGCCGAGGCTGCCCTCGACCGCCCCCACTGGTCGGTGTACTTCCGCATCGCCGCGAAGCAGGCCTTGTCGGTGGTGAACCTGCCCGAACCCAGGAGGTGCTCTCGCTGATCGACGACCTCGATCGTTGCCGACCACTTGTGGGGATCGACCCCGATGACGACTCTGTTCATACTCAACCCCGCACTCTGCCGTATGGATGGGACGGCAAGGCGGGCATTGCTACTACGAGCAGGGCAGTCCCCTCTTGAGCCACACCTCACCAGCGGTGCTCGACGGTCCGCAAACCGGAATAGAGCCACACCCGGGTAGGGGTGGGCAGCCCAGAAGCGAGCGTCCCGTCGAGCACCTGGACCGAGTCTGGCCTGACAGCGATCCTGGAGAGATCATCTAGTAGCCCAGAAAGACGCGGTCGAACCAGGCAGCGCGACAGGCGCCCAAAGCCGTGCACCTGAACCGGAGAAGACGGGGACGCCCCGCCCTGGTTGACACTTTGGTGTCCCCTCAACTCGGGCAGTCCCACCTACTCTTCGTGGTGCTGCACTTCCGCGAACGGCCCCGCCGCGATGTCGGTCGTAGCTTGCGCCGACGGCTCCGTGTCAGCTCCGCCATTCGCGACTGGACCTTCGCCGGACTCTGCTGCCCGCCTTCGAGCGCGGTCCATCATCTCGATGACCGGCCACGTCACCAGCCGAAGGCAGAACCACCACATGTAGAGCGCCGAGTAGCTCCATGCCGAGTTGTCATCGAGAAGGCCGTGCGCGACGTCGTTGCGGAGGTTCGGACCGCCTTGGACCACCAGCATCGCCTTCATCTCCATGACCATCCCTGCACCGAAGATGTCCTTGGACTCGGTCATGTCGAGGAGCGCGTTCAAGCTCTTCTCGCTCTCCACACCGTGCTCATCGACGAACAGCGTGTGCACGTCGTGCCGCTTCAACATGACCCGCACGACCTGCTCCAACTGCGGGACCAGAACCGAGACCGCAGCGCCGCAGTTGCCGCCCAAACCGAGCGCCAGCCCGTCGCCCGGCCGAACGTCTCGTGCCCCTCGGGCACCGTCGGCGACTCCACGCACAAGCCGACACCATGTACTGCCGACTGAACCGATGCTCAGTAGTCAGGACCTCTTGCGCAGGCTGGATGATGCCCTTTCCGAGCAATTGGGAGTGAAAGAACACCGTGCGGACCATCTCGGCCCACACCGCGTCCTCATCGGCCTGACCAGAAGACCCCGACCTCGATGCGATCTTCCGGAAGTCAGAGGAAAACGTCGAGGATCCGAAGATGTGGCTGATGGTGCCCTCCAGCATCTTCGCGGCGTTCTCGCGCGTACTGGCTTCATCCAGCGGCGGTGCGAGCGTCGCGAATGCAGCGAGCGCGTCGAACTTGTCCGCGTGACCCGAGACTTGCGACCGTGCATAAGACACGGCATCAGTCAGATCGACCGGGTCCGACCGGATACGCATCATCTGCTCCATCGACGACTCCCGGCTCTCACGCAGCCGAATGCGGAGGTCGTCAATGAGCTCGTCGAGTCCGTTCTCGAGCCGGTAGGAGCGCGGAATTGTTCGGAGGACTGCGATGGCCTTCTCCAGGAAATGACCCTCGACCAGCGCGCCCGCCTTCGGGTCCGTCTGAATGCGGGAATCGGCTTCTGCGATGTATGTCCGCCCAACGCGCTCGGTAGCCGCGTTCGCCGCCGCCGCGTCCGACCCACCAAGCCATGGCGAGGCGCCTCACGCTCGAGGTGGCGTGACAGGCGAGGGTTTACCGACGACGCCTTTGCCGCGAGCGCGAACAGCGCTTCGCGCACCTCAGCGCGCCCGGCGGCGTCGACACGACCGTGCCTGGCGCAAGGTTTCCGCGAACCCCACTGTTCTGAAGTTGTCTGTCACCTGGCCGGCCAAGACCTGCGCCTTCAGAGCGTCCGACATTCCCTGCACCCGGGCCTGGCCGTCCGTGCCGCGCCGCGCTGCAAGCGCGAAGGCCCGAACCCACGCATGCTTCCCCGCGCTGAACCACACCTCGCCCGTCAGCGGCGCGGCCCGGTAGGCGTCGATGGCTCGGTCCAACATTGCGATGTCCGACCGGTCCCCGTAGACCCAGGCGACATCAGCGACCCGGGCCCGCAGATCATCACGTTCGACCAGCGGAGCGATACGCGCCAGCAACGCCACCTGGTTAGCATCCAAGTCCGCCGGTACCACCGTCCGCTTGCCACCGATTTCCATCGCGGGTGTGAACGGCTCCAACCAGTCCTCAGCGTTCAACATCGCCGACGACACCATCGCCAACACCTGCAGCACTAGTTCGTGAAGCCCCGTGACAGCCGGATCGTCAGCCGCCCGCTCGAGATGCGTTGACAACAGCTCTGGTGGCTCATAGGGGTCGTCGAGCGACGCCACCGCCAGCACGGCCTCCCACCACGACGGGTCGATCGCGTCGCTCGCCGGATCCATGTCCGCTCCTCCGCTTCTCTGCGCCGATCAACGTGGGCAGCAAGTACACAAAGTCTACATGTAGGTATGCTGTTGGTGTGAATGGTGCTTCCTCTGAGTTCCTGAACGTCCGCGAGACCGCTCATCGGCTTGGCGTGCACGAGAACACCGTGCGGGCGTACGCCAAGCAGGGACTGCTCCCAGACGCGCGGGTGCCGGGGACGTCGTTCTACAAATTCCGTGCAAGCGACGTGGATCGCCTCAAGGCGCAGCGAGGAGCACCGGCCGTGAGTCTTACTGCCGAACGACGAACGGCCAGTCCCGAGCTGGCGACCGCAAGCCAGCTCGCGCTGTGGCCCGAAACGAACGCTCGCGAAGCTCAGGATCGGCTTCCAGAGTTGGTGCGCAGGCTGTTGTTCGAGACCCCCGGGGCGGGCCAGATCTCAATTCGGACAAGGGACGGCGTCGCCCTTGCCGGCAAGGACGGCGTCGCGACCCTCGAACGGCGGACGAAGCTGCTACCGGCCGGACAGATTTGGTTCGAGTTCGGCACCGACAAGGACTCCAAGCGCAAAGCCACCAAGGACTACACCGCGCGCAAGAGCGAGGCATCACGAGACGTGACCTTTGTCTTCGTGACGGTCCGTCGATGGCAAGGCAAGGACACGTGGGCCGCCGAGCGACGAGCCGAGCAACGCTTCAAGGACGTCCTCGTCCTCGATGCCGATGACCTCGAAGCATGGCTTCAGGTTGCGCCCGCCGCACACCTGTGGATCTCGGAGAGTCTCGGTCTCCGACCCCGGGACGCGCTGACTCTGGAGAATGGTGGGGCCGCACTTCACGCTGGACCGAACCGGCTCTTCCGCTGAAGCTCTTCATCGCCGGGCGTGCTAAGGAGGCGCAGCGACTGCGGTCGCTGCTTGGTGAGGAGCCGAGGATCACATCGATCCAGACCGAGTGGGCCGAGGACGCCTTGGGGTTTCTGCATGCCTCGCTCACGCCCGACGACGACACTGCCAGCGAGCCCGCCGCCGTCACAATCGTTCATTCCGCGGATGTCTGGGATCGGATGACGGCGCTCCCAGGGCCCGGGATCTTGGTGCCCGACTTCGACAATGCAGATGTGACTCGTGCCCTCGCCAGCGGTAGGCATGTCGTGTCCATTGTCGATAGCGGGTCCGCCGTCCGTCGCAGTGTTGACATTCGCCTGCCGCGGGTTGGCCGAAGCGAGGCGGCCGAGGCCTTCAGAGCAGGTGACGTCGAGTGGCGTCAGGCAGATCGACTCGCGGTGCTTGCACGTCGGAGCATGCCCGCATTGGCGCGCCGCCTTTCGCGCTCACCTCGCGTGCGGCAGCCCGCGTGGTCTCAGCCGCCGCTGGCCGACACGCTCGCTGCACTGATGCTGGCCAGTCGCTGGACTGATCTGCCCGAGGACCTGCAGGTCCTGAGCGAATTGGCCGGCACATCCTCGGCCGCCCTGCAGCGCGCTATCGCCGACGCCAGTCGTGGATCCGATCCGGCGATCCGGGCGTGCGGAACGTCTTAGTATTCACCTCCTTGGAGGAGGCGTTCCTCGAGTTCGGCAACCGCGTCTCGTCAGATCTCGCATCGCGATGGGCAGAGATCGCAACCAGCGTTCTCCTGGACCCGAATCCCTATGAGGGCCTCACTTCACACGAGCGGATCGCAGCTCAATTGACGGGACAGCGCCGTAACCTACTCTCCTGACCTTCGGCGCGGCATCGCCGACAGTCTCGCCCTGGCTGGGAGCGATCGAATCAGTCCCCGGTGGCACCAATCACGCTTCATCAGTGGCCGAACGGGTCGTGCGCGACGTGCTGCGTCAGGTCAGTTGCCGGCGCCGAGGGTCACACTTGGGGAGCGATCGCCGACGTGCTTCCGCTGCTTGCCGAGGCCGCCCCAGACACCTTCCTTGTCGGCGCTGGAAGACGACCTTGCAACCAGCGAGCCGACCGTCGGCCGCATGTTCCAGGCCCTTGACGATCCGCTGGCACTGGGACCGTCGGGTCAACAGCATCACCTTTTGTGGGCCCTGGAAGTGCTCTGCTGGTCGCCCAACCACCTCGTTCGCGCAACACAGATCCTGACCGAAGCTCTGCCGCTACGAACTGCCGAAGAACTCGGGCAACAATCCCCTCGCGAGCATGTCGACCGTCCTTTGCGGATGGATTCGGAACACTGGCGCAGATCTTGCGACCCGACTCCAAGCGCTCGACGCCTGCCGGGTCGTGAGCGAGACGACTGGTTGGGCTTTGCTCAAGGCGCTCTGGCCCGACAGCAATGCCTGGGTCTCGCCGCCCACTGAGCCGCGCTATCAACTGTGGAAGCCCACCAGCGACCGAGATGCCGAATAGCGAATGGTTCGCGTTCGCGACGAGCCTGGTCGACCGAGCGCTCGAGTGGGCCAAGGCAGATAGCACTGCCCTGCCATGGCTTGTCGAAGCGCTCTCCACAGTTGGCCCAGACGAAGCGAATCGCATCATCGAGTTCCTCGAAGCGGAAGTAGGGCGCGGTGACTTGGATGAAGACGGTCGACTTGCCCTGTTTGAACAGGTCCGAGAAGTCGCCGCTCGGCACGAACGTTTCCAGACCGCGGACTGGGCGATGCCCGCGGAGCGACGCACCCGCTTAAGCAGCCTGGCGGAACTTCTCCAGCCTGCTGACGACCTGCGCCGGTTCGCATATCTCTTCAATTGGCACCCGGAGCTGTCCGATGCAGACCTGACCGACTACGGCGACTACTCGACAGAGCTCGAAGCCAAGCGGCGCGAAGCCCTTGATGTGCTGCTTGCCCGGCCCGACGGCTGGGAACAACTCGCCGCAGTAGCGGCCCGGGCTGAGGCTCCGACGCAGGTCGGTTGGGCTGCTTTCAACCTACGACGCGGTCGACGCGCTCGACATCATGCTGGAGTGGCTGGCATCGGAGAACGCGGCGCTCCGGCAAGCCGCCGCAACGTGGGTTCGTAGCCACCTCGCGGCGTATGGGCCAGCGGACCTAAGGCGTGCCCTCGAGCGGGCGGACGTGGGGAGCGAGGGCCACACACAGTTCGTGCTCAACGTCCCGACGGCGAGCATGTTCTGGGAGGTGCTCCACGAGTATCCCGACGCTGAGGCTCTCTTCTGGTCCGAGGCGCCTTTCGAGGTCGTTCCCCATGAAGATCTCACCATAGCGATTGAGTTGCTTCTTGAGCGGGCACGAGCTTGGTCAGCGATTGCGGTAGCAAGTCACGGCATCTTCAACCCGACAGCAGACCAGAAGACGCACCTCCCGAGCGCCACGCTGGTCCTGTCTGTCTTGCGCGCGGCGATCACACAGGAGCCGGGTAGGGCGGGTATCTCGCAGATGACTGGCCACTACGTCGGGACATTGTTGGACTACTTGGCTGCGGCCGACGTGCCGGTCGCCGACCTGGCATCTCTGGAGTTTGGCTATTTCAGGCTCCTGGAGCACAATCGCGAGCCACGCGCCCTGAACCAGGCGCTTGCTTCGGACCCTACCCTGTTCGTTGATCTTGTTCGCCGCACGTTCCGGGGCGCAAACGAGCCCCGCCGTCAGAGCAAGAGCGCGGATCCGCTAGCTGAGCACGCTTGGTGGGTCCTTCGCGGTTGGCACGGCTTCCCGGGGCGACAGGAGGACGGCACACTTGATCGAAGCCGCGATGCAGGCGTGGGTCAAGCAGGCTCGTCTGCAACTATCCGACCTCGACCGAGCGGACATCGGCGACGAACTGATTGGCCAAGCGTTTGCCCACGCGCCGGTCGAAGCCGACGGAATCTGGCCACCAGTTCCAGTCCGAGATCTCATCGAGTCGATCGGGAGTCGCAACCTAGAGAACGGCGCAATCACCGGCCGACTGAACAGCCGCGGTGTGACCTGGCGTGGTGTCTACGACGGCGGCAGCCGAGAGAGAACGCTGGCTGAGCAGTACAAGCAATGGAGTCTGGGTGTCCAGGTGCAGTGGCCCCGAACTGCACGGATCCTGCGCGCCATCTCAGAGTCGTACGAACGGGACGCCGTCCGCGAAGACGAGAGAGCCCAACTGGACCAAGATCTGGACTGACGTTTGCTGCGCCTGGCGCTGAGCGCCATGGCCGACGCGGCGGTCGTCGTCAACTTCAGGCAGTGCCGCGCATGAGGTCCGCTTCTGCCGTGAATGACTTTCCTCGGACCTGCGTCACACCGCCGCGTATGACGCAGTGCACGGCCACCCTCAAGCATGTCGAGGGTGGCCGGTCGTGGATCGCCGGAGCGCGGCACAGATTCAGGGAGTGCCCTGGGCACCTCGCAACTGAACCTCAAGACCCGCACGGTCGTCGATGAGCCCATCGGCGTCGCGGCGGGCGGTCCAGGGCTGCAGGTCGAGCACGATCGGCGGCGCGGAGCGCAGCAGCAGCACCCCGGTGCCGAACGGCAGGGTCCGCAGCCGCGAGCTGTCCATCACCGGGACGCGTCGGGTGTTCCACGACGTGGTGCGTCCGCCGCGGGAGTCGCGGGAGGTGCTGTGGACGTCCTCGTCGCGTTCGCCGATGAGGGCGGCGAGGTCGGCGAGGTCGCGGGCGTTGCTGCCGCCGCCGAGGATGATCTTGGCGATGGCGGCGTCCCAGATGGTGTTGGCGGCCTGCTCGCCCCACCGGTCGCGGGCCTGGGACAGCGACTGCAGGACGGTCAGGGTGGTGATGCCCGGTGCCGCCGCCCTCGGTCATGAGGGCGGGCAGGGAGGGCAGCGGGGCGAGGTTGCCGATCTCGTCCAGGGCGAGGAGCAGCGGCGGGTCCAGCCGCGCGCCCGGGGAGGCGGCGGCGATGCGCCGGGCGGTCTCGACCATGTCCTCGACCAGGGCGGCGACGAGCGCGGCGGCAGCGCCGGCGCCGGAGGAGGTGCCGAGCACGTACAGCGTGCCCCGCTCGGTCAGGAACGCGGCCGGGTCGAACGCCTCGCCGGGGCGGGGGGTGACCGCGTCGAGGACGCGGGGGTCGGCCAGCGAGGAGAGGGCCTGGCGGACGCCGAGCCAGATGGAGTCGCGGGTGCGGGGGTCGGCGTGGACGGCCTGGTCGAGGGCCTCGTCCCAGCCGGGCGCGGCGCCGGAGCGGTCGAGGATGGTGACCGCGTCGGCGCAGCCGACGGGGTCCAGGGACCACCGGTACAGGTCGGCGGCGCCGCGGCCGTCGATCGCGGCGGCGTGCAGCAGGCCGCGCAGGACGGACTCGGTCTGCCCGGCCCAGAAGTCGCCGCCCTCGACGCCGCGGGTCATGCCGATGCCGGCGGCCAGGCCGCGGGCGCGGATCATCGCGGTCTGCGGCAGTTCGCAGCCGCGGACCGGGGACCAGCGCAGCCCGCCGGGCACGCCGGCGGCGAGCTGCTGCGGGTCGAACACCGCCACCGGGCCCGACGCCGCTCGCCGGGCGCGGAGGGTGACGGCGAGGTTGTCGGGGCGGGTCGAGGTGGCCACGACGGCGCCGGGGGCGTCGAGGATCATCGGGATGACCACGTGCAGGCCCTTGCCGGAGCGGGGCGGGCCGAGCAGCAGCATCGAGTCCTCCACCGACGCCCACACCTCGACGCCGCGGGCCCGGCCGAGCCGGTGCCCGACCTGTCCGGGGGCCGGCCGCTGCAGCGAGGGGCGGGTGTGCCGGGCGCGGCGGGCGACCGCGCGGGACCCGGCGGCGGCGCGGATCTCGGCGCGGCTGGCGATCCCGGGCAGGTCGCGCGGATCGCGCGCCCGTGCGCGCGCCGTGCCGCCGCCACGCCCACCAGACCGAGCCGCGCCACGCGCCGCGCCGGCGACCAGCACCAGCGCCGGTCGCCGTCCAGTAGAGGACCGGTCCCGGCATCGGGGTGCCCCACGCGGCGGACGGGTCGCCGGGGTGGGCGAGCAGCCCGGCGACCCCGCCGAGTCGAACGCCGGCGGCTGGAGCCCGCGCAGGGACGCGGCGGCCCACGCCCCGGCCCACAGGCCCGCCGCGACGCACGAGCGCGCCGGCCATCGCGGCGAGGGCCAGGTCGGACAGCTCCCACGCGGGCCGTTCCCGGGCGCCGGTGCTCACGCCGGTGCCTGCATCCGCGCGGTGGTGTCGAACGCCTGCGTGCTCGCCGTGGGTCATCTGGTGCTGGACGATGAACGACCGGTCGCGGACCCGCCACAGGCCCTGGCCGACGCCGAGGCCGGGCAGCAGGTCGCGCTCGGTCTCGGTGAGGCCGAGCGTCGGCGGCGGAGGCGGCGAGCTGGTCGGCTCTCCTGCCGGTAGACGATGCGGGTGGAGCAGTCGGCCAGCAGGCCCTGGGCCAGGGCGCGGGCCTCGCTGCGCTGGTCGCCGACGGCGTCGAGGTCGGACAGCCGGTGGATGACCATGAGGTTGGCGATGCCGTAGGCGCGGGACAGCTTCCACTGGGCCTGCATGCGCCGGATCAGGGCGGGGTGGCGCATGACCCGCCACGCCTCGTCGTAGACGACCCACCGCCGGCCGCCGTCGGGGTCGAGCAGTGCGGCCTCCATCCACGCCGAGGCGCAGGTCATCACCAGCGACAGCAGGGTGTCGTTGCCGGAGACGCGGGACAGGTCCAGCGACACCATCGGGGCGGCCGGGTCGAACCGGGTCGTGGACTCGCCCGTCGAACAGGCCGGCGAGGTCGCCGTGGACCATGCGCCGCAGCGCGTGCCCGGCGTCGCGGCCGTCGGCGGCGAGCAGGGTGGCCTCGGCGCGGGTCCGCCCGGCCGGGGTGAGCAGCTGCTCGACCACGGCGGGCAGCGTCGGCACGCCGGCGTCGCCGGTCGCGGCCCGCAGCGCGGTGTCCACGGCGGTGTGCTCGACGGGCCGCAGGGCGCGGCCGAGCACGGTCTCGGCGAGCACGCCGAGCAGGTCGCGGCGCCGCGACCAGACCAGGGCGTGCCAGCGCTCGTCGGCCATGCCGGCGGGCCGCTGGCCCTCGTCGAGGGGGTTCAGGCGGGTGGGCAGGCCGTGGCCGAGGGTGATCGCGGTGCCGCCGACGGTGCGGGCGACGTCGGTCCACTCGCCCTTGGGGTCGCCGGGGACGTAGACGCGGATCCCGAAGGCCAGGGACCGGGTGGCCAGGCTCTTGGCGAGGGCGGACTTGCCGGTGCCGATGACGCCGGCGAGCAGCACGTTGGGGTTGGTGATCATGCCCTGGCTGGTAGAGCACCCACGGGTCGTAGACGAACGCGCCGCCGGAGAGGGTGTCGGTGCCGATGAACAGGCCGTCGCGACCCGAGCCCGGCCTCGGCGAGGAACGGGTACGCCCCGGCGAGGGTGGCCGACGTCGCGGCGTGCGGGGGCACCCGGAACGGCAGCCAGGACCGCAGCGCGGCCGGCCCGGGCTCCCCGCTGCGGGGCAGCCAGGCGGCGGCCTCCCGCGGGAGCCTCGCCGCGCCCGGTCTCGCGGGCGGCCAGTGTCGAGGTCCTTGGCCTGCCGCCGGGCGGCGCGACGGCTCTTCCGCGCGATCCGGCGGGGTTCGCCGGCGGGGGTGTGCTGGACGCCGGTCAGGGTGCGCAGATGGGTCACGGCAGTGCTCCCTCGGGTCAGATGCCGCGGCACAGCGGCAGGGCGGCGGCGGTGAACGCCTGGGCCTGCTGGCCGACCAGCAGGCGGGTCTCGCAGCCGGACTGGATGGCCGCCTGCTCGATCGCGGCGCGGGCGGCGGCCAGGGCGTCGGGGTCGCCGGCGGTGACGGAGACGAACCCGGCGTAGCGCAGGTCGCCGTGGCCGGCGACCAGGTCCCGCTCGCGCTGGGTGACGTCGGCCCATTCCTGTTCGGAGGCGAAGTCGGTGAGCTGGCCGATCCGGGCGCGGTGGGCGGCGTCGGTCTGGTACTCGACGCGTTCCTTGCGGATGGCGCGCATCGCCTCGGCGGTGGTGAGCGGCTGGGCGACGATGCTGGTGGCCCGGCGCACCCCGGGGGCGAGGAGCAGCGAGGACAGGAACGTGGGGAACACCTCGCTGCGCGGCCACTCGGAGATCCAGTACACGGCGTGGTGGCCGGAGTCGCTGACCAGGTGGTCCCAGTGCTCGACCACGCCGGTCGGGCCGGCGGTCGCCGGGTCGCGGCCGGCCGAGCGCTGCGGCGCGGCGGCCGGGTCGTAGGCGGAGCGCAGCAGCAGGGCGAGGTCCTCGGGCCCGACGAAGCCCTCGACGGTGACGTCCGCGGCGCGCAGGGCGGCGACGATGGTGGCCAGCTCCCGGCGCAGCACCGCGGCCGCGCCGGGCATCCCGGATCCCTCGGCGCGCACGGCCCGTTTCGCGCGGGCGAGGTCGAGGCTGATGCTGATGGTGGTCTCGTGCCGCTCGGTGGTCGGGCCGGCGGCGTCGACGAGCTGCTGGTACTGCTCGGCCGCCCAGTCGCTGCGGGGCCGGGCGTTGGCCTGCCAGTGCCGGCGCACCCCCTGCCCGGAGTCCGGCAGGGTCCGTTCCAGGATCTGCACCCGGGCGATCCGCCCGGAGGCGCAGGCCGTGGCGTACACGCGGGCCAGCCCGGCCACGCGGCGCTGCTGCTCGGCCGGGGAGAGCAGGATGAAGGACGGGTGCCGCAGCCGGGCGACCGCGGTGAGGGTGTTGCCGTGCGGGTCGTGGATCATCGCGGCCCCGGTCCCGGGGTCGTGGTGCAGCCGCAGCGCTGCTGCGTCGCCGGGCAGCGCGAGGGTGCCGGCGGGGCGCGGGGCCAGGACCCGCACCCCGTACACGTCCTGGTGCAGGGCGCGCCGGGCCAGCCAGTGCCCGTACACCGGCACCCACTCCACGGCCCGGCGGCCCGCGACGGTCACGAACGCCGACGCGACGGCAGCGCCCCAGATCGGCGAGGTCCACAGCACCCCGGGCATCCCGGCCAGGTACACGGCGGGCACGACCACGCACACCGCGATGCCGATCGCGGCCAGCCGGGCGGCGCTCAGGCCCAGGATGACGCCGCGGGAGGAGCGGCGGCCGAACCGGACGGTGCCCGCCCGGGTGTTCGGGTCGGCGGTCTGATTGGTGGTGGCAGTCATGCGTGATCCCTCCGGGTTCCGGCTCTGGTCGTGGTCAGGGGCTGGGCCGCGGCCGCGCCGGGGTCCGGTCCGGAGCCAGCGGTCGGTGGCGGCGATGCCCCGGATCCGCCGGCGGACATGGTGGTGAGGATGGCGGGCGCGCCCTGCTCTGGACCCGCCAGCGGCGACCCCGCGGGAAGCGCTGCGGCAGCGCCCGACCCGGCCGACGCCGGCCCCGGCGGCAGCGGCACCGCCGGCCGGACCGCCGACGATCGGGGCGACGGTGCGCATCATCGACTGGGCGCTCATGCGGCCCTGGTTGGCCGCGGCGATGGTCGCGCCGTTCGTCGCCCGGTGCCATTCCCCGGCGACGGCGGTGCCGGCGAACTCGAGGAACTTGAAGCACGCCCAGGGGGCCAGGCAGGCCAGCAGCAGCAGGATCAGCCCGGACAGCAGGGCGCCGAGGCCGGTGGCGTCGCCGACCATCCCGACCGCGACCACGAACACCAGGACGATGGCCAGCTTCGACAGGATCAGGGCGAGGGTGACCTGCACCCAGCGGCGCGCCCAGCCGGAGGTGATCCGCGCGGTGCCGCCGGCGAACGCCAGCGGCGCGACGACGACCGCCACGACGATCAGCGCCTGGCGGACCAGCAGCGTGCCCAGGGTCAGGGTCGCGCCCAGGATGAACAGCAGCCCGAACAGGATCATCAGCGCAGCCCCGCCGCCGCCAGGGGCCAGTTGCAGCAGCAGGGACACATCGAGCAGCCGGCGGGCGGCGTCCTCGATGCTGGTGCCGGCCAGTTGGGCGATGCCCTCGCACACCTGGTCCACCGCGATCAGCAGCGACTGGGTGATCCCGGCGGCCGCGGCGGTGCCCAGGACCGCGACGCCGGCCCCGACCACTGCCCGGGACAGTCCCCGCGGCTCCTGGCGGATCGCGGCGGCGACGACCTGCACCACGAACAGCCCGACCACGATGACCAGTGCCACCGAGGCCATGGCCATGGCGTTGCTGGTCACGTAGCTGGCGCCGAGATCGACCCGGGTCGCGCCGCCCATCGCCTCGAACACCGCGTCGAGGACCGCCTCGGCGCCCTTGGCGAAGGTCTGCCCGATGCTGTCGAGCACCCCCTCGGCGGCGCTGCCGACCACCGCGCCGGCTGCGCCGCCGGTCAGGCACGCCGGGGTCAGCGGCGCCAGATCGCAGATCTCCACGGTGAGCCCCGATCAGACCGTCGCGCCGACGCCGGAGAAGAACGCCACGATCGCGTTCGCCGCGCCGATCAGCAGCGCCGCACCGGCGGCCACCACGACCCCGGTCTTGCCGCGGCCGGCGACATGGGGGTTGCCGGAGTTGGCGCCCAAGCCCCACACCACCGCGGAGATCACCACCGCGGCCACGCAGGCGACCAGCCCGAAGGTGAGCATCGCCCCGACGATCGAGCGCAGTTGGCCCAGCCCCGGCAGCCCGGAGGCGTTGGAGGTGACGCCGGGGTCCTCGGCGACGATGGCACCGGCGAGGCGGATGAGGGTTGCGGTCATGGTGGTTCTCCTTGCTGTTCGTTGGACGGATCGGATGGTTCGGGCGCGGGGATGGGTCAGCCGGTGGGGCGCAGGCCCCCGATGAACTGCGGGCCCCAGTAGGAGCTCGCGGAGATGCCCCGCTCGACCTTCACGACGTCGCCGGTGCGCGGGGCGTGCAGCATGGCGTCGCCGCCCAGGGACAGGGCGACATGGTGGATCGAGTGCCAGTCGGCGGGGTCCCAGGCGAAGAAGATGAGGTCGCCGGGGCGCAGGTCGGCCATCCGCCCGATCCGCTGCCCGGGGGCCTGGTACTGCGGTCCGGTGGTGCGCGGCAGCCGGACCCCGGCCCGGTTCCACGCGTGCTGCACCAGCGGCGGAGCAGTCGAAGCCGACCGTCCGCGCGCCGTGGTCCACGCCGCGGGTCGGGCCGTCCAGGTTGCCGCCGCCCCACGAGTACGGGGTGCCCAGCCACTGGGCAGCCGCCGCCACGGCGACCGGCCCCGAGACGCTGCCGTCGCCGGCCGGTCCGGCCGCTGGCGCCGCCGGCGCAGGCCAGCGCCCCAGCACCGGGGTCGTCGAGGATCTCGGTCAGCCACGCCCGTGCCGACGGACTCCCACCGGGCGTAGGCGTCCGGGAACGCCGAGCGCTGCACCGCCTGCGCGGCCACGGTCGGCGGCATCGACTCCCACCCGGGCACGTCGAGCAGGCCGCGGTTGCCGGTCGGCGACGCGGGACCGCCGTAGAACGCGGCCGCCGCGTACGCGGGGTCGCGGACCTGTGTCCGGGGAGCCCCAGCCCATCGAGGGGCGCTGCTGGAACAGGCCCAGCGAGTCCCGGTCCCCGTAGTCGAGGTTGCGCAGGGTCGACTCCTGCATCGCGGTCATCAGCGCCACCAGGAGGCCGCGCGGCGGCACGCCCCGCTGCTGGCCGACCGCGACGATCACCCGCGCGTTGCCCGGCCTGCTCCTCGGACAGGTCGGTCACCGGGCCGCCGGACACCGACCCGCAGGCCGGTCCTGCCCCTGCGGCAACGGCGACCGCGCCCGCCAGCCCGCCGGTGAGCGACAGCACCAGCGCGGCGGCCGCGGCGGTCGCCTTGCCCCACATCAGGACACCACCCCGATGCCGACCATCGTCAGCCGGCAGCGGTCCACCAGGGCATCCGGCGCCGGGCAGCGCATCCCGATCGTGACCGTGCGCTCCCGCGAGGTCTCGCGATCCTGCCCGCCGTCGCGGAAGTGGGTCGTCTGGGTGCCCAGCACGTTGCGGAGCGCCCACCCCGGTTCGGCCTGCCCGGAGGTCAGCAACCTCGTCCCAGGCGCCCGGCTGCCACACGTCCTGCGTCGTCCACGCCGACCACTGGCCGTTGCTGCGCATCCGCTCCCACAGCTCGGGCTCGGGGATCCGCTCGGCGACCATCCGCTCGAGGTCCGCGCGACCGCGCGGCGACATCTGAGGATCCGCTTCCGCCATGAGCAGGGCCCGGTAGTCGTCTGGGCCGGCGAACGGTCGTGTCGAGGCCGAACACGACGCCGGCCACTGCCGAGGCGTAGGCGTCGGGATCCGACGTGCTGGGCAGGCGAGGCAGCGGCTGCCGCTGAGGGCGCTGCATCGGACGGCCCAACTGACGGCGCCGGCGTACCGTGGGGCCGATCGGCGGGCGTGGCGGCACTTCCTCCGGGTCACCGGTCATCGTGCCGAGCGACATCCATGCCAGAGTCAGAACCGTGACGGCAACCAGGAGAACAACCCCGATCCTGCGCTTGTCCACGATCGCCTCCGTCCCTTGCGGGAAGTGAGTCAGTCCACCGCGCACCCACCTACCCCGACGGCACGAGCGTCACGTCATTTGCGCCAATCGCTGCTTCTTCCTTCGGTTTCTGTGGATATCTCTCAGTCCAGGACGGACTTGTGGATGAAGTGCCGAAGTGCCGAAGTGCCGTGCCCCCACAGAGGCAGTCCTGGCTGCGCGAGAAGCCTCATGTCTCCTGTGCCGACGCTGCGAGTTGTCGATTCCGGCCGGCGGTCGTGGCGCGACCAAACTGGGATCGGCACTCACGCTGACGGCATGCGTGCGGCGGGGAGGTGTCCACCCGCTCTTCACGTCCGGGATCCCGCGGATCGTCGCCGCCGTCATTCCGTCAGTGACACCAGAGGAATAGGCGGCCCCGGTGTCGGCTTCACTCCGCGGGTGCAGCCGTGATCACCGCCGGACAGCAAGCCCCTTCCGCTTGCTCCCGCGGGTCCGGTCAGCATCGACGGGGTACCCCCGGGCGGTGAGGCGTTGCGCGAAGCCCTTGATGCCCAGGGGCCGCGCAACGCCATGGACGCGGGCCCAGTCGACGTAGTCGGCGTGCAGCTGCGAAGTATTGGTGGCGGCCGCGGCGTCGAGCAGGATCCGTTCCTCCCACCATTCGGCGCAGGGGGTCCATCTCGCCGAGGTAGGCCGTCACCTCGTCTCGGACCACGGCAGGAGCACAGAGCGCCTCGAGGTCCGCGCCGTCCCGCAGCCAGTCGCGGGCCCCGGCGACGGCGAACGCGAGCAGCGCGGCACGCCCCTCGGGCGACTCCTCGAGCTCGGCCTTGATGCGCGCGTCTCGGCGCGCGACGGGGGCGGCGATCCGCAGCGGGAGCAGGCGGCGGCGCAGGCCGCTGTCGTCGTCGGGGATGACGGCGAGCTCGTTGGCGGTGAAGGCCAGTTTGAATCGGGGCCGGAAGGTGACCGGGTTCTGGTGCAGCATCCGGGCGACGATCGGGTCGCCGCCGACGATCTGCTTGACGCGGGAGGTGTCCAGGCGGATGCCGCCGGCTTCGGGCACGTACACGAACCGCTTGCCGGCCAGTCGGGCCAGGTCCGGCGACGCAGCCGCGGACGGTGGGCGCCAGGCGAACGAGTCGGCGCTGGCGACTTCGGCGTAGCTGCCGAGCATGCGGGCGAACGCCGACAGCAGCGTGGACTTGCCGGACTCGGGCGACCCGGACAGGAACAGGAACGCCTCGGCCGCCATCGACCCGGTCAGGCAGTAGCCGAGCCAGCGGCCGAGGAACGCGGAGACCGCGGGGTCGCCGCCGGACAGGTGGGCGAGCACCGCGTCGAGTGCGGCGCTGCGGGCCTCGGGGTCCCAGGAGGCGTCGACCAGGCCGGTGCAGCGGTGGTCGCGGTCGTGCGGGGTCAGGACCCCGGTGCGCAGGTCGAGCAGGCCGTCGCGGGTGTTGATCGCGAGGATGTCGGCGTCCCAGTCGTCCTCGTCGGCGGCCGCGCCGGGCAGGGTCTCGGCGCTCTCCAGCGCGGAGGCGATCCGCCGCGGGGTTTCGCAGGAGCGGCCCCAGGCGCGGCGCTGCTCGCGGGCGGAGCGCCGGCGGCCGTCGCCGGAGATCGCGGGCAGCGCATCGGCCTCCAGTTCGGTGACCGCGCGGACGACGGCCTGCATCGCGGCACGCACTCGCGCGTCCGTGCTCGTCGCGGACCCACCGGAGCCCGTCGTACTGCATCCATCCGACGCCGGGCCGGTACTGCCAGTCGGGCCCGCACCAGAGCAGGAACCGCTCGCCCAGGCCGAAGTCGGTCTCGGGCAGGCCGGCAGCCGCATACACGCGGGGATCCTCGGGGTCCCACGGCACGATCACCCGGCCCTCGCCGGGGCCGGTGCGGGGGAGGGGGAGCGCGGTCACCGCGCCGTATCGCGCGGGAGCGGTGGACACGGGGGCTACCCGACCCAGTCGTGGCGTGCTGCTGGACGAGGGCCGATCACGCGGCCGACCGGCCTGCCGCGGCGTTCCGGCGGGCTGCGCGGAGCACGTCGATCCGCGCCGCGGCCCCGACCACCGCTTCGGTCGGGACGGTGACGTCGCGGTGCAGCGCCAGGAGCAGGGACTGGGCTGCCCGGTCGCCCCGCCGGGGACCGATGAGCAGTGCGCCGAGGGCGCCGAGTTCGTCGGGGGTCAGGCCGGCGACGTCGCGCAGGTACGGGTCGCGCCGCAGCATGTGCTCCTCGTAGGAGCGCCTGGCATCGGCCATCACGTCCAGGGCCCGGCCGATTGCGTCGAGCCAGAAGTCGACATCGGAGGGCTGTTCGGCGAGCCGGTGAGCCATCTCCATGACGGCAGGGGAGGGCGTCGCATCGGCCGGCGTCACCCCGCCTGCCGGTTCGGGGGTCGTCGAGGGTCGAGTCGAGCAGTGCCGACTCCAGGCCGACGCGCACGACCGCGCCCGGGCCGGCAGACGTCCCACGGACCCGCCCAGGGTCGGTCAGCTGGGACTCGGCGGTGGCCGCACGCGAGAGTTCGTTGCCCACGGATTTCCACAGGTACGCCCACGGGTGCCGCGATTCGGCGATCCGGGCGGAGAATCTGACCAGTGTGAGCCAAGCGATCGAGACCACGTCCGCGGAGGCCGTGGACCCGGGCCGGCGCCCGCACCGCCGGTCGACCAGGAACGCCCATGCCCCGGCCCGCTGCTGGATCGCAGCGACAACGGCCCGGCCGGCGGGGCTGTCCCAGCCGGTCTCCTCGACGGCGTGCAGGGCGCGGCGCAGGCCCTGGTGGGAGGTGACGTCGATGGGGGGTGCGTCGAGTCCCTCGCTGGTGGCGCCGTTCTGCGTCGATCGGGGCGGCCGGGATGGCGTTGGTGGAGGCGGGGCTGCTGGCCATGTCGGACTCCGGTGATAGGCATCGATTGCTGTCGAGGCCCATCGGACTCTCACGGCGAGGACGGCAGAACCGCACTGCGAGACGGCTCGGGACGTCCCGGGACGCGATGGACGTCCCGACGGAGGAGAAGGGATGGGAACGTGGCGAACGAGAGGCTTCGGGCGCGGATCGCCGCGCAGGGCATGCGCCCCTGCGACCTCGCCGCACGGGTCCAGGTCGATCCGAAGACCGTCGAGCGGTGGATCAGGGATGGCCGCCTGCCGCACCGGACGGTGCGCTGGGACGTGGCGAAGGTCCTCGGCGTGGACGAGGTGCTGCTGTGGCCCGAGGTCGCCGAGCAGCCGAGCACCAAGGCCGCCAGCCAGGCGGAACTCGTTGCCGTCTACCCCGACCGCGGTCAGGTTCCGGCCGCGCTGTGGACCAGCATGATCCGCGGTGCCGAGCAGTCCATCACGCTGCTGGTGTACTCCGGGCTGTTCTGGTTCGACTCCCACGCCGACCTGCTGCAGATCCTCGCCGAGAAGGCGGATGCCGGTGTGCAGGTCCGTCTGGCACTCGGGGATCCCGACTCCCCGGCCGTTGCCGCCCGCGGGGCCGAGGAGGGCATCGACATGGCAGCCCGCACCCGGCTCACCCTCGGGCTGATCGCCCCGATCGTCGGGCACCCGGGTGTCGAGGTGCGGCTGCACGAGACCACGCTGTACGTGTCGATGTACCGCGCGGACGACATGCTGCTGGCCAACACGCACGTGCTCGGCTCACCGGCGCTGCTCTCGCCCGTGCTGCACCTCCACCGCATCCCCGGCGCGCAGATGTTCGACCACTACGCCGCGAGCTTCGAACGGGCCTGGAACCTCGCCCGGCCCTACGAGGTCGCCTGATCGCGCCCCGGCACGACCGACCCCGCGCCCGCACGTCCGACGACCAGAGGAGAATCCCGCCATGGCCAGAGTCGACTACTACGACGATCCCGACGCACCCACGCCCAACGCAGTCGTCCCCGCCGCGGTGGGGTTCGTCGATGACGGGGAAGGGCGCATCCTGCTGCAGTTGCGCGTCGACAACAACCTGTGGGCGCTGCCCGGCGGAACCCACGACTTCGGCGAGAGCATCGAGGACACCGTCGTCCGCGAGGTCCGCGAGGAGACCGGCCTGGACGTCGAGGTCACCGGGCTGGTCGGGATCTACACAGACCCACGGCACGTCATCGCCTACACCGATGGCGAGGTCCGCCAGCAGTTCACCCTCGCGTTCCGCACCCGGCTCCTCGGCGGTCAGCTGGCCCGCGACAGCGAGAGCAAGGAGCTGCGCTGGGTGTCCCGCGACGAGCTCGACGGGCTCACCATCCACCCCTCGATGCGGCTGCGGATCGACCACTACTTCGAGGATCGGGCCGAGCCGTACTTGGGGTGAGGGCGCCTGACTCCGGTGGGCTGGCTCGTCTGCCACTCGCCTGGGCCTGAGCTCAGGCCGCTGAGTCACTCCACGTGATTCGAGGCGGCCCTAGGCCGCGGATCCAGGCTTCCCGGTCCGCGGTGATCCACGCGAAGACCCGGCAGCCATGGCCTCCGGGAGGGACTACCCTTTCAGCGTGCCTGCGTGATGGTGTTTGTTGAGATGCGTGACAACCGTCTAGCGGACACCGCCGCACTCCGTGGGGAGTGCAGGCTTGCGATGGATTGAAGACTGAGGTAGGAGACAGGCAGCCGAGATGAGGGTGCGCCAGCTGCGACTCAAGGACTTCCCAGTCGTTTGGACCGCACCCGACCACCATCGAGTTGGAGGACCTGACGTACGTCCTGGGTCCCGAACGGGTCGGGAAAGACGGCGGTGCTCGAGGCGCTTGCCCGTCTCTTCAGCCCACTGTCGGCACAGCGCCGGAAGGTCGAATCGAAGACTTCCATGTCCCGGCCGACCGTCAGCGCAGACGAGGTTGCTGTCGACGAGCCGATGCTTTGGCTTGAGGTCGACGTCGACTTCCCCGAAGCGGGCGACGACGAGGTGCACCCTGCCGATTCCCCGAACTTCTCGCACATGGCGATCGAGACCGAGATGGCATTCCTCGGGTCCGGGTACGGCGGACGGCAGTCGTCGCGCCGGATGGAGGGATTGACGAGAAGATCGAGTACGTCCTTGACGTCGACGAGGACGGATGAGCCCACACGTTGTGCCGACATGTCGCGACCCGACCGCCGCCACTTGAGGTCCACTATCTTCCGGCGCGTCGGGACCCGGCCGACCACATCTCATACACGACCGCTTCGCTTGTAGGTCGACCGCTCGCGCGGCCGACTGGCAGCTCTGAAGCGCGAGTACCTCGAACGACCTCATGGTGGAGGTGACCAAGGTTCTAGTCGGTAACGCTGCGGTTGCGGGGATTGGGGCTCAACTGGCTAAGGAGTGGTCAGGGCCTCCACACGGGAGCCTTCTCACGGACCCATCCATAGCCTTCGGACGTGGTGAACTCGAGGGCGTACTTCGCCAACTGACCGTGACATTCTGGTCGCCCTCGCACGATGCCACCCCCCTACCGTTTGACCGTCTTAGTGATGGCCAGAAATCCCTGCTCTACATCTCGATGGTGCTTGCCTGGCAGGCGCTAGCCCGGCTAGTCCTCGCCGGCAGGGGACCATCGCTCGACCCCGACCGACTGCACCCGCCTGTACACGTGATCATTGCGGTTGAAGAGCCAGAGAACAGTCTGGCTCTTCAGTACCTCGGTCCGATTATCCGCCAACTCCGGGAGTGCCTGTGGAACATGGCGGCGCGCAGGCACTGATCGCAACGCATGCACCAACTCTGCTGCGCCGAGTCGACCCTGAGGCCGTCTGCTTCCTGACGCAACTCGAGGCGCGAGAACCACCGTGCACCGGATCGTCCTGCCTGACGACGACGCAGCAGCAGCCAAGTACGTTCGTGGGGCGATTGAGGCCTATCCCGAGCTCTACTTCTCCCGATTGGTTGTCCTGGGAGAGGGAGACAGCGAACAGGTCGTCTTGCCCCGCATCCTGTCGGCGTCAGGCATCGCGGAAGACGACGCCTCGGTCTCGGTCGTGCCACGGGCGGTCGCCATGAACGATTTCTGGCGTCTGCTGAGCGAACTGGAGATCCAGTATGTGACCCTGCTCGACCTCGACTCGGCGCGCCACCAAGGCGGCTGGGGTCGTGTCCGGAACGCGCTCCGACAGGTCAACGCAGTCAATACGACCCCTCCATTCGGAGATAGGGTGATTGATGCCCTTCCGAAGTGGAACGACGACCACGATTTCCCACACGTGAATGACCCGAAGTGCGATGGAGAAGCTGGACTGATCCCGGCTCTGGAGAATCTTGATCGTCTTCTTCTCGGCTCCCGTCGATCTCGACCTGATGACGCTCGACGCCTATCCGAAGGCGTACGAGATTAACCGCTCAATGCCTGAAGAGTCGACGATCATCGCCGTGCTGGGCAAGAGCCATGCGAATGAGGATCGCATCGGAGACGATCTTTTGGAGCTGTTTGATGACTACCACGCCAAGTTCGAGCTCGGGAGCAAGCCGGCCAGCGCACCTCCGGCACTGTCTGCGCTACCGACGAGGAGCTTCTCGAGGGACTCCCCGACGTGCTCGGCAGACTCGTGGAGCGGGTAAAGGCCAAGCTGCGGAGCTCCCCGAGTGATCCGACCGGAGGACTGGCGGCCGGTCGACAACCTGGCGCTCGAGCCTAACGCCCTGAGTGCTGCCACCATGATCGATCAGAATGTTGTCGTCGGCTGCCGGTCCAGGGGCTGCAAGACCGAGCTGCTGGCGCAGCGCGCCGACTTTCTACTCCGCACCGGTGCATGTCCCTACCCGCGCCGGATCCTCGCCGTCTCGTTCAAGGTCGACGCCGCCCGAAACCTGAGGGACCGGGTTCGCAGTAGATCAGGTTGGCAACACGCGGAGCGTTTCGCAGCTTCACCTTCCACGCCTTCGCCAAGCGCCTGATCGACAACTACCGCCCTGCCTTGACTGGTCTGAACGAGCTGCCGCCCGACTACCGAATCGATACTCACATTCGCGTCCAGGGTGAGCAGATCACGTTCGATGACCTCGTTCCGCTTGCGTGGAGATCCTCGAGAAGAACGCATATGCTCGAGGCGCACTCCGCCAGACCTACAGTCACGTGTTCCTCGACGAGTTCCAGGACGTCACCGAGAAACCAGTACGGGTTCGTGAAGACTGCGTTTCTCGGTACCGACGCGACCCTGACCGCCGTAGGGGATGTCAAGCAACGAATCATGGCCTGGGCTGGTGCGCTCGACGGAATCCTGAAGACGTTCTCCGAAGACTTCGCGCTGTATCGTTGCCTCTCTATCAGAACTTCAGGTCGGCACCGCGCCTTCGCCGGATGCAGAACCGCGATGATCAGGACATCGACCCCGCAGCCGCCAGCCCGGACGTTGATCTCCTCGGCGAGGAAGGCGTCATCCAGGTGCTCCACTTCGACAGCCAGATCGAGGAAGGAGCTGGGTCGCTCGATCTAATCCAGGCTGGGTCGGTGCCGGTGTACCGGCGAGCGAGATTGCGGTTCTGGTCCGACAGCATCGAAACAGGTGACGGAGGCTCTTGCCGAGGAGCTCCACGATCTCGGCATCCCGTACCGCAACCAGCAGGACGCCCAAGACCTAGCCGCTGAGCCTGTTGCTGCACTGATCTTCAACTTCATGTGGGTTGTCGCCGGCGACCGACGCCCTCACTCGTACGCCGAACTCATGCGGTCGCTCAACGCCCAAGCGCGACCGACGAGGCTGCGCTGCGGTTCGACAGCAGACTCAAGCGCCTGCTTGCGCTGAAGCACGCACAACGGTCCGCGACGCGTCGTTTGCGCGCGGAGATCTCGCGGCCTGGCCGACCATCTTCGCCAAGTTCCTGGACGTCGTGTCTCGGCCAGTGCTGAACGCCTTGTCGCCCGCGTACCAACAAGGCACGCGACTTGATGAGGTGGTCGAGGCCGCTCTCCAGGCGATCGGGAAGGAACTTGCGATCTACGGTGACCCCGTCGAGGCGCTCAAGCGGCTCTCTGAGCAAGATGCCGTGAGGATCCTGACGATCCATAAGTGCAAAGGTCTCGAGTTCGATAAGGTCGTATTGCTGGGTGTCGAGGAAGAGTTCTTCTGGGGTGACGCCGCGACATCGGAGTTCTTCGTAGCGATATCACGGGCAAAGGAAGAGTTAGTCCTGACGCACGTTGATCGACGGGCGGTACCGAGCATGCACGTCAAATTCTGGCGGGAGATCCAACCCCTCATGCGAAGTTCCTTGCATACGCCGACGACGAACCGCCTTGCTACACAGAACCGCCCTTGTAGGCGCTGGGCACTGGAACGCGTGCCAATCCTGTGAAACCGCCGGTCTCACCCACCGTTCTGTTTCACGTGTCAGCCCCACGCGTACGCCAACGAGCGCAGCTTGTGAGTCACACCTGGTCCCTCCTCTCGCTCAACCAGTGGCTTGAAGGCGATTGATGGGGTGGGGCTGCCGGAGTGGCGCTCGGGCGTTGCCTGGGCGGGGGACCGGGAGTGGCTGACCCAAGTGCCGGTACGCGGGTTCGAGACGGCCGCGCTGGACTTCTTCATGCGCCCGGCGCCCCGGCAACGGGATCGTGCCCATCAGCGTCGATAGCGGGCCGGATGCCGACCAGGCGGGCATCGACCCGGTCGACGATGTCGAGCAGCTCGGGTCGGGCCTGCTGGATCGATTCGTGCACCACATGGTTCGGCGGGTATCGAACGAGGATCTCGGTCACCCGCTCGAGCGCGGAGACGGGCGAACCGTCCGGGCCGGTGGTGAGGTCGGCGTAGGTCAGGACGTCCGCGGTGGCCGACACCTCCGGGGGGAACTCGTCCATCAGGGTGTCGAGGAGGCCACGCCCGGCAGCTTCGACCGGTGAGGCGGTGTGGTGGGCGACCAGCCGACACAACCGGTCAGGCGCCCCGAGCCTCCGCAGGTACCGTGCCCCGTCCAGGGGGTGGAAACCGGTGTCGGTGAGCGACGGGGCGTAGCCGATGTCATGCAGCCAGGCCGCCGCGACGAGTAGGTCGACGTCGTCGGCCGGGACAGCGACGCTCGCCCTTGCGGCGGCTGCAGCGACGCCCGCGACATGGTGGAAGCGCACGGAATCTGCCCCGAGCAGCTCTGCGGCGAGCGTCGGTGCCTGTTCGAAGCCCGTCCATCGGTCCACTTCGGCAACGGTAGGCCAGTGCGCCGCCCCCGACCACACCTGGCGAGACCGCGACCTCCGGACTGACCTACCCGACCGAGTCCTGACCGGCTGGCACCTCAGGTTGCCCGCATGCCTCAGATCATCTCCACACCTCTGGCATGTGAGGTCGCTGCCGTGACAGGGGTGCGCGTCGGCCGCCTCTCGGGGGCGTGACGGATGAGCGTGAGCAGCCGCGGCAGCCGGCCGCGGAACGGTCGACGACCGAACAGTCGTCCGCGTGGTGGCGAGCTGCGCCGTGGTCGCTGGTGACCCAGGTCCGCCCGGTCGGCGGCGCCATCCAGGCCCGGTGCGCGCAGTGCGGCGTGCCGTTCTGGACGACGCGGCGGGACGCGCGGTTCTGCTCGCCGCGGTGCCGGTCGAGGTCCCGGCGGGCGGGACAGCGGCGCGCGCCGCTGCGACGTGTGCGGGAAGGCGCTGCGGCTCGATGCCCGCCGCTCGGCCCGGTTCTGCTCGCCGCGGTGCCGGCAACGGGCCCACCGGGCGCGTCGGCGCGGGACCGGCGGCTCGCTGTGATGAGCCTGTGCGTCCGCTACGCGGGCGACTCCTACACCTACCTGCTGGACTCCGTGGCCACCGACCACGGCCGGGCCGCGGGCTCGCCGATGACCCGCTACTACACCGTGGCCGGCACCCCGCCGGGCACCTGGCTGGGCAGCGGCCTCACCGGCCTGGCCGACGGCGACGGCCTGCCGTCCGGGTCGCAAGTGACGCCGGCGCAGATGGCGCGACTGTTCGCCGACGGCGCCGACCCGGTGACCGGCGCCGCCCTGGGCCGCTCCCCGCACGTCTACGCCCCCGGTGCCGACCGGCGCCGCCCGGTGGCCGGGTTCGACTGCACCTTCACGGTCCCGAAGTCGGTCAGCGTGCTGTGGGCGCTGGCCGACGATGCGACCCGCGACGCGATCTACGCCGCGCACCGGCAGGCCATCGCCGACGTCCTCGCGGTCGTGGAGCGGGACGTGGCCCGGACCAGGATCGGCACGAACGGCGTGGCGCAGGTGGAGACCCGGGGGGTGATCGCCGCGGCGTTCGACCACTGGGACTCCCGCGACAACGACCCGAACCTGCACACCCATGTCGTGATCGCCAACCGGGTGCAGGGCCCCGACGGGCGGTGGCGCACCCTGGACTCCCGCGCGATGCACCGGGCCGCGGTCGCGATGTCGGAGCGCTACGACGGGCTGCTCGCCGACCACCTCGCCACCCGCCTCGGCCTGGCGTGGGAGTACCGGGAGCGGGGCCCGCGGCGCAACCCCGCCTACGAGCTCGCCGCGGTCCCGCAGGCCCTGGTCGCGGCGTTCTCCGGCCGGTCGGCGCGGATCGATGCCGAGACCGACCGGCTGGTCGACGCCTACGTCGCCGCGCACGGCCGCCGCCCCGGCCCGGCCGTGGTGCTGCGGCTGCGGCAGCAGGCGACGCTGGCGACCCGCGGCCCGAAGGAGGTCCACCCGCTGGCGGACCTGACCGACGCCTGGCGGCGGCGCGCGGAGCACATCCTCGGGACCGACGCGCGCGCGTGGGCGGGGCGGGTCGTCGAGGAGGCGCAGCGGCAGCGGGACCTGCCGGACCCCGGCTCGCCGCGCCGGAAGCGCCGCTCACGCTGGACCGGGTCGTGGACGACGCGGCGACCGCGGTCGTGGCGACGCTGTCGCGCAAGCGTTCCACGTGGACGCCCTGGAACGCCCAGGCCGAGGCGTCCCGGGCGCTGCGCCCGCACCGGTTCCCGACCGCTGCCGCCCGCGACGAGGCGACCGCGCGGGTGGTCGCCGAGGTCGCGGCCCGCTCGGTGCTGCTCACCCCGCCGGAGGCGGCCCCGGTCCCTGATGCGCTGCGCCGGTCGGACGGCAGCAGCGCGTTCCGGGCCACGAACAGCGCCCGGTACACCTCCCGCGACCTGCTGGACGCCGAGGCGCGGCTGCTGGACACCGGCCGCGACCGCACCGGCCCGACCGCCCCCATCCCCGGCGGCGGCGGTCGCCGGGCTGTTCGAGGACCAGGCGGCGGCGGTGCAGCGGGTCGCGGGGTCGGGGCGGCTCCTCGACGTGCTGGTCGGGCCGGCGGGGTCGGGCAAGACCCGCACCCTGGCCGCCCTGTCCGCGGCATGGCAGGCCGAGCACGGGCCCGGGTCGGTGGTCGGCCTGGCCCCGTCCGCGGCCGCAGCCGGGGTGCTGGCCGGCAGCCTCGGCATCGGGTGCGAGAACACGGCCAAGTGGCTCACCGAGCACGACCTGAACCCCGACCGGGCCGCCCGCGCCGCCCGGCTGCGCGCCGCCGTCCGCGCCGCCGCGGACCCGGCGACCGCCCGCACCCTCGCCGACGCCCTGCGCGCCACCACCGCCGAGCTGGAGCGGTGGCGGTTCCGGCCCGGGCAGCTCGTCATCGTCGACGAGGCCTCGCTCGCGGCGACCGTGGACCTCGACCGGATCGCCGCGATGCGCGGCCGAGGCCGGCGCGAAGCTGCTGCTCGTCGGGGACTGGGCCCAGCTGTCCTCGGTCGATGCCGGCGGCGCGTTCGGGCTGCTGGTGCGCGACCGCGGGACCGGCGCCCCGGAGCTCGGCGCCGCCCGCCGGTTCACCCACGAGTGGGAGCGCGACGCCTCGACCCGGCTGCGGGTCGGCGACGCCGGCAGCCTCGACGCCTACGCCGCCCACGGCCGCATCCACGACGGCGACCAGGCCGCAGTCGTCGATGCCGCCTGGCGGGCGTGGGCCGACGACGAGCGGGCCGGGAAGCGGTCCCTGATGATCGCCGCGGACCGGGACACCGTCCGCGCGCTCAACGAGCGGGCCCGCGCCGATCGCGTCGCCGCCGGCCGCGTGCAACCCGGTGGGCAGGTGCTCCACGACGGGCTCACCGCCGGGGTCGGCGACCGGGTCGTGACCCGCCGCAACGACCGCCGCCTGGTCGCCGGTGGCGGCTCGTGGGTGAAGAACGGCGACTGCTGGACCGTCACCGGCGTCGGCTCCGACGGGGGCCTGGACGTGCGCCGTGCCGGCGGCGGGCCGACCGTGCGGCTGCCCGCCGGGTACGTCGCCGAGCACGTCGAGCTCGGGTACGCCACCACCGCCCACCGGGCGCAGGGCGCCACCGTCGACACCGCGCACGCCGTGATCGCCGGCCCCGGCGCCACCCGCGAGGTGCTGTACGTGATGCTCACCCGCGCCCGGGAGGCCAACCACGTGTACGTGGCCACCGACCGCGAC
>CAVXYG010000017.1:0-21292 GCA_963766005.1 uncultured Actinomycetota bacterium | reverse complement strand
CAGGCCCCGGCGCCAGTCGACTCCCCAGCGGGTCCCCCAGTGGCGGTCACTTCCGCGCCGCCAACGCTGGGCAGGTCGACACCCAAGGTGTAGCTCATGTTCGACTGCGACGGTGTCAGCAGGAGTTGGCCGTCGAGCGCCTGCCACAACCCATCGCCGATGTCCGCGGCGGGCTGGTCGGGGAGGCCGCGGAAGTCCTCTGACAGCATGAGGATGAGGCTGTCACCGGAATCAGACCCGTCGGACGCCCCCGCTCCCCTCGGCGCTACCCAGAAGCGGATCGTTGGAAGCGCTGGCGATCTCGCACAGGACCTGGTCGGAGTGCCTGGTCCAGTCCTCCTCGTCCGCGCCGCTCCAGCTCAGCACCAACTCGTCGGAGGGCCCACGACGAACTCGTCAAACGCTGCGGCGCAGAACTCGAACGCCTCCCGCTCCGCCACGTCGGGCCCCGAGGGTACGGGCCGCCAGCGGAGGGCAGTGTGCCGACCCCGACGACCTGGCCGTCATGCCGGTTGTCGCAGTCCGCAAGCATGGTGCCGCCGTCGTCGCGGTCGAAGCAGATGCCCGCCTCGGCGTCATCCCACTCGAGCGGTTCTCCCGGGGCCGGGGCGGAACTGGCCGTCGGGTCCGGCGAACCGGAACCCGCTTCGTCTGCAGGCGCAGCGCAGGCAGCCGGCGCCCGTGCTGCGGCGGCCACAATAGCGAATCGACTGTTCATGATTCCCCCAGGTTCTCTGGTCGGAAGGATCACCCAGGACAAGCCTCCTTGCGCGCAGACCCGCGGACCAGGGCCTTTCGTCATGGAGCCCTGGGCGAGGACGCACGGCCGCCCGAGCGGGCGTCTGCCGACGACAGCATCGGCGTCGGCGCCGGGGGCCTGACCGCTGAGAAGCAGGCCAAGGTGGTCGTCCACGGCGCAGCCCTCTACGCCAGGCACCCCGACGCGATCATGGCGCTCGACGCCACACTCCCCGGCCCAAGGCCTGGCCGCGCTACGCCCCACCGATGCGGTGTTGGCGGCGCAAAACGACCTCCCTACCGACGCCTCGTCCAACACGTTCAAGCTCGGCGACGAGGCCAGGCTGGCGCTGGTGCACTGGCAGTTGCGAGGATAATCGCCGCTGGATTTCGCGTCCACCGATCACGGCCAACTGCTGTGCAGCGGTGTCATGGACTATCTCCTGCTCGCACTGGGCCCCGAGGAAGCGGAGCAACTCTGCAGGACTGCGACCACCTGTCCCCCTTCGGCTGGCACAGACCGGCGCGACCCGGGCCGCCCCTAGTGTCGCGTTTCTGAAGTTGGTTGACGGTGGGCGTGGGGCAGGATCTCGTCGGCGGTCTTGGTCCAGACGAAGGGGTGGCAGCGGTCGTTCCCGCCGTCGATGAAGGTGCTGATCGCGGCGACGAGTTCCTTGACGCTGGCGAAGGTTCCGCGTCGGATGGCTTGTCGGGTGATGATCCCGAAGAACACCTCGACCAGGTTCAGCCACGACCCCGACGTCGGGGTGAAGTGCAGCGTGATCCGCGGGTTCTGCTCCAGCCACGCGTTGACCTCGGCGTGCTTGTGGGTGTGGTAGTTGTCCACGACGACGCGCAGTTCCTGGTCGGGGTAGGCGCGGGCGACCTTCTTCATGAAGTCGAGGAACTCGGCCTTGCCGTGCCGGTCGTAGCACTGGTCGGTCACCTTCCCGGTGGCGACCTCCAGCGCGGCGAACAGGGTGGTGGTCCCGTTGCGCTTGTCGTCGTGGGTGGCCTTCTCCGGCAGGCCGGGGCGGATCGGCAGGATCCGGGGCGGGATGACGCGGGATCGACGCCGAGTGGAACGCTGAGCCCGACAAGCGGTGTCAGGCCGGGATGAGGGCGTCCCGTTCCCGCAATGGTTCAGGCAGCGCGTCCGGCGCTTCTCCCGACGCCGTCCTCGCCCGGCGCAACGCCTGCGCCGCCACCGCGAGCCCGGCAACGAACCAGAGGTACATCCCGAACTGCGTGATCAGGGCGACCGCGAACAACGTCGGAATCTGCGAGGCCAGAGCTACCGTGGGCGGCTCCGCCTTGCGGAGTAGGGTCAGCGCCAGCACGCAGACAGCGAGACCGATCGCAGCCAGCAGTGCCAGCCAACCGTGTTTCAGCCCCAGCAGCAGCATGGCGTTATCGATGGACTGGAAATCCCCGAACGTGAGGGAGCCGCCGGCCGTTCGTCCGACCGCCGACGACTGGCCGAAGAAGGCGATCTCCCCGATCAGCTCGGTCAAATCGGCTCGATAGGCGGCTGACTTGGCGAACTCGTCGCCGCTCTGGCCATACACCTCCGTGACATAGCCATATCCGAAGACTGCGCCGACCGCCAAGAGCGCCAGGATGATCACGCGAACGCTGCGGCGCAGCACCGGTGCCAGGGCATAGATGCTCAGCACCACGGCCAGGACGGCCGTCAACTGGGCGATCCGGCTGAAGGACAGCATCGCAACGCTGAGCATCAGGGCCAGCAGCAGAACCTTCCAGCCGCTTCGGAGCCTGCTCGCCAGCATCAGCGGGATCGACATCGCCATCGCGGAGCCCAAGGCGATCGAATGACCCCATGCGCCCTCAACGCGCGGTAGTCCGCCGCGGTATTGGATCGGGCCCCAGGACTGGTACTCGGGTCCAGCCCTGCCGAAGCCGACGAACGGGTTCCAGCTCAGGGCAAACTCGACCAGGGCAAGGACTGCCACCGCCCCGAACACAACGGAGATCGTGAGGTAGATCGTCTCGAGCGACAGTACGCTCGGGGCCAGCCGTCCGATCAGGAAGGCCAGCAACCACTGGGTCACGACGACGAAGACTGCGCTCAGGGACCAGGCACCGGAGACTGCCAGGGGTGCGAGTGCGGCGATGAAGAAGATCGCTGCCCCGACATCACCGGCTGAGACCGGTCCCCACGATCCATCCCGGATCAGCACGAACACAAGCCCGAGACCCGCAAGAGCCGCTGGATACCAATAGCCCATCACACCGACGCCCCACCAGATGGGGACGAAGGCGAGCAGTGCGATCCAGCCAATGATGGCGGCTTTGGGGGCACGCAGCATGAAGAGCATGCCAGCGAATCCGACGGCCGCAGCAAGGAGCAGCAGCACGAAGGAGTCCGCTTCCGGACCACTCATCATCATCATCCCCCGTCCTGGGGTGACGCTCGTCGGGAAGCGTCACCCACCTTCCATGGTGCCCCGAGCCGATCCAAATGGGAACGGACCGGTCAGGCCCCATTCACGACGAGGTCGTCCCAGGACAGCACCGACGGCCCGGTCGAGTCCGAGGTCACGTACCCGAACAGCGCCGGAGCACCGGTGCGCTGCCAGTCCGGATCGGCGTCGCTGGCCGTCACCGCCCAGCCCGCCGGCTCCGACTGCCCCGCGGCCCACACCTTGAACCGCAGCTGCGTCGGACCCGTCCCCAGCGCCTGCGCCCGCAGCATCAGCGTGTCCCCGGCCGCGAACGACAGCCCCGCCACCTCCGACACCGCCAGCGTCACCGCCGCACCGCCCTCGACCCGCTGCCACCGCGCCTGCATCGACCCGTCGGCCCGCAGCTTCAGCCGCGCCTGGTAGCCGTCGCCGGCCTCGCTGCGCGGCAGCACCGCCAGATACGTCCCGGACCCGGTCGGCATCGCATCCACCGACACCGACACCGTCACATCCGAGTCCGCCAGCGCCAGACCGGCCAGCCCGGCCGCTTCGCCTGGCCCACGGCCAGCGACATCGCACCGACCCCGCCGGCCACCGAGCACGTGCTGCACGACGACCACTCGCCCCCGGTATCGGCCGTGCCCCACCCCGAGGCCACCGACCGCTCGAAAGCATCCGCGGCCGCGATCACCAGATCACCGGCGAACGACAGCGTCTGCACCGCCGTGCCCTCGGCACCATCGTCATCGACCACCGTCAGCACCGCATCGAAGGGCCCATCAGCCGCATAGGTGTGCTCCACCACCGCGCCCGACGCCGACACCCCGTCACCGAAGTCCCACGCATACGACACGACCGAACCGTCGCTGTCCGAGGAGCCCGACCCGTCGAACGACACCGTCCGGCCATCCACCGCCGCCGTGAACGACGCCGCCGGCGCCACGTTCTTCGGCGCCGCCCCGACCTCGGCCGTCACGGCCAGGTCGTCCCAGGACAGCACCGACGGCCCGGTCGAGTCCGAGGTCACGTACCCGAACAGCGCCGGAGCACCGGTGCGCTGCCAGTCCGGATCGGCGTCGCTGGCCGTCACCGCCCAGCCCGCCGGCTCCGACTGCCCCGCGGCCCACACCTTGAACCGCAGCTGCGTCGGACCCGTCCCCAGCGCCTGCGCCCGCAGCATCAGCGTGTCCCCGGCCGCGAACGACAGCCCCGCCACCTCCGACACCGCCAGCGTCACCGCCGCACCGCCCTCGACCCGCTGCCACCGCGCCTGCATCGACCCGTCGGCCCGCAGCTTCAGCCGCGCCTGGTAGCCGTCGCCGGCCTCGCTGCGCGGCAGCACCGCCAGATACGTCCCGGACCCGGTCGGCATCGCATCCACCGACACCGACACCGTCACATCCGAGTCCGCCAGCGCCAGACCGGGCAGCCCGGCCGCTTCGCCTGGCCCACGGCCAGCGACATCGCACCGACCCCGCCGGCCACCGAGCACGTGCTGCACGACGACCACTCGCCCCCGGTATCGGCCGTGCCCCACCCCGAGGCCACCGACCGCTCGAAAGCATCCGCGGCCGCGATCACCAGATCACCGGCGAACGACAGCGTCTGCACCGCCGTGCCCTCGGCACCATCGTCATCGACCACCGTCAGCACCGCATCGAAGGGCCCATCAGCCGCATAGGTGTGCTCCACCACCGCGCCCGACGCCGACACCCCGTCACCGAAGTCCCACGCATACGACACGACCGAACCGTCGCTGTCCGAGGAGCCCGACCCGTCGAACGACACCGTCCGGCCATCCACCGCCGCCGTGAACGACGCCGCCGGCGCCACGTTCTTCGGCGCCGCCCCGACCTCGGCCGTCACGGCCAGGTCGTCCCAGGACAGCACCGACGGCCCGGTCGAGTCCGAGGTCACGTACCCGAACAGCGCCGGAGCACCGGTGCGCTGCCAGTCCGGATCGGCGTCGCTGGCCGTCACCGCCCAGCCCGCCGGCTCCGACTGCCCCGCGGCCCACACCTTGAACCGCAGCTGCGTCGGACCCGTCCCCAGCGCCTGCGCCCGCAGCATCAGCGTGTCCCCGGCCGCGAACGACAGCCCCGCCACCTCCGACACCGCCAGCGTCACCGCCGCACCGCCCTCGACCCGCTGCCACCGCGCCTGCATCGACCCGTCGGCCCGCAGCTTCAGCCGCGCCTGGTAGCCGTCGCCGGCCTCGCTGCGCGGCAGCACCGCCAGATACGTCCCGGACCCGGTCGGCATCGCATCCACCGACACCGACACCGTCACATCCGAGTCCGCCAGCGCCAGACCGGGCAGCTCCGGCCGCTTCGCCTGGCCCACGGCCAGCGACATCGCACCGACCCCGCCGGCCACCGAGCAGGTGCTGCACGACGACCACTCGCCCCCGGTATCGGCCGTGCCCCACCCCGAGGCCACCGACCGCTCGAAAGCATCCGCGGCCGCGATCACCAGATCACCGGCGAACGACAGCGTCTGCACCGCCGTGCCCTCGGCACCATCGTCGTCGACCACCGTCAGCACCGCATCGAAGGGCCCATCAGCCGCATAGGTGTGCTCCACCACCGCGCCCGACGCCGACACCCCGTCACCGAAGTCCCACGCATACGACACGACCGAACCGTCGCTGTCCGAGGAGCCCGACCCGTCGAACGACACCGTCCGGCCATCCACCGCCGCCGTGAACGACGCCGCCGGCGGTACGTTCGCTGCCGTACCGCTGGCCGCCTGGAAGTGCTCAGCCACCTCACTGGCGCTGAGCGCCCTCGGGTAGATAGCAACTTCGTCGATATGTCCGGTGAACTGGCCATCCAATGGCGCGGAGCTCCAGTCGCTCATCCGATCCATGCCGATCCGCCAGGAACCGGTCATGCGCCGGCCCTCGGTCACTGATGAGTCCTCATCGACCAGAACGCCGTTGACGTACAGCTTCATGCCGTCGCTCGAGAGGGTGCCGACGGCATGGTGCCACTGATTGTCGTCGTAGCCCGTGCCGGAGCGAATTGCTTCTTGCTCGCACCGTTCTCATCGACCCCGAACCGGATACTCCCCGAGCTGTCCAGGTAGAGGTGCCGGTCGACCCAATTGGAGTTCGTTACGTAGTCGGTGCTGAAGCCTGCGATCCGGCCACCGCCGCCATCGGTGGTCTTGATCCACGCTTCGACAGTGAAGACGTTGGGCGCCTTGGCCTGGACCAGACTGGCCGTGTAGGAACTGGTTCCACCGTCGAAGTAGCCGGAGCCGTCGCCGGCGTCATCCAACGGGTTGTCGCTCGACAGGGAGACCCCGGACTGCGAGGTCGCGTCTGCGGCGCCGCCAAGATCGGTCACGGTGCCCGGGCCGTCGTTGAACCGGAAGTAGTGGTCCGGCAGATCCTGCAGCACTGCGTCGCCGTAGACCTGCGTCGCCGTAGTGGCGATCGTCACAGGGGTCGGGGCCGACGTCCTGCGGTTCCCGAAGGGATCCGTCGCGATCACGAGGTAATCGTACGTCTGACCCGGGGCCAGCCCGCGGTCGATGAAGGACAGCGAGTGGCGCTCGTGCCATGAGGAGTCGGCGGTGACGGTGTGGACCGGCTGGGACACCTCAACGCTGACGAAATCGCGGTACACGCGGTAGGTGAGGCGCTCGTTGTCGTGGTCGTAGGTCTCTTGCCACCCCACATGGGCCTCGCCCGGCCGGTACGACACGACCTGGGGCTGCAGTTCGGGGCTGTTGTTGGGCCGCACCGCGTTGGGTGCCGAGCCGGTGCGCGCCATCCGGGTCAGGCCCTGCTGATTGATGCCGTTCAACCCGACGAATTCGCCGCCGTACACGACGTACTCGTCATTGCCCGCGACGTGCCACGCGCCCTGGTCCGACGCGGTGTAGGTGCCGAAGTACCAGTTGGGCCAATGATGCAGCTGTGTGGGGGCGGGCTGCCCGGTTCGGTCGACCCAGCCGTGGATCTCCGGGAGCAGGACGCCGGTCGCCTGATCGGTGAATGCAGCGCCGCCGGGGCTGATCCGCGGCCAACGCTCCTCGAAGCCCCCCGGGACATTGGCACACCGGTGCGCGTGACTCACTGTGTACGCAACGCCCGCCTGCGCAAAGGCTGAATGATGATCACCCCTGCAATCGGAGATCCATTCAACGGCTCCCGTGGTGCCGTCCAACCGCGCAACACCCTCGAAGTTGCCACCTGCTCCGTAGGAGTAGCCGGTGATCAGGATGCCCTGGTCGTCGCTGGTGACCGAGTTGATGGCCGCGTCGTCACCGCCGTTGCGGATGGTTGCCAGCGCCCCCCACGGGTACGGGTCGGCTGAGACGGGGTCCAAGGCCGCCATGCCGTACCAGTCTTCGCCCATGATCGTCGTGAAGTGCCCGCCGATGACCACGCGCGACTGATCGTCGGTCGTGTCTATCGCGCGGATGTAGTTGTTCGCCTGCGGGTCCCATGGAAGGATCCCACCGGTCACGCGGTCGGCGGCCGCCAGGTGCGCACGGTCCACGAGCGAGGCGCCCGGTCGATCGCTGGCACCGGCGAAGTCGCCGCCGAAGTACACCGCAGTGTCCGTCACGGCCAAGGCCCGCACGGTTGCGCCCGCCACGGGGCGGAACCCCGAATCCAATGCCCCGGTCGCGGCATCGAACGCAGCCAGCCGCACGCGCCACTGGCCGTCGACCTTCTGGAAGCTGCCACCCGCGTAGACCGTGGAGCCGTCCGGCGAGACGTCGAGATCCAGCACCTGCCCATCGAGCACCGGGGCGAACGAGTCGATCAGCTCGCCGGTGTTGATGTCGTAGGCGAGGATGTTGGCCCTGGCGACTTCACTCACGCCGGGATCGGATCCGAAGGGGCGAGCGGTGGAGAAATCACCGCCGACGTAGACGCGGTCGCCGACCACCACCTGGGTCCAAACCACGCCGTTGATCTGGGGGGTCGGCAGGGCGTCAGCACTTACCGTCAGCGGCGTCCCAGCAACGGGCGGCGCGGTATCGGCAGACGCGACCGTAGGCATGGCCGCAAGCGTGGTTGCCACCAATGCCGCGACAACAATCAACGACAGCCCAGAACGACGACTGGCCCTCATGACGGCTCCCCCCCTACAGCACACACCGACACACCTCTTCGGTGCACAGCGTAACTATACCCTGAGGGAAACCGGCACTAATCGGGCATAGGCCACATCCGCGACTACAGAACGTGTCCGCTGGGCGGGTGCACGCCCAGCCACTAGCATTCGCTGCGGCACGGTGGACACGTGACCGGACCCGGGTCGGGCGCCGTCACCAGCCGTCGACCACCGACGCGGCCTCAGCCTTGGCGGACCCCGCCAGGCGATAGCGCCATGCGCCGGAGCGAATGGGCCGTGGGCGGGCACCGGACCAGTGGACCCCGCCTTACCAGATCACCCGGCCGTCACGGCCAGGTCGTCCCAGGACAGCACCGACGGCCCGGTCGAGTTCGAGGTCACGTACCCGAACAGCGCCGGAGCACCGGTGCGCTGCCAGTCCGGATCGGCGTCGCTGGCCGTCACCGCCCAGCCCGCCGGCTCCGACTGCCCCGCGGCCCACACCTTGAACCGCAGCTGCGTCGGACCCGTCCCCAGCGCCTGCGCCCGCAGCATCAGCGTGTCCCCGGCCGCGAACGACAGCCCCGCCACCTCCGACACCGCCAGCGTCACCGCCGCACCGCCCTCGACCCGCTGCCACCGCGCCTGCATCGACCCGTCGGCCCGCAGCTTCAGCCGCGCCTGGTAGCCGTCGCCGGCCTCGCTGCGCGGCAGCACCGCCAGATACGTCCCGGACCCGGTCGGCATCGCATCCACCGACACCGACACCGTCACATCCGAGTCCGCCAGCGCCAGACCGGGCAGCTCCGGCCGCTTCGCCTTGCCCACGGCCAGCGACATCGCACCGACCCCGCCGGCCACCGAGCAGGTGCTGCACGACGACCACTCGCCCCCGGTATCGGCCGTGCCCCACCCCTTCGACACACTGCGCCCGAACGCATCCGCAGCCGCCAAACCGCCGGGGCCGCCGGGGCCGCCGGGACCGTCGGAGACCACCACAGAGGCAGTCTGGCTGCCCTTCGCACCATCGTCATCGGTCACCGTCAGCCGAACCGAGTAACTGCCCTCGGCCCCGTAGGTGCGCTGCGCGGTCCGGCCGGAACCGGTCGAGCCGTCACCGAAATCCCAGGCATAGGACACGATCGAACCGTCGCTGTCCGAGGAGCCCGACCCGTCGAACGACACCGTCCTGCCATCCACCGACGCGCCGAACGCTGCCCTCGGCGCGGCATTGGCGGGCTCGCCACCACCACCGCCACCGCCCGGCGCCTGGGTGCCTGCCGCGGCCGCAACGTGTTCGGCGATCTCCGAGGCCGAGAGTGCGCGCGGGTAGACGGCGACCTCGTCGATGCTGCCCGAGAACTGGCCGTCGGAGGCCACCGTGGACCATCCGGACATCTTGTCCTTGCCGATGCGCCAGTTGCCGGTGTAGCGCCGGCCCTCGGTGACCGAGCTATTCGATGCGACCTGCTGGCCGTCCACGTACAGCTTCATGCCGGCGCTGGAGAGGCTGCCCGCCACGTGGTGCCAGTTGGCCGTCGTCGTAGCCGGTAGCCGAGCGGATGGTTACCTTGCTGGCGCCTTGATCCTCCACTCCGAAGCGTATCCGCCCCGAGGAGTCGAGGTAGAGGTGCCGGTCGGCCCAGTCCGAGTTGTACTCGTAGTGGGTGCTGTAGCCCACGATTCGGCCGCCGCTGCCATCGGTGGACTTAATCCAGGCCTCCACCGTGAACTCGTTCGGAGCCGGCGACTGGATCCTGGTCGCGGTATAGGCGCTGCTTCCGCCGTCGAACTTGCCGGACTTGTCGCCCACGTCGCCTAGTGCCGTGGAGGTGGACAGTGAGACGCCCGAGAACGACGTCGCATCGTCGCCGGCCACCAGGTCGGCAACCGTCGCAGCGGATCCGTTGAACCGGAAGTAGTGGTCCGGCCGATCCTGTGTCACGGCATCGCCGTAGACCTGCGGCTGCGCCGATGTCGCAATGGTCACCTTTGCGCGGTCCTTGGCCCGCCGGTTGCCGAACGGGTCGAAGGCGATCACCAGATAGTCATAGGTCTGCCCCGGCGTCAGACCCTTGTCGATGAAGGACAGCGAGCCCCTCGAGTGCCAGGCGGAATCGGTCGCAACCTCATGCACTGGCGTGTTGTTGATGCTGGTGTAGTTCCAGGTACACGCGGTAGGTGAGGCGCTCGTTGTCGTGGTCGTAGGTCTCCTTCCAGCCGATATGGGCTTCGCCGGGCCGGTACGACACGACGTTCGCCTGGAGTTCGGGCGTGTTCGCCGGCCGCGTCAGGTTTCGAGGCCGATCGTACCGCGCCATCCCGGGTCAGGGCCTGTTGGGACTTGCCGTTGAGCCCGGTGAACTCGCCGCCGAACAAGACGTACTTGTCGTTGCCGGTAACATGCCAGGCGCCCTGGTTGGACGCCGTGTAGGTGCCGAAGTACCACTGCGGCCAGAAGTGCAGCGGCGTCGGGGCAGGTTGCCCTCGAGTTGTCCACCCAGTCGTACGGGTCAGACCCTGAGTTCACCGGTCTTGTAGTCGGTGTATGCGCCGGACCCCGGGCTGTCTCGCGGCCAGCGCTCCTCGAAACCGCCCGGAACACTGCTGCACCGATGGGGGTGACCACGGTGTAGGCGACGTCGCCCTGGGCGAACGCCGAGTGGTGGTCGCCGCGGCAGTCCACCATCCACTTGATCGCACCGGTCTTGCCATTGAGCCGGGCGACGGCCTCGAAGTTGCCGCCGCCGTTGAAGGTGTACCCGGTGGCGAGGATGCCGTTGGCGTCTGCGGTGAGTCGAGCTGATAGCAGCGCCGTCACTGCCGTTGCGGATCGTCGCCACAGCCGCCAGGGCTGCGGCTGGGCGCTTGTCGGTGGCCAGCGCGCCGTCCCGATCCAGGGCTGGCCCTTGAACGTCCGGAAGTGCCCGCCAGCCACGACCAGCGATTGGTCATGAATTTCATGGTCAGCGCCCGGATGTCATTGTCAGCCGAACGGTTCCAGGAGGTCAACGTGCGGTTGTGGCCGAGGCGGCGGCCAGATGCCGCCGAGAAACCGTCGAGACCCCGCGGATCGGCCGCGGCTTGAAGTCGCCGCCGAAGTTGCGCGGTTGAGTTCGATACTGCAACGGCCGCACGGTCGAGCTGACGCCCAACGTGCGAATCCGCTCTTCAACGCGCCCGACGCGGCGTCAATGCGGCGAGCCGATACCGCGTCTGTCCGCCGAACGTCGTGAAGCCCCCGCCGGCGTACACCGTCTTGCCATCCGGCACACCTGCAGGTCCAACACCTGGCCGGTTCGGATCGGGGCGACGAACTGATGAGCTCGCCGGAATTGATGTCGTAGGCCAGCCTGTTCGCCCCCGCGACCTGGCTCTTGCCGCCGCGGCCCCAACGGTCGGGCGTTGCAAGATCCGCCGCCGACGTACGCCCGATTGCCGGCCACGACCTGGGTCCAAACGACGCCGTCGATCTGGGGCGTCGGCGGCACGTCGGCGCTGACGGTCTTCGGGATCGGAACAGTCCGGAGGGGCGGTATCCGCTGCGGGATGCGCTCGGTACCGCCAGTGCCACGGCAACCAGGGCGTGAACGCCGCGGTCAGTGCAATGAAGCTGCGAAGCTGGTAGTGTCCACGCCTGCCCTAAGCCTGAAAGGTGGTCAGACGACTCGGCAGACGCTATGCTTGATATCTAGCGTGAACAGCGGGGGTAGTCCGAGGAGGAGGCCTACTCGAAGGATCCCTCGATGAAGTCGCCGAGGACGGCGCGGGTCTCCGTTGAGCTCTTCGGCGCCCAGCGGCGCGCCTGGACCCGGTACGACGGGAGGCGCTGCTCGGCCCGCCGTGCGATCAACGTCAACGCAAACGGCTGCGATTCGCGCAATCACATCCTCCAGCAGGATCTGACCAATCTGCAACTGCGCGACGACTGCATCGTTGACCGGGCCTGCTCGATGGCCCGTCTTCCGGAGCACTCATCCCATTCGTTCGGGGCCCGAACAGCGGCGATCTACAGATCGACCATGTGGTCGCCCTGTCCAACGCTTGGCAGACCGGCGCCCAGCAGTTGACCCTACGAGTAGCGTGTCGCGCTCGGCGAATGATCCCCTCGGTTGTTCGCGGTCGACGGCCGGTGAACCAGCGGAAGGAAGCCGGGGACGCGGCGACCTGGTTGCCGCCGAACCGCACCTGCTGGTGTGACAGTGTCCATCCAGGTGCTCGTCAAGGAGCGCTGGCGGCTGTCGGCTCACGCCACCAGAGAAGGCCTCCATCAGGGGATCCTCGGCAGAGGGGCTAGTCCGGCTCGACAGATGCCCAGCGAACCGGACGTCGGGACTCCGTCAGTGCTGGAGGGCCGGCATCGTTCGGACTTGCTAGGCCTGGTTCGCACAGATCACTCCTGGTTGGCGGGCTCCAATGCCGTCGCGGTTGGTGTCCTCGGCCCGCTCGGCGAGGGTGACGGCGTCGGGGATCTCGTCGAGGAACAGCCGCTCGTACTTCAGGGTGCCGAACCCGCGCTCCCGCGAACCTCCCCCGCAAGCGGGAGGGGCCCCCACTGCCCGGGGCTCCTGACCCGGGTGCGCACGTGCGCCAGCTCGGGGTGCAGCTCGATGAACGCCTCGAACCGGAAGGAGCGGAACGGCCCGCCGTTGTCGGTGACCAGCGTGACCACCGGGAGCAGCTCCCCGGTCTCGGGATCGACGGGGCAGTCGTCGACCAGCGGGTGCCCGAACAGCTCCTCGTACTCGGCCAGCGCCAGCTCGACGGCGTCGATCGCGTCGTGCTGGTTCGCGGTCGGGGAGACATGGAACCGGTGCTCGTCCTTGCTGAAGTAGTCCCGGCACCCGGCCAGCCTCCACGTGCCGCCGGAGGTGGTCTCGAACTCGGTGAAGTCCAGCTGCCAGACGAGGTGGTCTCGAACTCGCTGAAGTCCAGCTGCCAGACTCCCCCAAGGGGCACCCCCAGGTTCGGCCCGGTCGGTTCCTGCGCGAAGGCGGCCTTGCGGCGCTCGGCCAGCCTGCGGCGCTCGGCCAGCCTGCGGCGCTCCCGCTGGTAGGCCGCGGGCAGGATCAGCCCCTCGTCGCGCAGCAGCCGCAGCACGGTCGCCTGCGACACGACGTGGCCGTCGTGGCGGGCCGCCGCCCAGACCTTGCGGTGCCCCCACGCCGGGTGCGCCAGGGCGTGGCCGATCACCGCGTCTCGTGCCGGTCCGCGCCGGGCCGGCTGCGGCCAGGGACCCTTCTGGCGCTGCCCGGCCCGGGCCCCGGCCTGCCGGCGCCGCCAGGTGCGTTCGGGCACGCCGATCAGCCTGCAGAACCTCGCGGTCGGCATGCTCCCCCAGCGGGGGGACCCCAGCAGCCACGCGGATCACCTCGAGGTCCTCGAAGGGCCCAACCGGCCCTCCGCGCTCTTCTTCCAGACCCGGAGATCCACCGCGGCCTCGCCCAGCGCCTGGGTCAGCTCGGCGACCTCGGCCTCCAGCTGCTCCTCCCGGGTCGAGGGCCCGGACCGGCCGGCGGCCAGGGCTGTCTTCCCGGCCTCCAGGAAGTCGGCCTTCCACCGGCCGATGGACTGCTCGGACACCTTCTCCCGCCGTGCGGCCTCGGCGAAGCTCACCTCCCCGGCCAGCACGCTCAGCACGATCCGGGTCTTCTGCTCAACAGGGATGCTCGGGGTTCTCCCCATGATGTCGGATCTCCTCCAGGACTGACTCAACCGCCCTGCCACGAAGCCTGAAGCGCGACACGACCACTCCTGCAACACCCCAACGCCCCCCTCCGGCAACCGCTGCCGCGCCGCACGTGATGGGACAACGATCCTCAACACCCGCGCCGACCCGGACACCGGCCACGACACGGATCGACTCGACGCCGCCTGTCCCCTGGGTCAGAGATAGGAGTCCGGGGCCAGGTTCTGCGTCCGACGCACCGTCTGAAGCGAGGCGGCGAGCGGTTGCCTCCCCCTTGCCGCTGCTCGCTCGCGTGACGCGTGCGACGGTTCCGGTGAGCTTCGATGCCATCTTCTGTTGGTTCCTGTCCGGGTCGGGCGTTCCGCACCGTTGCCCCGGCGGGACGCCTCGTCCGGTCCCGCGATCCGGTCCGGGATCCGGCAGGCACCGGACCCGTCAGACCGCCAGTGCCTCCGCCTCAACAGCGGCCGGCACCACCACCGGGCCGCCCCGGGCCACGATGCTGTTCGGCAGCGACAGCCGGATGACCTTCCACCAGGCCGACGCCAGCTGCTTGGGCATCGGCCCGGTCACGTACGGCAGGCCGTACCGCTGGAACAGCTCCTGGACCCGGGGGGAGATCTGCTGGTAGCGGGTGCTGGGCATGTCGGGGTAGATGTGGTGCTCGATCTGGAAGGATAGGTTGCCTGTCATCGTGTGCAGGAACGGTCCGCCGGAGATGTTCGCGGCCCCCACCATCTGGCGGACGTACCAGTCGCCCTTGGCCTCGCCGTCGATGGACGTCTTGGAGAAGGTGGCCACCCCTGATGGGAAGTGTCCACACATGATGACCGAATGCGTCCACACGTTGCGGACCAGGTTCGCCACCAGGTTCGCGGCGAGGGTGGTCGGCGCCGAGACCCCGGACAGCAGCGGGTGGATCAGGTAGTCCTTGCGGAACTGGCGCTTGACCTTGCGCAGGATCGCGCGCACGTTGCCCTTGAACTCGTCGTCCACCGGCAGTTGGCCCCTTCTGACCCGCGCCAGATCGAGGTCGTGCACCGCCACCGCGTATTCGAACATGCAGGCCGTGATGAAGTTCCACAGCGGCTGCAGCAGGTATGCCGGCTCCCACGGCTGGTCCTCGTCCACCCTCATCAACCCGTATCCGAGGTCGTTGTCCATGCCGACGACGTTGGTGAACTGGTGGTGGATCTCGTTGTGCGAGTGCTTCCACAGGTCCGCCGGGGAGGCGTTGTCCCATTCCCAGGTGCTGGAGTGGATCGCGGGGTCGCGCATCCAGTCCCACTGGCCGTGCATGACGTTGTGCCCGATCTCCATGTTCTCCAGGATCTTGGCCACGGACAGGCCGGCGGTCCCGAGCAGCCAGGCGGGCGGGAACAGGGAGAACAGCAGGATCCCGCGGCTGCCCAGTTCCAGGGTCCGCTGGGTCTTGATCATGTTCCGGATGTAGGCGGCGTCCTCCTCATTCAGGCTGGCGAACACCTCCGCGCGCAGGGCGTCGAGCTCGCGGCCGATGGTCTCGATGTCGGCCTCGGTCAGGTGCGCGAGCGGGTTGTCCGCGCGTTTCTGGATGACGGTCATGGTTCCCCTTTCAGAGGGTGAGCTGGCAGTCGCTGGCGGCGGCGTTGATGCACGTCTGGATGACGATCGCGTCGCCCGGTTCGGCGGTGGTCAGGTTGCCGGTGCGCAGGTCCCGGACGGTGCCGCCGGTCAGGGTGCTGACGCACCCGTAGCAGATGCCCATCCGGCACCCGGACGGCATCAGCACCCCGGCCGCCTCGCCGACGTCGAGCAGCGGGACCGCGCCGCTGGCCTGCGCGGACCGCCCCGACTTGCTGAACTCGACCCGCCCCCCGTCGCCGATGGCGACGAAGGCGGGCCGGAACCGCTCGGTGTGCAGCTGGTCTTCGAGGCCCTTGGCGGCCCAATGGTCCTGCAGGTCGTCCAGCATCGGGATCGGGCCGCACGCCCAGGTCTGCCGGTCGGTCCAGTCGGGCACCAGTCGGTCCAGGTCCGACGGGCTGAGCACGCCGTCGGCGTCGGTGCTCCGCTCGATGAGCCGCAGCCGCCCCCGGTCGGCCAACGAGCGCAGCTCCCGGCCATAGATGAAGCCGGCCGGGGCGGGGCTGCTATGCACCATCACCACATCGCCCAGTTGATCCAGGTGATGGCGCAGCATCCCGACGACCGGGGTGATCCCGCTGCCGGCGGTGACGAACAGGGTGCGCGGGGGCAGCGGGTCCGGCAGCACGAAGTCGCCGGTCGGCCTGTCGAGCTGCAGCACCGTCCCCGGCCGCAGCCGCTGGTTGATGTAGCCCGAGACCTCGCCGTCCGGGATCTGCTTCACCGTGATGCTGATGCGCCCGCCAGTACCGGGTCCGGAGGTGATGGAGTAGGCCCGCCACAGCCGGACGCCCCGTACATCCACGCCCACCCGCACGTACTGTCCCGGCCTGTGCCCCGGCCAGCCGCGGCTCGTCCGGATCACCAGGGTCGTGGAGTCCGGTGTCGGGCGCCCAAGGGCCTCCACCACGCCGCGGTACGGAGCCCGGCCCGCGGCGGAGCCGGCCGCAAGCGGGGCCACCACTTCGACGTAGTCCGCCGGAACCAGGGGCGTCGCAAGACCGGCTGCGGCCCGCCACAGGCCGGATCGCACGAAGTCTTTCATGCGACAAGTGTGACTAGCCCTGGTCGATAAGGGTATGGCCGCCAGGCGTGAACCGATGGTGCAAGATTGTCCCGTGAGTACAATCGATCCGCTGAGCCTGACGGAGATGCCGGTCGTGGGCGAGGTCCTGGCCGGCGTCGCCGCGCAGGTGATCGCCGCGGTCAGGGCACAGGTGCCCGCATACCGCGACCTCCCCGAGGAGGAGCAGGAGAATCTGGCATCCGCCGTGCAGATGGCGCTGCAGGGGTTCCTGACATCCAGTTCGGCTCCGCACGATACCGACCCGGCGCTGCCCATGGCGCCCGCGATCGAAGGCGCCTACGAATTGGGTCGGGGGGAGGCCGGCAACGGGCGGACCCTGGACTCGCTCATGTCGGCCTACCGGGTCGGGGCGCGCGAAGCCTGGCAGCGGATAGCCGGCGCCGCCGCCGCGGAGGGCATGGAGGCGGCCCAGATCGTGGCCTACGCGGCCGAGCTGTTCGCCTACATCGACGCCCTGTCCGCGTCGTCGGTGTCCGGCTACGCCGACGAACTGGCCACCCAGGGGCGGGAGCAGGAGCGGATCCGCGAACGCCTGGCCGTGGCGCTGCTCACCGGCAGCAGTCCGGCTGACGTCGATGCCGCAGCCAACCGGGCGTCCTGGACCCCGCCGCAGCGGCTGGCCGCTGTGCTCATCGATGCCGATCGGGCGGTCCGGCTGCGCGCCAGGCTCGGCGAGCGCGCGCTCTGGCCGGAGGGAGATCTCGCCAACCTGCCCAGCGCTGCGGCCGTGCTGCTCGTCCCGCCGGACCGCACCCTCCTGGCGGTGGTCGCCGAGATGCCCGGCCAGGCGCTGGTCGTGCGCGGCCCGGACCGCCCGTGGCGCGAGGTGGCGGCATCATTCCGGCGCGCGGCGCGGGCGTGGGAGTACCTGCGCAGCACGGGGCGAAATGGCTGGGTCGAGGCCGACGACCTGTTGCCGGAGCTGCTGGTCACCGCCGACCCCGATGCCCTTGCCGACCTCCGAACCCGCGTCCTGCAGCCGCTGGACGGGCTCCCGGAAGCGACGCGGCAGCGGCTGGAGGAGACGCTGCGCACCTGGCTCCTGCTGCGGGGCAGGCGCGATGCGGCGGCCGATGCCCTGCACATCCATTCGCAGACCGTGCGCTACCGCATGTCCCAGATCCGGGCCCTGTTCGGCGACGCGCTGGACGACCAGCGCGGGGTGCTGGAACTGGTCATCGCGCTGGCCGAAGACTGCCCGGGAAGGCAGGAGCCGGCATGACGCAGACGACGACCGGGGGTCCCCGGGAAGGTGGTCATCACCGGGCAAACGGCTTCATCGGCCACGCCGGCGGGCCGGCTGCGCGAACCACGCGTGGAAGGCCGGGCCGGCCTCCTTGATCGCCAGAAGCTGCCGGCCGGGAAGGGCGGCTGCGTCGGCCTCGGCGAAGACGGGTCCCCTGAGCAGCGGAGCGGATCTGGTCCCTTCCGTCGGTCGAGGACAGATGATGCTCAGACGGCCGGAGAGCGGAGTAGGCGGTGTCCTTCGCGGCGCAGTTCGCTCTCGAGGCCGACGGAGTAGGTGGTAGCCGCCAGGCAGCTGACCAAGGCCGACTTGCGCATTCCGGCGGCGGCGTCGGTTCACCTCGTCGGAATGACCTGCGACACCACCGCGGTGGTCGGCAAGCATCTGCTCACCCGACTGACAGGCGATCGCGGCGGCCTCACCCGGCCCGGCGTGGCAGATACGCGAATGGCTGGCAACGGCGGAAACGCGGGCTGTAGGGATGCGTCTGGGAATGCTGGACGTCGTCCGCACCGAAGACGAGCACATACTCGTCGGACGCCTCGGCCCGGACATCCTCGGCCCGGACTTCGACCCTGCGGCGGTCGCCCTGCGGCTGGCGGACTGCGGGGCGCGGCCGCTTGCCGAGACGCTGCTGGACCAGACGGTCATCAGCGGACTGGGCACGATCTGGACGTCGGAGACAGCGTTCCGCGGGGGCGCCTCGCCTTGGCTCCCCGCCGATCAGGTCCGCGACTCGAAGAGGCGCTGCCCGAGACACGGGCGATGATACAGCGCGCGGTGGCGGCGCGGCCCCGGGCGCAGTTGCCGGCTTACGCCGTCTACGGCCGGGCCGCGCGGCCCTGCCGCCAATGTGGCACCCCGATCCGAACGGGCCGCGTGGGCGCTGCGCCGAGGGTTCGCGTGACCTGCTGGTGCCATACGTGCCAGCCCGGTCCCACCGCCGAGTAGCGAATCCGATGCGCGCAGTCTCTCGCCGCGCGCATCGATCGCTGGGCGGCCGCGTTCCAGCCCTTGCTGGATCGGCGGACAAACCTGGAACCGTTTGCTCGCGAGTCCCCCGTCGCCCCACCCGAAGCCTTCCTGCAGCCTCCGTCCAGGCTGCGCAGCGAATGTGTCGTGCACTGCCGGCACCCCCGCACGACCCACCCCCGGCCGCGCTCACACCGAGGAAGGCGGTCAGAGCGGCACGGGCATGCGCAGCCGCTCCCGGTACGCGGCATCGTCCAACTGCCCCGGCTCCGTGTCGGCCATCCAGCGCATCAACAGCACTCATGAACAGTTCCGGCTGTTCCAAGTGCGGGTAGTGGCCGGCGTTGGGGATCATCGTGTACCGGCTCCCTGGCACTTCGCCGTGCGCCCGGGCGCTGTGCCGTTCCGGGATGATCCCGTCCCGTTCGCCGTGGACGAGCAGCACCGGCACATCCGCTGCATACGGGAGCCGGTCCCGGGCACTGATCCGCTGACCCTTGCGGTCCAGAACATGCCGCACGGTGCTCAGAAAGGCCAGGCGGACGCTCGGGTCGGCGAACGCTGCTATGCCCCGCCCGACCTCGTGCAACTCCGTGGTCGATGCTCCTGGGATGTATCGGGCCACCGCGTCGCACGCGCGCAAGATGAGCGACCCGAAACCGCGGACGTGCCGGGAAGCGAGCAGGGGGACGACCAACTCGGCCCCGGGCAGGGTTGCGGCCGTCAGCAGCGGGCTGACGCCCCGGCCCAACCCCCCGGAGGAGACCAGCGCCAGCCGCTCCACCAGATGCGGGAACAAGTACGCGTACTGCATCGCGACCCCGCCTCCCAGCGAATGGCCGATCACCGTAGCCCGGCCATGGCCGAGCGCGAACAGCACGTCCCGCAAACCAGCCGCGTAGGAGCCGAGCGAGAAGTCTTGGTTGCCGCTGACCGACTGGCCGGCTGCGAACAGTTCAGGCACCACCACACGTACCCCAGCCCGATCGGCGAGCAGGTCGGGGACCGACCCCCAGGAGTCGGCGTCCGAGGCGATGCCGTGCACCAAAGCGACCACGGGCGCGCCCTCATCGCCCAGCACGCGCACAGCGATCGGCCGTCCGTGCACCTGCACGACATTTCGCTCGGTCATGCCAGACATCCTGACACGCGCGCGACACCCGTCGGCGCTCGCCTACTTGCCTGGATGCCGGTGACGGCGTCCAGAGGCAGAGCCTGCCTCGCCGCGGCGCTGCCGCAGACCCACCCTCTCGTGCTGCCCTGAGATCCGTGCGCGCAGTCGATCCGGTGGAGTGGTGGCTTGATCCGGTCGGTACCGCACCTGATCGCAGCTGCCGCGGAGGCTCCGCCGCGTGGGCGCGTCCTACCGGGCGGAAGGGGCGCGCCCCGGATGATCCCCACTCGACTCCTGGCCGCACCACGGCCTGACGGTCACGTTGAGTGACCGCGTAGGAGCCTGCCCCCCAGGGCGACAGTTCGGCGGCGGGGCTCAGACTCAGACGTCGGCGCGCACACCTCGATCACGCTGAGTGAGATCGACGCGTCGAACGACCGAAATGCAGGTCCGGCCCTCGAGGGGGGGGGAAGGCATCGTCGCGGTGCGAACATATGGGGCGGTGTGACGCGGGTCATCCTCGTTCAGACGGGGACGGTCTGCACACCTGCAACGTCCGACCGGACGGCATGGTGGGAGTGATGGCATCAAGGCTCACCCCCGGCGGGCAGGTTGCCTCGTAGAACTCTCACGTTCTATGCTGTCCCCGTGGATCAAGGCTGGGAAGTCATCCTCGAACCCGAGGTGAGCGCCTGGATCCTGGGCCTACCCGACGACACCTATGACCGCGTCGAAGCCGCGATCGACATGCTCGCCCAGGGCGGACCCGGGCTGGGCCGGCCGTTGGTCGACTCGATCACCGGCAGTCGACACCAGAACATGAAGGAGTTGCGGGTCGGCACCTGCCGGATCCTGTTCGCTTTCGACCCGACCAGGAACGCGATCCTGCTGGTCGCCGGCGACAAACGCGGCCAATGGCGCACCTGGTACCCAGCAGCCATCGCCCTTGCCGACCAACGATTCGATGACTGGCTCAAGCGATGGAAAGGCGGCACACCATGACCGAACACACCACCTGGTCCGACGTGCGCGAACAGCGCGACACGACCCCGCAACGCCGCGCAGCAGCCCGCGAAGCCCTCGAGAACCAGATCGCCGGCCACCGCCTCGTCGAGCTGCGCAAGGCGCGCGGCCTGACCCAACAACAGGTTGCCACCACCATGGGGATCTCCCAACGCCGAGTCTCCGCGATCGAACGCGGCGACATCGACCGCTCCGAGCTGACCACCCTGCGCACGTACATCGAAGCCCTCGGCGGCCAGATCCACATCGTGGCAGAGTTCGACGAAGTCACCACCCAGATCGCCTGATACCGCCCT
>CAVXYG010000016.1:0-46553 GCA_963766005.1 uncultured Actinomycetota bacterium | reverse complement strand
GTTAAGCCGAGCCTTTCGGTAGCGCGGGTGGGTTGATCCGGTAGCACGGGCGGGGACACCGGGTAGCGGTTTCCCAGCCCGTGCTGTTGACGGGCTGTCAGTTCTGCGTGGCGGTCGTGGCTGCCGAGGTGTGGCGGCGCATGTTCGGTCCGTCGAGTTGCACGATCTCGGCGTTGGAGACGATCCGGTTCAGGATGGACTCCGCGATGACGGCGTCGTGGAGGGACTTGTACCAGTCCTCGGGGTCGAACTGGGAGGTGACAGCGGTGGAGCCGCGCCCCTCTCGCGCGGCGAGGATGTTGAGCAGCTGCGCCGCCGTTGCGCTGGTGATGGGGGTGGTGAGGAAGTCGTCGAGCACGAGCAGGTCGCAGGCGTTGAGCTCGTCGAGGAAGCGCAGTCGTTGGGCGTCGGCCTGCTGGAGGACGGCGAGCCGGTTGGCGAGGTCGTCGAGGCGGTAGTAGCGGGCGGTGTAGTCGCGCCGGCAGGCGGCGTTGACGAGTGCTTGCGCCAGGTACGACTTCCCGACGCTGGAGGTGCCCAGGATCACGAGGTTCGTGGCCCGGTCGATCCAGTGGCAGGCCGCGAGCCGGGCGACGACGTCCCTGTTGATGCTCCTGCCGTGCAGGTAGTGGATGTCTTCGACGCAGGCGGCCGGGTTCGGGGTCCGCGAGGACTTCAGGAGTTTCAGCAGGCGCCGTTCGCCGCGGGCGGCGGTCTCTCGTTCCAGAGCGTGGCGGATCTTCTGGGAGAACGTCCACTCGTCGCATTTCGGGTCGTTGGCGATGTCGATGACGGCTTCCCCGAATGCGGTCATCCGCAGCCTGGTGAACAGGGGCATGTCGTCGTCGGTGAGGTGCTGGTCACGCATCGTCGGCCTGCGTCCCCGCCCCGGTGAGCGCTTCGAGGCTGAACGCGGAGGCCCCCGCCAGGTAGGCGCGGCTGGTGTCCCGCGCGGCACTGCGATCCGGTGGCGACAGCGGGTCGGGGCGTCTGCCTGCGGGGTCGGTCCCGGGCCTCTGGTCCTGCTGCGCGCGGAGCCCGGTGATGCGGTTCTTCACCGCGGTGTAGGTGATCTGCCGGTCCTCGTCGGTGAGCTCGCGGCATGCCTGCTCCAGCAGCGCCCGGTTTCCGCGCCTGCCGAGTTCGAGGATGTTCATGCAGGAGCGGAAGCCCTGCGCCTCGATCTTCTTCCCGTCGAGCAGCCGTGTGAGCGCGGCGACCGTTCCCGGGCCGACTTTCGCGGCCTGGCGCAGGAAGTAGGCGCGCGTCCACAGGTCCGTGCTGTCCTTCAGGTGCGCGGGCTGGTGCTCGGGGTCGGTGACGTAGCCGTTCCTGCGCCGGCCGCGCCGGTGCGTCGCGATGATCTCGCCGTCGGCGATCACGTCGAGGGTGTCGCCGATGATGCGCACGTCGACGCCGAGGCCGGCGAACCGGAAGGGCACGGAGTACTTGACGGTGTCGATCTGGATGTGCCAGTCCCGGTGCACCTTCGCCTTGCGCCACGCCACCGGCTCCCACCGCTGCTGCGGCAGTTCGAGCAGCTCTCGGCGTTCGCTGTGCTCGAACCAGTCCCGGCGGCTGCGCGCCTCGCCCCGGAAGGGGGTCTTGTCGTTGATGGCCTCGACCTGCTCGGCGATCGCCGCGTTCAGCTCGTCCAGCGACGCGAACGTGCGGTCGGCCAGGTAGTGGATCACCCAGTTGGTGACGACCTTCACCCCCGCTTCGACGTGCCCCTTGTCGCGCGGCCGGGACGAGCGCGTGGGGACCGCGGCGGTCCGGTAGTGCTCGAGGAACTCGGCGTAGGCGGCGTTCACGTCGCGGGCGCGCTCGGCCCTGCTGATCTGGTTCGACGCCGTCGATGCGTTGTCCGGGACCACCACCAGCGGGACACCGCCGATGTACTCGAACGCCCGCCTGTGGGCATCCAGCCAGGCCGGCTGCTGCTCATCCAGATAGCCGAGGGCGAACACGAGCCCGGAGTAGGGCAGCGAGGCGACGAAGACCGACACCGCCGTCGCCCGCCGGCTGACCGGGTCGGTCAGCTGCATCCGGGTGCCCGCCCAGTCCACCTGCATCGTGTGCCCCGGCACATGGATGATCGGGGCCGTCAGGTCATGCGTGCGCACATGGCCGGTGACGATCTCGCAGAACCGGTCGTAGCCGTAGAACCGTGCGCCCGGGACGTCCCCGGACTGCAGGTACCGCGCCCACAGCACCTTCAACGGCGGCTTCTTCGACCCCACGCGCGCAGCCACGACCTTCTCCACATCGACCGGCACGAAATCCTCCGAGACGGCCTTCCTCCCGTCGGCGAAGAGCCGGTCCAGGTCCTCGGCGGTGAGCGCTTCGATCTGCGCGGCAGTGCTCAACCGCTCCGCCTCGAGCACACGGCGGGCCCTCGCGATCGCACGGTGCGAACAGCCCGCCATCACCTCGATCTGCCGGTACGGACGCTGCTGCACGAGCAGCGTCATGATCAGCCGGTAGTCAGCCATCGGGTTCCTTCCATCCGCCGCAACCATCCGTTGGCCGCGGGCGAAGGCAATCCTTGACCAGCCCCGGTGCTACCAGATACACCCACACCTGCTACCGGATCGACCCACCTGTGCTACCGAAAGCCTGGGCTAAACACAAGGCGCAGAAGAACCCCTCGTGTCGGCACCGCAAGCACCGGAACCACCTCCAGAGTCAGGACGGCTCCATCGTGCTGCGGTGGACCACCGATCGCCACGGCCAGACGTCCCGAATGCAGCCAGGGGGCGGCGCACGAGCGCCCCACGCGCAACTCCTGCGGGGGTCGCGGCTAGGGCGGCGCGGTCTCTGGCCTCCCAAACCCTGCGCCCCGGCCACCAGAGTTCACCGAGCGCACCTGTGGTGCGGCGTCGCCGAGCCTGCGCGCCATAGACGCCTTCTTCGGTGCTGGCATGAGGGCCTCTGGCACTTGCGGTCCCCGGCAATCGACGGAGCGCGCAAGAAGCAGTGGCCGTGCCCAGGGCTGGCGGGGGAATGACTGCGAAGCCGGACACCCAGAAGAGTCTGGTGCAGATCAACGGCACCGAGCTGGCGATCGAGGAGCGGGACTCAACGGCTATCGGCTCACCCTGACCAACGATGGGGCGTACACGCTCGTGATGGACGTCGTTTCAAGGCGGCTCGATGACGTGGGGGGGCATCGCCGGGCGCATCAGGGCAAGCATCGCTCCCCGAGTCACATGACCTTGGCTCCAAGGCCGCTGGTGCCCCACATATCGCCTCCGAACGCGGGCGGATCCCACGCAGGCGAGCGGACGCGGATGCGGCGACGGCTAGGCCGAGCATGATTGGCGTGTAGCAGAGGCAGCCGCGAGCTGGGCGCACTCTTGCCGCGGGCATGGCCCCCCGCTGCCACGTAGTTGTTGGCGGAGTGGTGGGCCCGCTCTCCGCTGCAGGCAACGGTCGAGGACCGCGTCGCGACTCGGGTACGCCTGATCGTTGGACCGGCACCGCAGCAGGCATACACTACATGTATCGCAGGAGGTGATCTGATGCCGCTGTCCGTTCGGCTGACCGCAGAAGCAGAGGCACGTCTGGATGCTCTGGCTGCGCGCACTGGGCGCTCCAAGACCTTTTATGTCCGCCAGGCGATCGAGGCTCACCTCGATGAGTTGGAGGAGCTGTACTGGGCCGATGAGGCAGTCCGGGAGTGGGAGGCATCCGGGAAGAAGTCTCGACCCGCGCGCCAGCTGTGGGATGAGTTGGGCGTGTGAGTCGATGGGGGCTTGAGACCTCACCTCAGTTCGACAAGGCAGCACGCAAACTGGATCGACAGGTGCTACGTCGCGTCAAGGCCTATCTCGACGAGGTGTGCGAACTCGACGATCCACGCTCGCGGGGCAAGGGCCTTACTGGGGATCTCGCCGGCTACTGGCGGTACCGCATCGGTGACTACCGCGTCCTGGTCGAGGTCCGCGACGATGACCTGGTCATCATCGCGATCACGCTCGGGCACCGATCCGGCATCTACTGAGCACCCGCGTCACGTCGCCGCGAGTCGGGCGCGGTATGACGCGCCCGCTTCAGCCGGTCTGGAGCCGCCGTCCCGCCTGCCCGATCTCTCGCAGCATGATGAGCCAGGGTTGAGCGCGCGCTGAGGCCGATCCGGCCGCCCAAGTGTCGCCCTGGACGCCCCGACGGTCACCCAGCGTGACCGTCAGGTCGTTGTGCGGCCAGAGCATCGCCCCGAGCCCGACGAACCCGCTCGGTCCTCGAGCCGGGCAGCCGGGGATCCGCTGACGCACGGCGACGGCGCCCCCAGGATCTCCAGCGACCGCCGCGCCCGGCTACGTCAGCGCCGGGATCCCGGCCAGCGAAGGAGCAAAGCGCTCGTCGGTGACCTGCTCATCCGTCATGTGGCCGCTGAGGTAGGCGTCGTAGGCGGCCATGTCGAAGTGGCCGTGGCCGCACAGCGCGGTCAGGATCACCTTCTCCTCCCCGGTCTCCTTGCAGGCCTGGGCCTCCCGGATCGCTGCCGCGAGGGCGTGGGTGGGCTCCGGCGCGGGCACGATGCCTTCGGTCCGCGCGAACTGGATCGCAGCCGAGAAGCACTCCGTCTGCGGCACCGCCAGCGCCTCCATCAGCCCCAGCTCGTAGATGTGCGAAATGAGCGGTGCCATGCCGTGGTAGCGCAGCCCGCCGGCATGGATGGGGTCGGGGATGAAGTCGTGCCCCAGCGTGTGCATCTTCATCAGCGGCGTCAAGCCCGCGAGGTCGCCGAAATCGTAGGCGTACACACCCCGCGTCAGGCTCGGGCAGGACGCCGGTTCCACCGCTCGGATCACCGGGGACATCGCCCCGGCCATCTTCTCCCGCAGGAAGGGGAACGACAGCCCGGCGAAGTTCGAGCCGCCGCCGGTGCACCCCACGATGAGGTCGGGCTTCTCGCCGATCTTGGCGAACTGCAGCAGTGCCTCCTCGCCGATGATCGTCTGGTGCAGCAGCACGTGGTTGAGCACCGAGCCGAGGGCGTACTTGACGCCTGGATCCTGGGCAGCGACCTCCACCGCCTCAGAGATGGCCAGTCCGAGCGACCCCGGGTGGTCCGGGTTTCGCTCAAGCTCGGCACGGCCGGCCGCCGTGAGCAGCGACGGAGAGCGGTGGACCGTGCCGCCGAAGGTCTCCATCATGATCCGGCGGTAGGGCTTCTGGTCGTAGGAGGCGCCGACCTGCCAGATGTCGATATCGATGCCGTACAGGGCCCCGGCGAACGCCAGCGCCGTGCCCCACTGGCCGGCACCTGTCTCGGTGGTGATCTTGTGGATCCCCGCCTTGGCGTTGTAGTACGCCTGCGGCACGGAGGTGTTCGTCTTGTGCGAACCCGCCGGACTGACGCCCTCCCACTTGTAGTAGATGCGCGCCGGCGTGCCGAGGGCCTGCTCCAGGCGGTGGGCGCGATACAGCGGGGACGGCCGCCACTGGCGGTAGACGTCGAGCACTCCACCGGGGATCTCCAGGTACCGGTCGGTCGCCACCTCCTGCATGATCAAGTCCATCGGGAACAGCGGCTCGAGGGCTTCGGGCCCGATCGGCTCATGCGTCCCCGGGTGCAGCGGCGGCGGCGGCGGCTGCGGCAGGTCCGCCACGATGTTGTACCAGGTCGTCGGCATCTCGTCCTCGGTGAGCACGACCTTGTGCTGGCGGACTGTGTCGTCCATCTGGGCCTCCCGTGTGCCGCGTGTCTGCGGCAACCCTAAGTCAGAACGCCGGGGACCCGGTGTCACGGGGGGCGTGCCGCGGAAGTCGCGGCAGCCGACGCTGGCGGCGAGCAGCGCAGTCGCGCGCGCTGGACGCCGTCGGCGCGGCCGGGCGACCGGCGGCGTCCAGCCCTGAGGCCCCTGCTCGCCGACGGACGCACCAGCGCGGCGGCCCTCGCGGCAGCCCGCGCCGACAGCCCAGCGCGGCGGCCCAGCGCGGCAGCCCTCGCCGACAGCCGTGCCGCCGGCGTCCTCCTCGGCGAGCGATCGTGCTGGCTGCATCTGCGTTGACTGCTGTCCTGCGGCAGGCCTGCGTTCCAGCCATGGGCGCCATGATCCGGGTCCTGCTGGGGCTCCTGGCGCCGTCCGAGGGCACCTCGACCCTGCTCGGCGGACACCAGCACCGGGCCCATCGGCAGTGCCCGGGCTCCGTGCCGCAGGGGCTGGGGCCTGTGGCCGGACCTCACCGTGGCCGAGCACGTGGCCTTCGTGGCCGGGATGTACCGAGCACCCCGCTTGCGCTGCCCGCGACGGGGGCGGCGTCGCGCGGCCGACTCCTCGCCGACCTGCCCCTGGGGCAGCAGCGCGAGTTGTCCTTCGCGTGCGCCACGCTGCACGCGCTGAGGTCCTGGTCCTCGACGAGCCGACCTGGGGTCTTCGCCAGCGCCCGCGCCGATCTCCGGGACATCAGCCACGGGCCGTCGGCTCGGGGCGTCGGATCGTCGGTCACGTCGCACTCCATGCAGGAGGCCGAGCAGTGCTACCGCCGCTGCTGACGTCGCGCGGACAGCGTGTCGGGCAGGGCTACCGGGATGCCGATCCGCGGCGCATCGGGTCGCTGCTGCCCGCCGGCGGGCTCGACGCAGACGTCTCCGTGGTGCCCGCCGCGATCCAGGAGCGGATGACGCTCCTCGTCCGCTCGGCGATGACCCAGCCCGAGGCCGTCGATGCGCTGCGCGATCTGTTCACCGCGACCGGGCACGCCGCACTGCGCAAGATCGTGGACGACGCACCGCGCCGTTGCGCGCCTCGCTCATCGCCTCGCAGTGCGGAGGGCCGCCCCTACCGCACCTGCTCGGACAAGGTGGCGGGGTCGGTCGTCGGCAGTTGGCAGGTGAAGTCCCGGCAGACGTAGGCCGTGGGACGCCCGTCGATGGCCGACCGGTGCTGCAGCAGCGGCGGGTGCGAGCTCGCACCGTCGGTCACGGCGACCACCATGCCCGGCGACGTGCCGGCCAGGGCGGTGCGGTGCATGGCAGACCCCGGTTCGGCGACGACCGCGACCTCCAGCGGGCCGGCGATCAGGGCCTCGAGCACCGCCAGCCCCCAGCCCATGAAGCGCGGCTCAGCTGCATCGGGCTGCGCGAGCAGGGCGGCCACGGCATCCCGCGCAGCCTGCTGCGTACCCGCGTCCCCGGTCAAGGCCCCGAGGGTGACCATGGCGCCGGCCAGCAGCGACCAGCCGGACGGCGTCGGATGGTCGGCGGCGGCCCGTGGACGCGTCAGGAGTGCCTCGGCGTCGCTGCCGACCTCGTGGAACCCGCCGGCACCGTCGCCGAACAACCGCTGCGCCGAGTCGACCAGGGATGCGGCGGTGTCGAGCCAGCCGGTCCGCCCGGTGGCCTGGTAGAGCGCGAGCAGGCCCTCGGCGACGGCGCCGTAGTCCTCCAGCACGGCTAGCGCCGAACCCGCGCTGCCATCGCGCGAAGCCCTCCGGAGCCGACCGTCGGCCATGTGGACCTCGAGCAGCAGCTCGGCGCAGGTGTTGGCGGCGTCGAGGTAGGCCGGCTCCTCGAGCAGGACGCCGGCCTCGGCCAGGGCCGCGATCGCAAGTCCGTTCCATGCCGCGATCACCTTGTCGTCGCGGGCCGGCCTCGGTCGCTGCCCCCTCGCGGCCAGCAACCGCTGACGAACCGACGCCCAGACCTGGGGGGCCGGCGGATCCTCCAGCAGCTGGAGCACCGATGTGCCGTGCTCGAAGGTCCCGAGCCCGTCCACGGACAACCAGCGGGCGACCTCGACTCCATTCGGGCCCAGGACCTCCTGCAGCTGCTGCGGCGTCCAGACGTAGTGGGCGCCCTCCGGGTTCTGGCCGGGCAGCAGCGGCTCGCTGTCGGCGTCCAGCGCACTGGCGAAACCGCCCTCTCCGGTTCGCAGCTCGCGCAGCAGGAAGTCGCAGGTCTCGCGGACCACCCGTTCCGCCAGCGCGGAGCCGGTCGCCCGCCACAGGTGCAGGTAGACGCGGGCCAGGAGCGCGTTGTCGGAGAGCATCTTCTCGAAGTGCGGGACGGTCCAGGCGGCGTCGACGCTGTACCGGGCGAAGCCGCCGCCGAGCTGGTCGTACATCCCCCCGCGAGCCATGGCCGTGCAGGTGAGATCGACCATCGTCAGCGCCATCCCGTTGCCGGTGCGCGCGTAGTGGCGCAGGAGGAACTCGGCCACGGTCGCCGGCGGGAACTTCGGGGCGCCGCCGAAACCGCCGTGCACCGGGTCGAACTGCTCGCGCAGCGCCGCGACAGCAGCGTGGGCAACCTGGGGCCGGTCTCGCTCGGCCCCGCGCCACACGACGGCGGAGGTGGCGGGGTCGGTGACGACAACGGGCTCGGCGGGGCCGTCATCGGCTGCTCGGACCGCGTTCGCCACCTGGGCGGCGGCCCGCTCCACCCGTGGCCGATCCTGCGTCCAGGCGCTGCTGATACCCGCGAGGACGCTGGGGAAGGACGGCATCCCGTGGCGCTGCTGCGGGGGGAAGTAGGTACCGGCGTAGAACGGCCGCGCCTCGTGGTCGAGGAACACCGTCATCGGCCATCCGCCGCCGCCGGTGAGCAGCTGCGTGGCGCGCATGTACACCGCGTCGATGTCGGGCCGCTCCTCGCGGTCGACCTTGATCGCGACGAAGTCGCGGCTGATCGTGGCCCCGATCGCAGCGTCCTCGAAGGACTCGTGCGCCATGACATGGCACCAGTGACAGGCCGAGTACCCGACCGACAGCAGGATCGGGACATCCCGCCGGCGGGCCTCGGCGAAGGCCTCCGGGGTCCACTCCCACCAGTCCACGGGGTTGTTGGCATGCTGCAGCAGGTACGGACTGGTAGCAGCCGCAAGTCGATTGGGCACGGGCGTCCTTGCCTCGTCGAGAACGAACACTGGGAACTTCAGTGTCCGTCGCCCGCCGACGCCGTCATCGCCCAGGGTCCAGCCGAGCACCTAGGGTGAGGACATGACGCGCGGAACCGCCAGGCACGACGTCGTCGTGATCGGTGCCGGTCTCGCCGGTTTGACCGCGACGCGCATCCTGCATCGGCTCGGCTACGACGTCGTGCTGCTGGAGCGCAACACGGTCCCGGGGGGCAGGATCCGCACCGACACCGTGGACGGCTTCCGGCTCGACCACGGATTCCAGCTGCTCAATCCCGCCTACCCCGCGGGTCGGCGCACCTTCGACTACGGCGCGCTGGACCTGAGGCCGTTCGCGGCCGGTGTCGAAGGGTTCTCCGACGGGCGTCGATGGGGCTTGGACGACCCGCGGCGCGAGCCCGGCCGTCTGCCGCGGACGATCGGTGCCGCGCTGCTGGGGATGCCGGCGCCGCCGTGGGAGCTGGCAGCGTTCGGCGCGTACGTCGCCTCCTGCGGCACCGAACCCGTCGCCCGGCTCCGGCACCGCACCGACGTCTCGATCGCCGCGGCGCTGCGCCAGTGGGGCGTCGGGCGGCGCGCCATGGAGCGGCTCGCCGTACCGTTCCTGTCCGGGGTCTTCGCCGATGTCGATCTGGGCACCGGTCGGCGCTACGCCGACCTCGTCCTGCGCTCCTTCGTGCGCGGCACGCCGAGCGTCCCCAGCCGCGGGATGGCTGCGCTGCCCGAGCAGCTGGCAGCGGCCCTCCCCGACGGCGTGCTGCGCACCGGTGCCGAGGTGACCTCGCTGCGGGGACGCGACGTCGTGACGGCCGACGAGACGCTGTCGGGTCGCGTCGTCGTCGTCGCCACCGAGGCCCCGGTGGCGACGCGGCTGGTGCCGGGCCTCGCGGTACCGTCGATGGCTTCCCTGACCACCTGGTACTTCGCGCTGGACGCGCCGCCGCAGGTCGGCGACCGCCGGCTGCTGCTCGACGGTTCAGGAGACCGATTCCTGTGCAACGCCGCAGTGATGACCTCGGCCGCTCCGGAGTACAGCCAGAGCGGGCGCGCACTCGTGGCGGCGACGGCGGTCGGCCTGCACGCCGATGGCGCCGCTGCCGCCCGAACCCGACGGGAGGCCGGGCACCTGCTGGGCGTTGCGCCGCTGGACCTCGAGCCGATCGGCGTGTACCCGGTCCGGAACGCGCTCCCGCGCCTCGGGGCGAGGGATCCGCTGCGGCGCCCGATCCACGTCGAGGACGGTCTGCTGGTCATCGGCGACCACCGGAGAACGCCGAGCATCCAAGGCGCGCTGGTCAGCGGCGAACACGGGGCGCGTGCGGCGGCCCGCTATCTGGGCCAGGTCGGCACGGGCGGGTCCACCTGACGGCCTCGCCCCTGCAGGGTCCGGCGCGGCGTCCGGCGGTCTACAGGATGACGAAGAGCAGGATGAGCGCCCCGACAATCGCGGCAGCGATGATCCAGGGACGCCACGTGTCGCGTCTGCTGTTGGTGGCCGCGGTCCGCCGGTCGGCCTCCATCTGACGCTGGATGCGTTCATGCTCGGCAGCGATGCGGCGCAGCCGGTCGGCCCGCTGCTGGGCGGACTCCTCGCGCTTCGCGGCGCCCTTGATCCACTCGTCGTCCAGTGGCGGCAGATCGTCGAAACTGCCACCGTCCTGCGGTGCCGTAGCCATGCCTCTCCTCCGTCGCTCCCAAGGTACGCCCGACGGGTGCCAATTGACCTCCTGCCGCAACCGAATGCGCTCTCGGGCGATTGGGCGGCGGAGGCGGTGCCGACCTCGGGCCCGGGAAGGCCCGTCAGCCGGGCTCCCACCGGCGGATAGGCTGCCCGCGATGCGCATCCTGCTGCCGCCGTCCGAAGGCAAGACGCCACCTCCCGAGGGTCCGCCGCTGGACCTCGATGCGCTGTCCTTCCCCGGCCTGAACCCGACCCGCCGACTCGTCCTCGACGCGCTCGTCGAGTTGTGCGCCGCCGATCCGGTCGGGGCGCTCTCGCGGTTGGGGCTCGGGCCGTCGCTGCTGCCCGAGGTTCATCGCAACGCGGCGCTCCCCGCGCAGCCGTGCGGCCCGGCAGCCCGGATCTACTCGGGCGTCCTCCACACTGCGCTGGGCATCGGGTCCCTCCCGGACTCCGCACAGCGCACGGCGGCGCAGAGCGTGCTCATCGCCAGCGGCCTGTTCGGCCTGGTACGACCCGACGACCCGATACCGGCGTATCGGCTCTCGGGCGGCGTTCGACTGCCCGGACTTCCCACGCCGAGACGGGTGTGGTCATCGGCGCTGGCGGAGGTCCTCCGCCCGCTGGCGCAGCAGCACCTCATCATCGACATGCGGTCCGGCGTCTATTCCGCGCTGTTCGGCCAGCGCACGCCACGGTGGGTGCCCGTGCGAGTCGTCACCATCCGCGACGGCCGCCGCGTCTCGGTGAGCCACCACAACAAGGCAACGAGGGGCGCCATAGCACGCAGCCTCCTGACGGCGGGCCACGATCCGGAGCACCCGGTCGAGTTGGCCCAGATCCTCCGCGCCGACGGCTGGAGCACCCACGTGACGGCCGATAACAGCCTTGAAGTCGTCCTGCAGTCCTCGCCTGCGCCGCAGCACTGAGCCCCAGGCGGGCGCCGCGACTCGGCCACCTGCGGGGTCCAAGACCACCGGTGCTCGCACGGCGCGAACCCGGGACGCATAGCCTGAATCCATGGACGAGCGCCAGGATCAGCATCCCGCCAGCACCGACGCCTCCGCGGAAGCGTCGCACGGACCTGCATCGGGCCCCGACACCGCGACGGAGCCCCGCCCCGAAGCGGCAGCCCCTCAGCCGGCACCGGCGGCGAAGAAGGCCCCCGCGAAGGCCGCCAAGCGGCCGGCCCCGAGGAAGGCCGCACCGGCGAAGAAGGCGCCCGCCAAGACATCGCCGGCGACGAAGACAACCGCGGCGAAGCAGGCAGCACCCTCGCAGACGGCCCCGGCCAAGAAGACAGCCTCGGCGAAGAAGGCGCCCGCCAAGACATCGCCGGCGACGAAGACGACCGCGGCGAAGCAGGCAGCACCCTCGAAGACGGCCCCGGCCAAGAAGACAGCCTCGGCGAAGAAGGCAGCACCGGCGAAGAAGGCGCCCGCCAAGACATCGCCGGCGACGAAGACAACCGCGGCGAAGCAGGCAGCATCCTCGAAGACGGTCCCGGCCAAGAAGGCAGCACCGGCGAAGCGGGCAGGCTCCTCCTCAGGCACTGGTCGGCGGGACTTCGACATCGTCGTGTTCGGCGCTACCGGGTTCGTGGGCAGGTTGACTGCCCAGTACCTGGCCGAGCATGCCCCGCCAGGAGTGCGGATCGCGCTGGCCGGCCGATCGGAGGTCAGACTGCAGGAGGTCCGCGACGCCATCCCGGCCGCAACCCAGTGGCCGCTCATCACGGCCGACAGCGCTGACCCCGCATCGCTGGCGACGATGGCATCCCGCACCCGGGTGCTCATCACCACGGTGGGGCCGTACCTGAAATACGGGCTGCCGGTCGTGGAAGCCTGTGCGGAGCATGGGACGCACTACCTGGACCTCACCGGCGAGGTGCTGTTCATGCGACAGTCCATCGACGGCTACGACGCCGCCGCCAAGCGCACCGGTGCCCGAATCATCCACTCCTGCGGCTTCGACTCGATCCCCTCGGATCTGGGCGTCTTCGCCCTGCACCGAGCCGCTGCTGAGGACGGTGACGGCGCTCTCGGCGATACCCGCTTCGCCGTCGTGAGCGCCCGTGGCGGATTCAGCGGCGGCACCATCGCGTCGCTGTTCACCCAGCTCGAAGCAGTCGACGAGGACCGCTCCCTGGCCCGGACCGCGGCGGATCCGTACGCCCTCAGCCCGGCACGGGCCGAGGAGCCGTCGCCCGGCGATGGCCGCGACGGCACAACGATGGCCTACGACCAGGAACTGCAGTCCTGGGTGTCGCCGTTCATCATGGCCATGGTGAACTCGCGGGTCGTGCGCCGCAGCAACGCGCTGCTGGGGTACGCCTACTCCAAGGACTTTCGATACCGCGAGGTGGTCGCCAACGGCAGCGGGCCGAAGGGGCTGATCGGAGCGGCGGCGCTGACCGGGGGCATGATCGCCGGCTTCACTGCGGTGTCGTTCGGGCCGACCCGGTCGCTCATCCAGCGCCTGCTCCCGAAGCCCGGCGAGGGCCCCGACGAGGAGACCCGGCGCACCGGCAAGTTCGCGGTTCGACTCGTGAGCCGGACCGCCGACGGCCGACGCTACACCGGACTGGTCGCCGCGAAGGGCGACCCGGGGTATGCGGCAACGGCCATGATGATCAGCCAGTGCGCGCTGACCGTGGTGCTCGACGGCGATCTCCTGCCCGATCGCGCCGGTGTGCTCACGCCGGCCTCCGCGCTGGGGAGCCCCGCCATCGATCGGCTGCGCGCCGCGGGCATGACCATCGAAGCGCACCGGGTCTGACGCACCGCCGAGACGATCCGAACCGCCGCGCTCACGGGGCTGAGCGCGGCGGTTCGGATTGTTGCGAGACGGGATCGCGTGCTAGCCGCGCAGCACGTAGGCCCCGTCGTAGCTGAGCGCCTCGGCGACGAACGCGTCCTCGGCCTCGGCGTCGATAGCGGGCGCCTTCACCAGACCCAGCGCCAGCGCGCGCTGGTCCTGCGACGCGGACGCCTGGCCGTGCAGGGCGACCGCCTGCTCGGCGACGTCCTGCACGAAGACCGCGAACATCCGGTCGATGTGGGCCTCCGTCAGGTCGGAGAGATCGCTGACGGAGGAGACGCGGGGCTCACCGTCCAGCGCCAGCCCGGCGTTCTCGCAGATGAGCTGGGCATAGACGACCTGCGTGAACAGTTGGCCCAGCACCTGCAGGAAGTCCAGGTCCTTCTGCTGCTGCGCCGAAGGCGGCGCCTGGGTCACCAAGGCACCCAGTGCGGCGACCTGCTCCAGGAACAGCGCCACGTTGGGCAAGTGGGCGAACCGGGCGAACGCCGGACGCCAATCGTTGAAGCGGATCTTGCTCAGCCCCGATGCCGGGCCCTGCTGGAAGAGGTAGCCGTCGTCCGCGGCGTCCTGCCGCACCGGGACCTCCGGGTAGTCCGCTGCGGCGCCCATCGTCGCCCCGAAGTAGGCCGGCATGAACTTCAGCACCAGCGCGATGTTGACGTGGACGGTGCCCTCGAGCTTGGGCAGCGCCCGGATCATCGAGGCCGCCTGCGAGAAGTAGGTGTCGCGCTCGAACCCGCGGGCCGCAATGACGTCCCAGAGCAGGTTGATCACCCGCTCCCCCTCGCTGGTCACCTTCGCCTTGGTGATCGGGTTGAACAGCAGGAACCGACGGTCCTCCTCGGAGGCCTCACGGAAGTAGTCGGCGGAGCGCGAGGCGTAGGCCTTCATCGCGATGAGTCGGGCGTAGGCGTCTGCCAGCATCCGGCGAACGTGGGGGAATTCCGTGACCCGGCTGCCGTACAGCACGCGGTTGTTCGCGTGCGTGATCGCCTCGTAGAAGGCATGCTCGCTGATACCGATCGAGGCCCAGCCGAGGTTGACCTTGCCGACGTTGACGGTCGCCAGCGCGGCGTCCCACGCCGGCTTGCCGACGTGGAGGATGTCGGCGCGCGTGACCGGGTAGGCGTCGAGGTCGAAGGCCGCGACGAACATCTGCGAGTGCACGACGTTCTTCAGCAGGCGGTACTGCTCGTGCTGGGTGTCCACCAGGAAGAACACGTACTCACCGGGATGCTCGGGGTCGTCGTCGGCGAACTTGCCGAAGACCGACAGCCGGCCGGCCTCGTTGCCGTTGCCGATGTAGTACTTGCCGCCGGTGGCCGTCCACCCGTCGCCGGAGCGGGTCAGGATCATGTCGGTGGAGTAGATGTCGGCGCCGTGCTCCTTCTCCGACAGTCCGAACCCGAAGATCGCGCCCGACTCCAGCAGTTTGCCGACCTCGGCCTTGGCCTCGTCGTTGTCGCTGATCCACACCGGACCGAGTCCGAGGACCGTGACCTGCCATGCGTACCAGTGGGCCAGCGAGTAGAAGCCCAGGATCTCGTTGAACTCGTTGATTCGAGCGGTGTCCCAGCGGGCCTTCTGCGCGCCCTCCTCGCCACCGAGCAGGCCGCCGACCTCCGACGGCGTGCCCATCGTCCCGAGCAGTCCGCGCTGCGCGCAGAACTCCAGGAAGTCTCGGTACCAGGTGCCGGCGAAGTATTCGGCCTGGATCTCGTCGTTGCCCTTGGCCTCGAAGAAGCCGACGAGCTCCTTGAGCGCGGTGCGCGTGTCGTCGTCGAGGAAGGACGGGTCATAGGTTGCAGGGTTAAACAGCAGCGACATGCTTCGACTTTATGTCGGGGAATCCGGTTGCGCCCACAGCGGGTCCCGCCCACGACCGGGGTGGCGGACCGCAGCCGCCGAATGCTCGCACGGTGGCTGCCGCCCGCCGCTGCTCGGCGCTGCTCGACGCACCGCCCGCCGCCGTCCTCAGATCTCGGCCCGCAGCCCCCCGGGCGGAATGTCGTCGAAGGAGCGGGGGTCGTCCTTCGGCTCCAGGTGCGTCTGGACCGTGAGGTCGTCCAGCGCCTGGTGCAACTCCTCCTCCAGGTCCGACACGAAGTCGTGTCCGCTCTGCACGGTCCAGTCCCCCGGCACGAGCACGTGCATCGAGACGAATCGCTGGCGGCCCGACCCGCGCGTCTGCACGGCGTGGAAGGCGATCTGGTCCCCGGCGTGGCGCCGCAGCACCGCAAGGATGGCCTGATGGTCCTCGTCGGGGAGCGCGGAGTCCATCAGCCCCGCCATCGAGTTGCGGACCAGACCCACGCCCGCGAAGACGATGTTGATCGCCACCGCGATCGCGATCAACGGGTCCAACTGCTCCCATCCGGTGATACCGACCATCCCCACCGCGACGACGACGCCGGCGGAGGTCCAGACATCGGTCATGAGGTGCTTGCCGTCGGCGGTGAGGACCATCGAGCGGTGCCGGCGTCCGGCCCGCATCAGGAGCAGGGCGATGCCACCGTTGATCGCGGAGGCGACCACGGAGATCCCCAGACCGATGCCCAACTGCTCCAGCGGTTGCGGATTGAGGAGCCGATCGACGGCGGTGAACATGATGAGGATGGCTGCGGCGAAGATCATGACGCCCTCGACGAGCGCCGAGAGGTACTCGGCCTTGCCATGACCGTAGTGGTGCTCGTCGTCGCCCGGCCTGGACGCTGCCCGCAGGGCGACCACCGCGACCGAGGCCGCCACGATGTTGACGATGGACTCCATGGCATCGGACAGCAGACCGACCGATCCGGTGATGCCGAACGCGACCAGCTTGATCGCGAAGACGACGACGGAGACTCCCAGGGAGAGCCATCCGTACTTCGTCAGATCCACCGGTGCCGCGGCCGCCACGGGTCCAGAGTGCCAGCACTGGCGCTCGATGCGGCGTCCAACCCGCGTCGAATCCGGATCCGTGGCCGTCTCGGCCTGGGATCCGCCGGACTCCCGCTTCCGGCCCCGGCGCCATCACGCCAGCAGCACGACTGCCAGCGCCGTCGCGGCGAGGGTGACCACCACGGCGCTGACGACGACCACCGAGCGCAGCGCCACCGGCGGTGGCTGCGGCCGCTGCAACTCGCGCTCCCGCCGCACTGCCGCGGGCAGCGGCAGCAGCGCGAGCAGCAGGACCGCCAGCGTCCATCCGCCGTGACCAGTCCGGCTCAGCGCGACGGCCACCACGATGGCCAGTCCCGCGATCCCCGGCAGCGTGCGCTGCCAGGACAGCGCCGTGCGGGGCAGCGGGTCGACAGTGGTGGCGCGCGGCAGCTGCGGTGTCATGTCACCGCGATGCCGACGATGAGGAGTACCGCGACCACGGCGACGCCCAGCGTGACCACGGTGGCGGCGGGCTGGCGGGGCAGCGGCAGATCGTGATCGATCGCGTCCTGGACGCGACGGAACTGCATCAGAGCCCACACGGCAATCGCGCCGCCGAGGACGATGCCGAGGATCCCGACCACCTCGACGATCCAGGACACCGACAGGGTCGCGAACTGCTCCACGGCCACGCCGCCGGCGATGAGCGCCAGCCCGGTGCGGGTCCAGGACAGGAAGGTCCGCTCGTTCGCCAGCGAGTAGCGGTAGTCCGGCCGCACCGGCCCCGATCCCGGTACCGGTGGACTTGCGCCCTGCTCACCCACGCCTGAGAACCTATCGCCTTCGGAGCCCGCCGAGAACCGGACGCGCTCGAGTGGCAGCAGGGCAGCGTCCTGGGGACCATGTGGGGGTGGAACGCGATGTCGCCGCCGAACTCGTCGACGTGCTCAGGGCGCTACCCGAGCACGTCGCTCTGGTCTGCGACTCCGGCCCGGGCCCCGAGGACGGCCTGCTCATCGCGATCCCGGAGGACCGCCACTACCGCCTGGAACTGATCCCGGCCGAGACCGGATGGCAACTCGACGAGGTGTGGCAGCCCGGCCCGCTCCTGGGCGAGCAGCGCACCTGGCTCGGCACGTGCACGACGGCCGAGGCCCCGGCGAAGGCGGCTCGACACTTCCACCGGCTGCAACTGCAGTGCCGGAACGCGGCATGCGGGACCCCGGTGACTTCGCCGCGATCGTCCGCGTCGCGGCCCTAGGGTGCAGTTGTGACTGCGCCGGCGCTGCTGACCGACCACTACGAGTTGACCATGCTGCAGGCCAGCCTGGCCGATGGAACAGCGGACCGGCGCTGCGTCTTCGAATTGTTCTGCCGACGGCTGCCCGAAGGCCGCCGCTACGGTGTCGTGGCCGGCGTCGGCCGCATCCTCGATGGCCTCGCCGACTTCCGCTTCGACGACCAGGCGCTGGCGTTCCTGCGGGGCAGCGGCGTGGTCGACGAGACGACCCTGGCGTGGCTGGCCGACTACCGCTTCCGCGGCGACATCTGGGGGTACGCCGAGGGCGAGGTCTTCTTCCCCTACTCCCCGGTGCTCAGCGTGGCGGCCACCTTCGGCGAGGCGGTGATCCTGGAGACCTGGCTGCTGTCGGTCCTGAACCACGACTGCGCCATCGCCTCGGCGGCGAGCCGGATGGCGACCGCCGCCGGGGGGCGCCCGATGATCGAGATGGGATCCCGGCGCACCCACGAGGAGGCAGCGATCGCCGCCGCCCGCGCCGCCTATGTCGCCGGTTTCTCCTCGACCTCGAACCTCGCCGCCGGCCGACGCTACGGGATCCCGACCAGCGGGACCTCGGCGCACGCCTTCACCCTGGTCCACGACAGCGAGGACAGCGCCTTCGCCTCCCAGGTGGCCAGCCAGGGGACGCAGACGACGCTGCTGATCGACACCTATGACACGGAGGAGGGCGCGGCGCGGGCAGTCGCTGCTGCCGGGCCGCAGCTCGGGGCGGTGCGCTTGGACTCCGGCGACCTCGCCGAGCACGCCCGGCGCGTCCGGGCGCTGCTGGACGGGATGGGGGCCACGGAGACCCGGATCGTGGCCACGAGCGACCTCGACGAGTTCCAGATCCAGGGGTTGGCCACCGCACCGGTCGACGGCTACGGCGTGGGCACCCGCGTGGTCACCGGCAGCGGAGCCCCCACCGCCGAGATGGTCTACAAGCTCGTGGCCCGGAGCGACGACGCCGACCCCGGGTCGCCCCTGCGTCCGGTGTGGAAGACCAGCGAGGCCAAGGCGACCGTCGGAGGCCGCAAGGCCGCCTACCGGCAGCTCGCCGGCGGCACGGCGGTCCGCGAGCTCGTGGTGGCCGATCTCGATCACCACGCAGCACCGCCGGAGCAGGAGCACCGCGACCTGCTGGTCCAGCTCGTGCGCGACGGCGAGCCGGTGGCGACGACGGATCTGTCCGAGGCGCGCGCGCAGCACCGCCGCAGCATCGCCGAGCTCCCTGCTGAGGCGCTGTTGCTCGAACCCGGTCCGGCGGCGATCCCGACGGAGCACCGATGATGCGCGGCCATCCGAGGCCCGATCCCGTCGGACCGGGCCAGGAGTCCGTCTGGGACTACCCCCGTCCGCCGGCGCTGGAGCGCAGCAGCGACCGTGTCACGGTCACGCACCGCGCAGTGCTGGTCGCGCAGACGGCCACGCCCTGGCGGATCCTGGAGACCGCGCATGCCCCCGCCTACTACGTGCCCCGCGCGGACGTCCGCACCGAACTGCTGCGCCCGTCCCGCACCCGTTCGATCTGCGAGTTCAAGGGCAGCGCGCACTACGCGGACCTGGTCCTGCCGGACGGCACCACAGTGGCCGACGCGTGCTGGTGGTATCCGAACCCCACCGCGGGCTACCGGGCGATGGCCGATGCGATCTGCTTCTACCCCCAGCGCGTGGACCAGTGCACGGTGAACGGCGAGGTCGTCGTCGCACTGGCCAGCCCCTTCTACGGCGATTGGCCGACCAGCCGGATCGCCGGTCCCTACAAAGGCGCTCCGGGAACCGAGTGGTGGTGAGCGCACCAGCCTAGGATCGGTGCATGCGATTCGCTCAGGCGTCGGCGGTGGCTCCGGGCGATGCCCGGTGGCGCGCCGAGCTCGCGCCCGACTGGGACATCCTCGGCGCCGTGAACGGCGGGTACCTCCTCGCGGTCGCAGCGCGGGCGCTCGGAGCACGCATCGGCAGCGGACTGGACCCGGTCTCGGTGACGGGGCACTACCTGTCGCCGGGAACGGCTGGACCGGCGGCGATCGACACCGAGATCATCAAGGCGGGGTCTCGATTCACTACCGGCCGCGCGATCCTGACCCAGGGAAGGCGCACGGTCATCGCGGTGCTGGGTACCTACGGCCACCTCGTTGCCATGCCGGACGTGCTGCTGCAGGACGCAGTCCCGCCGGACCTCCCGCCGCCTGCCGACCTGCCCCGAATCCCCTCCGTTGCCGGCCAGCCGATGCCACCGCCGTTCATGGACCGCATCGATGTCCGGCTGCATCCCCAGGACGCCGCGTTCACTCGGGGGCAGCCCTCGGGGACGGCGCAGATGCGTGCGTACTGGCGGCTCCTGGACGATGAGCCGGTCGACGCGATCGCGCTGCTGCTCGCCGCGGACAGCCTGCCGCCGACGACCTTCAACGCCGGCCTGCGGGTGGCCTGGACACCGACGCTGGAATTGACCGTTCACGTCCGCGCGATCCCGGCACCCGGTTGGCTACGGCTGGACTACCGCACGCGCTTCATCAGCCACGGCCGCATGGAGATCGACGGCGTGATCTGGGACGAGCGGGACCAGATCGTGGCGCAATCGCGGCAACTCGCCCTCGTCCCAGAAGAGTAAGCACCGACACCGGCCGCGGCCGGCGACGCCGCGTCCACCTGCGTTGATCGCGACGAATTCCCGCCCCAGAGCCAGAATTCGCGACGATCAACGCCGCTGCACGCCCCGCTGGCTATCGGCCGGTGAAGTGGGCGGGGCGGCGCTCGAGGAAACTGCGCACGCCTTCCAGCGCGTCCTCGCTGGCCATGATGCCCGGGAGGAGTTGCTGCAGGTGCTCTCGGGCGGCGGCCTGCCCCTGCTGCTGGTGCACGCGCGCGTTGGCCAAGGTGCCCTGCACCCCGAGCGGCGCCATCGACGCGATGCGCTGGGCGATGGCTACGGCCCGATCGAGCTGCTCCCCCGGTGCGACCAACTCCTGCACCAGGCCGATCCGCAGCGCGTCGTCGCCGCCGAACTCATCGGCAGTCAACAGGAACCGCATGGCATTGCCCCACCCGAGCTGCTGCGGCGCCCGCATGGTCGCACCGCCGAAGGGCAGGATCCCGCGGCCGATCTCCAACTGGGAGAACCGCACGTCGGAAGCGGCAACAACGATGTCGCTGGACAGCGCCAGCTCGATCGACAGGGTGTAGGCGATCCCCTGGACCGCCATCACGACGGGCTTGCTCACCGGATCGGACCAGACGCCGAAGGGGTCCACGCTCGCCGATCCGGCCAGCGCCCCCGGGCCCTGCTCCGCCACCCGCGGCCCCACTTCCGCCAGGTCCAAGCCTGCCGAGAAGTGCTCGCCGACGCCGTGCACCACACCGACCCGCAGATCGGGATCCCTTTGGAGCTCCTCGTAGGCGGCGCCGACCGCCCCGATCACTTCGAGGTTCCAGGCGTTGCGCTTCTCCGGCCGGTTCACGCCGATGACCAGGACGTGCCCGATGCGTTCTGCGACGACTGACGGCGCTGCCATGGCGAACCTCCCGTGCTGGTGCTTCGCCTCAGCCTGCCACGCACCCTGAGCGACGGCAGCCGTGGGGTTTGGCGGCCCGCAGAGGCGGGCATACCTCAGGTAGCGACCAGGGAGGTTGGATGACCGTTGCACTGCTGCCCACCCGCACCACGAACCAGTGGACCGCTGCCGAGCAGGCGTTGCACGACGCTGTCGCGACGGCCGACCACCCGTTGTTGACCGAGCATGCGGTGGCAGCGGAACGGCTCCTGCAGGAGGCCGGTCAACCGACGCGCTCCTGGGCCAACCGGATGGCAGCCATCGCCGTCGTCGCCGAGCGCCGGGCCGATGCAGCACCCACCATCACCCGCCGCATCGCCTACGTGGACGCCGCAGCCGCTGCCGGCGGCCTTCTCCTCCTCGCCGATCAGCTGCACGGGGTCCGCCCGGACGACAAGGCACTCGTCATGATGTCCGAGACCGGATCCCGGACCGCTGCGCTGATCTAGCCGCTGCGCACGTCCACCACGCCGCGGCCTGGTGGACCGGGGGGTTCTGTGCCCTTAGCTCTGCCCCGAGGGGTTCTCCTGCGGCCGCTCGAGCGCGTCTTGGGGACCCTGCAACTCAGGGACCAACTGATACCGCTTGCCATAGGTCTCGGCTATGGCCTGCAGCGTGGCCACGACCGGGATGGCCAGCAACGCCCCGGTCGCCCCGAACAGCGTCGCCCCCACGATGACCGAGCCGAAGGCGACCGCGGCGTGGATCTCCAGGGTGGATTGCGTGACGCGTGGCTGGACGTAGTAGTTCTCGACCTGCTGGTACGCCGTGACGGCGATCAGCACGATCAGCGCCATCACCCAGTCCCCTTCGGCAAGCGCCAGGATGATGGGCAGCGCCCCCGCGAGATAGGTACCGATCGTCGGGATGAACTGCGAGACCATGCCGACCCAGAGCGCCATCGGCAACCAGTACGGCAGATCGATGACGTAGAAGACGATGCCGTGGAAGATGGCGCTGATGACGGCCATGATGCCGCGCGAGATCACGTAGCCGCCGGCCTTCTGCGTGCTGATCTCCCACACCGTGAGGAACGTGCGCTGCCGCTCGGGCCGCATCCATGACGCCACGGTGCGGCGCAACCGCGGGCCGTCGGCCGTGAAGTAGAACGCGAACAGCAGCACCGTGAAGAGGCTGAAGACGGCTCCGACCGCCGAGAACAGGATGCTGATCAGGCCGAGCCCGACATCTGCTGCGTAGCTGGCCAGGTCGGAGACCGATAGGCCGACGGCATCGAGGATCTCGTTCTGATTCAGATCAGTATCGAAGGTGTCGTTGATCCACACGATCCCCGTCTGGATGAGGTCCGGCACGCTCCGGATCAGGCCGGCGAGCTGCTCGGCGAGCAGGGCACCGAAGACCCAGAAGAAGATCACGGTGCCGCCGATGAGGCCGCCCATCACGATGAACGTCCCCAGTCCGCGCTTGATACCGCGCTCCGCCAGCCGGTTGACGACCGGTTCCATCGCCAGGCCGAGGAAGAACGCGAAGAAGATCGTGAACCAGAAGCTCGTCAGTCGGCTGAAGCCCCAGAGCGCGGCCTGCGACGCGATCACCAGGATGATCACCATGACCACCGCGCGCCGGAACCACGGCGGCAGCAATCGGGGGTCGGCGGGATCGGGGATCGTCCACAGTGCCAGCGACCCGGGGGAACGGACAGCGCCGGGGCTGCCCCGGTCCGCGGTGGGGTTCTGCGCCGATGCTGGGACGCCCTGCTTCGGCTGCGGCTGGTCCTGTGACAACGCTTGCTCCGGGAATCCTGGTCATACGCTTGACCGTTCGCTACCACGATACCGCCGGTGGCGGCCGACACGGGCCCAACTCCGCTGGAGAGCAGACTCGGGCACCGGCGCGGCCCTGTCGACCCGGGCAGCACGCGACAGCGCGGAGCCGACGGCTACTGTGCCGCCATGGACGTCGTGTATCCCCCGGTGATCATGAGCGCCTACGGCGCCTTTTCGCTGCTCAATCTCAAGTTCACGCTGCACGGCGGCGAGCATGTGCCCAAACAGGGCGGCGCAGTGCTGGCCAGCAACCACGTGTCCTATCTGGACTTCATCTTCTGCGGCCGGGCGGCGCGGCCCAGCAACCGGCTGGTGCGCTTCATGGCGAAGAAGTCGACGTTCGACCACCCCGTCTCGGGCCCGATCATGCGCTCGATGCACCACATCCCCGTGGATCGGTCGGCCGGTGGCGGCGCCTACGCCAGTGCGGTGGAGTGGCTGCGCAACGGCGAGGTCGTGGGCGTCTTCCCCGAGGCGACGATCAGCCAGTCCTTCGAGATCAAGACCATGAAGAACGGCGCGGCCAGGATGGCGGGCGAGGCCGAGGTCCCCCTGATCCCGATGATCACTTTCGGCGGCCAACGGCTGTGGACGAAGGGTCACAAGCGAGAGATGGAGCGCGGCGTCATCGTCTCGCTGATGGTCGGCGAGCCCATGTATCCCACGAAGGACGACGACGTCGATGAGGTGATGGCCGAGTTCCGGCAGCGCCTCGAAGCCCTGCTCGACCTCACCCTTGAGCAGTACCCGCAGACTCCGCCGCCGGGCACCTGGTGGTGGCCGGCCCGCCTCGGCGGCAGTGCGCCGACCCTGGCCGAGATGGAGGAGCGGGAGGCGGCGGCCCGTGCCGCGCGTCCCGACGCACCCGATCAGGACCAGTGACGGGCCGAACGCTCTGGTCGGCGGTCTTCTGGTTCGCCGTCGCCGCGCAATTCTGGGCGCTCTACGCCCCGAGGCCCCCGTCGGGCCCCGGGGGTCTGCCCTTGGATAAGGCCGTGCATGTCCTGCTCTTCGGCGTCGTCGCAGTACTCGGCGTTCGGGCCGGCATCCCGGTTCGGTGGCTGGCCGCCGGGCTCGCGGTCCAGGCCGTGCTCAGCGAAATCATCCAGGGAACGCTGCTGGCGAGCCGCGGGGCCGAGGCCTGGGACGTCGTGGCCGATGCCTGCGGCATCGTGCTCGGGCTGTGGCTCGGACAGGCCTGGGCACGCCGGTCCGACGCGGCCCGGGCGTCCCCATGACGGGCTGGTGGCCGGCACACCGCGGCAACGGACCTGGACGGCGACGCCGTCCCCCCGCCGCGCACGGCCCCGCTCCCGCTCGCAGCGGACCGGGAGCGGGGCTGTGACCGTCGCCCCGACCGGACGCGCTCCCGCCGGGCTGCCGGCGGCGCAGGTGCTGGGTTTCGCCGCTGCGCTGGAGGTCCTGCTGCAGTGCCTGCGCGCGCTCTTCCCGCTCGGCTACCACCTGGTCGGCTCGCTGGGCTTCGCCCTCACGCCTCTGGTGCTGCTGGCCGTCTTCCTGGCCCCGCTGGCCTATCCGGTCGTGCGCGGAGCCCTGGGCGCCCGAGCGCCGATCGTGCTGGTCGTGGCACTCCTCGCCGCCCGACTTGTCCTGCAGGCAGCCCCGTCGCTGGCGGCCGCCGTCGCCGCGGTCGCGCTCGGCCTCGTCGCAATCACGGCGCTGCTGCCACGGGTCGTCTCGGGCGGATTCGGACCGGACGCGCTCGCCAGCGGAACACTGGTCGGGCTCGGCCTCGATGTCGCGCTGCGGGCCTGGCGCGCCACCGACGATGTGGTCTGGTCCGCCGGATGGGGCGCCTGGCTGGACCCCAGCCTGGTCGTGCCGCTGCTCATGCTGGCCGTGTTCGCCCCCGCGTTCGGCCCCGGATCCGCGGCAGCCCTGCGGGAGCGCGCTGCGCCGGTTTGGACCTGGACGATCCTGCTCATGCCGCAGCTGCTGCTGTGGACCTCGCCGGCCTTCGTCGGCTCCGCCGCCGCAGTCCCGCTCTCGGTGGCCGTCGCCGTGCAGATCGGTGCCGTCGCACTCGCGATGCTCGTGCTGGGGTGGCAGCGGGGCCGGGTCGTCTGGTGGGCACCGGCCGCCGTCGTGCTGCTGGCAACGCTGGGGATGGCCTGGCTCACCGGCCCGCCGGTGCTGCTCCTGGCGGCGGCGGCGACCGTCGCGGTCCCCCTGCTGCTGCGCCAGTCGGCCATCCACGCCGCCGCCACCGCACGGTCGCCGTGGCGCCATGCGGGAACGGCGACGGCGGCCTGGATGGCGATGTTCGTCCTGCTGCTGCTCTACCCGATGCACTACGAGCTCCCACTGCCGATCGACAATCGATGGCTGCCGGTGATCGCCGTCGTCGTGGCGTGCCTGCCCTTCCTGCGTCGATCGACGTCCCCCGGGTCGACCTACCACTACGCCGCGCCCAGCAGGCTGCACCTCCCCGCGACGCTGCTCACCGCCGCGGGCGCCGTGGTGCTCGCCGCGACCGTGCACTTCGGGGTCGTGGGTGGATCTGTGCTGCCGGGACCCGACGCCGGGTTGGCCGCCGGCGACCCGCGGCCGGGCGAACTGTCCGTGGCGACCTACAACACCGGACAGGGCCAGCATGCCGAGACCGGGCGGCTGGCCTTCCGGGAGGTCGCGGCCGCGGTCGTCGGGCTCGACGCCGATGTCGTGGCACTGCAGGAGGTGGCACGCGGGTGGCCGTTGACGGCGATGGCGGACTTCGACGCGTGGCTGCGGGCGAACACCGACCTCACCATCCACTACACCCCGGCCGCCGACCGGCAGTTCGGCAATGCCCTGATCACCAGGATCCCCGTGACGCAGGTGCGCGATCTCGACCTGGGCCAGCAGGGAGGCGCCCAGCGGCGCTCTGCGATCCGCGCCGAGCTGGCCGACGGCACCGTTGTCTACGCGATGCATCTGCAGGCGCGCAACAGCGAGGCCGGCGAGCAGTCGCGGCTGGACCAGATGCAGCAGATCCTCCACGACTGGGCCGCATCGCCCGCGACGATCCTCGCGGGCGATCTCAACCCCCGCAACGAGTACGCCGACGCGACCGAGAGCCCGCCCAAGATCATCAGCAACCTGGAGCTCTTCCTCGATGCCGGCTTCGCCACGACCCAGCCGACCGCGCTGTGCACGCTGCCGACGAGCAACGACAACTGCAGCGACTACCTCTTCGCGACACCGGACCTGAACCTCGTGGCGCCGAACGCGGTGGTGGAGGTCGAGGTCTCCGACCACCGACCCGTCCTCGCCCGGATCGACGCCGGCTGAATCCCATGCGCAGCGCCGGCATGGGCGCCCGGGGGTTCAGCCGGCCGGATCACGGGTACACTCATCACGAGCCGTCTCTGCACGGCACACATGGTCCGCGGCCACCGTCGCAGACCCGGTCGTTTGCTTCGACGCCGTTCACGGCAATCCCTTCGCGAGTTGGGCCCGGCATCTGCGGCCACTCCACTCGACGTTCAGGATCTCTGTGACTTCACCCGCCCCCGTGGCATCCGCTCCCCGACCCGCCTCGACGTTCGCCGACCTCGGCGTCGCCGATCCGCTGGTCGCCTCCCTGTCCGCTTCCGGCATCGACACGCCGTTCCCCATCCAGGCAGCGACGCTGCCGGACTCCCTGGCCGGTCGCGACGTGCTCGGCCGCGGGCGCACCGGCAGCGGCAAGACCGTCGCCTTCGCGCTGCCGCTGGTCTCCGCGTTGGCGGGCGCACGCTCCAAGCCGCGCCGGCCCCGCGGGCTCGTGCTCGTGCCGACCCGCGAACTGGCGGTGCAGGTGGACGCCACCGTGTCGCCGCTGGCCGCCGCGGTCGGCCTGCGCACCAGGACCGTCTTCGGCGGCGTGAACCAGAACCCGCAGGTCACTGCTCTGGCCAAGGGCGCCGACATCGTCGTGGCCACTCCCGGCCGCCTCGCCGACCTGATCAAGCAGGGGCACCTGAGCCTCGAGGCGGTCTCGGTGACCGTGCTCGACGAGGCCGACCACATGGCCGATCTCGGGTTCCTCCCCGAGGTGAAGCGACTGCTGGACCAGACCCCCAAGCAGGGCCAGCGGCTGCTGTTCTCGGCAACGCTGGATTCCGGCGTGGACGTACTGGCGCGGCGCTACCTGCGCAGCCCGGTGACGCACGAGGTCGATTCGGCCGCCTCGCCGGTCCCCGCGATGCACCACCACGTCTTCACCGTGTCCACCGCCGAGCGGGCCGACATCGTGCAGCAGTTGGTGGGCGGCCACGGCCGAACCCTGGCCTTCGCGCGCACCAAGCACCAGGCGCGGCGCTGGGCGCGCACCCTCACCGCGGCCGGGATCCACACCGTGGACCTGCACGGCAACCTGAGCCAAGCGGCGCGCCAGCGCAACCTCGCCGCCTTCGCCGACGGCGAGGTGCGGGTCCTGGTGGCGACCGACATCGCCGCGCGCGGCATCCACGTCGACGACATCAGCCTGGTGGTCCATATCGACCCGCCGGCCGAGCACAAGGCATACCTGCACCGATCCGGTCGGACGGCGCGGGCCGGTGCCGGCGGGGTCGTGGTCACGCTCGCCACCTCCGAGCAGCGCAAGGACGTGGCGGACCTGATGCGCCGCGCCTCGATCAAGCCCACGCACCGGCACGTGCGCTCCGGGGACAGCGCCATCAGCGACATCTCGGGCCCCAGCGCGCCGCGGACCGTCGTCCCGGTAGCCGCGCCGGCCCAAGAACGAGCACGCAACTCCCGAGGAGCGGCCGGCGGTCGGCCGCGCCGTTCCGGCGGCGGCACCCGAACCTCAGGTGCGGCGCATCCTTCCTCCCCGGCGAGCGCGACCCCTCGGCAGCCGCAGCGGTCGGCAGCGCCCCGAACCCCCTCGGCATCGGATTCCAGCAGCCGGCAGCGGGCGAACGCGGGCCGCAGGCGGTCCAGCCGTCCCGCAGGGCCGGCGTCCGACAGCTGATCGCGGGCGACAACGCCCGGCCCCCGTGCCCTGACCGTCACCCGGACCAGCCGCGCTCGACGCGGGGGCTGTCCGGGTGGCGCGGCCCGCAATCCTGGACCACGCCAGCGCGATCCTGGCGCAGGAGGGTCCACACGCGCTGTCGATGCGCCGCCGGGCCGGCGCGGTCGCAGCGTCCACCATCGTGTCGTACCGGCACTTCGCGGACCAGCAGGAGATCCTCGACGAGCTCTCCCTGGGGCGGCGGTCCGGATCACCGGTCCGCCCACGCCCGCGAGGTACTCCGGCAGCGACCGCCGGGCCTCCCAGACGCGGGGCTCGCCATCGCCGCCACGAGTCGGGTGATCCGCCCCGAGCGGCGTCTCGGCCAGCAGCGACAGCTGGCTGGCGAGGTTGCCGACCGCATGCTGCGCAGTGGTCGGGTCGTTGATGCCCGGGGACATGGCCCGGACCGCGATGTCGCTCAGCTGCAGCAACCCGAAGCCGGGGTCCTCCTCCGGGGTCCGTTCCTGACCGATGAGCACCGAGCGCTCGGGCAGTTGCCCGTCGCCCCGCGGGCCTCGCACCCAGCCACCGCCAGGGCCCCGGCGGCGACGGGGCGGGGAGGAGATCCACCGGCCCTCGGGCGGGCTCCCCTGGCGGAAGCTACCGGGTCGGCGAGAACCGTGCGGCTCCCGGTCGGCACCGACGACGCCCACCCGGTGTCCGGAGGTGGTCGGCGGTCGGCTTCTGCGTCACCAGGGGGCATTCTGGCCCTAGCACAGCGCCCTCCGGCGCTGCCACCGTCGCCGTAGACCCGGGCGCCGCAGACCCAGTCACCGGAAGGGGTGGTGAAGGATGCCGGACCAGATCGAGGCACCCGCACCAGCTCAACGCGCAGACCTCCATGCACCGTGTCGACCGCTGGGTGGACGCCGGCATCATCACCGCGGAACAGGCGCACGCCATTATCGCGCTGGAGGCAGAGCGAGGACGGCGAGGCGCCGCCCGCAGCAGCGTGCCCTGGGTAGTGACCGGCTACCTCGGCGCCGCGCTGGCGCTGATCGCCGGGCTGTTCCTCGTCTTCTCCTACGGCGAAGGCCTGGCCAGCTGGAGCGGCGTCGCGATCCTGGCCGTGCTGGCGGGACTGCTCACGCTCGCTGGTGCGTGGCTGATCCGCCAGCCCGAGCCCGCCGTGCGGAACCTCGGGGACTTCGCCTGGTTCCTGGCCACAGCAGCGACCGCGGGGGCCCTCGGAGTGCTGACCGTCGCCGTCCTGGACTGGCGCGCCCAGAACGCGACCCTCGCGGTGGCTGCGGCTGTCCTGCTGGTGGCAGCCGTCTTCTGGAGCCGTCGTCGGCACGTCCTGGAGCACGTCGCGCTGTTCGCCGGCGTCGTGGCGACGCTGATGTCCGGCCTCGCGTTCGCCGCGGAGTCTGCCGATCTGCTCATGGGACCGCTGGCCTACGGCCTGACGATCTGGGGCGTTGGCACGGTCTGGATGCTGCTGGGCTGGGCAGGCATGCTCCCGCCCCCCTGGGGTGCCTACGTCATCGGCGCCGGAACCATGTATGTCGGGGGCCTCACGGCGTCGGCGAGCAACGACTGGTGGCTGGCGCTGGGCTTCGGGACGGTGATCGCCGTCCTCGTCGCCGCCGGGCGAGGGGACGACAAGGTCCTGCTCGGCGTCGGGCTGCTGGGGCTGTTCGTCTTCGTCCCCCGGACGCTGGATGCGATCCTCGGCGAGCAGGCCGGCCCGCTGATCCCCCTGGTCGTGCTCCTGCTGGGGCTGGTGCTGCTCGGCGTGGCGATCCGTCGGAGCCGTCGCGGGGCGGACGTGACACGATGACCGCCGGAGCGGGGACGGACGTGATGGCCGACCACCGCCGCGCCGCCGTCCTGCTGTCCGCGGCAGTCGCCCTCGTCGTCGGCGTTGTCGTCGCCGTCTGGGGGGTAGGACGGCTTCCGGCCTATCCGCCGGCCGGCGAGGCTGTCCCCGCCCCCTCCGGCCTCATCGCCTACAGCGCGATCTCGGAAGGGACCCGCTGCGTCGCCGTTCGCCCGGTATCCGGGGGAGATCCGGTCGTGCTGGATTGCGGCGAGTTCACGATCTCCCACCGATGGACCGACGACGGCCTGGTGGAGGTTGCCAGCGAGCCCGTGGGCGACAAGGACGACGTGGGGTTGGAGCCGGGCGAGGCTGTCCGGGTCGCGACCTACGACCCCACCACCGGCGAACAGATCGGGTCCACTCGCGAGATCGACTGGCAGTGGCCCCAGCCCGTGCGCCCCACTGCAGCCGACGGCCGGACGGCGGACATCGGCGACCGCGTCGGTGGTCTCCGGATCACCGTGGAGGACCGCCCCCACGGTGAGGAGCGGACGGCGGTCGACATCGAGGCGCCGGACGGGTACGACCTGTGGTCGATCGCGTGGTCACCGGACGACGCCTGGCTCTACGCCGTCGACAGTGCCCGGCGCGTCCTCCTCATCGACCCCGACGGCGTCGACGGTGTCTGGATCATCGCGGAGGAGGCCGACGAGCCGACGTGGTACATCCCCGGCCACGGCAGCACGACCGCCTGGTGGTAGCGCGGCGGGGCAGTAGGAGCTCTCGGGCCCGGCGGACGGTATCCCTCCTCCCCCGGACCGGCCCGTTGTCGGACTGCTGCGCGGCGGCGCAGTCCCCAGCGCGCCATGATGTCCGCCGGGGGCTGCGTCGTTGGCGCAGAGTCAGTGCCGGTGGCGGCCGCACAGGACCGCCAGAGCCGCGCTGACGACGACCGGCACACCAAACCGCGCGCCGTGCCGTTTCCGAGTGCGGCCCAAACCAAGACCGACACGACTCCGGGGCCCTGGCCCCGGTTCGTCGCCGCTGATGAGACGCGCGCGCTCGCCCGAGCCCGGGAGGCGTGCACGCGCATCGACGAAGACGCCCGGCAGGCCACCTCGGTCACCGCCGGCAGCCGCGCAACGATCTGGAGCCCCCCGCGGAGGCGCCAGCCACGGTGCGCAACCCGGTTGCCCGCCGGGAAGCCTCCTCTCAGCTGCGATGCCCCTCGAGATCACGCGGGGATTGGGGGAGCAGTCCAATGCAGATGAGGCTTCCGCGCAGCGTCAAGGGGAGTCGGGGCCCTTGCGGGGGCCCGGCCGGATCGACATCGGTGCGGACTCGACGAACCAGCGTCGCTGTGGGCGTCGGCGGTGCCGAAACCTCGGAGTCGTGGTCGGTCTGCAGGTCGCGTGACCTGAGCGAAGCGGCAGCACCGCGGTCGGGTGCCCTACGACGTCCTAGCCACGTCGTGCTGGTGCTTGCGACCGCCCCTCATCAGGCCGGCGCCGACATACTCGTCATCGTCGATGCCCCTGAGGGGGAAGGAGTCCACCGGTGAACCTGCGGATGATCGAATTCGGCCTCGACACCTTCGGGGACATGACCCGCGATGCGGCGGGCAACCCGGAGCCGGCCGGTCAGGTGATCCGCAACATCGTCGAGCAGGCGGTGCTGGCGGACTCGCTGGGGGTGGACCACTTCAGCGTCGGCGAGCACCACCGCGACGACTTCGCGGTCTCGGCCCCGGACGTGGTGCTGGCCGGGATCGCGACCGCCACCCGGCGCATCACCCTGGGCACCGCCGTGACGGTCCTGTCCAGCGACGACCCGGTGCGTGTCTTCGAACGGTTTGCCACGCTGGACGGACTGTCCGGCGGCCGAGCCGAGATCACGGCTGGGCGCGGGTCGTTCACCGAGTCCTTCGCCCTGTTCGGCTACTCGCTGGACGACTACGGGGCACTGTTCGAGGAGAAGCTCGAACTGCTCGTTCGCCTGCTGGGAGAAGGGCCGGTGACGTGGTCGGGCACCATGCGCGCCCCGCTGGCCGACCGGCATGTGTACCCCAAGACCGAACGAGGACGCATCCCGCTGCGCGTCGGGGTCGGCGGAACCCCCGAGTCGGTGGTCCGCGCCGCCCGTCTGCACCTACCCATGGCGCTGGCGATCATCGGCGGGGATCCGGCGCGGTTCGTGCCGATCGCCGACCTCTACCGACGCGCGCTGCACCAGTTCGGGCACGAGCAGCTGCCACTGTCCATCCACTCGCCGGGGCACCTCGCGGACACCGACGAGCAGGCTGTCGCCGAGCTCTGGCCGCACTACCAGGAACTGTTCGGCCGGATCGGTCAAGAACGGGGCTGGCCGGCCCCGACGTACGAGGGCTTCCTCCGCGAGGTCCACGAGGGCTCGGTCTACGCCGGTTCTCCGGAGACGGTCGCCGGCAAGATCGCTGGCGCCCTCACCGCCCTGGGGGCGCAGCGATTCGACCTGAAGTACTCCAACGGCCCGCTGCCGCACAGCCTGCTCATGCGCTCCATCGAGTTGTACGCCGGCCAGGTCGTACCCCGGGTCCGGGAGTTGCTGGCTGCGCCGGCCGCCGGGTAGGCGGCTGCGGCAGTGGCGCAACGCACACCGCCGAGGGACCATCGGCCGTTCCGCTGCCGAGCGCGCGGCAGCACGATGAGATCGCGTTCTTCACAGAACGGCGTAGGGGATCGGGGGTACACATCATGAGTCTCGACTACCACCCCGGAGATATCGTCGACGGATACGTCCTGGGGACCGACAACGCCTGGCATGACCTCGCCGCGCCGGAAACGGGCGCCGAGCCCGGGACGGCTTCCCAGCCGCAGGTGCCGCACCACGGCCGCGAGCGCACCGGCCTGATCGCGGCGCTGGTGGTGATCGCCGTGGTGGCAGCCGCCGGCCTCGGGATGCTCTTCATGCTCCAGAGCGGAGATGGCGCCGAGAACGATCCGGTCGGAGCCGATCAGGGCAGCGCCGCCGCACCCCTGGAAGCCCCGCTCCAGGTGGGCGACTGCCTCGAGGGTCCGTTCGCGGAGGGGATCGGCGACGGCATGGAAGGCGTGCCCTGCGCCTCCTCCCACATGGGCGAAGTGGTCCTGCTGGACCAGGAGTTCTTCTCCGGTGCCGCAACCCTGCCTGGCCCGGAGGCGATGGATCAGCGGGCGATGGTGGCCTGTGAGTCTGCTGTCGCCACGTACACCGGTGAACCGTTCTCGACCAGTCCGTACGGCTACTGGTACTTCGCGCCGTCGGCCTGGACGTGGATGCAGGGCGACCGCGGGTTGATGTGCGTCGCCACGACGCTGGACGAGAACTTCGAGCAGGACTTGCTGACGACGGGCTCGATCGCCGAGGATGCCGGCCTGCGGGCGCAGCCGCCGGCGGAGTGAGCGCCCGACCGGACCTCGGCCCGCCACGCGACTCCGGCCAACCGCCCAGGGCGGTCGGAGTCGGCCACGGCCGAGGCCCTTCTCGGCGGTGATCGGACCGTGGCGACCCCGCAGGTCCTGCCGATGGCGGGGATCTTCCTGCTGGCGGCCATGATCTCCTCGGCAAGGCCGGATGCTGCCACCGCGGCGGTCCGACCGTGGCGCGCACCTCTGCCGAGTTCGCGGCTGGGGTGTGCGCCGCAGAGGCGTGCGGACACCTGTTGATAACCTTCGGCTGCCGCTCGGCTTCACCCACCACATTCCTTGGAGGATCCATGGCTGCTGCGCCCCCGGTGGTCTCGCGCCGACTGAGCGCGGAGTTCCTCGGCACGTTCGTCCTCGTCTTCGGTGGTTGCGGGGCCGCCGTGCTCGCGGCGAACTTCCCGGCCGGCGATGCCAGCAACCCGGCGGGGATCGGCCACCTCGGAGTCTCCCTGGCTTTCGGACTGACCGTGCTGGCCATGGCCTACGCGGTCGGCCACGTCTCCGGCGGGCACTTCAACCCCGCGGTCACGCTGGGCGCCGCGGCGGCTGGCCGGTTCGCGTGGAAGGACACCGTCGGCTACATCGTCACGCAGGTAGTCGCTGCGATCGCCGCAGCGGCGGTCCTGCTGGTTGTCGCGTCCGGGGTCGACGGCTTCTCCGCCAGTGAGTCAGGATTCGCCACCAACGGATTCGGCGACCGCTCCCCGGGCGGCTACAGCCTCTTGGCCGGGCTCGTGATCGAGGTGGTGCTGACCGCCGTCTTCCTCTACGTGATCCTCGGCGTGACCGACACCCGGGCGCCGAAGGGGTTGGCGCCGTTGGCGATCGGGCTCTCGCTGACGCTGATCCACCTGGTGAGCATCCCGGTGACCAACACCTCGGTGAACCCCGCCCGCTCGATCGGCCCGGCACTGTTCGCGGGCGGCGAGGCGATCGGCCAGCTGTGGCTGTTCATCCTCGCTCCTATCGTCGGGGCGCTCCTCGCCGGCTTCACGTACAACCGGCTGCTCGGAGAGGGTCCGGCCGTCTCTCTCGAGGAGGCGGCTCGAGGCTGACCTCGAGGAGACGGCTCGAGGCTGAGCCTCGGAGGAGAGCGGCTCGAGGCTGACCTCGAGGAGGCGGCTCGAGGCTGACCTGGAGGAGGCGGCTCGAGGCTGACCTGGAGGCGACCGTGAGACGACCTTCCGGGCGTGGCGCGAGGTGCACGACACCGTGGACCGGACCCGCACCGGTTGCCCGGCGGAGGCTCGGGACTCGCCTCAGCGCGCCTCATCGGCGCCTGCGCGGCAACCGGGTTCCGGCGCGACCGCTGAACCGCCGCTCAGGAGCGGAGACCCAGCTCGCCGAACAGTTGCTGCGCAGCGGCCAGGTGCGGCTGCGCTTCGTCCGTCTTCCCGGCTGACGCCAGCGCCTTGCCGTAGGCCTGCTCGGTGCGGGCCACCAGCGGTCTGGCGCCGATCGCCGCGCAGCACTCCAGCGCCCGGGCATAGTGGGCGAACGCCTCGCTGGGCCGCACGATCACCGCCGAACTCATCGCCATCGCCCCGGACCGGGTGGAGCGGGCGATCATGGTCGGCGTCGCCGGCGGTCGGCACCACCAGCCGCTTGCGCGGGCCATCCTGCAGATGGCCGCCGACGGGTCGCGGGAACCGCCGAGCCTGCTCCCAGGGGTGGCGCCGGACGACCTCCGGTCCGTTCGCTGGCGCCCTGCACCTGCTACTCGCGGATAGCCAAGTACCCCGCCTACGACCGGTGCCTGTCCATGACGGTGCCCCCGATGGTGGTGATCGGCAGCGGGGATCCGCTGCCGACGTCGCAGGAGCGCATCTGCGCGGCGATGCGCGACATCCCGGCGAGGTGACGATCGTGCTGTTCGAGGGTGCCGCCCACACCATTGGCTGCGCCCATCCCCGGGAATTGGCCGGCGCGATCCGCCGGTACTTGGCCGGCGAGGAGATCTGGAGGGATGCCACCAACCAGGGGCCGTGCCGGTGCTGGAGCTCCAGCGGCCAACCTGAGCCTGGCGCGCCGTTGAGCCTGTGGCATCATCGGTCCACCGCGATCGACCAGGAGGCAGCCCCGATGTCGGGCTTGGCGCAAGAACGGGACCGGACCCTGGAGGGCGACCGGAGACGGCTGGCGGTGCTGGTCCGGATCGCTGCGACCGCCGCCGAGTTCTCCCCCGGGCTGGCCCGCGCCGTCGACCATGCCAGCGACTTCGAGGTCCAGATCATGGCCGACCTGCTCGACCGCGGACTGTCCGTCCCCGCGCTGGTGCACTTCCTGCAGGGCGCCCACGTCATCGTCGGGGAGGACGCCCTGTACGAGCGGTGGATCTTCCCGCGCAGCCGTCAGCGGATGTCGAGCCATCACCGCACCGTCGACAAGACGGCCACCCCCGACTACGGCCTCGACGGCCCGCTGGTGCGGGAATCGCTGCACGGCAAGGCCGCCATCGGCACCTGGATCCAGTTGGAACGCACCAAGGCGACCTTCCGTTGGGGGACGGTGCCGAGATGGAACGATGTGGTCCACCTGCGGGACTACGCCATCTACCGGCTCACCGGGAAGAACGTCGGGCCCTGGGGCCTGTCGGCCCACGTCGATACCCGGCCGATGGTGCTGCGTCCAGCGCACATCAGGCTCGGCGAGGGCGTCGACGGTGCGCTGGCCGGGCTGCGGCGCCATCGCGACCACAGCCGCAACGAGGCCGAGGCGCAACGGTGGAGCGACGTGCTCACACCGGATGTGCCCGTGATCGGTCCGCTCGGCGACCTCTACGCGGCCGAAGACCCGCCGGAGCCGCGCGACCTGCTGCCGGATGCTCCCTACCAGGAGGAGATGGGCTCCGGGCTGTTCTCCTCCCTGCACCTGGTCGAACTCCCGGCACCGTTGACCTCGGCGGTGTCCGACATCCTCGACGAGGGGGGTCGAAGCGACCTGCCGGATCTGCTGGCGTCGGGAGCGGCTACCGAGCCGGTGGAACTGCTGGTCGGCGGCCACCGGATCAGCACTTGCGGCATCGTCGGGCCTGCCGGTCCGCCACCGAAGTTCATCGGGATCGAAGGAGGCGACGCGTGATCGGCGGATCATCGGGGAGCGCGCTGGAGGACCAGCTGGCGTCGTTGGCGGAACTGGTCGAGACCGGCCCGGTCGACTTCGGGTGCTACACGCAGGCCGAGCTCGCGGTGGTGCTGGGCGAGGTGCCGGCATTGGCTGGCCTCGCCGACGACGTCCTTGCCGAGGCGGTGCGCTCGCTCGCCGCCCGCGGGCTGCTCTACCGCTCGCCCGACGGCGACCACGTCGATGTCGCCGGCGAGCTGGGGCTGATCGCGGCGTTGACGCCATTGCACCTGTCCGTGTTCGAGATCCGGCGCGGACACTCCGGGGCTCCGGATGAGCCATGGCGCTGGATGGTCGCCATCCTGCCGCTGGGAGTTGCCGCCGTCGATCGGGTGGACCCGCTCGGCCTGCATCGGCTGTCCATGATCTCCATCGAAGGACTGGCCAAGACGGTGGCACGGCGACTGATCGCCGGGGAGGCCAGGATTCCCGAGGATGACGGGGAGCCCGCCCCGCTGACGGTGGCGGAGGCCCGCGCACTGGTGCAGCGGTCCGAGCAGCGCTTCCAGCTCGCGCACCGGGTGCGCCGGGAGGACGGCACCCGGCTGCAGACGGAGTTCCAGATCCTGCGCACCGGTCCCGATCGGGTCGATCTGCTGTCGGTCGACACCGACGGTGGCGGCTACCACCGCACGCCCCTGGATCTGGAGTCGCTGCGCGCGCTGCTGGTGGAGCTGTCCGGCGTGGCCGGGCGCTGACTGGCACACCGATGCACCGGCGGTCCGTCCCCATTCCAGCTCTGGGCGACTGCTCGTGCTCGGCGCCGCACGACGATCGCCTGCATGACGGAGCACCCGCTGCCCGTCCAATGCTGCATCGGGGTGCGGCCTACCGGCGGAGCGCGTCGGCAGCCCGCGGCCGTGCGCTGCCTGGATGCGATCGTCGGGAACTGCAGATGGGCGGGCTTCCGGGTGGAGAACGCGAGGCTGCGTCGTGAGCAGACCGGCGCGCGGGTGGGCGCCTTGTCAGGCGGCCGCAAGCAGGGCGCAGAGCGGGCCGGCGATGTCCTGGCCGGTGGCCTCTTCGTAGACGGTGAAGGCCGGGCTCGGGTCGGGGGCATCGTCGGGGGCACCTCCGAGGAGGGGGCAGCGGGTGCGAAGCCCTCGGCAGCGGCCCGGGCAGTCCACACCAACTGGTCCCCGGCGACACCGATCGAGTGGTACGGCGACGGGCGCCCCATCATCGGACGCCGGCACGCGGCGAAGGTCGCCACGAGTGCCGCCCGAACCTCCTCGGCCGCGAACACCACGTCGCGATCTTCGCCGTCGACCGGGGCGCTCGGGAACGCCGGCATCCGGTTGATGACAGCCGTCGCGCCGCAGACATCCACACCCGCCGCCGTCGTCAGTGGGCCGACGTGCCGTCGGTCGGGGCTGCCCGGCCCTTGGTTGACCGGCGGGGTGTGGTGGTGCAGGCCGAGGCTGCGGCGGGAACGATGGTCTCAAGCTCGATGGGGGTGAGCGTGCCGAGGGTCCGCTGGCGGCGTCGGCGGTGGTAGGTCCGCCCTGGCAGCGTCGGCGGTGGTAGGTCCGCCGATCCGTGACACGAGGGCCAGGCGCAACCGGTCGCGGCTGTGCCACCCGCGGCGGTCCAGGACGTTGCCCCGCAGCAGGGAGCAGCAGTTCTCCATCGCGGCGTTGTCCGCCTGGCAGCGTCGGCGGTGGTAGGTCCGCCCTGGCAGCGTCGGCGGTGGTAGGTCCGCCCTGGCAGCGTCGGCGGTGGTAGGTCCGGCCAGATCCGTGACACGAGGGCCAGGCGCAACCGGTCGCGGCTGTGCCACCCGCGGCGGTCCAGGACGTTGCCCCGCAGCAGGGAGCAGCAGTTCTCCATCGCGGCGTTGTCCGCGGCCGGGGGACTCTCGGCCCATCGAGCCATGGGAAGGCTCCCCTCGATACCCGTTGCGAAGCAGACCCGGATCGTGCCGAGCGTGCCGCCGGCCAAGCGGAGCAGCGCGGGCAGGTCGGGGGAACACCCGTGACCGGCCCGGCAGGATCCCGCAGTCCGGCAGATGCAACGATCCCCACCGCCGTGCGGTGATCCCGCGTCATCGACCAGAACCGCTCAGCCCCACGGCGGCGTCGACCGCGCGACGCCCCTGCACGTCACGGCAGCGGCACGATCCCGGCCGCCCACCGCAACGACTGCTCCGGGTCGTGCGGCGGCGGTGCGGACCGCAGCGCCGCCAAGGTCGCGTCATCCAGCACGAGCGCCGAGGCCGGCACCAGACCCGCCAGCACTGACCCTTCCTCGTCGCCGCCCTCCCCCGTCCACCGGGCGCGGGCCCCGGCCTCCCGGTCCAGCAGGGCGGCCGCGACGTACGCCAGCGCCGCCGCGTGCTTGCACCATCCGTGGTCGCAGCCGTAGGGACAGGTGCAGTCGGCCCCGACCCGGTCCGTGCCGGAGATGCTGGTGCGGAACAGCCGCACCTGGTACGGCCTGCGTTCGGTGCCCTGGATCTCGGCGGTGATCTCGGCGTCGCTCATCGCCAGCGCCATCACCTGCCCGGCGCGGGCGTAGGTGCGACCGCGCGCCAGGAACTGCGGCCCTGCCTCCAGCTGTGCCGCGTCGAGCAGATCGACCGCCACCGGATGGGACACCTTGCCCGGTTTGGCGACCGCCACGCCGCCCTCGACGGACCGGCGCGGCGCCGGGCGGTAGTCCGACCAGCCTCCCGAGCGGGGACTCATGCCAGCACCCGTTCCCGGACCAGCCCGACCAGCGCGGCCAGTTCCGCGTCGCCGAGCTCGGTCACCGCGGTCTCGGTGGACCGCACGACGGCGTCGGCGACCTTGCGCTTGGCCGCCAGGGCGGCGTCGATCTTCTCCTCCAGCGTGCCCGGGCACACCAGCACATGGACCGACACCTTCTGATGCTGGCCGATCCGCCACACCCGGTCCGACGCCTGATCCTCCACGGCAGGATTCCACCAGCGATCGAGGTGGATGACGTGGTTCGCGCGGACCAGGGTCAGCCCGGTGCCCCCGGCCTTCAGCGACGCGATGAGGATCGGCGGCCCATCGGCCTCGCCGAACCTGGCCACGGTGGCGGCGCGCGCCGATCGGGAGTCGGCACCGGTCAGCGTCGCCACCTCCACGCCGAGCACCTCCCGCAGGTGTATCGCCAGATCCGGCACGAACGAGGCGAACTGGGTGAACACCACGACCGCCTGGCCCTCGTCCACGATCTGGCCGGTCAACTCCTCCAGCCGTGCGAGCTTCCCGGAGCGGTGGCGCAGGCCGCGGCGGGACTCGGTGAGCAGGGACGGATGGACGCAGATCTGCTTCAGCCGGGCGATCCCGCCCAGCACCGCGGCACGCCGGCCCACACCCGGCTGCTCCGCCGCGCCGGCCGCCTGGCGCAGCGCGTCGAGCTCGCCCATCAGGTCCGCCACGACCGCCTCGTAGGCGCCCACCTGTTCCTTCGTCAGCTCGCAGTCCACCCGGATCACCTGCCGGTCCGGCAGGTCCGGCGCGATGCCCGGGTCGGTCTTGGTGCGGCGCAGCACGAACGGCGCCACCACGGCGCGCAGCCTCGCCATCGCGTCCTCGTCGTCGCCGGAGAAGCGCTGATGGAACTGCTTGCGCCGCGGCAGCAGCCCGGGAGCGGCGAACGCGAACAGCGACCACAGATCGCCGAGGTGGTTCTCCACCGGGGTGCCGGTGACGGCCAACCGATGCCGCGCAGTCAGCGCCCGGGCCGCCCGAGCGGCGCGGGTATCGGGGTTCTTGATGGCCTGCGCCTCATCCAGGACCACCCGGTGCCACGCCACCTCGGCGAAGCCCTCGTCGCGCGCCAGCAGCCCGTAGGTCGTGACGATCACGTCGGCGCCCGCGGCGAGGTCGCCGATGCTGCCCCGGTCGGCGCCGTGGAACGCCGCCACCCGCAGGGCGGGGGTGAACTGCTCGGCCTGGCGGATCCAGGTGTCCACCAGGGTCATCGGGCACACCACCAGCGTGGGGCCGGCATGGTCCGCCGCGATCCAGGTGAGGACCTGCAGCGTCTTGCCCAGGCCCATGTCGTCAGCCAGCACCCCGCCGACTTCGTTGTCGGCCAACCACGTCAGCCACGCCAGCCCCGCCTGCTGATAGTGGCGCAGGGTCGCGTCGACGCCCGTCGGGACGGGCACGTCGCGCGCCGGGCGCAGTCCCGCTGGCAGGATCTGCGCGGCGTCCACCTCGACCCCGTCGAAGGCCTCATCGGCCAGCAGGTCAGCCGGGGTGACCGGTCGGCGCAGGCGGCGGGCCAGGGCCGCCAGCCGGTCCCGGTCCGCCGCGCCGATTCGCAGCCACCGTCCGCCCACGGACACCAGTTCGGACTTCGACGCCGCCAGGCTTGCGAGCTCGGCGTCGGTCAGGGTGGCGCCGTCGACCAGGATCTCCGCGGCCAAGCCCAGGCCCGCGACCTGCAGCGTGCCCGCGCCGGAGCCCTCGGTCGCCAGGCGCCGGCGCACCGGGGCGACGCGCAACAGCCCGCCGGGGGCGATCACGTCGAAGCCGGCGGCCGCGAGGCGGTCGGCGACTTGATCGAGCAGCAGCAGCACCTCGGGCACGTCGAGGTCGATCGGCCCGCCCTCGGCGAGGGCGTCCAGGACGTGGGGCAGCGCCCTGCCCCAGGCGCGGCGCAACGCCTGTGCCTCGGCGTCGCGCCATCGGCCCCAGATCGCCTCCGTCGCCCCGAACAGGGACGGATCCGCGGTCGCCGGCGGGAACCGGGTCGTCGGTTCGTCGAGGCGGATCGCGATCGGGGCCAGGCTCCAACCCTGGGCGTCCTCCTGCGGCGAGCCCAGCACCAGGGCGGTCCGGGCGTTCGCGGCGCTGCGGGCGATGACGTGATCGGCCCAGCGCGCGGGGGCGTCCAGGGGTGGCATGCCGCGCAGCCTGGTCTGGGTCACCTCGCTGCAGAACTCGGCGAGGCGGTCGGCGGGGTCATCGGCGTGCACGGCGGCCACGGCCAGGCAGGCGGCGACCGCGTCGTCGAGGGCGGCGGTGCGCTGCGGCCCCGGGGCCGCGCGCCACCCCGTGCGCGACGGCACCACCGACTCGGCCGCGGCGGCAAACTGGGCCGCCACCAATCGCGCCAGCGCCGCGGCCCGAGCGGTCGGCGCCTGGTCGGGCAGCGACAGCAGGTCGGCCAGCGCGGCACCGAGTTCGGCGTCGATCGGGATCGGCCAGAGTTGCTGCCGGGACACCCCGCCGGGTCCGGGCACCGGCCGCATCGACCCCCGCCCCGGGCCCGGGCGCTGTGGTCCACAGGCCCTGCTCGTCGAGCAGCAGGTCCACGCCGTCGGGGTCCATGGGGCCAGGGTAGGCGGGCGGTGGGTGCTGGCCGGCCCCGGCGCTCCGAGTGAGACTCTTCGCGCGCATCGCACGGTCGGGTGGCCGTGCCGCCCACCGGCTCCGCGGCCGGTGGAGCGGTCATGCGCCTCAGGCGCTCTCTTGGCGGTCGGCGGTCGGCGGCGTCGGCGGTCGGCCTGCCCTTCTGGAAGCCCAACGACCCGGACGAGATGGCGATGCTCGCGCGCCTGGTCGAGACGGGGTCGGTGCTGCCGGGATCGACGGCGTCTCTCCGCCTCGACGATGTCGCCGAGGCGTTCGGACGCTTTGGCGCCCAGCAGCACACCGGTAAAATCGTCATCTCGATCACTCCCGACGAGCCGGGCTGACGCACCACCACCTGCACCATGACCGAGATGAGGGCATGACCGATGTGGCACGTGTTGGCTGTGCTGGCCGTCGGCCTCGGCGTCGCCCTGCCCGCAAGTGGTGCTGACACTTCGATCGAGAGCTTCATCGATGCCGAGATGCCCGCGTCCGGCGTGCCGGGGCTGGCCTATGCCGTCGTGGCCGATGACGACATCGGTCCGGTCGGCGCCCGCGGTGTCGTGAAGAGCGGCACCGACGACGACGTCACGCCCGACACACCCTTCGTGATCGGCTCGATCTCCAAGAGCTTCACGGCGCTGGCCGTGATGCAGCTGGTCGAGGCCGGTGAGGTCGACCTGGACGGCGAGGTGTCGCAGTACCTCGACGAGTTCGCAGGCCAGCCTGCCGGCGACGTCACGATCCGGCAGCTGCTCAGCCACACGAGCGGCTTCTCCACGCTGCAGGGCAACGCCTCGCACGCGGACGCCACCGCCGGCCAGGACGCGCTCGAGCGCGCTGTCGACCAGGTCGCACAGCTGACCCCCGCCTACGAACCCGACGAGCGGTTCGAGTACTCGAACACCAACTACCAGGTTCTCGGTCGCCTCATCGAGGTGGTCAGTGGGCAGGACTACCAGACCTACGTCACAGACAACATCCTCGAGCCGCTCGGCATGGACGACAGCTTCGTCGCCGACGGCGAGGCATACCCGTCCATGGCCACGGGCCACCGACCATGGTTCGGCACCAAGCGACCGCTGCCTGGCAACACGACCGACCGGGCAACGGCGCCGCAAGGCGGGATCATCGCCAGCGCCAACGACGTGGCGCGCTACCTGCGGATGATGATGAACGGCGAGGACGACGTGCTCAGCGCCGGCGGCAAGGCGATGATGATGCGTCCGGCCAGCGCGGCGTCGCCCTTCTACGGTTTCGGCTGGTTCATCGACTCCGACAACGGCACCGTCTGGCACTCCGGGTCGGTCCCCGGCATCGAGACGCTGGCCACGATGGCACCCGCCGAGAACGAGGGCGTCGTCGTCCTGGTCAACGGGGGCAGCGGCATCGGCTTCGGCGAGACGACCGAGCTCCGCAACGGCATCACGGCCAGGGCACTGGGCCTCGACTACACCGGCGAGGGCTCTCGGTGGGCTCAGAAGGCCCTGTTCATCGGGTTGACGCTGCTACCGATCGTCTACGTGCTCAGCATGGTCTGGGCGTGGCGCCACCGCGAAACCATCCGCGCCAAGTCCGGCTTCGCCGGCCTGTTCAGCCTCTGGTTCCCGCTGCTCACGACCTCCGTGGCAGCGTGGTTCATCCTCTCCCTCGTCCCGACCCTGTTCGGCGCACCGCTGAGCACGCTACGACTCTTCCAGCCCGACTTCGGACTGGTGCTCACCGCGACCGCGGTCACCGGCGTGCTGTGGGCAGTCTTCAGGCTCGGCGTGGCCTACACCGGACGGTCTGGCACCGCGAGCGAGCGGGCACCGGCTCTCGTGGCGGAGACCACGTAGCGCTTGCCGGATGCCCGGGGATAGCGCGGGTGGCCGAGATCCTGGTCCGCTACCCGCCCGAGCACGTCGTGCACAACTCGATCGCCGCGGCAGCACCGCAGTTGCTGAGCACGGTCGCCCGAGTCGCGGTCAGACTCGCCGAGGCCTTGCGCCCGGCTGACTAGGTGGAGTGGGCCGCGAGACTCATGACCGTCGGCTGATGGGTCGGAGGCCGATGCTGTGGTGGTGCTGTTCCGTGTGCCGTGGTGGTGCAGCCAGGGGTCAGGTGCGGGTGCGCGGCGAAGGCGGTCTGCAGCACAAGGGTGCAGCAGATGCGCCCCCCGCACCCGGCCGCAACGCAGAGCCCGTTGTGAGGCGCTGCACGTCACGCACGGGAACGGCGTTAGCAGACCTTCCGCCTCAAAGATCACTCCGAGCGCCGTTTGATCGGTCTTCGGCGTGGGCAGACTCCAGTCAGCGTGGCACCGGCTTGACTGCGCTTGAAACGGGGGAACGATCGATGAGTGCTGATCCGACGCAGATCGTCACGCGTGTGAATGTTGGCCGGGCACAGGACAATGACATCGTCCTGGACGACCGGCGGGTCTCGCGCCACCATGCCGAGCTGACGCCGTTGGACGGCGGGTGGGTAGTCCGGGACCTTGCCTCGGGCAACGGCACCCTGCTCAACGGGACACCTGTCACCGCTGCCACTGCAGCTGGCGCTGGGGACCGCCTGCAGATCGGTGGGACGACCCTCGTCCTCACCTCGGAGGGGGCCCAGATCCAGGACGATCCAAGGCCCGACGAGGCGCAGACCACGATGGTCGCCGCTGCGACGCCCGATGCGTCGCACGCAGCACCTCACCGGGCCGGCGATGTGGTCAACGGCCACGTGCTGAGCGCGAGCGGCGAATGGGTTCCAGTGGCACCGAGTCCCGCCCAGCAGATCCAGGGCGTGCAGCAGGTCATCGCCCACGTCCAGAAGCCCATCATCCCGGGCCGCCAGCAGGGCATCGCCAGCATGGTCCTCGGGATCGTGGCGTGGGCCGTCGGCGTCCTGCTCTTCCTGCCCTTCATCTCCGTGGTCCTGGCGCTGATCGGCCTGCCGCTCGGCCTGGCCGCGCGCAAGGAAGCCGAAGCCGCCGGCGTCGCCAACGGCCAAGCGGTCGCCGGCATCTGGCTCAACGCCATCGGGCTTGCCCTCGCCGTCCTGGCAACCATCCTCGTGATTCTTGCGATCCTCGCGATCGCCTCATCCGCGTAGGGCCGCAGCCCACAACGACACCGCCGGCCGTGCCGGCCCGACCACGAAAGAGGTGGCGCAAGTGGCGCCTATTGCGAGCGCTGCCGGGCCCGGCCTGGCCGCGGCGGACCCGAGCAGCGTCGGCCCGTACCGGGTGGTGCGCAGGCTGGGGCAGGGCGGCATGGGCATCGTCTACCTCGCGGTGGGCCCGGACGGGCGGACGGTGGCGGTGAAGGCGGTCCGCCCGGAGATCGCCGACCAGCCCCAATTCCGCGCCAGATTCGCCCGGGAGGTGCACGCCGCCCGCGCCGTCGGCGGCCAGTACACCGCCCGGCTGGTCGACGCCGACACCGACGCCACGCCGCAGTGGACGGCCACCGAATACATCCCCGGGCCCACCCTGGCCGAGCACATCGAGGCGCACGGCGCGATGCCGGAGGACCAGGTCCGCCTGCTCGGACTGGGACTGGCCGAAGCGGTCGCGGCCATCCACACCGCCGGGCTCATCCACCGCGACCTCAAGCCCAGCAACGTCATCCTGTCCGCCCACGGCCCCAGGGTGATCGACTTCGGCATCTCCCAGGCCGCCGACGCCACCAGCCTCACCCACACCGGCTCCCAGGTGGGCTCGCTGGCCTGGATGCCGCCGGAGCAGGTGACCGGCGAGCCCGTCACACCTGCCACCGACATGTTCGCCCTCGGGCTGATCCTGGCCTACGCCGCCACCGGCACCCACCCCTACGGCCAGGGCCGCCCCGAAGCGCTCGCCTTCCGCATGGTCAACCAGACCGCCGACCTGGCCCTTGTACCGCCGCCGCTGCAGGACCTGTGCCGGCAACTGCTCGCCACCGACCCCCGGTCCCGGCCCGCACCTGCAGCCGTCATCACCGCGCTCGGCGGCGACACCGCGCACATCCACGACATCACCCGAGCCATCGGCACCCGATGGGACGCCACCATCGCGATGCCCGCGCCCGGGCTGCCGCCCGCCACAGCCCACGTGGCCACCGCCACGGCCCAACCGGGCAAACGCCGCCGGGGACGCGCAATCGCAGCGACGGCACTGGGCCTGGTGGCCGCGTCTGTCGCGCTGGGCGGCGTCCTGCTCTCGGCAAGCGCCAGCGGCGGCAGCGCGCCGCCCGATACCGCCGCCAGCACCGCACCGCTGGCCAGCGAAGACCCGTGGGACCAGGTCTGGGCCGAATTGGACGCGCTCGGCTGCGACCCGGGAGAGGGATTCAACCCGGACAACGGTGTCCCGGACTTCTGCTACGAGTCCCAGGCGTCCGCCGCGTCGAGCGCGACCCCTGCGATCACGGCGTCATACGACGTCTGCTTGCAGTCGGAGTTCCCATCAGCAGGCGGCGAGTTCCTGCGGCGGGGCGCTGGGTCAATCGGGGGAACCGATGCGCAGTCGGAGATGATCCGCAGCGCCCAGGGGGCGCTCGACTTCCTCGGTTATGGCGGCTCTGCACCGATCACGGCCGATGGCTCGCTGGGCAGCGAGAGTCAGGCAGCGCTTCGGTCCTTCCAGCAGGACATGGGGCTGTACGCGGACGGGGTGCTGGGTCCGCGCACTTGGACCACGCTGCACGATCAGGTGACCAGATACGGCATGTGTTCCAGTGCGCAGAGCAGTCCGGGGACGGTCGAGCACGCTATCCAATCCTGGTACGCCGACCAGGGGCTGGTCTATGCGGGCCCGTGCGCCGCCGCAGATCTCGCTCCAGAGGGCGCACTGTGCTCTGGGTTCAGCGAGTCGCGCGGCACAGAGGTTGTAGTAGAGATCGGGGAGGTCCGGTCGGAGTTCCACACCAAGCTAGTGCTCAGGCAGGAAGTCAACGGGTGGCGCGTCGTCGAGGAGATCCCCTTCAACCCCTACGCGTGGGAGTGAGCGGCGATATGCCACGCGGAGAACGCGGCCCACAGTACGCAGGCGAGAACCCATGCCGCATGGGATTGCGCCCGATGCTCAAAGCGCCG
>CAVXYG010000015.1:0-53915 GCA_963766005.1 uncultured Actinomycetota bacterium | reverse complement strand
GCTGGAGGCCGAGCAGTTGGCGGCGGCGGAGGCGATCGACGCCGATCGGACAGCTGCGCCTGCCGGCGTCGGCGCAGTCTGGGACGATCCGCGGGCTGCCGGGTAGGGCGGGACAGCCAGGTCCTGCGCCCTGCTCGACGACGGGCGCGGCCCACCAGCGCGACGAGTCGGACTCCGCCCTGCCGGCGCACCGGCGGCCGGTCCGGCCCGGCCGCACGCGACCAGGCTCCCGGGGCGGGAACGCCCACTCCCCCGCCGTCGGCCGCCGCCTCGAGCGTTCCGACAGCGCATGCGCACGATCCCGAGGCGACGGCTCGCACCATCCGACGCCTGCCACAATCGACGTATGCCAGACACGCCGTACGACGACTTCGGCGGTGAAGCCTTCTTCACCGCGCTGGTGGCGGACTTCTACCGCGGTGTTGCGGAGGACCCGATGCTGCGCCCCATGTACCCGGAGCACGACCTGGGACCGGCCGAGCGGCGGCTGCGGCTGTTTCTCATCCAGTACTGGGGCGGACCCACCACGTACAGCCAGGAACGCGGCCACCCGCGGCTGCGGATGCGGCACGCACCGTTCCCCGTGGATGAGGAGGCGAGGGACCGATGGCTGGCGCATATGCGCGCCGCTCTCGACCTGCGCACCCTCCCACGGGAGCTCGATGAGCAGCTGTGGCAGTACCTGGAGCATGCGGCGACGTTCATGATGAACACCGACAACCCCGCCGGTCGTCGAACCACCTGAGCCAGCATCGCGGGAGGACATGCCATGCAGCCGCCGTCGATCCATGAGCATCCGGCCTGGTACGGCTCGGTCATGGGGACCGCAGTCATCGGCTTGGCCATCGTCGGGCTCGGCGACGGCCTCGGCGATCCAGGCGATTGGCTGACGTGGATCGCGGGACTGTTCGTCCTGGTCGCCACCGGATTGGCGATCGTGCTGGCGCCCCGGTACGTCCGCCGGGCTCTGCCGTCCGGCCGGGTGCAGCTGCACCGCGAACTGCACGAACCGGCGGCGGGGGCGCTGCTCGGCACCGCTCCGGGCGGCCTGCTCGTCCTGGCGGTGGCCTGGCCGCGCGTCTTCGGCGACGCTCTCGGCGATGCCGCCTACGTCATCGGCGGCATCCTGCTGGTGCTCGGGTCGGTGCTGGCGGTCGTCGTCGGCGTGGCCTGGGCCCTGGCCATCGCCGACAACGACCTGCCGCGGCTGACCCACGTCAACGGCGCCTGGTGCATTCCCCCGGTCGTGAACGTCCTGGTCCCCCTGGGTCTCGCGCCGTACCTCGGCCGGGTGCCCGGGGAGTGGGCCGACGACCTGTTCGTGGCCGGCCTGCTCTTCTGGGGCGCCGGCTTCCTGCTCTTCCTGGTGCTGCTGCCCCTGCTGGTCGCCCGGCTCGCCCTGGAGCCCTTGGCACCTGCCGCGATGGCCCCGTCCCACCTGATTCCGCTGGCGCCCGCGGGCATCGCCGGCGTCGCGCTGGTGCGGTTGGTGCAGGGCGGGGAAGGCGTCGGTGTCATCGCGGCCGGCGCCGTACCGATCGCCTCGATCGTCGCCGCCGCGCTCGCCGGATTCGGGATCTGGTACACGCTGCTGGCGGCGATGTTCCTGCAGCGCTACCGGCGACTGGGACCGCTGCCGTTCCATCCGGGCTGGTGGGGCTTCACGTTCCCGCTGGGTGCGATGGGGGTGGCGCTGGCCCTGCAGGCGGAGGTCTGGGGCGCCGTCAGCGCGGGATATCTCGGCGCTGTCTATCTGGCTGCGCTGCTGGTCGTCTGGTCGGTCGTCGCGACGCGCAGCATCCGAGCGGTCAGGAGTTGACGAGCGGACTATGACCGACGACACACAGAAGATTTGCAATACCTGAACTGCACTACGCTATTCTCGCTTCATGCAATCGATGCGTGCTCCCATTGCACTGGCTGCCATGCTTCTCCTGGTCGGGCTTGCCGGGCTGGCAACCGCCGCTGTGGCGGATCCGCTGAGTTGGTCTGCAGGCACCGTCTCCGTGCTTGGCAGCGAGGCGACGGTGGGGATCTCGCTCGATGCCGTCTCCGCGACGCTGCTGACCTTCATCGCCGGCCTGGCCTTCATCACGGCCACCTACTCCCGGCGCAATCTCCGCGGCCAGGCGCGCCTTGCCCGCTTCTCGGCGCTGCACATCGCCGCGACGCTGTCGCTGGCCCTGCTGGTCACCGGCGCGAGCCTGCCGCTGCTGGCGCTGGGCTGGACGATGAGCGGCCTTGCGATCGCCGGCCTGGTCGCCCATCGCGACACGCCGGCCGCGCGCCGTGCCGCTGCCGCGGTGCGGCGCGCGCTGCTCCTCGGCGACGCCCTGCTGTGGACCGCGGTCGTGGTGGCCTCGCTTGCTCTGCCCAGCCTGGACCGCGGCGCGCTCGCGGCCTCGGCGGCCGCTGCGGACGGCGCCGTCGTCACGGGCATCGCCCTGCTGCTGGCGCTGGCCGCGCTGATCCGCTCGGCGATGCTGCCGGCACACCGCTGGCTGTACGAAACCGCCGAGGCCCCGAGTCCGGTCTCGGCGATGCTGCATGCCGGCGTCGTGAACGCGGTGGGCCTGCTGGGCGTGCTGGTCTGGCCGCTCTTCGCCGCATCCGCCGCTGCCCGCGGTCTGCTCATCTTGGCCGGGCTCGCGACCGCGGTGGCCCTGACCGTCGCGATGCGCTACCGGGCCGACGTCAAGGGCCGGCTCGCCGCCTCGACCAGCGCGCAGATGGGCTATCTCGCGATCCAGGTCGGGATCGGCCTGCCGGTGGCGGGCATGCTCCACCTCATCGGCCACGGCAGCTACAAGGCCTTCCTGTTCCTGCGGGCAGGCGGAGCGGTGTCGCGGTCGCGACACCGCCTTGCCCCGACCGCGCGCGCCCTGCGCCCCGCCGCCGTGATTGGGGCGCTCGTCGTCGCCGCCTCCGGAGTGGGCCTCGGGCTGACGGTCTGGGCATCGGTGCCGACCGCGGACCTGCTGCCGATCGCGGCGGCCGCCGGCGCCGCATCGGTTGCCGCCTACGCCGTCCTGGAGCCCGGGCGCGGGCTGCGGTCCCTCGTGGCGGTCGGTCCGATCGTCGGGTCCCTGGTCGCCGTCACCGGACTCCTCGCCGGCTACCTGGTGCTGCTCGACGGCTGGCTCTCGGCCTTCCCCGGCTTCGCAGACGCTGCCGAGGCGTGGTCCCAATCCGCCCTGATCGCCTGGTTCGTCCTGCTGGCGGCGGGATTGGCCCTGGCCCTGCGACTGCCTCGCGCCCTCGACGCCGGCCGCTACGCCGCGCTGCGCGCCCGGATCGGCGCCGAATCGCTGCCGCTCGGGTACCGCGTGCCGCGGCGCAGTGTCGTCGCCGCGCCCCGTGCCGCGGCCGGGGGGCCGGTGCCCATGGTCGAGGCCGCGGTCGCCGCTGCACTGCCCATCGTCGGCCCCGCATGGCCGCTGCGCACCGCGGTTGCGGCGAATCCACTGGCGGGCCTGACCGACCTGCATGTCGGCGACGCCGGCGTGGTCGCACGCCGCAGTTGGGGGGCGCGCACGCTGCCGCGGCGGGAGGCCTTCCACGACGCGTTCGCGACCGGCCGGATCACGCAAGCCGATCTGCGCGCAGCCGTGAGCCACGCCCCGGGGGTGCCGGCGGATCACGCGCCCGATCTCGTGGTGCAGGCGCTGCTGGCTCTGCGCGATACGCCCGACCCGATCGAGCCGCTCCTGCGCTCGGAGGTCGCGATGTCCCTGAACGCCATGCCCCGGCACGCCATCAGCTCCCTCAACGACGCCGTGGCCCAGCCCTCGGTGACGCGGACGCTGACCGAGGAGTGGGACGCTCGATCCTTCGGCGGCGGCCCCGACCTGACGCAGATCGCCGATGCCCACGGCGCGGCGTGGCTGCTGGATCTCCTGCCAGCCGACAGCGCCTCCACCGAGCCGGGACAGCTCTGGCGGGCGTGGCGCGGCCGGGTGGCAACACCGGGACTGGACCGGCGGCTTGGGGTCCCCGGGTTCGGCGCTGCGGTGATGGCACTGCCCGAAGACCCCGTGCTGGCGCTCGGCGTGCTGCTGCGGGCCGTCCCGGCAAGCGACCACGTCGCCTACCTCGGCCGACTGCTGGCGAGGTCGCCGGGCTGGACCTCGCACCTGGCCTGGCGCGCGTACTCCGGGTCGGCCGATCTGCGGGCCGATCTGCTGGCCGTCAGGGCCGCCTATGACGTGCTGCTGGCGGGGGCTGTCGCACCGATGCCGGCCCACAGCGCGGGAGCGGCACCGGTGCGGGCGACCCACAGCCTCATCGTCGCGGTGGCACAGGTACTGCACACCCTCGGCTATGACCGTGCTGCCGTGGCCGAGCTGTCCACCGGCGAACTGCACGGAACCGCTGTCCTGGCCGCCGCGCTGGCCGGTCCGGTGGGTGACGGGATCTGGCAGTCGGCGTTCGAGCAGCGCTACCGCAACCGGGTGCTCGACCGGATCGCGGCGCGCGCGGCCGAGGGCCCGCAGCAGGCCGTGCAGCCCGAAGCGCACATCGCCATGTGCATCGACGTGCGCTCCGAGCGCTTCCGCCGGCATCTGGAGGCGGAGCCGAGCATCGCGACGTACGGATTCGCCGGGTTCTTCGGGCTCGCGATCGCCCACCAGCCGTCGGCCGGTCCCGCCAGCGATCAGTGCCCGGTGCTGCTGCGGCCATCGACCACGGTGGCCGAGGAGCTGTCGGGGCTGCCCAAGCTGCGGGCCGTGTCGCGGTTGCTCGGGAGCGGAGCGCTGTCGGCCTCATCGGCTCCAGCTGCCCCGTTCGCGCTCGCCGAGGCCGCCGCACCGGTCACCGGCCCCCTCGCCCTGGCGCAGACGTTGGCGCCGAGGGCATGGCGCCGCGCGCGCGACTGGGCCCTCGGCCCGGCGGTCGTGGGCCTGCGGGGCCACCTCGCGGTCGATGAGGCGATGCCCCTGGACCAGCGCATCGACGCCGCCTACGCCTTCCTGCACAGCATCGGCCAGCACGCACTGCACGGGTCGCTGCTCGTCGTGGCCGGGCACGCGGCGACGGTGGAGAACAATGCCTACGCGGCGGCCTACGACTGCGGCGCGTGCGGCGGCAACGGCGGATACATCAACGCCCGAGTCATGGCCCACCTGCTGAACGAGCCGGCGGTCCGCGAGGGGCTGGCCGCCCGGGGCGTGCAGGTGGACGACCTCCTGGTGGCTGTCCCGGCGGTGCACCTGACGACCACCGACGAGCTGGTCATCGACGATGCCGACGTGCCGGATGGTGCCGCCGCGGCTGTGGCGGTGTTCCGTGCAGCGGCGCACTATGCCCAGGTGGCCAGCGCTACCGAGCGGGTGGCGACGCTGCCCGCCGGGCGCACCGACAACCCGCTGGGCGACGTCGCGCGCCGGGCGGCCGACTGGGCCGAGGCGACGCCGGAATGGGGCCTGGCGGGCAATGCGCTGTTCGTCGCCGGACCCCGCTGGATGACCCGCGGCCTGAACCTGCGGGGCCGGTCGTTCCTGCACTCCTACGACCCTGCGCTGGACACCGACCTCCGGGTGCTGGAGTCGATCCTGACCGCGCCCATGGTGGTGGCTCACTGGATCAACAGCCAGTACTACGCCAGCTCCGTCGATCCGGAGCGCATGGGAGCCGGCGACAAGACCACGCACAACATCGTCGGCGACATGGCGGTGCTGTCCGGCGCCCACGGCGACCTCCGGGTCGGCCTGCCCTGGCAGAGCCTGTTCAGCGCAGATCCGGCGACGGGTCGGCCCGGCGTCGGGCACGAGCCGATGCGGCTGCAGGTCGTCCTCTACGCCACGGCCGGGGCGGTGCTGGAGGTGCTGGCGCAGCATCCCGAGGTGGCCCGCCTGGTCACCGGCGAATGGCTGTCACTGGCGGTCGTCGACCCGACGGACGCGGCTGTCCTCCGCTTGAGCCCGCAGCTGCGCTGGGAGGCTTGGGACACCGACCCGGTCACGCTGGGCGAGACGTCGGCGGCGCTGTCGGTCGGGGTGCCCGCAACAGGGTTCCCCGTCGGGGCACCGCGTCGCGACAGCAGCGGGACGGGCGGCACAATGCGGCCATGAGCCGAGTCACCCGGATCAACCGGCCCTCCCCGACCCTGGAGCTGTACGCCAAGGCGGCGGCAGGGTCGCTGCTCCCCGGCTCGTTGTGGGGCGGCGGCACCGAGGTGCCGGACCAGGTGCTGGAGCGCGTCGTGCTGCCGGACGCCGAGCACGTGGCGGACTACAGCGCCGTGTGCGGGTTCGCCACGAGCGACGAACTGCCCGTGGCCTACCCGCACGTCCTCGGCTTCCCGCTGGCGATGCAGCTCATGACGGGCCGGTCCTTCCCGCTGCCGGTGCTCGGCATGGTGCATGTGGGCAACGTCATCACGGTGCACAAGCCGGTGCCGGCCAACGCCGCGGTCACCGTCCGGGTGCACGCGGAGGGACCGTTCGCCCATCCACGCGGCGCCGAGGTCGATCTGGTCACGGAGGTGCTGCTGGCGGAGGAGTTGCTGTGGCACGAGGCCAGCACGTACCTCAGCCGCGGCTCGACGATCGCCGAGGGGCGCACGGACACCGCCCGGCCGCGGACGCAGTGGCCGGTCCCGCCGGCCACCGCGCACGCCCGCGAGGTGCGCATCTCCGGCGACATCGGCCGTCGGTACGGCTCGGTGTCCGGGGACCGCAATCCGATCCACATGCACGCCATCGGCGCGCGAGCCTTCGGCTTCAAGCAGGCGATCGCGCACGGGATGTGGACGCTGGCCAACTCGTTGGCCGTGGCTGGTCTCCCCTACGCGCCGCCGTACCGGGTCTCGGCCGCCTTCCGCAAGCCCGTGTACCTCCCAGCGTCCGCGCGGCTGCTCACCTCGACGCAGGCAGCGTCCCTGCTGGTCTGGCTGACGGGGCCCTCGCCGGAGGAGGTGCACGTGGTGGCGGTCGTGGAAGGGATGGACGAGTAGCCCTGCCGGGCGCTCCTGCGCCGCGCAGAGCGCCGGCCGGCCGCGCCGAGGCCCTGCCGGCGGCCGGCGGGACGCGCCGGCATGGCCCCGGTCGCGGGTGTGCCTGGCACGGTGGTCTGGGCCAGGGTCGCCCGGCCGGGCCCGAGGGTGGACCCGCGCCGCGGTCCGGTGTTCGGATTGATCAGCCGGCGAAGTACGGCTGGAGCCTGGAGCGAAACGACTCCGGCATCGGAGCCGGCGACCCCGACGCTGCGTCGATAGCGACGATGACGGTCTTGGCCCCGCAGACCTGGGTGCCCGCCGGGTCGAGGACGACGTAGGCGACGGTGCACGACGACGTCCCGAGCCGCTCCACCCAGAGCCGGATCTCCACCGGATCGGTCGAGTAGTGAAGTTGGCGCAGGTAGTCGATCTCGTGCCGCGCCGCGAGCACGCCGTACCCGTGCTCGGCCGTCGGGCGCATCCCGGCGAAGAACTGCACCCGCGCCTCCTCCAGCAGCCGCAAGAAGATCACGTTGTTGACGTGGCCGAGGCTGTCCATATCGCCCCACCGCAGGGGGACGTGCGCGGTGAAGTAGCGGTCCGGAACGGAGGGTGCGCGGTCGCTCATCCGCGCGTCAGCTTCCGGTAGGTGGTCCGGTGCGGCCGAGCGGCCTCGGCCCCGAGCCGCTCGACCTTGTTCTTCTCGTAGGAGTCGAAGTTGCCCTCGAACCAGAACCACTGCGAATCGCCCTCATAGGCCAGGATGTGCGTGGCCACGCGGTCCAGGAACCACCGGTCGTGGGAGGTGATGACCGCACAGCCCGGGAATGCCAGCAGGGCGTTCTCCAAGCTGCCCAGGGTCTCCACATCGAGGTCGTTGGTGGGCTCGTCGAGCAGCAGCAGGTTGCCGCCCATCTTCAACGTCAATGCCAGATTGAGCCGATTGCGCTCGCCGCCGGAGAGCACCTTGGCCGGCTTCTGCTGGTCGGGGCCCTTGAAACCGAAGGCGCTGACGTAGGCGCGCGAGGGCATCTCCACCTTGCCGACCTTCATCCAGTCCAGTCCGTCGGAGACGACCTCCCACACGCTCTTCGTGGGGTCGAGGCCGGCGCGGGACTGGTCGACGTAGGACAGCACGACCGTCTCCCCCACCCGAATATCGCCGGACGTGGGCAGCTCGGCCTTGTCGTCGCTGCCGCCGGCGGCAGCGGCCACGATCATCCGAAACAATGTGGTCTTGCCGACTCCGTTGGGGCCGATGACGCCGACGATCCCGTTGCGGGGCAGGTTGAAGGACAGGTCGTCGATGAGGAGGCGGTCGTCGAAGGCCTTCGTCAGGTGCGTCGCCTCCACGACCAGGCTCCCCAGTCGCGGGCCGGGCGGGATCTGGATCTCCTCGAAGTCGAGCTTGCGGGTCTTGTCCGCCTCCCGCGCCATCTCGTCGTAGCGGTCCAGTCGGGCCCGGCTCTTGGTCTGGCGGGCCTTGGCGTTGGAACGCACCCACTCCAGCTCCTCGGACAGGCGCCTCTTCATCTTGGCGTCCTTGGCGCCCTCCACCTTGAGCCGTGTCTGCTTCTTCTCCAGGTAGGTGGAGTAGTTGCCCTCATAGGGGTAGGCGCGGCCGCGGTCGAGCTCCAGGATCCACTCGGCGACGTTGTCCAGGAAGTACCGATCGTGGGTGATGCCGACGACGGTGCCGGGGTACTTCTCCAGGTGCTGCTCCAGCCACAGCACGCTCTCGGCATCGAGGTGGTTGGTGGGCTCGTCGAGGAGCAGCAGGTCGGGCTGCTCCAGCAGCAGCCGGCACAGAGCGACCCGGCGCCGCTCGCCGCCGGAGAGCACCGTCACATCGGCATCCGGCGCCGGACAGCGCAGGGCGTCCATGGCCTGCTCGAGCTGGGAGTCCAGGTCCCAGGCGTTCTTGTGGTCGATCTCCTCCTGCAGGACCCCCATCTCGGCCATGAGCGCGTCGAAATCGGCGTCCGGGTCGGCCATGAGCGCGGAGATCTCGTTGAAACGGTCGATCTTGGCCTTGATGTCGGCCACGCCCACCTCGACGTTCTCCAGCACCGTCTTGTCAGGGTCGAGCTCGGGTTCTTGCAGCAGGATGCCGACGGTGGCGCCGGGAGCCAGCGTCGCATCGCCGTTGGAGGGATGATCGAGTCCGGCCATGAGCTTCAGCAGGCTGGACTTGCCGGCGCCGTTGGGACCGACGACACCGATCTTCGCCCCCGGCAGGAACGCCAGGGTCACATCGTCGAGGACGACCTTGTCGCCATGGGCTTTGCGTGCTTTGCGCAGCGTGTAGATGTATTCGGCCACGAGTCCCAAGGTACCCGTGCTGCGACGGCATCCGCGCCGGGCAACGGCCCGGCACGCGGCTCCCGGTGCGCGGCCCGAGCTCGCGGACCTCGGCGTCCTCGCCGGCCAGGCACCGCCGGCGCGGTGCGGAGGTGAGGCCTCAGGCCACCGCGCCCGGTGCCGCCGCCTCGCCGAAGCTTGAGAGATCCGCGGCGCCCGCCGCCAAGGGCAGCCGGGCCAGGTCCAGGCCCAGGGCGATGGCCTCGAGCCGCGGCGGCTGCCATCGACGCCGGCCGTCCTGCCCCCAGGGCTCGCTGGCCCCGGGGACGAGCCTGCCCTGCACGACGACGGGCGAGCCCGCCTCGAGCGTTGCCGCCGCATTGCGCGCCAGGCCGCGCGAGCACTGCACCAGCAGGTGCATGCTGTCGCCGGTGACGTGGCCGTCGGCCTGACGGTCGTAGCGGCGCGAGGTGCTGATGACACCGAACGTGGCCAGAGTCGTGCCGTTGCGCGTGACGGACAGCTCCGGGGCGTTGCGCACGTTGCCGACGACGGTGATCATGACCGGATGCACTGGGACCTCCTCGTTGGGTGACCCCACCCTGTCGATCCGGGCGAGAGGTGCAGCGGTGAGTGCGCAGCGCTGTGGATTCCTGCGCGAGCGGCACCGCTGTGGAGAGTCCGCAGTGCGCTCAGCGCAGCCCCGGGAACTTGCGAGGGTTGCTGAGGAACTCGCGCACCGCCTCGCGGCCGTTGCCCGCGATCTCGGGGCCATGCGTGAAGGCCGCCGTGGAGTACTCCAGATCGGCCAGGGTGTGCGCGGTCTGCTGCGTCATTGCGGTGTTCGTGCAGAACGCGAACACCGGCCAGGTCCGCCGCGACCACATGTTCCAGATGGCATCGCCGGTGATCAGGATGCCGGTGTCCCGGTGCAGCAGCGACACGTGACCGGGCGAGTGGCCGGGTGTGTGCACCACGTGGAGGCCCCCGGCGATGGGCAGGATCTCGCCATCGGTCAGGGTGCGCTCCACGGGAGCCGGGTCTGCCGCCTGGCTGCGCTTCAGCAACCTGCCGAGCAGCGTTCCCTTGTCCAGCGGCGGCGCAGTGCCGGTACGGACGTAGTCGGCGTCGTCGGCGTGGACCGTCGTGCCGCGGCCGACGGCTCGGGCCATGGTGCGCGCGCCGCCGGTGTGGTCGGCGTGGGCATGCGTCAGCAGGATCGTGGTGACATCCGCCGGCGAGCCGCCGATCTCCTCGATCGCTGCCAGGATGCGCCGGGGAGCGCCCTTCAGCCCGGTGTCCACCAGCGTCAACTGGCCGTCGTCGCTGCGCAGCAGGAAGGAGTTGATGAGGTCCAGGGGCCGGGTGGGGACCCGCCAGATGTGCGGGGCGAGCGGGATGGCTGCCGTCATGGCGGACAGGCTACGTCGTGGGGGCGTGCGGCGGATGGCGCCGCTGCGCGCGGCGCAGATCGTTGGCATAGGCGTAGTACAGGCCGATGAGGATGCCGCCGCCGACCATGTTGCCGACGATGGCGATGCCGACATTGGCCGCGGCCTGACCGACGTCGATGCCGTACTCCAGTCCCCACATGAGGAACAGTTCGGTGTTGGCGACCGAGTGCTCCAGGCCGAGGAACGCGAAGATGAAGACGGCCACGACCATGGAGACGATCTTGCCCAGGTCCTCTGTGATCATGCCGTTGTAGCACAGCAGCATCGCCAGGTTGATGAGCAGGTTGCACAGCACCGCGCGCACGAACAGGTCGCCCCACCCGGCCGGGCCGTCGGCGATGTAGCCCAGCTTGGTGTCGATGGAATGGCCGACCTGCTCCGCGGTCCCGCCGGACAGCAGCGTGCTTGCTGTCAGCAGCGCCGCGATGACCAGGCCGCCGAGCGCATTGCCGAGGAAGCACAGGCCGAGGATCCGCAGCACCCGCGCCCAGGCCCGCCTGTTGTAGTAGACGCCGATTGAGCCGATCATCATGTTCGACGTCAGCAGCTCGGACTTCGTGTAGTAGATGAAGACCAGCGCGAAACCGAAGACCACAGAGCCGAGCACCGCCCCGATCGGCAGCAACGTCGTCCCGCCTGCCGGGATCTCGTCGAATGCCGCGCGCACGGTATAGGAGGAGACGTAGAAGACGCTGATGATCATTCCCGCCATCGCGGCGCGCATCAGGTAGATCTTCCACAGCCGGCCGCTCATCTCCGACTTCGTGCTCAGCAGGTCCAGGACCGTGCTGATGAACTGGCGCCCAGGAAACAGCTTGTCGTAATTCGGGTCGGCGTCAGGCGGGTCACCCATGGCTGCACAGTAGTGGCCCCGGCGCGAGTGACGCCGCTTGTTCGGCCCGAGTGCTGGGCGAGGAGGGCACCCGGCCGGGCGGGCTGATGGCGCGGTCGGGAAGCGCCGTCGTCGGCCGTGAGGCCGTCCACCTCGGATCCTTGGGGCGGCGGCCCAATCGGAGGTCGGCCTGGGGGATCCCCGCCGGCCAGCGGCTCACCGCGGCAGGCGGCCGACCATCGGCCTTCTTGTGGCCCCCGGGGTGTCTGGCAGACTTGCCGAGGGCGGATTCGCGCCCGCAGGCGCCCGTAGCTCAATGGATAGAGCAACCGGTTTCTACCCGGTCGGTTGGGGGTTCGAGTCCCTCCGGGCGCGCCTTGGGCGTTGCGGGGCAACGGGTTTCGGGGTGTCGTGGTTGGCGTGCGGGGCGTTTGACGACAGTTTTCCACGAACGCCCGTTCGACCTATGCGGTGTCGTCGGCGCGGAGCACCTTCTCCACCGCGCTCGTGACCTTGCGCGCGTCCGGCTCGTACAAGTGGCCGTAGATGTCGGACGTCGTGGCGCGGCGCTTGTGGCCGAGCACCTTGGACAGCGACTCCAGCGTCACCTCCGACGCGGCCACCGTGGCGAAGAAGTGGCGCAGCTCGTGGAAGGAGTGGCGGTACCCGGAGGCCTCGGCGTAGGTGCGGAACTCCTTGCTGGCCGTGGCGGTGTTACCGGAGCCGATCTGGGCGCGGGCGTTCGAGCCGCCCCCGCTGGCCGGTGACAGTGTCGTCCGCCTCCAGCCAGATCGCCGCGCATGAGGGGTGAGCGCCAGGTCGGCTCAACGCCGCTCATACGCAGGAACCGCGCTCGACACCGGCAGGTGTACCGAGATTGCCGCGCCACGGCCTGTGTCGCCCACCTCGACGTTCCCGCCGTGCGCCGCCACCACGCTGGCCACGATCGACAGCCCAAGCCCGCTGCCGCCGGTCCCGACTTTGCGGGACTTGTCCCCGCGGTAGAACCGGTCGAAGACACGGTCGCGGATCCGCGGGTCGATGCCCGGCCCCTCGTCGGCGACGATGAGCACCGACTCATGGGCCGACTCGGCCCGCGCCGAGATGTGGATCGGCGTGCCGTCGGGGGTGTGGGAACGCGCGTTGCTGACCAGATTCGCTACCACCTGCCGCAGCCGCCGCTCATCGCCCCGCACGACCACCGGCTGCTCGGCATCGACGGTGACCGGCCGGTCGGGGTCCACCGCCCGCAGGTCGGCGGCGGCGTCCCGGGCCAGTGCGGCCAGGTCGACCTCCGACCACTCCAGCGGCTGCTCCTGGTCCAGCCGCGCCAGCAGCAGCAGGTCCTCCACCAATCGGCCCATCCGGCCGCTCTCCGAGGCGATCCGGCCCATCGCCTGGTCCAACGGCTCGCCGGCCGGGATGCCGCCCTGCCCGTAGAGCTCCGCGTAGCCGCTGATCGCCGCGATCGGGGTGCGCAGCTCGTGCGAGGCGTCGGCGGCAAACCGGCGCAGCTGCTGCTCGCTGGCCGCCCGCTCGGCGAAGGCGCCGTCGAGCTGGGCGAGCATGTCGTCCAGCGCCTTGGCCAGCCGACCGATCTCGGTGTCGTCCTCGGGATGGTCGATGCGCCGGGACAGGTCGCCGGCGCCGATCGCTTCAGCGGTGTCGATCATCTCGTCGATCGGCTGCAGGCTGCGTCGGATGATGAGCCAGGAGGCCAGCGCCGCCCCGAGCAGGATGACCCCGCCGGCAATGAGCACCAGGCGGATGAGGTCATCGGTGGTCGCCTGCACGTTCGCCAGCGATATCGCCACCACCCGGGTGCCGCCGTCTGGCAGGGGCGTCGCCATCGCGCGGTACTCCAGGCTCCCGTCGACGGCCGGCACGGTGACCGGTGTCGATGCTTCGCCGTCGGCTGGCAGTGTCTCCGGCAGCGCGGGCAGCGGTTCGGGGTCGTCGCTGAAGCCGGCCGGCACGGCGGCCACCAGGAGGCCGTCGGCGTCGTAGCGGGCCTCGGCGATCGGCCGATATTCGACCTCGGCGTCCTCATCCGCCGCCGGCGCTGGAGGCGGCGCGTCCAGCGCGGGACCGGGGCCACCCATGGGCCGACTGGTGATGTCGAGCAGCTGCTGGTCGATCTGTGCCACCGCGGAGTTGGTGAAACCGCGGACCGCCACGACCGCCAGCAGGCTGGATGCCACGAGCAGGACGACCGCGACCGCCGCGGTGAGCTGGGTGCGCAGCGTCATGGCGTCTCGTCGGGCATCCGCAGCGAGTAGCCGACGCCGCGGACGGTGCGGATCAGCGAGGGGCCGCCGCGGTCGAGCTTGCGGCGCAGGTAGCTGACGTAGGTCTCCACCACCGCGGCGTCGCCGTCGAACTCGTACTGCCAGACGCGCTCCAGGATCTGCGCCTTCGACAGCACCCGGCCCTCATTCAGCATCAGGTAGTGCAGCAGCCGGTACTCGGTGGGCGACAGCTCGAGCTCCTCCTCGGCGAGCCAGACCCGGTGCGCATCGTCGTCCACCACCAGATCGCCCACCACGAGGCGCTGCGCCGCTGCTGCCGCCGCCGAGGGAAGGCGCCGCCGCAGGATCGCTTGGATGCGCAGGTCGAGCTCCTCCAGGCTGAACGGTTTGGTGACGTAGTCGTCGCCGCCCCGGGTGAAGCCGGTCCGTAGATCCTCCGCCGCGTCCCGCGCCGTCAGGTACACCACCGGGGTGTCGTCGCCGTCGGAGCGCAGTTTCTGGCAGACGTCGAAGCCGCCGATATCCGGCAGGTTCACGTCCAGCACGATGAGGTCCAGTGACTGCCGCTTGGCCTCCCGCAGCGCGTCGTAGCCGGTCGCCGCCGTCGTCACCTCATACCCGGCGAAGCGCAGCGCATCGCGCAGCAGATCCAGCAGCACCTCCTCGTCGTCGACGACCAGCAGATGCGCCGCGGCACCGTCGGGGCGACGCGGTGGTCGGTCCTGGTCAGCGCGGCTCATGGTTGCACCGTAGGGCCGATTCCTGTGCGTTTGCTGAGAGCCTCGCGTGCCACGCCGATGACCCTCCGCGAGCGGGAGCCCGGCGCCGGAGGTCCGAACCGGCCGGGCCGGATTGCCAGCGAACTCCCAGGTTCCCCACAGCCCGGTCGCAGGCACGAGTCCTTGACTAGTGGTGAACGCAACCGCCACCCCAGGAGGGGCAGATCCCATGAACAGCTACGCAATGCTCGTCATCGACTTGGTCGCCATCGGCGTCCTCACCTTCGGCTTGTTCTTCCCCCGCCACCGCCGCCGCGACCTCGTGGTGGCCTACCTCGCCGTCAACGTGGGCGTGCTGGCCGTGGCCACTGCGCTGGGCAGCGGCGCGGTCGGCGTCGGGCTGGGACTCGGCCTGTTCGGGGTGCTGTCCATCATCCGGCTGCGCTCGTTCGAGATCGGCCAGCGGGAGATCGCCTACTACTTCGTCGCACTGGCCCTCGGCCTGCTTGCCGGCATCCAGATCGACCCGGCCTGGCTGGCACCGACGCTCATGGTGGTCATGCTGCTGGCGCTGTGGCTCGGGGACCATCCGCGGCTGTTCCCCGGGTACCGCTCCACGCTCATCACCCTGGACCGCGCGTTCACCGACGAGGCCGAGGCGAGGGCCCACCTGCAGGCGCTGCTCGGTGCGCAGGTGCACCGGGTGGTCACCCGCAAGATCGACCTCGTCAACGACACCACCGCCGTGGAGGTCCGCTACGAGGTGGCGCAGGGCGTCACCGAGCGCGACCTGGCGGCCGTGAGCGCGGGGCGGCTGGCATGAGCACGAGCATCCTTTGCGAGCCTGCCGTGGCCGAGTTCCCGCCTGTCCCCCTGGACGACCTGGTCGCCGAGGCCGATCTGCAGACCCGGATCGACCGCAAGTACCTGCTGCCGGCCGGCGAGGTCCGGCACCTGCTGGACGGGTTCCCCGCCGGGACGAGGGTGCTGGAGATCGAGGGCCGCCGCAGCTTCGGGTACGCCTCGACCTACTTCGACACCCCGGACCTGCGCTGCTACCTGGCCGCGGCCCGCCGGCGAACGCGCCGCTTCAAGGTGCGCACCCGCCACTACACCGACAGCGGCCTGTGCCGGCTGGAGGTGAAGACCCGCGACGGCCGCGGACACACCGTGAAGACCGCGATGGCGTATGCGGCCGAGGACTGCGACCGGCTCACCGGGTCCGCCGAGGCGCAGGTCGCTACGACCATCGGCGCGGCGCACGACCTGTCGCCGTCGCTGGCCACGACCTACCGGCGCACCACCTACGTGATGCCGGGCTTCGCGGCCCGGGTCACCGTCGACACCGGCATCGCCTTCCAGCTGCCCATCGGCCCGACCCGGATGATCGCCGACTGGACGATCGTCGAGACCAAGGCCGGACACGCCGCATCCGCGGTTGACCGGCTGCTCTGGCAGCAGGGGTACCGCCCCACGAAGGTCAGCAAATACGGCACCGGGCTGGCGCTGCTGCGCCCGGACCTGCCGGCCAACAAGTGGCACCGCACTATCCGAACGATCAACGGGAGTTCCTCATGAAGCACCGTCAGCAGGTCCGGACCGGCCTGACCGTCACCACCGTCATCCTGGCCGGCGCACTGATCGCCGGCTGCACCGCGACCACCACGTCAGCATCATCGGCGGGCAGCGCGGCCCCGGTGGACGCGGCTGCCACGATCGACACCTCCAGCATCGAGGCCGCCACGACCACCGACAGCGCCGTCTTCGACAACACGACCGTCCACGAGATAGCGATCAGCATCGATCCGGCGGACGTCGAGGAGCTGCTCGCGGAGTATCAGTCGACTGGGGAGAAGGAGTGGGCCAGCGCGACCGTCACCATCGACGGGCAGACGTTCGAGGACGTCGGCATCCGGTTGAAGGGCAACTCCTCGCTGCGCCAGGCCACCACCGACTCCGACCCGGCCGAGCTGCCGTGGCTGATCCGGCTGGACAAGTACGTCGATGACCAGTCGCTGGACGGCTACACCGAGTTCGTGGTGCGGTCCAACACCACCGAGACCTCGCTGAACGAGGCGGTGGCGCTGGAGCTGCTGGAGCTCGCCGGGCTGGCCAGCGAGGAGACGATCGCCACCCGGTTCTCCGTCAACGGCGGGCAGGCGCAGTTGCGGCTGGTCGTGCAGAACCTGGACGAGACCTGGGAGGACGAGCACTTCGACACCGCCGGCATCCTCTACAAGGCCGAGTCGACCGGCGACTACTCCTACCGCGGCGACGACCCGGACGCCTACGAGGACGTCTTCGACCAGGAAACCGGGGAGGAGGACAATCTCGAGCCGCTCATGGCGTTCCTGGAGTTCATCGAGACCAGCACCGACGAGGACTTCGCCGCGGAGCTGCCGGCGTACCTCGATGTCGAGTCGTTCGCCACGTACCTGGCCTTCGAGGACCTCATCAACAACTTCGACGACATCGACGGTCCCGGTAACAACTCCTTCCTGCGCTGGGACGAGGGAAGCGGGCAGTTCACCGTCGTCGCTTGGGACCACAACATGGCCTTCGGGATCAGCCCGAGTGCCAACGGCGGGCCCGGCGCGGTCGGCGGCGACACCCCCGGCCCGGCCGGTCCGCCAGCCCGTGGGATGCAGCCCGGTGGTGAGATCGCCCCCGACGCGATGGCCGCCGCCCCGCAGCTCGGCGGCTCGAACCCGCTGGTGGAGCGCTTCCTGGCCAACGAAGAGTTCCAGGCGCTGTACGACGCGGCGGCTGCGGACCTGCAGGCGTCGCTGGTCGACAGCGGCGCGGCGGAACAGACCCTCGATGCCTGGGTCGACCTGCTCACCGGGCAGGCGGGCGACCTCGTGGACGAGGCGACGGTGGCCTCCGAGGCAGCTGCCATCAGCGCCCACTTCGACTGAGAGGGGAGCCGGCCAGGGCCTGCCCAGGGTCAGCTGGTGGGGGCGGGGGCGCGTTCGCCCGCCAACAGCCAGCACTGGGTCGGGCCCTTCCCCTTGATGTCGATGACGCCGCGATCCTGGCAGACGAAGTCCGCCGGTGACTTGCACGGAGGCATGGCCGAGGATCTCGGAGACGGTGTGCAGGGGCACGCCGGCCTCGAGCATGGCTGAGGCGGCGCCGTGCCGGAGCGTGTGGACGCCGATGTCCGGCAGGCCTGCCTTGCGCGCAGCGGTCTTGACGGTGGCCACACAGCCGATGAGGGCCGTTGCCCAGGTTGCATGCCGTAGCCTGGGCCGCGGCCGTAGGTGCGGGGCTGGGGTCCAACCCGGGCAGGGTAGGTGGGGGGTCAGCACGAGACGCGGAGGCAGTCATGGGTGAGACGTTGTGGGTCAAGGATGGCCAGTTCCCCGATGGCTACCGTTCGGTGGCTGATCGCAAGGCTGCGGGCAGGCAAGCGCGCCGCGAAGTCCCCCGATCCAGTCATGCGCAGTGGTCGGCGGAGGTGGGCCGGCGTGACCCGGTGGCGTTGTTGGAGGAGCAGAACGCCGACCGGGTCCCGTGGCTGGTCGGAATCCGGCACGCCCGCATGCGGGTGTCGCCGTTCACGTTCTTCCGCGGAACCGCGCGGATCATGGCTTGCGACCTGGCGGGTTCGCCGGTGAGCGGGTTGAACGTTCAGTTGGGTGGGGATGCGCACCTGTCCAATTTCGGTGGCTACGCCTCCAGTGAGCGGCACTTGGTGTTCGACGCCAACGACTTCGACGAGACACTGCCTGGTCCGTGGGAGTGGGATCTGAAGCGGCTGGCTACCAGCTTCGTGGTGGCTGGTCAGCATCTGGGTCTACTGGGGCGGCAGCAGCGCGAGGTGGCGGAGAAGTCGGTGGCGGCCTACCGGCAGGCGATGGCGTCTTATGCCAGCCAGGGGTATCTGGACATCTGGTACGACTACCTGACGCCGCAGGAGATCGCTGACGCCGGTGACCTGGATCCCGCTGAGTTGCGCAGCGGTTGGGACGCTTCGAGCGCAAGGCCAGATCGCGCACCAGCCTGCAAGCCATGGCCAAGCTCACCGAGGTGGTGGATGGCAGGCTGCAGATCCGCAGCGACCCGCCGTTGCTGGTGCCGCTGCGTGATCTGGCGGACGAGTACGACCCCGCGGTGATGGAGCACGTCGTGCGGCGCGCGATCGAGGACTACAAGGCGACGCTGGCCGATGACCGCCGTGATCTGCTGGACCGCTTCGTTGCCGTCGACATCGCCGTCAAGGTGGTGGGGGTCGGCAGCGTCGGTACCCGGTGCCTGATCATCTTGTTCGTTGGCCGCGACGGGCAGGATCCGCTGTTCCTGCAGTTGAAGGAGGCGGGACCATCGGTGCTGGCTGAGTTCCTGCAGCCCAGCAAGTACGACAACCAGGGACGGCGTGTCGTGGAGGGTCAACGGTTGGCCCAGGCGCAGTCCGACATCTTCCTGGGCTGGACCCAGGGCCAGGAAGGTCGGCAGTTCTACGTGCGCCAGTTGCGCGACTGGAAGGGTTCCGTGGAGGTCGAGGGAGCCACCCCGGAGCAGTTGTCCTTCTACGCGGCCTTGTGCGGCAGAACCCTCGCGCGGGGCCATGCCCGATCGGGAGATCCGATCGCGATCACGGCCTACATGGGCAAGGGCACCACCTTGGACCGGGCGATCACCGACTTCGCGGTTGCCTACTCCCAGCAGAACCAGCAGGACTACGCAGCCTTCCTGGACGCCATCGACGATGGCCGTCTCCCGGTCAGCGAGGTGTTCTGACGTCCTCAGGTTGCTGCGGGCCGCCACGCTGAGCCGCCCGACGCCGACGGCGTGTGGCCGCGGGAGCGGACGGCACCGCCCACGTGAGCGTCCGTGGTGTCCCCGTGGGTCAGTGGGGTTTGAGGATGATCTGCAGGGAAATCACGATCAGTCCGACCAGGCCCCCGCTGAGAGCCGCCAGCACCCACGCCCACCCCCGAAGCCCGGCCCGGCGACCGGCCAGCGCAGCCAGACCGATCAGCGTCACCACCCCGGTCCACATCAGCAACGCGATGGTGCTTCGAGCATCCAGGGGGCTGATCCAGCCCAAGGCGAGCACCACGAGCGCGGGCACGGCAGCGAACAGGTCCTGAATCTGGTCCACGACACGCCACCACAACTCCGCCCCCGTCAAGGGGCGCCGCAACTGTGCATACGCTTGCAGAACCTCGGAGAAGAAGTGCGCCGCAGCCAAAGCCAGGATCGGGCCGAGGATCACCACGGCGACCCCGATGAACGTCGCCAGTTGCTCCCAGCCGTCGTAGACGACCAGCACCGACATCAACACGATCGTGGCGTAGGCGAGGCGCTCGATGCTCACCTGTCGACCACCGATGCGCAGCACCTCAGGATCCTGGTCAGACATCACGTCAGTGTCTCATGAGGCCGGTGGTGGCGCGGTGGAGTCTCACCACCGGGGTCACGGTCTGGCGCTGGGGGCGGTTGGCTCAGGCCTGTGCGTGGCCTTGAGGCGATGTTCGACGCGGCGCCGCATGTGTAGGTGCGCCGAGCCCGGGCGTTACGGGCGGTGATCGATGCGGCACCCCCGGATCCCGGATTGGAGGCGGTGTGGCAGTCCTTCAACGGTGGTTTCGAAGCAACGGGCGCTGAGCGAATCCGCGCCGATCAGGAGTTGGGTGTGGCCACCGGTGGCATGGATGCCGCATTGGCGGCGGCCGCGATCCTGCACCTGACAGAACGGCTCATCACCCAGGAACTGGCGGGTCGTACTCCTTCACCCCGCGAACAGGTCGTCGACGTGCTGACCGCCTCGGCGGTGGGCATCGTCTACTGCAACACGTCCGACCAGCCGTGACCTCGCCCCCACCTGAACCCGCTGCAGCCGGCAAGCGCGCCCCATCGACACCGCCGACCGGGAGCGAACGGGGCCTGTTGTGAGTTGCTCGATCACTGACCTTCTCCCGGCACGGCACCGGCAGCACTTCCTCAGCACCACCACGGCCGTGGGTTACGCGATGTAGCCTGAGGTGTCGTCTGCGCGGTGCAGGTGCGCAGGCTGGTGACACTCTCGGGAGTGTCACCGACGAGAGGAATCGACGTGAGCGTGGAACGCGTGGAACTGGAAGAGACCGGCCCGATCGACTACCTGGTCGTGGAGTTCCCCGGTAACCGAATGACCGGTGAAGGTCTGCCGATCCTGATCGAGCTGGTCGACCGTGGCCTCATCCGAGTGCTGGACCTGCGGTTTGTCCGCAAGGACAACGACGGCACCGTCACGGCAGCCGAGATCTCTGATCTGCAGGCCGGTGGCGACGTGGATCTGTCGGTGTTCGAAGGCGCCGCATCAGGGCTGCTCGGCCGCGACGACTTCGACGAGCTGGCATCGGTCCTCGACGCCGGTAGCTCCGCAGCGGTGTTGGTCTACGAGAACGTGTGGGCCGCGCCATTCGCCGCCGCACTGCGACGAGGAGGTGCGCAACTGGTCGCCAGCGGGCGAATCCCCGTCCAGGCCATCATCGCCGCACTCGACGAGCAGGACGCAGCCGCGACCGCCTGACAGCCACGAAGACGTTCAACGAAAGGAACACCATGCCCGGTCTCATCCGCGGAGTCGCTCGCACCGCCGCCGTTGCAGGAACAGCCACCGCCGTGTCGGGACGCGTAGCGCACCGCCAACAGGGCAAATGGGCCCAGCAGGAGCAACAGGCTCAGGCGCAGCAGCCACCGCCGCCTCCCGCTCCCGCCCCCGCTGCCCCGGTGGCCGCCGACGGCATGGACAGCAAGATCGATCAACTGAAGCAGCTGGCCGAACTCAAAGACGCCGGCATCCTCACCGACGCCGAGTTCGCCACCCAGAAAGCCAAGATCCTCGGCTGAGACCAGACCCACCACCGGGCAACGTCGCCACCTGAGGCCAAGGGGAGAAGTAGGTCTGCCCGAAAAGCCCCATGGGCAAACAGCGCAACGGAGCGGGCACCCGGTTGATCCCAGTTCGGCAGTGCACTGCCCCCCAGTTGGCCTGTCCACCGCCGAGACGTACTTCGGCCGTTCTTCGGCGGACTGAGAAGACGCGCGTCGCCGCAGACGGAACGGTCTGGGTTCGCTCCCATCCGCCCTCGGTCCGCGCGTTTCAGCTGTAGTCCGGCGGTCATCGCGAACCTCCCGGTGCTGACGCTGCTGGGCTCGCCGCGCTTGCGGTCGCCGACACTGCACCTCCCCGCGGACACACCTCAACGGCAGGCGCCGGGCCCACGACCCGCACCACGCGCCCGCAGGTGCCCCTAGCGCCGCCTAGCGACCTTCCTGGCGGCTCCGTGTGGTCGGCTGCCACTCGTCGTGGAATCGAGCCTGGAGGATGACCAGGTCGTCGCCGTCGATGAGGTGGACGAGGCGGTGTTCCTTGGTGATGCGCCGTGACCAGGCCCCGGTGAGCATGTGGCGTAGCGGCTCGGGTTTGCCGATCAACCATCACTCGCAGGCCCCCGGCCGGGACCGGGGGCCGGGGAGTTCAGGACGCGGAGCGGGCCGGTGGCTTGAGCATGAGGACCAGCGCGACGATGGTGAGGAGCACGAATGCCGCGGCGCTCACGCGCAGCGGCGCCGGCACGTCGGGAGTGACGAACGCGGGCAGCGCTGTGATGGCCGTCAGCACGAGCATGATCGCCGCAGCGCGGATCGCCGCCCTGCTGCCGCGCAGCCAGCCGACCAGCACAGCAGCGATGATCGCCACGCCAACGACGCTTCCGAAGACGAGAACTGCGAGCGGTGGGCCCACCTCGCCATCGGGGGTGGGGAACGCGATGGCCACAGCGTTGCCCAGGCCGAGCAGCATCGCCAGGACGAAGCCGACCTTGTTCGCCGTGCTGTATCGCTGCACCGTCGCCTCCGATGCCAGATGTGAGTCGTTGCTGATGGACATGGTGGCCTCCTGCTGGATGTGTTGGGGTCTCCACGGTGTGCCCCGGCAGGTTCCCGCCACCAGAGCAGGCTTCCATCCCGGATTCCCCGATTTCGGGGAAGACGGCGGGAACTTCTTCCCGCCAACCGGACGCTGTCCGTGCGGCACAATGGGCGCGTGCCGGAACGGACGCGGCCCGCGATCCGGGTGCTGGTCGTCGATGACCACCCCGTGGTCCGGCGAGGGCTGCGGGCGCTGCTGGACACGCTGGACGGCATCGAGGTCGTCGGGGAGGCCAGCGACGGCGAGACTGCCGTGGATCTGGTGCAGCAGGTCGGACCGGACGTCGTGCTCATGGACCTGCACATGCCCGGGATGGGCGGGATCGAGGCAACCCGGCGCATCGCACAGCAGGGCCGGGCGCCCGCGGTGCTGGTGATGACCATGTTCGACGGGGACGAGATGGTGGTCACCGCGGTTCAGGCCGGTGCCCGCGGGTATCTGGTGAAGGGCGCGGAGCAGGACGAGATCAGCCGGGCGCTGCGGGCCGTCGCCTCCGGGGAGGTGATCTTCGGCCCCGACGTCGCTGCCGGGGTGCTGGGCATGCTCGGTGGCGCCGCCGCGGCTCAGGCCGAGCAGGATGCGTTCGTCGACCTCACCGGGCGCGAGCGGGACATCCTGCACTTGCTGGCCTCGGGGCAGCGCACCGCCTCGATCGCCGCGCAGCTCTACCTGGCGCCCAAGACCGTCAGCAACGCCCTGACGTCGATCTTCGCGAAACTGCAGGTGGACGGCCGCGCCGAAGCGATCGTTGTTGCCCGCGAGCACGGCTTCGGGCGGGACGAGCCGTGAACGCGTTGGCCCTGGCCGGGTTCGTCGTGGCGGGGACCGCGCTGGCCGCAGGGCTGCTCATCGTGCGGGCAGGTGCCGCGCAGTGGGCGGGCTGGCTGACGGCGACTGCAGGGGTCACCGCACTCGTCGGCACCTGGCTGACCACCGACGCGGCCACGACCATGCAGGGCCAGGTGCTGCTCGTCTGCGCCTGGATGGTGCTGCTGCCCGCAGCGCTATGGGCCTATCCGCAGCCTCGGTGGCGGCACCCGCTCGACGCTGTCTTCGGAGTCGCGCTGGTGGTGCCCGGAGTGGTGGCCTGCTTCTCCACCGCCCAACCCCCGGTGGTGGCCCTCATGGGCACGACCGCCGTGCTGGCGCTCGTGGCGCAGACCTGGTGGCGGCTGGAGCGCAGCGACTCGGCTGACAGGCGGTCGCTGGCGTGGGTCGCGGTGACGGCCAGCGTGCTGGGACTGCTCAGCTTGGCGCTGCTGTTCACCGCTGGCCAGACCTGGGCAGGTCCGGTGGCGGTGGGGGTCCTCGCGGCTGTCCCCGCCGCCATGGCCGTCGGGGTTCTGCGCCCGGAGACCGTCGACGTGCGGGGCCTGGCGGTCACGTCCGCTGTGGGCCTGGCGTTGGGCGTCGGTTACCTTGCCTACTTCGCTGGGACCCTGGCCCTCCTGGACGTGCTGGGTGCGGACCGCCCGGAGCCGTTCGTCCTGGCGCTGATCGGTCTGGCGGGCGGGGTCATGCTTCACCCGGTGTCATCGATGCTGCGCGCAGTGATGGACCAGATGCTCTTCGGGGATCGCCCCAACCCGCTGGACGCCGCCAGCCGGGTGGTGGGCCGGATCGGTCGGGACCCCGCGCAGGCGCTGGCGTTGATCCGCGACGACCTGGCACTGCCGTACACGGCGCTGTGGCACGGGCCGCGCCTGGTGGCCGAGTCCGGCGAGCCGGTCATCCATGTGCGGCGGATCGTCACCGGCGTCGGGGAGCCCGAGGAGGTGGCGCTGGTGGTGGGGATGCGCCCCGGCGACCTCCGCCTGAGCGTCGGCGACGAGCGGACCTTGCGACTGCTCGCCCCGCTGCTGGCCGAGATCGTGCGCGGGGCCGAGTTGTCGGCTGACCTGCAGGAGTCCCGTGCTCAGGCCCTGACGGCGATCGCCGACGAGCGCCGGCGGCTGCGCACCGAGCTGCACGACGGGCTTGGCCCGGCGCTGACCGGAATCGCCTTGACCACCGACGCCGCGCGCAATCTCGTCGCCACCGACCCGCAGGCCGCCATCGGCCTGCTGGACGATGCCCGCCGCGACACCGTCGATGCCATCGGCGAGGTGCGCCAGATCGTCTACGGCATGCGCCCGCCCGCGCTGGATGAGTTGGGTCTCGTCGCCGCCCTGCGTCAACAGTCCAGAGGTTTGGTGCCGACGGTCCGGTTCGAGGTCGACGGTGACGTGGCCGACCTGCCCGCTGCCGTGGAAGTCGCCGCGTACCGCATCGTCATGGAGGCCCTGACCAACGTCGCCCGACACACCGACGCACCCGTTGCGACGGTGACGCTGACCGCGTCGGCTGATCGGATCACCATCGAGGTGACCGACCACGGAGGAGCCAGCGCCGGCTGGGAGCCCGGGGTGGGGATCAGTTCCATGCGCCAGCGCGCCACCGAGCTCGGCGGGAGCCTGTCCGTCGGCCCGGGCCCCCACGGGGGCCGAGTCACCGCAGTCCTGCCGGTACGGTCCTGAGCCGATGCGGATCACGGCGCCGCCACGCGCTGCGCCGCACTTGCCGCGCGACTCCGAGGCGAGTCCGAGCAGATCAAGGACGACGCCGCCCGCCGGCACGGCGCCCACCGGGTGATCGATTCCGGCCGCAGCATCGCCGAGGTGGCCCGCGAGCTGAGCCTCCACGAGGTCACCCTGGGCAACTGGGTGCGGGAGGAACGGCGCCGCCTCGCCGCCCTGGAGGGCACCGGCTACGAGCCGTTGAGCGCCGCGGAGCGGGCCGAGCTGCGCGGCTGCGCGAGCAGGTCGCCGAGCTGGAGAACGACAGCGCCTCCCCTGGGAAGCAGCCGCGTACTTCGCCTCCAGGCCGCCAAAGCAGAGCGGTTCACACCGATGGCGGCGGAGTGCGCGAACTTCGGATCCAGCGCGGTCCGGGCGACATCCCGCTGCGCCGCGCGCGTCCGAGGAGTCCCGGCTCACGACCGCCGACCGTAGCCGGCAAGACCGAGTGCAACAGCTCGACGTCCGCACGAGGGTCCGCGGGCCTGGCCGAGGCGATCGACGACGGCGCAGGGCTTCCCGTACCGGACGGTGCGCCGCCTGCAGTCCTGGCCGAAGCCCGATCGCAGCTCAGGGTGCATCCGCGCACGTGTCGATGTCACCGACCACGACGCCGTGGCCTCGCTGCCGGATGAGGTGCTGGCGGCGCACGGCAGCGTGGACGGTCTGCTCAACAACGCCGGGATCATGCAGCCGATGCTCGGAGTCAACGATCTGGACTTCGCCACGATCCAGCGGGTCTTCGACGTCAACTTCACCGGCACCCTGCAGATGGTGAAGGCCTTCCTGCCGTTGCTGCTGGAGCGGCCGGAGGCACACATCGCCAACGTGTCCAGCATGGGCGGCTTCTTCCCCTTCCCCGGCCAGACCATCTACGGCGCGAGCAAGGCCGCAGTGAAGTTGCTGACCGAGGGGCTGTGGGCGGAGCTGCTCGACACCGACGTGCGGGTCTCGGTGGTCATGCCCGGCGGGGTCGCCACCAGCATCGCCGCGAATTCCGGCGTGACCATGCCCGCGGCAGACAGCGCCTACCCGGTCACTGCAGCGGACGCGGCGGCCCGGATCATCCTGGACGGCATCGAGCGCGACAAGTGGCGCATCTACGTGGGCCGCGATGCCCGGATGATGAGCATCGCGATCAAGATCGCCCCACGCCGAGCCATCCGGATGGTGCAGCGCCAGATGACCGCCCTCCTAGCCGACGCGCCCGCCCCGCAGCAGTCGCGCTAGGGCAGCCGCTCGGTGACGCCGGGCTGTTTCGCCGTCCCGGGCAGCGATCAGCCCCTGCACGAGCACCGCCACCACGACCCGGAAGAACACGACGTTGAAGACGTCTTGTGCCGCGCCGAGGCCGAGCGTCGCGGGGAAGGTCGCCAGCACGATCGGCACCGCACCCTTCAACCCTGCCCAGAAGATGTAGGCCATCCCGCGGACATCGAATCGGAACTCCCACATGCGAGGACCGCCAGCACGCGCAGGAACAGCAGCACGTCGGCCACCAGCTCGACCGGCACGTCGCGGGCAGTTCGAGGGAACCGCAGCCCCAGCGACAGGAACATCACGATCTCCAGATCCTCGACGGTCCCCTCGTTGAGGACCGCCCTGTAGGCCGTCCGCAGCGCCCAAGACGACCCAGGTCAACCAGACCGCCGCCCGGAGCCCACAAGACCGAGTGCGATAACTCGATCGATCGTCCCACCCGCGGGTCCGCGCAACTGGTCGAGGCGATCGATGATGGCGTAGGGCTTCACCTCCCGGAAGGAGACGCCCCGACCGTCCTGGTCCGAAGCACTGCGCTGGTTTTCCGTTGCAGCCCTCCTCTCCCCGCGGACACACCTCAACAGCAGGCGCCGGGCCCGCGACCCGCACCACGCGCCCGCAGGTGCCCCCTATCGCCGACCTGAACTCCCCGGCCCCCGGTCCCGGCCGGGGGCCTGCGAGTGATGGTTGATCGGCAAACCCGAGCCGCTACGCCACCTGCTCACCGAGGCCTGGTCACGGCGCATCACCGCCGGCCCCGTCGAACGGTCAGGCAGGAATGGGTGCGTCGGCCGGGTCGCAGCGCAGGCGTCTTCGCGCCCAGTGAACCGCAGCGGCAGCCGCGCTACGACCGCGTCCCGGCGAGGGCACCCCAACGTAGGCGAGCCGCCCGATCGTAGGCGCCGCCATAGATCCGCTCGAGCAGCCAGAGGACCGGGCGCGGGATGACAGTCCGGATAACCTGGGCACGCGGCTGGTCGAGATCGTCCAGCATCCACATGCCGAGGCGTCCCTGGTCGGCGAACGTCAGACCCTTGTTGAAGTAGTGCTTCTCCAGGTACGCCCAGTCCGCCTCATCCAGGGTCTCCAAGACCAACGGCATCGCGACCTGCTCCTCGTGGTCGAGGTGCGGCAGCGTGGCCTCCTGCATGTCCGTCACCGCGTGCGCGAAGGCGGCACGCTGATCATCCGAACCGTCCTCGGCGAACCGCGAAGCTGCCGTCCGCAGACCGTCGGACGCCGCAGCCAGTGCCTCGTGCTCGGCCTCCATCTGGTCCACCATGCCGCGCAGATCCGGGCGCTTGGCCAACGTGCGCGGCCACACCCCCTCGTCCTCGGCGACGTGGTGGTGGTGCAGGTAGTCCAGCATCGAGGGGATGTACCGGCACAGGGCGGCGCGCTGCTCCGGCGAGACGGGCTGCTGGAGCACCTGCGCGGTCCGTGCGAGGTCGCGGCGCAGTGCGTGGTGGATGATGCCGTTCATCTCGTTGTGCGGGTTCAACTCCGGACTGCTCATGCCGCTGCACCTCCTGCGGTGGTCGCCTGATCACCAGTAAGGCAACATCGGAGCCTCGGCGTCCACCGGACAGCCAGGCAACTTCCGCGAATGGGCTCCTGGGGAGCGGCGGTCGGAGCGAACTTGGCGCGCTTGGCCTCGTCAGCGCCTGCCACGCCGCAGGCCACCACCGGGTCTAGAGCCGCTGGCCTCAGGCGCAGGCCGTGGTGACGGAATCGAACAGCTCCTGGCTGGATGTCACCAGCGACTCCAAGGCTGGGCCGATCTGCTCGGCGGCCGTCCCGAGGTCCAGGTTCGCGGCGGACGCGATGGCTGTGTTGACCTGCGTCAGCGACTCCTCCACCGCGACGCTCTCCTCGGAGAACTCGTCCCCGGCTGCGTCGATGAGTCTTTCGACCTCTTCCTCGAAGGCGTCATAGCGCTCCTCGATGACGTTCGTGCCCTCTTCGAGGATGCTGGTCGCCCGCAACTCATTGAAGGCCGCCTCGGTCTCGTCGATCTGATCGCAGTAGCTGGCGCTGCTGGAGCACGCGCCGAGTGTCGGAACCGCCAAGGCCGCAACTGCCATGATCGCCATTGCCCGCTTCATCGCCATGCCACCAGGGTAGCGAGGTACACCGGGCACCCGATCGGTCCCCGTGTCCTGCCCGCACCCGGTTGGGCTACAGCCGCAGCAAAGACCGTTGCGATCGACCCGCGCACGCCGGTCACGCCCCACGCGATTTCTTCGCACAACCCGGTCGGAGGACCGCGACCAGATGCTGCACCAGCCCCTCGGAAGCGCCACCGCGCCCGGGGCCCACCTCTCTCGGCCCCCGTTCGCCTCATCGCGGCGGTGGGTCGTCAACTACGCCTCGTCAGTCCTGCTCGGCTGCGGTCATCCGCGCCTAACTAACGCAGCCACGCGGGGCCGGGTCGATCGCCGCCACCCGTCCGACCTGTCCCGGGGACTCCGCGGGGGCGCTCGTGCTGGACATCCGTGCGACGACTCGGCGGGGACGGGTCGGCTGGTCACTCGACAGCGGTCGCGGACCGCAACGGGTCGGAGCGGCGGGCGCTGTGGACCGGCGGGCCATGGCTGCCTGGGGCGTCCTCCTCCGGCCGCCACGGCTGTCCAAGTCTTGGACAGCCGTGGCCCGCATCAGAGAGACTCCCGCTACGTCCGGCCGGAATCCGCAGGTGCGCAGCACGTTGGACCGACAACAGTCGAACCCGTCGCTCAGGTCCGGTCCGATGACTACCGTGGAGATCATGAGCGAGGCACTCGTGCTGGCCGGCGGCGGCACGAAAGCCGCCTTCGAGGTGGGGGCCCTGCTGTTCCTGACCCGCGACGGCAACTTCGCGCCGCGCATCATCGCGGGCACCTCGGCCGGCTCGATGATCGCCGCCACCATGGCGCAAGGACACGGCGGCGAGCAGGCCCGACAGTTGGCGCGCGTCGTCCAGAGCAATGTGCTGGCCGTCACCGATCTCAACGCCGTCTTCGGCAAGCAGTCGTGGCTGCAGCACATCGAGGGCACACCCTTCGCGGCCGTCGTCGACGAGATCCTCGCGCAGGGCTCGCGGCCGAAGCTGCCCGGTACCACCGAATTCGAGGTGGAGATCGAGTCGAGCACGCATGCGACCGCACGGCGCAAGCGGGTCCTGACGGCCATGTCGGCCGCGATCGGCCATGCCCCCACGGTCATCCGCGCCGGGCGGACCTTCCTCAGCGAGGGCAACGCGCTGCTGAGCATGGATCCGCTGGAGGCGTCGCTGCGGGGCGAGCACGACGCCGGCGTCGCCCCGGTGGACGAGACAGCGATCGCCGAATCCGGGGTCGCCCTGAGACTCGCCATTTCGGCACTCGGGGACGGTGTCGCGCGCTATGTCACCGAGACCGGCGATGTCGTGGAGTCCGACAGCGGCACGCCGCGCCCGACCGGCGGGCGGCCGGGCGTCGTGGAGGGCGTCCTGGCGTCATCGAGCGTCCCGCTGGTCTTCCCGCCGCGCCGGATCGGTGACGACGTCTACTGCGACGGCGGCGTCATCCAGACCGCACCCTTGGAAGCCGCTGTTCGCGTGGGCGCGGGCGACGTGACGGCCCTCATGGCCTCGCCGCTGTTCAAACCGCGCGACGACGTCGACTACGCCAACGCCTCGATCATGGCGATCTACTCCAGGGCTGTGGCCGGTGTCGCGCAGATGGCAGCCATCCGGGCCAACCTCGGATACCCCCTCGCCGACGGTGCCCGTCTTCGGGTCATCGCGCCGACGGTGGAGATCGTCGGGACCTTCGAGGTCTCCCCCGGTCTGATGAGCATCGCGATCGACTACGGATGGTTGCGGGCCGCCGAGACGACGGCCGGCCTCTCCGAGGTCGACGCCGCCGAACTCGGCGTGCTCAGCGATGCCATCGCCGTCGGCCGAGCGCGGGCGTGGCAGCTCGAGGAGCACCTGCTGCGCGACCCCGGGGGCGAGGATGTCATCGCCTCGCTCACCGATGTCCGGAGGGAGACGGCCGACGCCGCGGCACGGTGGTCCCGCGCCTGCCTCGACCCGCCTGAGCGGTTCGCGGTCGTGGCGACCGGCTGGGAGTACCACCGAGCCGAGATCCCGGACCACCTGCAAGCGCTCGGCCTGCCCTAGACGACGCGTCGCGGCGCGGGCTTCGCGGCGCAGGGCTTCGCGGCGCAGGGCGCCAGGGCTTCGCGGCGCAGGGCTTCGCGGCGCAGGGCTTCCGGCGCAGGGCTTCGCGGCGCGGGGCTTCACGGCGCGGGGCTTCGCGCTCCCCCTGCTCCGGCGGGCGCGTGCCTCTGTTGCCGCCCCGCCGGGTTGGGACGATCCCGGGGCAAGTCCCCCGGCATGCGCACCGCATCGCTGGCCCTACGCTGTGCAGGAGCGCAAGGATCAGGGAGATCACGTGTTAGCAGCCATCACGAGCGCCGTGCTCGCGCAGGACGAATCGACGACGCCGGAATTCGACGTCGAGAGGCTGTTCGAGGTGAATTGGTGGGCGAACACCTTCGCCCCCGCGGCGATCCGGATCGCCGTCATCATCGTGGTCGCACTCGTGGTGCGGTCCCTGCTCAACCGCACCGTGAACCGGTTGGTCGGCAAGGCCGTCGCCAGCAAGAACCCGGAGTCAGCCTCCAGCAGCCGGGAGGCGATCGTGGCGGCGCGCAAAGCGCAGCGCGCACAGACCCTCGGAGCACTGTTCCGCAACATCATCACCGTCGTCGTCCTCACGATGATGACGTTGACGGTGCTCGGCGAGCTCGGTGTCAACCTGGCACCGCTCCTCGCCGGTGCCGGCGTGGTCGGCCTCGCGATCGGCTTCGGCTCGCAGGCCCTGGTCCAGGACATGGTGTCCGGCGTCTTCATCCTGATGGAGGACCAGTACGGGGTCGGCGACGTCGTCGACGTGGGCGACGCCATCGGCACGGTCGAGGAGGTGCAGCTGCGCATCACGAAACTGCGCTCCGTCGACGGCACCCTCTGGTTCATCCGCAACGGCGAGATCATGCGTGTCGGCAATATGAGCCAGGACTACTCCAAGGTCGTGCTCGACGTCGGCATCGCCTACGGCTCGGACATCGATCAGGCCAAGGAAGTCCTCAACCGTGTGGCGCAGGATTTCGCCGACCACCCGGACACCCAGGACGTGCTCGAGACGCCCGAGGTCCTCGGCGTGCAGTCGCTGGGGGCCGACTCCGTGTTGATCCGCGTGGTCCTCACCACCAAGCCCGGCGAGCAATGGGCCGCCTCGCGCGAATTGCAGGAGCGCATCAAGAAGGCCTTCGACGCGGCCGGCATCGAGATCCCGTTCCCGCAGCGGGTGGTATGGACCAAGCGGCTGCCCGACGAGGAGTAGCCGGCTCCGCGACCGGGAGGCGGCGCGCGCCGAACTCCCCGCTGAGCTTGGTGACGGCTGGGCTCAACCGGGCATCGGGACCGAGAAGGTCGCCCGACGCTCGGTCATCGCTGTCGCGGGTGACCTCGAAGGACAGGTGCGGGCCGAACGATATCGACGTTCCTCGCCGATCGGCCCCGTGTCCGGCATGGTGGTCCTCCAGGGGCGGAGCACCGCGGAAGCGGCAGCGTCGATGTCACGCGGATCAACCGCGACCTGCGGGTCGCGCAACCTAGGGCAACTGCCCCGCTACGAGACCGCGGTCTCCCCTTCGACGGCCACGTCGTCGGCCAGGACAGCCAGATTCCCTTCGGGATCCAGCACGCTCACCGTCTCCTCGGTGATCTCGGTGCCGTCCGGCGTCACGATGCCGACGACCTCCTCGATCACCGCGTACCCGGTCTCCTCGTCCATCGTCACCGACACCACGTCCGCCACGATCGTGCCGTCCTCGTCGACGCCGGCCGAACTGCCCGCGAGCACGTCCATGGCGAACTCGTCCCGCGCAGGACGCGACGACAAGTCAGTGTCGACGTCGACGTCGAACACCTCGAGACCCTCGGCGCCTGGGGCGCCGCTCTCATCGTCGATTTCCACTTCGCCGATGTTCAACTCGCCGATGTCGGGCATTCCATCGCCGGCCTTGGCAATCTCGCTCAACGGTGCCTCCTGATTAGCAGTGACTGGATTCTCGCGCCCGCGGCCCGGTGATCACCACCGCAGGACAGAGCTGTTTCCAGCAGCAGCGGATCGGCAGACAGCCGTTGCGCTGCGGCCAGATCGTGTGGGTGCGGAGTATCGGCGCTGCCGGGGGCAACAGCCCGCACTCCCTCCGCAACCGCCCCAGGCCCGCATCACCGTGAGCGCGCGGCACCTGGCAGCGGAGTGCAGGCGGCTCCGCGGATCGCCCAGCCCGCCTCCCGGTCCGTCGCCGCTTCAGCGCAGCGGATCGTGTTCCGACTGCTTCGGCAGGTGCGGGGGGTCCACCGGCAGGAAGTGCTTGGACAGCGCCTCCGCGCGGTGCACGTCCCCCTTGGCCAGATGGAGCGCGATCGCGTTCGCCAGGTCCTGTGCCGCGGCGGCCTCGTCGTGCCGCAGCCGAGACCGGCCCCGGATCTCGTAGCACAGGGCGGTGCTGATGCTGGCCTCGCGCGCCGGTGTCGCCGCGATCACGTCCTCCGCCAGCGCCGTCGCCAGCTCCGCATCGCCCATCGCCTCGAGCGCAACCGCCTTGAATCCGAGGAACTCGCGATACAGGTACTCATCCAGGGCCGCATCGTCGTCGAACACCGACTCGTACTCCGCAACCGCGCTGACGCATTCCTCGAACTGGCCGCCCCGGACCAAGTCCTCCACCAGCCCGAGGACGGCCAGCCTGGTGTCGAACTCCGCGCCGACGAGCTTCGCGAAGCCCACGATCGCCTGCCGCCGGATCGCGGCCGCTCGCCGGTACTGCCCTTCGACGAAATGCACGTCGGCTCGGCGCAGATCGCAGGTCAGCGCCTCCCAGTCCCAGCCGTGGGCGTCGAAGAGCACGCGAGCGTCCGTGAGCGCCTCGATCGCATCCGAGGGCCGCTCCAGCTGGAGCAGGGCCTCGCCTCGCATCCGTTCGCACCGCGCGACGCCAAGCAGGTCGTCGACGTCCCGGTAGAGCTCGCGCGCCAGTTCCGCGTGGCGCAGCGCCTCGGCCGGCTCCTCCCGCCGCAGGTGGGTCTCCGCCAGCCGCAGGCGCGCGTAGGGGTCGTCCTCCTTGGTGGCGGTGGCATTGGCCAGCACGAGACAGCCGCGCGCGAGCTCCAGGGCGCGGTCCAACTGCTTCACGTACAAGCAGACCGTCAACGCGAAGTCGTCGGCAGCCGCGACACGATCCGGCCGACCCAACGATCGATAGCTGTCGCGGGCCGTCTCGTAGACGCCCAGCGCCTCCCGCTCCCGGTCGAGCAGGTAGAGGGCCCGGGCGCTCTGCAGCGCGGCATCACCGGTGACCTCGAGGTCGCCCTCCGCGGCTGCGAGGGTCTGCGCCTGCTGCGCCGCATCGAGGCAACCCGCGTGATCTCCCAGGGCCCGCAGCGCCTCGGCCTGGCGCAGCAGAGCGGCCGCCGCCTCCCGTCCGCGGCCCTCATCCGCGAAGCCGGCCGCCGCTGCCGCTGCGTACTGGGCCGCCTGACCGAAATCGCCACTGCGGAAGGCCGCTCCGCCCTGCTCGTAGATGGCGAGACTCTCCAGGACCCGATCGCCGAGTTCGCGGGCCGTGGCCTGCGCTTCCGCCAGCAGCGTCGTTGCCCGGTCGTGCTCGTCCCGCGCCGACGCCCGCGCCGCCAATTCCAGCAGGGCATCGGCTCGCTGGTAGCCCTGCGCCTCGCCGAGGCTGTCCCACAGCTCGTCGTCGGATGCCTCGCCCAGATTCCCGACCACGTGATCCTCCCGGTGTGACGCCCTGCCGCGGCTTCGACGGTAGCGGCCCGGTGTGCTTGCTGCTGCCCAACGCACCATCGCCGATGCTTCGGCCGGGCAGTCCGGGACAGTGCGCTCGACCCATCGCCGAGCCTCAGCGGCAAGGTGCTTCCCGAACGCTCGGACACCCAGCGGCGCGCCACGAAGGATGACCTGCGTCCCGGCGTGGTCGAGCCCATAGCCTCGGGGTGGTGCGACTCGACACGCAATGAAGGAGATCATGGACGACAACGCCGACCGGCCCGTCGATCCCGCGGTACCCGGCCAGCCGACAGGGATTCCGGACGACGCACGCGACCAGCAGACGCCCCCGCCCCCGCCGCCGTCCGGCGCAGACCAGGTGCCCCCGCCCCGCCCCCGCCGTCCGCGCAGACCAGGCCCCCCCACCGCCGCCGTCCGGCGATTCGCGCCGCCGCCCCCGCCCCCGCCGTCCGGCGCGGACCAGATGCCCCCGCCACCGCCCCGCCGTCCGGCGCAGACCAGACGCCCCCGCCGCCGCCCCCGCCGCCGAGCGGATTCGCGCCGCCGCCGCCCCCGCCCCCGCCTCTGTACGGGAGCGCCACGGTAGGCGCTGGCGGTCCGGCAAGAACGGGCTTCTCCGCAGGCGAGGCGATCTCGTACGGGTGGGACGCATTCAAGGCCAACCCGGGACCCCTGGTCTTCATCGTCCTGCTGATCCTGCTGATCAATACCGCGCTCAGTTTGGTCGCGCCGGACAGTATCGTCCTCACCGGCGTGTGGTCGGTTCTGCAGGTCTTCGTGTCGCTGGTGCTCGGACTCGGCGTGCTTCGGGTGTCGTTGGCCGTGCTCGACGGCCGGCCGCCGTATGTCTCCGACCTCATCTCGACGAGGAACCTGCTGCCCTATGTCATCGCGACGCTGCTGTTCTCGATCGTCGTGACCCTGGGCTTGATCATGTGCCTCATACCCGGCCTCATCGCCGGGTTCCTGCTCCAGTTCTACGGGCTGGCGATCCTCGACGACCACGAGGGCACGCAGCCCGACCCGATGTCCGCGCTGCGCCGTTCCTACGAGATCACCTCCGCCAATGTCGGCGGTCTTGTCCTGCTCGCGCTGGCATGCATCGGCATCAACTTCATCGGCGCAATGCTCTGCGGCGTCGGTCTGCTGGTCTCGGTGCCCGTGAGCTGGGTTGCCATCGCCTACGCCTGGCGGTTCTTCACCGGCGGTGCCATCGCACAGCAGACCGCCTGAGGCCCGTCACGACTCCAGCCGCTCCTTGGTCGCCCGCAGGATCCCCGCCACGCCATCGTCGGCGTGGGGCGCGGCCTGGCCACCATCACCGGGTAGAGCATCGGGATCTGGCCCGAGTCCGCGCGCACGGCACGGCCACCCGCCGACCACGCTCCCCCGGAGGGACTCGGGCCGGCAGCCGCTGGCCGATGTCGCGGACCGTCTCACGGGGATCGGGGACATCGTCGCGCCGGCTTCGTTGCGGTGGCCTGGTCTGGCGTGTGCCGCGGGCTCGGCTGGCGCGCCCCGTACGCAGGGAGAGCGGCTGTCACCGCCTCAGCCCGATGGACCTCCCCGTGTGCGGGGGCCCGGGCAGTCGCCGAGCCGATATCCCACAGCGGCGGCCGGGGTTCGGTCGGGGCATCTCGGCGCACCTACTCCGCTCCGATCGAGCGCAGGATGTCCAACCGAGCCGCCTTCCGCGCCGGGAGGACAGCGCCGACGACGCCGATGAGGACCGCGGCGAAGAAGACGGCAGCGAGCGAGCCCCACGGCACGGCGAGTACTTCCAAGCCGTCGTCAGCGAGCGACCTGCGCAGCGCTGCTCCGACGACGACACCGATGACGATGCCGATGATGCCGCCCAGGGTGGAGACCAGGACCGCCTCCCAGCGCACCATCCGGCGCACTTGCCGACGGGAGGCGCCCACAGCGCGCAGCAGGCCGATCTCGCGGGTCCGCTCCAAGACCGACAGCGCCATGGTGTTCACCACTCCCAGCGCGGCGATCACGATCGACAGCCCAAGCATCGCGTAGACGATGTAGAGCAGCTGGTTGAGTTGCTCCTCGTTGCGATCCTTCAGCTCGCCCTGGCTCAAGACGCTGAGCAACGGGTTCTCATCGACCACGGCTCGAACCCCCGCTTCGGCCTCCGCGCGCGGCAGCGTCCCGTCGAAGACGACGAACAGCGCACGGTCGTCGGACTCACCGCCGGCCGCGCGGTACTCCTCGATGGGAATGACGATGTCGCCCAGGAGCGGGTTGTCCTCCACGACGGCCGCGACCACCGACGACACGGTGCCGCCGGTCGGCAGCAGCAGCGCGATGCGGTCCCCCTGGACGAGGCCGGACGCCGCGGCCCGCGACTGGTTCACGACCGCCTGCCCGGCGATCAGGTCGGACAGCTCGGCGTCTCCCAGCACAGGGGGAAGTTCGGGAACGTCACCGACCAGTCCCAGCGCAGTGACCTGCAGGCCACTGCCGTCCAGCTCGGCAGGACCGGAGGTCTGCTGCACGACCAGCCCAACGCCGCCGACCTGCGCCACGTCGGCGGCCAATTCGGGGCTGAACACGCGGCCGTCGCGCGTGATGAGCAGATCGCCGATGAAGGTCCGGTCGACCAGGTCGGCAAGCGACTGCTGGGCTGAGGCGACGATGACGCTCACACCCGACACCAGCGCCAATCCGATCATGAGCGCCGATGCCGTGGCCGCGACCCTGCGCGGAGCTCGCCCGGCATTGCGGCCGGCGATGCGGCCGGGCACGCCGGCCACCAGTCCGAGCACTCCGGTGACGGCGGCGGAGAACACCCTCGCCAAAGCCGGAGCCAGCCCGATGGCCGCCAAGACCAGGGCACCGGAGGAGATCGCCGTCTGCTGGGCGTCGAAGCTGCCGGAGAACGCCTGTCCCATCCCCCACAGGGCCGCGGCAAGCAGCACCAGCCCGAATCCGGTCCGCCAACGGCCCACGGTCTCCGCAGGCCGCCCGGCCTCCCGCAGTGCGGCCACCGGTGCGGTCCGGGACGCTCGCACAGCCGGCAGCAGCGCCGAGGCCGTCGTGACCGCGAGCGACAGCGCGACCGGCCAGGCCACCGACCGGGCGGTCGGTTCGATGCTGACCGAGAGCACGAGTCCGATAGCGCCCAGCAGGGCCTGCAGCGCGAGCGCGAGCAGGTAGCCCAGCACGACCCCGATCGCGGCCGCGATGAGGGCGACGAGCACCGCCTCGACCATGACCGACAGCAGCACCTGACGCCGCAGCGCCCCGACCGCGCGCAGCAGGGCGAGCTCCCGACCGCGCTGCGCGATCAGGATGGCGAAGGTGTTGTAGATGAGGAAGGCTGCCACGAACAGCGCGATGCCGGCGAACACGCCGATGATCGTGGTGAAGAAGCCCAGCCCCTCGCGCAGCGCGGAGACAGCGGCGTCGATCTGCTCCTCCCTCGTCTGGACGCTGTATCCGGGACCAACCGCCTCCCTGATCCGCTGCGCGACCTCCGCGTCGGTGCTGCCGTCGCCGACCTCCACCACCACTGTCGTCCACTGATCCGGCGCAGTCAGGATCGTCTGCGCCTGCTCCGGCACGAATGCCGTGAGCGTCAGGCCCGCCTGCCCGCCGGTCGAGCCGAGGCGGAAGACCCCCACCAGCGTGACCGAGAGGCGCCCGTCCGGTGCCGCGAGCTCCACCCGGGACCCCAACGGCAGGTCGATGCGCGGGAACGTGATCTCATCCACGGCGATCTCGCCGACCCGCGCCGGCGCGCGGCCTTCGGTGATGGTGGCGTTGGACAGCGCGGGATTGTCCAGCCAGGTCAGCCCCAGCGTCGGGGGCCCGACTCCGCCGACCACGGCGCCGCTGCCGTCCAGCAGCGCGATCCCGGCACCGGTCGCGACCCCTGCTGCATCGGCCACGCCCGGAAGGTCGCGGACCGTGTCCACAACGGCATCGGGCACGAATCCTGCCGCCGCCGGATTCTCGATGTCGCCCTGGCCTGCCCCGCCAAGGGCTGAACGCGCACCGATCTGCACGTCCTGCGCGGTGCTGGTGAAGATATCGGTGAAGGTGCGGTCCAGCGCAGATGTCAGCATGAGCATGCCCGACACGAACGCGACCGCGAGGACCGCCGATGCCGCGGTCAGCACCAGCCGCAGACGGTGCGCGAGGACTGAACGCAGCGCTACTCGGAACACGGGGACCCCAGCACCCTCACCACTCTAGGCTGTCAGGCGTCGGTCGCCCCGCGGACCGCCGCGGAGGAGGAAGCATGACGCAGGACCCGGGCGACGTCGAGGACGTCGAGGCGCACCTGCTGCGTTGCCTGACATGGTGGGCCGGCGCGAGCACGGGCGTCGGCGGGGCGCTGTGGTGGGTCGGCGCCCGCTGCGAGCGGGACGGGGTGCGATCCTTCGGCCGGCAGCACGTCATGTGGGGCGCGGTCGACGCCGGCATCGTGGCGGTCGGCCGCCTGCGCGGCGCCGCACGCAGCCCAGGTCATGCCCAGCGACTACGACGCGCACTGCGGGTGAATGCCGTCCTCGACGCGGGCTACGTCGCGGCTGGAATCACCATGATCGCCGCTCGGGATCGCATCGCCGGCAAGGCCCGCATCTCCGCGGTCGAGGCCGCGGGCAACGGCGCCGCCATCGCGGTCCAAGGGGCCGCGCTGCTCGTGATCGACGCGGTCCACGAGCGTCGACTTGCCGCGGCTTCCCAGGTTCCCCGCCAGGGGCCAAGCGGCGGCGAACCCGGGGCCGACATGTGACCGTCGGCCCTCTCGGCCGGGTCGGCCGATCGCTACGGTTGCGCTAGAGGAGGAGCCATGACGCGCGCATCGAGGAATCCGGACGAGGTCGAGGACACCATCGGGGCCGGTTCCGGTCCGGTAGTGGTCGGTTTCGACAACTCCGAGACCGCCAACGAGGCCCTCACCTTTGCCGCCGCTCAAGCGGCGCGCCGGCAGGTTCCGCTGCGCATCGTGACGGCCTTCACGATCGTCGTGTCCGACCTCGGCCTGGCTGCCGGCGCCCCATGGGACGCCCAGCTCGTCGACTCCTTGAAGAACTCCGCCGAGCAGGAGGCGGCCGAGGCCGCTCAGCAGGTCCGGCAGGAGCACCCCGGGCTGGACGTGCAGTCCGTCGTTCAGCCCGGGCCGGCGGCCGCGGTCGTGCTGGGGCACGCCCATGACGCAAGCCTGGTGGTCGTGGGTAGCCGTGGCGGCGGCGGCTTCATGGGCATGCTGCTCGGCGGCACGTCACGCGAGGTGGCAACCCACTGCGCAGCACCGACCGTGGTCGTTCGCCAAGGCAGGCCCAGCGGCACGCGCGTGGTGGTTGGGATCGACGGGTCGCCCGATTCGGTCCGCGCCCTGGCCTTCGCTTTCGACGTCGCCAGCCGCGAGGAGCTCGACCTGCTCGCCGTGCACACCTGGGACGTGCCGCCGATCGGCGCCATCACCGGGGTCCCCGCACCGGAGCCGCCGGAACTCGTGCGCGAGATCGCCAACACCGAGGCGCGCGCCGCCCTGGAGGAGCTGGCCGGATTCAGCGAGCGCTACCCGGATGTGACCGTCGAGCACACGATCCTGCGCGGCTCGCCGGTGAAGACGCTCGTCGCGCAGTCGGAGGATGCCGCCCTGCTGGTCGTGGGTTCCCGCGGCCGCGGCGGATTCCTGGGCCTCGTGCTCGGCTCCGTCAGCCACGGCGTCCTGCACCACGCGACCTGCAACGTTGCCGTGGTCAGGAGTTGAGCAGCCCCTCGGCACAGGGACCACCGCGACGCATCAACTAGGGTGAGCGCGTGCCGAGCCCAGTGACACCAACGACGACCGCCGCGGAATCGAAACGTACCGGCGTCCCGCTGGTCTGGATCGACTGCGAGATGACCGGCCTGGACCTGGCCAAGGACGCGCTGGTCGAAGTGGCGTGCGTCGTCACCGATGCACAGCTCCAGCCTCTCGATGACGGCGTCTCCGCGGTGATCAAGCCTCCGCAGGACGCGCTAGACCAGATGTCGGACTTCGTGACACAGATGCACGAGCAGTCCGGACTGCTGCCCCTGATCCCCAGCGGTGTCACGCTGGATGAGGCCGAGGCCGTCGTGCTGGACTACGTCCGTCAGCACGTCCCGGAGGCCAGGAAGGCGCCGCTGGCCGGCTCCTCGGTCTATGTCGACCGCGGGTACCTGGCGCGCGACATGCCGCAGCTGGACGACTACCTGCACTACCGCATCGTGGATGTCTCCAGCCTGAAGGAGCTGGTGCGACGCTGGTATCCGAAGGTGTACTTCCAGTCTCCGGAGAAGACCGGCAACCACCGCGCCCTGGGCGACGTCTGGGACTCCATCGCCGAGTTGCGCTACTACCGGGAGACGGTCTTCGGCGACGCGCCGCGCCCGGTCGGCGCTGAGGCAGATACTGGACCGGGCCCGGCCTCAGCAACGGGTACACTTGCAGAGCGTTGAGGTGCTGTGCGACCTCGACGCCGACCTTGGTGGGTGTAGCTCAGCTGGTAGAGCACCTGGTTGTGGTCCAGGAAGTCGCGGGTTCAAGTCCCGTCACTCACCCCAACTCGACGGGCTTGCGCATGCGGGCCCGTCGAAGTCGTCTGCCGTCCCATTCCGGGGGGCTGCTGGCGGTCTACCGTGCTGTGTCCCGGCATAGCCACGGGAATCCATGCCGCCCCTGCAGGGCGCCCGGCGTTCTGTGACATGACGCTCGCGCGGCATCATCTCTGGTCGCCCAACGCGTCAGCGAGCGCAGTCCGCCCCCGGCCCGGCCCCGGCGGCGAGGTGGCCCGGCCATAGCTGAACACCTCCCGAAGATCCTGGCACGTTGCCGCCAACGCGCGAGTTACTCGCCGGTACGCCTCATCCCAGATGGAGCACCCGCCGGCCACGAACGCAACCGGGCGAAGCAGTCCAACAGGCGTGAGGCTTCCCGGCAACCACACCGGGGCGCGACCCCGCCCCGGCCCCGACCCCGCGGGCGGCACCGCTCGGCTCGGCACCCCGCCGGCACCGCTCGGCTCGGCACCGCTCGGCTCGGCACCGCTCGGCTCGGCACCGCTCGGCTCGGCACCGCTCGGCTCGGCACCGCTCGGCTCGGCACCGCTCGGCTCGGCACCGCTCGGCTCGGCACCGCTCGGCTCGGCACCGCTCGGCTCGGCACCGCTCGGCTCGGCACCGCTCGGCTCGGCACCGCTCGGCTCGGCACCGCTCGGCTCGGCACCGCTCGGCTCGCACCGCTCGGCTCGGCACCGCTCGGCTCGACGGCGTCGGCACAGGCGATGAGGGAACGGCGAATCGCCTTCCGGACCTGCGGATCGCCCTTTCCGGATCCTGGCAGAGGGATGCCCGAGCGAAAGCCGCCGTGTCGATTCGCGGTACCCCTTCCGTCGGCCCTCCGGCGCAACTAGCCTCCTGCCATGGCGTCCCGTGTCGATCTCAACGCCGATCTCGGCGAGTTTCCGGGCCGCTCCGGGGATCACCTCGACAGGGCTCTGCTCGAAATCGTCTCCAGCGCCAACGTCGCCTGCGGCGGCCATGCCGGGGACGGCATGTCCATGCGGCGAGTAGCCGAGCTCGCCACACTCCACGACGTCGCCGTCGGCGCGCACGTCTCCTATCCCGACCGCGAGCACTTCGGCCGTTTGGAGCGCTCGTTCACCCCTCAGGCCCTGTTGGATGCCCTACGGGTTCAGGTGGATGAGCTGCTCGCCGCAGCTGCCGATGTCGGTACGGCCGTGCGCTACCTCAAGCCGCACGGTGCGCTCTACCACGCTTCGGTGGTCAACGATGCTCCCGCAGCGATCCTCGTCGCGCTGGCCCAGGAGTACGGACTGCCGGTCCTCACCCAGTGCGACGGGACGTTGGCCTGCACCGCGGCCACCGCCGGGGTCGCGGTCTACGGGGAGTTCTTCGCCGATAGGGCATACGAGGCCAGTGGCCGGCTGCGCAGCCGTAGCGATCCCGGCGCGGTGCTCACCGACCCGGAGGTCGTCATCGACCGGGTCCTGCAGGCGGTCCGCCAGCGGACGGTCCTCAGCCACAGCGGCACGCGCCTCACCGTGGCGGCCGACAGCGTCTGCCTGCACAGCGACACCCCCGGCGCCGTCGCCCTGGCCCGGCAGATCCGCGACACGCTCGACAGCGTGCCGGTGACGGTTCGATCCTTCGTCGACGTCGTGCCGTGACCCCATCCCTGCTGCCCTACGGTGATCGCGCCTGGTTGATCGATACTTCAGCTGATCCGAGCGCCGTAGCCGACCACCTCCGAGGGCACTGGCCGCACGGCGCCGAGATCGTCCTCGGGGCTCGCACTTGCCTGGTCCGATTCCCCGGGACCGCGCCGGACCTGGCCACGATGGTGTCGGCACTCCAAGGCGCCCCCACCTCGCCGCGGTTGGCCGGCACCGACACCCCCGTGGTCACAATCCGGGTCCGGTACGACGGGGAGGACCTGGCCGAGGTGGCGGATGCGATCGGCGCACAGCCCTCCGAGGTCGTGGCCCTGCACACCTCCGCTACATACCGCGTCGCGTTCGTCGGCTTCGCCCCGGGATTCGGCTACCTGACCGGCCTGCCCCGGCGCCTGCATCTGCCGCGCCGCCGAGTGCCGCGGGTGCGGGTGCCGGCCGGTGCGGTCGCAGTGGCCGACGCCTACAGCGCCGTGTACCCGAGCAGCTCGCCCGGCGGATGGCATCTGCTGGGAACGACCGAGGAGTGGCTCTTCGACGTGCAACGCGATCCGCCGGCACGGCTGCGGGCCGGCGCGCACGTGCGATTCGAGGCGATCCGGTGAGCGGCACCATCATTGTGGTGCGCACCGGGGCCCCGCTCCTGCTGGAGGATCCCGGACGACGCGACGCTGCCGCGCTCGGCGTCCCAACAGCGGGTGCCTTCGACGCGCAGGCTGCGGCCCTGGCCCAACGCCTGGTCGGCAACGACGCCGACGAGGCGGCCCTGGAGATCACCCTGGGCCGCGCCCGGCTGGAAATCGATGCCACGGCGACCGCCGTGATCACCGGGCCTTCCGTGGGCATCGCCGTCGCGGGAGCACCGGTGGCGGTGCACGAGGTCTTCTCCTGGCCGGCGGGGACCGAGCTCGACATCGGCCTCCCCCGGGAGGGCGTCCGCAACTACCTCGCGGTCCGGGGCGGGTTCGCCGCCACCCGGTTCCTCGGCTCGGCATCGCACGACGTCCTCAGCGGGCTGGGCCCACCGCCGCTGGTCGCCGGCGACACCATCGCCCTGGCGCATCGCCGCTCGGGGCAGCCGCTGATCGACCAGGCACCCGTGGGCCCAGCCGAAAGGGGTCCGCTGCGGGCCCGGCCCGGCCCGCGCGCGGACTGGTTCGTCGCCGAGGCCATGCAGAGGCTGGAGTCGGCCACCTTCATCGTCGCCGCCAACAGCAACCGGATCGGAATCCGGCTCACGGGGCCAGTCCTGGCGCGGGCCCGATCCGGGGAACTGCCGTCCGAGCCGCTGCAGCGGGGCGCTATCCAGGTGCCACCAGCCGGCCAGCCGATCGTCATGGGCCCCGACCATCCGACCACCGGCGGCTACCCCGTCATCGCGACGGTGGACGCCGCGGACTGGGACCGGTGCGGTCAGTTGCGGCCCGGGGACGAGGTGCGGTTCGCAGTCCGCCGGGCTTGAGCCGAACTCGCCAGGCATGGTGCGCTTTTGGTAGCCTTATGAGCGGGTCGCTAGCTCAACTGGCAGAGCAGCGGACTCTTAATCCGCGGGTTCGGGGTTCAAGTCCCCGGCGGCCTACTCGCGAACGGCGGGACCCTCATCAAGGGGTTCCGCCGTTTTCTGTTGCGGTGCAAGGGATTTCGGCTGTTCGTGGGACGGGCGGGCGTGGTCGGGCTGTCGTGGGTAGTTGATCTTGGAGTACCTCCTGGTGGTGTTGTAGAACCGGATGTAGCCGTCGCGCCAACGCCCGCACCCCGCAGCCTCGGCCAACCTATAGTTGCACCACTGCAATTCATAGGATGCCGCAGCAACCTATGAATCTGCTCGCAAGTTCTATAGGTTGGACCCGTGGACATCGAAGCGTTCTCCCCAAGCCCGGCAGGGACGCTCACGCCGATCAACGGCCACGATGTCTTCCTGAAGCGGGACTACTCCCACTTCGCATTCCTTCCGTCCCCACTGCCGGATCAGATCGAATTGGCCCCGAGGACCTTCAAGATCATCTCAGAGGCCGAGCGGGCCATCGGGCGACTGGACGCCGCAGCATCGCGGCTGCCGAACCCCGGGCTGTTCCTGCGGCCGACCCTCTACCGAGAGGCGGTCAGCACCAGCGCACTGGAAGGCACATACGCGCCGCTCAACGCCGTGTTCGAGGCCGAGTTCCTGGACGAACGGGCGCGCACCGAGGAGGAGCGCGAGATTCTGAACTACGTCGCCGCCGCGCGGCGGGGCCTCGAACTCATCGTCAGCAAACCGATCTGCCTCACGATGGTGGCGGAATTGCAGGCCATCCTGGTGAAGGGAACCAGGGGGGACTCCTACGACGCCGGACAACTGCGCACGCGGCAGGTGTACATCGGTGAGCGCCGACTGGGCATCGAACGGTCCCGCTACGTCCCGCCACCCCCGGGCACCGCCCTTGCCGACGGGATGTCCGCATGGGAGCAGTGGCTCAACCTGGACCCCGCAGTAGACGACACGCCGCTGCTGGCGAAGGCTGCGATCGGGCACTACCAGTTCGAGGCGCTCCACCCGTTCAGCGACGGCAACGGCCGGGTGGGTCGCCTCGTCGTCGTGCTGCAGCTCATCGATTCGGGCGCTCTGAGCCATCCTGTCCTGAACCTGTCCCCTTGGCTGGAGCCCCGCAAGGACCAGTACAAGGACCTCCTGCTTGCGACCAGCCTCAGCGGGAGCTTCGATCCGTGGGTCCAGTTCTTCGCCGAGGGGGTGAAGGACCAGGCCGAGGATGCCCTGCGCAGGATCGACAGCCTCCTGGACATCCGTGATGCCATGGCCGGGGCGTTGCGGGCCGAGAAGGCCAAGGGGGTGGTACTGGACATCGCCCAGGACCTCATCGCGTTCCCGATCACCTCGGCCTCTGAGTCCGCAGCCCGCCACGGTGTCACCTTCCCGCCCGCGCAAGGGGCCCTCCAACGACTGGAGAAGCTCGGGTTCGTCCGGGAGATCACCGGGCGCGACTACGGCCGCCTGTACGCCTGCGAGGCGGTGCTGCGGGCACTTGAGGGCGACCACTGATGGATCGCCAGCCATACCGATTGAGCGCTTCGAGAGCTACCGCCGAGCTTGGGCGCTTGCGGGAGCAGGCAGACACTCCCGCGGTCCAACGCCCCGGCCCTGAGCACCTGCGCTGGAAGACATCGGTCAGTGCAGTGATGCGCGAGTCCCTCGGCACGGATTCGCCCTCGCTCCAGGCGTTCCTGAACGTCCGGTACGCACTCGGAATCTGGACTGGCAGTCCCGGAGAGGCGGACCGGGACCGCGCCTACTTCGCCGCGCGTGTCTCCGATGCTGCGGCAATCATCGAGGCGGCCATCTACGAACTCGGCCTGCGGCCAGATGACGAAGGGACCGGGCCAATGGGATGCGACCGAGAACTCTGGAACCACGTTGCCCACAACATCAGCGCCGGCCGCTGGGATCAAGTCGCCAGCCAGTCGGTCATCTTCTTCGAGGATCAGGTCCGTCGGTGGCTGGGGGGTGCTGCTGCTCACGACGGACGGGCCCTACTCCCCAAGGGCCTCATGGGCAGGGCCTTCTCCTCGGATGGATCGCTCAGGCTGGGCCGGCCGGTGAACGAGTCCGAGGCTTGGCGGTTCTTGGCTCAGGGTCTCGTCGGCGCGGTTGGCAACGTGGACCGACACGGAATCCAAGACCGTGACGACCTTGAGCCCTACGCCATGGGCGTTCTCGGGCTCACGAGCCTGTTGCTCACGCAGATTCGATACGAGCACCCCGATGTCCCTGGTGAGTAGCGGCCCGACGGGTCGAAGGATCAGGTCGCCGTGCCGCCACCCGTCGTCTCCAACGGGATCTGCGACTACCGGTCGCGATCCCTGCGTGCGACGACTTGGCCCTCCAACCGATCGCTCAGGCTCCGCACACGGATCACCTGCAGTTCGGCGTCGGACAGCGCGAAGTAGCTGGATTGACCGCGATCCCGAGCCATCTGGAGCGCCCTCTCAGGCGGCAGTCCTGTGGCGAGGAAGGCCGCCTCGCGCCAGCGCCCATCCCTCGATTGAGCCTGCACCTCGACGACATGCACGCTCTCACGCTCAAGTTCCCCCTGGAGTCGTGCGTGGGCCTCCTGGTTCTCGTCTGGGGGCCGAGAACGCCCGCCTGGATTGGCGGCGCTGATGACGACCGCTTCGCCGCTGAATGGCCAAGCGGTCGATCCGGGACCAGCGAACACGTCAGCGCCGGTCGTGCTAATGATCAGCGTGTCCACGTATGCTTCCCAGCGGCTCTCGACGGCCCGGCCAGCGCCGCGCCCACGACCAGATCCCCGAGCACCTGCGCCTCGGCCAGCGCCGCCCGGGCCTGCATAGTCCCAAGGTCGGCATAGGACACGACGCACTTCACCGCCGCCGAGACGGCGTGCGTCGCGGTCCTCGACGTCGTCTCCCGCAAATGGGTCGGCACGGTGGCGTCGTCCGAGGAGACCTCCGTACAGGTGCAGCTGTGCTTCGAGCGGGCGCTGGACGCGGAGGGCCTCTACGCGGTCCTGGAGCAGCGCGCGGCGGACGCCGACGCCGGGTTCCACGGACCGCACCTGCCGATCCTGCTGGCCATGAGCGACAACGGGCCGCAGATGACCTCCGGAGCGACCGCCGAGTTCATGGCGATCTGCTCGATCGCCCTGCACTTCGGCCGGCCCGGCACCCCGACCGACCAGGTGTGGGGTAGACGCGTTCGGTGAAGGCGGGCCCGGTGGTGCCGATCGAGGTGATCAACCAGACTGGCGCTAACGATCTGCCACCTGCTGGTGAGCCCGTCGGCCAGCAGCAACTGGGGCGAGGACGAGTTGGGCTCCGAGCAGATCATCAGCCCGTCCTTCTCAGCCGCGGTCGAACAGCCCGCGGTCCCGCACGATGTCAAGGCGACCGACTGCGGCGACGAAACCGTGGCGGAGGCGTTCGATGTCCCGGTCGGTGAACAGGACAACCTGGTGCGGGGAGGGTGAGGCACCCACTCGAAGCCGCGGCGCTGAACTCCGGGCAAGTAGTGACGGCGCTGCATCCGCAGATCAGGTGGGTCGTGGACCGGCAGCGCCCCCAACATCGACCAGAACCGGCCCCGACTGGCCGTGCCGGGCTGGGTCGTGCCGGTCCATCCCATCGCCGTCCACGTCGGCGCGCTGATCTGCCTGCACCACAGGGGAACTCCGCCCGAGGAGACGGTCTACACCCCATGGCCGAGATGGGCCTGGCATGAGCCACGGCTTCGCCCCGACGAAGCCGTGGCTCACCCCGACGATGCCGGCGACGGTGATCGCGGGGTGGTCCGGGGGCATGACGGTGTTCCGGCAGCGGGTGGCCGAGCTGCGCCCGGCGGACCTGCCCGCGGACCCTCGGCGTCGCGGACCACCAACGGGGCACCCCAATCACTCGCTACCCGTCGCAAAGCCCTGCGCACCGACACCCCGGAACCGGCGCAGGTCCTCTGCCCGGGCGACCGGCGCTAACTCCGGGAGGCGGCGCGACCGCGTCTCCCGCCGCCGTTCGATGGTGGTCCTCAGCCGGCCTTGAGGTTCACCGGCTTGCCGGCCGCAACCCGCAGAAGATGCTTGAGTCCCACGTTGCGCGCCACGCGGCGCTCCAGTCGTTGTTCGCTGTCGCGCGGGACCCGGATGCGCAACCGCCCTGGGTGGATCCGGAACTCCAGCGGAGTGGGCAGATCCAGCGCCTCCCCGTCCACGCCGCAGAAAGCATGGCCGGACCGCGACGCCACGACGAAGCGGTCGGTCTCGAACTGATGGATGTGAGGGTCGCGGGCGCCCAGGCCCAGACTCTCCCGCGCCATCATGGCGGCGGCTTCAGCCCCGGTGCGGGCATTGACGGCAAAGACCCCGAGCTTGCCCGTGCTCAGACTGCGCCGCTGCGAGACGTCCAACTTGGGCCCGAGCACGTACGGGTTGTTGGACACCAGGATCAGGAAGGCGCCGTCCACCTCCGTCCCGTCGGGGGTGGCGAACTGCAGGTCGAACGGCGTCTCCTGCTTGCCGAGCAACTCCGGCAGCAGGGTCTTGCTCGTCTCGACCTTGGCGTCGCGGTAGCCCTCCTCCTGCACGATCCTGGCGTACACGCCCAGCGACACGTTGTTCACGAAGAGCCGGTCGCCGACGGTGGCGTGATCGATCCGCCGCTCGACGGCGTCGGTGAAGGCGATGAGTCCCGCGCCCGGGTCTGATCGATCCAGTCCCAGGTCCAGGGCGAAGTGGTTGCGGGTTCCCGCGCTGATGCACACGAACGGCAGGTCGCTGTCCGCCGCCACCGAGGCGACCAGGGCTTGGGATCCGTCCCCCCCGGCCATGCCCAGGCAGTCGGCCCCGCGGGCGACGGCGTCACGAGCCAGCTGCTCCAGGTCATCGCCCTCGTTCAGCAGGATGACCTCGACCCCTTGCTGTCGGGCCCTGGCCACGATGTCGAATTGCTCGACTTTGCCACCACCGGACTTCGGGTTCGCGATCAGGACCGGATGCGCCGGACGGGCCGCGTCGGTCCCGTCGGCCTCGTGCAGGCCTCGAACCAGGGCGAGCCGCGCCTGCCCCACAGCCACGGCGAACAGCGCGAGGATCGCCACGATCACGACGAAGCGCAGCTCGGTGCCCGTGACCACCCCGATGACGGCCACGACCAGGGCGACCAGCCCCAGGGCTGCCACGACCGCCCCGATCGCGCGCCGCGGCATCTGTTCGGTGACGACCCACCAACCACCGCCACCAGCCAGGGCGAGTCCACCGATCCCCAGCGCCAGCATGCCGGGGTTCTCCAACAGCACCGCGATGATCAACAGCACCAGCAGCACGCCGGCGCCCAGGGCCACGATCGCCTGGACGCGATTCTTCATGGACGGGATGCTGCTCATGGTGTCCGATCTGATCGTGGGCTCATGATCCGAGAGGATGCCAGCCGCTGCCGGTCTCGCGCCGACAACTGTCCACTGCGGATTCGATTGTCGGGAAGAACCGGTCGTCGGGCAGGGCGTGTTCCATGCCGAACTGCCGCAGTTTGGCTCGGACCGGATCCTTCATCTCGGCGAAGACCAGCCGGCAGCCTTCGGCCTGCAGGTCGAGGGCCAGATCGTCGAGCATGTCGCAGGCGGTGGTGTCGACGTCCGTCATCGGTTCTGCGGCGACGATGATCCAGAACGGCGTCTGGACCCCCTTGGCGAGTCTGCGGACCTCGTCTCGGAAGGTCGAGGCGTTGGCGAAGATCAAGGGAGCATCGAACCGGAGGATCACAGCGCTGCTGAGCAGGTCCGCATCGGGGTACGTTCCGGTGTCGTGATAGCCGTCCAGGTCGGCAACCCGGCCCAGCGTGGCATGGTGCGGTCGCCAGACCCGGCGGAAGACATTGGCCACCGACAGGCTGATCGCCACGACGATCCCCGGCAGCACGCCCAGCAGGACGACGCCCAGGAACGCCACCATCGACAGCACGAAGTCGCTGCGGCGCTGCCGGTACAGCCGCCGGGTCGCGGGGATGTCGGCCAACGAGATCGCGGCGCTGATGACGACCGCACCCAGGACCGGCTGAGGCAGGTCGGCGAACAGCCCGGGCAGCGCCAGCAGCATGGCTGCGATGACCCCGGCCCCGACGAGCCCGGTCAACTGGGACCTTCCCCCGGCCTGCTCGGCGACCGCGGTCCGCGAACCGCTGGTGCTCACCGGGAATCCTTGGAAGAAGCCGGCGGCGACGTTGGCCGCACCGATCCCGATCATCTCCTTGTCGCCGTCGACTTCTTCGCCCTGCCGCTCCGCGAACGAGGTGGCAGTGGAGATGGTGTCGGTCAGCGCGACCAGGGCAATGCCCAGCGCGCCGGCGAACAGCAGCGAAATGTCGGTCCACTGCACCAGCGGGAGCGTGAACGCGGGCAACCCCTGCGGGAGAGTCCCGACCAGCTTCACACCCAGGTCGCCCAGACCGAAGACGATCGTGGCGATCATGGCCAGGATGACGGCCACCAGGACCGCAGGGATCTTGGGCATCAGGCGGTTGAGTACCAGGATGAGGATCAGGGAACCGATCCCGATCAGCGCAGCCGCCGGGACAACCGCGCCCGATAGCAGTCCAGAGACGAAGCCGCCGAGTTCCCCGATGAATCCGTCAGCATCAACGGAGAAGCCCATCAGTTTCGGCAACTGGCCCACGATGATCGTCAGGGCCAGCCCGTTCATGTACCCCAGGATCGTGGGCTTGGAGAGCAGGTCTGCGACGAAACCGAGCCGCAGCGCGCCGGCGGCGATCATGATCGCGCCGGTCATGAGGGCCAGCATCGATGCCAGCGCGATCGCGCGCGCAGGGTCACCGCCTGATCCGGCGAGCGGAATGATCACCGCGGCGATCATGGGCCCCAGGGACGAATCGGGGCCGAGGACCAGGACCCGGGAGGGGCCGAAGATGGCGTAACCCACCAGGCAAAGGATCGAGGTGTACAGACCGGTGACTGCCGGGAGTCCGGCAAGTTCCGCATACGCCATTCCTTGGGGGACGAGCAGTGCCGACAGCACCAGGCCGGCGACGATGTCCTTGCCCAGCCACCGCTTCTCATACCCGGAGAACTGGGCGATACCCGGCGCAAAGGTCCTTACCGCCATGCTCTTCTCCTCCGCGAGGCACGACTCGCGCACCGCCGGGACGAATCCAGACCCGGCGTCAGGGTCGCAAGCCAAGCCGCCGACAGTTCCAGCCTCGACGGGGTCAACCGGGCGCTCGACGCCGGGCAGCACGGACGCTGACCGGGCCGGACGGCCACGGTCACAGCCCCGACTTCGCGGTGACCCGTCCGGTACCGGCTGCGTCCTGCAGTGCGGCGTAGTCCTTCTCGTTCTGGTCGGCGTATGCCGCGGCGAAGTCGGCGACGGCGTGGTCGAAGACGTCCGAGTTGCCGAGGTAGGCGGCGATGGCGATCCGATCACCTGAGCGCGCATGGGCCTTGGCCAGAGTCCAAGCACACAGCCGGGCATACGTCGACAAGGCGGCGGGGGGCATGGCGTCGACTTCCGCCGAGCCCTTCCAGTCCCTCAGCTGGCGCAGGTAGAAGTCGCGCTCGACCCCGTCGAGCCCCTTGATCCGATGCCACCCCAGGAAGATGTCGCTGGAGGACTGCATGAGGCGCTGCCCGGCGACCACCCGCTGGCCGGCGTTGGCGTACTCGCTGACACCCGTGTACGCCTCCAGAACGGACGACTGAGCCTCCTTGACCTGCAGGAAGAGCGGGTCGCCGCCGTCGCGGCCGACGAACAGAGCCATCCAGGCCCTGGTCCCCACGCTTCCCACGCCGACCACCTTGCGGGCCGCGTCGACGAACTCGAACTCCTCCAGCAGGTGTCGCCGATCGGTCTGCAGGGTGTCGCGGTAGCCTCGCACGATGGCCCGCATCTCCTCGTCCAGATCGCGCCCGTCATAGCCGCTTTCGGCGGCGAGTTCGTCGAGCCGCACGATCAGCGGCGGTTGGCTGACGATCCGGCGCCGGCCGTCGATGATCGCGGTGAACTTCTCCAGCGCCTGCATCGAGTCGCGGGTGCGGGCCTTGGCCGCGGACTTCTTGGTCCGCTTCGCAGCCCAGGTGTCCTTGCTGCCCCTGAGGATGCGCATCATGTTGTCGAGGTCTGCGTGGGCGTACCAGAGGTCCAGGTTGCGCATGGCGGCGAACTGGGCCATCGCCGTTCGATAGCGGTTGGCCCCGGCCAGCAGGACCCCGCGGCGTTCGGCGGCCGAATACCCGTTGGATCTGCCGGCGACCTCCAGGCTGGCCAGGAGTCGCTTGACGTCCCACTCCCATGGCCCTGGCGTCGTCTCATCGAAGTCGTTGATGTCGAAGACAAGCTCCCGCTCCGGCGATGCGAACACCCCGAAGTTGGACAGGTGGGCATCCCCGCACGCCTGCACGCGCAGCCCGGATGTCGGTGTCGCGGCCAGGTCCGAGGCCATGATCAGCGCGGCGCCGCGGTAGAACGTGAAGGGCGACACCAGCATGCGGCCGTACCTGATCGGCACCAGTTCCGGCACCCGGGTCGCGGCTTGGGCTTCCAGCAGGGCGACCGGGTCGGGGCGGTTCTGTGCAGGAGCGAACACGGCCTGGCTGGAGCGAGGGACCTGGGCACGCGCCGCCTTCCCGACCGCTGCTCGTTCTGCGGGTGTGAGGTGCAGCGCCTTGCTCTGCCGGGTGGAGCGGGTTTGGGTTTCGGGGTTCGTCGCCATGTCGGCCAGACCTCCAGCGTCGTTGTTCGGCTCATAGGGTTCCGGTGCTGCACGCCCTGGACTTCTCGCCGCGGTGGCAGTCTCGGCGGGCATCGGTACGGCGCCCCGCAGGGTGATCCCGGCCGTCGACCGCTCACGCGGCGCGGAAGGCCGCACGCCGGCGAACCCCGCGCAGACCATCCCATGTAACGACACCAGCCCATCGATCCGCAGCGCCATCAGATCGCGTCCCGGACCTCGTGCGGCGCCCGGCCGCAGGCGACTGCCCAGGCCCCGCCGCGGCATCCGCCCAGGGATCGATCCGCCCATCGTTGGGCTCCTCACCGGACAGTCCGCCGTGTCGCGGACTGTCCGCATCTTCGGAAAGGGTCGCCGGGCCGGCTGATCAGGAGCCTGGGTGCCGTTCAAGGGCATCGTCGTCACCCGATCCCGACCTCGGCGCGGCGGAGTGGGCTAGCGTCTCGGCTGCAGTCTCGCCGGGGTCCGGCTTCCTCGTGGGCGCCTGATGCGGAAGCTCGCGCGTGAATGCCAAGGAGAACAGGGCCAAGAAGGCCGCCGCCAGGAGTCCGGCCTTGAGGGCCTGCAGTTGTGCCGACTTGTAGTCGTCCACGATCTCCTGCGTCGTGGCCTCGTCCAGCCCAGCCCCCTGCGCGGCGGCTGCTATCTGGTCGGCGGACACGAAGTCGATTCCGGTGCCAGCGGCCACACCGACCTGCTCGGAGACTGCGCTGCTGATCTGCTCGTTGTCGGAGATGTTGGAGACGAACGTGGTGGTGAGCCCGGACAGCACGATCGCCCCGAGCAGGGCGACACCCAGCGACGAACCGAGCTGTTGGCCGGTGAACTGCAGCCCGCCCGCCTCCCCCCGGCCTGAAGCGTCGACCGAGGACTGCACGACGTTGCCGAGCTGGGAGACGATCAGTCCCATACCCACGCCGAGTACGGCCATGGACCACAGGAAGCTCGAGTTGTCCAGAGCAGGCTCGATGGTTGCGGTCAGCATGACCGCCGCGATCACGGTGATGGACAGGCCTGCCCGCACGATCGACCGAATCGGGTAGCGGCCGGACAGCCGCGACCCTGCCGCAGAGGCCACGAACATGGTGATGGACACCGGCAGCATCTTCAGGCCGGTCTCCAAGGCATCGAGCCCGATCACCAACTGCAGGTACAGCGGGATCGTGAAGAAGACGCCCATCAGGATCAGGTTCTGGCTGAACAGGCCCACCAGACCGGAGCGCAGCGGGGGGATCTTCAGCAGCGCCAGGTGTACCAGCGGGTCGCGGCCGGCGCTTTCCCGACGCCTCTGCCACGCCTGGAACATCCACAGCAGGCCAGCCCCGGCGCCGATGACGAAGAACGTCAGGGAGAACCCGAACGGCGTCACCGGGGAGGCATCCTTCGGCGCGACCCAGCCCCAAGCGCTTGACTGC
>CAVXYG010000014.1:0-263159 GCA_963766005.1 uncultured Actinomycetota bacterium | reverse complement strand
TCTGGAAGTTGCCGCGCTCGATCGCCTCGGCGGCAAAGTCGGCCGTCAGCTCGTCCGGCGGCAGGTCCCCGCGCAGGTTGGCCCGCTTGCCGTCCGAGGGCCGCTCCAGGTAGTCGCCGTACTTGCCCACCCGCAGCACCACCTCGGTGCCGTTGATCGGCATGGTGCAGATTGCGCGGGCGTCGATATCGCCGAGCTTGTCCAGCAGCGGCTGCAGGCCCTCGAAGTCCAGGCCGGCATCGCCGCGATAGAACCGCTGCAGCGCCTCCAGCCGCGCCGTGTCGCCGCGGGAGATGGCGTCGAGCACCTCCTCCATCTCCCGCGTGAAGTCGTAGTCGACCAGCGAGGCGAAGTGCTCCTCCAGCAGCCGGATCACGGCGAACGCCAGGAAGGACGGCACCAACGCCGAACCCTTCTTCCACACGTAGTTGCGGCTGATGATGGTCTTGATGATGGAGGCGTACGTGGAGGGCCGGCCGATGCCGCGCTCCTCCAGCGCCTGCACCAGCGACGCCTCGGTGTACCGCGCCGGCGGCTTCGTCTCATGCTCGACCGCCTGCAGCTCCTCGGCGGTGATGACGTCACCCTGGGCGAGGTTGGGCAGCGCCACGTTCGTGACGGAGTCCTGCGCGTTGCGGTCCTCGACGACCGTCTCCTCGTAGGCGGCGCGGAATCCCTTGAAGAGCGTGACGGTGCCGGATGCGCTGAACCTGGCCGTGCGCTGCTGGCCGTCGGGGGCGGAGAACAGCAGCGTGGTGGTGCTGATCCTGGCATCGGCCATCTGCGAGGCGATCGTCCGCTTCCAGATCATCTCGTACAGCACCCAGGCGTCCCCGACGAGCTGGCCGGTGAGCTGCCCCGGCGTGCGGAACGCCTCCCCCGCAGGCCGGATGGCCTCGTGGGCCTCCTGGGCATTGGCGCTCTTGCCCTTGTAGGTGCGCACCGACGGATGCACATAGTCGGCGCCGTAGAGCTGCTCGGCCTGGGCCCGCGCAGCCGTGATGGCCTGCTGGCTCAACTGCACGGAGTCGGTGCGCATGTAGGTGATGTAACCGCCCTCGTACAGCCCCTGCGCCACCCTCATGGTGCGCTCCGAGCCCCACCGCAGTCGGCGCCCCGCCTCCTGCTGCAGGGTGGAGGTGGTGAAGGGCGCTCCCGGCTTGCGGGTGCCGGGCTTCTGCTTGACCTCATCGACGGTGAACCGGGCGGGCAGCAGGTCGGATGCCAACTCCTCCGCCTGCGGCAGGGTCAGCGCGATGGCATCGCCGGTGAGGCGCCCCTGGTCGTCGAAGTCCTTGCCCGTGGCGACCCGACGGTCGTCCAGGCCCACCAACTGGCCCTTGAAGCCATCGGGGGCGAAGCGGCCCCGGACATCGCTGTACTGCGCCGAGGTGAAGGCGATCCGCTCCCGCTCCCGCTGCACGATCAGCCGCACCGCCACCGATTGCACCCGGCCGGCGGACAGGCCGAACTTCACCTTGCGCCACAGCACCGGCGAGACCTCGTAGCCCACGAGGCGATCCACGATGCGCCGGGTCTCCTGTGCGTCCACCAGATCGAGGTCCAGGTCGCGGGTATGCGCCAGGGACTCCTGGATCGCCTCCTTGGTGATCTCATGGAACACCATCCGGCGCACCGGCACCTTCGGCTGCAGCACCTCCAACAGGTGCCACGCGATGGCCTCGCCCTCGCGGTCCTCATCCGTGGCCAGCAGCAGCTCGTCGGCGTCCTTCAGCGCACGCTTCAGATCGCTCACCGTCTTCTTCTTCTTGGGGGAGATGACATAGATCGGCGCGAAGCCGTCATCGATATTGACCGCCAGCCGCGACCAGGGCTGCCCGCGGAAGGCCTCCGGGACTTCGGCAGCGTTCTCGGGCAGATCGCGGATGTGACCGACCGAGGCCAGCACTTCATAGCCCTTGCCGAGGTACTTCGCGATCGTCTTCGCCTTCGCCGGCGACTCCACGATCACCAAATGCTGCTGAGAGGCTGCCGTACTGGGCACCCCACCACATCCCTTCCGACCGACTGCCCCACGACACGGGGACCGTGCAAACGGCGACGATACGCCACGGCGCGGCGGTTGCGTCAAGAACGAGTGTGAACGATGACCGGTTCGGCGGTGTCGGCCGGTCCGCGTCGGGGGCTGGCCCAGGCTCCGGCCGCGACCCGGGCGGTGCACGGACCCCCGGCCGGATCCATCCCGATTTCGTCGCGGTGCCGGCCCGGTAGCACGACACCCGGCGTCGCAGGTGCCGCCCGGGGCTGCCCGAGGTGAATGCTCGGCGATTTCCGGCCGTGGGCGGGTCTGGGGCTGCACACTTATCGCATCGTCACGCAGGAGGTCGCGATGCCGAGCACGGATGAGAAGGTCGGCCAACCGGCCAAGCAGCGCCGTTCGTTCGCCTTCCCCAGCGCCGTCACGACGCTGGCGATCGTCACCCTGCTGGTGTGGGTGGCGGCGCTGTTTATCCCCGCCGGGGACTATCAGGTGGATCAGGACGGTTCGCCCATCCCGGGGACCTACGAGCAAATCGACGCTCCGCTGTCCTTCGGCGAGAAGGTCCAGCAACTGGTGCTGGCCCCGGTCAACGGCATCTACGGGCTGCTGAATCCGGATTCCCAGTTCGTGGACACCGAGACACTGGGCACGATGTTCGGCCAGATCGGGGTCATCGTCTTCATCATGTCGATCGGCGCGTTCATCTCGGTGAGCTTCCACACCAGGGCGTTGGAGGTGGCGGTGGCCGCACTGGCCCAGCGGCTGCGCACCAGGGGCTGGCTGCTCATTACTGCCGTGATGGTGCTGTTCTCGCTGTTGGGCTCCACCATGGGGTTCTCCGTGGAGACCCTGGGGTTCTACGCGCTGTTCATCCCGCTGATGGCTGCGCTGGGCTACGACCGGCTCACCACGGCAGCCATGATCATCCTGGGGGCGATGGCCGGGGTGATGGCCGCCACCGTCAATCCGTTCTCGATCGGAGTGGCCGCCGGGGAGGCCGGCGTCGGCATCGGTGACGGGATCGCGCTGCGACTGCTGCTGTGGGTGGTCGTCACCGGAATGGCCGTGGCGTGGGTGCTGCGCTACGCCGCGAAGGTGCGCTCCGATCCGCAGGCCTCACTGGTTGGTTGGGACGAGCCAAGCGAAGCGGCCACCAGCGCCAGCCCGGACGCCACACTGAGCCGCACGCAGAAGATCGTGCTGGTGATCACCGCCCTGGCGTTCGGCTTGATGATCTTCTCGGTCATCCCGTGGACGAGCCTGCTGGAGTCGGCGACCGGCGAGGCGAACTACTACCTCGATCACGAGGCCCCGATCGCCGGGGAGCCGCTGTGGTTCGACCTTGGCTGGTGGTTCCCCCAACTGTCCATGCTGTTCCTCATCGCCTCGGTGCTGGTCGGCATCGTGGCGAAACTGCACGAGAAGGAAATCGTACGACTCATCGCGGCAGGCGCGGCAGACATGCTCGGCCCCGCCATGGTGGTGCTCCTGGCCGGTGGCGTGTCCGTGATCATGACGAACACCGAGACCCTCGACACGATCCTGCACGCCATGGAGAACCTGATCTCGGGCGCCTCGGCCGCGGCCTTCGCCGTCGTCACCGTGATCGTCAACATGCCGCTGGCCTTCCTCATCCCTTCCAGTTCCGGCCATGCCGCCCTCGCCATGCCACTGCTGGCGCCGCTGGCGGACTTCGCCGAGGTGAGCCGAGCCACCACGATCACCGCGTGGATCACCGGCCACGGCCTGACCCTGATGTTCTCGCCGACCAGCGTGGTCGTGGTGGGTGGCCTCGCGATTGCCAAGGTCGGCTACGACCGCTACCTGCGCTTCGTCTGGCCACTCATCCTGGGCCTGTTCGTGGTCTCGGCAACGATCGTGGCAATCGCGGCCGAGCTGGGATGAGCCCGTGAGCGATGCCGCCATCAGCCTGCTGATTCTGGCCATCACGGTCGCCCTGTTCGTGTGGAACCGGTTCCCGGTGGAAGTGGTCGCGATCGGCTCGGCGCTGGCGCTGTACGCCACCGGGGTCATCACCTTCGACCAGTTCCTCAGCGGCTTCGGCGACGCGGCCGTCATCATGATCGCCGCCCTGTTCGTGGTGAGCGAGGGGCTCGAGGCCAGCGGCGTGACGGCTTGGGCCGGTCAGGCGCTGTCCCGCAGCGCCGGCGGGAGCGCGACCCGTGCGCTGTTGCTGACCATGCTGCTGGTCGCGATGCTGACCGCCACGATCGGGCTGAACGGCGCCGTGGCCGCGCTGCTGCCGATGGCAGTGGTGCTGGCCAGGAGGGTGGGCCTGCCGACCTCGCGGATGCTGATGCCGCTGGCCTTCGCCGGCAGCGCGGGCGGATTGCTGCTGCTCACCGGATCGCCGGTGAACGTGGTGATCTCGCAGGCGGCCGACGACGCCGGGCTCGGCGCCTTCGGACTGCTGGAGTTCTCGCTCATCGGCATTCCGATCGTGATCGCGGCACTGGCCGTGATTCTGCTGATCGGCCCTCGGCTCCTGCCCGATCGCACCAGCGCCGCGCTGCCCCCGGATCTGTCGGCGCACGCGCGGACCCTGGTGGAGCATTACTCGCTGGAGCAGGTCTTCCACCTGCGGGTCACGGCAGACTCACCGCTGGCCGGACGCACCAGGCAGGAGGTGCTGGCCAGCCCCCGCGAGGGGCTGCGCATCATCACGGTGCTCGATGGCGCGGCCGGGTTGCCCTCGGCCGATGGCCAACTGCACCCGGGGGATCGGCTGACCGTCCTGGGCGACCACGGGCTGGTCGGTTCGTTCGCCGCCGAGACCGGCACGGCGGTGGAGCGGATCCGTGACGCCACGGAGGTCTCCGCGGAGCTCCTCAACCGAGAAGTGGGCGTGATCGAAGCGGTCGTCCCGCCGCGATCGCGGTACCTGGGCCGCGAAGTCCATTCCGGTAGCGTCCTGGATGGCGCGGTCACGGTCCTAGCGGTGCAACGCGGCGGGGTGGACCGAGGGTTGTCGGATTCGACGCTGCGCACCGGTGACGTGCTGCTGCTGGAAGGCCCCTGGTCCATCCTGGATGAGTTGGTCCAGGACCACAGCCTGCTGCTGGTCAACGCACCCGACCTGGTCCGCCGCCAAGCCGTCCCGCGCGGGCGCGGCTCATCGCGGGCGCTGGTGATTCTGGCGTGCATGGTCCTGCTGCTCGCAACCGGGCTGGTGCCGGCCGCCATCGCTGCCCTACTCGCCGCCGGGGCGATGATCCTGGCGCGCGTGGTGTCGGCACCGGACGCCTATCGCACGGTGTCCTGGAGCACCGTCCTGCTGGTCGCCGGGATGTTCCCCATGGCGATCGCCATCCAGGAGTCCGGCGCCGGCGCGATGATCGCCGAATGGCTCGTCGATGCCGTCGGCGGTGCTGGCCCGACCGCACTGCTGGCGGCACTGGCAGCGCTGTCCCTGGTGTTCGGCCAACTCATCAGCAACACGGCTACCGCATTGGTCATGATCCCGATCGGCCTGTCGGCGGCCGAGCAACTCGCCGTGTCCGGCCGCACAGTGCTCATGTCCATCTGCGTGGCCTGCGCGGCCGCCTTCATGACCCCTGTTGCCACTCCGGCGAACCTGATGGTGATGGGCCCGGGGGGCTATCGCTTCGGCGACTACTGGAAACTGGGCCTGCCACTGATGGCGCTGTTCTTCCTGGCCGCGGTGTTCGTGGTCCCGCTGATCTGGCGCTGGTGACCCCTGCCCCCTGCTCCCGGGCCGCGATCGGCCATGAGCTCAGCCACCCGCTGGGTCCAACACTGCGCCGGCAGCAACTCGTCGGCGTCCTGCAACGCCCGTTTCAACTCGGTGACCGTCTCCTTCTTGCGCGGCGAAACCACAGAGATCGGCGCGGAGCCGTCATCGACGTTCACCGCCAACCGCGCCCACGGCTGGCCGCGGTAGGCGTCGGCAATCTCCGAGGCACCCTCCGGCAGATCGCGGATATGGCCGACCGAGGCCAGTACCTCCTATCCCTTGCCGAGGTACTTCGCGATCGTCTTCGCCTTCGCCGGCGGCATCGGCTGGTCCGGGCTCGGGCCGCGCCATGGGCAGCCGGGAGCGCCCGGGCTACGCCCCCGGCTCGGCGCGGTCCCAAGCCGGGTCGGTATGCAGCTCCACCGTGATCCAGAGGCTGCGGCCCGGCTGCCGCAGCCGCTGCAGCAGCACTCGCCGGACAGTGTCGGCCTCCGCTAGCGAGTAGCCGGCGTCCTCGGCCACCAGGTAGTGGACCTCCACGTAGACCTTGCGGCCCAGCTTGCCGATCCGGGCGGTGGGTTCCGGCAGGCCGTGCTGCCGGCTGAGGTCGTGCACCACCGACCTGATCGGGTCGGCTACCTCGGCCGGTGCGGCGCCCTCCAGCAGCTCGCGAGCGGTCTGCCGGAGCATCCGCAGCGGGGTCGGCGCGATCGCCACCGCCGCGACGATCACCATACCGGGATCGATGAAGGGCACGATGCCGGCGGCGGACGTGCCGTCCAGGATGAGCGCTGCCAGGAAGCCGACAAACATCCCCACCGACAGCAGCACACCTGCCAGCCAGGCGGCGGCTTCGGCAGCCACCAGTTCGGAGGACCCGGCTGGCGCCGCAGCACCCGCCAGAGCACGAACCCGATCGTCGCGCTGGCGACCGAGTAGCCCAGGGCCGAGCCGAACGCCGTCTGGCTGCCGCCGGTGAGGAGGACTTCGACGGCATCGAGCACCGCGTAGCCGAGCGAGCCCAGCAGCACCAGCCCCTGCACCCCCACCACCAGCGGGGCCAGCGCCTCGCGGCCGAACGGATAGCGCACCGTGGGCCCGCGCTCCACCAGCACCGCCGCTCGTAGCGACAACCCCCCGAGCAGCACCCCGATCAGGGCGTACACGCCGTCCAGCACGATGACCTGCGAGGCCGCCAACCAGCCCCAGCAGATCGCCACCGCAGCGAACAAGGCCCGCGGAAATCGTCGATAGGCGCAGCAGCCGCTGCTCGTGCGCGCGTCCCCGGCTCGACGCGGCTCGTCGGCGGCCAGGCTCATCGGGTCATTGTGTCGAAACCGCGGTGGCTCGGCGAGCCGTTTGCAGCCGATCAGCGCGAGGCGTCGGACTGCGGGCAGCGCCGGTCGCCCGTCCGTCGAGCGGCGCCCGCGCTGCGCGGCGCTACCCCGTTGGCCCATCCAGGTGACCATGCCGGCGCCGATCAGCCGCCGCACCCCCACCAGGGCGCGTGCCGCCAACTCGTCGGCCCGATCGGTGTCGTCATCGGCCTGCCGTTCGATCCGATCGGCCAGCGATCCGGTGTCGGCGAGCAGGTCGGCCACGATCGGGATCGATGGTCTCGGTCGGGCGCCACGGCCCGGGTGGCCACGAAGTCTGCCCCGGCCGGGCCGGTCGGGTACCAACTGCGGTGCAGCTCGGTGTCGGGCCGCCAGGTCGGCGCCGAGGCGAGCAGCCGCACCGCGGTGGCATCGTGCAGCGTGCTGAAGTCCGCCAACTGGGCCTGCACCTCGGCCCCGTTGGGGAGCCGCTCGGCGTCGGCGACGTCCTCTGCGACGAACCAGGGCGATGCGCTGCGCCGCAGCACGATCCAGCCGAACCCGATGGCCGAGGCCGCCAGGTCGTCGAAGTACGTCAGCCACTCGGCGTACCGGCGGGCATGGTCCGGTCCGCCGTGCTCGGCAGCGTCGCGCAGCCAGACATCCACGTACTCCGACGGGGTCAGCCGCTCCCGCTGGGCAACCCACATCTGGGTGTCCGGCGGCGCCCAGCCGGCGAGCCGCTCGTGCCACGGCTCATCGGCGACGTGCAGCCAGTTGGCCAACAGCACCGCGATGCCGCCCGGTCGCAGGTGCTCCGCGGCCTGCTGCACGACGTTGCGGCTGAGGTCGTCGGCGCGCAGCGGCGCCTCGCGGTAGGTGTAGCGGGCGTGCGGGGAGATGACGAACGGCGGGTTGGCCACGATCAGGTCGAACGTATCCGCTGCGACCGGGTCGAACAGCGATCCGGCGCGGCAGTCGAAGGGCGTGCCGGACAGTGCGGCGGTCAGTCGTGCCATGGCCAGGGCCCGCTGGCTGCGGTCGGTGGCCACGACGCGCGCGCTGTGTCCGGCGGCGAGCAGCGCCTGCAGTCCGCACCCGGTCCCCAGATCCAACGTCTGATCGACCGGATCCCGCGGCGTGATGGTCGCCAGTGTGATGGTCGCGCCCCCGATCCCCACCACGTGATCGGGCCGCAGGCCGCGCCCGCCGATTCGGCCCATCCACGCCGGCAGATCGGACACCACGAATCCGTCGCCCGACGGCGTCGGGTAGGGCTGCACATGCACCCGGGCCCGGACCTGCTCGGTGGTGCCCTCGGCCACCTCGGCGATGAGGCCCAGCAGTTCGGCGTCATCGAGCGGCACGGTCGCCTCCAGCCGACTGGTCGGCACCACTTCACCGAGCAGGAAGAGCCGGATCAGATCGGTCAACCCGTCGTCGGCCCGATCCGCAAGGGCGTGGCGGGCCGGCGCCGCCTCCCCGCGGCCGAGCGCCGCGAAGGCGTCCGGACCAAGCTTCCGCCAAGACGCCATCGGCGGTGAACCCCAGTTCCAGCAGTGCTGCTCGTAGCGCCCCGGCATCCGGTGCCACAGTGCCTCCTCCCGCTGCCTCGCCCCCACCGTAATGGCTGCCGGGCAGGGCGGGTAAGGACCGTCCGACATGGGTCGAGGCCCCTCCCGAACCGGAAGGGGCCTCGACGGGTGCGGATCGGATCAGTGCCTGCTCTGCGGCACCGCCTGCTCGCTCTCCTGCGTCTCTTCGCCGACGGCGATCGGACGACGCTTGCTGACCACGATGGCGATCACGATGATCGCCATGGCCACCAGCGCGATCGCCCAACGGAGCGCGTCCTGGCCGTCCAGCGCCAGCGTCACGACGGCGGGCGCGATCAGCAGCGCCACCAGGTTCATGACCTTGATCAGCGGGTTGATCGCCGGGCCGGCCGTGTCCTTGAACGGGTCGCCGACCGTGTCGCCGATGACGGTGGCTTCATGCGCCTCGGAGCCCTTGCCTCCGAAGTGGCCGTCCTCGACGTACTTCTTGGCGTTGTCCCAGGCCCCGCCGGAGTTCGACAGGAAGACCGCCATCAGCACGCCGGTGGCGATGGTGCCCGCCAGGAACGAGCCGAGCGCCCCCACACCGAGTCCGAAGCCCACGGCGATCGGAGTCAGCACGGCCAGCACACCCGGCGTGATGAGCTCGCGCAGCGAATCGCGGGTCACGATATCGACAACCTTGCCGTACTCCGGCTTCTCGGTGCCCTCCATGATTCCGGGGTGCTCGCGGAACTGCCGCCGCACCTCGAAGATCACCGCGCCGGCCGCGCGGGAAACCGCGTTGATGGCCAGGCCCGAGAACAGGAACACCACTGCCGCGCCGATGATCAGGCCGGTGAGGTTCTTCGGATTGGACACATCCAGGATGCCGATGTACTCCAGCATGGTCCCGCCCGCACCATCGGCGGCGGTGACGATCGTGTCGCGGTAGGCGCCGAACAGCGCCGTGGCTGCCAGCACCGCGGTGGCGATGGCGATGCCCTTGGTGATCGCCTTGGTGGAGTTGCCGACCGCGTCGAGGCTGGTGAGCACCTTGGCGCCCTCGCCCTGCACGTCGCCGGACATCTCGGCAATGCCCTGTGCGTTGTCCGACACGGGACCGAAGGTGTCCATCGCGACGATGACGCCGACGGTGGTCAGCAGGCCGGTGCCGGCCATTGCCACGGCGAACAGGCCGAGCAGGACCGAACCCCCGCCCAGCGTGTAGGCGCCGAAGACCGCCGCGGCGATCAGCAATGCCGAGTACACCGCGGACTCCAGGCCGAGCGAGACGCCGGCCAGGATGACGGTGGCCGGGCCGGTCAACGAGGACTTGGCCACGTCATCGACGGGCTTGCGGTCGGTCTCGGTGAAGTAGCCGGTGAGCACCTGGATGGCGGCGGCGAGCAGGATGCCGATGATCACGGCGCCCAGCACGAGCCAGCGCGGGTTGAAGGACTCGAAGCGCACCAGTTCCAGTCCGAGCGATTCGGCGCTGATGGTGTCGATCCGGGTCAGCCGGTCCGGCAGCCAGACGAACGCTGCGGCCGTCACGAGCACCGCGGAGCTGACTGCGGAGATGAAGAAGCCGCGGTTGATCGCGGCCATTCCGGAACGGTCGCCGGGTCGCGGCATGACGGCGAAGATGCCGATCACGGCCGTGATGACGCCGATGGCCGGCACCACGAGCGGGATGACCAGCCCGATGCTGCCCAGGGCCGCCTTGCCCAGGATGAGCGCCGCGACCAAGGTCACCGCGTAGGACTCGAACAGGTCCGCCGCCATGCCCGCGCAGTCGCCCACGTTGTCGCCCACGTTGTCGGCGATGGTGGCCGCGTTGCGGGGATCGTCCTCGGGGATGCCCTGCTCGACCTTGCCCACCAGATCGGCGCCGACGTCGGCGGCCTTGGTGAAGATGCCGCCGCCGACTCGCATGAACATCGCCAGCAGCGCCGCCCCGAAGCCGAAGCCCTCGAGCACCTTGGGCGCCTGGTCGGCGTAGACCAGGACGACGATGGATGCGCCGAGCAGGCCGAGGCCGACGGTGAACATGCCGGCAACCCCACCGGTGCGGAACGCGATCCGCATCGCGTCCTGCTCGCCGGAGTCCTTGGCTGCAGCGGCCACGCGGACGTTGCCGCGCACGGCGAGCCACATGCCCATGTAGCCGGTGATCGCTGAGAACAGCGCACCGACCACGAAGAAGATGCTGCGCCCGATCCGTTCCTCGTTGGTGTCCGCGGGAAGCAGGAACAACAGGAAGAACACGACGGTGGCGAAGATCGCCAGGGTCTTGAACTGGCGGTTGAGGTACGCGGAGGCCCCCTCCTGCACGGCAGCGGCGATGCTGCGCATGGTCGGGGTGCCCTCTGGCGCGGCGAGAACCTCACGGACGAGCAAACCTGCCACCCCGAGCGCGGCCAACGCGATCAGGGCCACGATGACGACGGTGGTGTAGTTGCTCCCCGTCAGTTCTACCTCCGCAGCTGCGGCAAGATACTGCACGGAATTCACTCCTCGGATAATTCGATCCGCACCCCCGGTGGGGGCGCAAGGTCGCTGATCTGGTGATGACGACACACAGGCAGGGACCGACCGGGTCGGGACCAGCGTGACGCGTCGATTCTAAGCCGAGAGCGAAGTCGCGCTTGCCGCCCCCCTCGGCGGGGATCCCCAAGGGGCGCCCCGGTCGCGGTGCAGGCGCAGCGGCCGAGGCCTGGTACGCAACTCCGATCAGGGCATCCGGCAGCCCCGGCCGCGGGCAGCGGCACCGGGCACGGATGCCGGGGCGGCGGGCCCTACTCGGCCGTCAGCGGCCCCCGGTCCGGCGCATCGCCGCCGTCCTCCTCCAAGGGCCACACCAGGCGGATGCGCTGATGCCCCTCGGCGGGCGAGATCGAGCTCTGCGGCACCAGGGACTGCGTCAGCGCGACCGACAGGCCGTCATCGTCGTCGGCGATGTCCACCGGCGTCCGATCGCTGATCTCCACCTCGAAGGACTCCGGGTCGTCGCGCAGGGCAACGACGACGTCGTCGCCGAGGCCGGCGCGCCGATGACGCAGCACAACGCGGGCCACAGCCTCCCCGACGGCGAGGCGCACTTCGTCGATCAGCTCCTCGGGCACGCGGCCACGGCGGGCGGCGGCACCGGCAACCATGCGCACCACGCGGACGTGCTCGGTCGCAGGCGGGATGGCGATGGTCGCGGTCGGCATCTCAGGCTCCGGTGGCCTCGTCGCGCGTGGGGAAGATCGACAGGACCGATTCCAGCCCGGTGACGCGGAAGACCTTCAGCACCTTCTCGGTGTTCGCGACGATCCTCAGCGAGCCATCGTGCTCGCGCGTCCACTTCAGCACCTTGATCAGCAGACCCAGGCCGGTGGAGTCCATGAAGGTCACGCCGGTGAGATCGACGACGATGTCGACCTTGCCGGCATCCACGAGGTCCCCGAGCAACTCCTCGAGCGCAGGAGCGGTGTAGACGTCGAGTTCACCGGTCACCTCGGCGACGGCATGCTTGCCTGCCTGCGTTGTCGCTACCCCGAAGTCCACTGCTCCTCCTCAGTCCCACGCCGGCTCCACGATCCGGTGCCGAGTGCATCGCAGCCCGGCCGCACGGCCGCGCTATCGGCGGCGCCGCGGCCGGATGCACTGGGCACAGCCTGTCATACGGCGACCTGGGACGCGGTGGATAGCGCAACTCGGACAGCGACACCGGGCTTGGCCGTGCCGGGGGTTGGGGGCACCATCAACAGGTGGAGTGGGATCCGGCCGGGGCCTGGCACGAGGTGGCCGCCTGCGTCGGCCTGCCCGCGGACCTTCCCGCGCTGGACCTGCCCCCGTCCTCCCCTGCTGCGGGGGCATGGCCGTCCTGGCTGCCGGACCCGGCACGCCAGCAGTTGCGCGGGCTGGGGATCCACCAGCTCTACGGGCATCAGCAGGCCGCTGCGCAGGCCGCATGGTCCGGCGACGACGTGGCCGTTGCCACCGGCACCGCGACCGGGAAGTCCTTGGCCTACGTGCTGCCCATCCTGGCCTCGATCGACGGCGACGATGCGCTTCCCGCCACGTCGCTGTACCTCGCTCCGACGAAGGCCCTGGCGCGCGATCAGCTGCGCAAGCTGGAGTCCCTCGACCTGCCCGGGCTGCGCCCCGCCGCCTACGACGGCGACACCTCGCCGGAGGACCGGCGCTGGGCCAGGCGGCACGCGAGCGTCGTGGTGTCCAACCCGGACATGCTCCACGCCGGCATCCTGCCCAACCATGCGGCCTGGCAGTCCTACCTGAAGCGCCTGGCATTCGTCGTCGTCGACGAGTTCCACGTCTACCGCGGCCTGTTCGGCGCCAACCTCTCGGCGATCCTGCGTCGGCTGTTGCGCATCGTCGAGCACTACGGCGGGTCCCCGGTCGTCATCGGGACCTCGGCAACGGTCGACGATCCCGCTGGAACGCTGGCCACGCTGACCGGCCGCCCGGCGGTGCCGGTCACCGGCGAGGGGATCGCGCGGTCTGCGACTCGACTGGTGCTGGCACCGCCGGAGGAGACCGGCCTGATCCCTCGGACGGCAGCCGTGCTCGCGGCATTGGTGGAGCGGGACATCCGCACGCTGGCCTTCGTCCGATCCCGCCGAGCGGCCGAAGCCGTGTCGCTGCTGGCGCAGGAGCGGCTGCTCCCCGCGGGCAAGCAGGATCGCGTGGCTCCGTACCGGTCGGGCTACCTGCCCGAAGAGCGCCGGGACCTGGAGCACGGGCTGCGGGCCGGGCGCTACTGCGGCATGGCGGCGACGTCTGCGCTGGAGCTCGGCATCGACATCACCGGCCTTGACGCCGTCATCGTCGCCGGTTGGCCGGGAACCCGGGCGGCGCTGCGGCAGCGGCTCGGCCGGGCCGGGCGCGGCGATCGGCGAGCGCTGGCCGTCTTCCTCGCCGACCAGAACCCGCTGGACGCCCATCTGGTGCGGCACCCGGACCATCTCCTGTCGGGCCTGGAGGGGATGGTGATCGACGCTGCGAACCCCTACGTCCTCGGCCCCCACCTGTGCGCCGCCGCGGCTGAGCTGCCGCTCACCGACGAGGCCGCCCGCGCCGCTTTCGGCAATGCCGCAGCCGAGCTGCTCCCGGCTCTGGGCGAGCGCGGCATGCTCCGCAAGCGCCCGACCGGCTGGTACTGGACCCGAACGGATCGGGCGGCCGACCTCGCCGACCTGCGCGGCATCGCGGGGCCACCCGTCGCAGTCGTGGAGTCCGGCACCGGCCGGCTCGTGGGCACGGTCGACCGCTCCGCTGCCGATCGCACCGTCCACGCCGGCGCGGTCTATGCCCACCGCGGCACCGAGTACCTCGTCCTCGACCTCGACCACGATCGGGGCGTGGCGAGCGCAGAGCGGACCGACCTGCCGTACTCCACCCAGGCGCAGACCGTGCACGACACCCGCTTGCTCGACACCCTCCAGATGCACAGCTGGGGCCCGGTGCAGGTCAACTACGGCATTGTCGAGGTCACCTCCCAAGTCACGTCCTTCATCAAGCGCCGCGTCGGGACCGGCGCCGTTATCGGCCAGGAACCCGTGGCCTCGCCTCTGCGCAGGCTGCGGACCAAGGCCGTGTGGTGGACGATGCCCGAGGACGTGCTCGCTGCGGCTGGCGTGGATCCGGCTGCCGTGGCCGGCGCTGCCCATGCGGCCGAGCATGCGGCCATCGCGATGCTCCCGTTGTTCGCGCACTGCGACCGCTGGGATATCGGCGGCCTCTCCACTCCCCACCATCCCGATACCGGCACCTGCACGATCGTCGTCCACGACGGCCTGCCCGGAGGTGCCGGCTTCGCAGAGCGCGGATATCGAGCAGCGGCTGCCTGGTGGCGCGGCACATACCGCTCCATCGCCGACTGCTCCTGCGCTGAGGGCTGCCCGTCCTGCGTCCAGTCGCCGAAATGCGGGAACGGCAACGAGCCGCTGGACAAGGCCGCAGCCGCGGCCCTGCTGCACGAGGTGCTGTCCGCCGCACCGCCCGGATGACGGCGCGGACGAACCGCGGCCGGGCACGATGACGGATCGCGGGCGGCACGCCGGGCGGCCTACTCCGCGGAGTCCGTTGCGCGCAGCCCGGCCCGAGCAGTCGCGGCGACCCGACCGAAGGGCCACGCAGTGTCGATCGTGCGGACCGTGACGAGGGCGTCCGGTCCGGCAGGAGACGAGCGGATCGTGCAGGAGATCTGCTGCGACGCGTTGCCCGCAGCGATGAGCGCCGCCGTCCGGCAGGGCTCCGGGGCGAGATCCAGCAGCGCGGCGGCTGCGGCCAACGCCGTGAGGTCGGCAGCTGCCTTCGCGCGCTGATCCAGGACGACGGCCCGGGCCCCCTGACCCAGCAGGAGCAGCCCGAGGGCGAGCACCGTGCACACTGCCACCGCCCCGACGGCACCCGCGCCGGCATCGTCGGCCATCGCGCGGCGCGAGCGGGCGGTGCCGCTCACCGCAGACCCGGTTCCCGCATCGCGATGGCGCGGGCCCGGTGCGTGACGGCGACGGCGCCGATCCCCGGCACCAGCGATGCCCGCAGCTCGACCTCGACCCGCACGTGGGATCCGCTGCCGCCAATGCTGACCTCCGCTCCGGGCACGCGCCCCCTGACCTGCGCGCGGGCCTCCTCGGCCGCAGTCCCCCGCGCCACCTGCATCGCCGCGTCCCGCGCAGCGGCCACGACGGCCAACTCATCCACGGCCGCCCTGCCGACGCCGAGCCCGGCGAGAGCCAGCGCGAGCAGCAGCGGCACGGCGAGCGCCGTTTCGAGCAGCACCATCCCGGCGTCGGCCATCCGCACCGTGCGCGGGGGCCGGATCGAACCGGCCCCCGGCACAGTACCCATCGCTTTGTCCGTCACCCGAAGATGAAGGCGAAAGCCCGCTCGATGATCCGCTGCAGCAGCGCGAAGAACCACTCCGACGTCAGCAGCTTGACGAGCAGACCTCCCAACCCGGCCACGGCCACGGTGCCGACCGCGTACTCGGCGGTCGACAAACCATCGTCCTGCCGCCGGACCTTCAACAACGTCGTGCGCATGGCGCTCCCCCTAGCAGTCCCGGCGTAGCGGCCGGTGCGCATCGCCGAGGCTCGGCGACGGGCCCAACAGTGGCGTAGGACCAGGGGTTCGCCGATCGACGCGCAGCTGCCCTGTGGATCGGTGCGGCGTTGCGCACAAGGCCGGTATCCGCAGGTCCGACAGCACCGGGACCGATGGGCCGGCAGCGACGCAGCCAGCGGCGAGGCCCAGCCCGATGCCAGACGACCGTGGAGGCAGGACACCGCCCAGGACGGGAGCCGGCCGTCAGTCTGGGGCCGCAGCCGATGCCGGCGGCACCAGGGTCACGGGGTCACGGGGTCACGGGGTCACGGGGTCACGGGGTCACGGGGTCACGGGGTCACGGGGTCACGGGGTCACGGGGTCACGGGGTCACGGGGTCACGGGGTCACGGGGTCACGGGGTCACGGGGTCACGGGGTCACGGCAGGGTGACCCCGCCGAAGAGGCCGGCGACCAGCGGCACGACGCCGAGCAGCAGGAATGCCGGGAGGAAGCAGGCGGCCAGGGGCAGCACGGAGGCGACCGCAGCCGACCTGGCACGGATCGAGGCCTGCGCGAACCAGGCGCCGGCAGCGCGGTCGGCCTGGTCGTGCAGCAGCTCAGCCAGCGGAGCCCCGGAGTCCGCGGAGCGCACCACCGCGGCCCCGACGGCCTCCCATCCCGCGCTGCCCGGCGCTGCGAGCACGGCGGCGACATCGGTCGGATCCCCGCCGAGTTCGACGGTCCGCGCCGCCCGCGACAGCAGCGCCCGAGTCGGATCGGCCATCGATTCGGCAACCACGTGCAGGGCTCGGGGCATCGGTGCGCCGACCGCGAGGCACGCCGCCATCAAGCCCACCGCCATCGGCAGTTGCTGCTCCAGGGCAGCACGACGCCGCACGTCCTCCTGACTGTCGAGCCGCGCCACCACCGCCGGGAGCAGCCACCACAGCACGGCGCCCGCCGCGAGTCCGAGCAGCGGGTGCGCAACGACCACGAGCGCGGCCGCGAGTACGCCCGCCGCGGGACGCGCCAGTCTGGTCGGCTCGAGGACCCGGCGCTGCTCCTCGGCACGGCGGCGACGAGGCCGTCGATACTGCCGTCTCGGCGGAGGCCACACGAGCAGCAGCGCCGCGGACCAGGCCACCGCAGACACCAGGAGCGCGCTCATCGGCCCCTGCCGCGCGGATCGGGCAGCGCGCCGCGCACGATGCGACCCGACCACCAATGGCCGACGCCGATGAGCGCAGCTCCCGCGCCGAGGCAGAGCCATCCCGCAGGTTCTCCGAGCAGCCAGGCCGTGGGGCGGGCGCCGAGGATCTCGCCGAGGAGCAGTCCGAACAGCGGCAGCAGCCCGAGGATCCGCGCGGTGGCGCGCGGAGCGGCCGTTTCCGCAGCGAGGTCGGCCGCCAGCCGCCGCTCCGCCCAAGCCAGCGCGGCGACGCGGTCGAGGCCGTCGGCGAGCCCGGCACCGTTGTCGACGGCTGCTGCCCAGCAGGCCGCGGCGCCGGCCAGGGCGGTGGACCGGGTGGCGGCAGCGTCAGCGGCCAGGGCGGGTGCAACGGGTTCACCGATCTGGGCCGCGACGCGGGCCCGTGGCGCGAGAGGGCTGTTCCGCGTCGCAGTCAGCAGTGCCTGGTTGGCTGCCGCACCGGCCCGCAACTCCGCACTGATGGCCGCGCAGAGAGCGCCGGCATCGTCATCACCGTGACCGACTCGGAGCCGAGACACCAGAATCCCTGCCGCAACTCCGGCGGTCCGCTCGGCACGCTGCCGAGCGGAGGCGACCCAGCTGCGCCGACGGGCGGATGCCACCTCGACGAGCAGGAGCCCGAGCGCCAGTGCGGAGCAGAAGAACGCGGCCGCGGTCAACGGCCGGCCAGCCGCTGCACCAGAGCCGAGCCGGGATCGGCGATGTGTACCCGATCTTCGCCGAAGCGCAGCACCTCGGTCGCGCTCGTCAGCCCGTCGCGGTCGCGCCGCAGTTCCGCCAGGGATGCCACACGACGTCGGCCAGCCCGGCGCTCTACGTGGAGCACCGCGTCCAGGCCCGCCGCCAGTTGGGCATGCACCGCGGCGCGATCGAGGCCGGCGGCCAGGGCCAGCGCCTCGATGCGCGCCGGCACGTGGGCCGCCGCGCTGGCGTGGATCGTGCCCGCGCCACCGTCATGGCCGGTGTTGAACGCAGCGAGCATCGCCACGACCTCCGCGCCGCGGACCTCACCGACGACCAGCCGGTCGGGCCGCATCCGCATCGCCTGCCGGACCAGGTCAGCGAGGCGCACCTCCCCCTCCCCTTCGATGTTCGGCGGGCGACCCTGCAGCGCGCACAGATGCGGGTGGAGGGGGCGGAGCTCGGCGGAGTCCTCCAGGACCAGAACGCGCTCGTCCGCAGGGACCAGCTGCAGCAAAGCGCCGAGCACCGTTGTTTTGCCAGACCCGGTGCCGCCGCTGATGAGGAAGGTGGCACGAGTCGCGACCAGCGCGCGCAGCCAATCCTCCCCCGCGGGCGGCAGCGCCCCCAGCCGGACCAGCTCGGCGACGCTGAACCGGTCCCGGGCCGGGAGCCGGAGACTGATCAGCGTTGCGGGCTCGGCCAGCGTGTCCAGCGCGGCATGGAAGCGGGTACCGTCCGGCAGCCGTGCGTCGCAGAACGGGGCGGCCTCGTCCAACCGACGGCCGGCGATCCCCGCCAGCCGCTGGGCCAACCGTCGAACCTGAGCATCATCGCGGAACGGACTCGCGATCCGCCGCAGCCCCGCGCCGTCGTCGACCCACACCGCCGCCGCGCCGTTCACCAGGACATCCGTGCACCCGCCCGCGGCGAGCACCTCCTGCAGCGGGCCCGCTCCCTCGATCTCGGCCCGCAGGATGGTCAGGACGTCCAGGAATTGCTCCGCGCCCACCACGGCACCCTGGTCCCGCAGCGCCGCGACCACCGATGCCGGCTCGGGCGGCTGCGCGTTGGAGACCAGCCAGCGACGTACCTGTGTGGCCACTGCCTCGGCGTGGGCGCCCCGCCCCGAGCCGGACATGCCGCTCACGCCGCAGCGGCGGGCTGCGCCAATGCCGCGAGCAGCTGCCTTGCGCAGCGACCCACCGGCCTGCGCCGGCGAGTCCCGGGGGGTCGGCAGTGCTCCTCGTCGACGATCACCGCCGGATCGAACCCCAGGTGCACGATCGGGCTGGCCGGGAACTCCTGGGCCCAGCCGCGTGGATCACCGGTGCCGCCGACATCGCGCAGCACGACGACTGGATCCTCGTCGAAGGACTCCTGCAGTGCTGTCAACCGCGATTGCGCCGCCAGCACACCGCGCCAGGTGGCCGGCACGAGGAGGACCGCCCGGGTCGCGCGAGGCAGTTCGTCGTAGACCGGGGCATGCAGACCGGCGTCGACGACGACGAGGTCGTGATCCCGCTGGGCGGCCGCGACCACCGACCCCAGCGCACCGTGCCACAACGGCGAATCACGACCCGTTCCCCAGCCGAGGCACCGCACGCCCTCCAGCACCGGTAGATCTGCCAGTGCCCCGGGATCGAGGAATCCCCGGATCGCCGCGAACCGCGACCAGTGGCCCGACGCCGTCGCGTCACCGAGCAGCAGATCGACACCGGCTGGGCCCGGGTGGGCGTCGATGAGCATTGGCCGCAACCCGGCCTCGGCGGCCGTCACCGCGACGGCCGCCGTCAGCGTGGAGGCGCCGACGCCGCCGGCAGCGCTGAAGCAGGCAGCGACCACCGCCGGGCTGGCCGATCCTGAGCCGCACCGGCCGTGCAGCCACTGCACCAACCACGCGCCCCCGGAGGGCAGGCTGACGGCACCTGCGGCGGCGACCTGCCCCGCGGCCGCCCAGAGGCCTGCCGTGTCGCCGTCCGGCCCGACCACCAGCGCGTCGGCGTGCCGCGCCGCGCCGCGAACCGGCTGCCCCGCTGCGTCGGTCCCGATGAGCAGGGCGGCGGCACGCACGGGCGCTGCCTCAGCCAGCGTCGACGCCACCGTCAGCCGCAATCCGACTGCCGCAGCAGCATCCTCGACGCTGGCGATCAACCGGTGGTCCGCCGAGATGAGCGCCACCGGGAGCGCCGCTGCCCGGCCATGCGGTCCTGCTTCGTCTGGAGTCATGCGGCATATCGTCGAGCACCCCTCCGACGTGCCGGGCCCGCACAACGCCGTCTTGTGGACAACCCCGGGGAAGAGCCCGGCCGGGGGATATCGGCAGGCGCGAAGTCCGACTGCCGCGCTCTGGGCGCAGGATCGCCCTAGGCTGAGGCCGTGGTCAGCCAATCCGAACCCCGAGCGGACAGGGGCTCAGCCCCATCGAGCGCAGAGATTGTCCCGCCGACCGGCAAGGCGGCGGCCTTCTTCGATCTCGACAAGACGATCCTGGCGAAGTCCAGCTCGCTGGCCTTCGCCAAGCCCTTCTACGAGGGCGGGCTCATCGACCGCGGCGACGTCGTGAAGAGCGCCTATGCGCAGTTCGTGTACCTCGTCTCGGGTGCGACCCACGACCAGATGGACCGCATGCGCGCCTACCTGTCGGCGCTGTCCTCCGGATGGGAGGTCGACAAGGTCAAGCAGATCGTGGCCGAGACGCTGGACTCCATCGTCGATCCGATCGTCTACGAGGAGGCCATCGACCTCATCCGGCAGCACCAGGAGTCTGGCCGCGACGTGATCATCATCTCCTCCTCCGGCAACGAGGTCGTCGAACCGATCGGAGAACGGCTCGGCGTCGACCTGGCCATCGGCACCCAGATGGCCGTGGCTGACGGCCGCTACACCGGCGAGATCCTGTTCTACGCCTACGGCGAGGGCAAGGCGCAGGCCATGGGCGAGCTGGCGGAAGAGCGCGGCTACGACCTCGCACAGTCCTACGCCTACACCGATTCCCTGACGGACCTGCCGATGCTGGAGGTTGTCGGCCATCCGATCGCGACGAACCCCGAGGCGGAGTTGCGCAAGATCGCCGAGGAGCGGCACTGGCCGATCGTCGAGTTCCGCAAGCCGGTCGCAATGCAGTCGCCCTTGGAGACGCCGAGCGGTCGCCGGGCGGCAGCAGCTGCCGTGGGCGGAGCAGTGGCGCTGGGGTTGGCGTGGTACGCGGGACGCCGCTCAACACGACCCATGTAGCGCGCCGCCGACGGATCGGTCACCGGCCCGTCGCAGGGTCGGCCCTTGTCCCAGCACCGGCTTCGCGAGGCCGGCCGGGCGCGCGGCTGCGCCGATGGCGGACGCGATCGACTGCCGGCGCAGCACGGGGAGGGCACGCGGCAGCCTCGCCGAGCGCCGCTGCGAAACTCCGTCCCGGCCCAGCGCCCAGGCGCTCAGCGGACGCACGGCATGGCAGCCAGTTGGCGCACGGCCGTGCGATCCCGATCGCCGATGCCCTGCGGCTCGACGGCGATCTGCGGCACCATGATGGAGCCTTCCCCACCGGTATGGGCCAGGCCCAGTGCGTGGCCGAGCTCGTGGATGTAGAGCGCCAGCCTGCGCTGCCGATCCGGCAGCCCGCCGGCGACATCAGGCGCGTCGATGATGATGTAGCCGGCGTCGGCCCTGTTCGCCATGGGGCGAGGTCCGCCGGCCGCGACCGAGATCCCGCCGTAGCCGGCGGTGTGTCCGGCCAGGCCCTGATGGGCGTAGGGGTCCGGGACCGCCCCGGGCTCGCCGCCGTAGGTGATCCCGATGGAGAAGCGCGGCAGCGGCGACAGATCGACCGCGTCCTGGTCCGGCGATGTGGTGATGACCTGGTCGGCGCCTTCCACCAGTCGGTAGGCGCCGCCGCTGGCGGCCGTCCAAGCGCCCGCGGCCTCGCGCCACAGCACGCGTTCCACACCCGGATCCAGGCCGGCGGCACGAGCCTGCGAGTAGTCGACGGCGAACGGGATCCCGGCAGGGCACCAGCGGCCCGGAAAGGCGTCGGGGTCGCCGGGGATCAGGAATGCCGACCTGTCCAGCGGCTGGTCCTGCAGCGCGGAGGGCTCCCGACCCGAAACCGGGCCGCCAGCAGGCCCGGTCGGCGCGGCAGGAGGGCTCGCCCATCGGTCGATGGTGCGGCTGACCCACGCGTCGACCGCACCAGCGGCAGTGAGCGCGCGGGCCGCGAGCCACCCGAGCGGGGAGGCGGTCCCGTCGCGATCCTGGTCACCGGCCGCCACGGGGTCGGGCGCACCGCCGATGTCGGGATTCGCGCCGGAGCGGTCGGACCGCCGGCCGTCGTCGTCCTCGCCGACCGCCCCGTCCCGATCGGCATGACCGGCGGCGGACACCACGACCGCTCCCTGGCAGCTTTCCGCCGGACACTGCTCGCCGGACACCACGATGCCGGCTATCACCAGGCAGGACGCAGCCACTGTGCTCATGACTCTGCGCGCCGTGCTCACCTGGGACCCTCTGTGGACTCCGCGTATCGCAACCGGGTGCGGCTGCGTTCCTTCGTATAGATCCAGTCTGCACGCCCGACTCCCCCAGCGGAGGGGCGAAGGTCACCCGTTCGGAGCAGCGCGACTGCGGGTGAGGGCACGCAGCCCAGCTCAGAGCTCGGCCGCCAGCCGCCGGGACTGCTCGGCGCCGGCCTCGATCGCCGTTGCGAACCAGACGAGCCACGCGGCCATGCCCTCGGCGGACCCGGAGGCGTAGTCGCGCAGCGCGCGGACGTACTTGGGGCGACCTGCGGCGAGCAGGCCCGCCTCGGGGACGGTCAGGAGGTCGGGATCGAGGCCTCGAGCGGCCAGGGACAGCCGGATCGTGGCACGGGCCACCGGGCCGGAGGCATGCCGGAACGGTCGCAGCACGGCGAGCTCGCCATGCACGACGCCGGCTGCAACCAGCGCCGGCGCCGTGGTCTGCGTCGTGACCAACTGCGCCAGGGCGGTGAGCCGCTGGCTGGCATCCATCGCCAACGGGATCGCTCCCAGCCGCAGCGGATCCTCGACATCGGAGTCCGGCCGGGGACGCCCGACCTCGTGCTCGGGGGCCGCGCCGGCTGCCATGACGGTGTTCATGCGCGCCCATGCCTGCAGGGGGGAGCGCCGGTAGACCTCCACCAGTTGCGGCACCTCGGCCGTCAGCGCCAGTGTGCGGGCCGTCCGATCCCCCATCGGGGACGCCTCGATGGCACCGCTCACCAGTGCCTCGTAGGGCACGTCGGCGCCGTCCATCGCAGCACTGGCCCACGCCCCCCTCAGGATCGATTGCCGGGCCAGCTCGGTGGCCACCGGGCGGATCGAACGGTCCCACAGCAGCGCATCCACCGCGCTGCGGGCACCGTCGGCCGCGTTGGCCACGCCGGGCAGGTCGGCCAACTGCGCGAGGACGTCGGTTGCCGGTTCGGAGGGCATGACTCGACGGTACCCGCCCGGGACAGTGCCCCCGGCGACGTGCGGCAGCACCCGGCGCCTGCGGAAGGCGAGGTCCCTCGTCTCGGTCTCGACATCGACTACTCTCAGCCTCACGATCGGCTACCTGGAGGGGACTGCCATGACCAACGAGACGCTGGAGAACCTGCTCATCGAGGATCGAGTGTTCCCGCCGGGGGCGGACTTCGCCGAGCAGGCCAACGTCTCCGCAGACGCCTACCAGGAGGCGGCCGCGGATCGCCTCGGCTTCTGGGCCGCCGCCGCCGACCGGTTGTCGTGGGCCCGGCGCTGGGACGAGGTGCTCGATTGGACCGAGGCCCCCTTCGCCCGCTGGTTCGTGGGGGGCCGTCTCAACGTCGCCACCAACTGCGTGGACCGCCACGTGGAAGCCGGCAACGGCACCCGGACCGCGATCATCTTCGAAGCCGAGGACGGCACGACGCAGCACATCAGCTACACCGAGCTGCAGGAGCGGGTCAGCCGGGCCGCCAACGGCCTGCAGTCGCTCGGCGTGCGGGCCGGCGACCGGGTCGCGATCTACCTGCCCATGATCCCCGAGGCCGTCGTTGCCATGCTGGCGTGCGCGCGCATCGGGGCGGTGCACTCGGTGGTCTTCGCCGGCTTCTCCGCCGAGGCGCTGCGTACCCGCATCGACGACGCCGATGCGAAGGTCGTGATCACCGCCGACGGCCAGCACCGCCGCGGCAGCGCGATCCCGCTGAAGCCGGCCGTGGACGAGGCGGTCGCGCAGTGCCCGAGCGTCCGACATGTGCTGGTCGTGCGGCGCACGGGCGGGCCCGTGGTGTGGGACCAGGCGCGCGATGTGTGGTGGCACGACCTCGTCGAGGGCCAGCCGTCGACCCACGAAGCCTCCGACTTCGACAGCGAGCAGCCGCTGTTCATCCTCTACACCTCCGGGACCACCGGCAAGCCGAAGGGCATCCTGCACACCAGCGGCGGCTACCTGACGCAAGCGGCCTGGACGCACCACGCCGTCTTCGACCTCAAGCCGGACACCGACATCTACTGGTGCACGGCCGATGTCGGCTGGGTCACCGGCCACAGCTACATCGTCTACGGACCCCTGGCCAACGGCGCCACGATGGTCATCTACGAGGGCACACCGGACACCCCGCACCAGGGCCGCTGGTGGGAGATCGTCGCCAAGCATGGCGTGACGCTGCTCTACACCGCCCCGACCGCGATCCGTACCTTCATGAAGTGGGGCGATCAGCTGCCCGCCGAGCACGACCTGAGCAGCCTGCGGCTGCTGGGCAGCGTCGGCGAGCCGATCAACCCCGAGGCCTGGATGTGGTACCGCGACGTCATCGGAGGCGGCGACTGCCCCATCGTGGACACGTGGTGGCAGACCGAGACCGGCGCGATCATGATCAGCCCCCTGCCCGGCGTGACCGGGGCGAAGCCCGGCAGCGCCATGACCGCGCTGCCCGGCATCGCCGCCGAAGTCGTCGATGATGCCGGGGAGCCGGTCGCGCCCGGCAGCGGCGGCTACCTCACCCTCACCGAGCCTTGGCCGAGCATGCTGCGCGGCATTTGGGGCGACCCGGACCGCTACCGGCAGACCTACTGGTCCCGGTTCCCCAACCGCTACTTCGCCGGCGATGGGGCCAAGCTCGACAGCGACGGGGCGATCTGGCTGCTGGGCCGCGTCGACGACGTGATGAACATCTCCGGCCACCGCATCTCCACGACCGAGGTGGAGTCTGCGCTCGTCGCGCACCCCGCGGTCGCCGAGGCCGCGGTCGTGGGCGCCGCCGATTCCACGACCGGCCAGGGCATCGTCGCCTTCGTGATCCTCCGGCAGGGCCAGGCGGAGGATCCCTCTGCGCTGCCGCAACTGCTGCGCGAGCACGTCGCACGCGAAATCGGGCCGATCGCCAAGCCTCGGCAGATTCTCACGGTGACGGAGCTGCCGAAGACCCGCAGCGGCAAGATCATGCGCAGGCTGCTGCGCGATATCGCCGAGCACCGTCCGCCCGGCGACACGACGACCCTGGCCGATGCGGGTGTGATGGAGCAGATCCAGGAGGGGCTCTCCGCGACCGCGAGCGACTGATCGCTGCGGCCTCGTCCCAGCTCCAGGACACATCGGGCGCCGGTCCACCCGGCGCCCGATGTGTCCTGGAGAGAAGTTGGCTAGGCTCGGCGGAGTACTCCGTGCCGAGGGAAGGACGGGAGTGGATCAGCCGAAGCCGCACGACGGCCCGACGACTGAGGTCTTCGACCGCCCGTCGCTGAGCCAGCGACAATGGGTGCTGAACGCGCTGCGCGACGAGACGGTCGGCGGGATCTTGCTCCTCGTGGCCGCTGTGGCGGCACTCATCATCGCCAACAGCCCGCTCTCGGACTGGTACCAGGAGTTGTCGAGCACGAGGATCGGCCCGGACATCACCCTCGGCCCGATCCATCTCGACCTGAACCTCGAGATCGCGACGTGGGCCGCCGACGGCCTGTTGGCGATCTTCTTCTTCGTCGCCGGCGTCGAACTGCACCACGAGCTGCGACTCGGCACGCTTGCCAATCCGGCAAAAGCCGCAGTACCGCTGGCTGCGGCAGTCGGCGGAATGCTCGTCCCGGCAATCATCTACGTCGTCGTGAACGCGGTGGGGGGTGGCGACCTCGGCGCGTGGGGCATCCCGATGGCCACCGACATCGCCTTCGCACTGGCCGTGCTTGCCGTCGTGGGGCGCAATCTGCCCGTCGCACTCCGGGCCTTCCTGCTTTCCCTGGCCGTGGTCGATGATCTCGGGGCCATCATCGTCATCGCGATCTTCTACTCCAAGGGCTTCGACGCCGTCTCGTTCGTGATCTCGATCAGCCTGCTCGTCGTCTACGGACTGCTGCAGCGCAAGCGAGTCCGCGGGGCGCCGATCTACGTCGTGCTGGCGGTGCTGGCGTGGGCGTTCATGCACGAGAGCGGTGTCCACGCCACGATCGCCGGTGTCGCCGCCGGCATGCTCACGCGGGTGAAGCCGGACCCGGGCGAGGACGAGTCGCCGGGCCATCGCGCGGAGCACGTCGTACGCCCGATCAGCGCCGGCTTCGCGGTACCGATCTTCGCGTTCTTCGCCGCTGGCGTCGCGCTGGAAGGCACCTCGGTCGGTGACGTGCTCGGCAACCCGATCGCCATCGGCGTCATGCTCGGCCTGGTGATCGGCAAGCCCATCGGTGTGGTGACAACCGCGGTGCTCATGGCCAAGTTCACCCGTGCCGAGCTCTCGCGCGAAATCAAGTGGGCCGATGTCGCCGCCGTCGGATTCCTCAGCGGTATCGGCTTCACCGTCTCGCTGCTCATCGCGGAACTGGCCTTCGACGACGGCACGCTGGAGTTGTCCGCGGCGAAGCTGGCGATTCTGGTTGCCTCGGTCGTCTCGGCGCTGCTGGCCTCGCTTGCCCTTATTCGGCGCAATCGCCACTACCGCGAGACCAGCGTCGTGGAGGAGCAGCACTACACCGCCGAGATGCAGGCGATCACCGACACCGAGGCCCACCGCAGGACCCAGTAACCGGGTGCGGCGGCGCACGGAGGACCCCGGCGCGCCCATCCGTTGGGCCGCCGCCGCGTAGAATCCATCGCGCACCGACTAGCCTGTTCGTGGACAGGACACCGCGACGTTCACTGGAGGGCGCACATGAGCCAGAACACCCCCGATGCCGCGGCCGAGGCGGGGCCGTCGATCCGGCAACTGGTCTCCGAGGTGGCCAAGGACGCCAAGCACCTGTTCGACGCTCAGGCTGAGCTGGCCAAGACGGAGACGCAAGCCACGCAGAAGCAGGCGGCCGCGACTGGCGGGCTCTTCGGTGTCGCCGCGGTCACCGGCGCGCTGGGCGGACTCTTCCTCCTCATCACCATCGCCTACGTGCTGGTGGCCCTGGGCCTGCCGACGTGGGCGGGGTTCGGCATCGTCACCCTGGTGCTGCTGCTCATCGCCGGCATCACGGGCGTCATGGGCAAGAAGCAGGCAGGGGACATCAAGCCGCTGGCGCTGACCAAAGTCGAGCTGGCACGGACCAAGCAGGCCCTCACCGGCGGGCCGGCGAGCACCGACGTCGCGGCCATTCCCGAGCGACTTCCCCAGCAGCGCTGATCCGTGGTGTCGTCCCTGCCCGATCACCCCACTCCGGTGGAAGCCGTCCGTGCGCCCGGCCCCTGGCGCCACCGCCACGTCGCAGCCAACGGCGCCCGATTTCACATCGCGACCATGGGTCAGGGTCCCCCCGTACTGCTGGTGCACGGCTTCCCGACCTACTGGTACTCGTGGCGGCATCTCATGCCCGCTCTGGCGGATGCCGGGTACCGGGCCATTGCGATGGACCTGCGCGGCTACGCCGGCACCGACCACACACCGCGCGGGTACGACCCGATCAGCCTCGCCGGCGACATCAACGGCATCATCCTCTCGCTGGGGCACCAGAGCGCCACGGTCATCGGGCACGGCTGGGGCGCATTCGTCGGATGGACCGCGGCAGCGCTGCATCCGGCCACGGTCCGCGGCCTGGTCCCCGTCGCGATGCCCCATCCGGTGCGTCTGCGCAGCGCTATCGTCAACGATCCCGAGCAACGGCGGCTCTCCCGCTACGCCATGGGATTCCAGATGCCCCGCGGGCCCGAGAAGCGCCTGCTGGCCGACGACGCGGCCCTGATCGAGGAGTACCTTCGGGCCTGGTCCGGGCCCGGCAGCTTCCCCGACGACGATGCGGCGCTGCACTACCGTCGCGCCTTCCAGTACCGGGCCACCGCGCACTGCGCACTGGAGTATCACCGTTGGGCAGTGCGATCGATCCCGCGACCGGACGGCATCCGCTTCGTGCACCGGATGGAGCAGCCCGTCATCGCACCGGTGCTGCAGATCCACGGCCTGGCCGACGGCGCGGTGCTGCCGCGCAGCGTCGACGGGTCGGAGGAGTTCGTCACCGGCGACTACCGCCGTTACGACCTGCCCAACGTCGGGCACTTCGTCCACGAGGAGGAGCCCGCTGCCTTCGCCGACCTGGTGCTCCCGTGGCTGGCGGAGCATGTCCAGCAGCAGCAGCCGGCCAGCATCGCGGCGAGCGTCGGCAGTTCCACGATCACTCCGGCCGACTAGGCAGCGGCGCCCCGCGGTCGGCCTCGTCGGTCGAGCGGCGCACCAGCCGGGCGGTCAGTCCCCCGGCACGCAGGCGCCGGTGCTGATCGGCGCGTTGCCGGGCCGCTCCTGCAGCGCGGCCGTCACCTCGGACATCGTCAAGGCATAACCGGTGCTGCCGTCGGCCAGCGACGCCGCGAACACCAGTCCCACCATCGCGCCGGACTGCGACAGCAGGGCGCCGCCGGAATCGCCCGCGATCACCTCGCCGGCGACGACGGTCACCTGGCGCAGGCTCGCGCCCTGGTCGTAGATGTCCGACCCGGACGCCCGCACCACGCCGCGCACCCGAGCGGCCTTGACCGCCTGCGGTCCGGCATTCGGGTACCCGGCGACTGCCACGAGGTCTCCACTGTCCGGTTCGACGCCCAAGGAGATCGGCGGCTGGGTAAGGTCCGCCACCCGCAGCAGCGCGGTGTCACGCACCGGGTCGTAGGCGACCGGGACTGCGGGCAGCCCGATCCGCCGGTCCTTGACGTAGACGATCGGTTCGGACACCCCGGCCAGGACGTGGGCGTTGGTCATCACCAGTTCGTCGGCCACGACAACCCCGGAGCCGGCCAGCACATCGCCGCACCGGGTCCTGCCGGTGATCCGCACGACCGACTCGCGTGCCGCCGCTGCGGCGTCGTCGCTGACCGCACCGGGCTCGGGCAGCGGCACAGCAGGCGCCGGCAACAAACCGAACCCGGTGAAGACGCGGCCTCCATGCTGGATGCCGACGCTGCTCTCGAACTGCTGGAACAACGGACCGGCATCGGCGGGGATCGTCCGATCCAGACCGACCAGCAGCGCACTGCCCCGCATGGCCGAGGCCAGTTGCGTTGAGGGCGCCATCGTGAGCGCAGTCGCCGACATCCACACCACGACAACGGCGAAACCGACCGACAGCGCGGCGCCCCCGGCCCCGTTCACGACGCGCAGTCGGGTGGCAACCACGGCCTGGTGCAGGCGGTGCGCCGGCCGCGCGACCAGCGACTGCGCCAACAGGATGCCGACAATCACGCTGGCCATCAGCGCCAGCGCGTGCTGCGGTGTCGGTATTTGCGTCGCCGGCAGGATCTGGCGGCCCAGGACGAACCCGAGCGCGCCGCCGAGCACGACGGCGATCAGGGACACCAGGCTGCTCACCAGACCCACGCGCCAACCCAGGATCGCCGCGAGCGCCGCCCCGACGAGCATCGCGGCATCCAAGGCGTTCACCCGTCCCACCCGATCTCGCGCATGGGGCCGGGCTCCCAGGGGATCTCCAGGCCGGCAGCTGCGAACATCCGTGACAACAGTCCGCCGGTGAAGCCCCAGACCAGCATCCCGCGCACGTCGAACCCCGGGCCGATGTACCCGGACGGATGTCGCACGCGAACCCTGTTGGCCGGGTCCAGCAGCTCGCTCCACGGCACGCGGTGCACCGCCGAGACCTCGCGCGGGTCGCGGACGTCGACCGGTGACGGTTCCTGCCACCAGCCCAGGACAGGCGAGACCACGAACCCCGACGGCGGCAGCCACAGGGCCGGCAGGGCACCGATGACGACCACTCCCGAGGGGTCGAGGCCGGTCTCCTCGTTGGCCTCCCGCAGGGCCGCTCCCTCGGGGCCCTCGTCGGTGGGGTCGATGGCACCGCCGGGGAAGGCCGGTTGGCCGGGGTGCTGCCGCATGTCCCGGGCCCGCTCGATGAGCAGGACGTCGGGTCCGTCGGCTCCGCAGCCGTACAGCATGAGCACCGATCCCCGCCGGCCGCCGGTCGGCGGGGGGAGGAAGATCGACAGATCCTCCGCGCGGACGCTCAGCGCGGCACCGATGATCGGCGCGAGCCAGTCGGGCGCAACGTCGAGCGCGTCGGCGAGCACCCACCCGTTTCGATCCCGGTTGCTCAGCGCCAGATCGCCGCTCATCCGATGCTCAGATGCTTCCGTGCCAGGGATGCCCACTCATCGGGATCCGTGACCGCTCCGGCATGGCGGTAGACGATCGTCCCGTCAGCATCGACGAAGTATGTCACGGGAAGGCCGACCCAAGTGAGGTCCGGGCGCGTGGTGCCGGTCGGATCGGCGACGGAGGGAAAGGGCATCGCGAGCTGGGACCACAGCGCAGCCGCGGCACCGGCATCGTCCATCGCGTCCAGGCCGAGCACCGACACCGCATCACCGGACTGCGAGGCGAACTCCGCCAGCGCGGGCAGCTCGGAACGGCACGGTTGGCACCACGACGCCCAGACGTTGAGGACGAGCGGGGTGCCGCGCAGACCCGACAGCCGCACCGGCCCGCCCGGCCCCAGGCAGGCCAGCGCGTCGTTCGGCAGCCCGTCCGGCACCTCGGCAGCATCGCTGCTCTCGGGGCAGGCCGGCAGCGCACCTCGCAGCTCGGGCGGCACGTCGCCGCCGCCCGCCGGCTCGGCGGGCGCGCTCGCAGGTGCGGTGGTGCCGGCGGAGTCAGTGACGTCGACCGGCTCGGAGCAGGCGCTGACCAGCAGGAGGAGCCCAGCAATCGCCGCGACAGCACGGATCGCTCTCATGACGTCGGCTCCCCCTTCACCAGCCGGGAGGCCAGCAGCGGATCGGTCGGGCCGAGCCCGTAGCTGGGACACCAGGCCGCCACCGGGCAGGCCCCGCACGCCGGTCGCCGGGCATGGCACCGGCGGCGACCGTGCCAGATGAGCACGTGCGACAGCATGGTCCAGTCCGACTTGTCGAACAGCGCCGCGACGTCGGCCTCGACCTTGCCGGGATCCGTCTGCTCGGTCCACCCCATCCGTCGGGCGAGCCGCCCGAAGTGCGTGTCCACCGTGATGCCGGGGACGCCGAAGGCATTGCCCAGCACCACGTTGGCCGTCTTGCGGCCGACGCCCGGCAGCGTGACCAGATCCGCCAGACTGCCGGGGATCTGCCCGCCGAACCGTTCGCAGACCGCCGTCGCCATGCCCTGCAACGAGGCCGCCTTGTTCCGGAAGAAGCCAGTCGAGGCGATGATCCGCTCGATGTCTTCGCGCTGCGCTGCAGCCAACGCCGCCGGCTCGGGGTACCGGGAGAAGAGCCCCGGCGTGACCATGTTGACCCGGGCGTCGGTGCATTGCGCCGACAGGATGGTCGCCACGAGCAGTTCGAAGGGGTCGGTGAAGTCCAGTTCGCACTCCGCGTCGGGGTAGGTGCCGCGCAGGACGCGGTACATCCGGCGCGCCCGACGTTTGCGCGCCAGCGGGGTTTCCTCGACACCGGTCACGGGTACCAATCTAGGTGCGGTCCGCACCGGGCACGACTCGCGCCTACCACCGTCCGGGACGCCCGCGACGTGGCACCTTCGCCACTCATTAGCGACAGCCGTGCGTCACACTAGTCCTGGCAGCGGCAAGGAGGCATTGTGGTCGACGACGTACTCATGCAGGCGCCGTTGTTCTCCGCGCTCGATCCGGAGGCCGCGGCAGCATTGCGTGCTGCCACGACGGTGATCCGACTCGGCAAGGGACAGGTGCTGTTCCACGAGGGCGAGCGCGGCGATCGGCTCTATGTCGTCGAAGAGGGCAAGGTCAAGCTCGGGACGACGTCCAGCGACGGGCGCGACACGCTGCTCGCCGTTGTCGGTCCCGGCGAGATGATCGGCGAGTTGTCGCTGTTCGACCCGGGTCCCCGCACCGCCACCGCCACCGCGCTGACCGACACCGTGCTGCGGGGGCTGGGCCACGACGCCCTGCGTCCCTGGCTCGCGGGACGGCCCGAGGTGGCCGAGCCCCTGCTGCGCGCGTTGGCGCGCCGCCTGCGGCGCACCAACGAGGCCATGTCCGACCTGGTCTTCTCCGACGTGCCGGGCCGAGTGGCCAAGGCACTCATCGATCTCGGCGAACGCTTCGGCGTCGCCACCGAGGACGGGCTGCAGGTCACGCACGACATGACGCAGGAGGAGTTGGCGCAACTGGTCGGCGCCTCCCGCGAGACGGTGAACAAGGCTCTGGCGGACTTCGCGCACCGCGGCTGGATCGCGCTGGAGTCCCGCTCCGTGACGATCCGGGACAACGACCGACTCGTGCGACGGGCCCGGTAGCCGGAGCCCGTGTCCCAGGAGCGCCAGTGGTCGGCGCCCCTGCCGGGTGTCCGCCGAGCCCGGTCACGGGGACCGCACCCAGTCTCAGGACGCGACTGCCCCCGCACGGCTGGCGTGCGCAGGGAAGGCGCGGCCGTCCCCAGGCTTCTTCGCGCCGGAGAGCGGCATCGGATGCGGCCAGAGGCGATGGCCCCGCAACCGCGTCGGCCGCGACTCGGCGCATCGGCAGATGATGGCCACGGGGCTGGGCAACGGCGCTGAGGCGGGACGCTTCCGCCGGTATCAGCCCACCGTGCGCGGCACGGCACCAAACATCTTCAAGATCGGGCACATCAGCTTGTGGCCGCCGTCGGCTACCGGATCGAACATCAGCGGGCACCCGCCGTCGATGACCACGATGCCGTGCTGCCGACCAAGCCGCGTGGCTGCGTCGGACACGCTCCCCCCGCCGAAGGAGCGATGCATCCACACGCGGTCGATGCCGAGGTCGATGCACTCCTGCATCGTGTCGCTGGCGCGGGCGGGCGCAGTGCCGATCACGACCGCGTCCACTCCCCCCGGTATTGCCGACAGCGAGGGGTAGGAGCGATCGCCCGCCACGGTCTCGGTGGCGGGGTTGACGGCGAACACCTCGTAGCCGCGGTCGCGCAGCCGCCCGTAGACGACATTGCTGCCGTGGTTCTCCGAGCTCCGCGAAACCCCGGTCACCGCGATTCTGCGCCGACTGAGGAAGTCAGCCGCCGCTTCCTTGATCTTCATCGCCCTCCGTCCGTCTGCGCACTCCCCCGGCTCAGGGTCCCTGCTGCGGTCGTGGCGCGCAACGACCATTGGTCCCGATTCCGCGGCGGGGACGCGTGGCCTCCGGGTGCAGGTGCACTCGCCGAGCTCCCGTCACGTGCCGCGGAGGTACTCCAGCTGCGCCTGCACGCTCAGCAGCGCCGCGGGCAGGGCTGCGCGAGGGACGTCGTCGTACACCGCGGCCACCACGTCGTCCGCGGTCTGCGCCCCGGCGGCGACTGCCCGGCGCACCTGGTCCAGCCGCTCGTGCCGATGCTGGAGGTAGGCCTCGAGCAGGTCGACGGGATCGCCGAGCGCCGGACCGTGCCCGGGCAGGACGAGTGAGGCCGCGGTTTCCTCCGCGATACGGCGCAGGCGGCGCAGCGAGGCGAGGTAGTCCTCGAGCCTGCCGTCGGGATAGGCGACGACCGTCGTGCCGCGACCCAGGACGGTGTCGCCCGTCAGCAGCGCGCCATCCTCCTGCAGCAGGAAGCTGAGGGAGTCCGCGCTGTGGCCCGGGGTGGCCACGACGCGCAGGACCGCGCCGGCATCCTCGATGACCTCGCCGTCGGTCAGCCCCTCGTCGCCGAGCCGGTGAGCAGGGTCCAGCGCGCGGACGGTGCATCCCAGCGTGCCGGCGAGCTCCGAGGCGCCCTCGCTGTGGTCGGCGTGGCCGTGGGTCAGCAGGATGCCGACCGCCCGAGCGTCCCGCTCGGCCAGTGCACGCTCAATGGCCTGGCCGTGTCCGCCGTCGAGCGGCCCCGGATCGATGACCAGCAGCCGCCCCGATCCGGGAGCGCCGACCAGCCACGTATTCGTTCCATCGAGCGTCATGACGGATGGGTTCGGCGCCAGCAGGCACGTGGCGAACTGCGTGACGGTCCCGCCCGCCCACGGCTGCGCGGAGCCGATCGCCGGCAGGGGGGCGCTCATGGCGAGCCCCATTCCCGACCGGTGTACCCGTCGACGAGTCGCCACTCGATGCCGTCGTCGCGGCGTACCGGATGCGGCAGCACGGGGCGTAGCCGTGGGCGGTGGCCGGCGGAAAGCACATCGCTGGCACGGCGCTGCTGCCGCAGCGCCTGCAGCGCAGCAGTGGTGGGCGGCAGCATGACGACATCGCCGTCCGCGGCGCGCTGCAGCATCTCGCCGGGCCGCACCCAGTCGGCGGAGTCCGATTCGCCGGATGCCGAGCGGGCCTGCTGGCCTGGCGGCAAGGCCGCGGCGAAGAAGCGCGTGTCGTAGCGGCGCACCTCCACCGCCGGGGTCATCCAGTGGGCCAGCGCGACCACGTTGCCGTAGCGCAGTCGGCCCCCGATGCGCTGCAGCGCCGAGCCGAGCTGCGCCCCCGCCAGCACTCCTTCCCGGACTCGCTGGGCCGCCGACGCCGAGACGGGTCCGTCCTCGCACTCGGCAAGCAGGACGCCGGCCTCCTCCAACGTCTCGCGCACCGCCGCCACGACCAGTCCGCGGTAGAGCGCCATCGCGTCGGCCGGTGCCGGGCGGTCAAGCACGATGTCGCCGCCGACGGCGAACGGGGGTTGGCGCGGGGGCTGGTCGGCGAACGGCACCTGCGCGGTGATGTCCTCCGGCTCCACTGCTCCGCCGGGAAAGACGTACCTGCCGGCGGCGAAGGCCAGGGTCCGCGTCCGGCGCTGCATGTAGACCTCGAGGCCGCTGCGACCCGTCGCGGAGGAGGACCACGGTTGCCGCATCCCGCAGGGGCACGACGTCCAGCGAGCCGTCGAGCAGCTGCTCGGCGCGGGCCCGGACCGAGTCCGGCAGGTCCGCGATGCCGGTCACGGCGCGCGCAGGATCGCGGTGACCTCGATCTCCACCGGCGCGTTCAGCGGCAGCACCGCGACGCCGACCGCCGACCTCGCGTGCCGACCGGCATCGCCGAACGCGCTGAGCAACAGGTTGGAGGCGCCGTTGACCACCGACGGCTGTCCGATGAACCCCGGTGCCGATGCCACGTACCCGGTGACGCGGGCGATCCGGAGAACGTCGTCGAGATCGGCCACCGAGGCGATCGCCGCGATCGCGTTGAGCGCGCACTGCGCCGCCGCTTCCTGCGCTGCCGCGGGCGAGACGTCGCTGTCGACGATGCCGACGTGGGTGAGCGCGCCGTCTCGGATCGGCAACTGCCCCGCGGTCATGACCAGCGTGCCCTCGCGCACTGCGGGGACGTAGGCAGCCAGCGGAGCTGCGACCGCCGGGAGAGTCAGACCCAGCCCGGCCAAGCGATCTGCGACGCCGCCCATGTCACGCCGTAGGGCGCTTCAAGTAGGCCACGACGTTCTCCGGGTTCGGCCCCGGCACCACCTGCACCAACTCCCAGCCGTCCTGGCCCCAGGTGTCCAGGATCTGCTTGGTGGCATGGATGAGCAGCGGCACCGTGGCGTATTCCCACTTCGTCATAGGCAGACCATAACGCCTGACCGTTAGGCTGGCATCGTGCCGCAACCGCCCGAGACCGCCCCCGCCCCGGACTTCATGAGGGCGCGGCTGCACGTCGTGTCCGGCAAGGGGGGCACCGGCAAGACGACGGTTGCCGGTGCGCTGGCGATCGCGCTGGCGACCGGTGGCCGCAGCGTCCTGCTCATCGAGGTGGAGGGCCGGCAGGGCATCGCGCAGCTGTTCGACACGCCGCCGCTCCCCTACGGCGAGCGACGCATCGCGGGGGCCCCGGGAGGCGGCAGCATCTACGCGCTGGCGATGGATCCCGAGGCGGCCATGCTGGAGTACCTGGAGATGTTCTACAACGTCAAGCGCGGCGGAGCGGTGCTCAAGCGCGTCGGGGCGGTGGACTTCGCGACGACCATCGCACCCGGCCTGCGCGACGTGCTGCTCACCGGCAAGGCCGGGGAGTCGGTGCGGCGCAAGAGCGCGGGCCGGTTCGTCTACGACGCCGTCGTGCTGGACGCGCCCCCGACCGGACGGATCGCCCGGTTCCTCACCGCCAACCACGAGGCCGCCGAACTCGCCCGGATCGGACCCATCCGCAGTCAGGCCGACACGGTCATGGCCGTCTACCGCTCGGAGCAGACGGCCGTGCACCTGGTGACGCTGTTGGAGGAGATGCCGGTGCAGGAGACGATCGAGGGCATCCGGGACCTGAACGCGCGGGAACTGCCGGTGGGGGCGGTCATCGTCAACATGGCCCGGCCGCCGCTGGTCACCGACGAACAGGAGCACGACCTCGCGCTGATGTCGGAGGAACAATTCGCGCAGTCGCTGCAGCGGGCCGACCTCTCCTGGGTGGCCGAGGACCCGGCGGCCATGGCCGGACTGCGCGCCGAGCATGCCGACTACGCCACGCGACGCCAACTCGAGCGGGAGGAACGCGGGAAACTGCTCGACCTGGACCTGCCCGTCCTGGACCTGCCCTGGGTCCCCGACGGCATCGACATCGGCGCGCTGTACGACATGGCGGAGCTGCTGGCCGAGCAGGGAGTGCGCTGATGGCGAATCCGCAGCGGCGAGCACCGACCTCGGCTGCCCCGGGCCTTCCCTCCCATCGCGCTCCTCGACTCGACGTGGACGCCGTGCTCGCCGACCCCGCGACCCGCATCCTGTTGTGCTGCGGCAGCGGCGGTGTCGGCAAGACCACGACTGCGGCGGCCCTGGCGCTGCGGGCAGCCGAGCAGGGGCGGCGCGTCGTCGTCCTGACGATCGACCCAGCCAGACGGCTGGCCCAGTCGATGGGGCTCACCGAGCTGGACAACGTCCCGCGGCCGGTCCCCGGCATCGACACCGGTGCCGGCGGGCGGCTGTCCGCGATGATGCTCGACATGAAACGGACCTTCGACGAACTCGTCGAAGCGCACGCCGAGCCGGACCGGGTGGAGCAGATCCTGCAGAACCCCTTCTACCAGTCGCTGTCCTCCAGCCTCGCCGGCACGCAGGAGTACATGGCGATGGAGAAGCTCGGCCAGCTCAGCGAGCAGGCCAAGGACGGGGGCGAGTGGGACCTGATCGTGGTCGATACGCCGCCCTCACGCTCGGCGCTGGACTTCCTCGACGCCCCGGAGCGGCTCGGAACCTTCCTCGACGGCCGATTCGTCCGGGTGCTCACCGCCCCGGCCCGTGGTGCCGGCCGCGGCCTGGGCCGGCTCTTCGGCGCCGGGTTGGGAATCGTGGGCAACATCATGCAGCGGATCGTCGGCACGCAGCTGCTGCTCGAGATCTCGATGTTCGTCCAAGCGCTGGACTCGATCTTCGGCGGCTTTCGGGAACGTGCCGAACGCACGTACTCGCTGCTGCAGCAGCCGGGCACCCAGTTCCTGGTCGTGGCCTCGCCGGAGCGGGACGCCCTGCGCGAGGCGGCCTACTTCGTGGACCGGCTGCAGGCGGACGCCATGCCGCTGGCCGGCCTCGTGCTGAACCGGGTCGTGGTGCCGCGAGTCGCCGGTCTCGGGCTGGAGCACGCAGTCACGGGCGCCGACCGGCTGCTCGCTGCCGACGACCCCTCGGCCTCGGACCTCGCCACGGCCGGTGTGCTGCAGCTGCACTCGGAGCGGGTCCGGACCAGTGTCCGCCAGGACCACCTCGCACAGCGGTTCATCTCGGCGCATCCGTCGGTGCCGGAGGTGCGCATTCCTGCCCTGGCCGACGATGTGCACGACCTCGACGGCCTGCGCCTCATCGGCGAGCACCTCGGCAACGCCTAGGGGTACCGGGGCTGCGCCGGGCTGCCGTCGCCGGCTGTGCGGTTGACCCGGCACGCGGGATGCGCCGGTCGGCGTCGCGGCCGGACCGGTCTTGCGGGTCATCGGTCGACCCGATCTGCGGCGGCGGAAGCCCGTCGGCCGAATCCCCGGCACCCGCGCGTGCAGCTCAACTGAGGCGGCGCCCCGGTCCCGGCGGGCGGGTCCCGGCAGCCGCCATGGCCGCCTGCCCTGGTCGTCGCCGCGCGTCGGCTCGGCCGGTCGGGCGCCCTCGTGCCGGCGCCACGATGGTGTGCCGAGGCGGTCGCTGCAGCCAGGCATCTGGTCCGGATGCGGGCCGTTGCGCTGCCAGCGACCACGCCCGCCGGGAACGGTGGGCATGGGTCCGCGAGGCGACCCGCGGGCGGCACCCACGGCTTGGGCCGGGTATCGCAGAGGCGTCAGCAGCGTCGCCGACCGACCTGGCTCTGACCACGACCGCGCGGCCGGAGCGGGTGTTCCCGCAGCCGGCCGCGAGTGCTGCAGCGGGCTACTGCCGAACTTCCTTGCGCTCCCTGGGGAAGGGCAGGTGCACCATCGTGGAGACGCCGGCCGTGGCGGGTTCCGGTGCCGTCGACGGTGCGGCGTTTGAGCCTTGCGGCATCGTGTAGGCGCCTCGCTCATACTCCTCCTGGGCGGTGCGCAGCAGGTGCCGCCAGGAGGTGACGTTGGGCCGACGTCGCAGCAGAGCACGGCGCTCCCGCTCGGTCATGCCGCCCCAGACGCCGAACTCGACGCGGTTGTCCAGGGCATCGGCGAGGCATTCGGTACGCACGCTGCACCCCATGCAGACAGCCTTCGCGCGATTCTGAGCCGCCCCTTGGACGAAGAGTGTGTCCGGATCGCTCCCCCTACACGCCGCGTCGGACGTCCAGTCGCTGTTCCAGGCCATTCCACGGGATCCTTCCGCTCGGTAGCCGATCCACTCGGTGCGGGAACGACTACAGGTTGTCACCCCGTTGTGCCGAACCTAGGGGACTTCGTGATCATGACCACAGGCACGATGGAACCATCTTGAATAGTCCATATGGACTAAATAGCGATCTTGACAACGTGGCGCAATCGGGAAATTCCTGGCAAGGAACCGGGCGGCGTATCCTCGCATCTAATGAGCGTGCAGCAATCCTCCGAGGAAAATACGAGCAGATTCGGGACGTGGCCGAAGATCCTGGCCGCCTTCACCGCCACTGCTGTGGTCGGCGGCGTCGTGGCAGCCGGCATAGCGATGCCGGCGCTCGGCGCGGCCGGAGCGATCACGAACACGGCCGTGGCCAGTTTCGAGTCCCTCCCGGACGACCTCGCGCAGCCCGATCTCCCGCAGCGCACGATCATGACCGATGACGACCACAAGATCATCGCCACCTACTGGGGCGACGAGGGCAACCGCGTCACCGTGCCGCTGGAAGAGATGTCCCCGTACATCCAGCAGGCCATCGTCGCGGTGGAAGATGCGCGCTTCTACGAGCACAACGGCGTCGACGTCCGAGGCACCGTGCGAGCCCTGGCCACCAACTCCGGGGCCGGCGAGATCCAGCAGGGCGGGAGCACGATCACCCAGCAGTACGTGAAGCTGATCCTCCTGACAACGGCGGACACCCCCGAGGAGCAGGTCGCAGCGATCGAGCGGACGCCGCAGCGCAAGCTCCGCGAGGCCTCGTACGCGATCAGCCTCGAGAAGGAGCTCGCGAAGCAAGACATCCTCGAGGGCTATCTGAACATCGCCTACTTCGGTGCTGGCGCCTATGGCGTCGAAGTCGCCTCCGAGCGCTACTTCGGCGTCCGGGCGCGGGACGTCACGCTGCCCCAGGCGGCCCTGTTGGCGGGCATCGTCCAGCAGCCGGGCGCCTTCGACCCGCTGCAGAACCCCGAGGCCGCCAAGCAGCGGCGCAACGTCGTGCTCAGCCGCATGGTCGAGCAGGGGCAGATCACCCAGCAGGAGTATCGCGACGCCGTCGACACGCTGCTCGGCGACACCCTCAAGCCGGTCTCGACGCCCAACGGCTGCCCGGAGACTCCAGCGCCCTACTTCTGCGACTACGTGATCCAGTCCTTCTTGCAGAACCCGGCCTTCGGGCCCGACAGGGCAGCGCGCGCCAAGGTCCTCGACAAGGGCGGCATCATCATCCGCACCAGCCTGGACACCCCCACCCAGGCGGCAGCACAGCAGTCCACCGAGGACGCCATCCCGGCGCAGGACGCTTCCGGCAAGGCCGTGGCCATCAGCATGGTCGAGCCGGGGTCAGGCCGTGTCCTGGCGATGGCTCAGAACCGGACCTGGGGCATCGACGGCGCCGGCGCCACGACGTACAACTACAACGTCGACATCGAGCACGGCGGCACCCAGGGGATGCAGGCGGGGTCGACCTTCAAGGTGTTCACGATGATGGCCGCCTTGGAGCAGGGCATCTCCCCGTACAAGACGATCAGGTCGCCGGAGAAGAAGACGTTCTACAACTTCCGCGGCTGCGACGGCGCTCGGTTCCCACCGTATGAGGTGGAGAACTCCACCCGGTCGGGCACGTTCAACATGTACACCGGCACCGCGTGGTCGGTGAACACCTACTACGTCGGCCTGGCGGAGATCACGCCGCTGTGCCGCATGGCCGAGATCGCCGAGTCGATGGGCGTGCGCAAGGGCAACGGCGACAGCCTGGAGCGCGTGCCCTCGTTCCCGCTGGGATCCAACGAGGTCACGCCCCTGGCGATGGCCGGCGCGTACGCCGCGATCGCCAACCACGGCCGCTACTGCCCGACCCATGCCATCGACTCCGTGGATCGCTATACCGGTCGCGACGACCGCGAGCAGATCTACAAGGCCGATGTCGAGTGCACCCAGGTGGTCAGCGAGCGGGTCGCCGACACCGCGGGCCGCATTCTGGTGAATGTCGTCGAGACAGGCACGGGTCGCCCGGTCGCCTTCGGCAGGCCCGTGGCGGGCAAGACCGGCACCACGGACTCCAACGCCGCTGTGTGGTTCAACGGGTTCACGCCCCAGGTGGCCTCCGCGGTCTGGGTCGGCGATCCCCGCGGCGGCTTCCGCTACCCGCTGCGCAACCTGGTCATCAACGGTGAGTACGTCGTGGCCGGCTTCGGCTCCACGCTGGCCGGTCCGGTCTTCAAGGAGTCGATGATCGCGGCGCACGAGAACCTCCCGTGGCAGAACTTCGACTTCAGCGCCGCCTCGAACGCCTACCCGAGGCCGCGTGCCACAACGTCCGACCGGTCCTCGAGGGGGGACACGGCCTCGGTCCCGACTACCGAGTCACCCGGCCCGGACACCGGTTCCGGCGACGAGGAGTAGGGCGGGCGCGCTGACTGCTGGCCGCGCCGGACGCCTGCTCAGGACCGGTCGGTGATGCGGGCCCGCGCCTCCCGGACGTCGAGGACCGTCGCGCTGCTGGTCTCCACCGCAGCGGTTCCGGCCCGTCCGTCCGAGGCCGTCCACGACACATCCCAACTCGTGGTCGCCGTCACCGACATCGACCCCGATGTCCGGTAGGTGTGGGAGCACGGCGTCGATGCCGGCGCGCCTCCCGATACGTACGGCGTGCCCTGACCGCAGGAGACCGTCGTCCCATCGCCCATGTCCCAGGCCACCGTCCGGGCCCGGGCCGTGGCCGTGACGCTGGTTCCGCCCGCGGAAGCGGTTGCGCTCACCGGTCCCCACGTGTTCGCGGCCGGATCGGCCGCCCACAGCCACACCGGTGCGTTCACCAGGATCTGGGCACCGGCAGGGGGAGCGGTTCCGACCGCGATACCGCGCAACCGCATGGATTCGACCGCCTGCTGGGCCAGCACGGCCGGATCCGGGCCAGCAGCATCCAGCGGCAGCCACAGGAAGATCTCCGCTGGTCCGGCGCCCCACCCCAACGGCCCTGGATCGCAGCGGAAGCGCCCCTCTCCCGCGTGCTCGTCGGCGTCCTGAGGGGCAGCTTCCACCAGTTGCAGGTAGCAGTCGTACGTCGCGGACCACCAGCCCAGGTCGGCACTGCACGGCACCTTCTGCCCGTCGCTGCGGAAGCAACCGCTCGGTGCCGTCGCGCTGTTCCCAGCACCGGCGGGCCGGGACATGCGGTCCTCCGCCCTCACCGTGACGGTGGCGCTGCCGTCGTCGAGTTGTTCCGTGCTTCGCCGAAACCGTCTTCCGTCGGCCGACGCGGCCGCTCGGATTCATGAGTAACGCGACCAGCGCCGCCGCCAGCACCGACCCGATTCAGCACGACGCCCTCGCGATCGACCCTCGTACTCCGAAGTCGCCATGAACCGCTCGTCCTGACGGCCTTCGGCAGTCCAGTTGATCAAGCCCAGACTTCGCGAAGGATGCCGGGTCGGCCGTTCGGCCATCACAGCCAGAGGATGTGAGTGTTCGGCACTCCTCGATCGTTGCTGCTAGCTGGCTGAGACGTCGAGGTCGAGCGACCTCACTGTCAACCGAGTGGACTTCGCCGTGCTGCTCTCCAACGTGTGCCCGGCATTACGGAAGCTCAGGATGTCGGCAATCCGGGCGGCCGAAGCGGGGTTGCGCAGGTAGGGCTCGAGTGCCGCGCTCGGGTCGCTGCTGGGGTCGAGGAACACGGCGTTCTCAGCCGCGTAGTACTCCCGCACGAGAAGTTCCAGGTCGGCTCGCGCTTGCTCGTCAGGGGTGAGCACGGCCGGCTCCACCGGAGGTGTGCTTGGCTCCCCAGCCACTGGTGCGGCCTCAGCTGAGGACGGCTGGGAATCGGACCCCGCGAGCACCGCCGCTACGAGAGCCGCGACAGCGGCCAACACAAGGATCAGCGGCAGCCAAAGACGCCGCCCGCTGGCGTGAATGTTCATACTTCTCCCCCGCGACGAGTCTATGCGCCACAGACCCGCAAGGGGATATGACCTCGGACACGTGGGGATGACCGAGGTTCGCGGGCCCTACTTGCCCAGCCCGAGCTGCGCCTTCACCGCCGCAGCGACTGCTCCGCCGTCGGCCCGACCAGCGGTGGGCCCCTTCAGCAGACCCATGACGCGGCCCATGGCCCGGCCGCCCTCCAACCCCTCCGACGTCGCCTGGTGCACAGCCTCCTCGACCAGGTCCGCCAGTTCCTGCTCGGTCAGCGGCTGCGGCAGGTAGCGCCGCAGCACTTCGGCCTGCGCTTCCTCCTGCCGGGCCGACGCCTCCCGATCACCGGCGCGGAACGCCTCGGCGGCTTCGTCGCGGCGCTTCACCTCGCGGACCAGCACCGCGATCACGTCGTCGTCGGTCAACTCCTTGGCCTGCTTGCCTGCGACCTCCGCGTTGGAGATGGCCGCCATCGCCATGCGGATCGCGTCGACGTCGGTCTGGTTGCGCGCCTTCATCGCAGCGGTCAGATCCTCGCGGAGGGTCTGCTTCAGTCGTGGGTCAGCCATGCTTGCCAGTGTGCCGCCTGCCGGGGGCGGAGGGACACCGGACGGCAGCAGCGCGCCGCGCGTGCCCGGCACGGATAATGGAGCCGATCGAAGGAGGCCGGCATGCGCATTGCCACGGCCGGCTGGAGCGTCGTTGCTGCCGGAGCCGCCGTCACCGGGTGGGCGGTGCACCAGACGCGCCAGTTCGGTCTGACGCAGCGCAGCGTGCCGGTACTCCCCGCCGGGGCCGAGCCGCTGCGGATCCTCCACCTCTCCGACCTGCACACCACCGTCCGACAGCGGACCAAGCTCGACTGGCTGGCGGGCCTCGCCGAGCAGGTCCAACCCGATGCGACCGTCGTGACTGGGGACTTCCTTGCCGATCCGCGAGCCGTGCCGGTGGTGCTGGACGCCCTGCGAGGCCTGCTGGAACGACCTGGCGCCTTCGTCCTGGGCAGCAACGACTACTACGCCCCGCGACTGGTCAACCCCGTCGCCTATCTGCTGAGCCCGAGCGAATTGCGCTCCGACCGCCCGATGCTGCCCTGGGGGGATCTCGTGGCCGGCCTGCGCGCAGCCGGGTGGGCCGACCTGTCCAACGCGGAAGCAACGCTGCAGCTCGGCACCACCGGGGCGCTCTTGGCCTTCCGGGGAGTTGATGATCCACACATCGGACGCGACCGGTACGACGACGTTGCCGGACCGTTCCCGCCGTCGGTCGACCTTCGGGTCGGTGTGACGCATGCTCCGTACTTGCGCGTCCTCGACGCGATGGTCGACGACGGTGCCGACCTCGTCCTCGCCGGGCACACCCACGGCGGTCAGGTGTGCCTGCCAGGGGGTCGCGCCATCGTGACCAACTGCGACATCGACCCGGCACGGGCGTCGGGGCTGTCCCGCCATCGCGTCGGCCAAGTGCACGCCGACGACAGCGAGCGGGGCGCGTTCCTGCACGTCTCCCCGGGACTCGGCACCGCACCCTCGGCCCCGATCCGGCTGTTCTGCCCGCCGCGGGCTACGGTCCTGCGGCTCGTGCCGCGCGCGGAGGGCTGAGGACGCAGTCCGCGCGCCCGGCGTCCGACGCCGGGCCCGTGACCCGAGCCCGGGCCGAAGACGAGACGAGGGCACCCGGAGCCGGACTCCAGATGCCCTCGAATGGTCGGGGTGGCGGGATTTGAACCCACGGCCTCTTCGTCCCGAACGAAGCGCGCTACCAAGCTGCGCCACACCCCGATGCAACCGGTTCAGTGTAGCGGAGGCTGCGGGTCGGCAGGCAATCCGGTCCGCGGCCCGGGCCGCGGATGCGCTGCGCACAACGACCCGGCCGCGGCGCCTCCTACGACGTGAGTTCTGCGGCCACGACTTCGGCGATCTGCGCGGTGTTGAGGGCAGCGCCCTTGCGCAGGTTGTCGCCGCAGACGAAGAAATCCAGTGCCTCCGGGAAGTCCGGCGCCTGCCGAATCCGCCCCACAACGGTCGGGTCGGTCCCCACCACGTCGATCGGGGTGGGGAAGATCTTGGCCGACGGATCGTCCACCACCTCGACCCCGGGCGCCTCGCGCAACAGCGCGCGAGCCTCGTCCGCGGACACCGCCTGCGCGAATCGTGCATGCACCGCCAGCGAGTGCGTCGTGACGACCGGGACCCGGGCGCAGGTGGCCGAGACCCGCAGGTCGGGCAGGCCGAGGATCTTGCGGGACTCGTTGCGGACCTTCAACTCCTCGGAGGTGTAGTCGCCCTCCTTCAGGGATCCGGCCCATGGCACGACGTTGTAGGCCAGCGGAGCGGGGAAGGCCTGATCGAAGGGCGCCCCGGCGGCATCGAGCGCGGCGCGCACGTCGCCGACAGCGTCCCCGACCTCCTGCCCGGCCAGCGCCGCGACCTGCCCGCGCAGTTCGTCGACACCGGGCTTGCCCGCGCCCGAGGCCGCCTGGTAGGAGGCCACGACGAGTTCCTGCAGGGTCCAGCGGCGGTGCAGCGCCCCGAGCACGACGATCATCGACAACGTCGTGCAGTTGGGGTTGGAGATGATCCCCTTGGGCCGGTTGCGCGCGGCCTCGGCGTTCACCTCCGGGACCACGAGCGGCACGTCCGGATCCATCCGGAACGCCCCGGAGTTGTCCACGGCCACCGCGCCCCGGGCGGCCGCGATCGGCGCCCACACCGCAGAGATCTCGTCGGGCACGTCGAACATGGCGACGTCCACTCCGTCGAAGACGTCCTCCTCCAGGACCCGGACGGTGACGCCCTCGCCGCGGACCTGCAGCACCTTGCCCGCGCTGCGCGCCGAGGCGACCAATCGGATCTCGCCCCAGACATCGGGTCGAGTGGTCAGCAGGTCGAGCATCACGGAGCCGACGGCCCCGGTCGCGCCGACGACGGCCAGTGTTGGCTTGCCCATAGTGCTCCCTATCGTCCGGAACCGGCGTAGACGACCGCTTCCTCGTCTGCGTCGAGGCCGAAGGCCGTGTGGACGGCCTCCAGTCCGCGCTTGGCGGAGGCGGCCCGCGTCACCACCGAGATGCGGATCTCGGAAGTGGAGATCATCTCCACGTTGACACCGGCCTCCGCAAGGGCGGTGAAGAACGTGGCGCTGACGCCCGGGTTCGAACGCATCCCCGCCCCCACCAGGGACACCTTCGCGATGTCCTCGTCCGAGGCGAGGTTCTCGAAGCCGATGGTCTCCTTGGCATCGAGGAGGGCCTGCATCGCCCGCGCGACGACCGGCTTGGGACAGGTGAAGGTGACGTCGGTGGTCTCCTTGGTCGGGCCGGAGACGTTCTGGACGATCATGTCCAGATTGATCTCGGCCTCCGCGAGCAGGCGGAAGATGGCAGCGGCCTCGCCCGGCCTGTCGGGCACGCCGATGACCGTGACCTTGGCATCGTTCATGTCGGCGGCGACACCGGAGATGATCGGCTGTTCCACGCCTTCCTCCTTCAGGGCTTCGGCGGATGTGACAACGGTCCCGGGATTGCGGCTGAACGAGGACCGGACATGGATGGGGATACCGAAGCGGCGGCCGTATTCCACGCAGCGCAGGTGCAGCACCTTCGCGCCGGCGGCCGCCAGCTCCATCATCTCCTCATACGTCGTGTAGGGGACCTTGCTCGCTCGCGGCACGACCCGGGGATCGGCGGAGAAGACGCCGTCGACGTCGGTGTAGATCTCGCAGGCGTCGGCGCCGAGTGCGGCGGCGAGGGCAACGGCCGTGGTGTCGGAGCCGCCGCGGCCCAGCGTCGTGACATCCTTCGTCTCGCGGCTCACGCCCTGGAACCCCGCGACGATCGGGATGGCGCCGTCGGCGAGGGCGTCCTCGATCCGTCCGGGGGTGAAGTCGACGATGCGGGCGCTGCCGTGCGCGGCATCGGTGATGAGCCCGGCCTGCGAGCCGGTGAAGGAGCGCGCCTCCAAGCCGAGGTCGTGGATGGCCATAGCCAGCAGCGCCATCGAGATGCGCTCGCCGGCGGTGAGGAGCATGTCCATCTCGCGTCCCGGCGGGTCCGGAGAGACCTCGTTGGCGAGGTCGGTCAGCTCATCGGTGGTGTCGCCCATGGCGGAGACCACGACCGCCACCTGCGAGCCGGACCGCGCGGTGTCCACGATGCGCCGAGCGACGCGCTGGATGCTGTGGGCATCGGAGACCGAGGATCCGCCGTACTTCTGCACGATGATCCCCACGAGCGGCTCCTGTCTGCTCACCACATGATGTCGTTCCGGCCTGCGAATCCGCCGAAGGCCGTGCACAGGATATCGGCTCCGGGCACGGGAGCCCCGCCCATCACGCAGACCGTTGCCCCGACCGCGCCGCGGCATTGGCCGCCGGGCCGGCTGCGGAGCGGTCCGGCGACGCTCAGCGCGTCAGATCCCCGGGAGATCCTCCCCCGGCGACCCCATCGGCGCTCCCAGCCGGACCATCGCGATCAGGGACTGCACCGCGCGCAGGCTCGCGCTGGCCGTCGGCCCCAGTTGGCCAGAGAGGAGTACTGCCACCAGGCCATCGCGTCCACAGAGCGGCCCTCGGTGTAGCGGGACAGTCCGTGCAGCAGGTCGCCGCAGATGCTTGCCAGATCCTCGGGTAGCCGGGCGGTGGACACCTCGTCGCCGACGTAGCGGTCCACGACCTCGCGGTACTGGTCGCCGCCGCCGAATTGCTCCGCCAGCGCGGTGCGCAGACGACCGCTGGTGGCCGGAGCGACGGGCGTCCGCCGCAACCCGCTCTCCGGCTCCGCCCCCGAGCCGTCGACGTCCTCCTGCGCGCCCAGCTTCGCTCCCGAGGCGAGCACGCCGGACAGTGCGAGGATCAGCACCGAGACTGCGGCACCCGGGTGTGCTCCCAGCGCAACGGACGCCACGGCCTCGAGGAAGCGGCTGCGTCCGCGGCGATCTCGTCGGCCATGGCGACCAGGTCAGTGGCTCCCGTTGCCGCATCACTGCTGCTGATCGACACGCCGCCTCCCCTCGAATGCGCGTCCCAGCGTCACTTCGTCGGCGTACTCCAGATCGCCGCCGACCGGCAGGCCCGATGCGAGGCGGCTGACGGCCAGTCCCATCCCGGCGACCAGCCGCGTGATGTACGTCGCCGTGGCCTCGCCTTCCAGATTGGGGTCGGTGGCCAGGATCAGCTCCGTGACCTGGCCGTCGGACAGCCGTGCCATGAGTTCGCGGATGCGCAGGTTGTCCGGACCGATACCGTCGATCGGCGAGATCGCGCCGCCGAGGACGTGGTAGCGGCCCCTGAACTCGCGGGTGCGCTCGATCGCCACGACGTCCTTCGGCTCCTCCACGACGCACAGCGTGCTGTCGTCGCGCCGCGGATCGGCGCAGATCCGGCACAGGTCGCCCTCGGCGACATTGAAGCAGCGCTGACAGAACCTGATGCGGCGCTTCACCTCGCCCAGAGTGCGTGCCAACTCGGCGATCTCGTCCTCGTCGGCCTGCAGGACGTAGAAGGCGATCCGCTGCGCGCTCTTCGGCCCGATGCCGGGCAGCCGGCCGAACTGGTCGATGAGGTCTTGGACGATGCCCTCGTACATCAGGTCTCCCCGATCTCACCGATGGCGACCGCCCCGAACTCACGGATCACGAGGTCGACGCCGGAGACGTCCGAGCCGCCGAGGTCGGGATCGTCCGGCGAGGCCGCGCCCGACTCGGGTTCCGGTGGGGCCGCATCGGTCAGCACCGGGGCCACCTTCACGTCCTGCCGCAGCACATCGATGAGGACCTGCCGGAGCAGCTCCTCGCGCCGACTCGCTCGGATGCTCGTCAGCCGACCCTGGTCTGCGACACCGACCGAGAGGACCCCATCGGCCAGGGTGAGCGGCCGCGAGGACTCCCACAGCGCCCAGGCGACCCGCGAGCGCTTGCCGAGCTCGGCGAGCACCGACGGCCACCCGTCGGCGAAGACGGCGACCTCGGACGCGTCGGAGGCGCCGGACGCGCCGGAGTCGCCGGATTCGACGGATCGCGGTCTGGACTCGGCGGCTGATGCCGGGCGGGCGCGGGGCGCACCTGCCCGGGACCTGCCCCTTGCGAGGCGGCCGCAGGCCGGGGCGATCGCACGATCGGGGGCGCTGCTCGGGCTCGCGGCCGCGCCGGGATCCGGCCGCCGCCGATGGGCGGTCTCCCGTGAAGTCGACGGTGCGATATCCGACAGTCGCGGCGGCGGGCTGCCGCGGCGTGCGGCCCGATCGCTGCGCTGGTCGGGGCGGGATGAGCGGGTGGGTGCGGCAGCCGCGGCGGCGGGCTCGTCGGCCCGAGCCGGACCGCTGGGCTGCGCCGCGGCGGTGGCGTCTGCCGGACCGGCCTGCGAGGTCCTGGTCGGTCCCTGGTGCGTCGCCACGGCATCCGGTGACCGCGGCGGCGCGGCGGAAGCCGGCCGTGCCGCCGGTCCTCCCGTTGCGCCAGATGCCGTCGGCATCGAACGCTCCAGTCGGTCCAGCCTCGCAGCCAGACCGGCCGCTGCATCGTCGGCGGCCGGCAGCAGCAGCCGCGCCAAGAGCAGCTCCAGCTGCAGCCGGGGGGCGGTGGCGCCCTTCAACTCGCTGAGGCCGGCGCTCACCAGATCGGCCGCGCGCGACAACTCCGATGCCCCGAACAGCTCGCCCTGCCCGCGCAGGGCCTCCACCTGGTCTGCTGGCAGCTGCAGCAGCTGGCCCTGCTCCTCGACGGGCAGGTGCTGCAGCACGATCAGGTCGCGTAGCCGGCCCAGCAGATCGGTGAGGAACCGGCGTCCGTCGTGCCCGGACTCCACGACGGCATCGACGGCCTGGAACGCAGCGGCTCCGTCGCGAGCCGCGATCGCGGTGACCACGCGGTCCAGCAGCACGGTATCGGTGAGCCCCAGCCCGCCGGAGACCACGTCCATGGTCAAGCCGTCGTCGCCGGAGCCCGCGATGAGCTGGCCGAGGATGCTCAGCGCGTCGCGAACGCTGCCGCCAGACGCTTTGGCGATGAGCGGCAGCACGGCCTCGTCGTACGGCACGTCCTCCGCCTGGCAGATCGCGGCCAGGTGTGCGCTGAGCGCGCCGGCGGACACCAGGCGGAAGGCGTAGTTGAAGGTCCGGCTGCGAATCGTGCCGAGCACCTTCTCCGGCTCGGTGGTGGCGAAGATGAAGCGGACGTAGTCCGGCGGCTCCTCGATGACCTTCAGCAGGGCGTTGAAGCCCTGTGTCGTCACCATGTGCGCCTCATCGATGATGTAGACGCGGTACCGGGATCGGGCGGGGCTGTAGATGACGCGCTCCCGCAGCTCACGGGTGTCGTCCACCCCGCCGTGGCTGGCCGCGTCGAGCTCGATGACGTCCTCGGACCCCGGCCCGTTGGGCGCCAGCGCCACGCAGCTGTCGCACTCCCCGCACGGGTCGGGGGTCGGGCCCTGCTCGCAGTTGAGGGACCTGGCCAGGATCCTGGCGGTCGAGGTCTTGCCGCAGCCCCGCGGCCCGCTGAACAGGTACGCGTGGTGCACCCGGCCGGTGCTCAGGGCGCGACGCAGCGGCGCGGTCACATGGTCCTGGCCGACGACTTCCGCGAGGGTTCCGGGCCGATACGCACGATAGAGGGCCAACGTCACCCGGCAAGCGTAAGCCCGACCGGCGGCACGATCCGCCGCACCCGTGGGCTAGCGACGGCGCGGGTTGCCCAGGGCAGTCAGCACCGGGACCGCCACCAGCGCGAACGGCCAGGTCAGCGGCACGACGAGCAGGAGCCACCAGCCCAGTGCGGCGGCCACGACCACGGCGATCGCCAACCGCGCCCACCACGGCAGCGGCAAGGCGTAGGGCAGGGCCAGGCCGCCGAAGCAGCAGGCCAACACGAACCCGAGCAGGACGCTTCGGCGCGGGCGGGCGACGGGCGCGGGCCGCCCGCCCGGCGCGCTGCAGTGGTTGGTCCAGCCGAACCCGTCCCAGTACCGCAGGCCGACGGGATCGTAGGGGTCGCCATACCAGCCCGGTGCCACGGCGGGGCGACCGGGCAGCAGTACCGCGGTGTCGTGCCAGCCCGGCGATCCAGGCAGGACCGCGGTGTCGTGCGGGGCGGACGGCCCGGTCGGCTGCGGCATCGCGGTCCCCTCTCGCGGCGGTACCGTCACTCTACGTCGCGCTGCGGCGGCAAGCCAGGGGTGCGCGGCGTCCGGGGCCGGTGCGCGCCCGGGCAGCAAGGGACCCCCCGCACACCCGTCAGAGCTCACATACCCTTGCTGCCTTCCGGCCCTGGGGGAGTTCAGCGAGATAACGCCGCACGAGGGGTCGGGTCTCAGTGTAGGCCATCGGCCGCGGTGCGGGCCATCGCGATCAACCGTCGATCGCCCGGTGGGGCAGCCGGAACACCCGGTTGCCGCGCGCCACGCGGTCGCCCGTCGGCGCGATTTCCGACTACCCCTGCGATTCGCGTAACCTGCCGGTGGAGGATTCGCCTAGAGGCCTAGGGCGCACGCTTGGAAAGCGTGTTGGGGGCAACCCCTCGCGGGTTCGAATCCCGCATCCTCCGCCATGCTGCGCCCGACCCGCGCAGCCCGGCGAGAGCCGCCCGCCGGGCGTGGTCCTCCGGTCAGGACGTCGGGCCGCCGACGACGTCGGGATCGTCCTCGGTGTCCAACAGGCCGTCGATCAGCCGCTCGAGGGCCTCGGCACTCTCCCGACCGGCGACCGCGTTGGCCGGGCTCGCCCGCAGGTGCGAGACCTCCCACGCCTTGACGCCGCCGATGATGCCGACATCGTTCGACACGACGGTGACGCCCGGGCCCAGGGCCGCGAGGTGTCGCGGCAGCACCTTCACGGAGTTCCCGCCGCCCAGATAGAGCTGGTCCCACTGCAGCATCGGCTTCAGGCCGAGGATGGCGTCGCGCACCCGCAGCGACCAGGCCGTCTGCCCGAGGCGCTTGCGGTTCTTGTCCCCGATGTACTCGTCGTACAGCCGGCCCCGGCGGATCGGCGAGCGGGAGATCTCCAGGTGCGGCAGCAGGACGCCGTTGTCGAAGATCGCGTTGCCGAGGCCGGTCCCGAGGGTGAACATCACCTCGAAGCCGTAGCCGCTGACGGCGCCAGCGCCTGCCACTTCCGCGTCATTGAGCACCAGCGTGGGCAGACGCAGTTCGGACTCCAGCGCCTGCTTGACGTCGAAGCCCCGCCACGCCCGCTCCAACTCGGGATCCACGGTGGAGTGCGGTCCGCGCTTGGTCGTGTAGTGCGGCGTCGCCACAACCGTGCCGTGACGGATCATTCCCGGCATCCCGACCGTCACCCGCTGCGCGACCGGCAGCCGTCGGGCGAGTTCGCCCAAGACACCGACGAACCGTGCCGGGGGCAGCGGGTAGGGGGTCTTGACCCGGATGCGCTTGGCGATCATCGCACCTTCGTCATTGAGCACCGAGCCCTTGATGCCGGTGCCGCCGCAGTCAATCGCAAGCGTCAGCATCCCCCCATACTGCCCAGGCAGAGTCGTTCGTGACTGCGTCTGCCCCAACTTCTCTCCCGCGAGCCGCTGCCGCTCCCACCCGCCGCAGCGGCGATGGGGGTGCCATTCGGAGGCCGAACGGCCCCTCGTTACTCTTCAGTAACAAGAGAGTCCGCGCAGTGGGGGCGATCCGAAGGACTGCGCTCCGCTGCGACAGGTGCGCCTGGAGGCAACCGTGCGCGTGTTCATCCCCAAGGAACAGCGGCCTGGCGAGCAACGTGTCGCATGCCTGCCCGATGTGGCGGCCAAGATCGGCAAGCTCGGCTACGAGGTCGCGGTGGAATCGGGCGCGGGCATGGCCGCCTACGCCGACGACGCGGCCTACGAGGAGGCCGGCGCGAGCATCGTGACGGCCGCCGACGTACCCGACGCCCTGGCGCGGGCCGACGTCGTGGCAACCGTGCGACCGCTGGACCCCGACCACGCCGCGCACCTGCACGACGGCGCGATCACCATCTCCTTCCTCTCACCGGGAGCCGACACCGCGACGATCGCGGCGGTCGCCGACCGCGGCGGCACCGCGCTGTCGTTCGACCTCCTGCCCCGCATCTCGCGGGCCCAGTCGATGGACGCCCTGACCTCGCAGGCCCTGGTGGCCGGCTACCGGGCCGCCGAGGTCGGCGCCGGTCTGCTGCCGCGCTTCTTCCCGATGTTCATGACCGCCGCGGGCACGATCCCGCCGGCGAAGGTCCTCGTGCTCGGAGCCGGCGTCGCGGGCCTGCAGGCCATCGCCACCGCCAAGCGCCTCGGTGCCGTGGTCTCCGCGTACGACGTGCGCCCCGCCAGCGCCGACGAGGTGAAGTCGATGGGCGGCAAGTTCATCACCCTGGATCTGGAGACCGTGGCCGGCAGCGGCGGCTACGCCCGCGAGATGAGCGAAGAACGCGCCAAGCGCCAGCAGGAGCTGCTGACCCCCTACGTCGCCGGGGCCGACGTGCTGATCACGACCGCGGCCGTGCCCGGCCGGCGCGCCCCGCTGCTGGTCACCTCCGAGATGGTCGACGCGATGCGCCCGGGGTCGGTCGTGGTGGACCTCGCGGCCGAAACCGGCGGCAACGTCGAGGGCTCGGTGCCCGGGCGAAGAGGTCCTGACCGACGGCCGGGTGACGATCTGGGGCGGCAAGGACGTGCCGAGCTCGATGCCCGTGCACGCCTCGCAGCTCTACGCGATGAACGTCCTGGCCGTCCTGGGACTCATCACGACCGACAGCGCGCTCGCGCTCGATCCCACGACGAGATCATCGAGGGCTGCGCGGTGGTGCTCAACGGCACGGTGCGCCACCCGGCCGCAATCGAGGCGCTCGGCCTGACCCCGACCACCGACGCCACCGAGGAGCTGCACCCCGCACCGCGAGCCTCCGACGAAGGGAACTGAGATGACGCTGGGATTCGCCGCAGTGCCGGCATCCGACGCCGCCGCCAACGGCTACGGCGGGGTCGCGCTCCTGACGATCTTCATCCTGAGCTGCTTCGTCGGCTACGAGGTCATCTCGCAAGGTCTCGGCGGTGCTGCACACGCCGCTGATGTCCGGCGCCAACGCCATCCACGGCATCGTCCTGGTCGGCGCCATCATCGTGGCCGGCCAGGCGGAGGGAGCCCTGGAGCTGATCCTCGCCGCGATCGCCGTGGTGCTGGCGACGATCAACCTCGTCGGCGGCTTCGTCGTGACCGACCGGATGCTCGAGATGTTCAAGCCGCGCGAGAAGAAGCCCGCTGTGGAGTCCGGAAAGGACGCGTCGTGATGATCCCAACCTGGGCGCAGCTGGCCAACCTCGCCGCTGCGGTGATGTTCATCCTGGCCCTGAAGGGCCTCTCGAGCCCCAAGTCCGCGCGCAGGGGCGTCCTCCTGGGCGCCGTCGGCGCGCTCGTGGCCTCCGTCGTGGTCTTCTTCAGCAACTACGAACTGGACAACCTGCTCCTCATCCTGGCCTGCGTGGCGGCCGGCAGCCTGGTCGGCGTCATCGCCGCCCGACGGGTCAAGATGACGCAGATGCCGCAGATGGTGGCGCTGTTCAACGGCGTCGGAGGCGGCGCGGCAGCACTGGTCGCGGTCATCGAGTACCTGCACATCAGCGATCCCGACACTGTTCGAGCTCGGTGCCACGGTCTTCACCGTCATCATCGGCTCGGTGTCGTTCTCCGGTTCGATCGTGACCTTCCTGAAGCTGCAGGAACTCGTCGCCACCCGGCCGGTCGTGCTGCCCGGCGCGCAGTTCTTCACACCCGGCCTGGCGGTCATCGCGCTCGGGCTGGCTGCCTGGCTGATGGCGGACGGACCCAGCTGGGTCCTCATGACCCTCATGCTCGTGTCCCTCGTGCTGGGCGTGCTCTTCGTCCTGCCCGTCGGCGGCGCCGACGTGCCGATCGTCATCTCGCTGCTGAACGCGTTCACCGGCCTGGCGGTGGCCGCCTCCGGCTTCGTGCTGGGCAACGTGCTGCTGCTCATCGCCGGCACGCTCGTCGGCGCAGCGGGCACGTTGCTCACCCAACTCATGGCTTCGGCCATGGGCCGGCCGATCACGAACATCCTGTTCGGCGCCTTCGCCGGGCCCACCACCGCAGGCGGGGGTACGGCCTCGGATCGTCCGGTCCGCTCGGGCTCGCCGCAGGACGTGGCGATCATGCTCGGCTACGCGAACAAGGTCATCCTGGTGCCCGGCTACGGGCTCGCCGTGGCGCAGGCGCAGAGCACGCTGCGCGAGCTGGCCGATCTGCTCACCGAGCGCGGCATCGAGGTCGACTACGCGATCCACCCGGTCGCCGGTCGCATGCCCGGCCACATGAACGTCCTGCTGGCCGAGGCGAACGTGCCCTACGAGCAGCTCAAGGAGATGAACGACGTCAACCCCGAGTTCCCCGACGCCGACGTCGCCCTCGTGGTGGGCGCGAACGACGTGGTGAACCCAGCGGCGAAGACCGATCCCAGCGCTCCGATCTACGGGATGCCGATCCTCGACGTCAACCAGGCCGCGGCAGGTCGTCTTCCTGAAGCGCTCCATGCGGCCCGGGTTCGCCGGCATCGAGAACGAGCTCCTGTTCGACCCGAAGACGACGCTGCTCTTCGGCGACGCCAAGGACTCCCTGAACAAGGTCGTCACCGCGATCAAGGCCCTGTAGCCGCCCCCGTGCGGCACTGCGACCGCCGCGCCCGCCGGACGTGACCCGGGGGCGCGGCGGTTCGTTCGTCGTGCGGCCGACTGCGGCGCCGCATCTGCCCCCCGCCCCGCCCGGCAGCGCCCGCCCGGCAGCGCCCGCCCGGCAGCGCCCGCCCCGCCCGGCAGCGCCGCCCGCCGGCAGCGCCGCCCGCCCCGCCCGGCATCGCCCCCCGCCCCGCCCGGCAGCGCGTTGATCGCTACGAATTCCCGTGCTGGAGCCAGAATTCGCGACGATCAACGCCCGGCGTGCGGTAGCGGGGCGCGCGGGTGTCGCGTTACTGCTCCGCGGTCAGCTCGCAGGCGTCGATCCCCTTCAACGCCAGGACGCGGGCAACGGCTTCGTTCACCCGCTCCTCAGCGAGACGGCCGGACTCGACCGCCTCGGTCAAGCGATCCACGATGGATTGGATCTCACCGCTGCTATCCCACAGCACCATGTCGACGCCGGCGAGGAGCGCGCGTTCGGCGGCCTCGGGGAGCGAGTACAGGGACTCCACCGCCGCCCCGGACAGCGAATCGGTCATCACAACCCCGTCGAAGCCGAGGTCGTCACGCAGCAGGTCCACAGCGGCAGCGGACAGGCCCGCGGGCTCGCCGTCGGTGAGGCCGGGCACGACCGCGGTCCCCATCATCACCGCCACCGGCTCCGAGACCAGCAGCCGCTCGTAGGGCAGCAGATCGCTCTGCTGCAGCTCCGCTAGCGGCGGCGAGGTGGCGGGCTCGAAATCGGTGTTGCCGGAGGCCGACCCGATCCCGGGGAAGTGCTTCAGCACCGGAATGATGCCCTCCGCTCGCAGGCCGTCGGCGTAGGCCCCGGCGTAGACCGCCACCTGCTCGGGATCGTCGGAGAAGGCCCGATCCCCGATCACGGCGTCGTCCGGCTGATCGCTGACGTCAGCCACCGGCGCGAGATCCATGGTCAAGCCGAGGTCGGCCATCGCCGCACCCGTCGTCGCCGCCAGCTGCTCCACCCCGATCGACGACAACGTCGCACCCATCTCGCGAGCGGACGGCTGCGAGCCGATGAGGTCGCGCAGGCGCTGCACCCGACCGCCCTCCTGGTCGACGGCCAGGAACGGCGGCATGGCACCACCGGCGGCGGTGACGTCGGCCAGCTCGCCGTTGGCGTAGACCTCCGGGTCGTTGCCGAGGAAGTTGATACCGCCCACACCGGCATTGACCGCCGCCGTTGCGCTGGCCATCGGGTCGGGCTCCCCCGTGAAGACGCCGGCGAAGAGCAACTGGCGCAGCCGCGTGTCGAGCGGCATATCGGCCACGGCGTCCCTCGACTGGCAAGAAGGGCTCGGTGTCGGGCTCGGGGCCCGTGTCGTCGAATCCTGTCCGGTGTCCGACCCGCCGCAGGCTGCCAGGGCGAGGACTGCGGCGAGCGGGGCCAGGCGGCGCGTCAGGGTCAGCATCAGATGACACCGTAGAGCCGGTCGCCGGCATCGCCGAGACCCGGGACGATGTACCCCTGGTCGTTGAGGCGCGCGTCGAGTCCCGCGCACACGCAGGTGACGCCCACCCCGCGGTCGGCGAAGGTGTCCTGCAGACGGTGCAGGCCCTCCGGCGAGGCGAGCAGGCAGATGACCGTCACGTCATGGGCGTGGCGCTGCAGCAGCAGTTCGATGGCGGCGACCAGGGTGCCGCCCGTGGCCAGCATCGGGTCGAGCAGGAAGACCGGCCGTCCGCTGAGATCGCTCGGCAGCCGGTCGGCGTAGGTGTGCGCTACCAGCGATGCCTCGTCGCGCACCATGCCCAAGAAACCGACCTCGGCTTGCGGGAGCAGCCGCCGCATCCCGTCCAGCATCCCCAGGCCGGCACGCAGGATCGGCACGACCATCGGCCGGGGCCCGGCCAGCCGCGATCCTCGGGCCGTCATGATCGGCGTGCGGACCTCGATCGGTTCCGTGGTCAGGCCACGGGTGGCCTCGTATGCCAGCAGGGTCACCAGTTCGTCGACCAGCGCGGTGAAGACGGGCGTCGGCGTGGCCTCGTCGCGCAGCAGGGTCAACTTGTGGTCGATGAGCGGGTGGTCGGCGATGAGCGTCCGCATGTCTGGGAGCCTAGCCACACCGTCGGCCGCAACGAGGACGACGGGCAGCGGGATACTGGACTGGTGCACGCGACACCGGAGGCGCAACACGCAGTGCGGACGGCGTTGGGCGTGCTCGCCGAGCACGGCTCGGATGCGGCAGACATCCCCGTCGCCGCGGTCGTCCTGGATGCCGCGGGCGCGGTGATCGGGCGGGGATGGAACCAGCGCGCCCTTCGGCACGATCCCACCGCCCATGCCGAAGTCGTTGCGCTGCGGGAGGCTGCGGCCGCGCTGGCGACCTGGCGGCTGGACGGCTGCACGCTGGCCGTCACCCTCGAGCCGTGCCCGATGTGTGCCGGTGCCGCCGGTGCGGCCCGCGTGTCTCGCGTGGTCTTCGGAGCCTGGAACGCGGACTACGGTGCCGCTGGCTCGCACTTCGACCTGTTGCGGGATCCTCGACTGCCGCACCGCTGTGAGGTCGTGGGCGGTGTTCTTGAGGCCGAATGCCGTGCCGCGCTGCAGACCTTCTTCGCCGAGCGCCGCGGCGGGGTGTGATTTCCCAGCCGACTCACCGGACAGGTACCCTCATAGGCGGTGGCGTGTCCGAGCGGCCAAAGGAGCACGCCTCGAAAGCGTGTGTGGGGGCAACTCCACCGTGGGTTCGAATCCCACCGCCACCGCCCTTCTCCCTCGATCCGATCACGGCATGGCGTTCCGAGCGAGCCGCGACGCCGGCGGGCGCTCGGTACTGGTCCAACCCCTCCGATCCCACCGCTGCGGGCCCGGAGAGCCACCGCCCGGCCACATCCCAGCACGATTTCATGAATGTCGCAGTTGTCTCCCATACTCAAGATCGGGAGGGGACATGGAGAAACCACACGACGCTGCCCGGGCAGGGTTGGCCAGCGGCGTCGCCATCGCTGTGATTGCGGTCGCGCTCCTCACCGGAGCGGCTGGATCCGCACCGACGGAGACGTCGCTAGCGTACGCCAGCACTCCCTCGCACACCCTCAGCATGCTCGGAGCACTGCTGCCCAACCCGGAGCCGGAGCCCGCGCCGATCCCCGCAGCTGATCCCGCTGCGGCCGTCGCCGCGGTGGTGCAGGCCAGCGCGTCGGTCGGCACCTCCCAGGTGCTCGCCCTGGTGAAGCAGCACTTCCCAGCCGATCAGGTCGGCAATGCGATGGCGGTGGCGCGCTGCGAATCCGGCCACTCCAACGCCGTCGGCGCCACCAACAGCAACGGCACCACCGACTGGGGGGTCTTCCAGCTCAACGACGGCGGCACCCTCCAGGGCGGCCTGCGCCGCATCGGCGCCGCCTTCACCACCACCGCCGAGGCCCAGCAGCTCGCCCTCGACGCCGAGACCAACGTCCGCGCCGCCCGCACCATCTACGACAACCGCGGCTGGGCACCCTGGGTCTGCGCATACAAAACCGGCATCGTCGCCGGCCTGTACAGCAGCACCCCCGGCCCCATGAACGGCCGCTACGACGAGCGCGGGCTCAGCACCACCCCGTTCACGGCCCCTGCCGTCCAGCAAGCCGACGTAGCCGCCACGCCGCAGCCGGTCTCCGCGACACCCCGTCCGTCATCGCCTGGGCCCTCGGCCCCTGTGACGCCGCGGCCCACGCCCGCGCCGGCTCCACCGACTCCGGCTCCGCGACTCCGACTCCTCCGACACCGGCTCCTCCGACTCCTCCGACACCGACGCCGGCTGCGCCAACACCGACTCCGGCACCCGAGCCCGAGCCCCGAGTGGCTACCGAACGCGCTCCCAGAGCCCGCGCCGGCTACTCCGCCGCTGGCGCAGGACGAGCCGGCCGGGCAGTAGCAGCGGCGCAGGTGCAGCGCTCCATGGAGGGCCGCAGCTCGGGCAGGGCGGACTCGGCAGGATCACCGCTGTCCCAGCCATCCCTCCCCGGCGATCCGACCCGTAGCCTGCTCCGCCCCTTCGTGGCGTGCGGGCGTGCGGGCGTGCGGGCGTGCGTCGTTGCTGCCGGGGACGCCGGCCGCACCGCGGGTGCCACGCCGTTTCGCGTCTGTCACCGCAATCCCGAGCAACTCGTCTGTCGGCCGCTCGCCCTGTTGCCATTGCCCCGCCCGCGTGTCAGGGTTCTGGAACGCACTGCAGCGGAGGCGACCTTTGGATAGCGCGCGACGCTCGGCGCACCGCGGCCTCATCATCAGCGCCGGTCTGGCGCTGATGGCCACGACGGCCTTCGCCTCGACCGAGTTGGGCGACCCGAACGCGCCGAATGGCACTGGCATGACCGCGGAGGCGGCGACCTCGGCCGGCGAGAGGCTGCTGTCGGCCCAAGCCGCGGTGGACGTGCCGGAGTACCCGCCCAGGGTCCGGCTCGCGGGTGAGACGACACCCTCGCCGAGCGCCTCGGCCGTACCCGGTGAGGAGGAGACGCCCGCTCCCGAGACGACCTCGACTGGGCCGACCCCGGACAGCGAGGCTGTCCTGAAGATCGCCTACCGACCAGGCCCGAGCATCCACACCGAGGCAGTCCTCGCCCTCGTCGTCGAGCACTTCCCGACCGATCAGGTCGGCAATGCGATGGCGGTGGCGCGCTGCGAATCCGGCCACTCCAACGCCGTCGGCGCCACCAACAGCAACGGCACCACCGACTGGGGGGTCTTCCAGCTCAACGACGGCGGCACCCTCCAGGGCGGCCTGCGCCGCATCGGCGCCGCCTTCACCACCACCGCCGAGGCCCAGCAGCTCGCCCTCGACGCCGAGACCAACGTCCGCGCCGCCCGCACCATCTACGACAACCGCGGCTGGGCACCCTGGGTCTGCGCATACAAAACCGGCATCGTCGCCGGCCTGTACAGCAGCACCCCCGGCCCCATGAACGGCCGCTACGACGAGCGCGGGCTGCCGGGCACCGTCGACCTCAGCCGCACTCAGCCATCACCGGGCGCCACGATCCCGACGCCGAAGCCGCCCACCCCGTCGCCGTCCGCGGCCGCCACCCCCAGGCCGACACCAGCGACCACGCCGACCGCCAGCCCCTCAGCACCGGCTGCGTCCCCGACGGCCACCCCCAGGCCGACACGGCGACCACGCCGACTGCCAGCCCCTCAGCACCGGCGGCGTCCCCGACGGCGCAGGCACCGAGCCCAACGGCCACGGCGACACCCGGCACGCCCGCACCATCAGCGGCGACGACCGGTCGGCCGACCGAACCCGCCGGGGCCACCACCGCAACGCCGTCGCCGAGCGGAGCGACTCGGGCAACACCGACCGACCAGGCACCGACGGCCACGCCGAAGGACCCAGCGCCCCCTCAGACAGCCACGGCCGACGCCACAGCCGGCGCTGCGGACTAGCACGAGCGGGGCAGGGGGCGGACCTCGTCCTCCAGGTCCGGGAACGGTGCTGCGCGGGAGGATCGAGCTCGACTGCTTCGGCGTCCTTACGCGCGACGCTCGAATATCGACGGCGGGATCTTCGCCTCCGGCAGAACGCGGGCGAGGAAGGCCCGGACGCGGGTATCGATCCCGATAATCGCCTCGCGCATCTCCGCGCGGTCCAGCCCAGTCATGTGGGGGATCGGCCAGCGCTCGGTGTCCTTGTCCGCCGGGACCTCGGCGTCGTTCGATCCGACGAAAATGATGTAGTCGGCCAGATCGACGAACTCCGGCCGGAGCCGCTTCGGGTAGTCGGTGAGCTCGACGCCCCTCTCCCGCATGAAGGCGATGACCTCCGGGTTGGTCTCCTCAGCGGGATCCTGACCGGCGGACACGACATCCAGCCGGCCCGGGGCGTAGAAGCGCAGGAGTGCGGCAGCCACTTGCGACCGTCCCGCATTCGTCCCGCAGACGAGCAGGACCCCGGTGAAGTCCTTGGGCTTCCTGCCCTGCGAGTACTCCTTGGCTTTCAGCAGCAGGCGCGCCTGGCGCATCGCCAGAATGGGGATGAACTGCTCGAACTTGGCCCCCGGCGCGATCTCTTCGTAGGCGTCGTAGACAACCTCACGAATCGCGCTCCTCCTGACCGATCCATTGGTCTCGTTCACCAGCGCGTTGACCACGTGCTCGAGGTGTCCCCGCATGATCGGGTCAGCGACGGTCATGCGGCCATTATGTCGGGCCTGACCCGCCGAGTAGGGATTGGCGGCAGAATTCACTCATCATTCGCCCCATGATCACGCGGCCGGCACGGCCAGGGCGTCGTCCCGTTCCTCGGTCGATACCCACTGCCCCAGGGGACGTCGCACCCGTGCGGCGCGCTCGCGCAGGCGCAGATCCTCGGGAAGCCGGTCCGGATCGCCGGGTCGACCGACCGCGATGACCACCATCGGTCGCAATGCTGCTGGCAACGCGAACGCCGCACTGAGCTCGTCGGAGCGGAAGCCGGCCATCTGGTGGGTGATCAGGCCCATCGCCTCCGCCTGCACTCCCAACTGGCCGACGGCGAGACCCAACTCATAGGCGCGACCGGGGGACGTCGCGGCCGCGGCGTGCTCGTTGTCGACCATAGCCACCAGCAGCGCCGACGCCTTCGGCGCCCAGCGCCGGTTGCTGTCCATCAGGGTGCCAGCGATGCGCTGGAAGCTCGCATCCCCGCGGCGGCCGACCAGGAACGCCCACGGCTGGCGGTTGTGCGCGCTGGGGGCCCAGCGCGCCGCTTCCAGCAGCTCGGTGAGCTCGCCCTCCGCAAGCGCAGCGTCAGGGTCGAATGCGCGAGGGCTGCGGCGCTGAGCGATGGCGTCGATAGGCATTCATGCTCCGTTCGTTGAGCTTTCATGCATCAACCCCACGGAGTAGGCAGGTATTCCACGATCAGACGGTCTCCACCCACGCGGCAGCGTCGGTCGGCAGGAGGCGATCCGCAACGGGCTCGCTCGCAACGACGATCCGACCGCTGGGCAGCACCGCCGGCTCCTCACCGAGATTCACCAGGACCTCCACCGGACCGCGTCGGAAGTGCAGGACGTCTGGGCCATCGGGCAGCCACTGCATTTCCTCGCCCGGCAGTGAGCGCCGGGCGAGGATGGCGCGGCGATAGACGGCCAGCAAGGAGTCGGGGTCCTGCTCCTGCCGCTCCACCGTCTTGGCCACCCAGCGCTGCGGCACCGGCAGCCACGGCTCGGCGGTCGTGAAACCGAACGGAGGCGCCTGCCCGGACCACGGCATCGGTATCCGGCAGCCATCCCGGCCGCGATTGGTGTGCCCGGACCGCTCCCAGATCGGGTCCTGCAGCACGTCCTCGGGCAGGTCGTCGATGTTCTCCAGCCCCAACTCCTGGCCGTTGTACAGGTAGGCCGAACCCGGCAGCGCCAGCAGCAGCAGCGCCATCGCGCGACTGCGCCTCAGCCCGAGCTCGATATCGACTTCGCCGTCCGGCCCGGTGTTCATGGTGCCTGGAACGTACTCCCCTGCAAGTTCGACCATCGCCCCGTAGCGTGTCACCGAACGAGGCGTGTCGTGGTTGTCGATGACCCACGTGGTCGGTGCGCCCACCTCGGCGTTGGCGGCCATCGACTCATCGATCGCCAGTCTGAGCCGATCGGCCTGCCAACCTGCCTTCACGAAGCGGAAGTTGAAGGCCAACTGCATCTCGTCGGGCCGCAGGAAGAGTGCGACGACCTCGTCCGGGGCGCCGGTCTCGATGACGGCCATCGGATCGTGGTCGTAGGAGTCGAAGAGGCGCCGGAAGGCGCGGTAGATGTCGTGCACGCCCGAGGACTCGTCCTTGGGGATGAGCGGCTCGCCGCTTTCGGTGTCCGGGAAGTCGACATCCTTGATCAACGCGTCGGAAACATCGATCCGGAAGCCGTCGACGCCGCGATCGAGCCAGAACTTCAAGACGTCGACGAACTCCTCGAGGACCTCGGGGTTGCGCCAGTTGAGGTCTGGCTGCTCGCGGGCGAACAGGTGGTAGTACCACTGGCCGTCGGGGACCCGCGTCCACGACGGGCCGCCGAACACGCTCTTCCAGTTGTTCGGCGGCAGCTCGCCCTCGGGGCCAGCGCCGTCGAGGAAGAGGTAGCGGTCGCGCTCCGGGCTGCCGCGCCCGGCGGCCACCGCCTCCTGAAACCAGGCATGTTGGTCAGAGGTGTGGTTCGGCACGAAGTCAACGGTGACGCGGATCCCGCGGTCGTGCGCGGCCGCGATCAGGGCATCGAAGTCGGCCAGGGTACCGAACAGTGGGTCGACCTCGCGGTAGTCGGACACGTCGTAGCCGTGGTCGACCTGCGGGGACTTGAAGAACGGCCCCAGCCACAGGGCGTCGACCCCAAGCGCGGCCAGGTAGTCCATGTGCTCGGTGATGCCCTTGAGATCGCCCGTCCCGTCGCCGTCGCCGTCGGCGAACGAGCGTGGGTAGATCTGATACACCACGGCGTTTCGCCACCAGTGGGACTCATGGTTCATGGGGGCCAGCGTAGTTGTCTGGCCGCGGTGTCGCCCCCACTCAACCCGCGAAGGACTGCGCTCGGGTGCTCGACTCACGGTTCGCAGCGATCGGTTCCTTCGCCAACATCGAGCCGCACGGCGTCCCTCCGCAGATGCTGCTCCACGCCGCAGGCTCGCCGTGGAGAACCTCCGAAGCCCCGGCGTGGACACCCCGGCGCAGCACTTCGGAAGATCGCCGCACCACCTCCCGACCAGCCCCCCACCACCGTCGGAGAACCTCCGAAGCCCCGGCGTGGACACCCCGGCGCAGCACTTCGGAAGATCGCCGCACCACCTCCCGACCAGCCCCCCACCACCGTCGGAGAACCTCCGAAGCCCCGGCGTGGACACCCCGGCGCAGCACTTCGGAAGATCGCCGCACCACCTCCCGACCAGCCGCCCCACCACCGTCGGAGAACCTCCGAAGCCCCGGCGTGGACACCCCGGCGCAGCACTTCGGAAGATCGCCGCACCACCTCCCGACCAGCCCCCCACCACCGTCGGAGAACCTCCGAAGCCCCGGCGTGGACACCCCGGCGCAGCACTTCGGAAGATCCACAGGCTCACGCATACCAGCGAGGCCCCACAGGTCGCCGTTGTTGCGGCGCCTCCCCGAGCGAGGGCGCAGGAGCCTGATCGGATGCTGCACCGTCTCTCGCCACTCGCCCTGGTAATGCTGCGCAACCAACGCTGGGTGTTCGGCACCTGGCAGGCAGACGAACTCGGACTCAGCCAGCGAACGATCCGCCGCGAGGTCGGCACCGGGCTCTGGCAACGACTCACACCACGAACCGTGCTGGCGCTGCCGAGCGATCCGGAGCCGTCCCAGCTCCGGATGGCAGCGCCCCTGGAACTCGGACCTGCGGCGGTCCTCGGCGGCCTGGCCAGCATGATCGAACACGGCTGGGACGGCGGCGACGGCGATTGGACCGATGTGCTGGTGCTTCCTCACGCCCATCTCTCCGGTCGGACTCTTCCCCGCTGGATTCGACCTCGATACGCCGTGGCGGGTGACACCACCGTCGACGGCGTGGCACGGACATCGGCGGTGCGCAGCGTGCTTGACGCCGCAGCATGGGCGATGAGCGATCGCCAGGCCGCGTTCTTCCTGCTCAGCGCTGTGCAACAAGGTCTGGCCACCGCCCGTGAGCTGCTGACGCACCTCGATGGCCGGCCGCGTCTGCGCCGCCGTCGGTTCATCGGCGAGATCCTCGGGGAGGCGGCCAACGGTGCGACGTCGATGCCGGAGCTCGACTTCCGGCGCGAGTGCCGGCGCCGAGGGTTGCCCGAGCCCCGCATGCAGACGCGTCGCCGAGACGCCAGTGGCCGGGCTCGCTGCACCGACGCCGAGTTTGACCTCCCCGACGGCAGCCTGCTCATCGTCGAGATCAACGGTTCCGGCCACGACGCCCCGGAACGGGCGGCCGAGGACACGCTGCGGACCAGTGCCCTTGCGCGCGCAACGGGCGCTCACGTCCTCACCGTCCCGTCGTGGCAGCTGCGATCCGACCCGGACATGGTGTTCGGCGAGTTGACCGCCTGGTTGGGGCAGGCAGACCAGGCAAGGGCCTGGTAGACGGACTCGGGCCGAGCAGAGGAAGACGACCGCCTCGCCGCGCCCAGCCGAACGGCGTCCGAGCGTCACGCACTTCGGCCCGGAGGCGTCGGCTGGTCAAGGCCGCGACCCGGTGGGCGCGGCCAGGCCCAGGTCGTTGCCCACGAAGAGATCTTCGGCGTCGGTGTTCGTCACCGGCGCTCCTAGCCCGCTACGGCAGTCGCCAGTCCACGGGCGCCGCGCCAGCCTCGACCAAGAGCGCATTGGCTCGGCTGAACGGCCGCGAGCCGAAGAAGCCCCGCGACGCCGACAGCGGCGAGGGGTGCGGGCTGGTCAGGCAGGCGACCCCGCCGTCGGTCAGGGGTTGCCGCAGCGACTGCGCATCGCGGCCCCACAGGATCGCCACTAGCGGCCCGCCGCGCTCCACCAGGGCGGTGATCGCCTGCGCCGTGATGGCCTCCCACCCCTTGCCGCGGTGGCTGGCAGGCTTGCCGGGCTGGACGGTCAGCACGCGATTCAACAGCATGACTCCGTGCTCGGCCCAGGGGCGCAGATCCCCGTTCGACGGAGGCGGCACGTCGAGGTCCGCGACGAGTTCCTTGCAGATGTTGAGGAGGCTGCCGGGCAGCGGCCGCACGTCCGGAGCGACCGCGAAGGACAGTCCGATGGGGTGCCCTGGGGTGGGATAGGGGTCCTGGCCGACGATGAGCACGCGGACCTGCGCGAGCGGATAGGTGAACGCCCGGAGGATGTCCGACCCGGCGGGCAGGTAGCCCCGACCGGCGGCATTCTCCTCACGGAGGAAGTCGCCCATCGACGCGACGCGATCGGCCACCGGCGCCATCGCCTCCGCCCAGTCGGATGCCATCACTTCGCTCAGCTGCGCCACCGGACTCCTCGCCCCTCGGGTGACCGGACCCTACCGAGCGCCCGCCCGCGTGCCTGCATGGGGGGATGCGCTCGCAGTTGGCCGGTGGCGCCGTATCGGGCGCCCCTCCGGCGATACGGTGCGGGGGTGGGCAGCGCAGCACGGTCGGACAATCCCCAGGTGGACGAACGGGGCTACCCAGATGCGACGGTCACCCCGGACGAGGCCGGACTCACGGCTGCGGACATCCCTGCCGTGCGGCCGCTGCCTGACGCGCTCGCGGCGGACGATCTGCCCCTTGTCGGCGCGAATCCACCCGGTCAGGACGAGCCGCTGGTCCCACTGCTCCACCTGCCGCGTGTCACCGACCTCGCGACGTACTCCAAGGCCGGCTGGCCCGGCGCACTGCCGGTCGGTCACGCCCGGGCCGGCGCCGTGTCCCGGCTCGTCGCGGCCGCGCATCTGCTGCCGCCTGGCTTCGGCATCGCCGTCTTCGATGCCTGGCGGTCGCTGGCGGTGCAGCGGCGCATCTTCGATCACTTCTACGGTCCCGGCTCCCCCCTGGCGCGCGGGTTCGTCAGCCCGCCGTCCCCGTCGCCGGCGACTCCACCGCCGCACCTCACCGGCGGCACCTTCGACCTGACGCTGACCTGGCAGGGGCAGCCGCTAGCGCTGGGCACAGCGTTCGACGAGTTCACCGCGCGGGCCCGCACCCGTGCGCTGGAGCAGGAGCAATCGCTGGCGCGGGATCTGCGGCGGCTGCTGGTCTCGTCCGTGCTTCGGGTCGGCTTCATCAGCTACGCCGCGGAGTGGTGGCACGTGGAGTACGGGACGCGGCGCTGGGCGGCGCAATGGATGACCGAGCCGCGCTACGGCATCGCCGCAGCGCCACCGCCGGAGTGACGGCTGGCCCGTGGCCGGCATGGCCGGGTGCTGTGCGAGGACATCGACGTCGTGGAGGTCGGCGACGCCGACGTGGACACCGAGGTCTTCCTCGACGGCACGGAGATCGACTGGTCCCTCCTGCGCGGTCCAGGTCGAACCTCGATGCGGGCGGGCCCGGCCGGGCCGCGCGCGGCACGGGGTTTCGCGCGGCTCGGCCGAACCGTGCGCTAGGTCGGCGGGCCAGCGGCGGATCGCACGTGATCGCCAGGCTGCCGAGGCAGGCCGACCTGCGCGCGACCGCTTCCGGCCCGCCGGACCCGACCCGGTACCCGGCCAGACCGCCGTGGACGCCGTGGACACCGATCCGGCTCACGGCGGAGTCGGACCGCGTCGGTCAGCCGTCCAGTGCGGCGCTGACGACCTCGCGCGCCTCGGCCTGGATGCGTGCCAGATGATCCTCACCGACGAAGGATTCGGCGTAGATCTTGTAGACGTTCTCCGTGCCCGAGGGTCGGGCGGCGAACCAACCGCGGTCGGTGGTGACTTTGAGTCCGCCGATGGGGGCGTCGTTGCCGGGCGCGCGTGTGAGCTTCGCGGTGATCGGGTCGCCGGCCAGTTCGGTGGCCGCCACCTGGTCCGGGGACAGGTTCTTCAGCACCTCTTTCTGCTCCGGCGTCGCCGGGGCGTCGACGCGGGCGTACAACGGTGCGCCGAAGCGGTCGGTGAGGTCGGCGTAGTGCTGCGAGGGCGACCGGCCGGTGACCGCTTGGATCTCGCTGGCCAGCAGCGCCAGGATGATGCCGTCCTTGTCGGTGGTCCACACCGATCCGTCCATGCGCAGGAACGAGGCGCCCGCGCTCTCCTCGCCGCCGAAGGCGACCGAGCCGTCGAGCAGTCCGGGCACGAACCACTTGAAGCCGACGGGCACCTCGACCAGGCGCCGGTGCAGGTCGCCGGCCACCCGGTCGATCATCGAGGACGACACCAGCGTCTTGCCGATGCCGGCGTCGGCCGGCCAGCCGGGGCGGTTGGCGAACAGGTAGTGGATCGCCACGGAGAGGAAGTGGTTGGGGTTCATCAGCCCCGCGTCCGGGGTCACGATGCCGTGCCGGTCGCTGTCGGCGTCGTTGCCGGTGGCGATGTCGTACTGCGAGCGGTTGGCGATGAGCGAGGCCATCGCGTTGGGCGAGGAGCAGTCCATGCGGATCTTGCCGTCGGTGTCCAGCGTCATGAACGCCCACTGGGGGTCCACCGCCGGGTTCACCACCGTGAGGTCCAGGTCGTACCGGTCGGCGATCTGGGGCCAGTAGTCGACGTTCGCCCCGCCCATCGGGTCGGCTCCGATCCGCACACCGGCGTCCCGGATCGCCGCAAGGTCCACGACGCTCGGCAAGTCCTCCACGTACCGACCGAGGAAGTCGTACGGCGTGGTCTCCGGCGCGCTTCGGGCCCGCTGCAGCGGAATCCGGCGGATCCCGGTCAGGCCGTTGCGCAGGTAGTCGTTGGCCTGGTTCTGGATCCAGCCGGTGATGTCGGATCCGGCCGGACCCCCGTCCGGCGGGTTGTACTTGAAGCCGCCGTCGCGGGGCGGGTTGTGCGACGGGGTGACGACGATGCCGTCGGCCCGCGCGGGGTCGTCGGCGGCCAGCCCGTTGTTCGCGCGCAGGATCGCGTGCGACACCGCCGGCGTGGGCGTGAACCCGTCGCGGCTGTCGATGAGCACGGTGACCCCGTTGGCGACCAAGACCTCCAGGGCGGTCTCCCACGCGGGCAGGCTCAGCGCGTGGGGGTCGCGGCCCAGGAAGAGCGGGCCGCGGATGTCGGCACCTGCCCGGTAGTCGCAGATCGCCTGCGTGGTCGCGGCGATGTGGTCGTCGTTGAACGCGGCGTCCAGGCTGGACCCGCGGTGGCCGGAGGTGCCGAAGGACACCTGCTGCGCCGCGACGGCGGCGTCGGGGCGCAGATCCTGGTAGGCCCGCAGCAGGGCGTCGATGTCGACGAGGTCCTCGGGGAGGGCAACGGTTCCAGCACGCGGATGAGCCATGGCCCGATCCTGTCGCTTCCGATGCGAGCGGAGCAACTGCAGAGCCGGTCGATTGGGCGCGGGAACCCGGCGACGGCGCTGCCGGGAGGTTGGCGCCGCTGGTGCACCGCCGTCGTGTCGTGCGGCCCGAACGGGCCCGCGTCTCGCTGGCTCCGGGCGGGCGAGCGCAACTGGCGCGCCGCGTGCGGGACCTGAAGCCCCCCGGCGAGGGCGGACGCCGAACCTCATCCGCACCGTCCCCCAGCAACGGACCGCCCCCGCCCCCTCCTGTGATGTGACGCACATCAGGCCGAGGTGGGGAATGGAGCCTGCGGAACGACAGTTACTGAACCCGAAAGTTCCGTAACCATCGCTGCCCATGGAGAACCCGACGTGAACGCTCCCGCACTCGCCCAATCGGTCACCCCCGAGGTGCACCGCAGGCGATGGCTCATCCTCGGCGTGCTGTCGCTGGCGCTGCTGGTCATCGGCCTGGACAACACCATCCTCAACGTGGCCCTGCCCACCCTGCAGCGCGACCTCGACGCCAGCAACGCCTCGCTGCAGTGGATCGTCGACGCCTACACCCTGGTCTTCGCCGGCCTGATCCTGGTGGCCGGCGTCTGGGGCGACAAGTACGGCCGCCGTCGGGCGCTCTTCATCGGCCTGGTGATCTTCGGGGTCGCCTCGCTCTGGGGCGCCCTGTCCGGGGACGCCGCCTCGTTGACCGCCGCCCGCGCCCTCATGGGGGTCGGCGCGGCGCTGATGATGCCGGCGACGCTCAGCATCCTGACCAACACCTTCATCGACCCGGCGGAACGCAAGACCGCCATCGGGATCTGGGCCGCGGTCTCGGGCCTCGGCATCGCGATCGGCCCGACGCTGGGCGGATGGCTGCTGGAGCACTTCTCGTGGGGCTCGGTGTTCCTCATCAACGTCCCCGTGGTCCTGCTCACCCTGGGCCTGGCGTCGATCCTGCTGGTGGAGAGCAAGGACGCCGAGGCCGGGCGCATCGACGGTGTCGGGGCGGCGCTGTCGGTCGTCGCCCTGAGCTCGCTGGTGTTCGCCATCATCGAGGGCCCGGTGAAGGGCTGGGCCTCGGCGGAGGCGCTGGGCGCGTTCGGCCTCGGCGCGACCGCCATGGCCGCGTTCATCCTGTGGGAGCTGCGCGTCGATGAGCCGATGCTCGACCTGCGACTGTTCCGCGACCGCCGCTTCAGCGTCCCGGCCGGCGCCATCACCCTGGTCTTCTTCTCCCTGTTCGGCACGGTGTTCTTCCTGGCGATCTACCTGCAGGCGATCCTCGGGTTCTCGGCCCTGGAAGCCGGCGTCCGGATGCTGCCGATCGCGTTCGGCCTGGTGATCGGATCGCCGTTGGCGATGGCGATGGCGAAGCGCACCGGCGAGAAGTGGCCGACCGTCCTCGGGCTCGGTTTCCTGGCGGCCGCGTTCGCGGTCATCGCCTCCACCACGACCGAGACCGACTACTGGCCGCAGATCCCGATCCAGATGCTGCTCATGGCCCTCGGCATCGCCTTCGCGATGGGCCCGGCGACGGAGGCCATCATGGCGGCCGTCCCGCGGGCCAAGGCGGGCCTCGGCGCCGCCGTCAACGATGCCGTGCGCCAGGTCGGCGGCGCCTTCGGCGTGGCGGTGCTCGGCTCGCTGCTGGCCTCGGCCTACTCCGCGGCCATGGCGGACGCCGCCGGCGACCTGCCGGCGGACGCTGCGGCGGCGGCCGGGGACAACGTGCAGGGCGCCTTCGACGTGGCCGCCACGCTGCCGCCGGAGCAGGCCGGAGCGCTGGTCGCCACGGCCAGCGAGGCCTTCATCGACGCGATGACGACCACCACGCTGTTCGGTCTGGGGGCCATCGTGCTCGGCATCGTCGTGGTCGCCGTCTTCATGCCCAGCTACGGTCGCGATGTGGATGCACCAGACCTGGACGAGGAGCTGGAGCAGCTGCAGGCCGCCGAGGTTCGCCCGTGACCGGTGCCGATGACGACGCGCGTCGGGGTCCGGGGCGTCCCCTGGATCCCGACGCGCATCGGCGCATCCTGCAGGCCGCGGTGGCCCTGCTCGGTCAGCGGGGCGCCGCGGGCTGGTCGGTCGCCGAGGCGGCGGCCGCCGCCGGGGTCGGCAAGGCAACGGTCTACCGGCACTGGCAGGACAAGCAAGCACTGGTGCTCGATGCCCTGGAACAGACCATGCTGCAGGAGATCCCCGTCCCCGACACCGGCCGCCTGCGCACCGACATGGCGTCGGTCTACGCCGCCGAGCTGGCCTTCGCCTCCTCCGACGCCGGGTCGGCGCTGATCCGCTACCTGGTGCACGAGGCGACCCGGGACGGGCGGTTCGCCGCGCTCTTCCGGGCGTCGCTGCAAGCCAGCAGGGCGGCCGCCGACGTCATGGTGGATCGGGCGGTGGCGCGCGGCGAGGTGCCCGCCGACGTCGATCGCGAGCTGCTGTGGGAGCTGCTCCCGGGTCGGCTCATGCTGCGACTGGTGATGGGCGAGCCGCTCCCGGCGCCCACCGATGCGCCCGCCATCGTCGACCGGGTCCTCGACGGGTTCCGGTCCCGGGGGTAGGCGCCGCGCCGCTCGCTCCTACCAGATCCGCACGCGATCGCTCGGATCGCGCCACATGCCGTCGCCGGGCTGCACCTGGAAGGCTGCGGCGAACTCGTCGCTGTTGACGAGCACGCCGAGCACCCGGAACTCCGGCGGCGAGTGCGGGTCGACGGCCACCCGGCGGATGGTCTCCTCGGGACGGGTCTTGGCCCGCCAGACCTGCGCGTAGCCGGCGAAGAAGCGCTGCGCCCCGGTCAGCCCGTCGATGACCGGGGCCGGCAGCCCCCGCAACGAGTGCAGGTAGGCGCGGTAGGCCACCGCCAGGCCGGAGACGTCGGCGATGTTCTCGCCCAGGGTGAGCTCGCCGTTGAGCCGGTGGCCGGCCACCGGCTCGTAGGACGCGTACTGGTCCACCAGCGCCTGCGTCTTCGCCTCGAAGGCCGCATGATCGTCGTCGGTCCACCAGTTGCGCAGGTTGCCCTCGCCGTCGTACTGCGAGCCCTTGTCGTCGAAGCCGTGGCTGATCTCATGGCCGATCACGGCCCCGATCGCGCCGTAGTTCACCGCGTCGTCGGCGCCCATGTCGAAGAAGGGCGGCTGCAGGATCGCCGCGGGGAAGACGATCTCGTTCATCTCGGGGTTGTAGTAGGCGTTGACCATCTGCGGCGGCATGAACCACTCGTCGCGATCGATCGGGCCGCCGAGCTTGGCGATCTCCCGGTCGTGCTCGAACTGCGCCGAACGGATCGCGTTGCCGACGACGTCGCCGGGCACGATCCGCAGTCCGGCGTAGTCGCGCCACTTGTCCGGATATCCGATCTTCGGGCGGAACGTCGCGAGCTTGGCGTGGGCCTCGGCCTTCGTGGCCTCGGTCATCCAGTCCAGACCGTCGATCGAGTCGGAGTAGGCGGCCAGCAGGTGGTCCACCAGTTCCAGCATCCGCGCCTTGTTCTCCGGCGGGAAGTGACGGGCGACGTACTCCTGGCCCAGCGCCTCGGCCATCGCGCCCTGCACCAGGTCCACGCCGCGCTTCCACATCGGCCGCTGCTCGGGCACACCGCGCAGCGTGGTCCCGTAGAAGGCGAAGTTGGCCTTGTCCAGGTCGCGGGACAGGAGCGCGGCGAACCCGGTCACGATGTGCAGGCGCAGGTAGTCCTGCCAATCGGCCAGCGGCACTGCAGCGAGCAGGCCGGCCAGGTTGGCGACGTAGTCGGGCTGCCCGACGTTCACCTCCGACACCCGTACCAGCGCCCCGGCACCGGCGAGGAAGGCCGAGAAGTCCAGGCCGGGGGCCGCGGCCTCGACATCGGCCACTGCCATGAGGTTGTAGGTGGCCTGCGGGTCGCGGTTCCTGACCTTGTCCCAGTGCAGCTCGGCGATCCGCGACTCCAGCGCCACGATCCGGTCCGCGGCATCGGCGGCATCTCCGGGCAGCCCGGCGAGCGTCCACATCCGGACCAGGTGCTCGCGGTACCCGGTCAGCGTCTCCGCGAACCGCTCGTCGAGGTAGTAGTCGCGGTCCGGCAGGCCGAATCCCGATTGCCGTACGTCGAGCAGGTAGCGCGTGGAGTCCATGTTGTCCTGGTGCACGAACACGCCGAGCGGCGCGCCCACGCCGTCCCGGTCGAACTCCCCGAAGAGGCGCGCCAGTCCGTCGGCGTCGGCGACGGCGGCCACGCGGGCCAGCAGCGGCTCGATGGGAGCGGTGCCCGCGGCGTTGCGGGCATCCTCGTCGAGGAAGTCGGCGTACATCGTGGCGATCTTGCCCGCAGGGGTCTCCACGGGGGGCTTGTCGGCGGCGAGGTCGGCGATGATCGCCTTCAGCTGCTCCTGCGCCTCGTCGTGCAGCTTGGTGAAGGACGCGTACTCCGCCTTGTCCTGCGGGATGGCGAAGTCGTCCAACCAGGCGCCGTTCCAGGCGCGGTAGAAGTCGTCCTGGGGCCGCACCGACGGGTCGCGACCCGTGGTGTCGATACCAGCTGCCAGGGAAGTCGTCTCAGTCGTCACCCGCCCCACTGTAAGCGCGGGGGTTGCGTCCGGCATCGCGACCGTCTGCTTGCCAGACTCCTGTCATGGCCCTGGACACCCCGCCCGAATGCCGCAGCGCCGTCATCTACCAGTGCTTCGTCCGGCAGCACACGCCCGAGGGCACGCTCGCCGGGGTGACCGCCGACGTTCCGCGGATCGCCGCGCTCGGCGCGACCGTGCTCTACCTGATGCCGATCTCGCCCATCGGCGAGGTGGACCGCAAGGGATCGCTGGGCAGCCCCTACGCCATCCGCGACTACCGCGCCATCGACCCGGCGCTGGGCTCCGAGGAGGACTTCGCCGCTCTGATCGCCGCGGCCGAGGCGAACGGGCTGCGGGTGATGGTCGACGTGGTGTTCAACCACACCGCGCGGGACTCGGTGCTGGTCGCGCAGCATCCGGAGTTCTTCCACCAGGACGCCGACGGCAATCCGGTCAGCAGCGTGCCGGCCTGGACCGACATCATCGACCTCGACCACAGCGCGCCGGGTCTGGCCGACTACCTCATCGAGACGCTGCGGATCTGGGTCGGGCGCGGTGTTCGCGGGTTCCGCTGCGACGTGGCCTCGCTGGTCCCGCAGACGTTCTGGCTGCGGGCGCGCGCCGCCATCGCCGACCAGATGCCGGACGTGTGGTGGCTGTCGGAGTCGCCGCACCCCAGCTGGGTGACGGCACCGGCGGGAGCACGGCCTGCCCACCGACTCCGACAGCGAGATGTTCGGTGCGTTCGACATGGCCTACCAGTACGACCTGTGGCCGATCTGGCAGACCGCCGTGCGCGGCGACGTCGGGGTCGAGCGGTTCCTGGAGATGGTGCGCTGGCAGCGCGCGACCCTGCCGGACCACGCGGTGAAGCTGCGCTACGTGGAGAACCACGACAACTACCGGATCATGCGGTTCGCGCTGGATCCCGGCGCCGCCCTGGCCTGGACCGCGCTCACGGCGTTCCTGCCCGGGCCGTTCATGCTGTACGCCGGCCAGGAGTCGGGCGCGGCGAAGTGGCCGGAGCTCTTCGAACGGGATCCCATCGCGTGGGGGGACTACCCGCTCACCGACTTCTTCCGGCAGCTGACGAGGGTCTCGGCGGCGCGGCGCGGCAACTGGTGGGTGGTGGCCAGCGCTCCGGTCGTGCAGCTGGCCTGGCACGCAGGCGAGGAGGGCCTGCTCGGCGTCTTCGACGTCTACGGCGTCGGGGAGGCGACGGTGGACCTACCCGACGGGATCTACGACAACCTGTACGGCACCCCGGTGAAGGTCTCCAGCAGCCGGCTCCTGATGCCCGGTCCGGCAGCGGTCCTGCGGTACGAGGGCGAGCAGGAGTACCAGCACGAGTTCAGCCCGCTGCTCGACACCTTCTTCCAGGTGGAGCTCGGGGACGAGTTGACGTAGGCGTCCGGCGCAGGTCGGCCTGCTCGGGCCGGGCAGCAGGCAGCGGATCGGCCGTCCACGACGGACGGAGCAGACTCCGCCTGGCCGCCCTGCGCCGTGCGAGGGCAGAGACCCCGAACGGCGGCCACGACTGCCCTTCCTCGCCATGGCTGCGGCACCCGGCGGGATCGACCGTCAACTCGGCGCAGGCCTCCCGGTCGGCCAGCATCAGTCGATGGACGTGGACCTGACCGTCACGGCCCCGGCGTGGTCCATAGCCGCCAACGCTCTGGCCTCATCGCCGGGATCGACATTGACGGCGCGCACCGCGTCCGCGAGCAGGATCACGTCATAGCCCAGTCTCCTGGCATCCAGGACCGTCTGCAGCACGCAGTAATCGGTCGCCAGCCCGCCGACGAAGACGCGGGACACGTCCAGGGACTGCAGCCGCTCATCGAGGTCGGTGCCCTGGAACCCCGAGTACGCGTCGACCTCCGGGGAGGTGGCCTTGGAGATGATCATCGCGTCCGGTGGGATCCGCAGTCCGGGGTCGAACTGCGCGCCCGGCGATTGCTGGACGCAGTGCGGCGGCCACGGGCCGCCCTGTGCGGAGAAGGAGATGTGGTCGGCCGGGTGCCAGTCGCGGGTGGCCACGACCGGCAGATCCTTGGCGACGAAGTCCGCGATAAGCCGGTTCAACGGCGCGATGATGAGGTCGCCGTCGGCGACTCCGAGGCTCCCGCCCGGCAGGAAGTCGTGCTGCACGTCGACCAGAATCAACGCGTCGCCGTCGGTGGGGACGATCCTCTGCTCGATCACGCTTGCACGGTAGCCCAGACCCGAGGCAGACGCCCGGGGCCACCGAGGCCGTGCATGCGGATTGCCCGCTGCGCGTCGGCGCCTCGACTCCGCGGTCGCCGGTGGGCGCTCCGACTGAGCCGCCGGGTGCGCTCAGCTCCGCCCGTCACTCCTCTGCTGCTCCTGCGACGCCGCCACGGCCTGGCGCAGGAGGTCCCGAACCGCCTCGAGATCCAACGACGAGAACCTCCGAAACCGCAGACAGGTCTTGCCGTTGCCTTTCCCCAGCCGATCGCCGAATGCGCTGACCAGCGGCACTGAGTCGCGTTCGGCGGCCACGTAGACGCTGATCTGGTGCGCTTGCGGCGCGACCGCGATGACCGGCCACAAGCTGGCGGACGACATGGTCTGCCAGACGAGTTCGCCGTAGCCGATCATCGTGATACTCGGTCCGGTGAACAGCCGTCGCGGCAGTTCGGGCACCACACCGGAGATGAACTCGTCGATCGCCAGCATGTCGTCCGGACGGGGCGACCGGGCGATGAGGTCCTCGATACTGTCGGCTTCCACTCGCACAACCGCGACCGTACGCCGTCGCGGCTGCGGATCGACTGCTCAGCGGTGGTCTCGCAAGTCCCGATGGGCAACGATGGGCGGACGAGCACCCGCAGCACCGCAGCACCGCAGCACCGCAGCACCGCAGCACCGCAGCACCGCAGCACCCGAGCGATCGGACGGCCGATGCACGACATCCTCATGACCGGCTTTCCCGGCTTCCTTGGATCGGCGCTCCTGCCCCGAATCCTGGCGCGGCGCGAAGGAGCACGCGCGATCTGCCTGATCCAGGAACACCACATGGCCACCGCCCAGGAGCGGTTGCGCGCCGTCGAGCAGGAGCAGCCGGAGGCCACCGGCAGGGTCGATCTGATCGAGGGCGACATCACTGCGGCCGGCCTGGGGCTGCCGGATTCCGTCGACGTCGACGCCGTCGCCGAGGTATGGCACCTCGCCGCGGTCTACGACCTGGCGGTGCCGGAGGAGACCGCGCGGCGGGTCAACGTCGACGGCACGGCGAACATCATCGCCTTCTGCGCATCCCTGCCCGGCCTGCGGCGCCTGCAGTACGTGAGCACGTGCTACGTCAGCGGCCGCTACGACGGCAGGTTCACCGAGGACATGCTCGTCGAGGGCCAGCAGCACCAGAACCACTACGAGACCACCAAGTACGAAGCCGAAGTCCTGGTTCGAGCGGCGATGGCCGGGGGCCTGCCCGCGACGATCTACCGGCCGGGCATCGTGGTCGGCGACTCCCGCACCGGCGAGACGCAGAAGTACGACGGGCCCTACTTCGTGGCGACCTACATGCAGCGGCTGCCGGGCGCGGCCTTCCTGCCCGACGTCGACCCCTCGGTCCGCATCTCGCTGGTGCCGCGCGACTTCGTGATCGAGGCCATGGACGTGCTCAGCGTCCAAGATCGGTCGCTCGGCAGGACCTACCAACTGACCGACCCGACACCGCCGGCCGCGCGCGAGGTTGCCGAGGTCTTCGGCAAGTACCTGGGCAGGCAACTGGTGTGGCTCCCGATCCCGGTCCCGAAGCTGCGCGATCTGCTCGACACCGCCCCGGGGCTGGAACGCCTCACCGGCCTGCCCGCCGAGACACTGGACTACTTCACCTTCCCCACGACGTACGGGACCGAGCACACCCTGGCCGACCTGGAGGGAACGGGGGTGGCCTGCCCCGACTTCCACGACTACGCAGCCACCCTGCTGGACTTCATGGCAGCGCATCCGGAGTTCGATTCCCGGGCGATGACGTAGGAGGAGCCATGCCGGAGCAGTCGCCACTGGTCGTCAACATCAGCCTCAGCGGGCCGGGCCGCGACATCGACCGGACGGTGGAATTCCTCCGCCGGCCGATGCAGATCGTCCGGGAGGGCATGGCCGGCAGCGTCGAGGACGCCGTGGCGGCGCTGCAGCAGTGGGCCGGCCGGGCGGCAGCGATCGGCATCAGCGGGGTCAGCGACGCTCGAACCGCAGGCATCCTCGACGGCGATCCGCATCGACTCGGCGAGGCGATCGGCGCCGCCGCGGGAACCGCGATCACCAGCGGTCACCGGTTGCGCGACGTGCTGCAGGAGTGGACGGTCCGGCACGTCATGGGCGAGATGCCCGGGTACTTCGTGAACGCGCGCGTCGTCGTGCTCGGGGGCCGCAACCACTACCGCACCGCGAGGGTGCTGGCGGAGAGCACGCAGAACCTGCAGTTCGCCCAGCTCGCCGTCGGGTACGGCCTGCCGTCGCTGCCCACGTCGTTCGCCACCTTCGACCGGTTCGTGTCGGCATCCGGCTGGGTCGCGGAGAAGGTGCCCGACGCGCTGGTCTCGGCCGCGACCGCGCCGGGACGCAGGCTCAACGACTCCAAGGTGCGCAAGGCGCTGCAGGACTGCGACGTCATCGTCGGCACGTTCGAGGAGCTCGAGCAGTTCCAGGTCGACGACCTGCAGGGCAAGACGCTGATCACGTCCTCGATCGACGACGAGCGCCTCGCAAGCCTGCGCGGACGAGGAATCGATCTCATCCTCGATCACGTCCCGCAGCCCTTCGCAGGGTTCCTCGTGAACGAAGCGATCCTCGAGGGGCTGATGCTGGTCGCCGGGGAGGCCGAGGAGCCGAGGCTCACCGACGACGACCTGCTGGACATGATCGCCGCCGCGGACCTGCATCCGAGGGTGCTCTACCCCAGCGGGTTCAAACGCAAATCCCGCTTCGCCTTCGTGATCCACCCCTTGTCGCAGGAGTACTTCCGCAACGTCAAGCCCCTGGACGCCGTGGCCAGGCACTCCCCTTCGATGGTGATGGACGGCGTGGAGAAGCTCTTGGCCCATGCGCCGCCCTTCGTCTACAGCAGGATCAGCGGCATCGTCTCCCCGACCGGCGCGGAGGCCGAGGGCTGGCTCATCACCGTGGGCGGCACGCCGAAGGAACTCATGGCCCACGACCCCGAGTTCACCTACAAGCGGCTGCTGGCAGCCGCCGACATGGCGCAGAAGATGGGCGCCCAGATCATGGGGCTGGGGGCGTTCACCAAGGTCGTCGGCGACGCGGGAGTCACCGTGGCCAAGCGCGCCCCGCTGCCGATCACGACCGGGAACTCCTACAGCGCCTCCGGCGCCCTCTGGGCAGCCAACGATGCGGTCCAACGGCTCGGGATCGCCGAGGTCGACGACCAGGGACGCCTCGCGGGCAAGGCGATGGTCGTCGGGGCGACCGGTGCGATCGGCTCGGTCTGCGCCCGGCTGCTGGCGCTGGCCTGCGACGAGTTGTGGCTGGTGTCCATCGAACCGGCGAAACTCCTGGCGCTCAAAGCCGACATCGAGCGCGAGCATCCGCGGGCCGCAGCTGCACGTCGCAGCCAACGCGGACGACCACATCGCCGACATGGACGTGATCGTCACCGCGACGTCCGGCGCCGGCAAGCGCGTCCTCGACATCACGCGGGTGAAGCCCGGTGCCGTGATCACCGATGTGGCGCGACCGCTGGACCTCTCCGCGGAAGATGTCGCCAAGCGACCCGACGTGCTCGTGATCGAGTCCGGCGAGATCGCAGCTGCCCGGCGATCCGCAGATGAAGGGGATCGGGCTGCCCGGGGGCGTCGTCTACGCCTGTCTGGCCGAGACCATCGTCCTGGCGCTGGAGGGCCGGTTCGAGAACTTCACCGTCGGCCGCAACATCGAGTGGGAGAAGGTCAAGGAGATCTACCGGCTCGGCCTGAAGCACGGCATGCAGCTGGCGGCGATCTCCGGAGTGAACGGCGTCTACACCGACGAGGACATCGCCCGGATCCGGGAGTTGGCGCTGGCGAAGCGGGCGGAGATGGCGCTGTCGAGCGAGTAGGCCGAGCCGGCCAACGCGATGGCCTGTCGCGTGGGGCGGCCCTGTCGAGGGCCCGGCGCACTGGTCCTGCCGTGCCTGGACCCGACCGGACGAAGGCAGACCGGCGCGCTTGCCCGACGAGGCTCCGGCACGCGTGCCGGAGGTTCCCGGCGCGGCCGGCGCGCACTTGCGCGAGCCCTCCGGCGGATTCCGTGGCAGCGCGCCGGCGGACCTATCCTGAAGGCACTATGACTGCAGCAGCGGCGGAGCCGGACCAGATGACAGCACCGGTCCCGCGGCAGGCCGGCGCATGGCTGGAGATGCTCATCAGCAGCGTCCTCGGCCTCACCGCGTCGCTGGTGCTGTCCATCGATGCGATCCGGCTGGCCGAGGATCCCAACGCCGACCTGGCGTGCAACGTGTCCTCCACGATCTCCTGCGGCACCGTCGGCACCAGTTGGCAGGCCAGCCTGCTGGGCTTCCCCAATGCCTTCCTGGGCTTGATGTTCGAAGCCGTCGTGATCGCGTTCGCCGTCGCCGGGCTCGCCGGGACACGGTTCCCCCGCTGGTACATGCTCGGCGTCCAGGGGATCTACGTGGTCGCGATCGTGTTCGCCTACTGGTTGTTCTTCCAGGCGTACTTCGTGATCGGCGCCATGTGCCCGTGGTGCCTGCTCATCACCTTCACCACCCTGTTCGTGTTCACCTCGATGACGCGGATCAACATCCGCACGGGCAACTTCGGCCCGCGGGTGCAGCGAACACTGGAACCCGCGCTGCGCTACGGCGTCGATGTCTACAGCAGCATCCTCATCAGCGCGGTCATCGCCGCGATGGTGATCGTCAGGTACGGGTAGTTCCTCGCAGCCGGACCGTTGCTGAGGACGCGGCTTGGACACCGTGCTGAACACTCGTTGAGCATGGTGAACGTGCGTTCACCTCGCTCCGCCCGGCTGTCGCCGGACCGCACCGCACGAGCGACGATCCGCGATGCGGCCATCGCGATGGTGGCATCGCAGGGGGCGGCTGCGCTCAGCGCGCGCAAGGTGGCCGCCGAAGCCGGGGTCTCGCCCGCGCTGGTCATCCACCACTACGGGTCGATGGAATCCCTTCGCGACGAGTGCGACCGCTACGTCGCCGCGGAGGTCCGCCGGCTCACACTCGACGCCACGGCGCAGGGGGCGGGGTTGGATCTCATGGCCGCCCTGCGCGGCGGTCACCCGCTGCCGCTGGCGCGCTACCTCGCCGCGGCGCTCACCGTCGACTCCCCCGCCGTGGCCCGACTGGTGGACGAACTCCTCGCCGACGCGGTGGCCTACACCGAGCAGGGCGTGGCGACCGGGATGCTCCGGCCGGCAGCCGATCCGCAGGGACGGGCAGCGATCCTGCTGCTCTGGGGCCTCGGAGCACTGGTCCTGCATCATCACGTCCACCGTCTGCTGGGCGTCGACCCCACGGACCCGGACTTCGGCAGCTCGCCGCAATCCGCGGGCTACCTCGCCCCGGTCTACGACATCTACAGCCACGGCCTGTTCACCGCGACGTTCGCGCGGCCGGCCAGGGAGGCCGCGGCCGCCCAGTCCGGCAACTCCCAGAGCACCGACAGCCACGAGGAGGCTCCGCAATGACCCCTGCCATCCAAACCGAGGGGCTCACCAAGCACTACGGCAAGGTGGCGGCGCTGGTGGACCTGTCCCTCGACATCGGTCCCGGTGAGGTCTTCGGGTTCCTCGGGCCGAACGGCGCGGGCAAGACGACCATGATCCGCACCATCCTCGACGAGATCCGGCCCACGGCCGGCAGCGCGCAGATCCTGGGCCTGGACACCCACGCCGAGTCGGTCGCCATCCGGCGCCGTATCGGCTACCTGCCGGGCGACCTGGTCATGTACCCCAACCTCACCGGCCGCGACCTGCTCAGGTACTTCGCGAACCTGCGAGGCGGCGTCGACTGGGCGGCAGTCGATGCCCTGACCGACCGGCTCGAGGCCGACCTCGCGAAGAAGATCGGCGACCTGTCCACCGGCAACCGGCAGAAGGTCGGGCTGATCCAGGCCTTCATGAACTCCCCCGACCTGCTGATCCTCGACGAGCCCAGCACGGGCCTGGATCCGCTGGTGCAGCGCGAGTTCCAGACGATGCTGCGGGAGGTCGCCGAGACCGGGCGCACCGTCTTCCTGTCCAGCCACACCCTGTCGGAGGTGCAGCGCGTAGCCGATCGTGTCGGGATCATCCGGCACGGCCGCCTCATCGCGATGGAAACAGTGTCCGAGCTGCGGCGCAAGGCCATCCGGCGCGTGGAGCTGGAATTCGCCGGAACTGTGCCGCAGCAGGAGCTGTCGGAGGTGCCCGGCGTGCGGGACCTCGTCGCCGACGGGACCCGCGCCACCCTGTCCTTCGACGGCGAGATGCCGGCCCTGCTCGCCGCCAGTTCCGGCCACGGCCTGCGCGATGTGAGCACGCAGGACGCCGACCTCGAAGAGATCTTCCTGACCTACTACCACGACGAGGCGACGCCATGATGCTCGCCAACGTCTACACCAAGGCCACCGCCGACCGCTGGCGCGGCGTCGCGATCGGTTCCGCCGTCCTGGTGTCGTTCCTGCTCATGGCCATGGCCGTCTACCGCGACATCGACCTGTCGATCTATACCGACCTGCCGGAGGCGTTCCGCTCGATCATCGGCATCGAGCAGGACACCGACGTCGGAGGCCTCGCCTACCGTGCCGTCTACTCCTCCTACGGCGCCCTGGTGCTGTTCTCGCTGGCCCTGGCGATGGGAGCATCCGCGGTCGCCGGCGAGGAGCGCAGGGGCACGCTCGGCCTGCTGCTGGGCAACCCCCGCAGCCGTACCCAGGTCGTCGTGGCCAAGGCGGCTGCGCTGGTGACGCTGTGCGCGCGTGGGCGTGGCGGCTGCTCTGGGCGGGCGGCCTGCTCGTACCCGCGGCCCTGGACGTGGACATCGCGGGCCAGAACGTGGCAGCGCTGCTGGTGCACATGTTCGCCGGGGCGCTGTTCTTCGGGTTCCTGGCGCTGGCAGTGGGTGCGTGGACCGGCAAGAGCGGACTGGCCGTCGGCCTCACGGCAGGCCTCATGGTGCTGTCGTTCTTCGCCGTCGGATTCCTCCCGCTCTTCGAGGACCTCGCCGACCTCGCGAAGCTCCTGCCCTGGTACTACTTCAGCGGCAGCGATCCGCTGGCCAACGGCGTCGACTGGGCCCACGTGCTCGTGCTGCTGTCCGGTGCGGCAACGCTCGGCGCTGCCGCCGTGGTCGGCGTCAACCGGCGCGACCTGCGCGAGCGTTCGACGCCGGTCACGCTCGTCGACCGGCTACGGCGGATCCCGGCCACCCAAGCGGTGATGGATCGGCTAGCGGGATCGGCGCGGGTCTCAGCGATCTGGATCAAGTCGGCCTCGGACTTCCAGGGTCTGCTGCTGGTGGTGGGGGCCGTGATGTTCCTGGTCATGGGCGTGATGGTCGGGGCGATGTACCCCGCGCTGGACGGCGCCCTCACGTCCTTGGGCGACGCGTTCCCCGAAGAGCTGCTCGCGCTGTTCGGCGGCGGGGACGTGTCCACGCCCGAGGGCTTCTACCAGTTGGAGACGTTCGGGATGATGGCCCCCATCGCCGTCATGATCCTCACGATCGGTATCGGCGCGCGGTCGGTCGCCGGCGAGGAGGAGCGCCGCACCGCCGGGCTGCTGCTCGCCAACCCGGTCAGCCGGACCGACCTGCTGCTGCAGAAGGCGCTGGTCATGGTGCTCTTCGGCATGATCATCGGGGTCGTCACGTTCCTCGGCGTCGCGGCCGGCAACATCCTCGGCGGCCTCGACATGGACGTGGCGAACATCGCGGCCACCAGCCTGCTGGTCTCGCTGCTGGGCATCGTGTTCGGCGGCGTGGCGCTGCTGCTCAGCGCAGCGACGGGACGGGTGTCGATCGCCCTCTGGGGCGCGGTCGGCCTCGCGCTGGTCTCGCACATGGCCAACGCCTTCCTGCCGTTCAACGAGTCCGCGTCCGGCTTGGAGCGCTGGACGCCGAACTCCTACGCGCTGTCCAGCGATCCGCTGGTGAACGGCATGGACTGGCTGCACGGCGGTGTCCTGGCGGCGCTGGCCGTTGCCCTCATCACCCTCGCCGTCCCGGCATTCGGACGGCGCGACCTGCGGCACTAGCCGCCGACCGCCCGCAGTGGCCGGATCCTGGTCGCATCGGGTCTGGCACAGTAGAGGAATGGTGTCGATGCTGGGTTCGCACACGCTCACCGGCCTGTTCAACCCTGCCGGCTATCACGGAGGGAACCGGAGCAAAGGCCACTTCGAGGGCTGGTATGTCAAGTTGGTCAGCGCCGACAGAGAGGCGCGGCTCGCGGTCATCCCCGGGGTCTTCCTCGCTGCCGAGGAGGACGGTCCCCACGAGGCCTTCGTGCAGATCCTCGACGGATCCACGGGGAAGAGCTGGTACGTCCCGTATCCGCTCGAGGAGTTCTCCGCGGCCCCGGGCGGCCTCGATGTGCGCGTCGGGCCGAACACCTTCACCGCCCGGGGCGTCCATCTGGCGATCCCCGATCCGGGGCTCTTCGCCGACATCACGTACACCACCCCGCTGGACGGCTGGCCGGTCAGCGCGGGGTCGCCCGGCGCCATGGGGCCCTTCGCCTTCGTGCCCTTCATGGAGTGCTACCACGGAGTGGTCTCCTTCGGCCACGGCCTGGCCGGCCCGCTCACCCTCGCCGGTCGCACCTGGTCGCTGGACGGTGGCCGGGGATACATCGAGAAGGACTGGGGCAAGAGCTTCCCGGCCGGCTACCTGTGGATGCACTCCAACCATTTCGAGCATCCGAGCACATCGCTCATGGCCTCGATCGCGCTCATCCCCTGGATGCGGGGCGTGTTCCGCGGCGTCCTCATCGGACTGAAGCACCAGGGGCAGCTCTACACCTTCGCCACGTACAACCGCAGCCGCACGAAGTACATCGGCGTCGACGACAAGCGGGTGCGCTGGACCATCCGCCGCGGGGACGGCTACCGGCTCGACATCACCGCCGAGCGCTCTGCCGGGGCGCTGCTGCACGCGCCGATCCGCACCGAGATGCACAAGCGCGTCGAGGAGACGCTCAACGCCGTGCTGCGGGTCAAACTCACGGCGCCCGACGGCGTCGTCATCCTGGAGGACACCGGGTCCGTCGCCGGTCTCGAGGTCCACGGGGACGTCAGCCAGCTCCTGACCACCGGAGACAAGATGGGTATCCTGCGACGGCCAGGCCGGTAGATCCCGTGGTTGGCAGCGACCGGATCGCTGCCGCTACACTGGCAGGGCACCAAGCGCCCGTAGCTCAACGGATAGAGCATCTGACTACGGATCAGAAGGTTATGAGTTCGAATCTCGTCGGGCGCGCATCATTCTGAGCGTGCGAAGGCCCCCGGAGCGATCCGAGGGGCCTTCGCAGTCACAAACCCTCGTCCAGCACCTTCGCCACCGCCTCGCCTGCGGCAGCCATGCGCTCGTCGTGCGCGACCGCAGCCATGGACCCCGGCGCCATGAATGTGCGAAGGGGGAGCGCGTCCGGCGGCGTGATCGACAGGGGCTTCGGGGCTAGCCGTGCCCACCGAGCGCCCGCCGTCGGACGACACGGCGGTCGGCGGTGCCACTGATCGTGCCGGTGGCCCTGCCGGCCATGACGGGTGTTGCGATCGCCCGCCCGGTGGTGCGTCGCGGCCGCCCAGCCTGGTGCCAATCGCCACTGCCACCCCGGCCGAGGCCGATGTCGCCGTCGACCACCGACAACTCAGTCGAGACCGGAGCGCGCCGAGCGCCACCGCGACCACTCGCCGAACGGCACGCCGAGGATCGCGAAGAACCACACCAGGACCAGCCAGATGGCGCCATCCCGTCGCGGGGCAGCAGCGCGACGCGCCAGCCCGGGACACGTCACCGTCCGGCCAGCCGTCGATGGCCACAGGAAGACCTGCCTTGCCGTGGTCGCCTGCGCACTGCAGCTCGCCAGCGCGCGCGTCTTCGGCTTGCCCGACGTGCCATCACGTGGTCGGTCGCGCTCGTGCCGACCCTGGTCAGGCGCTGGTGGTCCGGCGTCCCCTGGCGCGCACAAGGTGGCTGGCCACCGGACGCCGTCCTGACGTCAGTGATCCCATGCGACGTGAGGTCAGGTCCAAGACCAGTGCCACGCGTGGCTGACCGACGTGGCGCCAACCGCGCAGCTGGGGCCGGGCAGCCGCCGGGACGTGCGATGCCACAGCCGCCAACTCGCGATCACTGCGACTGGGGGCCGGTTCGATGGTGTCCACCTGGCACGTCCGCCGTGTCGTGGCGGCCAAGCGACGCCCTGGTGCCGCCTCCCGCTCGATCCGTGGTCTGTTGCCTCGTCAACGAAGTGCCTCCGCGAAGGGGACCCCCGGGGAGGGGCCATACCGAGCCGGTTCCTGGATGCCACCGCGCACCAGACCTCCGGCTGGCAGGGGCGGCCGCGCGCGCCGCTGCACCACTCCACATGGGTGACGGCCGGTCGCGGTGCGCGGCCCGCTCCGCAATCGATCACGCCGGCAGCTGCGGGGCTGGTGCGCCCCGTGGCACCGGGCTCCGCCACAGCCCCCGCGCGAAGACCAGCGCCACCGCGGCGAAGGCCAGGTGCAGCGCCGTCCAGACCGCCAGGACGACCGGCAACTGATCGTTCAGGGCGGTGTCGCTGTTCACGAAGATGACCAGGACGAGGAACGGCGCGAACCACGTCCCCAGCACGAACGCGACGAAGCCGCCGTACCACGTGCTCCACACCTCACCGGGGCGGCGGCCCTGGTCCTTTGCGTAGGCGTGCGCGATGAGGTAGCCCGACCCGACCGAGATCGCCCCGATCACGAGCATCGCAACGCCGCCGAAGCCCGGCGTGCTGACCGATCCGATGCTGCCGGTCGATGCCGACCACAGGATGCCCACCGTCGGCAGCATCCCGACGACGAAGGTCACGCCCCCGCCAGGATGCCCTGGCGGACCGCGGACTTCCTGCTGGTGCTCATTGCTGCCTCCCTTCGACGTCGAGGGTCACCTCGTCGAACACCGTCCCGGTGACGTCGATGGCCTGCACCGTCATGAGCCCGCCGTCGATCTGCACCAGCATGAACTGCAGCACCTTCGCCGACAGCGCGGTGAAGTCGCTGGTCCCGATGTCGCTGAGCTTCGCGCCGGCACCGGTCACCACGTACGTCACGTTGTCCTGCGGATAGGTCCGTTCGTAGATGTGGTCATGACCGGTGAGCACCAGTTGCACGCCATGCTCGACGAACAACGGGTGCACGATGTCGCGGATCTCGGTGTAGGAGCCGCGCTTCGGGCTGGAGGAGTAGGGCGCGTGGTGCATCACGGCCACCTTCCACGCCGCGTCGGACTTGGCGAGGGCCTGCTCCAACCAGGCGCGCTGCTCGCCGCTGCGCTCACCGGTCATCAGCGGCGTGGCGGTGTCGAGGAAGAAGAAGTCGACAGGACCGTAGGGGACCACCCGGTAGGTATTCTCATACCCGAACTGCGCCAGCCGGTCGGCGATCCAGGCCTCGACGTCCTCGCTGGCCTTCTCCCCCAGTTCGTGGTTGCCCAGGGCGACCTGGAACTGCACGCCGGCGTCCAGCAGCGGACCGTACGGCTCCTGCCACACCTCGGGCCAGCGGTCGATGATGCTGCCGTAGTAGGAAACGTCGCCGACATGGGCGACAAACCCGTACGGGGTCGCCTGGTAGGCGTCGACCATGGCCTGGGCGACGTCCATCTGGTTGCGCCCACCGGTGCCGGTATCGCCGACCGCCGCGAAGACCACCGAGTCGTCGGTGACCTCCCACGCCTCGGCCTCCAGCACATCGGTGGGGGCGGTCCCGGGGAGGAAGTCCTCGGTCCAGCGGACGTACTCCCACGCCCCGACGAAGAGGAAGGCCCACCCGCCGACCACGAGGGCGAGAGTGCCGCCAACGAACTTGGCGATCTCCGTCCTGGTGAACGCCCGAGGACGCTCCTGATCGCCGGCCACCGTGCCACCTCCGGCACCCATCTTGTCCCCTCGGCGGCGTCAGGACCAGGGACCTCGGTCGGCAGCGGTGCGCCGGCGCCCGCCGTCGCGACGAGGCACGGCTACCTCCCGGGTCTGCGTCAGGTGTGGCGCGTCGGCGGCGGCCGTGGCGGGCACGGCCGTGGCACGGACCACGGGCGAGGTGCGGATGCGCGGCCCCACTCGCGTCGTGCCGCCGTCGGCAGCCCACGCTCGCCTGACCGCCCGAGACTCGGCGAGATGCCCGGATCTGCGCTGACCGTAGGGCCGCGGACCGCAGCGGAAGCCCTCGAGCGGGGCCGCCGCGAACATCGGGGGTGGGCGCGGATGCCACTGTTCGGCAGACGTTCCTGGTGGCAGGTCGTGCGCAACACGGCTCCGATGGCTCAGCGGCATGTCCCATCGGGCAGGATGAGCGGGTGAGCGAGCAGGAAGCAACGGTCGAGCCCTCTCCGGATGACGGACCCCCCGAACGGCAGCGCGTTGCCTGGTGGAAATCGCTGATCGGCCTGGTCGTCTCCGGAGTGCTGATCTACTGGGTCTTCTTCGAGTTCCTTCCCGGCAAAGTCGACTTCGCAGAGGTGGCTGAGGCCTTCGGCGACGTCGATCCGCGGTTCTGGGCGCTGCTGGCCGGCATCGTCATCGTCTGGCTGATGCTGATCTGGTGGACCATCGCGGTGACCCTGCCGGGCATGCGGTACCGCGAAGCCATGCTGTCCAACCTCGGATCCACCACCGTCAACAACACGGTCCCCGTCGTGGGCGGCGTGCTCTCGCTCGGCGTGAACCTGTCGATGTACCACTCCTGGGGGCTGCCCCCCGACGCGTACGCCCTGGGAGCCCTGGTCAAGGGCGTGTGGGACAACATCGTCCGCTTCGCACTGCCGGGGATCTCGCTGATGCTGTATCTGGTCTTCGTCGGTTCCCTCGGACCGGGCTGGACACCCCTCTTCTGGGTCGCGCTGATCGCGCTGGTGGCCGTCGCCGTCATCGTGCTGCTGCTCATCGCCATGGTCAAGCGCCGGGACTTCGCGGTATGGCTGGCCCGGCGGGCCGGGCAAGCGGCCAACTGGCTCCTCCGGCTCGTGCGTCGGCCGCCCACGGATGTGCAGCCCGGGGTCATGCAGTTCCGCGACAACCTGAGCCTCGTCGTGACGGGCAACGCTCTGCGCATCACCGTGCTCGACCTGACGTATCAGCTCGCCATGGCCGCGGTGCTGCTGGTCAGCCTGCGCGCGGTGGGCGTCGACTCCTCGCTGGTCCCGGTCTGGGCGGTCCTGTTGTCCTGGGCCTTCACCCGGGCGATGACGGTGATCCCGATCACCCCCGGCAACGTGGGCATCGCGGAGACCCTCCTCATCGTCTCGCTGACCTCGCTGGCCGGGGGCGACGCGGCTCCGGAAGGAACCCAGGAGCTGATCGCCGCCGCGGTCCTGGTCTACCGCCTGCTCACCTACTTGCTCCCGATCCTGCTCGGCGGGTTCGGGTACCTGTTCTGGACCCAGAACAGGTCCTGGCGCGAATCGGTGCGCAGTCGGGCATGGCGGACCTCGGTACAAGGCCTCGTCGGGCCGTCCGGCCGGGTCAGCTAGCGACCCGCGACCCCTCGGCGGGCCAGCCCGACGCGCGGCCGATACCGGGGCCGCATCACCCCTCGAATCCCCGGTAGCACGCCTCGAGCTCGGGGGCCTCCCGCTGGCGCGGGGATCCCCGATCGGTGCTCAGCGGAGCACGCGCTCGCTGGAGCGCAGCACGACGCCACGCTCAACACGCCCCCGCCCGCGGCGCGACTAGCTCTGCCGGTAGTAGTCGGCGGCGTGCGGGTCCTGGTCCAGCGAGGTCGACTCCTCGACCCACTCCGACGGCACCACCTGGGCACCCCCATCGGCCGCGCTCGAGGACGAGGCGGCCCAGCTTCGCGTCGTCGATGGCTGGGCATTCAACCCCGCCTCCACCTTCTCGAGCCGCTGTGCCGGCTGTCCAGCGCCCAAGCACCGTCGGACTCCATGCCCAGCGTGTCCCACAGCCTGCTCGGCGTGTCCTGCGTCACCGACATGCCGGTGGCACGGTTGAGGATCATGCCCAGCAGTTGAGGGTGGTACTGGTTGTCGAGCCCGACGACGCCGACGCCGAGCCGTCTGGCCCACCGAGGGGACCGGGGTTCGGCGGCCATGCTGGAAGTGTCGCACTCGCCGCCGAAGCGAGCACGCACGGCAAGCCCGATGCCTGCTGCGCTGCCGCGTGGCCCGGCGGCGAACGGCACCGGGGCCCTGCCGGCAGCCGGCGCGCAGGACGCCTCGGGACTTTCGACCCCTACTGCCGCGGCCGGGTCGGCGGACAATTCGATTGTGGTCGAATCGATCCTCATCGACGCGAGCCCGGCTCGGCGGGCCGAGTCCGTCGCGCTGCTGGCAGCGGTCGCCGACCCCGTCCGGTGGCGGCTGCTGGCAGACCTGTCCCGCTTCCGGACGCGCTGCGTGTGCGATCTGCAGCCTGTCGGCGGGGTCGCTCCCAACGTGCTGTCCTACCACCTGAAGGTGCTGCGCGACGCCGGGCTGGTCCGCGCCACTCGCCGAGGCCGGTGGATGGACTACGCACTGGCCCCGGACGCCCCTGACCGGCTGCTCGGCGCCCTGCCGGTGGCATTGCCATGAGCTTGATCGATCGCCCGCCCGCGGCCGATCGCGGCAGTGCGCGGTCCCTGTGGATCGGGTTGGCCGCGGCCGGGACGGCGTGGGCGCTGCTCTACACGCTCAACGAGCGGCTGTGGCCGGTGGTGCTCGGCGACTGGCTCGACCTCGACCTGGACGCCCGGGCCGGCGGGAGCCTGGCCTTCTTCCTCTACGACACCGTCAAGATCATGCTGCTGCTGGTCGGGCTGGTGTTCGTCGTCGGCATGCTGCGCACCGCGCTCTCGCCCGAACGCGTGCGCGATGTCCTCACCGGCCGCGGGCTGGCTGCCGGGCTGGTGCTGGCCGCCCTGCTGGGAGCGGTCACGCCCTTCTGCTCGTGCTCGTCGATCCCGCTGTTCATCGGGTTCGTCGCCGCCGGGATCCCGCTGAGCATCACCGTTGACCTTCCTCATCGCCTCTCCCCTCATCAACGAGGTCGCCGTCGTGATGCTGGGCGGCACGTTCGGCTGGGGCATCACCGGCGTCTACGTGGCAGCGGGCCTCGCCCTGGCGATCACGGCGGGGCTGGTGCTGTCCCGGATGGACCTGGACCGCTGGGTCGAGCCCTTCGTCTTCGCCAGTCCCGTCGCTGCCCTGCAGGCCCAGGGCGGCCGTCCCACCATGTCGGCCCGGGTCGAGGCGGCGCGCACCGAGACCGGCGATATCGCGCGCAAGGTCTGGCCCTACGTCCTGGTCGGGGTCGGCATCGGGGCGCTGATCCACGGCTGGGTCCCGGCCGATTTCTTCACCCGCTACGCCGGCTCGGACAACCCCCTGTCCGTCGTCGTCGCCACGCTGGCGGGCATCCCGATGTACGCGAATGCCGCCGGGGTCATCCCGCTCGCCGAGGCGCTGTGGGCCAAAGGGATGGCGCTGGGGACGGTGATGGCGTTCATGATGAGCGTCGTCGCGCTGTCCGTCCCGTCCCTGGTGATGCTGCGCCGCGTGCTGCGCCCGCCGCTGCTCGCGCTGTTCACCGCCATCGTCGCCGTCGGCGTCGTCGCCGTCGGCCTGCTGCTCAACCTCATCACCTGACCCACGGAGGAGCCATGGAGATCAAGATCCTCGGACCCGGCTGCAAGAACTGCCAGAACCTGGAGAAGCACACCCGCCAGGCCCTCGCCGACATCGGCCTGACCGCCAGCATCGAGAAGGTCACCGACTACGCGGCCATCGCCGGCTTCGGCGTCATGCGCACCCCCGGCCTCGTCGTCGACGACCGCGTGCTGGTGTCCGGCCGGGTGCCCTCCGTCGAAGAGATCACGGCTCTGCTGGCAGCTGCCGGGTAAGCTCCCGCCGCGCGCGGGACTGCATCCGCCGCACCCGGCGCCGTGGGCCCCTCGGCCTGGACGCGCCCTCCCACGGATCGCCGACCGAGGCGTACTGGGTCCCGGCCCGCGGTACGCCCATGCCGGCGTCCGCCCGCATCCGGCTCCGGGCGTTGGCCTCCGCAGCCAGGCCGCTGCGGGCCGGCCCCCGCGACCGCGGCCGCGCCGCGCTCCACCCGCACCAGGACCGAGGCCTGCCACCTCGTCCCGGGCTTGCGAGGACCCTGCGGCCCCTCCCGCAGGCCGGTGCCTCTGAGATCGGAGCCGGATCGTCCGGCCCAAGTCCGGCACCGGCGACGCGCGAGTACCGTGGGGGGCCGAGACGACACGCCGGACGAGGACGGTACGAGTGGACGATCCACCCCAGCCGTCACCGCCCACCGGGGCGCCGGCCAACGAGAGACGCCCCGCGGCGTCGTTTCTGCCGATCCTGCGGTGGGCGCCGCACTACCGGCGCTCGTGGTTGCGGCCGGACCTGATCGCGGGTCTGGCCGTCGCTGCGCTGGTCGTGCCGAAGTCCCTGGGCTACGCCGGGATCGCCGGCGTCCCGCTGCAGTACGGGCTGTACGCCGCGGCGGCCGGCGCGCTCATCTACGCCCTGTTCGGCACCTCTCGTCAGATCGCCACCGGTCCGAGCTCGGCTCTGGCTGCCGTGGCCGCCGGAGCCGTGCTGGGGACGGGGGCCGCCGGGGACGACGCGGTCATGCTCGTGGCGTCGATCACCCTGGTGACCGGGGTGCTGTTCCTGCTCCTCGCCGTGTTCAAGATGGGCTGGATCTCGCAGTTCCTCTCCAAGGCGGTCATCACGGGATTCCTGTTCGGGGCAGGCGTGCAAGTGGCCATCGGCGAGCTGGCGGGTATCACCGGCACCGAGGCCACGGGGGACAACAGCTGGCAGAAGCTGGCGGCGTGGATCGAGGGCCTGGCCGATACCGACCCGACCACGCTGACGGTCGGTCTGGTCTCGCTGGTGCTCGTATTCGGGCTGCGCTTCGTCGCGCCCCGGGTTCCCGGTGCGCTGGTGCTGGTCGTCGGCGGCCTGCTGGCCTCGGCCGCGCTCGACCTCTCCGGCCGTGGCGTGGCCGTCGTGGGCGACGTGCCCGCCGGGTTGCCGTCGCTGGTGCTGCCAGATCTGGACTACATCGCCGACAACGGCCAAGTGATCCTGACCGCCGCCGTCGCACTGCTGCTCATCGGCTTCTCCCAGACCGCAGGCGATGCGCGGGAGTTCGCCTCCAAGCACCGCTATCAGGTCGATATCGACCAGGAGTCCTTCGCGCAGGGCATGGCCAACGCCGGGACCGGGCTCGTGCAGGGCATCCCGGTGTCGGCCAGCCTGTCCTCGAGCTCGCTGAACGACCAGTCCGGGGCGAAGACCCCGCTGGCCTCGCTGACGACCGGTTCGCTGGTCGTGCTGACGCTCCTCGTCCTGGCCCCGGTGTTCTCCGACCTGCCGACGCCGGTGCTGTCCGCCTTGATCATCGAGGCCGTCGTCATGGGCATGATGGACGTCTCCGGGATGCGTCGGCTCTACCGGGTCAAGCGCTCCGACTTCTGGATCGCCGTCGCCGCGTTGGGCGGCGTCCTCGGCTCCGGCGTGATGTCGGGGGTCGTCATCGGCATCGTCCTGTCGATGGTGTGGCTGGTCTACGTCTCGGCGGTACCGTCGATGCCGATCCTCGGGCGTCAGCCCGGAACCGAGGTGTTCCGCAGCACCCAGGCGTTCCCGGACGGCCAGACATACCCGGGATTGCTGGTCCTCCGGTTCGACGCCGGGCTGTTCTTCGTCGATGCCGATGCCCTGGAAGACCGGCTGCGCGCGCTGGCCGGCGAGGCCGTGCCGCCCCTACGGGTCATCGTGCTGGACTGCGAGGGCATGAACTACATCGACTCCCAGGGTTCGGCAAAGATCTCCGAAATCCTCGACCTCGCCGCGAGCCATGGAGCCGAGCTGCGGCTGGCGCGGGTCAAACCCCCCATCGCCGAGGTGCTGCGCGCGGACGGAGTGCTCGCCCGTCTCGACGAGGCCAACGTCTTCGGGAACGTCCACGACGCGGCGCTCGACATCATCGGCACCGATCCAGACGGCGCGCACGGCTAGCGCCGCGGGTCGATAGCGCTGAGCCAACGCCACCGAGGGTGCATCGCGTCCGATGAGTCCCGCCGGCTCGATCGCCACGCGCCGCAAGGATGCAGTCGGCACGGAACCCGGATAGGTTCGCGGTGGGCGGCTCGCCAGCAGGAGTCGAGCGCCTCACAGCCGCGGTTCGCCTGCGAAGCAGGCAGTGCGCGGCACGACAGCTGGGAGCAACCATGGCAGAGAACTACCAGGCGTACGTCGCGACCTATGACGACCGGGACGCCGCGAAGGAAGACTTCAAGACGCTGCGCGAGGCGGGCCTGCGGGACATCACGGCGGCCCTGGTGAGCCGGAGCGACAACGGCCGGCTGCACATCCACGAGAAGACGATCGCCGGCAAGGTCGGGGCCGCGGCAGGAGTCATCGGCGGGGCGGTCATGGGTGCGATCTTCCCGCCCGCCGGTGTTGCGCTGGTCGTGGACGGCGCCGTCGGCGGGGCGAGCCTCGGGGCGATCGGCCACTTCGCCGGAGGCATCTCCCGGTCATCGCTGAAGGAACTCGGTGCGATGCTCGACGACGGCCAGGCGGCCGTGATCGCCGTCGGCGTCGATGCCGTCGCCGAGGATGTCCAGAATGCGCTGAGCCACTCGGTGAAGAAGGCCAGCAAGGCGATCGACAAGGGCGACATCGACGCGGCGATCGCGGACATGGAGAAGGGTGCCGACAAGGCTCTGGACCAGGCAGCCGCCGACCTCAGCTGATCTCGTTCGTTGCCATGAGGCCGGTGCCCAGTGCACCGGCCTCATGGCGTCCGTCACACGGGAAGGGACGCCCAGCCCTGCTGGGGCAGATCGACCCTCCGTTCAACGCAGCCCAGGATCCGCCACTTGTCGAGGCGGAACGGGATGCGCTCAACCCCTGAGCCAGAACAGCGAGCGGGAAGTGCCCGGGCGCCGACCGGCACCCGACCCGGGCGGCTCGGCCAGCACCAACGGGCTGCAACAGCACGCCACGGCGCGCAGCGGACGTGGACGGCCCGTGGGCGGCACTCGGCAGCCCGCCGACTCGGCGGCACTCGCTGCCGTCGTCCTCGGCGTGCCGGACGGGCAGGACGTTCCTCGCCGATCCCCTCAGCGAACCTCGCCCGTCCCGCACCCGTCCCGGCGCCGCGTTCGCGTGGACCCGACGCTGCTCGGTCGCGCCGCGGGGGCCCCGCGGCTGACCGCCACGGCACGTCGAGTGCTGCAGCGCCGGGCACCGCCCTAGGGTCGATGGGAGTCCGAGCCTGACCAGGAGGTAGCCGATGCGCGTGCTGTTCACAGCCGACCATCCCGTCGTCGTGGACGACGACCCGCTCACCGGCGAGGAAGTGGAACACACGATCCGCAGCGGGACCGTGCTGGAGGTCGAAGGCGTGCTGCGGGTGGCGGGCGAGGAGTGGGCCGATGTGCGGGTACCAGGATTCGAGGACATCACCACGCCGGTGCCCGTGCGCGAGGGGATCTGCCAGTGGCACGGCAGCCGGTAGCCCCACCTGTTCGCCCGGATGCCGGCGCTCAGGCGTCGGCGTTGACCCTCGACCGAACCGGTCCCGCTTCGAGGCACCTGCCCATCGCAGGGATCCGCCGACGTGCCTGCCACCGGGCTCGGCCAGCATCGGCGTCCTGCTGGTCGACCCGCAGACCCGGGCTTCCCGAGCGTGCTGGCGCGTCATGGCCTGGCGCGCGGCGTGGGACGATGCGGGCCGCTGCTCCGAGCCGGGGCCCCGACCAGGTGGTACCGCAATCGACGCCCGGATCGATGCGGTGCTGCGGCGGCCGCCGAGACCCCGGACCACCCCGGTCGGCGGGTGCCCGTCGGGGCTCGAGGGGGTCGTCCATCCCGACCGCTGGCGCGCACTGTCGGAGCCGACTGGCACCGCGACGCGGTGCGGAGTCCCGGCGCAGGAAGTCGAGATCCCCCAGCCCGGACGGGTCGTGGGCGCGTCGCTGACCAGCGGGCCCCTCCGCAACCGTCGCCCCCGATGACCGCCGCCAGACTCCCGCCGCTCCTCGTCGGCGACGAGGTCGCCTGGGTTCGATCCCACCTCGGCCATCTCGCCGCCGAGGACGGGGCCGCGATCAGTGCCAGTCGTTCCATCCGCGGCGGCCAGTCGGCGGCCGATGCGGCCTTGGCATCCTTCGACGTCACCGGCTACGCGACGCGCCGCAACGAGGTGTGGCCGCATCAGCGCCGCGGCGCCAGCCGGCTGTCGCCCTACATCCGCCACGGCCTGCTCCCGCTGTCCACGGTGTGGGCCGGCGTGGCGGACGGCCCACATCGGGATCGTGCGAAGTTCCGCGAGGAGCTGCTGTGGCAGGAGTTCGCGCGCCACCTGTACGCCCGGGTAGGGCCTCGGCTCTCGCAGCCGCTGCGGCACTCGCCGAGTCGGACCGATATCGCTGCCCACCTCCCATGGGACCGCCGCATGGCCTGTGTGGACCTCGCGGTCACCGAGCTCGAGCAGGACGGCTGGCTGGTGAACCAGACCCGGATGTGGCTGGCTTCGCTGTGGGCGGTGCGGTGCGGATGGCCGTGGCGCGATGGGGAGGACGCCTTCTTCGCTCACCTCCTCGACGGCTCGCGGGCAGCGAATCGGCTGGGTTGGCAATGGACGGTGGGAGCCGGAACGGGTCGGCCCTACGGATTCAGCAGGTACCAGGTGATGAAGCGGGCACCGGGGTTATGCGAGGAGTGCCCGCTGTCGCGGGACTGCCCCGTCGCCGACTGGCCGGACGCCCCGGCCGGGACCCCCGTTGCGGTTGACGCTCGTCTTCGCCGAGACGACGACCCCGACCGCACCGCAGGTCCCCTCCGGCCGCACGTGCGCGCAACTCCGGAGGCGGTCTGGCTCACCGCCGAGTCGCTGGGCGAGAACGACGCCGCCAGCGCCGCGCACCCTGACATCCCGGCGGTCTTCGTGTTCGACGAGCCGCTGCTGCGGCGGTTGCGGCTGTCCGGCAAGCGCCTGGTCTTCCTCGCCCAGACCTTGGCGGAGATCGCCGAGAGCCGGACCCTGGAGATCCATCTGGGAGACCCGCGCGACGTGCTCGCCGGCCGGCCGGTCGCCGTGACGTTCGCGCCGGTCCCCGGCTTCGCGCGACGCGCCGCGGTACTGCGGCCCGCCGAGGTCCACCCGTTCGCTTGGCTGGTCCGGCCCGGAGCCGGGCCCGTGACCAGCTTCTCCGCCTGGCGCCGAGGCCTGCTCGTCTGAACGTTCCCGCACACCCGCGGCGCCAGGCGCCCGCGGGCAACGACCACAACGGCGCGCGGCCACGCCCCCGTCTCCTGTGGCGGATGCCCGGGCACGGCGAAGGGGCGGGCCGCAGTGCTGCGGGCCCGCCCCTTGCGAAGTCGGTGGTGCGTCAGGGACGCGACAGCCGGGTCAGGGCGCCGCCGATGACGGTGAACATCACGCCGGAGCCGACGACCAGCGCGGAGACGCCGAAGCCGATCACGGAGGTGAACAGCGAGGCCCGCAGGTACGAGGCATCCTTGGCCACGTCGCGCATCGGGTCGTCGCGGTCCATCTCGGCGTAGGTCAGACCCTCGGTGGCGTCCAGCGCGTGGTCCTTGATGATCTGGGCCTCGGCGAACGCCGTCAGCGGGCCGTCGACCGTCTCGCCGGCGAAGTTCGGCGCGTCGGCCGAGACGACGATGTTCTCTTGTGCGAGCTCGTTGCCAACGGTGATCCAGGTGAACGCACCGGCAACCACCATGACCACGCCCACGATGACCGAGACGATGCCGGCGGCGCGCACGCCCTTCTTGGTCTGCGGCTCCGCCACTGCGGGGAGGTGCTCTGCGGGGGTCTGGATGCTCTCGATCGTGCTCATGATGGGTCCTTTCTGTGGGGCCGTGTCGGCTACACAGAGACTCTTCCCCGCGGGACATCTGGCTAATCCTCTTAGCCCAATGATTCTTCTCGGGATGCGGCCCCGGGCTCAAGAGCACCGGCGCAGCGCTCGCGGCACCAAGCAGCGACCAGCCCCTCCGGCGGGAGTGGGTCAACTGAGCGGCGGCTCAGCCACCCCCAGCCGCACGATCCGCTCCGCGACGCTGTCCCAACTCCAGAGATCCTCCACAGCGGTGCGGCAACCCGTCCGCAGCGTGTCGCGGTCAGGCTCGGGCAACCCGAGGACCTGCTCCAGCCGTTGCCGCAGGCCTGCGGCATCAGTGCGCGGGAAGGACAGGATCCGCAGATGCGGCGGCAGCACGGCCTCGATCCCCTCGGCGATCTCGGCCAGGCCGCTGTGGCGGGCAACGATGGGCGGACAGCCGCACGAAGCCGCCTCGGCGGCCACCATGCCGAACGCCTCGGGGAAGACGCTCGGCACGACGCTGGCCGCGGCGATCGGCCACAGGTTGGACAGGTGGCGATGCTGCAGCGGGCCGGTGAAGAGCGCGTCCACGCCCAGCCGCGCCGCCTGCGACTCCAGGTCGGCGCGCGCCGGCCCGAAGCCGACGATGATCGCCCGCGCGCGCAGCCCGGCCAGGGCGTCGAGGAGCAGCGCCACCCCCTTCTGCTCGCTGAGCTTGCCGACATAGGTGACGATCGGATCGTCGCCACGGTCGAAGAAGTCGGCGAAGCGAGCAGCGTTGCCGTCGTCGGGGAGTCGCTCATCGAGCCGCTCGGGGGGGTTCGGGAGGTCGTCCTGCGCCTCTCGGATGAGCCGATCGCGAGCCACGGCCGGGTTCTGCGGTCGCATCTCGTCGGTATCCACGCCCGGCGGGATCACCACCACGCGCTCGCGAATACCTGCCACATCGGCCAGGACGTCGCGAATGTGCTCGGACCCCGCGATGACGGCGGCGGCCGGTGCCAGCGTCTCGCGGGCCCACGCGCACAGCGCGTCGTCGCCGCGCATCGCGTACTCCAGTTCCGAGCCGTGCGCCTTCACCACGTAGCGCAGCCCGCTGGCCGCTCCGACGGGACCGCCGAGCAGGACGTGGTTGGCGATGAGCAGGTCGGCCGGTCCCTCGGCCCGGATCGCCCGCGCCTGGGCGTCCACGAACTGCGACACCTCGGCGCGCGGCATCGCCGGCAGCAGCGCCGGTTCCATGCCGTCGTAGGCGTCGAGCACGAAGACCGGCAGCCTCCCGGGCAGCATCGGTCGCCGCAGCGCCGCGCCGCCGAGGTCGAGGTCGCCGGCATCCTCGGAGCAGAAGACGGTGACGTCGTGACCGTGGCGGGCCAGCGTGCGGGTCAGCGCCCGGGTGTACTCGTTGGACCCGGTGCCGTGCAGCAGATAGCCGTGCCAGATGAAGATGCGCACAACTCACCCTAGTGCGTGGCGCCCGTTCCGCTTTTCGGACGCCGGGAACCCGGTTTCCAGACCACCGGTCGGCAGTTCCCGTCGCGGGTGCACCAGTCGCTGCCGCAGCCGGCCACGACCGCGGCCCTATCGGCCCGCATGCTGGGCCTGGCATCCCCGTTCGCCTCATGTCGAAGCAGACCTGGGGATCCTGCACCGAAGGGCTGCGTCCTTCGTCGTCGACGACACGGCCCTCTGCACAGCGTTCGGGCCGTTCGATGTCCCGCCGCTGGAGCACCCGGTCAGGGCCGGTCGAGGCCTACCCCGGCATCGCCGAGGCGGGGCGCTGACCAGCCAGCGCTCGGCTGGGCGATGGCACGCCGCGCACCACCGAGCCGTCAGTCCGCTCGGGCCGAACTGCGTCCTGCGACCGGTGGGTTCGCCAGCGGTGCGGTGCAGCGCATGCCAGGACGACTCGCCTAGGGCCGAGCCGGCGTGCAGGATGGTGCGGTGGGTCCGGTCGATGGCACCTCGCAGCAGAGCGCGATGAGGCTGCGACCAGCGACGGCTGCGGATCGGCCGATCCTGGCCGCGGCGACGCTGGGCAACGTCAACTGGAACGGCCCCCGCACCACGGCCGACCAGGTGCGCGCAGACCCCGCGCTCTGGCACTACGTCGCGCCCTGGCCCGGACCGGGGGACTTCGGCCGGGTGGCGCAGGAAGCGCCGCGCGGGTGGCTGGGAATCGTGTGGCTGACGCACTTCACCAGTGCCGACCCCGGTTTCGGCTTCGTGGCGCAGGACATTCCGGAACTGAGTCTCCACGTGGTCGAGGCGCATCGGGGCCGCGGCCTGGGGTCGCTGATGCTGCGCACGGCGATCGCGGAGGCGCGTCGCCGTGACTTGCGGGGCATCAGTCTCAGCGTGGCGGCGGGCAACCCGGCCATGCGGCTCTACGCCAGGTTCGGCTTCCAGGACGCCGGTCGCAACCCGGGCACGCTGGTGCTCTGGCTCGACGCGGCTGGGGTGCACTCGTGACGGGTTACACCCCCACCGGCGCTCGCGGGCACACCGACGGCTCTGGCGCTGTGGCGCTGTGGCGCTGCCAACGACCCTGCTGGCGGCCGATTGGTGAGTGCACGATGTCGGCGACGCCCCTGTGGTCGTGAACAGCGCCGGCGCCGTCCCCGATCTTTCCGAACCTCAAACGCGCGGTGCTGAGCTCAGCGGTTCGGACGTTGCCGGCAGGGCCTCCTTGCCCGCAGCCCGCTCACCCCCGGACTCGCAGTGCCGTTCCGGAAGCTCCTCAACAGCCCGCCATCAGACGCAGGTTCCACGGCCAGCCGGTCGCCGCTGGCCTTCGACACCTGGCCGGTCACCATGGATCAGGCTCCCCTGCTCCAGCCGGGCCTGGCACGGCCCGCACCCGGATCCTGGAACCGGGACTCCCACCAATGCCGACCCCGGATGGTCCGGTCTGCGTCCATTGGAGCGGCGGCTCTCGGGCGATCCTGAGCCGACTCGCGGCCGCCCGGCCACCTCACCCAACGGGGCCGCAGGCGGCGCGCACCGGTGCCCGTCGCGTCGCTTCCGGACGCGAGCACGGCTGGGCCGCCGCCCGGCTTCGGGCAACATGCGCAGGCGGGTCCGCCTCGTGCGCCAGTTGACCTCGTCGGAGGGAACTGTCGTCCTGCCCTCGCACCGCTGGGTCCCGCCACGCGATCCTGAGCTCTTCGCCCACGGCCTCCGGCCGGGGGCGCCAGCCAGCAGCAAGTGGGACTCACGTCTGATCGGGGTCTGGCGCACGGCGATCCCGGGGGCTGCCGTGCGACAACTGCACGCTGCTCGCTGTCCGTCGTGGCGGGCGGATCCGGCTCGCGATCGGCCAGGCCAGCGACCACTTCGGCCCGCGTGCCGACGGCCCCGCCGTGACCGCGCTCGCCGTCGGTCCCGCGGCCTCTGGCAGGACGCTGCGATGGTCGGCCACGCTCGACGCCCCGCCCTCCTCCGTGGCTTCCCTCCCCGACATCGCCCGGGCGCTCATCGTGCTCGGCACCCGTCTCGACCGCATGGGATGGCGGTCGCGCGCCCCCTCCTTCGTGCGGCCCGCGCGTCTGCTCCGGCCACGGCCGCGGCCACGCGCGGACGTGAGCGACCTCGCCGCCGCCACCGACCTGATGCTCCGCACCTGGCAGGTGTGCGTCGCGGTCGATCGCGCCGTGCGCGTGGACCGGCTGCCGGACCGAGCGCCGGCAACCGCAGGGATCCTTCTGCGGCCGGGCCGCGACGGCCGCGTGCGCGACGATGGTCCGGTGAGCACTGCGCGCCATCGCCCTGGACCCGCGGCAGCGTTGGTTGCGGTCGTTGCCGTGCTCGGCTCCTGCGCGCAGGGGGGCACCGATCCCACCGCCACGGGCCCGGCAACCGCGTCGCAGGCCACGGCCGATGCCGGTCAGCAGTTCCCGAACGTCGTCGACGCCGTGCTGGTCCCCCGGTCGGCCACCGTGTTCGACGTCGAGGTGACGTTGTCCTCCCCCTACGACACCGCGGATCGCTACGCGGACGGGTGGCGGGTCCTCGCGCCGGACGGCCAGGAACTCGGCTCGCGCGAGCTGCTGCACGACCATGCGGGCGAGCAGCCGTTCACCCGCACGCAGTCGGGCCTGGAGATCCCGCCGGACGTCACGTCCGTCGTGGTCCAGGGACGCGATCTGGCCAACGGGTACGGCGGCGGCACGGTCGAGGTCGCGGTTCCCGGACGGTAGCCGGCCGGCATCCCGACCGACCGAGGGTCCCTCGACAGGGCCCGACCGCGGAGGCCTTCGCGGCGGACGCCGGGCGAGCCCCAGGGCCCGATCGGGACGGCGCGGACCGGGTACGCGACCGATCCTCAGAGCGTCGCGGCCGCCTCCGCCTCATCGGTCTGCAACGTGAACAACTCCATCGGCTCGCCATCGAGGCCGACGACATCGTGGGCCGGCTCGAGCTGCCAGCGACCGCGGGAGCAGCTCTCGGCGGTCGTGGCGTCGATGAGCACGGTGTCGACAGCCGAGAGCGAAGCTAGGGCGAGCGCCCGGCGTACCGGGTCGCCCCACGCGCCGAAGGTCAGGGAGCCGGTGTCCAGGACGCCGGTCGCGACCGAACCGCTGGAGAGGCCGACGTGCAGGTCGAAGGACAGGTCGATCTCGCTGACGATGCTTCGCCGGAACTCCACGGCGAACTCCAGGGCATCGTCGGCACCCGCATCGTCGCGGTCCATCCCGGCGACGAAGAGGTACCGGTCGGCCGCTATCCGCACGCGGTTGAGCGATGTCCGCGCCGCGATCTCCTCGGCGAGCGCCGCCGCGCTCCGCAGCGATTCGCTGAGCTGTTCCTGATCCTGCTGGCCCCCCGACGGCAGCAGCGCGACGGCCACGACGGTTGCGCGCTCCGCAGCATCACCGGTGCCGGTGATCTGGCCGTCCTCGTCGACCAGGGCCGGCGGGAGCACGGCGAGCAGCAGCTGCCGGGTCCGCTCGTACTCCCGGGCCAACTCGGCCTCGTGCTCTGCGAGGGAGTCCGCCATGGACACCAGCCGACGACCCAGATCGCCGAACTCGTCGGGGCGCCCCGTGTTGAGGCAGGGGTCGCGATCCCCCTCGACGACGGCCTGCGCTGCCTCGACGGTCGGCCGGATCGGTCGGGTCAGCAGCCGCGACAGCCAGACGGCCAGCACGGCCACGACCGGCAGCAGGATGGCCAGCACGAGCAGGATCTGCATGATGTAGCGGCCCAGCGGGGCGAGGACCGCAGACCGGGGGGCTTCGGTGACCACCACCCACTGCTGGCCGCCGGCGGTGAACGAACTGGCTGCCGCGAAGACCGGGTCGCCTGCTATGTCGCGCGCACTCCCGACGAACTCCTCGCCTGCAGCGGCGGCCCGCACCGGCTCGGTCTCGATCAGCTGGACGCCCACCGGGGAGCCGAGCACCTCGATCAGCTCGGCCTCGGCCTGGTCGTCCTCGTCGCCGGATCGCAGCCGTTCGAGGTAGCCCTGCGGGTCCTCGGTCCAGGACCTGGGCTCGCTCTGCAGGACCAGGTCGGGCGCGACCAGGTAGCCGTCCCCGTCGCCAAGCCCGACCTCATCCCACTTCCCGTCGTTGCTGACGATGGCGTTGAGCCGCTCGACGGGGACCTCCACCGCGAGCGCCCCGACGACCTGCTTGCCGTTGCTGACCGCGGTCACCGCATAGAGGGCGGCGCGCCCCGAGGCGCTGACCGAGAAGTCGGTGAGGACCGCGGTCCCCACGCGGGTCAAGGGCAGGCGCTCGGTCACCGCTTCGGCGAGGGCGCCCCCGGCGTAGGGGCCCGAGACCAGGTTGGTGCCGAGGTCGTTGCGCTTGAACAGCGAATAGACGATGGTGCCCTCGTCGTCGATCAGCAGCACGTCGCCCCCGCCCAGGGACTCGGAGAACAACTCGACGTCGGCGTTCACCTGCGCGTTCAGCTGCGAGTAGCGACTGCCGTCGCCCGGGTCGACCGGGGCCGGTGTACCCGGCGGCCGAGCGGTGTAGTGGTACTGCAGGTATCGACCGGCGGCCGTCATCGGCAGCAGGTCGTCGACCTCGACCGGACCGAGGCTTGTCCCGGTCAGGGGCTCGACGATGCGCTCCTCGTACTGGGCCGCCAGCTCGGCCTCCTGCTCCGCGGTCAGCGGCGTGCCCTCCAACTCGGCGAATGCTGGTACCAGGAGCTCCAGCCCTCTGGCGACGCCGAGATCGGCCGAGGCGGCGGACACTGCCGCCGCGAGGCGCTCTGCGCCGGCCTCGATGGTGCTGGCGCGCGTGGCACCGATCGCTGCGAGCTGGTTCTGCGTTCCCACGACCAGCAGATCGCGTGCGGCAACGTAGTTCAGGCCGCCGAAGGTCGCCAGCGCCAGCAGCGCGGTGAGTACCAGTGCTCCGGCGAGCTGCCGGCTCAGACGTCGCGGTCGGCGCCACCACGGCAGTGCCGCCAATCGCCGCGACGAGTCGGGAGGGTCCCCCGCTGTCGTCCGCGACCGGGGGGCCGCTGGCTGCCGGGCGCTCACGGTCGATCGGCCCCCGCTTCGGAGGAGGCGATCGGGAGGGTGCGTCCCTCGGCCAGGCGGGCGACGCGTCGCTGGCGCAGCGCCGAGAGCCTGTTGAACGCGGCCACGATCTCGGCGTTGCGGCTGCCGATCTCGTCGACGAGCTCTGCGGCCAGGACGACCACGACGCAGTCGGTGACCGCGCGCAGCGCCACCAACCGCTGATCGCCGCGCCGCGCGTCGAGCAGTCCCACCACGTCGCCGACGCCGACTTCGCTGACCACCGCCTCGTCGAAGCCCGGCTCCAGCAGGACCAGTTGGGCGGTGCCCGCGACGATGACGAGCAGGTCGCGCCGCTCCGATGCGGAGTCGAACATCAGTTCGCCGGCGCGGTAGCGGACGCGCCGCGCTCGATGGGCGAGCCGGTCCAATTCCCCGTCGGGCAGCTGGGCCAGCAGCGGCGAGGTGCAGACGGCCTGCCGCAACTCGGCCAGCGTCGGCTCCGCGGCCGCCGCCTCCGCGATGGGGTCGTGCACGAAGATGTCCTGCGCCGGACTGGGGAGGGGGACGTTGTGGCGGTGCGACTGGTACCAGACCAGCGCCCCGAAGTCGCCCTTCACCCGCGGGACGATCGCGAAGTCGTCCACCCACATGAAGACGTCGTACCCCATGAGCGGATCGTCGATCGTGGTCACCAGCACGCTCGGTGCGGGATCGGTCAGGACACCGGGCACCGAGCGCGCCGCGTCGAGCAGCATGTCCTTGGCCAGCGTCGGCGGATTGGCGAAGGCGACCTGGAGCGACACCACGACGCGGTGCAGCGGATCGGGGTCGCTGTGGTTGATGACGCTGGCGTTGGCGAGTTCGCTGTTCGGCACGACGATCACGTCGCCGTTGCGGTCGCGGATGCGGGAGGTCCGCCAGTTGATGTCGACGACCTCGCCCTCGGTATCCCCGGCACTGATCCAGTCCCCCGGTTTGAACGGCCGGTCGGACAGCAGGAGCACGCCGGAGGCGAGGCCGCTGAGCGTGTCCTGCAGGGCGAAGGAGACCACCAGCGACGTGACGCCGAGCGCGGTGAGAGCGGCGGAGAGATCGACTCCCCAGACCCCGGCGAGGATCAGGGCTCCGGCGCTGATCACCAGGGCCAGCCGCGGGAAGACCAGGACCAGTGCTGGCACCCGACGGTGGCCCGGTTGCGCGGGCCGGGAGCGGATACCGTCGCGGATGACACCCAGCACCTGCCAGCCGGCCACCGCCAGCGACAGGATCAGCGCCGTGGAGACCACGCTCAGGTACCAGGTGTCCGCTACGCCGAGGACCGGCGACAGCAGCGCCCATGCGGCGAAGAAGGGCAGCACCCAGTTGCGCACCGTGAGCACCGGGAGCCGCAGCGGCGATTGGGACTGCCGCAGTCGCTCCTCGAGTTCCGCGGCCCCCACGATGACGAACGGGACGACGACGACGACGGCCAGTGTCCACAGCACCTCCGATGAGGGGAGCCCGTTCATCGCACCGCCTCCGTCCCGGCCGGGTCCGGCGCGGCGGTGGACCCGTTCGCGACCGTCCACAGCTGCCCGCCCGATGCAGCTGCCGGGCTCCCGTCCCGCTCCAGCAGCTCAGCGTTCCATGCGACGACCTCGACGCCCTCCGGCAACCGCGCCCGGGTGGCGTCGGTGATCACGATCTCGCCTGCCCCTGCCATCCGGGCCAGGGCGTGCGCGGTCGTCACCGTCGGGCCCCAGACGTCGTAGACGAGGCGGCCGCCGCCGGACATCCCGACGGTGACCGGACCGGTGTTGACACCCGTCGCGGTGTCGAGTCGGACCGACATCCCCTCGCACAGGCGGCGCACGGCCTCACCCACGTGCTCGGCGAAGGCGACGCAGCGTGGCGCATGGTCGATATAGGGGCGGTCGTGGCCGCATGCGGCGAAGTAGGCATCGCCGACGACCTTGATGCGGTCGAGTCCGTGCTCGAACGCGATGTCGTCGAGCTCGCCATGGAGCTGATCGATCAACCGGCGATCGCCGCCGCGATGCTCTTCGACAAGCGCGCCGAGACCGAGCACGACGGCCACGACCACCGTGGCGCTGGGAACCTCGTCCAAGGACTCGACGTCACCGCGCGAGATGCGCTGCGCGATGGACGCCGGCAGCATCCGCTCCAGCACATCGAGCCGCTCGGCCCGGGCGGCGCGCAACTCGCCCTGCTGCAGCCGCAGGGATCCGGACATGGCGGTGAGGCTGTCGGCCAGCCGGTGGAACTCCAGCGGGCTGCTGTCAGGGATCCGCAACGGCCCGGGGCCCGATTCCGAGGCACCGGCCAACGGGCTGCGGCCGAGGAAGTCCGACATGACCCGCACCGGCCGCATGAGGCTGTTCGCCCAGGCCACGGCGAGGAACGCCAGGGCGATCACGAAGACCGCGGCACCGAACAGCAGCAGTCGGCGGAAGGAGGTGATCGTGGAGTCCGCCGCGTCGGCACCGACCTCGATCACCGTGGACCATCCGAGCTCCTCCGGGAGCTGTCGGACTTGGCCCACGGTCTGCGAGCCGACCATGTTGGTGGCCGCGACGAACTCCGCGTCCCCGTTCTGCGCTGCTCGAGCGGTGGCATCGGAGGCCGGCAGCAGCAGCACCGTGCTGCCGGTCCGCTCGATGTCGTCCCGCGACTCCTCGCTGAGCACCCCGGCGGCGACGGACGCCTCGAGGAACCCCTCCGGGTCGTCGAGGTAGCCCTGCGGATCGCTGCGCGTCGTGCCTCCCGCGCCGATGACGTAGAGGTCCCGGGCGACTCCGAAATCGGCTGTGCCGGTTGCCTCCATCAGCGACGTCAGCCGCTGCGTGTAGATCCCGGCGTCGTAGGTCAGCACAACCACGCCGACGAGTCCGTTCTCGTCTCGCACCGGCGCCGCAGCAGCGCCGATCGGGGTGTCCGATGCGGCTCGGTAGTAGCTGAGATCGGTCACGATCCCCGTGTCGCTGGCGGCGGCGGCATCGGCGGCCCGGGCGATGATCGTGCCCCCGAAGGACCCCAGCGCCAAGCTGGTGCCCAGCTCCGGCCCCTTCGCCGCCGAGTAGACCACCCGCTCGCTCGCCGCGTCGACGAGGTAGACGTCGAGCAGACCGCCCCGGTCCACGGCGTTGCGGTAGACGGGGTGGACGCGGGCGTGCACGGCAGACCACTGGCTGCCGTCATCCGCGTCGGAGACCGCCATCGGGTCGGTGATCGGCCCCTCGGAGACGGAGTAGGTTGCCTGCAAGTAGACGGCGGCCGGATCGCTGGGCACGAAATCGTCCAGCTGCACGGACTCCTCCGCTGCCCGCAGCGGCGCGAAGTACCGATCCTCGTAGGCCTCGATGAGCTGCTCGCGCTGCTGGCGCAACTCCGCTTCCGGCACGGCGGCGAGCTCCTCGAGCGCGGCGGAGAACTCGCGGATGGCCACCCCGGCCTGGGGGCTGGCGGCCAACTGCTCGCTGAGCCGCTCGTAGTACCTCAGCTGGGCGGAGACCTCCACCGCCCCGGCCGTGTTGAGCGAGGCGAGGGAGTCCTCCACGATCGAGCGGCCGAGCGTTTGGCCGGCGTTGACACCGACCACGGTGGCTCCGGCCAGCGAGACGAAGCCGACACCGAGGACCGTCGCGGCCAGGCGCGAGGACAGCGAGACGCCCCTGCGGGTACGGGGGGCGCGGACAGAGCGCTGCTCGCCCTCAGCCCGCGGACGTCGTCGCCGTCTCATCGGCCACATGATAGTGCGCGGCACCACGAGCGGGAGCAGAGTCGAGAAGTCTGGTCCTGGGACGTTGGCTACTCGCCGGGAAGCCTCATCCAACCCGACGATGGTGAACCGGCAGGCGTGGTTGTGCGCACAAGTCCGATCGACATGAGGCTTGCCGGCAAACCCAGGCCGTCGAGTCCAGCCGTGCGGCAGCTGTGCCCAGGACACCTGGTCCACCGCGGCTCAGCATCGCGGGGACGATGTCGTCCTGGGGGGTGGTCGGCCAGAGCGGGCGGAGACTTGGCCGCCGACCTTCGAAGCCCTGATGCTCGCGCGAAGAGCCGTCCCGCTCGACTGCCGCCCGTGCCCAGAACAGTTGCTCGCCAGCAGCCGTTGCCGTCCCCCGATGTCTACGCTGGTGGCGCATCACCATCTTGAGGAAGGGATCGCCATGGCACTGGCAGACAACGTGGTGCTGTACGTCGCCAACTACGCCGACCCCGTGAGCGCGCAGGAGGACTTCGATGCCCTCAGAGCCGCAGGAGCAGACCTGGAGGTCGTGGCAGCCGTCATCATGAGCCGCGGCCCGGACGGGCGGGTCGACGTGCTCAGCAAGGGCGACGCCATCACCGGAGGCGGGGCGGTCCTCGGCAGCGGCGTCGGGCTCGTGGTCGGCCTGTTCGCCCCTCCGTTGCTGGCCGCGACCGCCATCGGCGCCGGGATCGGCGCGCTCCTGGGGCACCTCACGAAGAAGCATGAGGAGAGGCTCCTGGGCGTAGCGCTGGAGGAGTACCTGCCGCCCGAGTCCTCCGCCGTGGTCGTCCTGATCGAGGACACCTACCTGGACCGAGTCGAGGCGGCGTTGGGCAAGGCTGACAAGCGCATCAGTAGGGCAGTCGACTCCGATGACTTCACCAGGCTGACCAAGGCGCTGGCGAAGTCCGAGGAGCAGGTCGCCAAGACCGTCGAGTCCTGACGGCGGGTCCGCCGCGCTGCGACGGGGCAGGGGAGGCCGCGTTGCCGACCGCGGCCTCTGGTCCCGGCCACCGGCGACCTGGAGGCGATCGGGCCGCAGCCGCTGGGCGCATCGCTGGTCAGGCCGAACAGCACACCGCCAAGGCGTGGCAGGCCGCGCAACCCATCCCGACATGGAGGAACACGAATGGACGCAGCGCTCCCCGCCCGCGAGCGGGCGGCACAGGGAAGGGCGGTCCGCGGCCGCGTGCCCAGGTCGGCCCACGCAGACTGGACGCCTGCCCCGCATCGCGAGGATCCCGTCACGATCCTGACGCGACAGGACGCCGACCGGCTGCAGTGGCTGGTGCCGGTGCGCCATGAACGGATGGCGGAGTCCCCCTTCGCCTTCTTCCGGGGCTCGGCTGCGATCATGGCCGCCGATCTGGCCGACTCGCCGACGATGGGCGAGACGGTGCAGTTGTGCGGCGACGCCCACCTCGCCAACTTCGGCACCTTTGCCACGCCGGAACGCCGGCAGGTCTTCGACGTCAACGACTTCGATGAGACCCTGCCCGGGCCATGGGAGTGGGATCTCAAGCGCTTGACGGCCAGCGTGGTCATCGCGGCCAGGGAAAACGGGTACCCGAAGGACGGCGAGCAGGTCGCCCGGGCGACCGCCGCCAGCTATCGCAGCGCGATGGCGGCCTTCGCGAAGGAGGGGACGCTGGACGTCTGGTACGCGCAGCTGACGCTGGAACAGCTCAAGACGGCAACGCAGCGCAGGCCCGATCGCCGGCTGGTGGCGAAATCGGCGGCCAAGGCACGCCGGCGCACGAGCCAGGAGGCGGTGAAGAAGCTCACCGAGACCGTCGACGGCCGGCAGCGCATCTTGTCCCAGCCCCCGCTGCTGGTGCCGCTGCGCGACTTCGCGCCGGACGCGGATCCCGAGACGATACGCGCGGCTCTGTCCGCCAGCTTCGCCAACTACCGGTCCAGCCTGCTGCCGGACCGCGCCGCCCTCTTGCAGCGGTTCGAGATGGAGGACGTCGCGCTCAAGGTCGTGGGCGTGGGCAGCGTCGGCACTCAATGCTTCATCGTCCTGCTGCGCGACCTCGACCACGGGGAACCGCTGTTCCTGCAGGTCAAGCAAGCCACGGCTTCGGTGCTGGAGGCCCACTTGCCTCCGAGCACGTACGCCCAGCACGGCGAGCGGGTGGTGACCGGGCGCCGGCTCATGCAGGCCGCCAGCGACGCATTCCTCGGCTGGTCAACGCTGGACGAGCGGTCCGGGTTCTACTGGCGGCAGTTCCGCGACATGAAGGGCTCCGCCGATGTTCTGTCGATGACGCCGACCGTGCTGCGGAACTACGGGTCTCTCTGCGGGTGGACGCTGGCCCACGCCCACGCGCGCACCGGTGACCGGATCGCGATCAGCGCCTACCTCGGGTCCGGCACGGCGATGGAACGCGCCCTCGCCCGCTTCGCCGAGGCCTACGCCGACCAGAACGAGCGCGACTACGAGGCCTTCGTGCAGGCACGCTCGGACGGCCGCATCGGGCCGCCGGGGTAGGACGCGCAGCCGGCGCAGGCCCCGCATCGGGCCGCCAGGGCGGCGTGAGCCACGTCATCATGACTTGGGTCGCCGACGGCCTGTCCATGCCACGGGACCGGCTCGCCGACTCACTGGCCGAGATGCTGGGCGCTGTCGCGCAATCGTTGCAGTGACGACACTGGCGGGTTGAATTCGGAATCGGCGTCGTCGGTTTAGTCTGACGACGTGCGTCGCCAGATGTCGCCCGGGAGCGAGGCGACGGCCATCCCCACGCACAGCGCACTGATCATCGGCAGCGGCTTCGGCGGCCAGCTCGCCGCCATCCATCTGCGCAAGCGCGGGATCACGGACTTCGTCGTCCTGGAGCGGCGCGACTTCCTGGGCGGCACGTGGTGCCAGAACTCCTACCCCGGCGCGGCGGTCGATGTGCAGTCCCCGCTGTACTGCCTCGCCGGCGAGCCGTTCCCGTGGACTCAGATGTTCGCCGAGCAGGACGAGCTGCAGCGCTACACCGAGCACCTCATCACCAAGCACCGGCTGCGCGAGCACGCGATCACCGGGGCGGAGGTCGTCGCAGCGACCTGGCAGGACGACGCCTGGGAGGTGCGCACCCGGGGCAAGGGGTCCTTCCGCGGGCGCTTCCTCATCAATGCCTCCGGACCCCTCAGCACGCCGTCGGTCCCACACTTCCCCGGCATGGACGAGTACCGGGGCGCCGCTTTCCACAGCAACGCCTGGGACCACCGGGTCGACTACCGCGGCCTGCGGGTGGCAGTGGTGGGGACCGGTGCGAGCGCCGCCCAGGTGATCCCCGCGCTGCAACCGGAGGTCGCACAACTGCACGTCTTCCAGCGCACGCCGCACTGGGTGCTCCCCCGAGGGGACCGGACCTTCTCCCCGGCGCAGCGCCGAGCACTGGCGAGGCCGGCCGCCCAGACGGCGCTGCGCACCGCGATCTACTGGTCGCTGGAGACGCGCGTGCTGGGGTTCAAGTACTCCGAACGGATGCTGCGGCTGATGGCCGAAACCCGGGCGCTGCGGCACCTGGAAGCGCAGGTGGCCGACCCCCAGCTGCGCGCCCGGCTCACCCCGGACTACACGATCGGCTGCAAGCGGATCATTCTGTCCAACACGCTGTACCCCGCCCTGAGCGCGGCCAACACCACGCTGCACGACCAGACCGACAGCATCGATCACTTCGACGCCACGGGCATCGTGACCACGCGCGGCACTCACGTCGACGTCGATCTCGTGGTGTGGTCCACCGGCTACGACGCCACCGACGGCATGATCGACTACCCGATCACCGGTCGCGACGGACGCGTCCTGCAGCAGACCTGGGAGGAGTTCCCCCGCGCCTACCTCGGCACGACCGTGCCGTTCTACCCGAATCTGTTCATCGTCACCGGGCCGAACACCGGCATCGGCCACACCAGCGCGCTGTTCGTGATCGAATCGCAGATGGCCTACATCATGCGGGCCATGGCGGAGGTGCGCGACGCAGGTGCCACGTCGATCGAGGTCACTGCGACGGCAGAGGGCGACTACACGCGGATGATCCATCGGGAGATGGAGCGCACCGTCTGGAAGCGCGGCGGCTGCCGCTCCTGGTACCAGTCGAAGTCCGGCCACGTGGTGGCGATGTACCCCGGCTTCTCGTTCAGCTTCCGGCTCGCCGCCAAGCGCTACCGTCCCGAGCACCACGTGATCGCCTGACCGCTGCATCGCCGCCGATCGAGAAGGAGCCGCCATGAAGGACTTCCGGGACCGGGTCGCCGCCATCTCCGGCGCGGGCGGCGGCATCGGGCGGGCGCTGGCGCTGCGGCTGGCCCGGGAGGGCTGTCACCTCGCACTGGCCGACATCGACGAGGCGGGGCTGGGGGAGACCGTCGAGATGCTGCAGGCCAGCGGGGTCCGCGTGAGCGGCACCGTGCTCGATGTCGCCGACGAGGCGGCGGTGTACGCCTGGGCCGAGACCACGGCGCAGGAGCACGGCGCGGTCCATGTCATCGTGAACAACGCCGGCGTGGCGCTGTCCGGGACCGTGGCCTCGCTTCCGCTCGAGGACTACCGCTGGATCATGGACATCAACTTCTGGGGCGTGGTCTACGGGACCAAGGCTTTCCTGCCCCACCTCGAGGCGGCGGGGCAGGGCCATATCGTGAACCTCTCCAGCGTCTTCGGGCTCACCGCGCAGCCGCTGCTCAGCGGGTACAACGCCAGCAAGTTCGCGGTGCGCGGCTTCACCGAGTCGCTGCGCCAGGACCTCGAGCTGACCGGCTCCCCGGTGTCGGCCACGTGCGTGCACCCCGGCGGTATCCGGACCAATATCGCGCGGTCCACCCGCTACGACCCCAGCACCCGGGCCGTCACCGGCCGCAGCGACGCCGACGCCATTCGGCAGTACGAGGCCCTCTTCCGCACCGAGCCCGCCGCGGCGGCGGAAACGATCCTGCGCGGCGTCCGGAAGAACAAGCGCCGGGTGCTCATCGGCCTCGACGCGCGGGGGTTCGACGCCATCGTTCGTGTCGTCCCAGGCGCCTACCAGCGGCTGTTCACCGAGGTCATCCGGGCAGGGCGCTCCCGGTGAGGCTCGGTGCGGACGCGGGCCACCGGTACGCCGGCGGCGTCGTCGCGATCACCGGCGCGGGGTCGGGCATGGACCGCGCCGACGCGCTGGAGTCCGCCCGACGCGGTGCCGCGGTGGCCGGGATCGAGGGCAGTTGCCAACGCGGTCCGGCGACGGCGGAGGGGCAGTTCGAGCGGGCAATGGCCGGCAACGACTCGGGCGCGGTCCACAGGACTCGGGCGTTCCGGCCGCAACGGCTCGCCGGACGCACCGGCGCGATCGTCGACGCCTCCAGCGCCTTCGGCCTCGTCGGCGCGCCAAACCACGCCCTCGCCGCGGGGACCCGCCGCACCCGCATCGCGGCCGGGCAGGGTTCGCGCGGACTTCCGCTGGCGGTGCGACTGCTGCCGCAGCGAACCACGGCAGGTCTGCTCCGGCGGGAGCCCGCGCCCGCTGCGGACCTGACGCGGTACCCGGCCGGGGGCGCCGGTTCGAACCCGACGGAGGTGCGTCGTTGAGCGGCACGGGAACGACAGCACGCCGAGCCGTCCTCGCCGCCGGCGTCCTGCTCGCCGCCGCCGCGATCGCCGGCCGGAGCAGCTATCCGGCGCTCGGGCGCCTCACCTACCGGGCAGGAGTCCTGGCCGAGCGCGGCCTCGCGCGCCTGCGCTCGGGATCCACCGAGGTCGATGGCTGCGCCATGGCCTACTCGATCGGCGGTCCGACCGATGCCCCGGCGATCGTCCTGCTCCACGGATTCAGTTCCGACCGCGACATCTGGGTCCGCTTCGCCCGCCGCCTCGTCGGCCGCTACCGCGTCGTCATCCCCGATCTCCTCGGCCACGGCGACACCGGCTTCGTGCCCGGCGCCGACTACAGCGCAGCGGCGCAGGCGCAGCGGGTGGCCGAGCTGCTGGACGCCCTGGGGATCGAGCGGGCGCACCTCATGGGCAACTCGATGGGCGGCTTCGTGGCGGCGCGGTTCGCCTACGCCTACCCGGAGCGGACGCTGTCGTTGGGGCTGTGCGACGCCGCGGGGGTGACGGCACCCACGTCCAGCACGCTGGACGCGATGCTCGACGTCGGGCGCAACCCGTTCCTGCTCGACGACATCGAGGACTTCGACGCCTTCTACCCCTTGACCATGGCCCGACCGCCGTACCTGCCCCGGAGCGTGCTCCAGGCGCACGCGCAGGAGTACGTGCGGCGCCGCGACGAGCTCGCCGCGATCTTCGACAGCTACTCGGGCCGCGGCATGCTCGATGGCCGGCTGTCCGGCATCACGATCCCCGCCCTCGTGCTGTGGGGAGCCGAAGACCGCCTGATCGATGTCAGCGCCGCACATGTCTGGGCCGACGGCCTGCCGAACGCCGAGCTGGTCGTCTACGACGGCGTCGGCCACGTGCCGATGATGGAGATCCCCGAGCGCAGCGCCGCGGACTACGCCGACTTCCTGGATCGCCTCGAGGCCTGACCTGTGGCGATCCCGGCGCACGGCGGCTCACCGGCGGCGCAGTGGCGCCAGCATCCGCCGCTGGAGTACAACGGGGGCGGAGGGGAGGCGGCGATGACAGGCACCGCGTGGTCCGGAGCCCTCGGCGGGGGCCGGTGGGACGGGCTGACACCGCCGATCCGCGAGCAGTGCCACCGGTACGCCGCGGCGGTCTTCACCGCTGACCTGGCGGCGCTGCGGGAGCGGATGCCCTCACCGCGCCTGCACCCGGTCCAGGTGTGGCCCCAGCGCGGTCTCGTGGCTTGCGAGGCCACCGAGGCGACCTGGACCGCGGACGGCGAAGTGCTGTTCGACCTGCGGCAGCTGCTCATCGGCACCGTCGTCAGCATCGGCGATGCACCGGCCAAGCCGCTGGCCCCGCTGGCCGAAGCCCTGAGCACAGGCAGCATCGCCGAAGCGGGCGCGGGCTTCCTCGAGCTGCAAGTGCTGTGCTCCAGCGATGATGCGGCGAGCTTCTTCACCGAGATCCTCGGCTACCAGCACGTCGCTGTGGCCGAGGTCGCACTCGGCAGCACCGACCGTGCCGACTGGTTCGCGGCGTCGATCGATGGGGGCTCGGCGCTGGGCCTGGCAGTGCGCAACACCGGGGTCCCGGGACGGGGCCAGGGACGCCCGGTGCTCCTGGCGCAGCGCGACGGCTCGCTGATCGCCAGCCGCAGCGCCGTGATCGGTGAGGGCTACCGCACGTCGGCAGGCCGGCGGGCCGCCAGCGTCAAGACCGGTCCGCACCCGGCCGGCGACCTGGTGCGCAGCCTCGGCCTCGGCCGCGCGCTCGGCGGCCTCGTCGCCGCATCGCACGAATCGGTGATGGCGACGCTGCCGGTGCCGCTGGCCGGCGCCGTGGCCGAGTAGCGGGGGTTGCGGACCCCGCTACGCCTCCGGCAGGACTCTAGTGCGTCCGCTGGAGCACGGGTGCCAGGTCCCCGCGGTCGCCTACGCTGACGGAGCCCAGACCCAGCCACGCGGCCAGGGACTCCAGGTGGCGCCCGACCTCCGCTGCGAGCTCACTCGCGGGCGGGGCGATGGTGCTGCCTGAGCCCTCGGCGAGCATCGGCCGCTGCGCCCAGGCGCCGCGCACGAGTAGCCGTCCGGCTGCCCGATCGGCCTTGAGGTCGAGCCGGGCGACGAGCCGGCCCCGGCTGAGGAAGGGCAGCACGTAGTAGCCGAACTCCCGCTTCGCTGCGGGGACGTAGATCTCGATGCGATAGCGCATACCGAACACGCGCAGGGCTCGAGCGCGGTTCCAGATCAGCGGGTCGAAGGGCGCGATCAACCCGTCACCGTGCGCCGAGCGCGGGACGGCCGCGTCGCGGTGCCGCCACGCGAGCGGCCAGCCCGCCACGGCTGCCGGGATCAGCACGGCATCGGCGACGAGCTCCGCAATCGCGGCGCGGGTCTCCGCCAGCGGCAGGCGCCAGTAGTCCCGCAGATCCGCCTCGGTCGCGACCCCCATCGCTCGGCACGCCCGATCGACGAGTGCGCGGATGCTGTCGGCACGATCCGGCGTGGGCCGTCGCAGGACGTGCACCGGGATCACCCGCTCGGTCACGTCGTAGAGTCGCGTGAACGTGGCGTCGCGTCCGGCGCAGGAGATCTCGCCGCAGCCGAACAGGTACTCCAGCGCCCGCTTCGCGTCCGACCAGTTCCACCCCCACTGGTAGTCCCGGCTGCGACGATGCTCGCCCTCGAGGCTGCGCTCCAACTGCGCACTGGTGACCGGACCGAGGTCGCCGACGGCGGCCAGCACCTCGGCGATGAGCTGCGGCTGCTCCTGCGCGACCCGACGCGGCCCTGACCATGCATGACCCTCGGCCATCCGCCAGCGCAGCAGCGGTTGGGTCTCCACAGGGATCAGGGAAGCCTCGTGCCCCCAGTACTCGAACAGCCGCCGAGGGGCCCGTCCGCTCAGCCGGTCCAGCAGGTCCCGGTCGTAGCCGCCGAGGCGGCTGAACAGCGGCAGGTAGTGCGCCCGGGCCAGCACGTTGACGGAGTCCACCTGCAGCAGGCCCAACCTGCGCACCTCGCCGAGCAGTGCGCGCGTCCCGGGCCGCGGTGGAGCCGGCGGAGCGCGGCGGAAGCCCTGGGCTGCCAACGCCATGGCGCGGGCACGGTCCGGCGACAACGTCTCGGGCCGGCCCACGCGATGAGTCTGGCACGGGCGGCCCCGTCCGCCGCCGACCGGACCGGCGCCCTCGAGCACACGACACTCCTGCACCGCCACGCCCACGCCGGGCCGGGCACCGCCACGCCAGGCCGGGCACGCCACGCCGGGCAGGCCCCGCCGGGCCGGGCACGCCACGCCGGGCAGGCCGGGCAGGCCGGGCACGCCCCGCCGGGCCGGGCACGCCACGCCCCGCCGGGCACGCCACGCCGGGCAGGCCGTTGATCGTCGCGAATTCCGGCACCAGAGCCAGAAAACGCAGCGATCAACGGCTCGTGAGCCCTCGTCGCTGGACGCCGGGGGCATCGGGGCCGCTGCGAATCCTGGCGGCACCCGGCCCCTCTGCGCGACCGGGCGGTGCAGGATGGGATGCCGGCAGTGACGGCCCGCCGTCCACTGGTCACGGCGCGGGGACCGCCGGTGAGGCGGGCACAGACGAGGAGGCTGCGGATGTACGCGGTGGCGACGTTCCTCATCGTCTCCTTGATCTCGCTGCTCTTCACGCGCATGGCGACCGGGTATCTCATCGCCACCGGGCTGCCGCCGCAGACCGCCGCCTTCCAGGCGCGCTCGGCCTTCACCGGTGCGGGCTTCACGACGACCGAGTCGGAGAACGTCGTCAACCATCCGGTCCGCCGCAAGGTGATCTCCACGACGATGTTCGCCGGCAACCTCGGTGTGCCCACGCTTGTCGTGACGGTCGTGGTCGGACTCGCGGGGCCCGGAACGTCGCAGCTCACCAATCGCTTCCTGGTCCTCGTCGCGGGGATCGCGATACTCGTGCTGCTGGCATTCAGCAAGCCCGTGACTCAGTTCTTCATCAGGTTGGGCCAGCGCACAGCCGGTCCCGCGATCGCGCGCGCGCTGCAGGGCGAGGCGGAGATCCTGCTGACTCTGACGCCGGACATCGTCATCGTGGCCGTGACCCTCGCCGACCGGGTGCCCCTGCGCAGCCTCGAGGGACTGCAGCAGGCCATGCCCGAGGTCACAGTGCTCGGCGTCTACCCGAACGGCGGGCGAAACACCTTCGTGACGGGCCCCCCGTCCGACATCGACCTGCAGATCGGCGATCAGGTGGTCGTCATGGGCCACCGGCGCCACTTGGACACGTGGGCGCCCACGCTGGCCCGCGGCGGCCAGGATCCCGACGACGCCTGACGGGCGGGGTCCCGCCCGCGCCGCCATGGCAGGAAGCCTCCGCGGGCACCCGGCAGCCACCGAGGTCGGTTCCCGCGCCCGCAGCGGGCCATCGCTGCGCAAGAGATGCCGCACAGCCTGCGACTACGCTGACGGCACGACCCCGGGAGGCCCTCCGTGCACTACTCGATCCGCGACCTCGCAGACGTCCCGGCGGCAGCCGCCGCCAAGCTCCAGGCGCTGGGAGTCAGCACCACCGAGCAACTCCTGGACCGCGCCGGGAGCGCGAGCGACCGGGAGGCGCTCGCCGAGCAGCTCGGCGCTTCCGCCCAGCAGGTCCTGGCTTGGGCCCAGGAGGCCGATCTGATGCGGATCCCCGACCTCGCCCAGGGCTGGTACGCCTCGCTGCTGGAGGCCGCCGGTGTGGAGACCCTCGGTGAACTCGCGACCCGCAACGCCGGGTTGCTCGCGGCCCGGATTTCCGAGGTCAACTCCGAGGTGCAGCTGACCGAGCGGGTGCCGACGCAGGGACAGGTCGCCGCGTGGATCGAGCAGGCCAAAGCACTGGTGCCCAGGGTGAGCGGCTGAGGCTCGCCCAGCGAGCCCCTCCTCAATCCTGCCCCGTGCTGCGGTGATGCGGCGGCTGCGCTCACCTCGAGGAGCTGATCGCGGTGTGGCGTGGTGCGACAGGGCCCGGCGCGCTGTCACATCGTCATGCCCACGGCCGTCAGAGGCGTCGTCATCGCGATCTGCGGGGGCTGATCCACCAACGGGCCGAAGGCGGTCATGGCCTCCTGCATCGCGGGCGTTCTGCCATGGGATCGGGAGGACTCCTCGTCTGCCATGAGGGCAAAGAACCAGTACCTGCCCTCATCCGCGCGGAAATAGCCGTACTGCTCCACGCCGGGTTCACCTCGGGCCGCCTCCGTCATCGCCGAGAGCACCTGCTCCATCTCTGCCTCACGGCCGACCTTGCAGGTGAACGAGCCGATCATCGCAACCTTGCCCACGGGGTGACCTCCCTGGTGCGGTGCGCCGCGCGCGGTGCGGGCGTCACCCCGCATGTCTACCAGTGCGCGACCGGTTGCGGGGAGGATGCCGGTCGCGGGGGTCGTCGACGCGAGGCCGTCGGCGGCCACCGGGTGCTCCGCGGCCGGATACCGGTGCTGTGGCCCGGTGCGGCGTCGGCCGGTCCGCGGTCCGGCGCCACTGCTCGCGCCGCATGTGGCCTTGTGCGTGGCTGGACCCGCACGGCATCGCCGTGACCGGACCTCCGGCCGGGCCGGGCCGGGCCGCCGGCAGGGGCGCGGCTCGCGGGCCAGGTCGGCCGGCTTTCGGCCACTCCAGGATCTCGTCCACCTCGGCGAACCCCGAGTCGTGAGGAGGGAATCGCGTGGTCTCGGCCGCCCCGGAAGCGGTCGGTCGCCGTGCTCAGGAGTCCGGCCACGTCGTCGTGTGGATGTCCTGCACCTCGTGCAGCAGGCGAACCGCCTCGTCGTGCGGACGCTGGAAGGAGTTGCGGCCCATGATCGTGCCGAAGCCGCCGCCCAGCGCGGTCTGCCGGTTCTCCTCCAGCACTGCCTCGGTGCTCTTCGCGGCTCCCCCGGAGAAGATCACGATCCGGCGGCCCTGGAATGCCGAGGCGATGACATGGCGCACACGATCGGCCAGCGTTGCCAGCGGAACACCGGCCTGCTGCAGGGCCAAGCGCGCCTTGTCGTCCTCGATGTGCTCGCTCGGCGGCTTCACCTTGATGATGTGGGCGCCGAGTTGCGCGGCGATCTGCGCTGCGTAGCCGACGACGTCGACCGCGGTCTGTCCCTGCTTCGTCAACCCCGATCCACGCGGGTAGGACCAGATCACCACGACCAGTCCGGCCGACTTCGCTTCCGCTGCCAGCTCCCGGACCTCCTCGTACATCGTGTTGCGGTGGGCGGAGCCCGGATAGATCGTGAAACCGATCGCGCTCGCGCCGATCCGCAACGCATCGCGCACCGACGACGTGACGGCGGGGACCGGATCGTCTGAGGCGTACAGCGAATCGGCGTTGTTGGCCTTCAGGATCAACGGAACCCGTCCCGCGTACTCGACTGCACCGGCCTGGAGCGAACCGAGGGGCGCGGCATGGCCGCTGCATCCGGCGTCCAGCGCCAACTGGTAGTGGTACCGCGGGTCGTAGCCGGACGGGTTCGGCGCGAAGGACCGGGCAGGTCCGTGCTCGAAGCCCTGATCCACCGGCAGGATCACCAGTTTGCCGGTGCCGCCGGTCCTGCCGTGCATCAGCAATCGATACAGATTGGCCAACGTGCCCGGGTTCTCGCCGGAGTACCAGGACAGGATCTCGCCGACCCGTGCTGTTGTTGTCATCGCCCCTCCCGAGGTGGCTGAGCCGCACTCCCAAGTTCGACCGCGGTCCGTTGCCGCGCTAGGACCAGAAGTCCTCAGATGGCCCCGCGACCGGCCGCCGGTGCCGCTCGGCGAGAGCCCTGGCCGCTGCGGTCCCGCGACACGCGGTGGCCCGCGTTGCGATCGGTCGACCACGGCGCGAGATCCTGCGGGGCGCAGACGACCAGACCGAGCCCGGTGAGGGGACCCTGGGGCCGGTAGGGCGCGCAGCAGACAGGGCCGGAAGGGGCCCCGGCCGAAGCGGCCCGGACCGAGTCAGGCATGCCCGGGGCGCGTCGTGACACGCCCCGGCGCTAGGGCTCGACGACCTCGAGGTGGACCGTCACGGGAGATCCCTCCAGCAGGCCCTCCGCGCTGCGCACGGCCCTCTTCAGCGGCAGCACGTAGGTCCCGGAGCCCTTGTCCGGGAACAGCGAGGTGGACCATGACGAGGACCCCACGCGTACTCGCACCCGGACCGACCCGAAGGCCTTGGTCCGTCCGGCAACGTGATCGCCGACCTCGTCGGCGCAGTCGGCTGGCAGGCTGATGAACCACCAGGCGGCGGGTCCCGCGTGCTGCCACACGGTGGACTCGAAGGACATCGACAGCGCCGCCATCCTGCGACGCTACCGCGCAGCATCGCAGGGCGTCCGGCCGCGGCACGACGGACTCGCTCATGGATGCGGCGCCCGGGGTCCGGCCGCGGCACGACGGACTCGCTCCTCGCTCCACTCCCCCTGGCTCGGGCGTCGCGCCCGGATGGCCGGCGCGGCGCGGCCCGGCACGGCCCGGCACCGGTGTCCGCTGCGGGCCGCACCCACGCCTGCGACTAGTGGGGCAGGCCACCGCGGCGCAGCCGTGCCGCGGCGAACAGGATGAGTCCGCTGGCGCAGAGCGCCAACGCCAGTGCCAGCGTGCTGCGCCGATCTCCGGCATCGGTATCGGGGGCCTGCGATGGGTCTTCCAGGACGTCAGCGCTGGAGATGCAGGTGGAGACCGCCTCGCGCTCCGCGAAGCCGACCAGTGCCGTCCCCCCGCTGCCGTGTGTCGAGGCCCCGTTCGGTGCGACGCACCTGAGGTCCGTCAACGACCCGCCCCACGGCACGTGTTCCCCGGATACGGCGGGCGACGCCGAGACGGCCGGAGCCGCGGCTGCCGGCACCGGTGTCAGCAGGGTGGCGCCGCCCGTCGCCGTCAGCGCCAGGACTGCAGCGGTGGAGACCGCTCGACTGGAGATGGCGGCTCTCATGGGGAGCACGTTGCCATCCCGCGAGTCCTCGCGAGAGCCCACTGCCAGGTTCCACGCGCGCCGGACGCCGGCTTGACGTCGAGCGAACGGGACCTTCGCCACAGGTATTCGGCGCAGGCCCCCTCTACGCTCGACCCATGATGGTGCAGCGATGAAGCGCGCAATCCTGATCCTGCTGGGCATCGTCCTGCTGCTGTCCGCGACGCCGTTGCTGGTTGGCGGGGTGGTGCTGGCGGCGATCTCCAGCGATGGCGGACCGACAGTGGCGGGCCGGCTCGGGGAGGTCGAGACGAGCGGATACGCAGCGGTCTCCGACACCGTGGAGGTCGACTGGAACTGGCCGTTCGCCGAGAACTGGGACATCACGATCGGGGTGACCAGCGCCAACTCCGACGCCCCGGTGTTCCTCGGCTACGGTCCCGCGGAGGCCGTCGACGGATATCTCACCGGCGTGCCGCACACCGTGATCAACAGCATCGGCACCGGCGCGCAGCGTCCGGGCGATGTCGAGGTGCCGGGCACCGCTGCCCCGCAACCGCCTGCGGAGCAGCGGTTCTGGACCGACCAGGCGTCCGGTGTCGGGCGGCAGGAGATCAGCGTCGTGCCGGAGCTCGGGGACTACCGCTTCGTGGTGATGAACGCCGATGCGACGACCGGCGTGCGCGTGACCGTGCACGGATCGATGGCCCTGCCGTTCCTGTTCCCGGCGGGCATCGCTCTGGCCGTGATCGGCGGGCTGCTCGCCATCGTCGGCATCGCACTGCTCGTCCTGGGAATCCGCGCCACCCCCGCGGCGCCGACACCGACGGCCGGCGGCACCTACGGCAACGTGCCCGCCCCCGCAGCACCCCAGACCGGCGCGCCGTACCCGGGCTCGGGCCCTCCGACAGGTTCCGCGCCCGGATCGGCCGAGCAGTCCCCGCCGTCGGCTGCGCAGTACCCGCCGCCCGCCGCACAAGACCCGCCGCCGCCCCGGTAGTCGGCGCTCCCCGGCAGCGGCGTCCGCCGCGCTCCGATCCCGCTGCACCGCTCGACACCCGTGCGCCGCGGCCCGGGGATCCGCCCGACCGTCCAGGGCCCGCAGTAGGGTGCGCTGCATGAGGGCTGCTGTGACCACGCGCTACGGCCCGCCATCTGTCGTGCAGATCCGCGAGGTCCCCGACCCCATACCCGGGGCCGGGGAGATCCTCGTTCGGGTCACGCGCACCACGGTCAACCGCACCGACTGCGGCTTCCGGGCGCCGCACCCCTGGTTCGTCCGGCTGGTCGCCGGTCTGCGCGAGCCCGCGCATCCGGTGAACGGCAGCGAATTCGCCGGCGAGGTGGCGGCGCTCGGCCCCGGAGTCACGACGTTCGCCGTGGGCGATCGGGTGTTCGGCTTCCGCGAGCAGGAATTCGGAGCGCACGCGCAGTACTTGACGATCGCGGCCGACGACGCCGTCGCCGCGACCCCGCCGGGAGTCAGCGACGACCTGGCGGCGGCCAGCACAGAAGCCTCTCAGTACGCCCTGTCCAGCCTGCGGGCCGGCCGGATCAGCCGCGACAGCCGGGTGCTCGTCTACGGCTCGACCGGGGCGATCGGATCCGCGGCGGTGCAATTCCTCACCAGCCGCGGCGTCGCGACGACGGCGGTCTGCGACGGGGTCCACGCCGAACTGATGACCGATCTCGGCGCCGACCGGATCATCGACCGCACCAGCGAGGACTTCACCCAGGACGAGGGCCGCTACGACGTCGTCTTCGACGCGGTCGGCAAGAGTTCCTTCCGCGCGTGCCGACCGCTGCTCACGCCGCGCGGGACGTACCTGACCACCGACCTCGGTCCGCTGTCGCAGAACCCTCCGCTGACCTTGGCGACGGCAGCCTCCTCCGGCCGCCGGGCGGTTCTGGCGCTGCCGCCGCGGCGAGATCAGGCCTTCGCGCGGTTCATCGCCTCCGAGCTGGCGTCGGGACGGTTCCGGCCGGTGATCGACCGGCACTACCCGCTGGATCGCATCGTCGAGGCCTACGAGTACGTCGAGTCCGGGCAGAAGATCGGCAACGTCGTGGTGGGCGTGGGCACCACGTGACGGGTGGTGCACCGAGGTGCGTACACGACCGGCCTCCGGCCTGCCAAGCTCTCGGGTGTGCCGGGGGAACCGACCCGAGCGTTGCCGCCGGGCATCTGCGAGGAACTGCTGACCTCCGAGCTCGAGCGCAACCTGGAACAGTTGCTCGATCGCTACGACGCCGCCCACTTGGACCCGGAGGAGGCTGCTGATCGCCTCGCGATGCACACAGCAGCGCTGGTCCATCGCACTGTCGCCTCCCATCGACAAGACCGCCGGGCACTGCTCGCCGACGACGCGCTACCGCGACTACGCGGTAGCCGGAATCTCGTGCAGTGGGAGAGCCAGTCGACCACGGGGGCCGACTCGCCGACCGGCCGCCGCTACCAGCAGCACGCGACCCTCGGATCGCAGGTGCTGCTCTTCGCGCGCCGGACGCACCAGATGCGGGCCTTCTGGTTCCTCGGACCTGCGCGCTACGTCAGCCACGAGGGCCAACGACCGATGGCTGTCACGTGGCGGTTGACGACTGCCCTGCCGGGCGATCTGTACGCACAATTCGCCGCCACGGCCGTCGCATGACGCGGCTGATCAGCGCTGGCAGGTCCAGCGCGCCGTGCAGCACCCCGATGACGACGCGCCGAGCGGCGGCAGGGGTTGCGTCGACCGCCGCTGCGTGCGCCGGCGCGGCCGCGGAGCCCACCGACGCTGCACCCACCACGGCTGCAACGATCGTGTCTGCGACGCGGTCCGGGTCCTCGTGCTCCCAGAACCGCAGCACCGTCCACCCGTCGACCGCCAGACGCGCGGTCGTCTCGGCGTCCCGCGCCCGGTTGGCAGCGATCTTCGGCGACCAGTACTCGGGGTGCGATTTCGGCGCGATGTAGTGCTCGGGGCAGGCATGCCAGAAGCAGCCGTCGATGAAGACCACGACTCGTGCCCGCGGGAAGGTGATATCCGCGCGTCGCCGCCGGTCGAACGGCAGCGGCGCATCCACCCGGTAGCGCAGGCCCTGCGCGTGCAGGAGCCGCCGGACCCTCAGCTCGGGTGCGGTGTCCCGGCGGACGTTGCCCTGCATGGACCGCCTCGTGCCCGGAGTGCTCGCCCAGGACTGCGACGGCACCCGCTGCGCCGGGGCCCGGTCTCTGCTCGCCGCCGCACCGCTCACCCCACCAGTGTGCTGCAGCGCGGATCTGTCGTGGGTCGGGGCTCAGCGTGCCCACCGGCAGCAACGACGCGCCGCCCCGCAACGGTCCGTCCCAAGGCCGCCGGCACCCCGCCCGCCGAACCTCCGAACCTCCGACAGCACCCCCGCAGCCGCGGCCTTCGGAAGAACCGAAGATCGGGAACTGAACCGGCGTGATGGAAGGCGAGGTCCGCCACAACTGCCGGCGGCAACGCTGGCAGGAGATGGGTGACGAAGTTGCACCGGCCCCACGCTGTCCGGTGATGCGAGGTCGCGATCCGCCGGAAGCGCAGCCAAGGCGAGCCCCGCGAACACCGTCCCGTCCGCGGGCAGATGCCCTCGCGACGGGTATCCGCCACCGCGCTGGAGTACGTTCCCGATCATGACGACGACCGCCGTGCACGGCGACGCGAAGACCTTCTTCGGCCAACCCCGGCCGTTGTCGACCCTGTTCTTCACCGAGATGTGGGAGCGCTTCTCCTACTACGGGATGCGCGCGATCCTGGTGCTCTACCTGACCGCCCCCCTGCTGGACTCCGACGGCTCGCCGGCAGCCAACCCAGGCCTCGGCATCGACGGCGGCACCGCGACCGCGATCTACGGCACCTACATCGGCCTCGTCTACCTGACGCCCATCGCCGGCGGCTGGATCGCCGACCGCGTGCTCGGTCTGCGACGCACGGTGCTGTGGGGCGCCATCGTGATCGCTGCGGGCCACTACCTCATGGCGGTTCCCGTCGACGCCATGTTCTGGATCGGCCTGCTCGCGGTCGCGCTGGGGACCGGACTGCTCAAGCCGAACATCTCCGGCCTGGTCGGCAAGCTGTACGCCGAGGGCGACACCCGTCGTGATGCCGGGTTCTCGCTGTTCTACATGGGGATCAACATCGGCTCGCTCACCGCGCCGCTGATCTGCGGTTGGCTCGCCGAGGGCTACAACTGGCACCTCGGCTTCGCGGTGGCCGGTATCGGCATGACGATCGGGTTGATCCAGTACATCGTCGGCGGACGCCGCCTGGCCGGAATCGGCGAGGAGCCGGAGGCCCCGGCGAGTCCGGCGGAACGGTCCCGGGCAGTCAAGACCGCCTTCGCCGTCGCCGGGATCCTGCTCGCGATCTTCCTCGCGCTGACCTTCATCGCCGGGGACTTCAGCATCACCACCGTCACCAACGGCATCTCGATCTTCATCCTGATGGTGCCGCTGTACTACTTCTACGGACTGTTCCGCCGCACGGATTTCTCACCGGCCGAGCGCGACCACGTGCGCGCCTTCGTCTGGATCTTCCTGGGCGCCGCCCTGTTCTGGATGATCTTTGAGCAGGCGGGCTCCACCCTCACGATCTTCGCCGACCAGGTCACGCAGCTGACGCTGGGCGAGGGGGCGTTCCGGCCGGTGCCGGTGAACCAGCCAGCGGCAATCACGGAGTCCTCGTTGTACGGCTGGCAGATCCCGGCGAGTTGGCTGCAGTCGGTGAACCCGCTGTTCATCATCATCTTCGCGCCGGTGTTCTCCGCGCTGTGGCTGCGGCTGGCGGACCGGGCCCCCCGCACGCCGATCAAGTTCGCGATCGCTCTGGTGGGAGTGGGGATCTCCTTCGCGATCCTCGCGATCCCGATGCAGCGCTACGACGAGACCGGCCAGCAGGCGACCATCTGGTGGCTGCTATCGGTCTACCTGCTCCAGACCTGGGCCGAACTGCTGTTGTCCCCGACGGGGCTGTCCGCCACGTCGAAGCTGGCGCCCCGCGGGAGCATCGGGCAGTTCCTCGCGCTGTGGTTCCTGGCGACGTCGGTGGGGACCACCATGGGCGGTCAGATCGCCCGCACCACGGCGGACAACCCGACGTCGTCGTTCCTGATCTGCGGCGTCATGGCGATCGGCTTCGGCGTGGTGATGCTCGCGGCCTCGAAACGGATCTCGGCGCTGATGGGCGCGGTGCACTGACACGGCCCGGCCGGACGGCGCACGAGGTGGGCCCGGGGACGGGAGCCGCGCCTCGGCGCGCACGGGCATCGCGAGCGCAGGTGCGCGCCGCGCGGCCCGCGGGAGTGGCCCAGACGACGCAGCCAGGACCGGTACTGCGCGTCGGGGATCGCGGCGCCCTGCAGTCCTCGGGCGCGTCGGGGATCGCGGCGCGCTGCAGTCCTCGGGCGCTCCGGGGCTGTCGCGGGAGGCGCGGAATGGGTGGACTCAGAGCACCAGCATCGCGATGGCCGTGGCATGGCACAGCGCGGCGACGATCGTGAGCGCGTGGAAGATCTCGTGGAATCCGAACACGCTGGGCCACGGATCCGGCCACTTGGTGGCGAAGACCACCGCGCCCAGCGTGTAGAGGATTCCGCCGAGCACGAGCAGTCCGTTGGCCTGCACCGACGCAGCAGCGGCGAGGTCGGGCAGCACCGCCACCGCGACCCAACCCAAGGCGATGTACATCGGCACGAACAGCCACGACGGTGCGGTGTGCCACAGCAGCCGGGTGGCGACGCCCAGCAGCGCACCGCCCCAGACGACGACGAGCATCAGCCACGACTTGGCGCCCTCGAGCACCATGAGGCAGATCGGCGTGTAGCTGCCGGCGATCAGCACGAAGATCATCGAATGATCGGCCCGCTGCCACCAGGCGCGGACCGCCGGCCGCCAGGAGCCGCGGTGGTAGATCGCGCTCACGGAGAACAGGCCGGTCAGCGCGGCAGCCCAGATAGCGGTGCCGGTGGTTGCGCGGGCACCCTCTGCGGAGAGCACGAAGAGCATGCCGACGGCGGCCGCGACCGGGGCCGCCCAGGCATGCAGCATGCCGCGCATCCGGGGCTTTGCCAGGAGTTGGGCTGGCGCCGAGGTGCCGGTCATGCTCAAACCCTACGCCGCGGCGGGTCGAAACGATTCATCGAAGGACGCCCGGAGCGACCTGACGCGCGGGGAATCGCTCCCGCGATGGAGCCCTCATGGGCCATAGGGCGCCTGGTAGGAGCGGATCTCGGAACGGCGGGAGTAGCTGCCGCCGTAGGAGGCCAGATCGGTGAGGAATGCCAGGACGACGAAGAACCACATGAAGCCCTCGACGCTGCCCTGCCACCAGTGCACCAGCACATAGATCAGCGTCGTATAGGGCAGGAGCAGCCACCCGATGAAGGGGACGATCCACGAGCCGTCGAAGGCGCGCGTGATCTCGTCGTTGAACAGCGCCATCAGTGCCAGGGCAAGGCGCGGGAAGAAGGCGCCGAGCCCTAGGACGAAACAACCGCACATGCAAGGCTCCCAACCTCGTTGCCGTCAGCGTAGCCGCCCAGCATCCGGGCGCGGACGACCAGACCCGCGATGAGCACGGGGGTGCTTCGGACTCGTGCCGGATTGCTGCCCTCGTGCGGCCCGCCGACGCCGCGAGGGGCGACGACACGCCAGCCGGGGCGAGGGTCACGGATTCGCCCGCCGTCGACCCGGGTGCCGGGCTGCCCGGCGCCGGGAGCACGAGCGGCGATCAGCGGCGCATCCCTGTGTTGAGCCGCGCCATCGCCTCGGTCAATCCGTCCACGGACATCGGAAACATGGGCAGCACCGAGCCGATGTCCTCGATCGTCGTCCCGCGCCATCGCGACAGCGGTTCGGGGTTCAGCCACACGGCGTCGGTGAAGTGGTCGTGCAGGATCTGCAGCCACTCGAAGCCGGAGATGGCGGCCTGCTGACCGGGCGCGCCAGGCCCGGCCAGGTGGAGTTCGTAGGGGGCCATGTAGGCGTCGCCGACCATGATGAGTTTGTACTGGCTGCCGCACTGCCGCATCAGGTCCGGCAGCCAGACCGGCTCGGCGAATGCGGTCGTGCCGTAGACCTGGCCGTAGACGGTGTTGTGGAAGTAGTAGGTCCGCAACTCCTTGAAGTGCGTCGCCTTCTGCGTCGCGCTGAACAGCTGCGACATCAACTCGCTGTAGGGCAGCATCGACCCGCCGACGTCGATGAGGAGCAGGACGTGCGTGTTCGGCCTGCTCGGCGGGCGCGTGACCACCTCGATCTCGCCGGCGTTGCGGGCGGTGGCGTCGATGGTGGCCTCGATGTCGAGCTCATCGTGGGCACCCTCGCGGATGAAGGCCCGCAGCCGCCGCAGCGCGATCTCCAGCTGCCGGATGTCCAGCGTGATGTCGGAGCGGTAGCCCCGGTAGCGGCGGGCATCGGCGACGTGGACCGCCGCCCGACCGCCGCCGGAGGAACCGGTCGTCAGGCCACCGGCGGCCCGCCCGCCTTGGCCGAACGGCGACGTCCCCCCGGTGCCGATCCAGTAGGAGCCGCCGTCGTGCCGCTCGGTCTGCTCCCGCAGCCGGCGTTGGTACTCCTCGAGCAGGGCGTCGAGGTCGGGCAGCGCCTCCGAGACCGGGTCGGGTCGGGCCTCGACGCTGTCGAGCCACTCCGCCATCTCCTCCGAGAGGCTCAGCACACCGCGGTACTCGGCGGCGAAGGCTCGGTCGAAGGCATCGAGGTGACCCTCGTGGTGGACCAGCAGCGCGCGGGCGACCTGGTAGTAGCCGGTGGCCGAGTTGCGGTGCAGCCCGCAGGCCAGTGCCCGGCCCAGCGCGAGCGCCTCCGTGGTCCCCACGGGCACGCCCATCGACCGCAGCCGGTACAGCAGAGGCAGGAACATCAGAACCGGCGCCGGGCCCGGCCGGTGATCTGATCGGTGAACGCCTGCAGGTCCTGCTCCTTCTTCAGCAGCGTGCCGAGGAACGGGGTCTGCTCCGACAGCTCGACCGCGTCCGGCTGCGCCAGCCGCAGCATCGCGATCCAGTCCACGAGCTCGCTGGTGGAGGGCTTCTTCCGGATCCGATCCATCCCCCGCACCCGGTAGAAGGCCTCCAGCGCCTGGTCCAGCAGCGCCTGGTCGAGGCCGGGGTGGTGCACGTCGACGATGCGCGCCATGAGGTCGCGGTCGGGGAAGTCGATGAAGTGGAAGACGCAGCGCCGCAGGAACGCGTCGGGCAGTTCCTTCTCCGCATTGCTCGTGATCACCACGACGGGCCGGTGCTCGGCCTCGACCGTCTCGCCGGTTTCGGAGATGGTGAAGCGCATCCGATCCAGCTCGTGCAGCAGGTCGTTGGGGAACTCCAGGTCCGCCTTGTCGATCTCGTCGATGAGCAGCACGACCCGCCGTCCGGACTTGAAGGCGCGACCCATGGGGCCGAGGTGGATGTAGTCGGCGATATCGCGCACGTCGTGGTCGCCGAACCGGCTGTCGTAGAGCCGCTGCACCGTGTCGTAGTGGTACAGGCCCTCCTGCGCCCGCGTGGTCGACTTGACGTGCCAGGTGATGAGGTCCAGGTCCAGGGCCTCGGCCACGGCCTCGGCGAGCAGCGTCTTGCCGGTCCCCGGTTCGCCCCGGACCAGCAGCGGCTTCTCCAGCACCAAGGCGCACTGCACCGCCGTCGCCAGTGCGGGGTTGGTGAGGTAGGAGGCGGTTCCGTTGAACTCCTGAGACATGGAGACAGGGTATGCGTGGCCGTTGCGGCTGCTCCGGCCGCCGTCGAGCGCTGCGGCGGGCGCGGACACGGCCATCCAGCAGCGGGGCAGGCGCCGGCCGCCGGCGGCAGACCGGCCGCGCTGCGAGCGGTCACGTGCCCGTCCTGGTGTGGAGCCCTGGGCGGCGTGCGTGCTTGGCTGCTCTTGAGACCCGTGGCGGCGATCCCGGCGCCGAGGGTGGAAGGAGAGCGCGATGAAGGCTGCGGTACACGATGAGTACGGGGGTCCGGAGGTCCTGCGCATCGCCGACATCCCGGTCCCTGAGCCGGGTGCGGGCGAGGTCCTGGTCCGGGTCCGGGCGGCCTCGGTGAACGAGTGGGACCTGGGCCTACTCACCGGGACTCCGCTGGTCAACCGGTCGGCTGGGCTCCGGCGGCCGCGGCAGCGCACGATCGGATCCGACCTCGCCGGGACGGTGGCTGCGATCGGTCCCGGGGTCGTCCGTTTCCTGCCCGGTGATGAGGTCCTCGCCGACCTGTCCGCGTCGGGGTTCGGGGCGTTCGCCGATTACGCGTGCGCCCCGGAGTCCGCGCTGCACCACAAGCCGGAGTGCCTCGGGTGGGCCGAGGCGGCCTCGGTTCCGCAGGCGGGCACCCTGGCGATCGAGGGGCTGCGGAAGGGTCGGCCGTACCGACCGGGGCAGCGGGTCCTGATCAACGGCGCCGGCGGCGGGGCAGGCACGCTGGCGGTCCAGATCGCCAAGCACCTGCAGGCAGAGGTCACCGCCGTCGACGCCGGGGGCAAGCTCCCCGCGCTGGTCGGGCTCGGGGCCGACCATGTCATCGACTACGCGCTGGAGGACTTCGCCACCACCGGCGAGGCCTACGACCTCATCGTCGACATGGCGTCGTCGCGCTCGGTCCTGGACTACCGCCGGGCGCTGCGGCCGCGCGGCGCCTGCGGCATCGTGGGCGGAGGGACGCCGCAACTGCTCGGCGCGCTGGCGCTGGGCTCCTTGCTGCTGCTGGACCGCGGCAAGCGGCTGAGCCTGGTCGCCCACCGCGCCAACGACCATCGGGACATGGCCCTGCTGCTGGACCTGCTCCAACGGGGCAGCATCCAACCCGTGGTCGACCGCACGTTCCCCCTCAGCGAGGCCCGGCAGGCCATGCGCTACTACACCGAAGGCACCTTCGTCGGCAAGATCGTCCTGACCATGTGCACGGGCACGCTCCCCGAGCAGGCCGGGAACGGGACAAGCGGAGTGGCGGGCTGCGGGGAGCGCGAGTAGGTTCGGGCCAATGCCAGAACGCCGAACCCGGAGGTACTCGTGCGCACTCGCACCGTCCTGATCGCCGCCGTCTGCGCCGTCGGCGTCGCCCTGCCCACCGTCGCGGCGGCCCAGCCCCCGACGTTCCCCGACATCATCGACCTGCCGACCGGGTTCCAGCCCGAAGGCATCGCCTCCGGCAAGGGTGCCACCTTCTACGCCGGCAGCCTGGCCACCGGTGCGGTCGTCAAGGGCGACCTGCGCACCGGGGAGCTGGAGACCCTGGTGGCTTCGGCGAACGGTCCCGCCGTCGGTATCGCCGTGGACGCCAAGAACCGGGTCTGGGTGGCGGGCGGCCCGTCCGGCGAGATTCGCGTCTACGACGGCACCACCGGGGCTCTGCTCGGGCTCTACTCCGCCGGAGAGGGCTTCATCAACGACCTCGTCATCACCAAGGACGCCGTCGTTGCCACGAACTCCTTCGCGCCGGTGCTGGCGGTGGTACCGCTCGGCCCCGGCGGGGCGCTGCCGGCCAGCGGCCCGGCCGGGCAACTGCCGATGATCGGCTTTCCGTCGGTGGGTCTGTTCAACGCCAACGGGATCGAGGCCGGCCAGGACGGCCGCCTCATCGTCGCCCATTCCGGGGCCCAGGCGCTGTTCGCGGTGGATCCGGCGACCGGCGAGGCGGAGCAGATCGACTTGGGTCAGGATCTGCCCAATGTCGACGGCATCACCCGGCAGGGCACGACGCTGTACGCGGTGCAGAACCGGCTGAACCAGATCGCCGTGATCAGCCTGAACCCGGATCTGGCATCCGGCACGATCCAGACCACGCTGGCCAATGCCGCCTTCGACGTGCCGACAACGGTGGCGCTCTTCGGCGATGCCACCTACGTCGTCAACGCCCGCTTCGGCAACCCGTCGCCCGAAACGGCGGACTTCGCCGTGGTGCGCACCGAGCGGAACGGCTGAGCCGCGGCTACGCCGCCGGCCCGAGTTCCAAGGTGACTGCGGTGCCGTGGCCGGCGTCGACCGCGAGGCTGCCGCCCGAGGCCCGGGCCAGCCGGGCTGCGATGGACAGCCCGAGTCCGGTGCTGCCCGGTCCGGCGGGCGCCCCGAGGGAGAAGCCGGCGCCGTCGTCGGCCACCGTCACCGCCACCGACCCCGTCGAGGCGGCCGACCCCGCCGACGCGGCGGTCGCCGAGACCCGGAAGGCCGTCCCCTCCGGGGTGTGGACGAACACGTTCTGGAGCAAGATGTCCACTGCGGTCGTGAGGTCCTGCTCGGTGAGCCGCACCCACAGTGGCCCAGGGTCGATCTCGACCCGCAGCGGCCTGCCCTGATCCTCCGCGAGGACCTCCCAGAACCGGACTCGCTGCGCCACGACCGCCGCCGCGTCCGCCCGCGCGTTCAGCCCTTCCCGCACCGGGCGGCGCGCGGTGTCGATGATCTCGTCGACCATGCGCTGGACCGCATCGAGGTCATCGCGCAATCGCTCCCGCACGGTGGCATCGACCACGCCGTCGATGTCGACGCTGAGCACGGTCAGCGGCGTCCGCATCTGGTGGGCGAGCTCAGCAGTGGCCGACCGATCCTCCGCCAGCAGTTCCTGCACCCGCTCGGTGACCCGATTCAGTGCCCGGCCCACCTGATCGATCTCCGGCAGGGACGACACCGCGGCCCGCGCGGCCAGGTCTCCGTCGGCCACCGCATGGGCCGTGGCGGTCAGCGCGGTCAAGGGCGCGGTCGTCTGCCGCGCCAGGCGCCAGGCCGCCAGCGCCGAGAGCCCGAGCAGCGCTGCGCTCACCAAGCCGATCGCCGTCAACCGGGGCCACAGATCCTCCTGCATCGCCGACGGGCTCACGCTCAGCAGCACCACACCCTCCAGGCCGGAGGCAAGGTAGGCGGGACTTGCCGCATAGCCCCAACCGGCCTTCGTGGCCGTCGCCGTCGCTCCCGTCGCCGCCTGCCGCACCACCGCGGCAGCATCAGACCGCGGCGGCGCTCCCGACACGCCCCCGCCGGGCAGGAAGTACGTCTCGTCCTCGGCGTCGGATTCGGGCAGCGACCCCGGCTCCTGGCGCCATTCCTGCTCCCACGCCGCCGCCGCCGCGCGAGCGCGCGCCGCCGCCTCGCCGAGCTCCTGGATCTGGACGACATCGCGGGCTGACAGGGCCAGGGGGACCACCATGGCGGTCAGCGCAACGGCGGCGATGGCGACGCCGAAGGCGATCAGTCGTCGGTCCATGCGGCGTCCTCCAGCAGCACGCCGACCCCGCGATGCACATGCAGGAAGCGCGGGTGCTCCGCATCGTCGCCGAGCTTGCGCCGCAGCCAGGACAGGTGCACATCGACCGTGCGCGCGGAATCGGTGCGCTGCCACACGTCGCGGAGCAGCTCCTTACGGCTGACCACCCGGCCCGGGCGGGCTGCGAGGTAGGCGAGGAGGTCGAACTCCAGGCGCGTCAACTCCACCGGGGCGCCGTCGATCTCCGCGACCCGCCGACCCGGATCCACCAGAAGCCCTCCCGCACGGAGCACCGCCGGCACCGCATCCTCAGGCGCGGCGGAGCGTCGCAGCACAGCACGGATCCGGGCCTCCAGTTGGGCCGGATCGAACGGCTTGACGATGTAGTCGTCGGCTCCGGCATCGAGCAGGGACACGATGAGCCCCTCGTCGTCGCGAGCTGTGGCCACGATGACGGGGACCGCATCGACGGCGCGGATCATGCCGAGGATCCGCTCGCCGGGGACGTCGGGCAGACCCAGGTCCAGCACCACGACATCCGGTTGCCCGGTCAGCAGTTGCTGCAGGCCGTCCAGACCGTTCGGCGCGGATTCCACTGCGTGGCCGCGCGCCGTCAGCGCCCTGGTCAGTGCCGTGCGGATGCCCGCATCGTCCTCGATCAGCAACACGTGGACCACAGGGCTCACCCTAGCGATCCCCGTCGGTCCGCAGCCGCAAGGCGACGGCCGGGCAGGAGGCGGCAGCCGTCCGTGCCGCAGCCGCGAGGGGCGCCGGGACCTCGCCGGCTTCGGAAAGGATCGGGAATCCCCAGCGGTCGCGGGTGATCAGCTCGCTGAGCGCCGCGGCGCAGACGCCATGACCGGCACAGCGCGTCCAGTCGACCTCGATCCTCATCGCGCGACCGCCATCGAGGGCGCCTGCACTGCCGCCACTCCCGACAACAGGGCAGCCGCCGCGGCGGTTGGATGGGCGCACAGGCCGCGGCCGGTGACTTCCGCGGCCAGCTGCCCGGGGTCCATCCGTCGGTGGATCGCCTCGGCGAGGGCGGGCAGGCCGAACACGCAGGGCCCGCATTGCCCGGCGGATTGCTCGGCCAGCGCATCGGCGACGGCGTCCAGGACGTGTATCGGGTGGGGCTGCCGGCCGAGCACGATCAGCACTCCGGCCCCCCAGCGCCCACCGATGTCGCGCAGCCCGTCGCGCGTCAGCGGGGTGCGGACCAGCTCCGGCTGCCACGGCACCCAGGACCCGTGCCAGCCGCCGGCGACCAGGACCACCGGATCTGCGGCGCCCGCCACAGCCAGGGCGTCCCCGAGGCTGGCGTCGCCGGGCAGCTCGACCACTCCGCTGCGCTCCACCGCACCGGAGATCGTCACCAGCGCACTGGTACCGGACTCTCCGCGCGCCGCCACCGCGATCCGGGCGTAGGTCTCGGCGTTGCTGAGGAAGATCGGCCGGCGCCGCCCGATCGTCGGCGGCCGGGCCTTGCCGTCGGGCAGCGCTGGACCGCCCCGCAACGCCCGCGCGATGGCGCTGGCCTCGCCGGCGACGAACTGCTCCGGCCCCAAGGAGATCCGGAACCGCGCATCGGTGCGCTCGGCGACGGCCCGTCGCAGGAGCTGCGCCAGCAGCCCGTCGGCCACCCGGACGACGACGGTCGCGGTGCCCAGCGCCCGGGCGACCGTGACCGCGCCGTCGAGGACCAGATGGGGCGCCCGGATGAGCAGCACGGCGTCCTTTGCGCTGGCCGGCTCGCCCTCCATCGCGTTGATCACAACGGCAGCAACCCGCTGACCCGCAAGGGCGCGCAGCTTGCGCGGGGTCGGGAACTCGGCGCCGCCGGCGCCGACGACGCCCTCGGTGGCCGCGATGAGCGCAGTGCTGTCGAGGTTGGGCACAGGGCCCCAGAACAGCCGATGGCCGGACCGGTCGCCGGGACCGGCGAGCAGCAGCGTGCCGGGCCGCAGCAGCTGCCTGGGCTTCGGCGCCGCCGGGTACGGCCCGACCGCGAGACCGGGGATGCCGATCATGTCCGCACCTGCCTCGGCGCGGACGCAGGGAGCGGCAGCCCGACCCCCACCGGCGCGCCGCGCGAGAGCAGCCGCACCAGGACTGCGGCGCCGACGGCCAGGGCGGAGGCCCCGGCCAGCCATCGCATCACCGGATCGGACGCGTCGCTGCCCGCACCGAGGGCATGCAGCCAAGCCAGGGCGAAGGCCACGTAGCTGATCACGTGGAGGTTCCACCAGGCGCCGGCGTATCGACGGCGCAGCGCCGAGCTCACGGCCAGCACCAGGACTGCGTCGAAGGCCAGCGCACCCAGGCCGATCCACAGCGGCTCCCACTGCGCCACGCCGGGCACGAACACAGCCGGCAGGGACACCGCGACATAGGCATCCAGGACTGCAGCCGTCACATGCACGAGCAGCAGCCCGGTGCCGGTGATCGCGGCCGTGCGGTGCAGCGCGATGGTGGTCAGCCGGAGCCGCGGGTCGCGGATGCCCGGACCGGCGATCCCGAGCGACACGGCGATCGCGAGCAGCCCGAGCACCAGGAAACCGCTGGTGCGCAGCAGCAACCAGGTCATGGCGCCACCTCCTGCGGGTCGAACCGGCCGACCATGTGCTGCGCACCGGACTCGGCGACCAGGCGGGCCGTCAGCCCGATCCCGGCCAGCCACTGCGGGGCTTCCTCGCCGAGGACGATGGCGGCCGTGGCCGCGGCGTTCGCCCCCACCGCGTCCGCCGCGACGACCGCGGCGCTCCACCACGGGGTCAGTGCTGGAACGCCTGTCCGGACGTCCACGATGTGGTGCCCGCCGGGCCACTGCCGACGTGCCCTGCCGCTGGTGGCGATGCCCGCGTTGCACAGCGCGATCCGCATGGGCGGCACGCCGAGCACTTCGGGGTCCAGCAGCAGCGGCCACGGCTCGTGATCGGCGAGGCAGCGGATATCGCCGCCCATGTTCGCCAGCACATCGGCACCGGTCACCTCGGCCACCTCCGTGGCCAGCGCATCAGCCATCCATGCCTTGGCCGTGGCACCCAGATCCAGCACCATGCCGCGCGGGATGCGGATCGCGCCATCGGGGTCCACCGCGATCTCCTGCCATGGCAGCACCTCGCGACTGCGCAGCCCCGGTCGCGGCGCTCCCGCCCAAGCGTCGTATCCGGCAGCTGCCAGGGGAGCACCCAAGCCCGGGTGCACCAAGCCATCGGTGGCCTCCGCGACCGCAAGGGCCGTGGTCACCAAGCGCAGCAGCAGATCGCTGACGGGCACCCACGAGCCGGCCTTGCGAGCCAGCTCAGCGACCTCGGAGTCGTCACGAAACCTGCTCGCGGCGGCATCGAGCCTGGCGACGGTCCCGCGCAGCCTGGCGTCGAGCAGGTCGGCGTCCACAGCTGCCCGGACGGTGAGGCTCAGTTCGGTGCGCCACACCGACATCGACACCGCGGTCACGACGACCTCGACACGTGGGGAGCGGGCGCCTGCTCGTGCGTCGGCGGCGCCGCCGGTGCCGGCGACGGCGCCCCCTGCGCAGCCGTCCCCGGCTCCAGCAGTTCGTCGGCCGGGGCGATCACGGGTGCGGCCTCCCGCGGCACCGGCAGCGCGCCGGCAATCGCGCCCCCTGCCGCACCGGTCGCCAGGACCAGCGCCAGGGAGGCGATGTGGGCTGCGGAACGGGCCGATCTGCTCATAGGCACAGGCTCCCGCACGACCATGCAAGGCAGCGCCACCCGTGATCGTCAAGACTTCGCCGGGCGATCCTTGCCACGGCCTTGATGCTGCGCTGGGTTCGCCTTGTCTGCCATCGCCCCTACCGTGGACTCCATGAGACGCATCGTGCTCTGGATCGCAGTAGCCGCAGCGGCCATCGCGACCGGCGTTGGGCTGTACGCGGCGGCGCTGCAGACCTCGCCCGCCAGTGTTGTGACGACGGCACCGAGCCCGGCGCCGTCGGTCACGATCGCGACGTCGTCACCGAGCCCGGCGCCGAGTCCCAGCACGGACGACGACAGCGACCGCCGCAGCGACGACGACGAGCAGCGCGACAGCGACCGCCGCAGCGACGACGACGAGCAGCGCGACAGCGGCGAGGACCTGTTCGACGACGACTGAGGCCCGGACTCCGTCGACCGCGGCGGCATCATCGCGGGGATCGTCGTGACCCTGGTTGCGTGCCCGATCGTCGGCAGGGCGAGCACGGGGCCCGACGCCTGACGACGCACCACCCGCAGCACCCCCCGACGAGCGCTGCCGCCGGGCGTGGTGTCAGCAGCCGTCCAGGATGCCCTCGATCGCCGCCTTCTCCGGCGGGGTCAGCCACAGACCCCACCGGTCCTTCACCAGGACTTGCAGGGCGACGTACTCGCACCAGAACCCGCGGTTCGGCGGCAGCCACGTGGCCGCGTCCCCGGCGCCCTTCTGCTGGTTCAGCGGGCCGTCGACGGCCAGCAGCTCCAACGGGTCGTTCGCGAACGCTACCCGCTCCTGGTACGTCAACTGCTGCGCCCCGGTCTGCCACGCGTTGGACAGCGCAACGACATGGTCGATCTGCACATCGGCGCTGTTCGGGCCGCGCACGAAGTTGATGAGGTCGCCGGAGTACGGGTCGTCGAGCAGCCCGCGCTCCACGATGCAGTCGTCGCGCATCTGCAGCTCGGTGAGGTCGCGCTGCAGCACATCGTTGCGGGTGTCGCAGCCGTTGGCGTCGACATCGATCCACGCCGACCCGAACTGCTGCTCCCGGTCGTAGCCCGTCTTCGGCGCACGGCCTTTGACCGGCAGGGAGTCGATCACCGAGCGCGCCTCGGCGACGACCCCTGAGTCCCCGACATCGCCCGACGGCGTCGCGGTCGGGCTCGGCGATCGCGGAGCGGACGATGCCGGCGCTGAAGTCGGCGGTGGCGCGGGCTCGGCGGCCGGGCCGCCGGAGCACCCGGAAGCCACCAGCGCGCAGAGCAGGGCGCCGAGCATCGGGCCGACCCTTGGTCGAACGGGCACGAGGCCATCATGCTCCTACGGGGCGGCACCGGTCAGCCGATCTCACGCTCCGCCGACGGCTCCCCGACCATCAGGTGTCGCGAACAGGTCAGCCGACCGTCCGCTCGGTAGCTGTCCACCGCGCCGCAGCGGGCGCTGGCTCGCCGCTCGCAGACGCGGCCGAGAGCCGGGCCACCGCCGCGCTGCCGATGCTCGCGGGGCGCCCGGTGTCGGCGTCGCGCTGGCGGTGCCCCATCACCCTCGGGACGCCTCCGGACGCCTCCGGACGCACCGGCCCACCGCCCTGGCGACCAGACAGGTCCGCATGCCGCGGTGCCGAGCGCGATAGGCTGCGCGCAACCGTCATCACCGGCAAGGGACACCATGAAGCGACACCTGATCGTGACTGCGACCGTGCTCGGCCTTGCGCTCCTCGGCTGCTCCCCCGCCGAGGAGGACGACAGCACGGACAACGCGGACAGCGGCACCGTCGATGAGACGACCTGCACATCGGAGCAGCTGTCGACGCTGGCCGACGGCAGCCTCACGATCGCTACCGGCGAGCCGGCCTACGAGCCGTGGGTCGTCAACGACGATCCGGCGTCGGGCGAAGGGTTCGAGGCCGCCGTCGCCTACGCCGCCGCCGAGCGCCTCGGATTCGCCGCGGACGACGTGATCTGGACCCGCACCACCTTCGACAGCGCGGTCGCCCCGGGACCCAAGACCTTCGACTGGAACCTGCAGCAGTACACGATCACCGAGTCCCGCCAGCAGGCGGTCGACTTCTCCAGCCCGTACTACCAAGCCAGCCAGGCGGTCATCACCAGCGAGGGCAGCGCGATAGCCGACGCCACGTCGCTGGCCGAACTGCAGAACGCCAAGCTCGGTGCGGCCGTCGGCAGCACGTCGCTCGACGATGCCGAGGAGGTGATCGATCCGACCACGAACGTGGCGGTCTTCAACGACAACGCGGCGGCGGTCAGCGCGCTGCAGAACGGCCAGATCGACGGGATCGTCATCGACCTGCCGTCGGCCTTCTACCTCGTTGCCGCCGAGATCGACGGCGGGGTCATCGTGGGTCAGCTGCCCGGAACCGCCAGCGGCGAGAACGACAGCTACGGCATCCTGCTGGCCAAGGGCAGCCCGTTGACCGCCTGCACCACCTGGGCGGTCGACCAGCTCCGCGAGGACGGCACGCTGGCGCAGCTCGAGTCGCAGTGGCTGGAGGCCGAGGGCGCTCCGGTCCTGCAGTAGCGGCGGTCGCGATGTCCCGCGAGGCGGCCGCGCCGCACGAGCCCTCCGCCGAGGAGCAACGACGCCGTGGCGTGCGCCGACGGATCGCCCGGCGCCGGGGCCTGATCGCCGCCGGCTCCAGCATCGGTGTCCTCGGCCTGCTGGCGGCGGGCATCGTGCTGTCCCCGGGGTGGGATGTCGTCCAGGAGACGTTCTTCGACATCCCCTACGGCTGGGAAGTCCTGCCCAAGATCGCCACCGGGCTGCGGCTCAACATCATCTGCACGCTCGTGGGCACACTCGCCATCGCGATCATCGGGATGGCGTTGGCGCTGATCCGGACGTCCACCACCCCGGCGCTGGCGCCGCTTCGGCTCCTCGCCGCCGCCTACGTCGACATCTTCCGCGGCGTGCCCACGCTGCTGGTCATCTTCCTCATCGGCTTCGGCGTCCCGGCACTGCAACTGCAGAACGTCCCCACCAACGTCGTCGTGCTCGGCACGACGGCTGTGGTGCTGTGCTACTCGGCCTACGTCGCCGAGGTGCTGCGCAGCGGCATCCTGTCGGTGCATCCCAGCCAGAAGGCCGCCGCCCGTTCGCTGGGGCTCACCGCGGCGCAGACCATGCGCCATGTCATCCTGCCGCAGGCCATCCGGCGCGTGATCCCGCCGTTGATGAACGACTTCGTGTCGCTGGTCAAGGACACCGGCCTGATCTCGGTACTCGGAGCCGTCGATGCGATTCGGGCCGCGCAGATCGAGGCGTCCCGCACCTTCAACTACACGCCCTACGTGGTGGCGGCCATCCTGTTCCTGATCCTGACGATCCCGCTGACCCGGCTCACCGACCGGTCGCTGCGGCGCTCGATCGAACAGCAGAACGCGCAGTCCAACGGATGACGGCGGACCCGAGCGTGCCGGTGCTGTCGGTGGCGAACGTCCGCAAGACGTTCGGCTCCGAACTCGTCCTGGCGGATGTCTCGCTGGCAGTGCCGGAGCACACCGTCACCGTGCTGATCGGCGCCTCCGGGTCGGGCAAGTCCACGCTGCTGCGATGCGTGAACCTGTTGACGGTGGTCGACGACGGGATCATCCGACTCGACGGCACGGATATCACCGACCCGTCCGAGAACCCCGACGAGGTCCGGCGCCGGATCGGAATGATCTTCCAGTCCTTCAACCTCTTCCCGCATCTGACGGTCCTGGACAACATCACCCTGGCGCCGCGCAAGGTGCAGCACCAGCCGCAGGACCAGGCCGAGGCGGAAGGCCTGGCTCTGCTGGATCGCTTCGGGCTCGCCGACAAGGCCGGCCAGTACCCGGACCGTCTCTCGGGCGGTCAGCAGCAGCGCGTCGCGATCGTCCGTTCGCTGGCCGTGAAGCCCCGGCTGATGCTGATGGACGAAGTCACCTCGGCGCTGGACCCGGTCCTGGTCAACGAGGTGCTGCGCACGGTGAGCGACCTGAAGTCGGAGGGCATGACCATGGTGATCGCGACCCACGAGATGGGCTTCGCCTCGCAGGTCGCCGACGAGGTCTGCTATCTGGCCGACGGGCGCATTGTCGAGCGGGGGACGCCGGACCAGGTGCTCCACAACCCGCAGCACCCCAGCACTCGCGACTTCCTGCACCGCGTGCATGAGGCGGGCCGCATCTGAGGCCCGCCTCGGTCCCGGCCCGGCGGGTTACCCTGGATACCGGACTCGGTCGCGTTCCGTCGACAGGGCGGAACGGGGGAAAGGGCAGCATGATCCGGAGAATCCTTGGCAAGACCGCGCTGCGAGCCACCGGCTGGCGCATCCACGGCACGCCCCCGGATCCCGAGCACGTCGGCATCCTGCTCGCGGCGCCGCACACGTCCAACTGGGACTTCCCGATCATGCTCGCCACGGCATGGGCGACCCAGTTGCACCCGAAGTACCTGGCGAAGAAGGAGTTGTTCGCTCGGCCGACGAAGATCGTCATCGCCGGCACCGGGGGCATCGCGACCGACCGCGACGACCCCGGGACACTCGTGGCCGACCTCGTCCGCCGGGCGCGATCAGGCGAGCGGTTCATCCTGGTCATGGCCCCTGAGGGGACCCGGAAGGCGTCGGCAGGCTGGAAGTCCGGCTTCTACCGCATCGCGCGCGAGGCCGATATCCCGGTGACCGCCTGTTCCGTGGACAGCCGGACCCGCGAGATCTGGTTCGGCCCGACCTTCCACCTGACCGGCGATGTCCAGGCCGACATGGACCGGATGCGGGCGTTCTACGCGGACAAGGCCGGAGTCCGGCCTTCGCTGAAGAGCCCGGTTCGACTGTCCGTGGAAGCCCGCCGAGGCGCCCGCGGACACCACAGCGGCCGACCGCGGCTGATTCCTCGGCGCCCCGCACCCGCTCGGCGGGACCATCGCGGTGCCGCCGAGCCCGCCGTCCGCACCGCGCTCACCTGACCCCTGAGCGGGAAACCGTACCCGGTGAAGAGCACGGCCAGCGCCAACGATTGCCCGAGGTAGTCCGACAGCGCGAACCGGTCGGCCGCGGCAGCGCGCCGGAGGACCGCATGGTCCGGGCCGCGGCGGTACCAGGTGGCGAGCAGCGCGAGGTACGCGTCGGCCACCGGCTCCGGCGACCCGTTCCCGGCACCCCACGCGACCACGCCGCGCAGCGTCGGACCCCCGCCGCAGCATCGAGGAGGTCGCCTCTGTGCGGCCAGGGCCGGTTGCGGGCGGCGACCGCGGGGGGATTGCTGCCCGCACCGGCCCGTTCCTGTCCCGAAACCCACGCGATGCAGGCCCTGCGGAGCCTCGCCACGCGGGTTTGCCGGACGCGTCTGCCGGCGGGCGACCGGCAACGGCACCATAGAGGCGTGCCCCTGCTCACCTCGCGCCTGCGCCGGACCATGGCGGTGGGCGGCCTGCCGGCGCGGGCGCTGGGACGATCGCTGGCCATCAGGGCCCGGTCCTGGCGCGGCGCGGACACCGCAGCCCTGCTGAACCGGGCCCGGGCGGACAACGCGGCAGACCTGCGCGAGGTGCTCGGCGAGCTCAAGGGCGGCGCCATGAAGGTCGGCCAACTGCTGTCCACCGTCGACGCGCTGCTGCCCGAGGACCCGGACGGATCCTGGCAGCAGGCCGTCGCGGCGCTGCAGGAGGACGCGCCAGGACTGCCCTTCGCCGAGATCGAGCCGGTGCTCGCAGCCGACCTCGGCCTGGCCTGGCGCAGGCGCTTTCGCGACTTCGACGAGCACCCGGTCGCCGCGGCATCGATCGGCCAGGTGCATCGCGCGACGTGGACCGACGGCCGCCCGGTCGCGGTCAAGATCCAGTACCCGGGGGTCGCCGAGGCCCTCACCGCCGATGTGCGTTCCCTTGCCGCGGCGCTGCGGCTGATGTCGCTGGTCGCTCCCGGCACGGCGCTGCCGCCGCTCATCGGCGAACTGCGCGTCCGGCTCGCCGAGGAACTCGACTACGGGCGCGAGGGCGGCCATCAGCGCCGTTTCGCCGCCGAGTACCGCGACGATCCGGAGGTCGTGGTCCCCGATGTCCTGCTCGCCCATCGGCGGATCCTGGTCTCGGAGTGGCTCGACGGCACCGGGTTCGCCGACATCGCGGTTTCGGGCACGCGGGAGCAACGCGATCGCGCCGGGCTGCTGTACCAGCGGTTCTTCCTCACGTCCCCGCAGCGCGTCGGTCTGCTGCATACCGACCCGCATCCGGGCAACTTCCGGCTGCTGGCCGACGGCCGGCTTGGCGTCCTGGACTTCGGGTCCGTACTCGTGCTTCCGGGCGGCCTCCCGGAGACGTTCGGCGGGCTCATCGGCGGCATGCTCGCCGGTAACCCATCCGCGGTCGAGGACCGGCTGCGCGCCGACGGGTTTCTCAAGCCCGGCAAGCGGATGGAGATCGAGAAGCTGGTGGACTACCTCGCCCCGTTCACCGAACCGGCCTCGCAGGACGTCTTCCACTACTCCCGCGCCTGGCTGCGCGAGCAGTTCAGCCGGGCCAACGACCCGCGCAACCCCGACTTCACGGTGGCGCTGCGGCTGCGCATGCCCGCCGAGCAGTTGTTCACGCACCGCGTGTGGCTCGGTTTGGTGGGTGTGCTGAGCGGCCTGGACGCGACCGTCCCGGTGCGCGGCGAGCTGCTGGCGCACCTGCCCGGGTTCGCCGCCGCCGTCGGCTGAGCTGCAGCGCCCGGCGCGATCCGGTCCTGCTGCCGCGCCGTGGCACAGTGTCCGTGTGACCAGGGAGACCACGCCGGCCGCGCGCCCGCGTCCAGCCGTGTCGCTGTCCGGTGCGGTGGGTGCGCTCGCGGGCTTCCTCCTGGCGCTGACACCCTCGCTCCTGCCGCGTCCCGCGCTGTTCCTGGGCCTCGTGGCCGGCGTCGGCGCAGCGCTCGGATACGGCCTGTTCGCAACAACCGCGAGCGGTCTGCACCGGCTCGGGCTGCCCCCCCTGCCCTCGCGGCTGCGCCCCGTTGCTGCCGCGGCCATCGCCGTGCTCGCCCTTGTCGTGGTCCTCGTCGGGCTGCCGCTGTCGGTCGGGTGGCAGAACGAGATCCGGGCCTCGATGGGGCTGCCGGCGCAGGACCCAGGGGTCGCCGTCGCGGGGCTGGTCGCTGCGGCCTGCTTCGTCGGACTGCTGGCGCTGGGCGGGGTGGCGGTCCGCGCCACCCGGTGGACTGCCCGGCATCTTGGAGTCCTGCTTCCGCGGTGGGCCGCGGTGGTCGCTGCCATCGTCGCGGTCGCCGCTGCGGGATACGTGCTGACCGCCGGACTCGTGGTCCCGGCGCTCGCCGGCGTGGCCGATCGGATCTATGCCGGCCGCAACACCGGGAGCGCCGACTGGGTGGCACCGACGCAGTCCCCGCTGCGTTCCGGGGGCCCCGGATCGGCCGTCGCGTGGGACACGCTGGGCTGGGAAGGCCGTGCCTTCATCGCCGAGGGGCCCTCGCAGCAAGACATCGCAGCGTTCACCGGAACCGCTGCCGCGGAGCCGATCCGCCTGTACGTCGGCCTCGACAGCGCCGAGACGCCCGAGCAGCGGGCAGCCCTGGCGGTCCAGGAACTGCAGCGGCACAGCAGCGTTCGACCGCGACATCCTGGTCGTGGCAGGGGTCGCGGGCACCGGATGGCTGGAGAATTCCTCGGTCGCCGGAGTGGAGTACGTCCATGGCGGGAACACCGCCATCGTTGCCTCGCAGTACTCGTTCCTGCCGAGCTGGATCTCCGTCCTCGTCGATCAGGAACGAGCCCGGCAGGAAGGGCAGGCACTGTTCGATGCCGTCTGGCGGGAATGGTCGTCGATGCAGCCGGAGGCCCGGCCGCGGTTGATCGTGTACGGCCTGTCCTTGGGCTCGTTCTCCATCCAGTCGGCCTTCGCCACGGAGGCGGATCTGGCGGGGCGCACCGACGGCGCCATCCTCGCCGGCACCCCGAGCTTCAGCGAGCCGTGGCGGTCCATCACGACCCGGCGGGATCCGGGCAGTCCGCAACGGCTGCCGGTCGTCGGCGACGGGCAGACGGTCCGCTTCGCCGATGACGCCGCCGACCTGCGCTCGTTCGGCCCGTGGGCGTCCTCGCGCATCGCGTTCCTGCAGCATGCCAACGACCCCGTGGTGTGGTGGAGCTTCGACCTCATCGCCCAGCGGCCCGACTGGCTGGCCGAGCCGCCGGGCCCGGCGGTCTCCCCGCGCATGCGATGGCTGCCCCTCATCACGTTCCTGCAGGTCACCGTGGATCAGTTCTTCGGCGTGAATCAGCCCAACGGGTACGGGCACAACTACTCGCTGCACATGGCCCAGACCTGGGTCGACGTCACCGGGGCGCCGGAGGGGTGGACGGCGGCGGACACGCAGCGGCTCCAGGCACGGCTGACGGGATAGCTGCGCCACCGGCGGGGCCTTGCCCGGGGTTGCCGGCGCGATCTGCCAGGCTTGCGCGCGTGAGTGATCGATACGGCCCCGACGTGCTGAGCAGTCCGCGCCGCCCGCCGCGGCGGCCCGCGGCGCCGGAAGTCACGGCCGCTGCCGGCCTCGTCGTGGAGTGCGCGACGACCGGGTTCTGCGGCCCCGTCATCGGGACCGAGAAGACCCCGCAGGGGTGGGCGGTCCGGGTCGAGGGGCGCAACGGCGTCCAGCGGGCCCTCCCGCTGCAGCCGGCCGCCTTCCTGATCGATGGCCAACCCGTCACCTTGACCCTGCCTGCGGGACCGCGGCAGCCCGGGCCGCCCAGCCGGTCGGCATCGGGGTCGGTCTTCGTCGCCGACGCGGCCCCGCGGGTGGCCAAAGCCAGCCGGATCTGGGTGGAGGGCATCCATGACGCTGAACTGATCGAGCAAGTCTGGGGTCACGACCTGAGGGTGGAGGGCATCGTCGTGGAGCCCCTGCACGGTGCCGACCACCTCCTCGATGCGCTGCGGGCGTTCCAGCCCGGCCCGACCCGCCGCGTTGGCGTCCTGCTGGACCACCTCGTGGCCGGATCGAAGGAGTCGCGACTGGCTGCCGATGCGCTGGCCGCCTTCGCACCGCATGTGGAGGTGGTCGGGCACCCCTTCGTGGATATCTGGGAGGCGGTGAAGCCCGATGCTGTCGGGATCGCCGCCTGGCCGCAGGTGCCTCGTGGTACCGCCTGGAAGCAGGGCGTCATCACGGCGCTCGCCTGGCGGCTCGACGAACGCCAGGCCTGGGCCAGAATTCTGGGCGCCGTGCGGCGCTACACCGATCTGGAGCCCGCGCTCCTGAGCCGCGTCGAACACCTCATCGACTTCGTGACCTCGCCCCCGGAAGGGTGAACGGCACACCGACCGCCCCCGGACGAGACCGGACGCCACCGCCGCCGCGCGGTGTCACGGCCCGAACAGGCCCGCCTGGTGGAAGGCGTCGGTGAGCAGCAGACCCGTCGCCGGATCCACGGCCATGCGCACCAGGTCGGCGTAGTTCCGGCAGAACGCCGGACCGTGCCGCGGGTCGGTGCGCCCGGAGCGGTGCCACGTGACGTGGTGGGCGTACTCGTGCAGGACCACCATCTCTCGGCGAGCCCAGGCGGCGTCGGGCACGGCGATCGTGACCGGCGCCTCCCAGACGGCCTTGGCCGCGCCGCGGCGCTGCCGGATCACCGGGCGAGGAACGTCCGGGCAGCCCCAGGGGTGGCTGCGGACCCAGGCGAGGTAGCGCTCGATGTCGGCGACCTGGCCGAACTTGCGGTCTGGCTGCAGCGCCAAGCGGGTGCCGTGGAACGCGACATCGGCCCCGCGGTCGATCATGTCGGCGACCAGGGATTCGGCGGCGTAGACGGCCGACCGGTTGGCGTCGATCATGCGCCCAGGGCACGGCGCTTGCCGCCGACGGCGTGCTGCTCACCGAGCCGCACCTTCGCCGCCGCACGGTCACCGGCACGGTAGGAGCCGGCCGCGACGGTGCTCGGCGACCGGTTGCCGCGCCAGGTCCCGCCGCCGAGATGCCGTTGCGCGAAGGCACGCACCTCAAGCTCCTTGGCCCGCAGTACCAGGGCCACGCCGTTGCCGGCCGTCGGTGAGCCATCGGGGGCCTTGCCGTCGTCGTGGAAGTGATCCGATGCCGCGCGCTCGTTGCGTTCTGCCTGACGCTTGGTCTGCTCCGCTGCGGCCCGGATGCGCAGCGACAGCGTGTCGGTGAAGCCCTGGTAGAAGGAGGCCCGCGCCGATTGCCTCGTCACCGGACGGGCCGCACCGGTGCGCCGGTCCAGGGCCACCTCGCCGCGCCATCGGTCGCTGGCCAGGTAGGCCTCGCCGAGCCGGACCATCTGCGGGGCGATCGCGCCGAACATCTGCTCCACGGTCGCGATGTCGCTGGGGAGTCCGAACAGCACAGCTGCGGTGTTGTTGTCGTACATCCCGATCTCGCAGCCGTTGCTCCGCGCCAGCGCCAGCAGCAGTCGCAGGTAGTGCCGGTTGGCCTGCTGACGGGGCCGGCCCACCCTGACCATCTGCTGCACCGGCTGTTCCCGGGTGGCCTCGGGTTGCCTGGCGCGCGCCTCGGCAAGCGTGATCTCCTGTGCGGTCGCCAGGGCCTGAGCCTTGGCGAAGAACGCTGCCGCCTCATCGGGGGTCTTGGCCCCCTCCGCCATCTGCAGCAATTTCGCGATCCGGTCGATCGTCATGCGCCCTCCCCGTTCCCTGCCGACCGACCCATCGTGGACCACAGGCCCGACACCCACCACGCCCCGGGCCCGCCCTGGGGATCGCTGCCGGACGACGTCAGGGCTTGGGGTCGGCCTCAGCGGTGGCAGCGCGCGACAGCTGCTGGTCGCGCAGGTCGACCGGCTCCGACTGCTCGTGCCCGGAGGTTCCGGGGTCGGCGGCACCACCCCCGGGCTGAGCGTCGGGATGATCCGCCAAGAACGATGCGAGGGGTCCGGGGCCCAGGCTCGGTTGCGGGCGCTTCGCAGCTGGTCGAGCAGGGCGACGCGGTCCGCGAGACCGCTGGTCCGCCGCGGCGACCACGGCGGCGCCGGGGAGCGGCTCACCAGCCGCGGGCACTGCGGCCGCGGCTGGAGCATCCGGTTCGACGGCGGCCGCGCGCACCGGGTAGGGGCGTGGCCTGGTGTCCTCGGCTCGCGACCAGGCGGCGAAGGATGAGACCCGCAGCGGCGCTGCCGCGAGCACCCACAGGGAGATCAGCCACGCCAAGGTCGCAGCGGGTGCCGCGGCTGCGGCGGCACCGGTCGGGGAGACCAGGACCATCGTCACGGCCCACACCGAGGGAACGGCGAGCATCGCACCCATGGCCAGGGGGCGTCTGCCGGATTGTCGATGGCGGGAGCGCACCCACACGGCGACGCCGAGCGGGACGAGCACGATCCAGAACCCCAACTGCTGCGGCAGGAACGACGTCACCGTCGCGTGCAGAGCGAGCAGCGCTCCGCCCCGGTTCGGCTCGCCCACCCCCGCCCCGGCCCCCTCCGCACCCGTGGCGGCGATGAGTTCCGGCCCCGAGACCGCGGGCGCCCACGGGAAGGATTGGGCGAGCACTGCGGCGACGTGCTGCACTCGCCCGCCGATGACGACACCGGGGTGCGCCCCGAGGATGCCGAACCAATCCGCCACCGACAGCACCTGCTCGCCGGTGGGATCCTGCCCACCGGTCCACGCGACCCCGTAGTCGCCCGGCGAGCCGTCGGCACAGGGCGCAGCGCCATCGACCCACAGCTCCGGCGGGGAGACCGGTGCCCCGGATGCCGACCCGGTGGACCAGGTCGAGGCACAGTCGACGTGGAAGGCGTCCAACGCCAACGACCCCTCGGCAGCCCTGGTCCGCGCCACATCGCCGATCGCGACCAGCGGCAGCGACAGCGCGAAGACCGCACCGGTCACCGCGGTGATGACGACCGCCTTGCCCGTGGTGTCCAACCGTTGCCTGGCGCCGAGTTGCCGTGGCAGCAGGGCCAGGCACAAGGCGAGGACGAGCAGCACCACCAGCGGCAGCATCGCCGGATGCCCCACCGCCGCGACGCCGGCGGTCACCGAGGCGCCGAACAACGCGATCCGGGCACCACGGACACTGCCCCGGCGGTAGGAGCGCACGGCGAGCGCCGCGATACCCAGCGAGAGCGTGACCAGGCTGAGCACCGCCGCCGCGGGGCTGACGACCACCACCATCCACACCACGGGGTTCAGCAGCAGCAGCAGCGGAAGGAACCTGGTCCAGCGGGCAGCCGGCTGGACGCCGATCGCGGCCAGCACCACGCCGGTCCAGAACAGCTCCAACTGCAGCAGGAAGGGAATGAGCGGGCCGTGCCGGTCGGGCTGCAGCAGGCTCCACGCCCAGGACAGCGAAGGGGAGTACGCGTCGGTATAGGCGCCGGTCTCGGCCTGGGTCAGCATCGCCGCGGAGTCGGCACTCAGCCATCCGGGCCACCCGGCGAGCAGCTGCACGGCGAAGGCCGTGATGCCGCAGAGCACGGCGACCACGGCTGGCCTCTGGCTCCATCGCCGCCACCAGCCGTGCCGTAGTCCCCGTGACGGAGCAACCATCGTCACGACAGGCCTCCTCGTGCACACCCGCGGCACTGCACCGCTTGCGCCACGCTAATCAGCCGACCCCGCGATTCGGCGGATCGGGAAGGCGAGTCGCGGAGAAACGCTCGCCCGCGGGCCGGCCGGGGCGGCCGCCCATCACGGTTCGATAACGCTGGGCATTTCCCGCATCCGTTTTCAGCCGTCGCGAAGAATCCTTGGCAAGAACCCGGGCAGCCGGGAGAGAGAGGGAGCCGAACATGAAGATGAAGATGGCATTTGCAGGAGCAGCGGTTGCGGCGCTCGCACTGGCGGGTTGCTCCAGCGACTCCGACGATGACGCGGAAGCCTCGCCGTCGCCCAGCGTGGAAGACAGCATGGACGAGGCCGGCACGATCGTCGACATCGCCGCGGGCAGCGAGGACTTCGACACCCTGGTGACAGCGGTGCAGGCGGCCGATCTGGTCGACACCCTCAACGGTGAGGGTCCCTTCACGGTGTTCGCCCCGACCGATGCCGCCTTCGAGGCGGTCGACGAGGAGACGCTCAACAAGCTGCTCGATCCGGCGAACAAGGACGCGCTCATCAGCGTCCTGACCTACCACGTCATCGGCGACGAGGTCACCTCCGACGAGGTGGCGCCGGGCGATGTCGCGACGCTGGACGACGGCAAGACCGTCACCATCACCGTCGACGATGAGGGCAACGTCATGGTGAACGATGCCATGGTCACCGACGTGGACCTCATGGCGTCCAACGGCGTGATCCACGTCATCGACGGCGTGCTGCTGCCCCCGGACTTCGATCCGACCACCCTGCAGTAGCACCAGAACCCCCCAGCCAACAGGGGCACCGCCTGCGGGTGGTGCCCCTGTTGGTGTCCGCAGGGCCTGCCAGACTGGCCCCCATGGCAACCGCGACCGCCGCCGGAGCACCACCGGGCATCGTCGTCCCTCAGTGGCGTCCCTGGGTGCTGCTGCACGCGGGGTTCGGCGCGCTCGCCCTGCTCGTCCTCCTCCTGCCGGCGCCCGACCTGGGCTGGCGCGTGCTGGCGCTCGTCGTGCTCTATCACGCGGCAGTGGTCCTGACGGCGCAGGCCGCGAGCGCTCGTGCACTGTGGCGGGCATGGACCGTGCTGGCGCCGTTGAGCCTGCTGATGGTCCTGCCGGACTGGTTCCTCTCCGACGTGCTGGGGATCCTGGACTTCCCCGACAACGGGGGGCCGGCCATCGGGACCGTGCCGCTGGCCATGGCGGGGATGTGGACGATCGCGCTCATGCCGGTCGTGGGCCTGTCGCTGGCGGCCGGCCAGCACGGCGGCAGGTGGGCGGCGCACGCGGCGGCGGCAGCAGCCGGAGCCGTGATGTTCGTCGGCGCGGAACTGGCGGCCCCGGCGATCGGCCTGTGGGAACCGGTCGGCGTTGCCATGATCGGCGGCGTCGCCGCCTACGTGGTCGTCCCGGAAGTCGTGCTCAGCGTGTGCGCCGCGGCGCTCGTCCGCGCCGCTGTGAGGCGCACCAGCGATCGGGCCTCGCTCGCCGCAGCCACCGTGCTGCTGCCGTTCACGTACCTGGGACTGCTCGCGACCTCCTACCAATTCCTCGGCGGCCGCTGACGCGGGCCGTCCTGGCGCTGCGCACCCCGCCGGCTCAGTCCGGGTAGCCCCGCGGGTTGCGCTCCTGCCAGCGCAGCGCGTCGGCGGCCATCTGCTCCAGGGACCGCTCGGCACGCCACCGAAGCAGGCGCTCGGCTCGACCCGTACTTGCCCAGCACTCCGCGATGTCGCCGGGCCTGCGGCCGACGACCCGGTACGGGATGGGCCCCCCGCTGGCAGCGCGAAACGCCGCGATCATCTCCAGGACGCTGGTCCCGGTCCCCGTACCCAGGTTGACGACCGTCCGACCCGGGTGATCGAGCGCGTACCGCAGCGCCGCGAGGTGGCCTGCCGCGAGGTCGACGACGTGGATGTAGTCGCGGACGCCCGTGCCGTCGCGCGTGGGGTAGTCGGCGCCGAAGACCTGCACGTGCTCGCGCCGGCCCACGGCCACCTGCGTGATGTACGGCGTCAGGTTGTTCGGCACGCCCTGCGGATCCTCGCCGATGAGTCCGCTCGGATGCGCCCCGACCGGGTTGAAGTACCGCAGCAGCATCACCGACCACTCCGGATGGGCCGCGGCATAGTCGGCGAGGATCTGCTCGACCATGAGCTTGCTGCGGCCGTACGGATTGGTGGCCCCGGTCGCGAAGTCCTCGGTGATGGGCACGGTCTCGGGGTCGCCGTAGACCGTCGCCGAGGAGGAGAAGACCAGTCTGGGCACGCCGGCCGCCGCCATGGCCGACACCAGGACGAGCGTCCCCTGCACGTTGTTGTCGTAGTAGGCAAGAGGGTGCTCGACGGACTCCCCGACGGCCTTGAGCCCGGCGAAGTGCAGCACGGCCTCCACGGGGTGGTCGGCCAGCACGGCGTCCAGGGCCGCGCGGTCACGGACATCGCCGATCACCAGCTGCGGTCGCACACCCGTGATCTGCTCCACCCGATCGAGCACGGCGGGCTTGCTGTTGCTCAGGTTGTCGAACAGGATCGGCCGCATCCCGGCCTCGATGAGCGCAACCGCGGTGTGGCTGGCGATGTAGCCGCAGCCACCGGTGACCAGGACGGTCATGCCGACGAGCTCCCGCCGTCGAGGAGCAGGTGCACCCGGCCTCCGATCCGCGCTGGGGACGACATGTCCTCCCTCATTCTAGGCTCGGCACCACCGCTCCGGCCAGCGACCCCGGCGTGCCGCGGGGTCGGTCCGTTCGACGCAGCCGCACGCGACCCACACCGCCGGTCGGGTGCGCGGCGTTGCGGGAGCGGCAGCGCTAGGCTCCGACGCGACGGACCATCCGACGCTGGGAGCGACCATGCCGGCTGCTACTGCCGCGGAGCCGCGGCTGCCGGACCGCGCCCAGGCCTTCTGGGACCGGCACGCCCGCCGCCGCATCAACGACATCTGCGCCCCGCCGCGGTGGGAGGCGGGGCCCGACGTGCGCGGCTGGGCCGGCGAGGACCGCGTCGCCGTCCTCGTGCAGTGGTCCGCCGACGGCCTGGTCTCCCGATCGGTGTCCGAGACGGTGCGGCAGCTGGACCGTCTGGGCTACCGCACCGTCGTGGCGAGCACCTGCGAGGCCCCGGGGGCGCTGCAGTGGCCCCACGGCCGGCCCGACGATGTCGCCGTGTACCGCCGGCCGAACGTCGGCATCGACTTCGGCACCTGGGGCGCGATGCTGTCGTCGATCCCCCGGCTTCGGGCGGCCGACCGGGTGCTGCTGATGAACGACAGCCTCCTCGGCCCGTTCGCGCCGATCGACGACATCATCGGCGACTTCGAGAGCGCGGCGTGCGACGTGTGGGGGCTGGTGAACAGCAACCAGATGTCGCCGCACCTGCAGAGCCACGTCGTGGGCTACCGCGGCGGCGTCCTGACCGATGCCCCGCTGGCGCACTTCTGGTCCACGATCCGGTTGCAGCCCACGAAGGAGACGATGATCAAGCGCTACGAGCGGGGGCTCTTCCCGCTGCTGGAGCGCGTGGGCTACCGCGTGGGCGTGGGATTCCCCTGGCAGCGCGTCGTCGCCAACGGCCAGAACCCCACGATCATGGGCTGGCGGCGCCTGCTCGACTGGGGGTTCCCCTGGGTGAAGCGCGAGCTCATATGGAAGCCCTACCCGCTGCTGACCGATGCCGCCGCCGTGCCGACCGAGGTGCGGGCCCGGTTCGGTCAGGACGTCGAGGAGTGGCTGTGATCGCGGCGCTGCGCAACCGACTGCGCTGGACGGCGAACCGAGCCCGGTACGTGGCCGCGACCGAGGGCACCGGCACGCTGGTGCGACGGATGGCGGCGATGGCGGGCGTGAGCACCCGCGAGGAGACGCCCGAGCAGGTGCTGGTGCGTCCGCCCGCACTCCCGCTGCGCGCCGCGGTGTGGCCGCGCTCCGTGCTGCTGTTGTCCCCACCGGCCGATGGATCCGCGGCGGACGCCCGCTTCCGGCGACGTGCCGAGCACCTGCGGGCACTCGGCCTGCCGGTGCTGAGCCAGACGCCCGGTGGGGATGCAGCGATCAGCCCGTTGGCCGAGCTGGCTTCCACCGTCCTCGTGCACCCGCGGTCGTGGTCCACCGCGTTGCCGGCCGTGCTGGACACTGCGGCGCGGCTGCGGCAAGGCGTCATCTGGGACCTCGATGCCACCGACGTCGGGATCGCGCCGCCGCCCCGGGGGGTCGGGATCATCGTGGAGTCCGACCAGGCGCTCGGGGAGCTGCTCCGGGCCTGGTCGAGGAGTCCGCACGAGGCCGCGGCTCCCCGCGTCGTGCCACCGGCCGACGGGCCGACCGTGCTGATGGCCGCGCTGGATGCGTTGGGACGCCCGGCATGAGGATCCTCACGATCTGCGGTACCTACGCCCCCAACCGGCTCGGCGGAGCGGCTGTGGTGGCCGAGCAGACCGCGGCGGGCCTGCACGAGCTCGGTCACGAGGTGGTGGTAGCCACCGGGATGCCCGGAGCGGCCGGCGACCTGCTGCGCTGGGAGAGTGACGGGATTGCCGTCGTGGGCGTGGCCGTGGCCTCGCCCGGTCGCGGCCGGCGGCACCCGGATGATGCGGTGCAGGAGTCGATGACACGCCTCATCGACGTCCTGGCTCCCGATGTCCTGCACCTGCACTCGCGCCGAATCCTCGGCCAGGGGGCGCTGGATGCCGTCCTGGCCTCGGGGCGACCGACCCTCGCCACGGTGTACGGCAGCGATCCCGCTCCGACGCTGCAGCTGGCGGCGGCGGATCGGCTGATTCTCGGCGACGCCGCGTTGCGTGATCTGCTGCCCGAAGATCTTCGCAGCCGCGTGCAGGTGATCCCGCACGCTGTGGCCAGGCCGACGCAGCTGCGGCAGGGCCGGCGCCGCCGGGGTCCGCTCCGGCTGGGCTACATCGGCGGGAGGGACCCCATGCAGGGCTACACCGTGCTGCTGGATGCCCTGCAGTCGCTGGGCCGCACCGACTACGAACTGCAGGTAGTGGATCGGGCCGCGCTGCGCGGTCGGCGATCCCTGCGGGAATGGGACTTCCGCGTGCCGGGTCTGGTGCGCATCGTGCCCGGATACGCTCCGGGCGGTCGCGACGGCTTCTTCGCCGGGCTCGACGTGCTGCTCGATCTCCCGCAGGACCTGGCGGGTCCGGGCCTCGTGGCGGGGGAGGCTGCGGTACGAGGAGTGCTGCCGCTGACGACTCGGACCGGATCGGCGGCCCGGACGCTCGCCGAGGCCGGCCTCGCGCTGCTCCTGACGCCGGGATCCGCGCCGACGCTGGCGGCTGCCGTGGACGGCGTCCTGCAGCAGCCTCCGGCACCGACCGGATCGGTCGAGCTGGCGATCATCCCGACCATCGCTGACGAGGTCCGGGCGCTGGACGCCTGCTACACCGAGCTCGTCGACGGCGCGACCTAGGCCGAGTGTTCCGTTGGACACGTTGTACACACCCCCTCTTGATCGCCCATATCCGTTGCGGCACAATGGAAATCGTCCCGTAGTAGACCGACTGCCTGCGTGAAGAATCCTCCCGATCGCGTGTTTGGGAGGGTGGTGATCGGGAATACGGGCAGTGAGCCGCCGACGAGGGCGGCTTCCCGAGCCGACGAATGTCGGCGCGAACGTTAGGAGTTCACATCGTGAGCACCATCATCGAGCAGATCAAGACCGTGGCCGAGGACACCTTCAAGACGGTGTCGGAGAAGGCCGAGGCATTCCGCGGCAAGGCCGTCGAGACCGGCAACGAGTGGAAGACCAAGGCCGTCCAGACCGGCACCGAGGTCAAGGACAAGGCCGTCGAGACCGGCAACGAGTGGAAGACCAAGGCCGTCGAGACCGGCAACGAGTGGAAGACCAAGGCCGTCCAGACCGGCACCGAGGTCAAGGACAAGGCAGTCCAGACCGGCACCGAGGTCAAGGACAAGGTGACCGAGGTCGTCGGCGCCAAGGCCGATGAGGTCCAGGACACCGCTGCGGACGTCGCGGAGACCGCCGAGGCTGTCGCCGACGAGGCTGTCGAGGACGTGCAGTCCTGACCTGACCTACTCGGCAGAACGCAAGAACGGCCCCCGTCGCGGGGCCGTTCTTGCGTTCTGCTGTTCGGCGCGGTCAGCGCTTCGGGCCGGTTCGACCACGCCCGCACCGAGCGGGTACCCTGACGGTGCGCGTGGAGGCGTCGCCTAGTCCGGTCTATGGCGCCCGCCTGCTAAGCGGGTTGGGGACTCCAATCCCCTCGAGGGTTCAAATCCCTCCGCCTCCGCCACACAACACGGCCCCGGTGCAGACGCCCGGGGTCCTGTTGCTTTCGTGGGCGCTAGCCTGCGAATCGGACCGCGAAGATCACCAGCAGGCCGGGAATGACCAGCGCCAGCGTCGTCGTCCACAGCGCCTCGCGCATCTCGGTGACCACGGCCCCGGTATCGGCATGGGTCTTGATCATGGAGCGCGCCTTCGTCTCATCAGTGATCCCGCGCCAAGCGATGAAGGCGCCGATCGCGGCGGCGACCAGCGTCAGGCCCCACCACACGATGTCGGCGGTATCGCGCTCGTCACTGCCGAGCTGCACGACCGCGACAACCGCGATCACGAACATCAGACCGATGCCGATCACGGTGCCCGGGCGCAGGCCCCGGGTCGGGAGGAACTTCGCGGCCTGATCGTCGGGGATATCCGCGGGCCGCTCGGCCGGGGCGTTGGAGTGGCGTCGGCCGTAGAGCAGGTAGATCGCCATCCCCACGGCCAGCCAGAGGAAGAACACGATCCAGGTGATCATCTCCAGCGACGAGATCAGGTAGACGCAGAACAGCACGCCGAGCACCGGGAAGAGCGGCAGCAGCGGCACCTTGAAGGTGCGCTCCAGCTCGGGACGCGCCCGCCACAGGGCGATGACCCCCATGTTGACGATGGCGAAGGCTGCCAGGGTCCCGATCGACGTGGCCTCCGCGAGTTGGCCCAGCGGGACGAACGCGGCGAGCAGCGAGATGATGACCGTGACGATGATGGTGTTCGCCACCGGCGTCTGAGTGCGCGGATTGACCTTGGTGAAGACCTTCGGCAGCAGGCCGTCGCGGCCCATGGCGAACAGAATGCGCGTCTGGCCGTACATCACGACGAGCACGACGGAGAAGATCGACACCACGGCGCCCAGCGCGATGATGGTCGGCGCCCAGCTCGAGCCGGTGACGTCGCGGGCGATCTGCGAGAGGACCGCCTCGCCGCCGGCGCCCTCGAACTCCTCCCAGGGCTTGGCGCCGATCGCCGCGGCAGCGACCAGCACATAGAGCAGGGTGACCACGATGAGGGAACCGATGATCGCCCGAGGCAGGTCGCGCTTGGGGTTCTTGGCCTCCTCCCCTGCGGTCGAGGCGGCGTCGAAGCCGATGTAGGAGAAGAACACCTGGCCTGCTGCGGCGCTGACGCCGGCAACGCCCAGCGGAACGAACGGCTCGAAGTTGCCCGGCTCGAAGGCGGTGAAGGCTACGACGCAGAAGAGCAGCAGGATGCCGATCTTCATGAAGACCATGATCGTGTTGATGGTGGCGGACTCGCTGATCCCCCGCAGCAGCAGGAACATGCAGGCCACGACGACGAAGACGGCGGGGATGTTGAACACCCCGGTGGAGACGCACTCGGCCGGCAGCGATGCCAGGTCGGCGCCGCCGGCGGCAGGGGCGCAGGCCGCGATCTCCTCCCAGTTGCCCACCAGCGCCTGCTCGCCGGGCGGGGCCGCGATGGACGCCGGGATGGACAGCCCGAACACGTCCAGGAACTCGTTGAGGTACTGGCCCCATCCGACGGCGACGGCCGCGACGGAAACGCCGTACTCCAGCATCAGGCACCAGCCGGTCACCCAGGCGATCGCCTCGCCAAGCGTGGCGTAGGTGTAGGAGTAGGAGGACCCGGAGACCGGGATCGAGCCCGCGAGCTCGGCGTAGGACAGCGCTGAGAAGGCACAGGTGATCGCTGCCAGGATGAAGGCGATCAGCACCGCCGGCCCGGCCTTGGGGACCGCCTCGCCGAGGATCACGAAGATGCCGGTCCCGACGATGGACCCGACGCTGAACATCAGCAGTGCCAGCAGCCCCATGCTGCGCTTGAGGCCGCCGTGGTCGCCCTCGGTCGAGATCTGATCCGCCGGTTTGATGCGCCGCAACTGCTGACCGAAGGGGATGGTCGTCGACATGGAGCCTCCGCATCGTCCGGCGAAACGCCACTGAACTTCGCTACCGTATCGGCGCGAATGCTTGCCTTGCGCGGGATTGGGGAGATGCAGATGCAGATCGTCATAGGAGCGAATCCCGACGACGCCGGTAGGGATGCGCTCGCCCTGGGCACGCTGCTGTGCCGGGCGCTCGGCGCGGAGCCGCTCCTCGTCCACGTCCGTCCGGCGGCCTTCGACTACCCGAGCCAGGCGCACGTGGACGCCGAGTGGAACTCCTATCTGCACACCGAGGCGGAGAAGGTGCTCCGGGACGCCCGGCAGGCGATGATCTCCGACTACGGCTGGGACGACGTGCGCACCGTGATCGGCGCCCACCGGTCCTCCGGCCAGGGGCTGGCGGATGCGGCCTCGGCGGAGAACGCCGACTACATCGTGATCGGCAGCGCACCGGGGTCGCTGCCCGGCGCCTTCCAGATCGGATCCACCGCGGACAAGCTCCTCCACGGCTCGCCCGTGCCGGTCGCGGTCGCCCCGAGCGGCTACCGAAACAAGGCCCCGGACCGAATCGGCAGGCTCGTCGTCGGCTTCCGGGGCAGCGACGAATCGGTGCAGGCCCTGACCAAGGGCGCCGAGATTGCAGAAGGCGCCGATATCCCACTGCTCGTCCTCACCATCCTGCTGCGGCACCGCATCTACGGCAGCAAGCTGGGCGCTCGCGCCGAGGACGACATCCTCGGGCAGTTGCGCGACGATGCCGATGCCGCGCAGAGCGAGGCGCTGCAGGGTCTGCACCTGCGCCAGGGCATCGAGCGCGTCACGCAGGTCGCCGACTCGCCGCGCTCGGCGCTCCAGCGGCTGGAGTGGGACGGGGATGAGGTCTTGGTCCTCGCCAGCGCGCGGGGCGGCCCGGTGCGCCGCGTGTTCCTCGGCGACATGACCTACAAACTGCTGCGCGCCACGCCGGTCCCGGCGATTGTGCTCCCGCGGCTTGCCGAGGCGTGAGGAGCCGGACGAGGAGCCCAGGACCGCGCCCACGGGACTCGCTGCGCCAGGTCGCCCGCCACCCCTCGGCCGTACCTGCCGCCCCCAGTCCGACGACCTGCGCCCGAGGCGAGGGGGGCCTCGGCCGGCGGGCCGTCCGTGCGGTCGGCGCCGCCCCACGGGTCCCGCGCTACTGCCCGGCGCGCTTGCCGAACTCGGCCAGGAAGAGGACCTCGGCCACGATCGAGTCCGACAGCTCCTGCAACTGGATGCTCTCGTTGGGCGCATGGATCCGCGCTAACGGGTCCTGCGCTCCCACTCCGAGCACCTCCAGATCGGGGAATCGCTCGATGAGGTTGGCGACGAACGGTACGGCGCCACCCATCCCCTGCTCGGTCGTCGGCCTGCCGTAGGCGGCCTCGGCGGCGGCGGCGAAGGACTCGTGCGCCGGACCCCCCTGCGGCACCGCCGTCCCGTTCGCCGGGACCCCGGGCTCGAAGCTGACCGCAACGCCCCAGGGCGCGTGCTGGACCACGTGCTGGCGCAGAAGCTCGGTGGCCTCCTCCCCGTCGATGCCGGCCGGGATCCGCACGCTGATCTTGGCCCGCGCCTTCGGGATCAGGGCGTTGGGGGCGGTGGCCACCGCTGGCGCGTCGAGTCCCACGACGCTCACCGCGGGCTGGGAGTACAGGTGCGAGGCGATGGAGTGGCTGCCGATGCGGGGCACGCCCGGCAGGAAGCCGGTGAGCTCGCGGTAGGCGTCCTCGCTGACGTCCGCACCCGACCAGGCACGGCCGGTGATGCCCTCGATGGTGGCGTTGCCCTCGTCGTCCATCAACGTGGCGAGGAGTTTGATGAGCACCATGAGCGCGTCCGGGGCGGCACCGCCGAACTGGCCGCTGTGCCGCGGCTCGGCGAGCGTCTCCGCGGTGACCACGCCCTCGACGATGCCGCGCAACTGGGTGGTGAACGTCGGAAGGCCGATCGTCACGTTGCCCATATCCGCGATCACTGCGGCGTCGAGGTCGGCGAACATCTCCGGCTTGTGGAACGGCCACTCCTCGAACTCGCCGCCGTACTCCTCCTCGCCCTCGATCAGGATCCGCAGACTGACCGGCGGCTTGCCCTCGAACGCGCGCAGCACAGCGATGTGGCTGACGACGCCGGACTTGTCGTCGGCGGCACCACGGCCGTGCAAGCGACCGTCGCGCTCCTCCGGCTCGAATGGGGAGGTCAGCCATTTCGACTCGTCCCCGGCGGGCTGCACGTCGTAGTGGCTGTACAGCAGGACCAGCGGGGATCCCGGCGGGCCGGCGACCTCGGCCTTGACCGTCTGAACGCCGGAAGCGCTGGGGATCAACTCGACGTCGCTGGCACCCGCCTCCCGCAGCAGCTGCGCCACGGCCTCGGCGCCGTCGTGGACGGCGGCGAGGTCAAACCCCGGGAAGTGGATCGAGGGAATGCGGACCAACCGCTCGAGGTCGGCGCGCACCTGCGGCATCAAGGCCTCGACGCGGGCCCGGAGCGCGGCGGTGTCTTCGGCTGACAGCGAGAGGGTGCTCATGAGCACACGCTACTTGCGCCGACTCGTCCATCGCACGCGCTCCCGCGCCAGAGAACGGCTCGGTCAGGATGGCTCCGATGCCTCGCCGGGGGACCCGGCGGGGCACACAGTGATCGGCCAGCCCCGGTGAGCGTCGTGGCGGCCAGGACAGCTCGGCGCCCGATCCCGTCGGGGCCGCCGGCAGCAGCGCCGGGGGTCGGCGTCACCGCCGGGGCGCTGCCATGATGAACCCACGACCACAGGAGGAATCGTGAGCAGTCGCACCTACCGCCTCACCGAGATCGTCGGCACCTCGCCCGACGGTGTCGATCAGGCGATCCGCAACGGCGTGTCCCGCGCTTCGGAGAGCCTGCGGCACGTCGACTGGTTCGAGGTCACCGATGTCCGCGGGTTCGTGCGCGACGGCGAGGTCGACCATTTCCAGGTGACGATGAAGATCGGCTTCCGGCTCGAGGACGCCTGAAGCCCACCGGGCGCCAGCGGTGCCAGCCCGGCAGCCGCGGCCCGTCGCCGCGACCGGCTCGTCGCCGCGGCCCGTCGCCGGTACCGGCTCGGCACTGATCGTCGCGAATTCCCGTCCCACAGCCAGAATTCGCTGCGATCAACGACCCGCGGTGGCGGCTCTCGGGCTTTGGCGTCAGTGCTGGTAGGTGGCCATCAGGGTTGCGCGGGCCAGCGCGTGCGCAGTGAGGTGGAAGCCCACGATGGCGGCCGGCGTGTCAGCGGCGAGGCCGAGCGAGGCGACGTCCAGTGCATGGACGACATAGAAGTACCGATGCGGGAAGTCGCCGGGCGGAGGAGCTGCGCCCTGATAGCCGTAGCTGCCGTAGTCGGTGCGGAACTGCACCGCGGAGCTTGGCAGTCGCGAGCCGTCCGGTGCCCCCGCGCCGTGCCCCAGCACCGTGGTGCTCCTGGGCAGATCTGCCAGCAACCAGTGCCACCAACCGGACACCGTCGGCGCATCCGGGTCGAAGCAGGTCACGGCGAAGGACCGGGTTGCCTCGGGGAAGCCCGACCAGCTGAGCTGGGGCGACGCATTGCCGCCGGCCGCGCTGTCGTGGACGCAGCGCATGTCGACCACGCCGCCATCGCTGAGGTCCTCGCTCGCGAGACCGAAGACGGGCACCGGCGGGAGGAAGTCATAGGGATTCGGCGGGCGCGTGCGGGTGAGGTCCATGCGATCTCCAGGTCTGGGGGGTCTGGCCTGCGACAACCACACGCTACGCGCCCGCGGGTACGCCGAGTCACCCCGCCTGCGCCGTTCGGTTCGACCCTCGCCCCACAGCCATCCGGCCTCGGCCCGCCATCGCGCGGTCTGCCCGCAGGCGGAGTCGCCGGCGCAGGGCAGCACGCCCGGTCCGCCACCACTGCGGGGCAGCGCTACTCCCGGCCCGCCAACCCCTGCGCGACCAACTCGCCCATCTCGCGGCACACCCGGGCGATCCGCTGCAGCCCGCCCGGAAGCACGCCCATGCCGAAGAATCCGTGGATCATCGTCGGCTCCCGGCGCACCACCGCGGGAACCCCGGCATCCTGCAGCATGGCGCCGTACTGCTCGCCCTCGTCGCGCAACGGGTCGAACCCGGCGGTCCAGATGCGGGTGGGCGGCAGACCGGAGAGGTCGGCGGCCAGCAGCGGCGAGACCCGCGGATCCCGCCATTGCTCCGGCTGCGGGCTGTACTGCTGCCGGAACCACAGGACATCCGCGCGGGTGAGGAAGAGGTTCTCGGCGAACACGTCGTGGGAGCGCGAGCCCATCCGCATGTCCGTGGCCGGGTAGACCAGGCCCTGGGCGAGCGGCACCGGATCACCGCGGTCCCGGGCAACCGCCGAGACCACAGCGGCCAGGTTCCCGCCGGCGCTGTCGCCCATGACCGCCACCGCGCCCGGCAGCGCCCCCAGTTGGGGCCCGTGTCGCAGGGCCCAGCGGTAGGCGGCCACCGCATCGTCCACGGCCGCCGGATAAGGATGCTCGGGGGCGAGCCGGTAGTCCACGGCGAGCACCATGGCGCCGGCGATCCGTGCCAGCATCCGGCAGCAGCCGTCATGCGTGTCGAGGTCGCCGACCACCCAGCCGCCGCCGTGGTAGTAGACGATGAGCGGCGGCTGCGGCGTGGCTGCGTCCGACAGGTAGATCCGCACCGGGATCTCGCCGGCCGGGCCGGGGATGAGGCGGTTCGTCACCGACACCCGCCGCGCACGCGGCATGCCGGACGCCGTGGCCCGCCGGTTCATCCGCCGGCGCTGCGGCGCCGTCACGTCCGGGTCGTGGACGAGCGTGGCCAGCGGCAGCACCGCGGCGCCGCGCAGCATCACCTGCACGTACCGGTCGAGGACCTCGCCGTCGGCCTCGAGGGGCGGTCCGGCGAGCCGGCGCGCAACCGGCTCGGGCAGGTGCAGCAGCGCCTGCGCCGCCCGGAAGGCCGGGCTGGGCAGGAAGCTCCTCGTCACCAGGCCATCCTCGCAGCAACCCGCCGGGGCCCTGCGACATGCCAGACTACGGCCGTGATCCTCGGCGAATCGGCGGCGTCGATCGCCGGCGCGGCGGCCGCCGGCATCCTCGTGATCGGCGGAGCCTCGGCGGCGGTCGGGGCCACGGCACCGCGCTGGCCGGCCCGCTGGCTCAGGCGGGACCGCGGTCCGCTGCGACTGCTGCCGGGCGACTCCGCCACCAGGTACCAGCGATGGGGCGCGCGCCGGCTGAAGCGCTTCTTCCCCGAGATGGGCGCCGTGTTCGGCGGAGTCAGCAAGAACATCCCGCCCGACCTCGGGGATCCCGGGTCGGTGCAGGCCTACCTCGTCGAGGTGCGGCGCGCGGAGTGGGTGCACTGGCTGTCCATGCTGGCCTGGCCGCCGCTGCTGCTGTTCCAACCGTGGTGGCTGGCATGCGCCTTCCTCGTGCCGACTGCCCTGGTGAACGCCAGCGCGGAGATCATCTTGCGGTACAACAAGATCCGCCTCTACGGTCTGCTCGATGCGCTGGGCAGTCCGCGGTTCCGTTGAGGGTCGTCGCCGGGCAGCGCGGGGAGCGACGGATTGGACGGTCGTGGGCTCCGCCCGCCCGCCTGCGGTCTGGCTCGTCGGCGCAGACCCGTCCAGCAACCGCGTCCCCTCACCACCGGACGCGCTGCGGCGCCCCTACCCGCCGAAGTGCGCCCAACTCGCCGCTGAGCGTGCCACGACGTCGTCGACGATGGCCGTCACGGAGGTGTCCAGATCCTCGTTCGCCACGATGGCCGCCCCCGCGGAGGCCCGCTGGATGTAGTGGTCGAGCAACCGGATGTTGGCCAGTTGCTCCTGGTACCGCCGACCTCCCCGGCCGGTCTCGGCCAAGCGGGTCGCGAAGCGTGCCCGGTGCACGTCGGGCCGGGCGATCGTCAGGACGTAGTGGTACAGGTGGGTGAGATCGTCGAATTCGGAGAGGTCCGTCAGGCTGGCGACCAGGTGGACGCCGTTGAACACCGCCGAGATCCGCTCCCGGCGGATGCGTCGCATCGCCGCGACGACGCCCTGCTGCACCACGGCCACCTGCTGCTCGAAGGCCCGGATGACCTGCTGCTCGCCCACGTTGGTGCGCATCCGCTCGGCGGCGCCGTAGGTCGAGGTGAAGAGCGGCGGCAGCAGTTCGGGGTTGATGACGCTGCGCATGACCTCGCGGATGACGTCGGTGTCCACCACCCGCTGGATGCCCAGGCGCCGGGCCACCTCCTCGCTGACCGTGCTCTTGCCGGTGCCGGAGGTGCCGCCGATCATGACCAGCACCGTCTCCCGGCCCGAGGTGAGCCAAGCGCGCGCCTTCAGCCGCGGGGTGAGCACCTCATCGCCCTGGGAGCGCAGCACTCCCACGAGCTCTGCGAGCACGTTCGGCTCGGTCGTGTCGTCGACCGTGCCGGACCGGATCTCGCTGGCGATGGCCGCAGCGGCAGGGGCGCTCGCCCCGGCATCGAGCAGCAGCCTGCTGGCCAGCGCCTGCCGCGTGCTGGTCGTCATGGTCGCCCGGCCGCACGCTCGATCTGCGCTGGTGGGCTGCGCCGCTCCATTGCTCTCCTCGGCTGCGTCGCGGCCGCGGCGGGCCGCGTCAGTGCGACGTCTCGACCTTCGCCCCCTTCGGCTGGCCGATGGATTCCAGGAGCTCGCCGAACCACGGCACGTCGATGTCGAACGGCTTGCCGCCGGCGATCCGCGTGAACTCGATGGCCCGCAGCCGGTTGCCGTTGTCCTCGTCGTGGCCGATCACGCCGCCCTCGCGCCGCAGCGAGCACTCCACCGCCAGATCGGTGCAGGACTTGATGAGGCGCAGGTCGTCGGGGTTCGCGGCTGCCGAGCGCGAGAAGTACCCGCTCTTCCAGACCTGCGTCTTCTCCGCCCTGACCTTGGCGCCGAACTGCTTGCCGAACCACTGCCCGGGGTTGATCTTGTCCAGCTTCACGTGCCCGAAGGCGTCGCGCGGGACCTCCTCGCCGGCCGCCTCCAGCTCCGCCACGATCTCGGTCACACCGGCACCCTCGGACAGGAAGATGTTCACGCAGCCCAGCTCGTCCATGACGCTGGTCAGCCGGGCGGCCTCGGCAGCGACATCGAAGGCCATCTCGGGCACGAACACCGCGTGCACGTCCCAGCGGCGCGGGTCCAGGCCGATGCCCGGGCTCATCTCCTGTGCTGCCAGCCACTGGCGGTACTTCGCTGCCGTCGCGGCCGTCAGCCATCCGCAGTTGCGGCCCATGACTTCGTGGATGATCAACGACCGCGGGTTCGCGCCGTGCTCGGCGATGATGTTCTGCGCGAAGATCGAGCCCTGCTCGGCGGCGGTCCAGGCGCCCAGCGACTGCCGGATGGGGAAGACGTCGTTGTCGATGGTCTTCGGCAGGCCCACGACGGTGAGCTCGTAGTCGTGCTCGTGCAGGAAGGCCGCGAGGTCGGCGGCGGTGGTGTTGGTGTCGTCCCCGCCGATGGTGTGCAGCACATCGACGCCGTCGGCCTCCAACTGGTTGGCCGCGACCGCCAGCGGGTTCTGCCCTTCCTGCACCAGACCCCGTCGGACGCAGTCCTCGACGTTGGTGAGCTTCACCCGGGAGTTGCCGATGGGGCTGCCGCCGTACCGGTGCAGCAGCGCGGCGTTCTCGCGGATCTCCGGCGTGACCCGGATCGAGTTGCCGAGCAGCAGGCCCTGGTAGCCGTCGGTGTAGGCGATGATCTCGATCTCGGGAGCGATCTCGGTGTAGCGCTCGATGAGTCCGCCGACCGCGGAGGACAGGCAGGGGGCGAGCCCCCCCGCAGTGAGCATGGCAACCTTGCGAACCGTCATGGCCTGCAGCCTAGTGCGAGGTGCCGCAGCACGGCAGGTCGAGCGGGCAAGTGGCGCACGCACCGGCAGGATCGGCCGTGCGGCCGTAGGGTGGGGACGACCGATTGGAGATGCCGTGACCTCATCCATGGATATCGGAATCGCAGCGGCGGATCGCGACGCGATCGCCGACGCGCTGGCGCAGTTGCTGGCCGACAGCTACTCGCTGTACCTGAAGACGCAGAACTACCACTGGAACGTCACGGGGCCGCACTTCGGTGCGCTGCACCAGCTGTTCGAGACCCAGTACGTGGACCTGGCCGCTGCCGCCGACGAGATTGCCGAGCGGATCCGGGCCCTGGGCCACTTCGCACCCGGCTCCTACAGCGCCTTCTCGGCGCGCACGTCGATTCCCGAGGCCCAGTCGGGCAAGGTACCGGCGATGGACATGGTGCGCGATCTCGCCGACGGCCACGAGACCCTGGCGCGTGCCGCATCGGCCGTCACCGCCGTGGCGAACAACGGCAACGACGACCCGACCGCCGACATGGCGACGGCCCGCGAGCAGGTGCACGAGAAGGCTGCGTGGATGCTGCGTTCCTTCCTGGAGTGATCCCACGGCCCAGCGCCGGGTCCCACACTGGGGACATGTGTCGCAACATCACCACGCTGCGCGGGCTCCAGCCGCCCGCGACCGAGGCGGAGATCCGGGCAGCAGCCGAGCAGTACGTCCGCAAGGTGAGCGGGATCCAACGGCCCAGCGCCGCCACCGCGGACGCCTACCGGGCGGCCGTGGCGGCGATTGCGGAGGCCACCGGGCAACTGCTGGCCGGGCTGCCCGACCGGCGAGTGCCGCCACGCACCGAGCCCCCGCTGCGCCGACTGGCAGGGCAGCGGCCGTGATCCACGTCGCCCTGCTGCGAGGGATCAACGTCGGCGGCAAGCACAAGGTGCCCATGGCGCAGCTGCGGCAGGTGTGCGCAGACCTCGGCTTCACCGACGTGGCGACCTACATCAACAGCGGCAACATCGTCTTCGGCGCCGAGGAGGACGACGACCTCGCCCTAGCCGGGCAGCTGGAGCGGGCGATCGAGGACACGTTCGGCTTTCCGGTGAGGGCGCTGGTCCGCACCGGGGCCGACATCGTGGCGATCGCGGAACGGATTCCCGCCGACTGGACCAACGACGAGGCTCGCAAGAGCGACGTGGTCTACCTGCTCGACGGCATCGATCCGAGCCAGGCTGTTGCGGCGCTGCAGCCCCACGAGGGCATCGACTCGGTCCGGCTCGCGCCAGGGGCCGTGCTCTGGATGGTCGAGCGTCAGCACGCGGCGCGCAGCGGTCTGCAGCGCATCCTCGGCACGCCGCTCTACCGACAGTCGACGGTGCGCAATGTGAACACGGCACGGAAGCTGGCCGCGCTGGTGGGTCGGCGCCTGCCGTAGCCCGCCGCGGCCACCAGGGGCAGACCATCCGTGCGGCGGGGGTGGGATTCGAACCCACGGCGGGCATGCACCCGCACCTGTTTTCAAGACAGGCTCCTTTGGCCGCTCGGACACCCCGCCCACCTCATCGGCAACCCCAAGGCTAGCGCGTGCCTACCTCGGCGGCGCAGCGCGTGCGCACGTGCCACCCGGGGCCGCTCCCCCTCTGACCTGGCAGCATCGGGCGGCCCGTGGCACGCGCCGGCAGGGGATCGCCGGTCAGGCCTTGAGCGCGGCGTAGTCCTGCGGCTGGACGGGTCCGTTCACCAAGCGACCGTCCGCCGCGGGGACGCCGAGCACCTGGCCCTGGGTATCCACGAAGACGACCTCGGAGATGGCGCCGACCGCGACCGTGCTGACCACCTCGCCGAGAACAATGATCTGCTCCTCGGCGATGACCTCCTTGAACTCCGGCTGCAGCACGATCGCCACCTGATCCGGGCGCAGTCCGGAGACCGCGACCTCAGCCTGCTGCGCGGTGACCACCAGCGGCTCGCCGGTGACCACGCTGAGCAGCGCGGAGCGCACGCCGGCGCCCTCCTCCGCCTCGGTCGGGCCGGCCGCGAGCAGGTCGAGGTAGTCCTGGGAGTCCGGGGGCTCGCTGGCGGTGCGGGACACCGGGACGAGCTGGCCCTCGCGCACGAACCACAGCGTCAGCTGGAACGTGGCCGGGGTCGGCGGTGCGGTCGTCGGCGGCTCCGCCGTCGCGGACGCGGTGCCGGTCGGCAGGGTTCGCGGTTGGTCCTCGGCTGCGATACCGCAGGCCGCGAGCTGTACCGCAGCCAGCAGGATGAGGGCTGCGGTCCTCATGCGGACCGACGGCCCGGGGTTCGTCATGACCGTGTCTCCTCCCACATGGGCAGGTCCTTCACGGCAACCAGGAACCGGGCACCGCCGGTGGGCGCGGATTCGATGGTCACCGTCGCCCCGATCAGGCGGGCCTGTTCGGCAACGATCGTCAGACCCAGCCCACTGCCCGAACGGTCCGTCTTGGCGCCGCGGTTGAAGGGCTCGAAGATCCGCTCGCGATCCGCCACCGAGACGCCGGCGCCGTTGTCGTCGACGGCGACCTCGGCCCGGCCGCCGGTGCGTTGGACATAGATGCCCCGCAGGCCGTCGCCGTGCTGATCGGCGTTGTCGACGAGGTTGGCCAGAATCCGCTCCAACCGCCGCGGGTCGGTGCGCGCCGTGGCCTCCCCGTGCACCAGCCAGGTGGGCTTGCCGCGACCCTCGACGACGAACTGCGCCAGCGCCGCGATGTCGACGAGGTCGGGCAGCACGCCGCGGTCACCGCCGATCTGGCTCAGTTCCAGCAGGTCGAGCACGAGCGTGGAGAAGCGGCGGACCTGCGAGACCAGGGCGCCGACCAACGTCGCCTCGCGCTCGGGCAGGCCCTCTTTGCGCGCCTCCAGCAGCTCCGCGGTGCCGAGGATGCCGGTCAGCGGCGAGCGCAGTTCGTGCGACACGTTCGCCGAGAACCGGCGCTCCCGCTCCAGCCGGGATTCCACCGTCGCGGCCATGTCGTTGAACGCTGTGGAGATCGGGCCCAGGTCGGGATCGTCGGAACCGGCGACACGGGCGCTGAGGTCGCCGTCGGTGATCCGCACCGCCACGCCGGCCATGTCGCCGAGAGGACGCAGGATCCGAGCCCCGGCCCACCGTCCGAGCAGCGCCCCGGAGACGAGCGCCGCTACCGAGCCCGAGGCGAGGAAGACGCCGAGCCAGGCGATCGAATTGGCCAACTCGTCCAGCGGGAACACCTCGACATAGGTCCCATTGGGGACCGGCAGCGCGATGGCGAAGTACGGATCGCCGTCGCTGGCGGTGAACCGCTGCATGGCGCCGCCGTTCTCGTCGGAACCGGACAGCAGCTCGGCGGGCAGGTCGTTCGGGTCGACCGTCACCCCGGAGGTGTACCAGAGGCCGGAGATCTGGAGCATCGGTTGGGAATCGCCCACGCTGGGCACGACGGCCAGCGCCTCGCCCGGCTCGTTGCCCTCCGACAGCGCGACGTCGGCGGTGTTGCCGTTGACCAGTGCCCGCGTGACCGCGGAGTTCTCCCGCTGCTCCAGCAGGTAGCTGCGGGCGAACAGGTACGTCGGCACGGAGACGATGAGCGCCACCACGAGGGAGATGAACCCGATGGCGACGGCGAAACGGAGCGGGAGCCCCGGCCGCCAGGATCTGCCCGGCATCGGCGTCAGGGCTTGAGGCGGTAGCCGAACCCGCGCACGGTGATGAGGTACTTCGGCTCGGCCGGGTCGGCCTCGATCTTGGAGCGCAGACGGTAGATGAGGTTGTCCACGACCCTGCCGTCACCGGCGTTGCCGTAGCCCCAGACACGGCGCAGCAGATCGTCGCGGGACAGAATGCGCCCCTTGGCGAGGATGAGTTCCTGCAGCACGCGGAACTCGGTGCGCGACAGCGCCATCGGTTCGCCGTCCTTGAACGCCTCGGCCGTCTCGGGCCGGATGACGATGGGCCCGCATGCCACGACGTCCTCGCGATGGTCGCCCTCGGTGATGGCCGTGCGCCGCAACTGGGCCCGGATGCGGGCACCGAGCTCCTTGGCGACGAACGGCTTGGTGACGTAGTCGTCGGCTCCGGCCTCGAGTCCGGCGACCACGTCGTGGCTGTCCGCCTGGGCGGTGACGCAGATGATGGGCATCTGACTCGTGCCGCGGATGGAGCGGATCACGTCGAACCCGTGGATGCCCGGCAGCCGCAGGTCGATGAGCGCGACGTCGGGGCTCTCGTCGAGCATCAGGGCGAGCGCTGCCTCGCCGGTCTCGGCCTCGATGACCCGGTAGCCCTCGTCCTCCAAGAAGGTGCGCAGGACCAGGCGGATATCCGGCTCGTCCTCCACCACCATGACGGTCTTGCTCACGGGACTATCCAAACACGTTTGGGCCGCGCGCAGGTAGCGGGTAGGACCGGCGTCGCGAGAATCCTCCTAGCGCGGCGTTTCCTTCGAACGACTACGGTCCGCAAACCGACAGCAACGAAGGTCAGGCGAAGCCTGGTGTGGAGGTTTCGGGACGCCACGGCACCGCCGCGGCCAAGACGTGCGACCCGATGGCATGGATCACCGCATTGTCGGCGCTGCGGGCGAGGGCAGCCACGCCCCAGGCCAATGCCCACGCCCGCGCGCGCTGCCACGTCCCGCGGCCGTAGCGGTCGGCGGACTCCCGCAGCCGTCGCGCCCGGCGTGCCGGGAGCATCCAGGCGATGAGGTAGTCGCAGGCCGGATCGCCCGCGGTGAGATCGCCGAAGTCGATCACGCCGCTGATGCGGCCGCCGCGGGCCAGGACGTTGGCCGTGTGCAGGTCGCCATGGAGCCACCGCGGTGCGCCGCTGAAGGCCGGCGCGCCGCGGAGCTCGTCCCAGGCCCGCAGGATCGGATCGACGGCGACGCCGTGCTCGGCGAGCAGGGCGCATCCGTCCCGCATCGCGCGATCTCGGGCAGCCAGCGGAACGCCGCGGTAGGCGTTGCGCGGCGCGTTCGCCGGCGCGGGCCGGTGCAGCGCCTCGAGGAAGCGCACCAGCGGGTCGACGGACGACACGTCCCCGACACCGATCGGATCGCCGGGCACCCAGCGGCACACCGACCACGGCCACGGGTACTGCGGTTCGGGCGAGCCGGCCAGGACCGGCTCGGGCACCGGCAACGGCAACTGCGGGGCCAGCACCGGCAGCCACCGCTGCTCGTTGCGGATCAGATCGACGGCAGCGGCGCGGCGCGGCAGCCGAACCGCCAGGTCCTCCCCGAGCCGGAAGACGGCCGTGTCCCAGCCGTGGGCGCCGGACGGGACCAGTGCCAGCCCGGCAAGGTCGCGGCGCCTGGGAACGCAGCAGCCCCCGGACGAGGTCGCTATCGATGGCGACCTCGGCCGGGGGCATGCTGCTCACGGGTCAGGCCCAGTTCGGCGATCGCTTCTGCAGGAACGCCGTGATCCCCTCGGCTGCCTCCGGCGATCGGAAGTACTGCCCGGACTTCTCCGCCGTCCAGGCGAAGGCATCGGAGCGGGACATGGTCGGCACCCGGTTGATGAGCTCCTTGGACCCGGCCAGCGCCAGCGGGCCGCCGGCGCGCAGCTTGCCGGTCCACTCGCCGATCGTGGCGTCGAGCTCCTCCTCCGGCACCGCGGCGTTGATCATCCCGGCCTCGACCAGCCGGGCAGCGGACACCCGCTCCCCGAAGAGGAACAGTTCCATGGCGTCGGCGCGGGACAGCCTGGGCAGGCAGACCACACTGATGACCGCGGGGGTGAGTCCGAGCCGGACCTCGCTGAACGCGAAGCGCGCCGTGTCCACGGCGATGGCGAGGTCGCACGCGGCGACCAGGCCGTTGCCGCCGCCGAACACGTGGCCCTGGACCCGCGCGATCGTCGGCTTGGGGTGCTGGAGGATCTGCGTCAGCAACTCGGCCATGGCTTCCGGGCCGGTGGCGGCGAAGGACCCCTCGTCCCCGGCTGCTGCGGCCTTCAGATCGGCCCCGGCGGAGAACACCGTCCCGGTGCCGGTCAGGATGACGGCGCGCACGGTGTCGTCGGCTGCCGTGTCCGACAGCGCCTGCCGCAGGCCTGCCATCGCCGTGCCGTTGAGCGCGTTGCGCGCCTCCGGGCGGTTCAGCCGGACGGTAGCGATGCCGGCCGTCGTCTCGACGATCACTTCGTCGCTCATGGGTCTCCTTCGTCGTCGTTGGGTGGTGGTGCGGCGTCGGCCCGGGGCGCATCGTGCCGGCGCACTCAGCCGTCCGGCCGGCGGCAGCCGCACCGGTCGCGGATTGGCGGCCGCACCGCCAGCGCCGGCAACGGCGGATCAGCTCGGCCGGCCGGCCGCAAGGGGACCCCTGGCATCGGCCGGGATCGCGGCGGGCCGGATGCCCGCGCCCCCGCTGCAGTGCTAGCGCTTGCCCATGCCCTCCAGCAGCGACAGGACGCGCAGCATGACCTCGTCCGCGCCGCCGCCGATGGAGATGAGCCGGGCGTCCCTGGCATAGCGCGCCGGCCAGTTCTCCTCCGCGTACCCCATGCCGCCGTGGTACTGCACGACCGAGTCGGCGACCTGCCGCGACAACTTGCCGGCCTTCAGCTTGGCGATGGTGACCATGCGCGTCACGTCCTCGCCGCGCACGAAGCGCTCCGCGGCCAGCCGGTTGTACTCGATCAGCATGTCGACCTCGCCGATGAGTTCGGCGAGGTTGTACTGCAGGTACTGGTTGGCGATCAGCGGCTTGCCGAACGCGTGCCGCTGATGCAGGTACTCCTTGGTCCGCTCCAGCGCCCGCTTGGCCCCCATGGCGGCGAGGTAGGACCCCACCAGCCGCTCGTCCTGGAACTGCATCATCTGCTGCTGGAACCCGCGGCCGACCTCTCCGATGGTGTTGGAGACCGGCACCCGGACGTCCTCGAAGACGAGCTCCGCGGTGTCGCTGGAGTGGTTGCCCATCTTCTCGATGGTCCGGCCGACGCTGAAGCCGGGAGTGTCGGTCGGCACGATGATCTGGCTCATCCCGGCGAATCCGCCCTCGTCGGAGGTGCGGGCGAGCAGGCAGATCCAGTCGGCCTGGGATCCGTTGGTGATCCACATCTTGCGGCCGTTGATGACCCAGTCATCGCCGTCGCGCACCGCCTTGGTGCGGATCGCCGCGACATCGGAGCCGGCGTCGGGCTCGGAGATCCCCACCGACACCACGTGCTCGCCGGTCATGGCCGGCTTCAAGTAGCGCTCCTTGAGCTCCTCCGAGCCGAACCGGTGCAGCGCCGGGGTTGCCATGTTGGTCTGCACCGCGATCGCCATCGGAACGCCGGCGACGTTGCACCGGTAGCCGAGCTCCTCCATGAAGACCAGCGTGAAGGAGTGGTCCGCGCCCTGGCCGCCGTACTGCTCGTCGTACTCCAGGCCGAACGCGCCGATCTCGGCGAGCTTCGGGAACAGCTCGTGCGCAGGGAAGATCCGGTCGGCCTCCCACTGATCCACGTAAGGGTTGATCTCCGTGTCGACGAATTCGCCGACGACCTTGCGGAAGGCCTTGTGCTCCTCGGTGAACTGCATGATTGCTCCTTACTCCAGGTGGGACAGGCCCAGGGCGCGCGCCCAGAGCGTCGTCAGGGTGTCGTTCGCGGCGGTCGCGGACGCGGGCTTGGATCCGGCGTGGTGGCGGGCGTAGCCCTCGACCATGGCGCACAGCGCGGCAGCCGTTGCGCCCGCGTCGAGGTCGGCGCTGGCTGCGCCCTCGCGCTGGAGCTTGCGGATGGCGGTCGCGACCCGCCGCACGTGCGTGGTGCGCAGCTGCTCGAGGACCTCGTCGAACCGGACATCCGCGAACGCGGCCTCCTCCACCACGCGCAGCAGGTCGGCATGGTCGGCGTAGGCCGCCAGGTACCGGGCGTTGGCATCGCTGATGCGTTCCAGGGGGTCGGCCGCCGCGGATGCGCGCAACGACGCCAGCAGGTCGTCGATGACCTCCTGGACCACGGCGGCCAGCACCGCCTCCTTGGTCTCGAAGTAGGTGTAGACCGTGCCGTGCGCGACGCCGGCAGCCCCGGCGATGTCGCTCATCCGGGTCGCGCCGAAGCCCTGCTCCTCGAACACGCTGCGGGCCGCGGTCAGCAGCGCCTCCCGCGTCCGCCGACCCCGATCGGTCAGCGGCTCGCGGTCGGTGGTCGCGGCAGTGGTCACACCGGCTCCGGCAGCAGCACGGTGGGCACGTCGATGAGCCGGGCGCGCAGCTGCTCGGCGAGGCCCTTGGCTTGGGGGTCCAGCCGGGTGGAGTCCGACACGCCCCGGCCGAGCAGGCTGTGGATGACGATGTTCACCGCCCGCAGGTTGGGCAGCGGGTGGATCTCGATGGGCAGCCCTGCGGCCTCCGGCAGCAGCTCGGCCAGCCTGGCGGGGGTCAGCGTGGCCAGCAGCCAGCCGTAGGTCTCCGCGGCGCGGGCCTCGGCGGCCGAGTCCGGGGTCAGCGGGCCCTCCTCGGCCCCCAACTGCACCATGTCGGCCACGGAGGCGATGACCGGGGCGACCATGGCGTCGAGTTCGCCGTTCGCCATCGCTACCGCTTCCGACTCGGTGCCCGCGGGCACCCAGACGCCGATATTGGCTTTGCCGCCCTTATCGCCGCTGCGGGCACCGAACAGCACGCCGAACGGCACCCGGGCGGTCGGGCCGGCGAGGGAGGCGGGCAGGGCGGGCGGCCCCGGCACCCGCGCACCCGGACGCGCACCGGCGATACCGCCGCCGGGCAGCACGGCCACCTCCTTGCCGTCCAGCGTCACGGTCTGGGTCACCGCATCCGCGGACACCGTGGTCGGCCAGTAGACGCCGAAGGGCGTTCCGCCCGCGGGCGGCGCGGTGGGGAACATCCCGGGGTAGGACCCGAGCGCCGACTCCACCACCGGGGCGGTGAACGGCTTGCCGACCTTCTTCGGATCGCTGTCCTTGACCGTCAGGTGCAGGTGCGCCTGGGCCTGCCCGGCCGTGGGCGCATCGAGCGTGTCCCGCGGCACGAAGGTGACATCGAGCTCGGCGACCTCCAGGGTGCTGGCCGCGGCGCGCTCGGCGGCCGAGGCGAAGCCCTGCGCCTGCGCCAGCGACAGCCCGGTGACCGTGCGCACCGCGAGGTCGGCCTTCGCCTGGATGTCCAGCCCGGTGAGCACCAGGGACAGGCTGTTGCGGAATCCGCCCAGGTAGTTCATCGACACCTTGAGGCGCTCCGGCGGCACTTCCCCGCGGACGCCGGAGATCCGTACCCGGTCCCGGCCGAGCTGGTCCAGGTCGATGGTGTCGAACCGCGCGGTGACGTCGGGGTTGGCGTACGACGGGCCGCCGATCTCGTACAGCAGCTGGGCGCTGACGGTGCCGCAGCTGACCAGTCCGCCGGTGCCGTCGTGCTTGGTGATGACCGACGATCCGTCGGCGGCGATCTCGGCGATCGGGAACCCCGCGTGCTCCAGGCCCGGCACGTCGCCGAAGAACGGGTAGTTGCCGCCGGTCGCCTGGGCGCCGCACTCGATGACGTGTCCGGCGACGACGGCGCCCGCCATCGGGTCCAGCGCGGTGTCGTAGTCCCAGCCGTGCCACCACGCAGCCGGACCGAGGACGACGGCGGCGTCGGTGACCCGGCCGGTGATGACGACGTCGGCGTCGGCGAGCAGCGCGGCGGTGATGCCGCGGCCGCCGAGGTACACGTTGGCGGTGAGCGGCTGGATCCCGGCGGCGAGGAGGTCCTCACCGGTGTCGAGGTTGGTGAACGACTCCCCGGCGGACTGCAGCTCGGCCAGCCGAGGAGTGATGTCGTCGCCCTGGACGACGGCGATGCGCGGCGACAGACCGAGCTCGGACGCCTTCTCGGCCAGCGCGTCGGCCAGCCCCTGCGGGTCCAGCCCGCCGGCATTGGCCACGACCTTGATGCCGCGGTCCAGGCACGTGCCGAGCACCTGCTCCATCTGCGTCAGGAAGGTGCGCGCATATCCGGCGCCGGGGCCGTGCTTGAGCCGCTGCCGCGCGAGGATCAACATCGTGAGCTCGGCGAGCCAATCGCCGGTGAGGACATCGATGGGCCCGCCCTGCACCTGCTCGCGGGCCGCGGCGAGCCGATCGCCGAAGAACCCGGAGCAGTTCGCGATCCGAACGGGACGACGCGGGTCTGCGGTGCTCACTGGTCAGCCTCCTCGAGCACGACGACGACTTGGTGGGCATCCACGCTCATCCCGGGCTTGACGAGCACCTGCGCCACGACGCCGTCGGTGTCGGCGGTGATCCGGTGCTCCATCTTCATCGCCTCCAGGATCACCAGCGTCTGCCCGGCGGTGACGGCGTCGCCGGGCGCCACGTCGACGATGGTCACCGTGCCCGGGACCGGGGTAGCCGGTCCGGCGGCACCACCGCCGTGGGAGGTGTCCTCGAAGCGCGGCAGCAAGCGCACCGGCACGCTCCGCCCGCCGACCAGCACGAGCGCCTCCTCGCCGATGATGCGCACCTCGTGCGCCGCGGCGACCCCGTCGATCTCCAGCCGGAGGATTCCGTCGTCGATGCTGCCCCTGGCGGTGAACGCGTCCAGCACCTCGCCGGTGAACGGATCCCCGTGGATGACCTCGACGTGCAACTCCTCGCCGATCCGGTGCCAGCGCAGCGTGCGGGCTTCCGGTAGGCCGACCCGGGCGAACTGCGGGACCGCGCGGACGTTGCGCCAACCGGGTGCCACCAGCGACGGCGCGCGGCCGGCGCGATCGACCAGCACGGCCGCGAGCGCCGCGCGGCGCTGCTGGTCCACCGTCAGGGTCGGCGCGAGCACCTCTGGATGGGTGTCCAGGTAGTCGGTGGTGGTGGCGCCGGCGAGGTAGTCGGCCTCCCGCAGGATCGCGGCCAGCGACTCGCGGTTGGTCGTCAGCCCCATGATGGGCAGGCCTTCGAGATAGGCGGCCAGTCGCGCCGAGGTCGCCTCGCGGCTGGCGTCGCCGGCGATGACCTTGGCGATCATCGGGTCGTAGAGCGAGGAGATCTCGCTGCCGGTGACCACTCCGGTGTCGACGCGGACGCCCGCCGCCGCGGGCCAGTCGGCCAGGGTCAGCGTGCCGGTGTTCGGCAGGTACCCGTTCGCCGGATCCTCCGCGTAGAGCCGCACCTCGATGGCGTGGCCGGAGCGCGCGATCTGCTCCTGCGTCAGCGGCAGTCGTCCCCCCTGGGCGACGTGCAGCTGCCATTCGACCAGGTCCAGCCCGGTGGTCTCCTCGGTCACCGGATGCTCGACCTGCAGCCGGGTGTTCATCTCCAGGAAGAAGAACTCCTGGGACTCCCCCTCGCCGGCGACCATGAACTCGACCGTGCCAGCGCCGACGTAGCCGATCTCGCGGGCCAGAGCGGTCGCCGCGGTGAACATGGCGGTGCGGGTGGCGTCGGTCGCCCCCGGCGAGGGGGCCTCCTCCACGACCTTCTGGTGGCGGCGCTGGACGGAGCACTCCCGCTCGAACAGGTGCACGACGTTGCCGTAGGTGTCGCCGAAGATCTGCACCTCGACGTGGCGGGCCTCGGTCAGGTAGCGCTCCAGGAAGACGGTGGGGTCGCCGAAGGCCGAGGCGGCCTCACGGCGGGCGGCAGCGACCGAGGCGACGAGTTCGGCCGGGTCGAGGACCAGCCGCATCCCCTTGCCGCCGCCACCGGCCGACGCCTTGGCCAGCAGTGGGAAGCCCACCTCGCGACCGGCGGACTCGATGGCCGCGTCCGTGGCGTCGGCGTCGAGCTCGGCGCCCGGGACCAGCGGCACGCCGGCCTTCGCGGCGAGGTGCTTGGCCTCGACCTTCAGCGCCATCGCCTCGATCTGCTCCGGCGTCGGTCCGACCCAGGTCAGCCCGGACTCCACGACGGCCCGGGCGAATCCCGGGTTCTCCGAGAGGAAGCCGTAGCCGGGGTGGATGGCGTCGGCGCCGGTCCGGCGCGCGGCGTCGAGCACCGCGTCGCCGCGCAAGTAGGTCTCGGCGCTGGTCTGGCCGGGCAGGCGGACTGCCAGATCGGCCGCGCGCACGGCCACGGAGTCCGCGTCGGGGTCGGAGAAGACGGCGACGGTCTCGATCCCGAGCCGTCGAGCCGTCCGCGCGATGCGCACGGCGATCTCGCCGCGGTTGGCGATCAACAAACGCTGCATGGCTGCCTCACATCCGCCAGACGCCGAAGCCGCCGGAGCTGGCCACGGGTCCGCAGTGAACGGCCGACAGTGCGAGGCCGAGGGCGTCGCGGGTCTGCCGGGGGTCGATGATGCCGTCGTCCCAGAGACGGCCGGTGGCGAACAGGGCGGTGGACTGCCCCTCGACCTGGGATTCGAAGGCATCGCGGATGGGCGCGAACGCCGCCTCGTCGAACGGCTGCCCCATCCCTTCCATCTTCTGGCGCGCCACGATCGTCAGGACGCCCGCGAGCTGCTTGGGACCCATCACGGCGATGCGGTGGTTGGGCCAGGTGAAGACGAACCGCGGGTCGTAGGCGCGACCGGCCATGCCGTAGTTCCCGGCACCGTAGGAGGCACCCATCATCAGGGTCAGGTGCGGCACCTCGGAGTTGGACACGGCGTTGATCAGCTTGGAGCCGTCCTTGATGATCCCGCCCTGTTCGTAGCGGGTCCCGACCATGAAGCCGGTGATGTTCTGCGCGAACAGGATCGGCACGCCCATCCGGTTGCACAGCTGGATGAACTGCGCGCCCTTCTTGGACTCCTCGCTGAACAGGATGCCGTTGTTGGCCAGCACCCCGATCGGGAAGCCGTTGAGGTGGCCCCACCCGGTGACCAGCGTGGTGCCGTACAGCGGCTTGAACTCCTCGAACTCGCTCGCGTCGAGGACCCGGGCGAGCACCTCCCGCGCTTCGAACGGTACGCGGATGTCGGCCGAGGCGATGCCCAGCAACTCGTCGGGGTCGTACGCGGGCGGACGCGCGGCCCGGTCCGGTCCGTAGCCCTGCTTGCGCCAGCGCAAGTGGGCGACGATGTCGCGGCCGATGCGCAGCGCATCCGGCTCGTCGTGGGCCAGGTAGTCGGCCAAGCCGGAGGTGCGGGCGTGCATCTCCGCGCCGCCGAGCTCCTCCTCCTCGGCGTCCTCGTCGATGGCCATCTTCACCAGCGGCGGACCGCCGAGGTAGACCCGCGCCGACTCCTTCTGCAGCACGACGTAGTCGCTCATGCCCGGCACGTAGGCGCCGCCGGCGGTGGAGGACCCGAACACCAGCGTGACGGTCGGGATGCCCTCCTTGGACAACTGCGTGAGGTTCTTGAAGGAAGCGCCGCCGGGGACGAAGATGTCGGCCTGCTTCGGCAGGTCCGCGCCGCCGGACTCGGTGAGATTGACCAGCGGCAGGCGGTTCTCGCGCGCGATAGCCATGGCGCGCAGGCCCTTCTGCACCGCCGTGGGGCTCTGCGAACCGCCCTTCACCGTCGGGTCGTTGGCCACGATCATGCACTCGGTGCCGCTCACGGTGCCGATCCCGGTCACCAGTCCGCCGCCCAGCGGATCGTCGGAGCCCCAGCCGGCCAGCGGGCTGAGCTCCAGGAAGGCCGCGTCGTCGTCGAGCAGGTACTGGACCCGCTCCCGGGGCAGCAGCTTGCCGCGGGAGCGCAGCCGGCTCACCGACTTGGCCGCCTTGTCGGCGTTGTCGGTCCCGCCGCCGCGCGTGACCTGCTCCAGCAGCCGTGTCGATCTCGGACAGAGCTTGGAGCATCGCCTCGCGATTGGCAGCGAAGGTCTCGCTGGTCGTGTCCACCATGCTCGTCATGCGCCGCCCCATGGCGCCCTCCCCTCGCCGACGACCCCTCGCCGGTGGACTTGACACTAGTGTCAAGTTTGGGCAGGGGCAAGCGCGGCATGCCGTCGAGGCGGCGCGATTCGCGGCCCAGGCACCGATCGAGCGGCCGTTGCGCACCGGCTCATGCGCGGCGAACGGGACGGTGCGCCCGCATCGCCGTCGCGGGTGCTCGCATTGTCGGGCCGAAGGCCCCTACCGGGGCGGTGAGCCTGCGCGCAGACTTCCTGGTGGACGAGCAGGGAGGGTGACGATGTCGACCGGACTGATCATCGTGGGCGCAGATGGATCCGCACTCAGCGCGGGGGCCCTGCGATGGGCAGTTGGGCATGCGCGCGCCACGGGCGCACAGGTGCTGGCGCTGACCGGCTTCGACGTCCCGCTCACCGTGCTCGTCACCCCGACCTACACCACCGAGGACTACGCGCGCGATGCCGCGCAGCGCAATGCCCAGACCCTCCAACTGGCCTTCGGATCCGGCCTCCCCACCGATGTGCCGGTCTCGGCCGAGGTGCTCCAGGAACGCCCGGCACTGGCGCTGACCGGCGTCGCCAAGCAGCGCGGGGCCACGCTGCTGGTCATCGGCAGCCACGGCCAGGGACAGTTGCCCGGCCTGCACCTCGGATCCGTCGCCGGGTACTGCGTGCATCATGCCCCGTGCCCGGTGCTGGTGTACCGCGGCGAGGACACCGGCCGTTGATGCCGCTGCCGTCGCCCCGGTGCGACGGCAGCGGGGAGTCGATGCCGATCCCGGTCACCAGGCCGCCGCGGAGCGGATCGTCGGTGCCCCATCCGGCCAGCGGGCTCAGCTCCAGGAAGGCGGCATCGTCATCGAGCAGGTACGCGATGCGCTCCCGCGAGCAGCCGCCCGATGTGCCGGTGAGCGCGGAGGTGTTGCAGGAACGACCGGCCCTCGCCCTGACCGGGATGGCCCAGACGCGCAGCGCAGACCTCCTGGTCATCGGATCCCACGGCAAGGGCGAGCTGGCCGGCCTGCACCTAGGCTCCGTCGCCGGCTATTGCGTGCACCACGCACCCTGCCCGGTGCTCATCTACCGCACGAAGTCCACCGGCCGCTGACGGCCCCGTCCCCGCGCGCCACCTTGACACCGGAGCAATCACTCAGTCAGTATTGCCTCAATGTCTGCTGAGCAATCCTCCCTGCACCGCCGTGCCCGGATGCACGCGGCGCTAGCCGACCCACAGCGGTTGGCCATCGTCGAGGAGTTGCTGCTGGGCGATCGCTCGCCCGCCTGGTTCAGCCGCCACTGGGGCATCGCCTCGAACCTCCTCGCCCACCACACGAGGATCCTCGCCGAAGCCGGCCTGGTGGATCGTCGACCCTCTGAGGCGGACCGGCGGCGACGGTACCTGCACCTCACCGACACCGGGCGGCGCCTCGCCGAGCCTGCTGCGGTCACCGGCGCGCGCCGAGTGGTGTTCGTCTGCACCCACAACTCCGCGCGATCGCAGTTCGCCGAGGCACTGTGGCGCGGCACCAGCGCCATCCCGGCGACCTCGGGCGGCACTGAGCCGGCTGCCCGCGTGCACCCACTGGCGCGGCGGGTCGCCGACCGCCACGGGGTGAACCTGCACGGCGTGGTCCCCAAGCGGGTAGCCGCAGGCGACCTGCGCGACGCCCTCGTCATCACCGTCTGCGACCACGCCGACGGACTCACTGCCGCACCGCACCGCCACTGGTCGGTCCCCGACCCGGTCGCCGCCGGGCACGAGGCGGCGTTCGAGGCGGCTTGGGACGACATCGCCGAACGCGTCGGGACGCTGGCCTCGACGTTGCACGAGGAGGAAGCATGAGCGACTTCGGCCGATCCGGGACCGTCCCGATCGATCAGCAACTCGCGCTGCGCAGCGCGGCCACGCGCCTGCGCGAGCGATTCGATGGCGTCTTCGGCACCGAGACCATCGAGCGGTTCCTCCTGCACTCCTACGACGAGTTCGCCGATCGCGCGGCGGTGACCAACTGGCTGCCGCTGCTGGCCGAGCGGTTCGCCAAGCAGCGCTTGACGGCGCTGGCCAGAATCGAGGGCAGAAGCGACGACTCCCGTCCGATCGTGCTGTTCCTCTGCGTCCACAACGCCGGCCGATCGCAGATGGCGCTGGGGTTCCTCCAGCACCTGGCCGGGGACGCGGCTATCGGATGGTCGGGCGGATCCGAGCCGAGCTCTGCGATCAACCCGGCGGCGATCGCTGCGATGGCAGAGCGCGGTATCGATATCTCCAACGAGTACCCCAAGCCGTGGACCGATGAGGTGGTCCGGGCCGCCGATGCCGTCATCACGATGGGCTGCGGAGACGCCTGCCCGATCTTCCCCGGCAAGCGGTACGAGGATTGGCAGATCGACGACCCGGCGGGCCTCGACGTCGCCGCCGTTCGGCCGATCCGGGACGACATCGAGCGCCGCGTCCGTGCGCTGCTCGACGAACTGCTCACCCCGGCCGCGTGAGCGCCTCGTCCCCAGCCGGCGCACTGCACCGCGCCCGCCGCCTCGTCGCAGAGTTCCTCGGCGCCGGACTGCTGGTCGCCGCCGTCGTCGGCTCCGGCATCATGGCCGCCAACCTCACCGGCGACGTCGGCCTGCAACTGCTCATGAACATGGCATCCACGGTCTTGGCGCTGGGCGTGCTGATCTGGACCCTGGGTCCGATCTCCGGCGCGCACTTCAACCCGGCGGTGACGCTGGTGGCGGCGGTGCGCCGCGAAGTGGCACCGGCGGAGGCCGTCGGCTACATCAGCGCCCAGATCACCGGCGGCCTGGCCGGTGTGGCGCTGGCCAACCTCATGTTCGCGCTGCCCGCGTGGGAGGCGTCCACGACCGAGCGCGGCGGCGCCGGGGTCCTGCTCGGCGAGGTCGTCGCCACCGCCGGGCTGCTGTGGGTGATCGGCGCGCTGACCCGGACCCAGCACGGCCACCTCGGCCCGGTGCTGGTGCCGGCATGGATCGGCGCGGCCTACTTCTTCACCGCATCCACCTCCTTCGCCAATCCCGCCGTCACGATCGGGCGGGCCTTCACCGACACCTTCGCCGGCATCGCGCCGGCCGACGTTGCGCCGTTCCTGATCGCGCAACTGGTGGGCGCTGCCGTCGGCGCCGGCCTCACCGAACTGCTGCACCCGCGACCCGGCCGGGTGCCGGAACCGCTCGACCTGCCCGATCCCGTCCACACCACCGGAGGAACCCCATGAGTGAGAAGCCGTCCGTCCTGTTCGTCTGCGTCCACAACGCCGGCCGGTCCCAGATGGCCGCCGCGTACCTGGAGACGCTGTCCGAGGGGCGCATCGAGGTCCGTTCCGCCGGGTCTGCCCCCGGCGATCGGGTGAACCCTGCGGCAGTGGCGGCGATGGCCGAGGAGGGCATCGACATGAGCGCCGCCGTGCCGAAGGTGCTCACGACCGAGGCCGTGCAGGCCAGCGACGTCGTCATCACGATGGGCTGCGGCGACGCCTGCCCGATCTTCCCGGGCAAGCGCTACGAGGACTGGGTCCTCGAGGACCCCGCCGGCAAGGGGGTGGACTCGGTGCGGCCGATCCGCGACCAGATCCGCCGACGCGTGGAATCCCTCATCGCCGAGCTGCTGCCCACCGCGGAGGCCTGATCGCGACGCCGCCCAGGCTGCCTGCGAGCCCATCGGCGGGCGCGGGCCAGGACGGCTGGCGGCACGAAGGGCGCCGCGTGGCGTTCTGGTGGGGTCCTGCCGTGCCGCGCCCGGTCGTCAGGGCGAGCCGCTGAACCGCGGGCCCAGATCCGCTCCCCATCGGGCAGGCAGCGCCGACCAGCGCCCGGGACACGGGAGGCCACCGCCGAAACCTCCGAAGCGCCCGGCTCGCCTACGCGGCGTACGCTTCGGAGGTTTCGGCTCCAGCCCCGCTTCCTAGGACCAGTCGTAGACCACGCCGGTGAGTGCTTCGGAGGCGTTCCACAGCCGCGCGGCCAGGTCCGGATCCGATGCCTCGGAGCGGCGCCCGACTCGGACCGGGTGCCCTCGGGACTCCCGGAAACCGTCGGGCCCGAAGTAGTCGTTGCCCACGACATCCGAACCGACCGCCGCATAGAGCTGCGGCCGGGCGCCGGCCTCCGCGCTCTGCGCGAGGATCAGGTTCATGACCCTGGATGCGGCCTTGCCGATGGGATTGCGCGCGTACCAGGGGCCCGAGGTCTGCAGGTTCGTCGCGGCATAGCCAGGGTGGGCGGCCGCCGCGACGAGGTCCCAGCCCGCCGCTTGCGCCCTGCGGTCCAATTCCGCCGTGAACAGGAGGTTGGCCAGCTTGCTCTGGCCGTAGGCGGGCCACGAGGAGTAGCCGCGGCGGTCGTAGTTCAGGTCGTCCGGATCGATGTCGCCCATGCGGTGAGCCGCGCTCGAGACGTTCACCACGCGCGCGTGGTCGTGGTGCAGCAGCGGCAGCAGCAGGCCCGTCAGCGCGAAGTGCCCGAGGTGGTTCGTCCCGATCTGCCGCTCGAAGCCGTCCGCAGTGCGCTCGAACGGCGTTGCCATCACGCCGGCATTGTTGATGAGCACATCCAGCTGCGGCACCAGTTGCGCCACCTCTGCGGCAGCTGTGCGCACCGACGACAGGTCGGCCAGGTCCAGCTGCAACGTCGCGGGCCTGACGCCCTCGACGGCTGCCGCCGCCCGCGCGAGCTTCTGCGGGTTGCGCCCGGCCATCACGACCTGCGCGCCGTGGCCGGCCAAGGCCTTGGCCGTCTCAAGCCCCAGCCCCGAATTCGCGCCGGTGATGAGCACGGTCGCGCCGTCGACGCCGGTGATGTCGTCGGAAGTCCAGTTGTCCGTCATAACCCCATCGTGCGCGGCGGCGGACCCGTCGGCGAACCGACGACGTTCACCGAACGCGGAACGGCGCAGATCAACCTCCGCGTTCGCCGCATCAGCCCCGCCGGAAGAGGGCGCGCACCGCCGAGACCACGCCCGCGACAACCAGGACCCCCACGACGCCGGCCCCGGCTCCCAGCATCGCGCTGACCTTCATCGCCTGGGCGTCGTCGAGGTTTCGGCTGACCCCCGGCGCCCGCACCACCCGCAGTCGTCCGACGGTGACGGAGTCCAGCATCCCGCTGCCGGCAAGCCGGAACTGCACCTGCACATTGCTTTGATCGCCGGGCAGCCGCAGGAACCGGCCCCGCGCCGGGACCCGGTAGTCGGGGCTCGCGGTGAAGGCCAGCTTGTGGTTGAGGGCGGCAACCAGACGGGTGTCCTTGCCGGCGCGGGTGAAGTCGTAGTCGAACTCCACCATCAGTGCGTCATCACCGACGTCCAGCGAAACGAGGATGTCGGGGTTGCGGTGCGTCAACTGGCTCACGGCGCCGACCATCGTCTCGACCTCGTAGGAGGCAGTGGCGTCCTGCGTGCCGTCGCTGCTGCGTTCCGCGAGCCGTCGAAGCCGCCCGTTGCTGGTCACGAGGTAGCCGGCCGCGAGTTCGCTGGGATCGAATCCCTGCAGCACCGACCAGGCGAAGCCCGCCGGCGCGTCGTCCGCACCGACCGTCTGCGCGTACCAGATGACGGCGTACTGGTGGTTGTAGCTGACCGGGGATCGGGAGTCGTCGGGCCGCCGCTGCAGGGGCAGGCGGACATCCACGACGTCGCCCAGCCCCGGGTCGTCGTGGTACGCGCGGCCGAACATGGAGGCGTAGGCGTCGATGAAGGTGCTGCCCTCGCCGCGGCCGGGCTGCAGCCGCGGCAGGAGATGGTCCAGCAGGCCCGCCGCGCCGCCCGCGCGGCTGAACCAATCCTCCGGGCAGTCCAGGAGCGTCAGCTGCGCCGGGCGCTGCGGCAGCGCCAGCGCGGCGTGCGTGGTGACGATGCATCCGTGGGAATGGCCGATGAGGTGCACGCCGGGCGCACCGTCGCCGATGACGTCGGACAGCGCGATCGCCAGCCGACCGCCGTTGACCGAGGTGGCGCTGAGGGAATTGCGCGCGGAGAACAGGCCCGTGTCGGTGCCGCTCTGGTCGACCCAGCTGAACCACAGCACCGCGGCGTCCGGATCGCGCTGAGCCAGCGCCGCCAGCAGCGGCACATAGGAATCCACCAGAGAGAGCCCCTGCACGTTGCTGATGCGGGGATCCCAAGCGGTGACGACCTTGCCGTCGGTCGCGTACAGCAGATCGGCGCCCGCCTTGGACCCGGGAACCCACCCGTGGACGAACACGTAGATCCGTGCCACCTGCTCGAGATCACCAGGGCGCAACTGCTCGAAGGTGTGGGTCTGGTTATCGCTGCCGGGTCGGAAGCGGACCAGCCGGGAGTCGTCGGGGATCTCAGACTCCCCGACGAACGGCCGGTGGTCGTCGCGCCCGATGGTCACCGCGTTGCTGCGGCGCACCGGCTCGGCCGGCCGCCTGGGCGCACCCGCGAACCGCTGCACCAGTGCCGTGTACCTCTCAGCCATTCCCACATCATGCCCAACGTCACCTCGCGAAACACCGCCGGAGTGACGCTGGGGCCGCCCGGCACGGTGTCACAGTGGACGCCATGGGCATCGCGGGCTCGGAAGGAACCCAGCAGGAGCGCGCGGGCATCCGTCCCGGTCCGTCCCGGGAGTCCCGCGGGGCCTCCTGGCGCCAGGCCCGGCGCATCCTCGCCGCCGTCGATCCGCTGCCGCCGATCGCGGTCCCGCTGCACGCCGCCGTGGGTGCGGTCCTCGTCGCGCCGATCACCGCGCCGACGGACATCCCCGTCACCGACGCTGCCACCGAGCACGGGTGGGCCGTCTCCGGCCAGGGGCCCTGGACCGTCCTGACGGACATCGCCGCCAAGGACCTCGACGTCCTGCCCGACCGGCACGCCGTCCCGGTCGCCATCGGCGCCCCCCTCCCTCCGGGGACCACGGCCGTCGTCCCTCGGGACCGCGGCGCGGTCGACGCGGCGCCGCATCGGATGCGCCTGCAGGTCGCCGACGCCGACGGCCAGCCCACGGCCCACCCCGGGCTCATCGGGTACCGCCACGGAATCCAGCCGCAGGGCAGCGACGCCCGCAGCGGACAACGGCTGCTCGCCAGCGGCCCGGTCGTCACGCCTGCCACGGTGGCGCTGGCGGCAGCCGTCGGCCGCGACGACCTCACCGTGATCCCGCCGGCAAGCGTCGCCGTCGTGCTGCCGCAGTACGGCCTGGCACGTCGCGGTCCGCTGCGGCCGGGACGACAGCGCGATGTCGTGGCCGAACTGCTGCCGACGTGGGTCGAGGCGGGGCCGGCTCGGCTGCTGCCGCCGCTTGCCGTGGCGGCCGAACCGCGAGCGATCGCCGAGGCATTGGACGCCGCGGCCAACGATGTGATCGTCGTGGCCGGCGGTATCGAGCCGGGTCTGCCGACGCAGGTCCGGCAGGCCCTCGAGCTGCTGGGCGCCGAGCCGGTCGTGGACGGACTGGCCATCTCGCCCGGCACCGGCACTGCGGTCCATGTGCTGTCCTCGGAGCGCTACCTGGTGAGCCTGCCGGGCCGTCCGGCTGCTGCGGCGGCCGGCCTGGCCGTCGTGCTGGATCCGCTGCTCGCGGCGCTGAGCGGCAGACCCGCCCAGGCCGACGGGGTGGCCGCGCTGCTGAGCGAGGCGGTGGCCGGCCACACCGGCACCGTGGTGATTCCCGGCATCCTGGAACGCTCCGAGCTCGCGCTGCGGGTCTATCCGCGCCGGTGGAGCGGCCCGAGCGGCATGCAGGGGCTCGCGGCCGCCGACGGCCTGATCGTGGTCGAGCCCGGAACGCAGCGCGACGCACTGGTCCCGCTGCTGCCACTGCCCGGAGTGCTCGTCGGCTGAGCCGTTTTGCCGCTACGGTCATCCCTGTGGCGCAGCAACCACGGGGTCGACCCCACGACAACCCGGATATCAGCGCGCGCCTCACCCTGCCCAGCAAGGCAGAATCGCCGATCCGGCTGCTGATCGAGCGGTTCGGCATCGCCCTGTTCTGTCTGGTGGCGACCACCCTGCTGGTGTGGTTCGAGCGCGAGGGGTACAACGACGACGCCGACGGCCAGGTGAGCCTCCTCGACGCCGTCTACTACGCAACGGTCACGCTGTCGACCACCGGCTACGGGGACATCTCGCCCTACTCGGAAGCGGCACGGATGACGAACATCGTGCTCATCACCCCGTTGCGGTTCCTGTTCCTGATCGTGCTGGTCGGCACGGCACTGGAAACACTGACCCGGCGCACCCGCCAGGAGTTGCGGGCGCAGAAGTGGAGGCGCAAGGTGAGCGACCACACGCTGGTCGTCGGCTTCGGGGTGAAGGGGCGGGCGGCGGCGCAGAGCGTGATCGACGCCGGGACGCCTCCGGAGCGCATCGTCGTGGTGACCGAGGACCCCGAGAGCGCCACCGAGGCCAGGCGGATGGGTCTGGCCTGCGTCCTCGGCGACGCCCGTCGGGAAGACGTGCTCATGGACGCCGGCATCGACCGCGCCCGCCAGATCATCATCTCCACCAACTCCGACGACACCTCGGTGCTGGTGGCGCTGACCTCGCGGCGGCTGGCTCCGGCCGGGGCCAAGATCGTCTCTGCGGCGCGCGAGTCCGCGGCCGCCCAAGTGCTGCGCGACTCCGGCGTGGACGGCGTCATCGTCACCGCGGAAGCAGCCGGCCGGCTGCTGTCGATGCAGCTGATGTCCCCCAGCGCCGGCGACCTCATGGAGGACCTGCTGGACACCAGCCGCGGCCTGGAGATGGTGGAACGGTCGATCCGCCCCGAGGAGCTCGGCATCGGGCCGAGCGAACTGGAGAAGGGCGGCGAACTCGTCCTGGCGATCATCCGCGACGGGAAGGTGACGCGCTTCGACGAGGGGGCCGTGCGGGTCTTCCAGCGCGACGACCGGGTGGTGGTGGTGCGTCAGCGGCCCGATTGGGACGGCCCGGCGCCGAGGCCCGCGTGAGCGACGCCGGGGCTGCCACCCTTGCCCGCTCCGCGGCGCGCCGGGTCGCCGAACCGGCGCCGACCTTCCGCACCACCGCGCCCACGACCCTGAGCCGGCAGCTTCGGAGGTTTCCGCTCGGCCGGTTGCCTGGGCGGCGAGCCGCGGATGGGAGAGGGGCTCTCCGGGCGAAAGGGGCGAACGTGGCCGCTCGACGAGCGTCGGCTGCACCGCCCTGGCCCGTTCGGCCCCCGGCCGGGCGCTGGCCGGGGGGTACCGGGAGGGCAGCATGAGTGCCCCCTGGGCTGCATGGGTAGCCGGTCAACCGTGGACCGACGGCGAGGTTGCCGAGGTCCGCAGTCCGTACGACCGCTCCACCGCGGGGTCCTACGTCATCCCCGGGGAGGATGCCGTGGCGGCCGCCGCCGCCGCGGCGTGGGCTGTCCGCAGGGAGGCTGCGCGGCTGCCCGCCGTTGCCCGGGCGGAGGCGTTGACCCGGATCAGCGAGGCCATCGGCGACCGCGCCGAGGAGTTCGCGCAACTCATCCTCGCCGAGAGCGGCAAGCCGATCCGGTGGGCCCGAGCGGAAGTCGACCGCGCCGTGTCCACCGTCCGCTGGGCTGCCGAGGAGGCTCGCCGCTGGTCGGGAGAGCTCCAGCGGCTCGACACGGCGGCCTCGGCGATCGGACGGATGGCGGTCGTCCGGCGCTTCCCCCATGGCCCGGTCCTCGGCATCACCCCGTTCAACTTCCCGCTCAACCTGGTGGTCCACAAGGTCGCCCCGGCCCTGGCGGTCGGGGCCCCGATCATCATCAAACCGGCGTCCGCGACACCGCTGACAGCGCTGCTGCTCGGCGAGGTGATGGCTGCCGCAGACCTGCCCGCGGGCATGTGGTCGATCCTGCCCATCAGGGGCGAGCAGGCCGGCGCACTTGCCGCCGACCCGAGGCTGCCGGTGATCTCGTTCACCGGCTCCGACACCGTCGGAGCGGCATTGCGGGCCTCGCACCCGCACAAGCACATCGTGCTCGAGCTCGGCGGGAATGCAGCGGCGGTGGTGCTGGACGACTGGTCCAGCACCGAGGATCTGCTCTGGGCCGCGGAGCGGATCGCGACCTTCGGGACCTACCAGGCGGGCCAGTCCTGCATCTCGGTGCAGCGGGTCTTCGTGGCGGCCTCGCTGATGGAGCGGTTCGCCGCGATGCTCGTCGCCGCCCTGTCGCGCCTCGGAGTCGGTCCGCCCACCGACGAGGGCACCGTGGTGGGACCGCTGATCGACCAGGACGCCGCCGAGCGGGTCGGGTCATGGATTCGCGAGGCCGTGGCCGGCGGCGCGCGCGTGCTCGTCGGCGGCACGCGCGACGGCAGCGTCGTGGCCCCCACGCTGCTGACCGACGCTCCACCGGACGCCCGGGTCTGCCGCGAGGAGGTGTTCGGCCCGGTGTTGACCCTCACGCCGGTCGACGGCGTCGACGAGGCGTTCGCCGCCGTGAACGACTCCCGGTTCGGGCTGCAGGCCGGCATCTTCACGCACGACATCGCGTTGGCCTTCCGAGCGCAGTGCGAGCTGGAGGTGGGCGGGGTCATCATCGGCGACGTGCCGTCCTTCCGGGCCGATCAGATGCCCTACGGCGGGGTGAAGGACTCCGGCACGGGTCGCGAGGGCGTGCGCTCCGCGATGCTCGGCCTCACCCACGAACGGGTCATGGTGCTGACCGGGCTGGAGCTGTAGTCGGCCCGGGACGTGGGGCGCAGGGATTCCCCGACGGTGTTGCGCGCACGGCACGACCGAGCCAGGCTCCGACCCCGTGGCTGCGTTCCGGGACCGGCACGCAGCGGCGCCGGCACCGGCTGTGCCCCTGCCCCCTGCGGGCCGGGTGCGACGGTGCAACGATGGCGGTATGAGCGACCCCGAGGACCCGAACGCGGAACCTGAGCGCCACATCGTCGTGGTTGGCCCCGACGGCAAGCCGCTGGGTGAGATCGCCAGGGCGGGCGACAGCGACGAGGACGAGCAGGCACTCACCGAGCTGGTCGAGCAACCGGCCAAGGTGATGCGCATCGGCAGCATGATCAAGCAACTGCTCGACGAGGTGAAGGAAGCACCGCTCGACGAAGCTGCCCGGCAGCGCCTGCGCCATATCCACCAACGCTCCATCGCCGAGCTCGAGGACGGGTTGGCGCCAGAGCTCATCGAGGAGCTCGAGCGCCTGTCGCTGCCCTTCACCGAAGATTCGGTGCCGTCGGAGTCCGAGCTGAGGATCGCCCAGGCCCAGCTCGTCGGCTGGCTCGAGGGGCTCTTCCACGGGATCCAGACCGCGCTGTTCGCCCAGCAGATGGCAGCGCGCGCAGCCTTCGACGAGATGCGCCGCCGGGCCGTCGAGGGCGGCCATGAGCACCCGCACGAGTCCCAGCAGCAGCGCGCGTCGATCGATCCGCGGCGCGGGACGGGTCCGTACCTGTAGCAGCCGCGGCCGCCCCGGGCCGCCGCCGCACCACCACTTGTGGCCGCAGACCCCGAGCGGCGCGGCCGGCACCCCCGTACCCTGAGAACCGTGCTTGATCCACGCCTGCTGCGCGAGAACCCCGACGCCATCCGCGAGTCCCAGCGCCGCCGCGGCGAGTCCGTCGCGCTGGTCGACCGACTGGTCGCCCTGGACCAGGAGCGGCGCACCGCGCTGACGGCCTTCGAGACACTGCGGGCCCGGCAGAAGGACCTCGGCCGCGGGATCGGCCCGCTGCAGGGCCGGCTGAAGAAGGCCAACGACGCCGACCGTGCCGCGGTCCAGGCGGAACTCGATGCCGCCCTGGGCGAGGCGCAGGCGCTCTCGGAGCGGGTCAAGGGCGCGGAGAAGGACGCTGCCGAGGCCGACGAAGCGCTGCGCAGCGCCTGGCTGGAGGTGTCGAATGTCGTCGACGACCGCTCGCCCGTGGGTGGTGAGGACGACTTCCTCGTCATCGAGCACGTGGGGCAGCCGCGGGACTTCGCAGCCGAGGGTTTCGAGCCGCGCGACCACCTCGACCTCGGACAGCTGCTCGGCGCGATCGACACCGAGCGCGGCGCGAAGGTGTCGGGCGCGCGGTTCTACTACCTCACCGGTCCGGGCGCCCAGTTGGAGCTCGCCCTGCTGAACCTGGCGATGGCCGCCGCGACCGCGAACGGATTCACCCCGGTCATCCCGCCGGCACTGGTCTCCCCGCAGGCCATGCAGGGCACCGGGTTTCTCGGCCAGGCGGCGGAGAACGTCTACCGGCTCGAGGCGGACGACCTGTACCTGGTGGGCACCGCCGAGGTGCCGCTGGCGGCCTACCACGCCGAGGAGATCCTCGCCGCCGACTCCCTGCCCCGTCGCTACGTGGGCTTCTCGCCGTGCTTCCGGCGGGAGGCCGGGTCCTACGGCAAGGACACCCGCGGGATCATCCGGGTGCACCAGTTCGACAAGGTCGAGATGTTCACGTTCACGACACCGGAGGACGCCGGGGCCGAGCACGAGCGGCTCGTGGCGTGGGAGCGGGAATTCTTCGACATGCTCGAGGTCCCCTACCGGGTCATCGACGTGGCAACGGGCGACCTCGGCGCCAGCGCCGCCCGCAAGTTCGACATCGAGGCCTGGATCCCCACCCAGGGCAAGTACCGCGAAGTGACCTCGACGTCCAACTGCACGCAGTTCCAGGCCCGGCGGCTGAACGTGCGGATGCGGGAGGGCGACGGCTCGCCGAGCCCGTTGGCGACGCTGAACGGCACGCTGGTCGCGATGCCCCGCACGATCGTGGCGATCTTGGAGAACCACCAGCAGATGGACGGATCCGTCACCATCCCGCATGCGCTGCGGCCCTACCTGGGCGGCCGCGCGGCGTTCGAGCCGACCGGCTGATGCTGTCGCCGGTTCTCCGGGAGGAGTTGCGCGGGCGCAAGGTCCTGGCCACAGACCTCGACGGCACTCTCCTTCGGCCGGACCTGACGATCGGCGAGGCGACGAGGTCCGCCATCCGCGATGCCGTCGCCGCCGGTCTCCACGTCGTGTTCGTCACCGGTCGGCCGCCGCGCTGGATGCGGGTCGTGGCGCAGGAGGCCGGCCACGCCGGAACCGCGATCTGCGCGAACGGGGCGGTCCTGCTCGACCTGGAGCAGGAGCAGGTGCTGCAGCGCACCACGATCGACATCGCGGCAGCAGCCGAGGTCGCGCACGGCTTGCGGGAACGATACGGGCCGGCCGTGCACTTCGCGCTGGAGCGCGTCGCGGTGGCCCCGATGGCCCGCACCACGACACCGTTCGGCGGCGGCTCGCCGGGTGAGTTCGCCCTGGAGTCCGGATACCGCGGCCGGCTGCCGCTACCCGAGGACTCACCACGGCTGCCGCTGGCCGACCTGCTGGCCCTGCCGGACCCGGTGAAACTCCTTGCGCGGCTCGACGACGAGGGCGCTGGCGCTGGCGCTGGCGAGGGCGAGGGCGAGGGCGCTGAATTCCTGGATGCAGCCGAGCGGCTGGCTGCCGGTCGTCTGGAGGTGACGCACTCCAGCAGCCACGTCCTGCTGGAATTCGGCCCGGGCGGCGTCACCAAGGCCACCGCGCTGGCCGACCTCACCGCCGCGCTGGGCCTGGAGCGAGGCGATGTCGTGGCCGCGGGCGATATGCCCAACGACATCGCGATGCTGGATTGGGCCGGCATCGGCCTGGCGGTCATCGGGGGCCATCGGCGGGCTCGCTCGGCGGCCGATCATGAAGTGCCCGGACCATCGGACGACGGGATCGGGTTGGTCCTGCGCGCGATGCTGGCCGAGTGAACAGATCACATCTGCATCCCAGAGTCGTTCGATAATCGGATGGACGTCACCTGTGTGTCCCGGGACACACGTGCCCGGATGACCGCCGCGACGGCGGCCCAGCAGGTCCTCGTCACGCGTACTTGTTACTTCAAGTAATTCCTTGACTACATCGCATTGCTTCTCGTTTCCATCGCACAAACGTCCGCACTGCGGAATGCTGGTAGCGCGATGCGACACAGTCTCCCTACTGTCAGTGCATGCGCGGCGCCGGCACGTCTCGGCGGCGGGCACTGGCAGCCCTCGCGTGCGGCGGCTGCCAGCCTCGGGGGGATCTCACCGGGGCACGCCCGGCCGTGGACGACGGTGCGGGAAACCCGATCAAGGAGTGCGCTTGTCTCGCACGAGTGCCCGTTACGGCGGCGCTGCCCTAGCCGGATCGCTGGCCCTGGGCTTCCTCATCAACCAAACCGCCGTCGCGACGGAAACTGCCGCGTCACCTATCGAGCGGTCCGTCATCGCCGAGGCGATCGCCTCGCTGCCGAGCCTGGAGGCCCCGGCAGCGGCGCCGCTGGCGGTGACGACCGGTGTCGTCGTGCCGGCGCTGACCCAGCTCACCATCCCCGACATCGGTGCCGCTGCGACATCGCGGGGCTACGCCTTGCGGGACGTACTCATCGATGCAGCCCCAGACCTCGCGGAGCGCGACCTGGCCTTCGTGCTGCAACGCCAGGATGGCGATGCCTGGGTCGAGGCGGCGCGCGGCACAACGAGCGGGACCACCGATGTCGCGACCGTGGCGGCCGTGCCCGCCGGCAGCTACCGGGTGGTCATTCCGGCCCAGTTCGGCATGGCCGAGTTCGTCGGCTCGCCCTTCGCGCACCAGCCCCGCCAGTTGACCGCAGCGCTGTCCCACGACTCGGCCAACGGCCGGACCACGGTCGATGTCAGCCCCAACCCGGCGGCCGGCGGCGCCTACCAGTTCACGCTGGAGCGCAAGGGCGACGGCGGCTGGCAGGGCGTCAGCAGCCACGGCACAAGCACCCCGGACGGCGCCTTCGCCTTCCGCGACCTCCCCACCGGCACCTACCGGATCACCGTCCCGGACCAGGCGGATTCCCTCGGTGCCGTCTCCAACGAGGTTGCGGCGGTCTCCGCAGCCGATCGGCAGCGCCGTGCAGCGCAGGCAGCCGCCGCAGCCCAAGCGGCCAGCGAGCGGGCAACCTCGTCCTCGTCGAGCTCGTCCGGTGCATCGACCAGCGCACCGGTCCGCGGCGCGTCAGCGGTCGTGGATGCCGCCCCGGTCGCCAATGCCGGCGGCATCGTTGGCACCGCGCTGGCCCAGGTGGGCGACCGGTACCGCCTCGGCGGCAACGGCCCGAGCATCTTCGACTGCTCCGGCCTGACGAGCTACGCCTACCGTGCGGCCGGCAAGTCCATTCCGCGCACGGCGGCGAGTCAGTACTCCGCGTCGGCGAAGGTCGCCAACCCGCGTCCCGGCGATCTCGTGTTCTTCCTCAACGGCGCCCAGCACGTGGGCGTCTACATCGGCAACGGCAAGATGGTGCACGCCGCCAATCCCCGGCGCGGCGTCGAGGTCAGCAGCATTCACTCCGGCTGGTACGCCCGCACCTTCACCGGCTTCGGCCGCTTCTGACCGGCAGCTGCGCACCGGCCCCGTTGTCGCACCACCCGAGCGCCGACCGGGCCGGTGGCCGGCTTCAGCCCTGCCTGTCGTAGCTGGCCCACGGGACCGTGCTCGCCCGTATCGGTCGGTCCTGGGTGGCCGGAGTGGCTGCGTTGATCGCGACGAATTCTGGCTCTGGGGCGGGAATTCGCAGCGATCAACGTCGGCGCGCGCGTTGGCGCGGGCGCAGGCGGGCGTCGGCGCGCGCGTTGGCGCGGGGCAGCGCGCGGGGTCGGGCGCCGCGCGCGTAGGCGCGGGGCAGGCGGGGCGGGCCGGGCTCAGACGGTGTCGCCGTCGCGGATCTGCGACAGCCACTCCCGCGCGTCGCCATAGTCCTCGTCCGAGACGCCCGCGCGCAGGTGGGGCGCGTGGCCGTCGTGACGCGGGTAGGAACCGAGGAACCGGATCTGCCCGCACACCCGGCGCAGGCCCATGAGGGCCTCACCCACCCGGGCATCCTGCACGTGGCCCTCCAGGTCGATGGAGAAGTAGTAGTCGCCCAGGATCCGCTTCGTGGGCCGGGATTCGATGCGCGTCAGGTTGATGCCCCGCACCGCGAACTCGGTGAGGATCTCCAGCAGCGCGCCGGAGTGGTCGGCACGCATGAACAGCATGAGCGTGGTCTTGTCCGCGCCGGTGCGAGGCGGCAGCTCGCCGGGCCGCTGACACCAGCACGAAGCGGGTCGAGGCGTCCTCGTTGTCGGCGATGTTGTCCGCGAGGATGGCCAACCCGTAGCGCTGGGCAGCCAGCGCCTGTGCGATGGCTGCGTCGTAGGGCGCCGGATGCTCCAGCAGGGCCGCGGCGGCCGCCGCAGTGGAGGAGGCGGGAATCGGCACGGACACCGGGCAGGTTGGCTGCCAGCCAACCGCGGCACTGCGCCTCGGCATGGGGGTGCGTCGCCACCGATTGCACCGCGCCGAGCTGCCGGCCGGGTCGCGCGAGCAGGGCGAAGCGCACGGGCAGCGCGATCTCGTCGGTGATGACCAGCGGATCGCCGAATCCCAACTCATCCAGCGTCGCCGAGACCGAGCCCTCCACCGAGTTCTCGATCGGCACCAGTGCTGCGTCGTACCTGCCGGAGCGCACGCCGTCCAACGCCGAGGTCACCGTCGGCTCCGGGACCAGGAGGGCATCCGCCGAGCGCGGCATTGCCAGCACCGCGGCCTCCGAGAAGGTCCCGGCCGGCCCGAGGAAGGCGTACCGCGGCTGCTCGTTCATGAGACCCACTTCGTCGTGCCCTTCGCTTTGTCCACCGCTTCGTGCTCCTCCGGCGACAGGGCTGCCACGCCAACCCCGCGGCGGACTTCCTTGAGGTAGTTGCGGGTGCTCTCGCGGCCGTTCATGGTCGTGATGACCAGTCCGTTGCCGTGGTCGTCGAGCAGCGCCGCGCTGCTGGACAACTTGCCGCCGATGTCGGCGAAGGCGTCGAAGCGCACCACGCCCACCCGGCACAGCGGACCCTGGGCGTCGGGCAGCGTCACGGTGGCCGGTGCCTGCGCGATCTGCGCCGCCTCCTGGGCAGGGGCTGGCAGCGCGGCCACCGCCCGGCGCATTGCCGCGTCGACGCGGTTGGCTCGCAGCAGCGCGAAGCCGCCCGAAGCCAGGGCAAGCAGGGAGACCAAAAGGAGCAGCCATTGGGCCATAGGGCCAGGGTAACTGTGGGGCCTCGCCGCACTCGGCGCCTGGCACACCAGGGGCAGAAATGGGTCCGAGTGCTACCGACGGGGGATACAGCAGCACTCGGACGCGCTCAAACTACGACGTTCCGCGATGACGCGCAAGTCGCATTCCCGCGTGTCTTGGAGTAGACCTTGCAGCGTCGCACAGCGTCAGCGATAGGCCGCCGGAGGGGTTGCGAACTAACGCAGCGTGATCTGTCGATTCTGCAGTCCCGCGCGGGCGTGACGCTCCTGCGAGGTGAGCGGCTCATCCGACGCCATCGCCTCCTGCAGCCGCTCCAGATAGGCGGCCGCCGGCTCCTGGACCTCCTCGGCCTCGGTGCCGGGCGCCAGGTCCCAGACCGGCACCAGCACGCCGTGCGCACGGAAGGAGCCGATGAAGCGGGTATCCGGGCCGAGCGTGTCGGCGCCGGCCGCATGGAGCCGCGCGAAACCGTTGAGCAGCGGGTCCTCGTCGAACGGCAGCACCCAGCGCAGGTGCTCCTTGGCGCCCATCCGGACCCAGTAGGCGGCCTCGAGGTTGTCCAGGCGCACCGTCGGCACGACGCCGGCGTTGGCCCGCTCCATCGCGGCCTGCAGTTCGGGGGCGAGCTCCTCGCCGCCGATCCAGAAGTCGAACCCGGGGTGCAGCGTCACCTCGAAGGGCGCCCCGGGGTCGACGAGGTCCTGCAACCGCGGACCTGGCCCCGGCAGTCCGGTCGCCGAGATCTGCGATCCCGGACCGGCCGCCAGCGCCCGCAGCAAGGTCTCGGCGATGTCGCGCGAGGCGTCGCCGGAACCGCCCGGCGACTGCAGGCCCAGCAGCACCTCGCCGGTTGCCCGGACCAGGGCGGGGGCAGCACCGGGCAGGACCGTGGCGACGGTGACCTCGGCATCGGCATGCTCCCCGGTGAGCGCCAGCGGCGCCGTGGCGGCCGGCAGCATCTCCAGCATGGCGATCCAGTCGCACTCCCCCGGCAGGCCTGCGAACGGACGGGCGACCAGGCGCCGGCTGGCCTGCGCCGCCTGTCTGCCGTGGCACGTCTTGTACTTCTTCCCCGAGCCGCAGGGGCAGGGCTCGCGGGGTCCGACGACCGGCAGGTCCGCCGCATCGACCACGGCAGCCTTGCTTCGCGGGGTCTTCTTCTTCGCCATGCGCCCACCCTACGGCCCGGGTGCGCGGCGGCGGTGCGATGATCCCTGCCGGATGCGGATGGCGCGCGGCGATGCCGGGAGCAGGAGCGGACGGATCGCGGCAGTGCCGCAGGGAGGATCAGGCGGGCCGCACGCCGATGCTGCGCAGATGCTGCAGCGCCTGGTGGGGCCGATTGGTGATGATGCCGTCGACGTCCAGCGCGACGCTGCGGTCCAGGTCGTCCATCCTGTCGACCACCCACAGGTACAGCTGGTGGCCCGAGTTGTGGACCTTGCGCACATACTCCGGGTGCCGGCGCACGATGTCGACCGACGGCCCGGCGATGGCGGCGCCATAGGGCAGGAACCCGGTCCGGGACCGCATCGGGATCCGCTCCAGGAGCAGCACCGCCGGGACCCCGGGCGCGTGCTGGCGCATCCGGCGCACCGCGATCTCGCTGAAGGACATCAGCGCGACCGAGGAGCTGCCGTCGCGCGGCGGTCGCGCCAGGCCGAAGCGCTCGAGCTCCTGCACCACCCGGCGCTCCACGAAGCCGCCGTAGCGGGTCGGGTGCTTGGTCTCGATCAGCAAGCGGACGGGCCGCTCCGCCGACACCACGAGTGCCAGCAGCCGGTCCAGCGTCAGGACCGTTTCGCGGACCAGGTCGAGGTCGGGGGCATCGTGGTCGCTCCACCAGGAACCGAAATCATGGCGCTGCAACTGGCCCAGGGTCTGGGATGACACCACCCCGGACCCGGTGCTCGTGCGGTCGATCCGCCGATCGTGGACGCAGACCAGATGGCCGTCGGCCGTGAGTCGCACATCGCACTCCAGCCCGTCGACACCCAGTTCGAGCGCCCGCTCGTAGGCGGCCAGCGTGTGCTCGGCCTTCTCGCTGCTGGCGCCGCGGTGCGCGAAGACCGCCGGACCATGCGCGTGGTCGTGGCGCCACTGGTGGATCACGCCTCATATCGTGCCAGCGCGGGAGCCCTGCAGCCTGTTTGACTGGCGCGGGCGCGCCGCGTTCGAGCTCTGCGGCGTGGTCCGGGCGGCGATCGCCCCGTCGTCGCCGAACAGCACTCCGGGGTTCATCACGCCGTCGGGATCCAGGGCCTGCTTGATGGCCAGCATCGCCGCGATCTCGGCCGGCGAACGAGTCAGATGCAGGTAGTCGCGCTTCGCCCGGCCGATGCCGTGCTCGGCTGAGATGCTGCCGCCGTGCTCGGCCACCGCGGCCAGCACTTCGTCGTCCCAGTCGCGGTCGGCGTCGATGACCTCCAGATGCAGGTTGCCGTCGGCGACGTGGCCGAACATCCCGATCGAGCCCACGATGGCGCGCACCTGCGCCGCGAAGGCGTCGAGTCGCTCCCCGGGCAGGCTGACGTCGAACTTCTGCACCACGGCGCCGGCCTCGGTTGCGGCACGACCCCAAGCGTCGGTCATCCCTTCGCGGACCTCCCACAGCCGGCGCTGCTGGGCCGGCGAGGTCGCCACGACGATGTCGGATTCCGCCGCCAGCGCCGACAGGCCCTCCGCACTGCCGCCGTCGGCGACTTCGACGAACAGGTACCAGGGCGCTCGCCGGAACACCGGGCAGTCCGCCGCCCAGGCGGCGGCTGGCCTCGTCGATCACCTCGGCGGCCATCAGGTCGGCACCGGAGCGCCGCACCGCGCCAACGTGGGCGAGCGCTGCCCGCAGCGACGCCACCGGCAGCACGGCCAGGGTGGTCCCCGGCGCCGGCGGATGCAGTCGCAGCCGTGCGGCGGTCACCACACCGAGCGTGCCCTCCGAGCCGATGAGCAGGTGGGACAGCGAGTACCCGGTGTTGTTCTTCACCAGGCCGGACATGTCGGCAACCACCTCGCCGGACGGCAGGACCGCCTCGACGCCCACGACCTGGGCCCGCATCATGCCGTAGCGGACGACCCGGATCCCGCCGGCATTCGTGGCCACCATCCCACCGATCGTGGCCGTGCCGCGCGCGGCGAGGTCCACGCCGAAGCTCCACCCGGCGGCGGCAGCGTGGGCCTGGAGCTCGGCCAGGGCGACCCCCGCCCCGACGCTGACCTGGCCGGTGTCGGCGTCGACCGGGTCCAGGCGGCGCAGCCGGGCGGTGTCGAGCACGACGGTGGGGCGATCGGACGCCGGCACCGCGCCGCCGACGAGTCCGGTGTTCCCGCCGCGCGCAGTGACCGCGTAGCCGAGCCGCAGCACCTCGGCGACCTCCGCGGCGCCGCTGGGTCGCACGATATCGACGGCCTCGCCGGTGAACCGCCCGGTCCAATCGCTGACCTGCTCCATGGCGACATCCTGCCCTGCCGGGATGCCGGGCGGAGACCCGCTACTGCTCGATCGCGTCCCTCGCCGCCGCGGCGAAGGCCTCCTTGCCGACCTCGGTCAGGTGCAGGCCGTCCTCGAACCAGGCGGATTGCCCCTCGGCGATCGCGTCCCAGTCCACGAGCACGACGTTGTCGAATCCGGACCCCACCGAGGCGATGGTGTCGTTGGCCTGCTCGGCCCACGGGAAGGACGCGTTGGAGTTGATGAGCACGACGCGTTCCACCGCTGCGAGCCCGCCGAGCGTCTCCGCCAGCGTCGAGGCCGACACCGGACCGGCGTTGCCCAGGTGCAGCACCACCACATCGACCTGCGGTGCGGCCTGCTGCACCCGGTGCAGGATGTTGCTCGGCGCCCGGTTCAGCCCGGCGTCGATGGCCACGCCGGGGAATTGCGCGCGCAGTGCGTCCACCGACCACAGCGTCACCGAGTCGCCGTACCAGGCGATGTCCATGGTCTGCGCGTCCAGTGCGTCGGTGGCGTCCTCGGTCGCCGGCGGCACGACATCGGCGATGTCGCTGGTGGAACCGAGAGCCTGCTGCGCCGCGACCTGGGTGGAGTTCGGTGCGGTCGCGAGCAGGACGCCCACCGCGCACGCGAGGACGGCCGCGAGCGCGACGGCACGGCGGTTGAGCCACCCGGTGGGGAAGGTCCCGCGGCGCACGGGGACCTCGACGTAGCGGTAGGAGAGTTCGGCGACCGCGAGGACCAGCGCGATGCGCACCGCCTGGACCCACAGCCCGTCCCACGGCAGATCCTGGCCGGGCCGGGTCACGAGGAAGATCGGCCAGTGGAACAGGTAGATGCCGTAGGAGCGCTGCCCCACCCATCGCATGATCGGGTTGTCCAGCGCCGGTCCGAGGGGCGAGGCCGGATGCGTCGCGGCGGCCACGACCAGCGCGAACACCAGCGAGGTGACCAGGAAGCCGCCCCGGTAGAGCCAGCCGGTGTACTCGGACAGGCCGAGCATCAGCAGGGCGGACAGCACCAGCCCCACGACGCCGGCGCCGAGGAGCACTCGACGCGCTCCGGGCAGCACGTTGCTGCGGAAGCGCGCCACATTCCATACCGCGGCCAGCGCCGCGCCCGCCATGACGCTCATCGCATGCGTGTCCGTGCCGAAGTAGACCCGTGTCGGGTCGCTGCCCAGGGGGACCTCGTGCTGCACGGCGAGCGCACCCATCCAGGAGGTCGAGACCAGTGCGCCGATCCCGGCCACGGTCAGAACACCGAGCCGGACCTTGCCCTTGGTCAGCAGCGCGATCCCGCCGAGGATCAACGGCCACAGCAGATAGAACTGCTCCTCCACCGCCAGCGACCACAGATGACCCAGCGGATTCCCGCGGCCGATGAGGTCGAAATAGGACTGGTCCTGGCCCAGCGCCCACCAGTTGCTGATGTACAGCAGAGCGCCGGGAACGTCGCGGAGCGTCTGGTGGGCAACGTCGCGGGCCAGGACCGACACCAGCGTCAGCGTCATCACGAGCATGACGAACAGCGCCGGCAGCAGCCGCCGGGCGCGGCGCAGGTAGAACTGCCCGTAGTTGATCCGGCCGACCCGCTGCAGCTCGGCCAGCAGCAGGGTGGTGATGAGGAAACCGCTGATGACGAAGAACAGGTCGACGCCGAGGAACCCTCCGGGCAGCCAACCGGCCCCGAGGTGGTAGATCAGCACCGCGGCCACGGCGATCGCGCGCAGGCCGTCGAGGCCTGCGATGCGGGTGGCGGGTCGGGTGGCCGGTCGCGTCGGCCTCGACGTCATCGGATCCAGAACCGCAGTCACCGCTCCATCGTCGTGGCCGATGATGCTCCGGGTCGGGATTGGCGCGGGTGTCGTCGGCCACGTCCGCGAGCCGAATCGGCCAAACCGCGCGAATCCGACGTGTCGCCGATCCGGAGTGCCGGCCTCAGGCTCGCAGTGGTCATGCCGACGATGCGGTGCAGGTGACGGCGCTGCCCCTGCCCCGGGCTTGCGGCCCGTGCCGCCCCGGGCTTGCGGCCCGTGCCGCCCTGGGCTTGCGTTGCCGTGCCGCCCTGGGCTTGCGTTGATCGCTGCGAATTCCGGCCTCACAGCCAGAATTCGTGACGATCAACGAGCAGGATGCGGAGCCCCGCAACCATCCAACGTGGATCGCCGCGGGCCCCTCGTGGTTCGGGGACCCGCGGCGATCGACTACCGGGTGGGGGTTACGGCGTGACGGTCACGACCTCGCCGGGGCCGCCGAAGACACCGCCCGCCACGTACAACTTGCCCTTGGCGTACTCCACCGCGACCGCCTCAGGGATCGACGCGACAGGCACCGGTCCACCGCCGGAGAGCATCGAGACGGTGTTGATGTACAACTCCGTGACGTAGACGTCGCCGTTGTCGGCCACTGCCAGGTCGGTCGCGCCGAAGAAGCCGCTACCGATCTGGCTGACCGACCCGGTCCCCGGATTCACCGTGAAGACACCGCCCAGCGGGCCGAGGGGCGACTCGCCTTCCGGACCGCCCGGCAGGCTCGTGACGTAGAGCATCCCTTCCGGACCGACCTCCACGTCCGTGGGCACGAAGTCGAGGTTCATGGTCAGCCCGACGGTGCAGTCCGGCAGCCCGAAGGCGCCGGCGGCCTCAGGACTGATCACCACCGGACGCGGGGGCAGCACCGCCAGCGTGCTGACCTTGCCCGAAGGAGTGACTCGGACCAGCGAATTGCCGCCAGCGTCGGCAACGACCCGGTCGCCGCTCGGCAGGATCGCCAGCGCGTACGGGTTGGAGTCCACCACGCCGCCGTGGGGCAGCAGCGCTTCGGCGAAGTCCGGCGGCAGCGTCGCGGTGATCTCAGCCGCGCAGGCAGGCGCCAGGCCCTGCAGACCGTAGGAGTTGCCGGCATCGGGGTTGTTGGCAGCTTCGTACTCGCTGACATTGCCCAGCGCCCTGGTCTTTCCGCTGGGATTGCGGACCGTGACTTCGCCGTCGAGGACGTACGACAGCGTGCCGCGGCCCTCCGCCTCGACAGCTGCAACGCCTCCGGCGAACTCGAACAGATTGGATTCCTTGCCCTTGCGCAATTCCGTCAGTGTCCCGGAGAACACTTGCGCGGCGTAGAGCGATCCGTCGTTGCCAACCGCGATGCTGAGCGGACCGGCCAGGTCGTCCAGGATCGGGTCCGACACCGTGGCCGCGTTTGCCGGCACAGCGGTGGTGAACGCGAGTGCAGCAGCGGCACCCGCGATGAGAGCCAAACGGCCCTTGCGAACATTCATGAATTGCCTCCTGTCGAGATGCAACATAGACCCGCCTGGGCACCGTGTATAGGCACTGCACGGAGGAACCTCGCTCCGCTGTCGCACCGATACTCCCCGTGTGCGGCGCGGCGTCCGGGGCCGATTGCCGCAGGGTGACGGGACCGGTGCCGCCATCCCCGCTGACGCTGCCCGGGCAGTCGTGCCGTGCACGTGCCCATGGACAACGCACGCGTCACTGGCACGGCACCCCCGGCCACCACTGCCGCCCAGCCGCAGTGGTGCCAGCTGCCCGTCGCCTGCGCCCGCCAGCGGTCAGTCGCCCGCCGCCGCCTGCCCAGCCGCGCTGGTGCCGAACTGTTGATCGCTGCGAATTCCGGCTGTGGGGCGGGAATTCGCAGCGATCAACGAGCGCGCGGGGCACGGCGCCTGCGCACAACCGGCCACGGGAATCCACAGCGGCCGGTCTCGAGGACTTGGTGTCGGCCGGCGCGGGCCACCCTGCACGGTGTGGATCGGCTGGGCATCGAGCGGCGCATCCGGCAGGGAGACGGCGTGGTGCGGCGCCAGGACCTGCACCGACTCGGCCTGAACGACGACGTGCTGCACGAGCAGACCCGCGCGGGCCTCTGGCGCGTCGCGGGGCCCGGCATCCTGGTCCACCACACGGCCGGGCCGGGTCTGCTCACGGACACCCGTATCGCCGCACTGTGGCGTCCCCGGTCCATGCTGACCGGCCCCTCCGCGGCGGTCCTCTGGCCGCAACCGGCATGGCGGGACGAGGCGCTGCCGGAGCGGGCGATGATCATCGATCGCCGGTCCGGGCGCGGTCCCTGGCGCACGGTCCGCAATCCCGCGGCCCGCCCGGTGAGCGTGGCCGGATGCCTGGTGGCCGATCGCCGAGCGATCCTCATCGACCTGATCCGCTTCCTGCCCCCGCGCCAAGCGCTGGCCATCGCCACCGCGTCGATCCGCACGGACATCACGACCATCGGGCACCTGACGGCGGCGCTGCCCGCCTTTGCCTCCCTCGAGGGGGTCCGTCAGCTGCGATGGGTCGTGCGCTGCCTGGAGTCCGGTGCCCACTCGGCGGGTGAGGCCGATCTGCACCGAGCCCTGCGCCGGGCCCGGATCACCGGATGGCTGGCGAACCTGCCCGTGGCCGTCGCTGGTCGCCGCTTCGTGCTCGACGTCGCGTTTCCGACCTCACGGGTGTACCTGGAGTACGACGGCGTGCAGGCGCACGGCCCGGGATCCTTCGATGCCGATCGCGATCGGCAGAACATCCTGTCGGCTGCCGGTTGGCTGCCCATTCGTGTGACGTGGCAGATGCTCAGCGCGCCGGACCGCAAGAAGCAGCTGATGGCGCGCATCCGCCAGGCCATCGCCGAGCGCCACCACCCCCGGCCGCCCAACTCCTCCCCCTCCCGTTGATCGCTGCGAATTCCGGCTGTGGGGCGGGAATCGCCCGGCGCCACTGGAGCGCTCGGCTTCAACGACCCGCCCGGCGCCACTGGAGCGCTGGGGGTGCGGCTACTCCCGGGCGCAGGTGCGCTCGTCCACGACGGTCACCTCGGTGTCCTGCACCATCGGCTGGGGCAGGGCGGTCAGTGCCTCACCGGGGTACCCGGGCTGGCTGAACGTGGCCGCCACGGCGACCGGCCGATCCGGCGACAGCTGCACCTTCGCACCCCACACCGGGTGCCCGCGCTCGGTTCCGGCGGTCACGGGCGTGGGCTCGCCGTTCACGGTGAAGGTGGCCCCGACCGCACCGACGGGTCCGTACAGGTGGACGTACATGCTCGTGGTCCCGTACGGGGCTTCGCGCCAGTCGTTGCGGCCGGAGATGTACGGCGGCAACCCGTCGGGGATCGCTCCGAGGGCCAGCGTGGCCGTCAGCGTCCCGGCCACCGACTGCTGCCCGCACGATCCGGCCACCCGGTACTCCAGCGACGAGTCGATGTAGGAGTCGATCTTGTTGCCTGCGGTGTTGTTGAACGCCGCCGTGACCCAGGGTCCGGGATCGTCGGGGACCGTGGCGCCCAACGGCGAGTCGGCCAGCGCGGCAGCGATGTCCTCCTGCGGCGACCACACCTGGATGTGCTGCCCGGCCACCGCCGGGCCGAGTGCCCGCCACAGGTCGTCGGGGTCGAGCCGCGTCGAGGCCAGTTCGGCGAACACCTGCTCCAGGAACGCCAGCATCACCCGATCCTTCTCGCGCGCATCCGGGTAGCGCACGTAGATGTCCCGGACGAAGAAGCGCTCGGCGTTCTTCTTGTCCAGGGAGACGCCGTCCACGGTCACCGGTCCGGTCAGCGAGAGCAGCCCCGCGACGGCCCGCGGGTCCATCGACACGACGTAGTCGGCGGTGGGGTCCAGCGCCCGCCACGCCACCGATGCCGAGTACGGGTAGTGGCGGGTGAGGTTGAACCCCCAGAGGTACTGGGCATCGGAGCCCCACAGTCGCCGGTACTCCTCCGGGAGCGAGGACAGGTCCTGGGCATCGCGGGTCTCGCTGCCGTTCGCCTGCGCGGACTCCATCGAGAACTGCCCGTCGGCCACGACGACGGAGGTGTAGGCACCGTAGAAGCCGCCGCCGGACCCCCGGGCCTCGGAGGGTTGGGACAGGACGAGCAGCCACCGGGCCGGAGCTTCGGCACCGAGGATGCCGGGGAGGACTCGGGCCACCGACGCGCCCTGGCTGAGCGGCTGCACGACGTCGAGGAACTCCTTGCGGATCCAGGCCACCTTGTCGCGCACCGGCCCGGGGAGCGCGTCGGGCTCGATCGCGGCGACCCGCTCGGCGGCGCGTTCCGCCACGACGGCGGTGGCAGCGAGGTCGGGCGCAGCTGCGGCCAGCGCCGTGGTCACCAGCGCGAGGTCACCGCTCGCCCCGGCCGCGACGAGCCCGTGGCTCCAGCCGTCGAACTGGGAGAGCAGGTCATCGGTCGCTGCTGCCAGTACGGCACCGGCTGCAACCGAGGGGCCCACGACCGGGAAGTCCTGCGCCCACGACCAGGGCGCGGAACTGAGCCGGGAGTGCAGAGCTGCTGCGTGGCCGGCGGCATCGGGAATCGCCAGCACCGCTGCCGCGTAGCTGCGCTGGTCGACCGCGTCGTCGATGTCCTGCGCACCAGCCCGGAGCGCTACCACGTCACGAGCGGCCAAGGCACCGGTGACCGCGAACCACACCGCGAGAGCGATCGCCCCGACCAGGACGCCGCCGACAAACCCCAGGGCGAATCGCCCGAGACGTCCGGATCGCGGCATAGAGGGATTCTATGACGGCGCCCGGATCAAGGACTCCGGCCGTGACAACCGATTGCGGTGCGCAATGCGGCCAATTCGCCTACCGAAGGTTCGTCGTCGTGCCCACGTTCAGCGCGGGTTGCGCGATAACCGGACGAAAGGGTCGCGAACCCACGGATTTCGGAGAGTCTTTTGAGGAAACGACGTGGAGTGGCTGGTGCTCTTTCGCTACGCTCCAGCCATGAACATCCTGCGCTCCAGTGCCTTGACCGCCGCTACTGCCGGCGGAATCCTTGCCCTGTCCGGCCTCGCCGCCGCCCCCGCCTTCGCCTATCCCCCCGGCACGGCACTGACCCTGACCTGCGACGCCACGGCCGTGGCGCCCGGTGCCAGCTTCACGTGCACGCTGACCAACATCGACCCGGCCGGGCCCAACGACATCTTCATCCAGGGAGCCAGCGGCGATGGGGTGTCCTTCGACCTCGCCTCGCTGGCCGCCCAGGACAGCCCCACCTACAGCGAGACGCTGACCGCGCCCACGACGCCCGGGAAGTACACCATCGCGGGCAGGAGCGGCAGCACCACGATCGAGAGCGCGACGACGGAGATCACCGTCGCGGTGTCCGGCGATGAGGGCGGCGACGAGGGCGGCGGCGGGCAGCCGACCACTCCGGACACGGGCGCCAACGTGACGCTGGGCCTGGTCGCCGGTCTCGGCGCGCTCGGCCTCGGCGGCGGACTCTACGCCGCAAGCCGGCGCAAGAAGGTCTGACTCGCGACACATCCCAACCGCTCGCCGAGCCGACGTCGTGCCCGGCGCGATGCCAACCGCAGTCCCGGGCCTGCATGCCTGCGCGACGGCACCGCTGGTGTCCGCGCCTGCGGCTGGGCCCCGCGTCGGACCTGCCGCTGGCCGTCGTCACGCCCCCACGTAGTCCGCCAGGTGCTGGCCGGTCAGGGTGGAGCGGTCGCGGACGAGGTCGGCGGGCGTGCCCTCGAAGACGATCCGGCCGCCGTCGTGGCCGGCGCCGGGGCCGAGGTCGATGATCCAGTCGGCGTGCGCCATGACCGCCTGGTGGTGCTCGATGACCATGACGGACTTGCCGGAGTCGACGATGCGGTCCAGCAGCCGGAGCAGCTGCTCGACGTCGGCGAGGTGGAGTCCGCTGGTGGGCTCGTCGAGGACCAGCACGCCGCCCTGCTCCGCCAGATGGGTGGCGAGCTTCAGCCGCTGCCGCTCGCCCCCGGAGAGCGTGGTCAGCGGCTGGCCGAGGGTGAGGTAGCCGAGGCCGACGTCGGCCAGCCGACCGAGGATGGTCCGCGCGGCCGGGGTGCGTGCTTCGCCGGCGCCGAAGAACTCCTCGGCCTGGGCCACCGGCATCGCGAGCACCTCGCTGATGTCTCGGCCGCCGAGATGGTAGGCCAGCGCCGAGGCCTGGTACCACGAGCCTCCGCTGCCTCGCGTGGTGGGAGCCGTGGCGTGGTGGGAGCCGTGGCTGCCCCGGTCATGGGACCTGATCGCGGCCTGGGCGAGGACTACGCCTCGGTTGCCGGCGACGACTCCCGCAGATCCACGGGACGATCCACCAGCACCTCCTCGAGGCTGCGCGGTCGCACCGCGACGTGGCTGATCAGGGGATGCGAGGTTGGCCGCAGCTCCTCGCGCTCGCTGGACAGCACCTCGTGCAGCTTCTCGCCGGGCCGCAGGCCGGTGTACTCGATGGTGATGCGCCGGCCGGACATGGCGATGAGCTGTTCGGCCACGGCGCGGATCGAGACCGGCGTGCCCATGTCGAGCACCAGCGCCTCGCCATCGTTGCCGAGCGCGCCGGCCTGGAGCACCAGCTGCACGGCCTCGGACACCGTCATGAAGTACCGGGTGACCGCCGGGTCGGTCACGGTCACCGGGCCGCCCTGCCGGACCTGCTCGCTGAAGGCCGTGAGGACCGACCCGCGGGAGCCGAGCACGTTGCCGAACCGGACCGAGACGTACCGGCCGGGGTAGTCATGCGCGGCCTGCGCCGTCAGATGCTCGGCGCAGCGCTTGGTCCGGCCCAGGACACTGGTGGGATCGGCCGCCTTGTCGGTGGAGATGTTGACGAAGACGTCGACGTCGGCGGCACCGGCCGCGGCCAGGACGTTCGCGGTGCCCCGGACGTTGGTCTTGACCCCCTCCTCGGGGTACATCTCCAGCATCGGCAGGTGCTTCAGCGCGGCGGCGTGGAACACCACGTCCGGCAGGAAGTCGGCGAAGATCCGCTCCAGGCAGGCCGGCTCTCGGATGTCGGCGAGGATCAGGTCCCGGGTGGACAGCAGTCCGCGGCCGTCGATGGACAACTGCAGTGCGTGCAGCGCCGACTCGTCGCGGTCCAGCATCCCCAGCCGCGCCGGGCCGAGACGGTGGATCTGCCGGCACAGCTCCGAGCCGATCGAACCGCCGGCGCCGGTCACCAGCACCCGTCGCCCGGCGAGGTACCCGGCGACCTCCGTGAGATCGGTGCGGACCTGGTGCCGGCCGAGCAGGTCGGCCACGTCGAGGTCGCGCAGGTCCCGCAGCCCGGGGGCCTCGCCGATGAGTTCCGCCAACGGCGGCAGCACCTTGATCTTGGCGTTGGTGCCGGCGACCTCGTCGGTCACGCGACGGAACAGGTCGGATCCGGCGGACGGCGCGGCGACCAGGACCCGGCTGATCCGCTCCTCATCGACGAGTCGGCGCAGGTCGGCCACGGTCCCGAGCACGCAGACGTAGCTCTCGCGGTAGTGGCGCTTGCGCTCGTCGTCATCGACGAAGCCGACCGGAAGGAACGGCGTCTCGGGGTTCTTCAGCAGATCGCGCACCAGCCAGACGCCCGCGTCGCCGGCACCGACGATGAGCGCACGCTCACCGGCGAGCGGCCGGAATGCGCGCTCCCGTGTCTTGCGCAGCGCAAGGCGGTACCCGAGCATCCCGGCGAGCGCGATGGCCGTGGCGCCGATCGGCACGGAGACCGGAATGATCCGCGGGATGAACGGCATCTGCAGCACGGCCGTCATGGCGGTCCCGACGAACAGCACGACCAGGCCCACCAGGACGGCCTCGTCGAGGGAGCCGAGGCGATGCCGACCGGCGTAGAGCCGCAGCACCCAGCCGAGCAGGACCTGCAGGGCCGCGGCCGCGAGACCCGCCTGCAGCGCGCCGGTCCACCACTGAGCATCAGGCGCGAAATCGAACCGGAGCGCGATCGCGAGCAGGAAGGCGGCGACCCAGATCGCGGCGTCGAACGCGGCGAGCAGTCGGTGGCGTTGCTCGCCGACTGCTCGCGCCCCCCGTCGCACGCTGGTGCTGACTGATTTCACGGTGCTCCCCCTCCCCCGAAAGGCAGGTTCACCCTAGTGCATCGGCCGATTGCCGAAGACCGGTTCGACGAGCGCACGACGTCGAGCCCATCTGGTGCGCAGGACGGCCGCCTAGGCCGAACGGGTTGTTCGATCTGGCCGCGTTGACTGCCCCGGGCGCGTGCGCGAGCGTCACAGACGGGTCCTGCGACCACCTGCAGGCCGGAGGGAAAGGCCGATCGATGCCTGTTCAGCTGACGTACCCCGGGGTCTACGTCGAAGAGATCCCCAGCGGGGTCCGCGCCATCACCGGCGTTGCCACCTCCATCACCGCCTTCGTCGGCCGCGCCGCCCGGGGACCGACGAACACCCCGGTGAAGATCACGAGCTACGCCGAGTTCGAGCGCACCTTCGGGGGGCTGTTCACCTCCAGCACCCTCGGGTTCGCCGTGCGCGACTTCTTCCGCAACGGCGGCTCCACAGCAGTGATCGTGCGGCTGTACCGGGCGGACAGCGGCGCCGGGGCCAAGCCGGCGAAGGCCGCGCTGACCGCGGGGACCCTGCAGCTGCAGGCAGCGCACGAAGGCGCGTGGGGCAACACGCTGCGCGCCAGGGTCGATCACACGACCCGGGAGTTCGACGCCGCCCTCGGCGAGACCGCCACATCGCTGTTCAACCTCTCCGTCCGTGACGGAGCGACCGGCGTGGTCGAAGAGCACCGCAACCTCGTCGTGGCACCGGCGGACCATCCCCGGCTGGTGAGCCGGGTGCTGCAGAGCGCATCGGATCTGGTGCGGCACACCGCCGACGGCGGCTCCCGACCGGCCGAGACCGGCGGCGCGGTGGATCCGGGCAAGACGGTGTGGGACGACAACACCGCCCCGACCAACCACAAGGTGGCCACGCAGGCCTCCGACGGGCAGGCCCTGCAAGCCGCCGACTTCAACGGCACCGGACTGGAGGCCGCCAAGCAGGGGCTCTTCGCGTTGGAGCACACCGATCTGCTCAACCTGCTGGTCATCCCGCCCTACACCAGCAACGGCACGGTGGACCCCGGCGTGGTGACGTCGGCCGCCCAGTACTGCGAGCGACGCCGGGCGATGCTGGTGCTGGACGGCCTGCCGACCTGGACCAAGGTCAGCGATGTCGAGGGCGCCGCCGGCAGCGGGTTCGACGCGGCGCTGGGCACGGTGAGCAAGAACGCCGCGGTGTTCTTCCCACGGCTGCGGCAGCCGAATCCGCTGCGCGACAACCAGGTGGAGACCTTCGCCGCGGCCGGCGCGGTCGCCGGCGTCATGGCCCGCACCGACGCCCAGCGCGGGGTCTGGAAGGCGCCGGCCGGGCTGGATGCGACCCTGAACGGCGTCCCGGAGCTGACGGTGCCGCTGACCGACGGCGACATCGGCCGGCTCAATCCGTTGGGCGTCAACTGCCTGCGCGCGGTCCCGGCGGTCGGGCGGGTGGTCTGGGGCGCCCGCACCATGCAGGGCGCCGACCGGTTGGCCAGCGAGTGGAAGTACCTCCCGGTGCGGCGCACCGCCCTGTTCATCGAGGAGAGCCTGTTCCGGGGCACCCAATGGGTGGTGTTCGAGCCCAACGACGAACCGCTGTGGGCGCAGATCCGACTCAACCTCGGGACTTTCCTGAACACCCTGTTCCGGCAGGGCGCGTTCCAGGGGACCACCCCGCGCGAGGCGTACTTCGTCAAGTGCGACTCCGAGACCACGACGCAGGCCGACATCGATGTGGGCGTCGTCAACATCCATGTCGGGTTCGCGCCGTTGAAGCCGGCTGAGTTCGTCGTGATCCGGCTGCAGCAGATGGCCGGCCAGTCGGCCGCCTAGCAGGAGGAGGACAGGGTGGCTCAGTTCAGCGTCAACGCGCAGCGCTTCGACCCGTACAAGAACTTCAAATTCCGGGTGAAGTGGGACGGCAAGTACGTGGCCGGGATCAGCAAGGTCGGCGGGCTCAAGCGCAGCACCGAGGTCGTCGAGCATCGGGAGGGCGGCGATCCGTCGACGTCGCGGAAGTCCCCGGGCCGGGTGAAGTTCGAGGCGATCACGCTGGAGCGCGGCGTGACCCATGACCAGGAGTTCGAGCGGTGGGCCAACAAGGTCTGGAACTTCGGCTCCGGTCTGGGCGCCGAGGTGTCGCTGCAGGACTTCCGCAAGGACCTGATCATCGAGCTGTACAACGAGGCCGGCCAGGTGGTGATCGCGTACAAGGTGTTCCGCGCCTGGGTCTCGGAGTACCAGGCCCTGCCCGATCTGGACGCCAACGCCAACGCCGTGGCGATCCAGACCCTGAAGTTGGAGAACGAGGGCTGGGAGCGCGACTACGACGTCGCCGAGCCGTCCGAGCCGACGTTCGTGGAGCCCTAGACCGCCATGTCCGCGACCACCCGGGACGACGCGCAGGTCCTGCTCGCGCTGTGGGAGCGCGGGACGGCGCTGCCCCCGATCGACCGCAGCCTGGCGCTGGCCGAGGCGGTCGGCCGGCGGCGCGCCGACCTGCTGCAGCGCCCGATCGGCGCCACCAACGGCAGCCTGCTGGATCTGCGGCAGCGTCTGCTGGGCGACGAGCTGCCCGCGACCGCGTGGTGCCCGGCCTGCCAGGAGCGGGTGGAGTTCGTCGTGGACATCACTGCGCTGCGCGGTGGCGACCGACCGGCGGAGCAGCCAGCACCCTGGCGGGCCCCGACCCCGGCGGACCTGCTGGCGGTGGCCGAGGAGCCGGACCCGCTGGGCGCCCTCCGGACGCGGTGCGGGTTCCGCGAGGAGCAACTGGCCGAGGTCGACGCACTGCTGGCTGCGGCAGATCCGCTGGCCGAGACCATCCTGCACCTGGCCTGCCCGGCCTGCGGCACGACCTTCGCTGCGGATCTGGATCTCGGAGCCTTCGTCTGGCAGGAGATCGAGGCGGCGGCGCGGCGCCTGCTGCTGCAGATCGACACGCTGGCCCGCCGCTACGGATGGACCGAGGACCAGATCCTGACCCTGTCCCACCCTCGGCGCGAGGCCTATCTGCGGATGGCGACCGGGGGCGCCCCGTGAGTGTCCTGGACCGCATGCTGGCCCGGGCCGGCATCACCGGCGCACCGGGTGTTGCCGCGGCGACCCCGCGGCTGCCGTCGTGGTTCGAGCAGCCCCGCGATGAGTCGCCCGAGGCACCGGTGCTGCCGGATCCCGCCGCCGGAGGCTCGAGCACGCCGCAGGTGCCGGGCCGGCGACCGCCGGCACCGCTGACCGACGAGACGCGGACCGCCGGCGCACCAGCGGCCGGATCCGCCGGGCTGCCCTCGCCGGCGGCACCGGCCCCGTCCGCCCCGGCAGCGGCCCGGTCCGCTGCCCAACCGGTCCCGGCGACCGGCCCGTCCCTGCGGCAGCGCCCCGCGCCGCCAGGCGACGACGCACGCGAGCCGGGCGCGCCGACCAGGGACGCCGTCGTCGGCGCGCGAGGCGCCGCCGAGCGACCGGTTGCCGCACCGTCCGCCGCCGCGATACCGGTCGCCGAACCCCCGGTCGCCGAACCCCCGGTCGCCGCCGTCCCCCGGCCCGCTGCCGCAGCGGCCCCGATCGATGCCGTGCGCGAGCTGGCCGATGCCGGCGGCGGCCCCGACGTCGTCGACGTCGCCATCGGCCGGATCGAGGTGCGCGCAACGCTGCTCCGGGAACCGACCGCCGCCGGCCCGGTCGAACGCCCCGCGCCCGCCCAACCGGTGCTGTCGCTGGCGGACTACCTGGCCGGCAAGCGGGGTGCGCGATGAGCAGCGCCCTGGCGATCGCCGCGGTGAGCGGGGTCCTGCGCAACCTGCTGGACGACGGGCTCATCGATGCCGCGCCCGCGGTCGGATCGGTGAAGGTGACGGCCCTGGCCCCGGACCTCGTCAAGCTCGACGATCCCGACGCCGGCCCGAGCCTGAACCTGTTCCTGTACCGGGTCAGCCCGAACACGGGCTGGAGCAACGCGGCGCTGCCCGCCTACGACGGCAGCGGCGCGCGGGTGAGCAACCCGCCGTTGGCGCTGGACCTGCACTTCCTGCTCACGGCCTACGGCGGCAGCGACTTCCAGGCCGAGATCCTGCTCGGCTACGCCATGGCGCTGCTGCACCAGCGCCCGGTGCTGGACAGCAAGGCCATCCGCACCGCGCTCAACCCCAGCCCGCTGGGCCCGTCGATCCTGCCGCCGGCCTTCCAGGCGCTGGCGGCGGCCGACCTCGCCGACCAGGTGGAGTCGGTCAAAGTCACCCTGGAGCCGCTGGACACCGAGGAGATGTCGCGGCTGTGGTCGGCCATCCAGGCCCACTACCGGCCCACCGCCGCCTACCACGTCTCGATGGTGCTCATCGAGGCGGCCAGCACCACTCGTGCCGCCCTGCCGGTCCTGAGCCGCGGGCCGGTCGACCCGGTGACCGGTCAGGAGCGCGGGGTCGTCGTCCAGGCGAACACCGGCCCGGCCCTGCCGGCACTGGTCGAGGCGGCCCCGCAGCACGACCAGGTGGCAGCCCGGCTCGGCGAGAGCGTCGGCCTGCGCGGCGCGCATCTGTCGGGCACCGGGGTTGCCGTCGATTTCGCCCACCCGCTGCTGCCCGCCCCGAACACGATCGCCGTGGGCACGCACACCGATGACGCCGTGCTCGACGTCACCCTGCCGACGGGCGCCGCTGCCGAGGCGGCCTGGCCGGCCGGGTTCTGGACCGTGACCGTCCGGTTGACCCGCGCCGGGGAGACCGTGGAGCGCAGCACGAACGCCGTCGGCCTGGTCCTGGCGCCGGTCCCGGTCCTCGCTCCGGCTCCGGGTATCACCCGCGACGCCGGCAGCGGCCAGGTGTCCGCGGTGCTGGACGTGCGGCCGCAGGTCCGGCCGAGCCAGCGCGCGAGCCTGGCCCTGGGCGGGGATGTGGCGGTTGCGGCACCGCACCCGGCAGCGACGTCGACGCTGCGGTTCGAGTTCGGCGTGATCCCCGCCGGCGCGCTGCCCGTTCGGCTGATCGTGGACGGCGCCGAGAGCCTGCTGGTGGACCGGTCCACGACCCCCCCGACCTACGACCCCGCCCAGACGGCGACGGTGCCCGCATGACCGCCGCCCTGCTGCAGCCGCCCCGCACGGCCGATGACGAGCGGCAGCGGCTGCTCGCCGAGATCGCCTGGATCCGCGGGCTGCTGCAGGACGGCGCACAGGCGCCGCCGCGACCGAGCCCGTCCACAGCGCTGGCGGACCTGGCCGCGCGACTGGGGATGTCGCCGTTCGAGCGCGACGTGCTGCTGCTCGCGGCCGCGGTGCAGCTCGACGGCCAGGTCGCCGCCGAGGTGGCGCGGCTGCGGGGCGACGACGATGTGCGCCCGAGCTTCGCGCTGGCCATGGCGGTGCTGCCGGCGGCGCACTGGGACGCGCTGGCCCCGCACCGACCCCTGCGGCGCTGGCGCCTGGTGGACCTGGGATCTGCCCAGACCCTGGCCACCCAGCCGCTGGCCATCGACGAGGACATCCTGCATCTGCTCACCGGCGTGGCCGCCGGCTGCGGCACCGACCCGCTGGCGGCCGCCCCCACCGCCAGCACGGCGACCGCGTCGCAGGAGCGGCTGGCGGCGGAGACCGCGGCGGCGGCCCGGGCCGTGCCGCGGCCGCTGCACATCGTCCTGCAGGGCAGCGACAGCTCCGGCCAGGCCGCGGTGGCGCAACGGATCGCCGGGCACCTGGGGCTCACGCCGCTGATCGTTGCCGACGCAGCCGCGGACCGGGCGGACCTGCCGACGGCCGCCCTGCTGCTGGATCGCGCGGCGCTGCTGGCCGACCGGCTCATCGTCACCGGGCACCAGGGGCTGCTGGCTCTGCTGCAGGCCGACGTCGTGGTCGCGCTCGGCCGCACCCGCCAACCCGCACCGGCGGGTCTGCTGGTCCGGACGGTGGACCTGCCGGACACCGACGAGCAGCGCACGATGTGGCAGCGGCACGCGGCCGACGGCCCGGAGCCGGTGCTGGCCGATCTGGCCCAGCACTACCGGCTCAGCGACCCAGCGATCGCCGCGATCGCCGGCGAGTGGCGGGCGGCCGGCGGCGGGGAGGACGCGCTGCGACGGCTGACCAGGCTGCGGGCCAGGGTCGGCCTGGGTCCCCTGGCCCAGCGCCTCCAGCCGCGCGCGACGTGGGACGACCTCGTCCTGCCCGACGGCCAGGCCTCGCTGCTGCAGGACCTGGTGCGCCACGTCCAGCACCGGGCGCAGGTGTATCAGCAGTGGGGCTTCGGCCGGCAGTCCGGCCGCGGGCTGGGGATCACGGCCCTGTTCACCGGCGAGAGCGGCACCGGCAAGACGCTGGCTGCCGAGGTCATCGCCGGCGAGCTCGGCCATGACCTGTACCGGATCGATCTGGCGGCGGTGGTCAGCAAGTACATCGGCGAGACGGAGAAGAACCTCGCCGCGGTCTTCGACGCCGCCGAGGCCAGCGGCGCGGTGCTGCTGTTCGACGAGGCCGACGCCCTGTTCGGTCGGCGCAGCGACGTCAAGGACAGCCACGACCGCTACGCCAACCTCGAGGTCGCCTACCTGCTGCAGCGGATGGAGTCCTACCGGGGCCTGGCGATCCTGACCACGAACCTGCGCTCGACGCTGGACCGGGCATTCCTGCGCCGGCTGCGGTTCGTCGTGCACTTCCCGTTCCCGGACGAGACGGCGCGGGCCGTGATCTGGCGACGGATGTTCCCGGCCGAGGCCCCGGTGGCCGGGATCGACCCCGCACTGCTGGCGAAACTGCAGATCAGCGGCGGATCCATCCGCTCCATCGCCCTATCGGCGGCGTTCGCGGCGGCCGGCGACGGCGAGCCGATCGGGCCGCGGCACGTCCTGCGGGCGGCCGAGGTCGAGTACGCCAAGGCCGAGCGCCAGCTCAGCGCCCCGGAGAGCGCCGCGCTGCGGACCGGCGGCCAGAGGGCGGCACCATGACCCGCTACCGCATCCGCATCGAGGAGATGGTCCTGCACGGGGTGCCGCCGGAGCTGGCCGAGGGCATCGGCTCGGCGGTCGAGGAGCGGCTGTCCGCCCTCGCCGGCGGGGCAGCGCCGGGCTCCGCCGGGCACGTCCGCACCACCGGCGACCTCGCCGACCGCATCGCCGGCACCGTCTGGCAGCAGGTCAGCGGCGCAGGTGCGCCATGACCCGCGCCCGTGCGGCCAAGCGGCCGGCCGCCGTCTCCAGCCCGCACGACGCCGCCGAACGGCAGGCCGATCGGGCCGCCGATGCGGTGACCCGGGGCGGCCATGTGACCGGATGGTCCTTCGGGTCGGTGGCGCCGACCGCTGCGGTGCACCGGCAGGAGTCCGGGGGCGCGAGCACGCAGGAGCAGCTGCAGCAGGCCGCCGGCAAGGCCGGCGAGGCGGCGCTGGAGACCGAGGCCGGCAAGAAGCTCATCGAGGCGGTCAAGGCGGACCCGCTGGTCAAGAAGGCCACCGACTTCGTCGGCACGACCACGGGGAAGGTGTTCGCTGCCGGAGTGGTTGCCGGCGGCGTCGGCGCGCTGGCCGCCACGAAGCAGCCGCTGCCGTTCCAGGCCCCGGAGTTCTCCTTGGACGGCGTCATCCCGGGCCTGTCGGGCAGGGTCACCGTGGAGGGGCCGCTCAACGCCCCCAGCTTCGTCGGAGTGTCGCTGACCTTCCGGGAGCAGGGCCCGAAGGGCGCGAAGGGCCCCACCCGCAGCGAGGCCATCGCCGCCGACACCGCACGGCTGCGCGCCGCGAACGAGATGTTCAAGCCCCAGTCGGTGAAGGCGCGGGAGGCCGCCGACGAGCAGGCGGCGATCGCGGCGTTCCTGGATGCCGAGGCCCGCCGCTGGCGCCGAGCCACCCTGATCCCGCTGACCCCGGGCGCCGCGCCGAAGACCGTGCCGGCGCCCGCCCCCGCGCCGGAGCAGCAGCGGGAGGAGCCGACCCCGGTCCAGCGCGCGCCCGCGACCACCACCGACTCCGACACCGGCCTGGACACCTCCGGCGTGCCCGCGGCCGTGACCGATGCCGGCCGAGCCCTGGACCCGGCCACCCGGCGCTCCATGGAGGCCAGGTTCGGCTACGACTTCGGCGACGTGCGCATCCACGACAGCGGCACCGCGGCCGCTGCCACCGCCGACCTGCAGGCCGCCGCCTTCACCGTCGGGGAGGACATCGTCTTCGGCGGCGGCCGGTACGATCCGGACACCCCGCACGGCCGGCACCTGCTGGCGCACGAACTGGCGCACGTGGTGCAGCAACGTCACGCCGGCCCGGACGGCCGGCAGGTGCACCGGCGCAGCGTGTTCGAGACGGTCGGCATCTGGCTCGGCCTGGTCGAGGGCACGTTCGGCGATACCGAACTGCGCGCCTACCTCGACCAGATCACCAAGACGGGCACGATCAGCAAGGCCTACGACGCGGACAACAAGGCCCGCGCCATCGTGGGCCTGTGGAAGGCCGCCACTGCGGGCTGGGACCTGCTGGGACCGCAGAAGGCGCTGCTCATCGACGAGATGCTCGACGGGCCGACGCTGAACGACGACGAACGGGCGATCCTGGATCTGCTGGAGCAGTCCGATGCCGGCGACCTGCGCGAGATCTTCGCCGACCCGGTCGCGCGGATGCAGCGCCTCGACCGCGACCTCGACGGCGCGGAGCACGACCGCCTCAGCGCCTTCGTCGCCGGCCGGTTCGCCGGGGGACGCTCCGGGCTGCTCGGCGGCAAGGTCGAGGTCCTCGGCGACCCGGTTCCCGCCACCGCACCGCGGCACGGGTTCACCACCGCGACCTTCGACGCCCGGCTGGACTCCGAGCGAACGGCGCCGGAACTCATCGCGATCATCGACACCTACTCCCCGGCCGACCGCGGCACAGCGCTGGAGCACCTGACCCGCGAGGTGTGGCCGAAGGCGAAGAAGGAGCGGGCAGCGGCGGCCAGCGCGGACCGGGACGGCCTGACCACCGAGGAGGAGTACGAGCTCGACCTGCGGGAGTGGACGGCCGGGCAGCGCATCGCGAAATCGGAGCGCATCCTCCAGCACTACTTCCTGTCCGCGATCCCGCCGACGAAGGAGGCGCTGGCCGCCGGCACCGCACCGGTGGACCCGGCGCTGGCCGACCAACTGCGCAACGTCCTGCTGCCCAAGCAGTACACCGCCGAGGCGAAGGCGGAAGCCGACAAGACCGGGGCCGACAAGACCGGGGCCGACAAGACCGCGGAGCCCGCCAAGGACGCCAGCACCCCGGCACCGCAGCCCGTCCCGGAACGGGCCAAGTTCCACGACCCCGACAAGTACCGCGCCGACATCGAGGCAGCGATCCCCGGCGTCATCAAGGAGAACTACGACACCACGGTCACCGCCAAGGGCCCGCGCGCCGCGAACGCGGAGATCGAGGCGATGGCGGAGCCCGCCAAGGACGAGACCGACGCGGTCTTCGGCCAGTTCTACGACAAGGCCAAGCACCCGGCGCTGAAATACCCCAGCAAGAGCAAGCCCGGCAACCTGCACTCCTGGTACGACACCGCCGACCGCGAGTTGCGGGCGATGAGCGCCAAGCAGCGGCGCGCCCAGGCCGTCGACTGGCTGAAGTACTACTTCATCGCCGAGGACGCGATCCGCGACATCAACGACACCTACTCCGCCTCGCCGGAATGGCAGCCGAAGCGCAATGCCGAAGCACGGATCCTGGACGCCGTCGCCCGCAAGGTCTGCGCGGACGGCACGACCGTGCAGACCTTGCTGGAGACCCGGCGGGCCTGGGGCGGGATGGCCGCCGGGTCGCAGGTGTTCGTGGATCTGTACCACAACCCCGATGCCACCAAGGATCGGCAGGATCGCTGGGAGATGTTCCAGACCCTGATCCACGAGTACATCCACACGCTCAGCCACCGGGACTACGAGAAGTACGCGAAGTCCTTCGGCGTCGATACCGGGCAATGGAACACCCTCATCGAGGGCGTCGACAACGTCCTGGAAGAGGTCGTGTGGGCCCGCGTGGAACCGCGCACCTCGGACCCGACGCTGCGCGGGCAGGTCGAGGGGAAGGCGCACGCGAAGCTGCCGCCGATGCAGGTGTCCGCTCCGGCCAGGTACCCCTCCTACGAGGAGGCGTTCCGGCTGACCGGGCTGGTCGGGATCACCAACGTGGTCGCCGCCTATTTCCTCGGCCTGGTGGACCGGATCAGCGTCCCGAAGGGGAGGAAGCAGTGAGCAGCCTCTCCCGCGCCTTCCGGGCCTTCGCCGCAGCAGACGCCGCGGCCTGGCCCGGCCTGCCCGAGCACGTGCAGCTGCCGGACTTCGCGCCGATGGCCGCCTTCGACCTCGACGACCGGTTCCCCGGCGAGATCGGCGCCCCGCCCCGCGCCGCGTCCTGGGTGGCCGTGGAGTCCGGCGTCTACGCCGGCGGGCTGCGGCTGTGGCTGGCCGACGACGAGGTCGTTGCGCTGGAGGGCATCCACCCCCTGGACCCCGACGGCGAGTTCCGGCCAGCGCCCGACCTGGGCCCGCCCGACGCTGCGCTGACCACGCTGCTCGGGACGCTGCGCTTGCGCGGCGGCGAGCTCGTGTTCGCCGAGCGCGGCCTGGCGGTCCGGGCGAACCCCGACAACGGCCTGCTGCTGGGCCTGGTCGGGTTCGTGCCCACCACCGTGGCGGACTACCGCACCAGGGTGCGTCCGGTGCAGGAGGCGGCCCGACCGCTGCGCCCGGCGGTGATCGCATGACGTCCCCGCGGCTGATCAAGGGCGGCATCGTGCAACTGGATTCCGCGAGCGGGCGCACGCTGCACGTCATCCCGCTGCAGTACAACCCGGACAGCCTGACCCGCAGCCTGCAGGTCCAGGCCAGCGGCGGGGAGGGCGGCGACCGTTCCCAGGCGCTGCGGCTGCGCGGGACGGCGGTGGAGACGCTGCGGGTGGAGGCCGAGCTCGATGCGACCGACCGGCTCGAACAGCCCGGCGCCAACAGCAGCACCGTCGAGCTGGGCCTGCACCCGCAGATCGCCGCGCTGGAACTGCTCATCCAGCCGACCTCCGCGGCGCTGCAGGCCAACGCCGCGCTGGCCGCGTCGGGGGTGCTGGAGGTCCTGCCGCTGCAGGCGCCGCTGACGGTCTTCGTGTGGGGCGAGCAGCGGATCGTCCCGGTCCGGGTGACGGAGCTGTCCATCACCGAGGAGGCCTTCGACACCCGGCTGCATCCGATCCGGGCGAAGGTGTCGCTGGGCCTGCGGGTGCTGTCCGTGGACGACCTGGGGTTCGCGCACCGGGGCGGCGCGATGTACCTGAGCCACCTGCGCAGCCGGGAGGCGCTGGCCGCCAAGGCGCGCACCACTGCCCTGTCCGCACTCGGGATCGAGGTGATCTGACATGGATCCGGTCCAGGCCCTGCTCTCCGCCGGCCTCGTGCCCGGCGTCAGCCTGCCGGCCACCAGCCGGTACGCGACCGTGGGATCCACCGGGTACGAGCCGCCGGCCGCACCGGGTGCGCAGCCGTCCCCGGTCGCGCACCTGCGGCGCCGGTTCGTCCCGCGGCCGGAGCGCCTGGCCGTCGCGCACACCTACACCTGCGTGCAGGGCGACCGGCGCGACAGCGTCGCGGCCACCGAGCTCGGCGACCCGCAGCTGTGGTGGCGGTTGGCCGATGCCAACGGCGTCATCGACCCGGCGGGCATGACGGCCCCGGCGGGCCGGGTGCTGCGGGTGTCGCTGGCGGAGGGGGTGCCCGGTGGCTGAGCTCCCCCTTGGCGGAGTCCGGATGCAGCTGTTCACCGGCCCGGCGATCCCGATCCCGGCGCCCGCTGCGGTGGTGGACGCGCTGCGCGAGGTGACCGTCCACGCCGGCTCGGGCAGCACCCAGAGCGGCTTCGAGCTGGTCTTCGACGTGCCGAAGAAGTCGCCGCTGACCACGCTGTTCCTGCTCACCGGCGGTGCCGGCATCCCGATCATGCGGGTGGTGGTCGCGGTCACCATCCGCGGCACCGCCTCGGTCCTCATCGACGGGGTCATGACGCACCACGAGATCAGCACCGACGGCCCCGTGGCCACGCTGCGGGTGAAGGGCAAGGACCTCACCGCGCTGATGGACATCGTCCCGCTGGACGGCCTGCCCTACCCGGCCATGCCGCCGGCCGTCCGGGTGCTCACCGTCCTGGCCAAGTACGCCGCGCTGGGCTGCGTGCCGCTGGTGATCCCCAGCATCGTGGAAGACCTGCCGCTGCCGATCGAGCGGATCCCCCGCCAGCAGGGCACCGACTACGCCTATCTCAAGGCGCTGGCAGAGCAGGCGGGCTACATCTTCACCATCGACCCCGGCCCGGTGCCCGGGGTGAGCAAGGCGTACTGGGGCCCGGAGATCCGCCTCGGGGTGCCGCAGGCCGCGCTGAACGCCGGCCTCGACGGCCCGCACGACAACGTCACCGCGCTGAACTTCACCTTCGACAAGGAGCGCAAGGAGCTGCCGGTGGTGTTCGTCCAGGAGCCGTACAGCAAGGCGCCCATCCCGATCCCGATCCCGGACGTGACCCCGCTGAACCCGCCGCTGGGCCTGGTGCCGCCGCTGCCGCCGAAGCTGACGTTCCTCACCGACACCGCCAAGCGCAACCCGCTCTCGGCGGTCATGGAAGGCATCGCCTATGCCGGCCGGCACTCCGATTCGGTGTTCGCCAGCGGCAGCCTCGACGTGGTCCGCTACGGCCGGGCCCTGCGCGCCGGCCAACTGGTCGGCGTCCGCGGTGCCGGCGATGCCTTCAACGGCCTGTACTACGTCACCTCGGTGACGCACCAGCTGCGGCGCGGATCGTTCACCCAATCCTTCGCCCTGGCCCGCAACGCCCTGCTCTCGACCCTTCCGGTGGTGCCCGCATGACCGAACTCGATACCCGTGCCACGATGCAGCGCTACTACGGCAAGTACCGCGGCACCTGCATCAACACCATCGACCCGATGCAGATCGGCCGGATCCAGCTGCTGGTGCCGGATGTGTCCAGCGTCCTGCCGACGTCCTGGGCGATGCCGTGCTTCCCCGTGACCGGCACCCAGAACGGCGTGTTCACCGTGCCGCCGGTCGGTGCCGGAGTGTGGGTGGAGTTCGAGGGCGGGGACCCCGACTACCCGATCTGGGTCGGCGGCTACTACTCCGCCGCGGACGTGCCGGCGATGGCGCGCGCGGTGCCGCCGGGCCTGTCCGGGTTCACCTTCCAGACCACCGGCCAGAACAGCCTCACCGTCAGCGACACCCCCGGTCCCACCGGCGGGCTGCTCATCAAGACCACCACCGGGGCCATGATCTCGGTCAACGACACCGGCATCGTGATCAGCAACGGCAAGGGCGCCGTGATCACGATGGTCGGCCCGGTGGTGGACATCAACACCGGCGCCCTCACGGTGACCTGAGGGGGATGTCCGATGCCAGGTCCCGTCGTCCACCTCGGCGCCACCGTCACGTGCACCCATGCCGGCCCGGCCACGCCGACGGCTCCGTTCCCGCGGGTGCTGGTCTCCGGCCAGCCCGTCGTCACCCTGGCCACCCCGTACGTCGTCGCCGGCTGCGCGCTGACCGGCACGACGACCCCGCCGTGCGTCACCGGCCAGTGGGTCGCCGGCGCGGTCCGGGCGCTGGCCGGCGGCACGCCGCTGGCGGTCCAGTCCGGCTCGTCGATCACCACCCCGACCGGCTCGCCGATGCTGCCGCTGGTCGTGCAGCCGAGAGTGGTGGCGACATGAGCGGCCGCGCCCCGCTGGGCTTCCCGTGGACGGTGGACGGCAGGGGCCGCACCGGGGACACCGACCATCGCATCCGCGAGCTCATCGAGCAGGTGCTGCTCACCTCACCGGGCGAGCGGGTCATGCGGCCGGACTTCGGCGCCGGGCTGCTGGCCGCAGTGTTCGAGCCGGGCGGGCCTGAGGTCGCGGCCACGACGCAGTTCCTGGTCCAGGGGGCGCTGCAGCGGGAGCTGGCCGAGGTCGTCTCGATCGACGCGGTGGACGTGCAGGCGCAGGACGCCGCACTGGTGGTGTCGGTGGCCTACACGGTGCTGGCCGACGGGCGCACCGACCAGGCGCGGATCCGCGTTCCCGGAGGTGCGCCGTGACGGTCTACGTGTGCGCGAACCTGCGCCGGCTGCAGGCGGTGAAGCTCGCCGGGATCGCCAACGGCATCGAGTACCTCGAGGTGCGCGACACCGACGAGACCGACCCGGCGCGCAAGGCGCTGCGGCAGCGCACCCTGCTGGTGCGGCTGCTCGACCCGGTGCCCGCCGCCCTCGGCCCCGGCAACGTCGTCATCGACGGCGGGGACCGGATCGGCAGCGTCGCGGTGGCGTGGACGGCGGCCGCCGACGCCCTGCCGGCCGCGGTTCCGCCGGCCGAGGCCGCCTCGATGACCGACGGCCTGGAGCAGCCCGATCACGTGCTCGTGGTGCGGACCGCGGCGCGCGGCGACTTCTCCAGCTACCGGCTCGCGCTGGTCGCCGGGCCCGGCACCGACGAGCCGCCGACGGGCTTCGATCCGATCCTGTCCGAGGTGCGGTTCTCCTTCAAGGTCGAGTGCCCCGCCGAGTTCGACTGCGAGCAGCCGTGCACGTGCCGGCAAGGGGTGCACCACGCCCCCTCGATCGACTACCTGGTCAAGGACTACGAGGGGTTCCGTCGGCTCATGGCGGACCGGATGGCGCTCCTGGTGCCCGACTGGTCGCCGCGCCTGCCCGCCGATGTCGGGGTCACCCTGGTCGAGCTGCTCGCCTACGTCGCCGACGAGCTGTCCTACCGCCAGGACGCGGTCGCCACCGAGGCCTACCTGGACACGGCGCGCAGCCGGATCTCGCTGCGCCGGCACGCGCGACTGGTCGACTACCGCGTGCACGACGGGTGCAACGCGCGGGCCTGGGTGCAGGTGCGGGTGTCGGATCCCACCGTCGTGCTGCCCGCCGGCACCGCGCTGCTGTCCAAGGTCCAGGGCGTGGATGATCGCATCGAGCCGGACAGCCCGGAGCACGCCACCGCGCTGGACGCCGGCCCCGTGGTCTTCGAGACGGTCGAGGAGGCCGTGCTGCACGCCGGGCTGGACGACCTGCGCTTCTGGACCTGGGGCGAGGCGGATTGCTGCCTGCCCGCCGGGGCCACCGGCGCGACGCTGCGCGGCCATCAACCGCTGCTGCGCGCCGGGGACGTGCTGATCCTGGCCGAGACCCTGAGCCCGGCGACCAAGCAGCCGGCCGACGCCGACCCGGCCCGGCGGGTCGCGGTGCGGTTGACGGCCGTGGACCTGGACAGCGACCCCAGCGGCGCGCTCTTCCCGGACGGAACGACCGAGGTGACCCGCATCCGCTGGCATCGCGACGACGCCCTGCCCCATCCGCTGTGCCTCAGCGCGGGCGACACCGAGACCGCCATCGCCTGGGGCAACCTGGTGCTCGCCGACCACGGCCAGACCATCCCCCAGGAGCACCTCGGCACCGTCCCGGCCCCCCGGCTGACGCGCGTGGGGTCCTGCGACACCGAGACCGTCCCGGCCCGGTTCCGGCCGGTGCTGCAGCGGCAGCCGCTCACCCAGGCCGTCGCCGCACCGGCCGTCGTGCTCACCGAGGCGCCGCTGTCCGGTGCCCTGTCCGCCGAACTGGCCGCGGGCGCCAGCGGCAACGCAGCGCAGGCTCTGTTGGCCGGCGCGGGCCTGACCCTGCCCGACGGCAGCACCGTGCGGGGGACATCCCCGCTGTGGTCGGTGCACACCACGACCGGGGCCTGGCTGTTGCGGGAGCGGCTGGGCCGACTGCAGGTGCTGGCGCCGGCCGATGCCGCTGCGGACGCCAGCCGGTCCGACCCCCGGGCGGCGGTGCCGGCCATCGAGCTGGCGGGAACACTCGACGGCACGCCCGAGCCCTGGCAGCCCACGACCGACCTGCTGGCCAGCGGCGGCGCGGCCCGGGAGTTCGCCGTGGAGATCGAGCACGATGCCGGCGTGCAGGTGCGGTTCGGGGACGGCGAGCACGGCCTGCGCCCCGCCACGGGCACCGCGTTCACGGCGACCTACCGGGTCGGCAACGGCCCCGCCGGCAACGTGGGCCGCGACGCGCTGGCCCACATCGTCACCACGGTCACCGGGATCACCGGGGTGGGCAACCCGCTGCCGGCCGCCGGCGGCACCGCGCCGGAGACCGGCGACGAGATCCGCCGCGACGCCCCGGCGGCCTTCGCCGTGCAGGAGCGCGCCGTCACCGCCGCCGACTACGCCGAGGTCGCCGAGCGCAGCCGCGAGGTGGAGCGGGCAGCGGCCACCTTTCGCTGGACCGGGTCGTGGCGGACGGTCTTCGTCACCGCGGACCGGTTCGGCAACGCCGGCGTGGACGCCGCCTTCGAGACCCGGCTGCGGGGGTGGTTGGAGCGCTACCGGATGGCGGGCTACGACCTGGAGGTGGACGCCCCGGTGTTCGTGCCGCTGGACATCGCCCTCCACATCTGCGTGCTGCCCGGGCACTTCCGCTCCGACGTGGCGACCGGGGTCCGTGCGGTGCTGTCGGCCGGGATCGGGCCGGACGGCTCGCCGGGCCTGTTCCACGCCGACCGGCTCAGCTTCGGCCAGCCGGTGTACCTGTCGGCCGTGCTCGCCGCGGTGCATGCGCTGGCCGGCGTCCAATCGGTGCAGGTGCTGCGCTTCGGCCGCCAGCGCGAGCCGGCCGTCAGCGGGATCGCCACCGGGGTGCTGCCGATGGATCGCCTGGAGATCGCGCGACTGGACAACGACCCCAACCATCCCGAGCGCGGCGTGCTCGACCTGACGTACGGAGGTGGCACATGAGCCAGTGCAGCTGCTGCGCGGGCCGAGCGGAGCGCACCCCCGGCATCGTCGCCAACCGGCCCGGCCTGGCCGAGATCGCCTACCGGTCGGGGCGCTACGACGAATTCCGGGCCAGCATGATCGCCGGGCTGTCCCGCAGCGACCGGCCGGCGCTGGCGCGGCTGAAGACCCGGGACGCCGACGACCCCACGATCGCGCTGCTGGACGCCTGGGCGATGGCCTGCGACGTGCTGACCTTCTACACCGAGCGGCTGGCGAACGAGTCCTACCTGCGCACGGCGACCCAGCGCACCTCCCTGCAGGAGCTCGGCAAACTGCTGTCCCACCGCCTCAACCCCGGGTCGGCCGCCGAGACCGTGCTGGCGTTCTCGCTGGAGCGGGCCCCCGCCTTGCCGCCGCTGGACCCGCCCGATCCCGGCGTCCTGCCGCCCGTGGTGCCCGGCGAGGTGACCCTGCCGGTGGGGCTTCGGGTGCAGAGCGTGCCCGGCCCGGACGAGCAGCCGCAGACCTTCGAGACGGTGGAGGACATCGCTGCCCGGCCGGAGTGGAACGCCCTGCCGGTGGTGCGCACCAAGCCGCACCTGCCGGTGTTCGGCCGCCGCGACTGCTACCTCGCCGGGGTCGGGCTGCACCTGCAGCCCGGTGACCAGATCCTCTTCGCCAGCGAGGACCTCGTCGGGGACCGCTGGGACGTGCGGATCCTCACCGAGGTGACGGAGGATCTGCAGGCCCAGCGCACCCATGTCCGGTGGGACCGCGGCCTCGGGTCGGTGAACCCGCCGAACCTGCCGGCCGCGGTGCCGGAGACCGCCGTCCTGCGCAAGCGGCTGGCCGTGTTCGGCCACAACGCCCCGACCTGGAAGGCCATGACGTCGACCTACCGCAGCGACTACCGCGACCAGTTCAGCCCCAAGCCCGCCGACGGCGCGGACTGGCCGTTCTTCAAGGCCGCCACAACGTCGGGCGCCAACCTCATCGTCGATGTGGACGGCGCCCATCCCGACATCGTGGTGGACTCCTGGGTCGTGGTCAGCCAGGACGCCGAGGGCTTCTACCGCGAGCTGTACCGGGTGACCGAGCGCGCCGAACTCTCCCGGGCGGCGTTCGGGGTGTCCGGCAAGGTCACCCGGCTGACCCTGGCCGGCGAGATCCACACCTTCGGCACCCCGCGGCAGGTCACGGTGATGGCGGTGCCGCAGCCGCTGACCGTGACCGAGGCGCCCGACGACGCCGCGGTGTCGGGCCTGCAGGTCGTGGTGGCCGGCGACGCCTCCGCGATGGTGGAGGGCCGGACCCTCGTCATCGCCGGATCCTCCGGCGGCGCCCCCACCGCCCAGGTGCTCGAACTGGTCGCCGCCACGACCAGCGGCGGCCGCAGCACGCTCACCTTCACCACCGCCGTCGATCCGCCGCTGGACCGCGACAGCGCGGTCGTGCTCGGCAACGTCGCCGCCGCGACGCACGGCGAGACGGTCACCCAGATCCTGGGGTCCGGCGACGCCGCGGTCGGCTTCCTCACGGCACCGCTGGCCCAGGGACCGCTCACGCACGTCCCGGCCGACACCCCCGAGGGCACCGCCTCAACCCTGGAGGTCCGCGTCGACGATGTGCTGTGGCGACAGGTGGCGACCAGCTACGCCGCCGGCCCGACCGACCACGTCTACACCACCCGCGACGAGCCCGACGGGTCGCAGTCGGTGGTGTTCGGCGACGGCGTCCGCGGCGCCCGGCCTCCCACCGGCTCGAACAACCTGCGGGCCAGGTACCGCAAGGGGCTGGGGACCGCGGGCACGGTGCGGGCCGACCAGCTGAGCATGGCGTTGGACCGGCCGCTCGGGCTGAAGGGCGTCACCAACCCGCTGCCCGCGACCGGAGGCGTGGACCCGGAGTCGGCGCAGCGCGCCCGCACGGCGATCCCGCTGCCGGTGCGGACCCTGGGCCGTGCGGTGTCCCTGCAGGACTACGCCGACTTCGCGCTGGCCTACACCGGCATCGGCAAGGCGAGCGCGGCCGTGCTGCCGCTGTTGGCCGGGCCCGCGATCGTGGTCAGCGTCGCCGACGGCGCCGGCGGGCAGCCGCCCCCCACCACATTGAGCCGGCTGCAGCGGTCGCTGCTGGACTACGGCGATCCGCACGTCCGGGTCGAGGTGCTGGCCTGCCGCACGGCGATGGTGCGCCTCGCGCTGAAGATCGCGGTCGATCCGGCGCGCGAGGACGCCCTGGTCCTGGCGGCGGTGGAGCAGGCGCTGCGCACCACCTACGCCGCGGCGGCCCGGTCCATCGGATCCCACGTGCAGCAGTCGGCGGTGGTCGCGGTGGCCGCCTCCGTGGTCGGCGTGCTCGGCGTGGACCTGGACCGGCTCTACCTCGGCGGCAGCCCCTCGCTGCAGCCGCGCCTGCTGGCCGAACCGGCCCGCGCGGTCGGCGGCAAGGCGCTGGCCGCGCAACTCCTCGCACTGTCGCCGGACGGCCTCGACTGGCTGCAGGTGATGCCATGACGACCCCGATGACCGCCACGGCCCAGCGCCTGTTCGACCTGCTGCCCGCGGTCCACCGCATCCGCGACGCGGACACCGGCGGCGTGCTGGCCGAACTCATCGGCGTCATCGCCGATCAGGTGGATGTGCTGGCCGAGGACCTCGACCAGTTCTCCGACGACCAGTTCATCGAGACCTGCGCCCGCTGGGCGGCCCCCTACATCGGCGACCTCATCGGCTACCGGGTGCTGCACGGCGTCGTGCCGGAGGTCGCCTCCCCGCGCGCCGAGGTGGCCAACACGATCGCCTACCGCCGCCGCAAGGGCACCGCGGCGATGCTGGAGCAGATGGCCCGCGACGTCACCGGATGGCCGGCCCGGGCCGTGGAGTTCTTCGAGCGCCTGGCCACGACCCAGTACATGAACCACCCCCGGCCGCACGCCCGGGCAACCGTCGACATGCGCCAGCACGAGGCGCTGGGCTGGATCACCGAGCAGCACGCCGCCTTCGACGACCTCGCGCACACCGCCGACGTGCGGCGCATCGCGGCCCGCGCGCCGCACGCCGCGGGCCGGCACAACATCGGCAACGTGGGCCTGGTCCTGTGGCGGACCCAGGCCGTCCCGGTGCGCCGCTCGCCCCTGGTGGAGCACGCCGACCGCCGGCGCTTCCGGCTGCACCCGCTCGGCGTGGACACCCCGCTGTTCGGCCTGCCCCGCAGCGAACCGGACATCACCAGCCTGGCCGGCCCGCTGGACGTGCCGCTGCCGCTGGGCCGGCGGTTCCTCTCCGACCATCTGGGCGCCTACTACGGTCCGCGCGCCACGCTGCTGCTGGAGCGGCACAGCGGCGGTGCCGACCCGGTGGAGATCGGGATCGAGGACATCCGCATCTGCGACCTGTCGGACACCTCGCCCACCACCTGGGCGCACCAGCCGCCGACCGGCGCGGTCGCCGTCGACCCGGTGCTGGGCCGGGTGGCCCTGGGCACGGCGCTGGGTGCCGGGGAGCGGATCCTGGCGACCTGGGCGTACGGGCAGGCGGTCCCCATCGGCGCCGGCGCCTCGACCCGGCAGGCCGCCGTCGCGCCGACCCCGGTCGTGGACGCCTCCGACGCCGAACCGCTGCAGCCGGCCCTGGACTCGGTGCAGACCGGCGGCACAGTGCGGATCATCGACAGCGACGCCTACCGGGGCGCCGTGACCCTCACCGCGTCGGCCGACCTGCGCGTCGAGGCCGGCCAGCAGGCGCAGCCCACCCTGCACCTGACCGGCCGCTGCGACTGGCGCTGGCCCCGAACACGACCGTGGTGCTGGACGGCCTGCGCATCGCCGGCGCCCCGCTGGTCATCGACGAGGTCGGCGATACCCAGCCCCGGACCCTGATCCTGCGCAACTGCACCCTGGTGCCGGGTCTGGCGCGGACCACCGACGACCGGCCCGGGCACGCCGACCGGGCCAGCCTGCTCGTGCTGGATCCCTTCGCCAAGGTCGTCGTGGAACGCTCGATCCTGGGGCCGGTGGTCGCGGTCGAGGGGTCGAACGTCGAGCTGACCGACAGCGCCATCGACGCCGGCGAGATCGAGGCGGTCGCGGTCTGCGGCCGACCGCCGGGCAGCCGGACCGTGACCTCGCAGGCCGACACCGCCATCGGCGACGGGACCGCCCCGGCCGGCGACGTCGCGCTGGTGGCCTGCACGATCATCGGCGGCATCCACTGCACCCGGTTGGACGCCTCGAACAGCATCCTGCTGGCCGCCCTGCCGACCGGCGATCCGCGGCTGGCCGCCGTCCACGCCCGCCGCCGCCAGGTCGGCTGCCTGCGCTACAGCTTCGTGCCGGCGGACTCCCGCGTGCCGAAGCGCTACCGCTGCCAGCCCGAGCGGGCCGGGATCAGGCCCCGCTTCACCGCGCTGCAGTTCGCCGATCCGGCCTATCTCCAACTGTCCACCGCGACCCCGGACGCCATCCGGACCGGCGCCGACGACGAGAGCGAAATGGGTGCCACGCACCTGCTGTCCACGCCGCAGCGGGAGGCCAACCTGCTGCTGCGGCTCGACGAGTACCTGCGGTTCGGCCTCCAGGCCGGCTCCTGGTACGCGACGTGAGGAGCGACCGATGGGCGCAGATCTGAGCCGGGTGCGATTCGAGGCCCACCGCGACTTCGCCGGGGTGGTGCTGCAGCAGGGCCGCCTGCTGCTCGACGCCGACTTCAACGACCTGACCGACATCGTCGACCGCCGGATCCGCGCCGGGATCGCCGACCTCGACAGCCCCGGCCCGACCACCGGGATCGCCGGCGTGGCCGTGGTGCCGCGCACCACCCCCGACGGCTTCCGGGTCTCCCTCACCGGGGGCAAGCTGAGCATCGGCCGGGGCCGGATGTACGTCGACGGCCTGCTGGCGGAGAACCACGGCACCGGGGCGGCGGCGTTCGACCCGATGCTGGCCGAGGAGCACGGCAGCGCCGACACCCCCTACGACCAGCAGCCGTACTGGCCCACCCCGGACCCGCTGCCCACGTCCGGCCGCCACCTGGCCTACCTGGAGGTGTGGCAGCGGGAGGTCACGCACCTGGAGGATCCCGACCTGGTGGACCCGGCGATCGCCGTGGACACCACCGCGCGCACCCAGATCGCCTGGCAGGTCCGCCTGCATCCGCTGGACGCCTCCGACACCTGCACCACCCCCGATGCCGACATCACCGGTTGGCCGGCCGTCATCGCCCCGTCCGGCGCCCGGCTGACCGTCGGCACGATCCCGGTGGCCGACACCGACGACCCGTGCGAGCTGCCCCCGGTGGGCGGCTACCGCGGCCTGGAGAACCAGACCTACCGCGTCGAGGTGCACACCGGCGGCAAGCCCGGCACCGCGACGTTCAAGTGGTCCCGCGACAACGCCTGCGTCGTGTCGCCGGTGCTGGAGGTGCTGCCCGGGGCGACCGCGATCCGGCCGGCGTCGCTGGGCAAGGACGCGGTGCTCGGCTTCCACGACGACGACTGGGTGGAGATCCTCGACGACCACCGCGAACTGGCGGGCGACCCCGGGCGAGATGCGCAAGATCGAGGTCCACGAGCAGGACGGCACGATCTCGTTTGCCACCGCCCTGCCGGCGGATCTGGCGATGACGCCCGCGCAGGCCGCCGCCCGGCACCTGCGGGTGCGTCGCTGGGACCAGCGCGGCCAGGTGACGTCCGGGGCCGGAGGCAACCTCGAGAACCTCGACGCCCCGACCGCGACCGGCGTCATCACCGTCCCGGCAAACGCGGCCACGACGGTCGTCCTCGAGCACGGCGTCGTGGTGAGCTTCTCCGCCACCGGCGCGGACTTCCGGCCCGGCGACCACTGGGTCTTCGCGGCCCGAGCCGCCGAAGCCTCGGTGGAGCCGCTGACGAAGGCGCCGCCGCTGGGCGTGCACCGCCACTACGCCCGGCTCGCCGTCGTGACCTTCCCGGACGGCGAGAACGACTGCCGCACGCTGTGGCCGGCCGAGTGCGAGTGCGACGGCGAGGGATCCAGCTGCAGCGACTGCACCGTCTGCGTCACCCCGGCCTCCCACGCCAGCGGCGCCCTGACGATCCAGGCGGCTGTGGCGCAGGTCGCGGAAGCCGGCGGCGGCACGGTGTGCCTGGCGGTCGGCGCCTACCACCTCGACGAGAGCGGCGTGCTGGTCGAGGGGACCTCTTCGGTGCGCATCCGCGGTCAGGGGCTGCGCACCGTGCTGTTCGCCAAGGCGGCGGGCATCGTGGTGCGCCACAGCGCCTTCGTCACGGTCGAGCAACTGACCGTCATCTCCGGCGGGGCGCGGCCCGGTGTGCTGTTGGACGGCACGGCGCGGGCCTGCGTCGAGGCGGTGACCCTGGTCAGCGTCAGCGGCCCGGACCGCCCGGCGGCGGCCGTGGAACTGGCCGGCGCGAGCCTCTTCCCTGCGATCCGCGACTGCGTCGTGGTCGCCGGTGTCGGCATCCGCGGCGGCGACGGGAAGCAGTCGCTGCTCACCTCCGGCCTGGAGCTGTCCGGCAACCTGCTGCTGTGCGGGGCCCGCGGGATCGACCTGTCGGGCCGGGTGGCGCATGTGCTGGGCAACCGGATCGTCGGCAACACCGTGCTGCGGGCCAGCGAGGCCGGGATTCGGCTGCTCGGCTCGATCCCGCCCGGCCACGGGTGCACCGTGGCGGACAACGTCCTGCTGACCGACGGCTCCGGCATCGAGGTCTCCGCCAGCGGCTTCACGGTCGCGGACAACGAGATCACCGGCACGGCCGCCAGCCTGGAGACCCGCGCCGACGGCATCGTGGTGTCCGCAGCGTCCCTGGGCCTGCTGCGCGGGCCGACCACGATCACCGGCAACCAGGTGCAGGACATCGGCGGCCGCGGCATCGCCGTGGTGGCCCCGGCGACGTCGCTGGAGGGCAGCCGCAACCTCATCGAACGGGCCTTGCACGGCATCGTCATGACCGGCAAGGCGCAGGCGGAGTCGGTGGCGATCGCGGACAACACCGTGCGCGACATCGCCTCGCGCGAGTCCGACGCCACCGATCGGACCGTCGGGATCCAGGTTGTGGGGGCGACCCGGGCGTCGGTGGAGTCCAACACCGTGCACGGGGTCGGATCGGCGCGGGCGGCCCTCGGCTCGGCCACCGGCATCCAGGTGCTGGCGTGCGTGGAGTCCCGGGTGGCCGGGAACTCCGTGGACCGGATCGGCTTCCCGGAGTCCGGCGGCCGGGATCTCGGCATCGGCGTGCAGGGCCGCCTGCTGCGCACCCAGGTGTCCGGCAACGCGGTCCGTCGGCAACCGGTCGATGTCGATGAGGACGGCCCCAGTGCATTCCGCGGCCTGCTCATCGGTACCGACACCGACCAGAGCGAGCCGCAGATCGTCGGCGTCGACGACTACGCGGTGGCCTCGGGAGCGGCGACGTTCGTCGTCGGGCCGGAGGCTGCGTTCGCGCTGGCCGCCGATGTCCGCTCCCCAGCGGCGGTGACGGCCGACGCCAACATCGTCTCCGGCAGCGGCGAACTGGCCGCGGCCCTCATCGGGGTGGCCGGCGAGGTCGTGGCCTCCGCCAACCACCTGCAGGCCAGGCGGGGCGCGGCGCCCGCGCTGCACGTCATCGCGGAGGCGGCGTCCATCAACGCCAACCGCCTGCGCGGCGGCGAACCGACCGCCCGCCTCGACGTCGACCCCAAGCGGCTGGCCGTGCTGGGCAACTTGGCCACCGACGGGATCGAGGTGTCCGGCGGGGCGCTGCCGTCGCCGTGGGACCAATTCAATCCGAGCGGCTTCTAGAGGGAGCACCATGCCGAACTTGTTCATCGTCGACAACCAGCGCGACGCGGCCGCGATCGCCGCCCGTCTGCTGCCCAACCGCGCCAGCGCCGCCAGCCGCCGGCTCGCGGTGGAGGCGCTGCGGGAGGCCAATCCCACGCTGGACTTCGATCGGCTGCGCCCCGGCGCCGTGGTCGTGGTGCCGCCGGAGGTGGGCCGGCTGCGCCGCAACGCCGCCGACGACCCGGCCGGCGAGACCGCCGACGCGCTGATCGGCGAGGCCCGCGCCGGGCTGCAGGCGCTCCTCGCCGCCGCAGAGGCCGCCGAGGAGCAGGCCGCGGCCGCACGAGATGCGACGCGCCGGCTGCTCGACAGCCGAGACCTCGCGCGGCTGTCGGCCGATGCGCTCCTCGGCGCGAACATGGAAGCGCTCAAGGGGGCGCTGGCCGAGGAAGAGGAGCAGTCCGACGAACGACTGACAGCGGTGAAGGAAGCGGTGGACGGGTGGCAGGCGGACCTCAAGGCGCTGCGAGGGTTGTTGTAGGGGCTGACCCGGGCGGCGCCGGTGGAGACGGGGCGCGTCTGCTTCACGCAGCAACCCTGACCTCGGCACCGGCGGGGGTGCGCCAGACCTCGGCCTCCGCGTCGAGCCCCCAGCCGTAGTGCGTCTTCATCACGTGGTGCCGGCGGCACAGCGGCCCGAGGTTCGCTGCGGATGTCTCGCCCCGCGGCCACGGTACGGCGTGGTCGATATCGCACGCCTGCGCGGGCTTGCGGCACCCGACCATCCGGCACTCCGGGTGTCTGGCGCGGACCAGCCTGGCTAACTCCGCAGTGGGACGGTACGTCGCCGCCGACGTCGCGACCACGGTCCCGCCGGCGTCGGTCAGCCACGCCCGCCATGTCGCATCCGCCGCCAGCGCGCGGGCCACGTCGGCCGGGAGAAGGCCCACCCCGGGCACCTCGGCGGGCTCGTCGGTGAGCCCGAGCAGGGACTCCGCCGGGATCGTCACGTTGACCTCGACCCCGGCCGCCTGCGACGGCATCGTCCCCAGCAGCACGTCGACCAGGGTGTCGGCCCGCTTGGCGTCCATGGACCGATCGTCGTCCGCGTCGTCGAGGCCCCGCGCGATCGCGCTCAGCCGCCGATACACGCGGTGCGCGCACTCCTCCGGCAGCACCGCCGACAGCGTCGCCGTGCCGTCGCCGTTGCCCCACACCTCCACCCGGCGGCCCTTCCGCGCCCGGTCGCGCAGCTCGCGGTAGCTCGGGGCGGCCAGGATCAGACGGTTGGCGGACTTCATCGCGCCCATGCCGTTCATCGGGTTGCGGCCGCTCGCCCGCACGCGCACCCGCCGGCACCATTCGGCGACGACCCGCTCGGCGTCCTCGTCGGACAGCCGGGCAGCGGACTGGCAGACCTGCTCCACCGTCCACAGCGGCAGCACCCCTTCGCTGGCCAGCGCGGCCGCTTCCGGGAACGCCGTCAGTGCGCGGGCACGACGCATCACCACCGCCATGGAATTCGGCACCATTCGGGTCGCCACCGCGACCTCCTCGCGGGCCGGGTCCACGATGCCGGGCCGCACCCCGTCCGCTCGGACCGCCACGGGTTCCGGGCCGACCGCTTCGGTGAGGGCCTGCGCCGATCGGACGGCGGTCCAGTTCGTCACCGCCCGCCACGCCGCGAGCACTACGAGTTGGCAGCCGCAAGGGAAGCCCGGGGCAGACCCCGGCGCCGGGTCGCCCGGCATCGCCTCACCGGCGTGCTCGGCCGAACACCGGCCCGCCGCCAGTTCCTGCAGCACGGTCAGCAGGGCCGGACCGGCGGGCAGGGACAGCACCTTCGCGACGTCCTCGCGCACCGGCATCGACCACCACGACGCCTCCACCCAGCCGGGCCGACGCGCGTCCCACCACTCCCGGAACCACGCGACCCCTGCGACCTCGAGCACCGACTCCCCCGGCAGCGGGGCAACAGTCACCAGTTGCATCCAGCCTCCCCCATCGTTCGAACATATGTTCGCACATTCGCGGCGCGATCGCTCCTCAGACATGCGGATCTGTGGACGAAGCACCGCCCGGTTGGGTCCGACCTCAGGGTTGGGCCCTTCGGTGGGCCTGGGCAAGCGAGTCCAGCTCGGCCTGGAGTGCCTCCGTCAGCACGGCTGCGTCGGGAACGGCGTCCGGGTCCACGATCACGCTGATGCTCAGCGCTCCCGCGTAGGAGAAGCTGGGGTGTTACCCGGCCTCGATGGCAGCCTCGATGCAATTGCCGTCCTGCCAGATGGTGACCCGCCCGCCGCAGGTGGCACCGAACTCCTCCAGCTGCGAATCGATGGCCGACTCCAGGTACAGGGTGTCGCAGGCGACCATCTCGCCCTCATTGCACAGCCCATAGAGCACGTCCGCCCGCTCGGAGTCGCCGAGGTTGGCGGGCGCCCCTTGCAGGGAGATGGCAAGGAAGAGGAAGAACCCCGCCACGGGCACGGCGAAGCCGACGCCGAACCCCACCAGGAACCCGATGCCGAAGCGGCTCTTCGCCGGCGGCGCGGCGGGAGGCGCGGAGGTGGACGGGTCGTAGGGCTGCTGGGGCGGCCACGGCTGGTTGGCCCACGGCTGGCCGTAAGGCTGCGGGGGCAGCCACGGCTGGCCGTAGGGCTGCTGGGGCGGCGGTGCGTCAGGTGGCGTCGTCGGGACTGCCCCCGCCGGTTGCTCCGTGGCGCCCGCTGCACCATCCTGCTCAGGGGCTGCGTGCATCTGATCAGTCATGTCGTCCATCTCCCCGTCGGCGATCCCGGGCCAGCGATGAGTCCCCTCAGCAGGAACGCCACTCACTCCACGGATAGCCCCACAGCGATGGCTCCACCAGAGGCGGGAGTCCCGAGCTCAGAACCCGACCGCCGGCACGAAGGCCGCCACCAGGTCCAGCGACGCCGACCCCAGCAAGGGCCCTGGCCGGGCGCAGGGTCACCTCGGCGTCGGCGAAGGCGGTGTAGTCCGAACCGAGCGAGTCCTCGACTCGGGCTGTCGCGCTGCCGACCGCGGGACCCGACTTGCACAGCACGATGTCGGGGGCACTCTGACCCACCAGGGCCGCACGACACCGTCGCAGATGACGGCGAAGTCGGCCACGAAGTAGTACCCGCGGCCATCCGGGGACGTGTTCGCCTTCCCCGGCGAGGAGTCTGCACCCTTCATCAAGCCACCTCCCTATGCCACACCGGCCAAGCCGGGACAGGGCAGAGGAAGGTCACCGATGCCCTGGGGCCGCCCGGCCCAGCAGGCCCAGCACCCCTCGGCGTGCCTGCCCCGCCGCGCCCAGCAGACGCGCGAGGGAAATGACGACCCGGCGGGTCCCACTCACGCCGGCTGGCACCCCGGCGACCTCCACCCGGTCCAGCAGCGGAGCCGGTGCGGATCGGCGCGGACGCGATCTACGCCGCGGGGCGGACCTCGTGCGTCAGCATGGCGCCTCCTCCTCCAGCCGACGGGCACATCGCAGGGCTACGGCAGCCGCCACGAGCAGCGCGGGCATCGCCGACCGGGCCCAGCGCGGTACGTGACCGGCGAATGCGCGGCACACCCCCGTGCCGAGGCATGGCACCGTCTCCGGAGCGTTCGGGGCCGGCGCCTCTCACGCGAACCGCGCGGCCTCAGTCCCGCTGGGGGTAGATCCCCTGGGTGCAGATCATGTAGTGGACCGGCGTCGCCCCGGGGCCGCTGGTCGGCAGCGGGTCCAGCTTCGGCAGCGCGTACGTGGTCTGGCCGTCGCCGCCGAATTGCGTGCCGAGGAGGCTGAACAGCGCCATGTTGTCGCGGATCTGCAGCACCGACCCGTCGCAGAACGCCCACCCCACGGGGGCGAACGTCCCCGCGAAGAGCCGGATCTCCCCGAATGTGCCCTCGTTCATGCCCGCTCCTGCCATCGGTGTGCCGCGAGCGTAGCGCCGCGGGGACCGGCCTGGCCCGGTTTCGGTCCGCACCGGTTCCGCAACGCCGCGGTGCTCGTCCGCGTTCCCGCCGCCGGCCTACGGGAACTCGTTGCCGGTGCCGACCGACAGCCCCGGCGACCGCCCAGGCTGTGCCCTTGCAGCGGGCCCCCGATGTGCGCGGAGCCTTCGACCGGCGCGCGCGGGGACCCGGCACCCATGTGAGGGCATGCCGCAGCCCCGCACGTGCGCAGGCGGTGCGGTGGCCCAAGCGGGTCGGCGGGACTGGCTCCCGCCAAGCCATCCGTCAGCGGCATGGTCGATGTGGTCGCCTGGCGGGGCGGCGAAGTGCGCTTCCAAGAGCTGAAACGGGCCGGGGCCGACCGCATCCGAGAAACGCAGCGGCGCTGGCTGTGGGCCGCGCTGCGATCCGGTGTTGTTCAGGACAACCTGCGGGTCGTCGAGTGGAGCCTGACCCAGTAGCGCCCCGCCGTAGCGCCGCCTCGCGCCCGACTCCCTAGGACCACAACGGTCGGCTAGCCTTGCCAGTCAAACGACGCTCGACAACGGGAAGGCCCTGGAGATGACGAAGTCCCAGGCGGCGCTGGCGGCGGAGCGACTGCCGTTCAACCGCAAGGAAAGGTACTTCACGGGCACCGTGCTGCCCGGCATCCTCACCGGGCACGGGTTCGGCCCCCTCAACGACTTCCTAGATCTCTGCGGCCTGGATGCAGCGGTGGATCCCGACGCCGCGGAGCCCGACCTGCAGTTCTTCACCGAGTACAACTTCGCCGAATCCGTGTACACGGAGCAGGACCAGCAGCGCTGGCCGAAGCGAGCCGCCGGGGACACTCCCGACCTCGTCCTGACCGGCCCGGATTGGCTTCTCGTTGTCGAGGCGAAGATGTATGACCGGCCGTCGAACGCCGGCCTCAGCGAGCAGCTGGCCCGCCAGCGCACGCTGATCGACAACTGGCAGAGGGTGCTGCGGCTGGAGCGCGACCGGGTCCGGCACGTCCTTCTCGTCCCGCAGCCGCTCGTCGCGGAGCTGCACCTCAAAGCCGGAACGGTCGACAGCGTCGTCACCTGGGAACAAGTCCGGGACCGACTGAGCGGCAGTGCCGCAGGCTTCTGGTCGGACGTGCTCGCCCACGCCATCGCCGCCTATCCGCAACTGGTGGCCAAACAGGCGACGTTCCTGGCCAACGCCGACGCCAAGCTCAGTGGGCGGGACATCGTTTGCGGCTCCCGCCGCGATGGCGAGGACTACCCCTACAAGTGGATGGGCAGGCAATCGGGGTTCAAGGGTTCGTACCTCGCCAAAGACATCGATTCGGGCGAATGGCGGACACGCGAATACGAGGTCAGCGCGAAGCCTGACCGGCCCAACAGCAACTGGTTCAAGGTTTCGGCCTTCGTCGAACTGCTCGCACTCGACGCCGATGCGGTAGCCGCCCTATGCACTGAACAGCAGTTCCAGTAGCGCAACTTGCCGCTGTGAGGACACGCGGATCCTCAAAGGCTCCCCGCCGGATGAGACCGTCCTCGGCGACCCAATCGCCCGCTGTCGCGCACGCGGGGTAGCGGTGATGCAGGTGGCGGCAACGGCCCCGCGCACCCGCCGCAGTGGACCCGTCGATACCCCAGCGATGACTCCGCCGATCGGCCGCCTGCTGCGCGAGGTGTCGTGGGAGGGCGACCCCCGGCATTGCCTGCAGGGCGGCAGGGAGAACGTGTGAACGGTGGAGGTTCGCGCTGGACCTGCTGCCCCGCGGCGCGTTCTTCGGCGAGGCGCTGCGCCGCGCCCCACGGGGCCGACCGGCAGCGCGCGCACACCGTCCAGGAGGCCGAGGCCATGCCTTCCGGGCTGCTTCCCGGCGATGTCACACAGCGGCACGTCTGCCCGCTATGGAAGGGGCGCGGACCGTCGGGCGCACGCAGCTCCGCGCCGCCATCAAGCGAAGTGGGCGGCCCGGTCGACCCCGCGCAGGAAGGCAGCCTGGTCGACTGCCGGGGTACCGGTACCCCCTCCTGCGGCGAGGAGGATGCTCTTCCGGAGCGAGTGCGGGGAGCGCAGGATCGCCACGTTGCGGGCCAGCAGCCGACCGACCTCTTCCCCAGAGGGGAGCCGGTCCGTTTTCTGCAGGTTGCAGGCGGCGCAGGCGACCACGAGATTCCAGACGCCGTTCAGGTCCGGCCCCCGCCAGCCGGGCCGGGTCGTGAGCGCGTGAGGGTAGACGTGGTCGACGTGGACGGCCACGACCCCGTCCAGCCGCTCGTGGCAGTAGAAGCAGCGGCCGTGCTGGAAGCCCTGCAGCGCCGTCTCGCGGCGGCGACCGGGGCCCGTCGCACCTTGTCCACCACGCTGCCGGTGACGCCGTGCACGGTGACCTTCGCCCCTGTCAGCGCTGCTTGTCTCGGCGGAGACTCGGATGGAGAGGGCACCCCTCCCAGCGCCTGCGCGGGGGTGGGGAGCACCTGTGCGGAGGTGGGAATGAGCATGGCGAGCGTGACCCGCCGAGCAGTGGCCCTGGTGGCTGCACTGGTCCTGGCGACTGTGGGCGCAGGCTGCGCCGACCAGTCGGGATCAGAAGGGCCGCAGGGCGCCACTGCTTCTTACCCGACAACGGTGACCGCGACCATCCCTGGCAGCGACGAAGGCTACTGGATCTACCCGGTGATGCTGCCGGACGGGTCGGCGATCTACAAGCCCACCGGCGACGCCGTCTCCGTGATCGACACCAGCAGCAATGCCGTGACTGCCACGGTCCCGGTAGGCGGGGCGCCGTGGACACGCCCAGCGGTGCTGCCCGATGGTTCGGCGGTCTACGTCCCAATCGGCGGGGACGATGGGAAGGTCTCGCTGATCGACACCAGCAGCAACACGGTGACGGCGACGATCCCGGTTGGTGGTTGGCCCCAGTGGCCACTGGTGCTGCCCGATGGGTCGGCGGTCTACGTCCCCAATGGCGCTGATGGGACGGTGTCGGTGATCGACACTGCCACCGACACAGTGACGGCCACCATCAGCGTCAGCGGAGGGCCGGAGCGTGGGAAGCCCCCGCAGAATCTGGAGTTCTGGATCCCGGCGGTGTCGCCGGACGGCTCGGCGGTCTACATCCCCAACCAGGGCGACGACACGGTGGAAGTGATCGACACGGGCACCAACACGGTGACGGCCAGGATCCCGGTCAGAGGCAACCCGGCGTTCCCGGTGGTGCTGCCCGACGGGTCGGCGCTCTACGTACCCGCAGGCGGCACAGTCTCGGTGGTCGACATGAGCACCAACACGGTGACGGAGACCATCAGCCTCAGCGGCCATCCAACGGTTCCGGTCGTACTGCCCGACGGGTCCGCTATCTACGTCGCGAACTACGAAGACGGCGCCGTGTCGGTGATCGACACCAGCACCAACACCGTCACCGCCACCGTCCCCAGCGGCGCCGCATGGGGGCTGTCAGCGGGTGCGGCGCTGCCCGACGGCTCGGCCGTCTACATCGCCCACCAGGCCAACGGCACGGTATCGGTGATCGACACCGCGACCAACACCGTCGCCGCCACCGTCCAGGACGGGAAGAATTGGTGGTACACCGTGGCGTCACCGGACGGGTCGGCGGTCTACATCCTCGACGATTTCGACAACACCATCTCGGTGATCGGTCGCGAATGACGCTCGGCCTGCATCCGGTGGTTCCTGGCGCATCGCATGTGATGTCCGATAGGCCCAGTTCGCGTAACTGCCCTGTCCCACAGCACCTTCGGGTCACGCCGGACGGGCGCGGGAGCTCAGCGGCGGCGCTGTCGGCGGGACAGAGGTATCTCCCAGCTGCGGGGCCGTACTCCGGGCTCCGCGCCGTCCAACGCGGGCCGTGCCGGGTCGTGGATGCGCAGGTAGCCCTCCCGGAGGGTGACGATGGTCCGCTCGTCGGATCCGACGAGCACCACCCGATGCCGCGCCGCTGGAACGCCTGCGCGGACACCGGGGTCGCGGCTCCTGGCCCAGGCGATGGCGGCGCGCGCGGCCTGCCGGTCCTCCTCGCTCCACAAGGGGTGGAAGCGCACGGCGTCCTCGAAGCTGATCAGCTCCAACTCCCGTCTCGTCATGCCGGCAGTCTGGCGCTTGCTCGATCCCGAGTCGACAGTTCGTCAGCGTCGCCCGCAGTGCCCGGACGCTTCGCTGAAAGCAGCCCTGAACGAGCGCTCGCCGCGTGGGAAGCGCGGACGGGCAAGAGACGGCACACCCGCGCAGCGGCGAACTCGGCGACGTGTGGGCGGACGGTCGAGGCGGGCAGGCCCGCACCGCTCGGGCATGCTCAACCTGGGCGGCCACCACCCCCGCGCTCCCCGGCAGTGCTTGTCCGACCTTCAACAACCGATCTCCATATTCCAGGTTGCTCGCTAACCTTGAACACACGGAGGCGCTATGGGTCGATACGTCGAACGGGTGTGGCCAGGCAACCCGACGGGCAGCCCCCGTGCGGACCGCAACTGCCGCTACCGCGCGTACCCCTGATCGCGTGCGCTGCCGGCCCTGGCCCAGGGAGGGCTGCGATCACGTCGATGACGCGAACGATTGCGCCGCAGCCGAGCGGGCCGCCGGATCACCGCCAGGCGGCCGTCCTGAACCCCTGCTCCGCCGCCTTCGTCCGCCGCCGAGAGACGAGGTGCCGGCACTGCTCACCGATCTGTGCGACTACGTGTCCGGCGACGACCATCCGGCGCTCCTGCAGGCCGCCGTGGCCCACGCGCAGTTCGAGACGATCCACCCGTTCGCAGACGGCAACGGGCGCACCGGACGCGCCCTGGTCCAACTGGTGCTGCGGCGCCGGGGGGTGACCTCCAGCGCCCTGCCGCCGATCAGCCTCATCCTCGCGACGCAGGCCGGCCGCTATGTGGACGCCCTCGACGCGACACGGACCGACGGCGATCCCGTCCCGGGACTGCTCGACTGGGTCGGGCTGTTCCTCACCGCCACGTCGCGCGCATGCCGGGATGCAGCGCAGTTCGCGCTCGACCTCGCATCACTCGAGGCGGCCATCCGGGCGGACGCCGGAGGAGTGCGGGCGAACTCCACCCTGGACTTGCTCATCAGTGCGCTGCCATCCCTGCCGGTCTTCAGCGTCACCACAGCAGCCGAGCGCCTCGGGCGCAGCTACCAGGCCACCGGTGATGCCGTCGCCCGCCTCGTCGATGCCGGCGTGGTCCGCCAGGTCACGATAGGCCGGAGGAACCGGGCCTTCGAGGCAACCGCACTGCTCGACGCGTTCACCGGTTTCGAGCGCGCCCTGGCCAGCCCCGACGCCGATACCGGGATTTCCGCCCCTGCCAGGCCGGTGCCTGCCCGGCGGTGAGGCGCCGCCGGATTGGTGGCCGCGCCACGCCCCCGCTCGCGTCCCATGACCGCGCCGACTCGTGCCGCCGCCCCTCGGGGACTCAGCCCTGCCCAGCCTCCACCCGCCCCTTGCCCGGCCTCCGGCGTCGCCGTGGCCCTGCCATCGGCGACCGGACATCAGTCACGGACACCGGCCTGACCACCCGGCACGACCTACTGTTTCGCCGTCATCACGGCCGATCGGCCGCCAGCGCGCCACCCGCTCCGCGTCGCGAACGCCGCAGGGTCCCTTCAGCGGGCCCCCGATGTGCCCGGAGCCTTCGACCGGCGCGGCGGGGATCCGGTGCGGATGTGAGGGCATGCCGCAGCCCCGCACGTGCGCAGGCCGTGCGGTGGCGCAAGCAGGTCGGCGCGACCCCCCGGCCGCGGCGGTTCAGGCGGTCGGGGGCAGGATCCACCACAGCGGGTGCTCGAGGGCGCCGGCGGGTTTGGGCTGGCCGGGCTGTCGTCGGATGAACCGGTACTTGCCGAGTTCGGTGAGCCGGTGGTGCGCCCAGCACAGCGACACCAGGTCGTCCAGATCGGTGGCACCGCCGAGGCTCCACGGGGTCACGTGGTGCGGCTCGGTGTGCGCGGCGCCGATGGTGCAGCCGGGGATCGCGCAGCCGCCGTCGCGCACCTGCAGCGCCCGCCGCTGGGCGGGGGTGGCCAGCCGGACGCCGCGGCCCACGGCCAGCGGCAGGGTGCCGGTGCGGGCGATCCGGTCCAGCAGGCTGCCGGGGGCGGGCCCGTCGTGCAGCACCGGGGTCACCGCGGCGCAGCAGAGCCCGAACCGGGCGGTGGCGTCCCCGCACGGCGAGCCGCCCGCGGCCGGGCCGCCGTGCGGGCGGGCCTCGAACAGGGTCCCGAAGGCGGCGGGGTCCCGCAGCGCGACCCGGGAGGCCTCCGCCAGCGACACCGTCAGCGTCATCGCGGCGGGCAGCCCGCCCCCGCTCGGCAGCCCGGCCCGGCCAGCGGCGGCGACCAGCGACGCCAGCGCGTCGGCCCTGCGCTGCCCCGGGGACAGCCCGTCGCCCTCGCCGCGCAGGGACGCGACCAGCGCCTCCACCGCGCCGGTGAACGCGGCCGCCTCCGCGGCCGGCAGGTACCCCTGGAACGCGATGCCGCCGCGGGGGGTCCGCGACCAGGCCAGGCAGCGGGCCGCGTGGTCGGACAGCTCCTCGCTGTCGGGATCGCCGGGCTGCAACTGGTCCACGGCGTGGGCCACGAGCCGCCTGGCCCGCTTGGCGTCCAGCGCCGGCAGGTGCGGCAGGACCGCCGCGACCAGTTCCTCGCGCAGCCGCGGGGCCGCGAGCCGGGCGGCGCCGTCGCGGACTGCGGCGACGTGGTCCTCGGCGATCGCCCCCCGCGCCCAGGCGGCCCCCAGATCAGGGTGATCGGCGGCGAACCGGCCGAGCAGCCGCAGCCGGCCGGCCTGGGCGGCGCCGAGGCCGGCGCGGACCGCGTCGCCGCGGACATCGGTGGGCGGCGGGCCCTCCCGCTCCTGCGCCGCCATCCGGACCGCCAGCTGCCGCTGCATGCGCGCGACCGCCTCGGCCAGCACGCGGGCCTGCTCCTCCAGCACCGCGGCAGCGCCCAGGCCCGAGGGCACGGGCAGGCCCGACACGGCGTCGACCGCCCGCGACAGCGACTCCAGGACCGGACAGGACACGGCGCACCTCCACGACGATGGACGCCGGCCCCGATCGCCTGCTCCATCGCCGCGGAATCCGCGGCCGTTCTTCCCTGCCCCAGCTGGGGGGCTTCACCTGCCGACGTCTGAATCGTACATATGTTCGACTCCGTGCGCAACCCCCCGAACGAGACGTACGGACATTGCCCGCGAAGCACGCTCGGCGCCTCACGCAGGAGTGCCCGCGAAACCGTGCCGGTGGGGCATGGGAAGCGAGTTGTCGATGGCGTCTCGGGCGGAGATCACGGCGAAGTACGCGAAGGCCTACGCGGCGGCCTCGAAGAAGGACAAGGGCCGGATCCTGGACCAGGTCGTGGCGGTGACCGGCTGGTCGCGGGACAACGCCCGGCGGCGACTGGTCGCGGCGGCGAAGCGGCCGCCGGGCTCGGGCAGGCAGGTCGCGGAGCCGACCGGGAAGCGGCGGGCCGACACGTTCTCCTACGACGCCAGGAAGGCGCTGCAGAAGGTGTGGGCGGCCTCGGGCGGGCAGTGCGGGAAGTACCTCGCCGCCTCGATGCGCACCCAGCTCGGCGGGCTGGAGCGCCATGCCGAGCCGGTGCCCGGCCGGGGCCGGTACAGCGCCGAGGTGAGGGAGGAGCTGCTGGCCATGAGCGCCGCGTCGATCGACCGGTACCTGGACCGCGTCGATCGACCGGTACCTGGCGCCGGCGAAGGGGACACGATTCGGCAACCGATGACGCTTCACCCCGAGAGTGCCTTCCCGCTCGGCCGTTCTGAGTCCTCAACAACCCCAGAATCCCCAGCAGGACAGGCACTCTCACTCATCTACCGCCCGCGCCGCGCCGCAAGGTCACGAAACCCCGACACGAGCCGACGGTCTCACGAAACGTCGGCGCCGATTCGTGACAGCTACCGATCAACTGCACGACCGCCCGTCAACGACGGTTACCTCTGCGTCCTGCACCATCGGTTGCGGTTGGGCCACCAGGGGCTGGCCCGGGTACGCCGGCTGGGTGAAGGTGGCCGCCACCGTCACGGGCTGGCCGGGAGCCAACTGCACCTTCGTCCCCCACACCGGGCGCCCGAGCTCGGTGCCGGAGGTGACTAATGCCGGCTCTCCGTTGACCACAAACGACGTGCCCTGCGCACCGGGCGGTGCATACAGGTGCACGTACATGCTCGTGGTCCCGTACGGCGCATCCGGCCGGTCGTTGCGACCGGAGACGTAGCCAGGCAGGCCAGGGGGGATCTGCGCCAGGCTCAGGGTCGCCGACAACTCCCCGTCCACGGTGCCCGAAGCGCACGATCCGGTGACCCGGTACTCCAGCGCCGAGTCGACATAGGAGTCGATCTTGTTGCCGGCGGTGTTGTTGAAGGCGGCGGTCACCCACGGCCCGCTCTCGGGCACTGCGCCGCTGAGGGTCGTCGCCGCCAGCGCCGCTGCCACCTCCGGATCCGGCGACCAGACCTGGACGTGGCCCTCATCCACCGCAGGGCCCAGCGCCTCCCACAGCGACTCCGGGTCCAGGCGGGCGGCGGACAACTGGCCGAAGACCTGCTCGAGGAAGGCCAGCATGACCTGGTCCTTCTCGTAGGAATTCGGGTAGCGCAGGTAGATGTCGCGCGCGAAGAAGAGTTCCGCATTGCCCTGGTCCAGCGTGATTCCGTCGACGGTGACCGGTCCGGTCAACGCCAGCAGTCCGGCCACCGCTCGCGGGTCCAGCGACACCACATAGTCGGCGCCGGGGTCGAGAGCCGCCCGCGCCACCGATGCCGAGTAGGGATAGTGGCGGGTCAGGTTGAAGCCCCAGAGGTACTGCGCATCGCTTCCCCAGAGGCGGCGGTACTCGGCTGGCAACGCCGACAGGTCTTGGGCCACGCGGGTTTCCGGCCCGTTCGCCCGGGAGGACTCCATCGCGAAGCTGCCCTCTGAGACGACCACCGATGCGTAGGCCCCATAGAAGCCGCCGCCCGACCCGCGGGCCTCCCCCGGCTGCGAGAGCACGACCAGCCACCGGACTGGCTCGTCCACCCCGAGTAGGCCGGGCAGGACCCGTGCGACCGCTGCCCCGTGCGCCAACGGTTCCACGATGTCGATGACCTGCTGTTGCAGGGAACGCATTGGGGCCCGCAGACGGGCGGGGAGGGCATCGGCGTCGATGGCGGCCACATCGTCGGCCGCCTGCTGGGCAGCGACCGCGGTATCGGAGAGGTCCGGGGCGGCACCGGCGAGGGCGGCGGAGACCAGGGCGATGTCGCCGCTGGCGCTGGCCGAGACCAGGCCGTGACTCCAACCATCGAACTCCGAGAGCACCCGGTCTGCCGATATGGCCAGGACGGCACCGGCGGCGACTGAGGGACCGACGACGGGGAATTGCTGCGCCCACGACCAGGGGGCGCCGGTGAGTCGATCGCGCAGGCTCGCGGCATGGGCGGCTGCGTCCGGCAGAGCCGAGACGGCGGAGGCATAGCTGCGGGTGCGTAGATCGCCTTCGATGGCGTCGGCTTCGGCCCGCAGCGCCAGGGCATCGCGGGCTGCCAGCGCCCCGGTGATACCGAACCACAGCCCGAGCGCAACGACGCCGGCCATGGCACCGCCGAGGAACCCGAGGGCGAATCGCCCGACCTGTTCCGTTCGCGGCATAACCTAGATTGTGCCATCGGCAAGCGTGCGCTGACGAAGATCGTTACGGCGCGTAGGGACATTGCGCCCACTCGCCACGCAGCGATAAACTTCTTGAGGATTGCAGCGAGATTGCCCGTCGAATAGAATGTGGGAATTCGCTTGCAGACCTGTGCCGGATTGCTACTAGGATGCCGCCATGGCAACTCTGCGCGCGATCTCGAAGCCGGCGGCCATTGCCGGCGTCATTGCTCTTACCGGCCTTGCGGCCGCCCCTGCCCTAGCATATCCGCCGGGCGTCGATCTGACGATCTCCTGCACGGCCACGACGGTCGAGGCCGGTGCCACGTTCTCGTGCACGCTGGAGAACACCGACCCGGCCGGACCGACCGACATCGTGATCGGCGGCCTCCTCGGCGCCGGTGACGGCGTGAGTTTCGCGCTGGCCTCGGTGGCGGCTCAGGATTCCGGAACCTTTACCAAGCAACTGACGGCGCCCACCTCGCCAGGGACGTATGAGGTCGTTGGCACGAGCGCCCAGGAGACTGCCTCGACGCAGGTCACGGTGACCGACGGGGCGGGTTCCGGCTTCTCGGTCATCGTCAGCGCGGACGGCACGGCGACGGTGCAGGGGGCGACACCGGGCTGCTCGGTCACGTTCTTCGTCAACGGGGCTGCCGCCGGCTCCGGCACGGTGGGGTCGGACGGCACGGTCACGGTGGCGACCGGGGCGCAGCCGGGCGAGACGGTCACCGCGTCCCAGACGGCCAGCGACGGCTGTGAGGCCAAGGATGCCGCGCCGGTCAAGGTCACGGTTCCCGGCGACAGCGGCGGTGGCGGCACGCGACCGACCACGCCGGACACCGGCGCCAACGTGGCACTCGGCGTTGTGGCCGGCCTCGGCGCACTGGGCCTCGGCGGCGGACTGTTCGCCGCGAGCCGGCGCAAGCGGGTCTGACCTCCCCAGCAACATCACCGACGGGTGGGCGCCTACCAGGGGCGCCCACCCGTCGGGCTATTTCGGGGGCATGACGGTGAAGCCGGCCGACCACTGCTGGTCTTCGACTTCCAGCAGCCAGCGGCAGCGCCCGGCCGGGAGCACCATCGGCGCCAGCGGCAGTGAGCAGCTGGCGTCGATCGGCCACCCCGGGCTGCAGTTCCGGTCGCCGCGCAATCCCCAACCCCTGTGTTCGCGACGAGTCTCGCCTGTTCCCGGATTCCGAGGACTTCCTCGGATTGGCCGAGTTCCGCAAGCGCCACCTGTTGCGGGGACGGTGCGATCCCCTCGATCCGTGCACTGGCAATTGCTTCGGACCGCAGCAGGAACCGCGAGATGCCGGCCAACCCTTCGGCGCCGGGACCATGCAGCGTGCGGATGCTGCGCTCGAGTGGGCGGCAGGCCCAGTGGCGAACTGAGCGTGGGTTCAACCCCGCATTGCTCTTGTCGCGCGCCTGCCCCGGCGTGATCGCCGATGACCGCGCCCGCAGCCGGCACCACACGCCAACGCAAGACTCACCAGCAACCCGGGTGCCACCATCAACACGCGCGCGCGCTGATCCGGTCCCAATCGGTCACGGCATCCTCGGTGTACATGCCGAACGCGCCGCCACGGTATGGACGCTCGCGGTCCTGGAATCGGACGAGACGCTCCCCATCGAGCCAGGCCAAGAGCACATCCCCGCGCTGCACGATGCGGATATCGCGCCACTGTCCGATTGGCGTCGCGAACTCGCCGGTCGCGAGGAAGCGCTGCCCACCGGGGTAGGCCGGGTCCCGCTTGCCCAACTCCCATCCGTTCGGCTTCACCGCCAGATAGTAGAAGTGCTGGTTGTCGTCGTAGGACCAGACCAACCATGCCGCCTCCCACGGATTGGGGGCCGAGTTGCGCCGCAACTGCTCGGTAGTGCGCACGCGAGCGGTGAGTCGCTGGCAGTCGGATGTCGTCACATTGGTTGAGACGACGAGGGCGGCGTGAGTCCGCTGCGGGTCGTCGGCCACCGCAGGAGCCAGTCGCAGCGCGCGGATTCCGGGCTCCCGCCACGGCGTGACCGCCCCGTAACCGGCAAAGACCACGTCCCACGCGTCCCCGATGTGATCACCATCTGTCCAGCGCTGCCCGTCAGATAGGCCGGAGAACCCGTCGGAGTACCTGGTCGGGGTGTCTCCCTGCGCCGGGCCCGCGGGCGCTGCGAGCGTCAGTGCCAACCCAGCCGCAGCTACCAGACTGACGGCACCTCGGCGTCGTCGAGGCCATTGCCGAGCCGCCAACGAGCCCGGTCCCGCGATTCGCTCCATGCGCCCTCATCTCCGACTGGGGACGCGGTCGAGCCTATCGGAATCGCAGCAGCCACTGTGCCGTGGATCGCGAGGGCCGGGACGGCTTGCACGTCCCGGCCCTCGCGATCTGTGGTCAACCGACGGGCATCTGCTCCGCCGCGTTCGGCTCGGCGATAGGTTCGCGCTGCGTCTTCGCCCACGACGTTGCCCCGCGGGCCTGCCGCCAGGCCGCCCGGACCAACGCCGGCCAGAGCAGCCAGGTGTAGAGGACGTACGGCACGGCGATCAGCACGCCGAGGATCCGGGGCCCGATCCCCAGTCCGCGCGTCCATGCGAGCATGCCGAGGGTGACCGGGCCGAATGCCAGAACCAAGATCGCTAGGAGCAGCGGCCAAGCGGCGCCGGCGCCCAAGAACGGCACTCCGGTGATGGCGAGGCCGAGCGCAGTCAGGGTCGCGATGCCGACGATCAGCAAGAGCACCGGCTGCATGAGGTTCCAGACCAGGTCCACTCGGCCGGCTGCTGGGAGCCCCTCGGCCCGTGCGACACCAAGGTGCCGCAACGCCTGAAGGTTGCCCTGTGCCCACCGGGTCCGCTGCCGCAGCAGTCGGCGTAGGCTGGACAGGCCTTGCTGCTCCACTGCGACCCGCAACTCCTGTCGGCCCTCCCAGCCCATCTCGATCAGGCGCAGTCCAAGGTCCTGATCCTCGGTGAGCGTGTCACGCCACGGCCCGGCGGCATCGATCGCCACGGTGTCCAGGGCTGAAAGACGGTTGAACTGACCGTTACCGCCCATCCCGGCCGTGCCAAAGGCAGTGCGTCCCGCCTGGTACAGGTTCCCGAAGGCGCCGAACTCGACGTCTTGGAACCACGCCAGGGGATGGCGTCGATTGTAGATCCGCACCGCCACTTGCACGCCGCCCACTGAGCGATCAGCGAAGTTCCCCGCCACGAACATCGGGGCATCGGCGTCGAGGCGGCCATCGGCATCGACCACCGCGATGATCACTTGGTCGCGGGGCCAACTGGCGAAGCGGCCGCCCGCACCCAGGATGTGCTCGTCGAGATGCTCGTAGGCAGCGTTGAGCGCGGCCGCTTTGCCCTGTCGTGCCTCGGGCGCTGTTCGCCGCAGCACGACCAGGTCGTCGCCGGCCAACTCCGCAAGCGCGGCAGCGGTGCCGTCGTCGGAGCCGTCGTCGATCACAACGATCAGGCGATGCTGAGCGCGAAGCCCGCGCAGTCGCTCGACGCTGTCGCGGATCGTCACTTCTTCGTTGAGCGCTGGGACCAGCGCGATCCAAAGGTAGTCGTCGGCACCCTCCGGTGAGGGCGCGGGAGCCCGTCGACGGGCGATGCCGCCGAGGACGAAGAGCAGCGCCGCGGACACCAGGGACACCACGATGATGACCAACGTGATGAAGAACAGCACCGTGATGATCGGTGGCAGGTCAGTGAAGTTCAGGGCGTCAGGCATGGACGGCTTCCTCAAGACGGCTGGAATCCATCAGGGACCCAGCAAAGGGGCGGAGTTTTTCCGTGAGTGCGGCGTCCACGAGCGCCCCGACGATGCGTTCGGCCGCGTGACCGTCGCCGAACGGATTCGTCGTCTCGCTCATGCGCCGGTGGGCTTCCTCGTTGCGCAGCAACAGCGTGGCCTCGCGGGCGATCCGATCCGCGTTCGCGCCTACGAGCTTCAGTGTCCCGGCAGCGACACCCTCGGGGCGCTCGGTGCTGTCGCGGGTGACCAGCACAGGCGTGCCGAGTGCGGGCGCCTCTTCCTGAATGCCGCCGGAGTCGGTGATGGCCAGGTGCGCGAGGTCCAGCAGGTGCGCGAACTGCGCGTAGTCCATGGGGTCGGTCAGGACGACGTTCGGCACGTCGCACACCACGGGCGCCACCGTATTCACCACCAGCGGGTTGGGGTGGACCGGCCAGACAATCAGGCTGTCAGGGTTGTCCACCGCAACCCGGCGGACCCCCTCAGCGATCGCTTCCAGCCCGGCTCCCCAATTCTCCCGACGGTGCGCTGTCACAACGACGATCGGGCGCTCCTCGGCATCGAGCGCGGCGAGACGTTCATCAGCGAACGGGACGCGCCGCGAGGCGGTCCAGCGCAGCGCGTCGAGACCGGTGTTGCCGGTGACGGCGATCCGGTGGTCTGGGATCCCTTCGAGCAGAAGATTCTCCCGGTTGCTCGGTGTCGGCGCGAAATGGAAGGTCGCGAGCCGGCCGATAACCTGTCGATTCATCTCCTCGGGGAACGGCGTCCTGGGGTCGTGGGTCCGCAGACCGGCCTCCACGTGCGCGATGGGCACCTGCCGCTGGAACGCTGCCATCGCGGCGGCCATCGCCGAGCTGGTGTCGCCATGCACAAGCACAGCCTCCGCACCGGTTCCGGGGCCGTCCTGAAGGACCCGATCGACGCCCGAGACGACATCGGATACGAGTTCGTTGATCGACAGTCCAGGCCGTCCGACGCCCAGATTGACGTCCGGCGTGATACCGGCGAATTCCAGAATGGGTGCCACGAGATGCTCATGCTGGCCGGTCGTCACAACCACCGGGCGCAGGATGTGCGACCGCTCAAGGCTGTGCACCACCGGGAACATCTTGATCGCTTCAGGCCGAGTGCCGAACACCACGAGGACCGGGGCCCGAAAGTCATCGAACGGGACCTCGTTGTCTGCTTCCATGTGTACTGGATTCCCAGGCGGGGCGCCCACAATCGCTTTCGCACTGTGACGTCACTCATACCGGGATGTGCGTTTGGTGTGGGACCGACCGCGCGGATGGTGGGCCTTGCCCCTGTCGCGGTCTGGTTGCCTCACCTGATGCCTGAAGACGGCGGTCCAGCACAAGCGGAGTCCGGGCCTTCGTAGCCCCGACGAGGGCCGCACCCGCGCTGGTCGCCGCGCCACCGGACCTCCAAAGCGCCGAGGCCGACGTCGCGTGGCAGTTCGCCATGCACGACAGCCATGCAGTCGTGGCCCGGAGGCCCTCCGTGCGACTCGACTCCCCAAGATGGTCGCCGCTCAGTCCTGCGGTCGGGCCGGGACCGGCCGGTTCGGTGCCGCGACCCGGGTGTCGAACTGGGTGCTCGCCAGGGTCCGCTCCGATGAGGTGATGAGGTCCAGGACGTCCCGGGCGATGAACGCCGTCGTGCCGCGCTCGATGGAGGTCGGCGTCAGGATGCCCGCCTGCCGGAGTTCGTCCAGCGCTGCGCCCGCGGCGGGGTTCGACACCTGCAGGATGCGCGACAGCGTTGCTGCGGTCACGACCGGCGCCTCGGGCAGCTGGGCGAGCAGTCGAGCCACCGCTGAGTCCACGCGCGGCTGGCCGCGCAGACCCACGGACATCCGGTACGCCGAGAGGTGCTGCGCCCACTCGTTGCGGAGGTCGTGCATCTCTGCCAGCAATCGCTGCGACTGTTCGACGGCGACCGCAGCCGCCTCGACGAACGTCACCAGCCACTGGTTGATCGCTGCTCCGGCGACTGCACTGCCGGGTTCCGCGGTGGAGCGGTACGCGGTCAACCCAGCGACGTAGGTGTCCCGCAGCGTGGCAAGCACGAGACTGATCGGGAGCACCGCCCGCTCGGCGAGGCCCCGCCGAGCGAGGACGGAATGGATGAGCGCCCGGCCGACGCGGCCATTGCCATCGGTGAAGGGGTGAATCGTCTCGAACTGGGCATGCACCAGGGCGGCCTGGATCAGTGGAGCGTGGGCGGCACCGTTGAGGTAGTCCACGAGATCGGCCATCAGCTCGGGCACCCGATCGGGCGACGGTGGGACGAACGTGGCGCCGATTGGCGTCCATGTGGACGATCCGATCCAGTTCTGCACCGTTCGCAGGCCATGATGGCGCGGCTCGCTCGGCAGCAGCGATCGGTGCAGTTCCACGACGTGCTCGACCGACAGTGACGCAACCCCGACCAGCCGGGTCGTCGCCTCCCGGACGATGGTCATGTTGTTCGCGACGAGCCTGGCCTGTTCGCTGACCCCGCGGACCGCCTCCGTCTGGCCGAGTTCGGCGAGTGCCACCTGCCGGGGGGATGGCGCGATCCCTTCGATGCGCGAACTGGCAATCGCTTCCGACCGCAGCAGGAACCGTGAGATGCCGGCCAAGCCCTCGGCGCCCGGGCCGTTCAATGCTCGGACCTTGCGCTCGACCTCCGCCACGCGCCGCGATGTCGGACCGTCGATGGCCAGGCCGACTCCGTCGATCAGGTCGGGGAGGTAGCGCGCGTAGATCCCGGAGCGCCGCTCGGACCTGGGGACACCGGAGTGGACGCTGGACTCCCACCGCGCCTCTTCCCAGGAGCCCATCAGCAGTATCCCTTCGCCGTCGGCCGATTCGTCCAAGGATAGGGGCCTAAGCTTAGACGAATCGGCTTCCTCTGGAAGGAAACGGAACAGGCACCTGTGGGCCTGGCCCGCTACCCCGCCGATGTGGTCGGCGTCCAGCACCGGCCGCTCCACTCGCTCCCAGCCGCGGCTCCCCCATCGGTCCGCGGCCGGGTCGCCCATCAGGACCAGGTTCCAGGTGTCCCACGCCGCCGCGGCCGACGGGTACGCGATGCCGACGCGGCCCCACTCGGCCGCCCGCCGAGCCAGCAGCCCGCACTCGGCTTTGCGAACCACGGGGGTCCCGGTCCGACGAGCGAAGCCGCTCGAGAGGATCCCAGCAAGGTCGGCGAGTAGAGCGGTACGGACATCCAGGCACGTGCCCGCCACGACGGTGTCGGCTGGGGGAGTGGGTGTGTGACGCAACGGCGCTTCGGTGAAATGCCTGCCCAGCCCGGCTGGAAGCCCTCACCTGCCCCGCGCTCCAGCCGCTGAGGCGGCGATCCACGCCTTCGTCAGCGCCGGCGCTGCGTCGCCTGGGTGGCCCCTGATCTGCGCGGTGGCCTTTGACCGGCGAGCGCGCGCGCGGGACCCGGCACGGATGTGAGGGCATGCCGCAGCCCCGCACGTGCGCAGGCGGTGCGGTGGCGCAAGCGGGTCGGCGCGACCCCCCGGCCGCGGCGGTTCAGGCGGTCGGGGGAGGATCCACCACAGCGGGTGCTCGAGGGCGCCGGTCGGGTTTGGGCTGGCCGGGCTGTCGTCGGATGAACCGGTACTTGCCGAGTTCGGTGAGCCGGTGGTGCGCCCAGCACAGCGACACCAGGTCGTCGAGGTCGGTGGCACCGCCGAGGCTCCACGGGGTCACGTGGTGCGGCTCGGTGTGCGCGGCGCCGATGGTGCAGCCGGGGATCGCGCAGCCGCCGTCGCGCACCTGCAGCGCCCGCCGCTGGGCGGGGGTGGCCAGCCGGACGCCGCGGCCCACGGCCAGCGGCAGGGTGCCGGTGCGGGCGATCCGGTCCAGCAGGCTGCCGGGGGCGGGCCCGTCGTGCAGCACCGGTGTCACGGCGGCGCAGCAGAGGCCGAACCGGGCGGTGGCGTCCCCGCACGGCGAGCCGCCCGCGGCCGAGCCGCCGTGCGGGCGGGCCTCGAACAGGGTCCCGAAGGCGGCGGGGTCCCGCAGCGCGACCCGGGAGGCCTCCGCCAGCGACACCGTCAGCGTCATCGCGGCGGGCAGCCCGCCCCCGCTCGGCAGCCCGGCCCGGCCAGCGGCGGCGACCAGCGACGCCAGCGCGTCGGCCCTGCGCTGCCCCGGGGACAGCCCGTCGCCCTCGCTGCGCAGGGACGCGACCAGCGCCTCCACCGCGCCGGTGAATGCCGCTGCCTCCGCGGCCGGCAGGTATCCCTGGAACGCGATGCCGCCGTGGGGGGTCCGCGACCAGGCCAGGCAGCGGGCCGCGTGGTCGGACAGCTCCTCGCTGTCGGGATCGCCGGGCTGCAACTGGTCCACGGCGTGGGCCACGAGCCGTCTGGCCCGCTTGGCGTCCAGCGCCGGCAGGTGCGGCAGGACCGCCGCGACCAGTTCCGCGCGCAGCTGCGGGGTCGCGAGCCGGGCGCCGCCGTCGCGGACTGCGGCGACGTGGTCCTCGGTGATCGCCCCCTGCGCCCAGGCGGCCCCCAGATCAGGGTGATCGGCGGCGAACCGGCCGAGCAGCCGCAGCCGGCCGGCCTGGGCGGCGCCGAGGCCGGCGCGGACCGCGTCGCCGCGGACGTCGGTGGGCGGCGGGGCCTCCCGCTCCTGCGCGGCCATCCGGACCGCCAGCTGCCGCTGCATGCGCGCGACCGCCTCGGCCAGCACGCGGGCCTGCTCCTCCAGCACCACGGCAGCGCCGAGGCCCGAGGGGACGGGCAGGCCCGACACGGCGTCGACCGCCCGCGACAGCGAATCCAAGACCGGACAGGACACGGCGCACCTCCACGACGATGGACGCCGGCCCCGATCCCCTGCTCCATCGCCGCGGAATCCGCGGCTGTCAATCCCTGCCCCCGCTGTCGAGGGCTTCACCTGTATGAGCCGACACCTGAATCGTACATATGTTCGACTCGTTTCGCAACCCCCCGACGAGACTCACGAAAAGTGCCCGCGAAACACGCTCGGTGCCTCACGCAGGAGTGCCCGCGAAACCGTGACGGTGGGGCATGGGAAGCGAGTGCTCGATGGCGTCTCGGGCGGAGATCACGACGAAGTACGCGAAGGCCTACGCGGCGGCCCCGAAGAAGGACAAGGGGCGGATCCTGGACCAGGTCGTGGAGGTGACCGGGTGGTCGCGGGACAACGCCCGGCGGCGGCTGGTCGCGGCGGCGAAGCGGTCCGCCGGGCTCGGGCAGGCAGGTCGCGGAGCCGACCGGGAAGCTGCGGGCCGACACGTTCTCCTACGACGCCAGGAAGGCGCTGCAGAAGGTGTGTGCCGCCTCCGGCGGGCAGTCGACCACCAAGCCCTCGCCGCTGCTCCCCCGCAGGCGGGAGGGACCCCCAGGCCGGTGACGAGGCCGAGGAGGACCAGGGTTCGTCGAGTGCGACACCGTGGCCTACCGGCGGCCCACAGGTGGCCGCGCAATCGCACGTAGCGACGCCGCCGGACAACTCCGGAAGCACGTGCACCCTGCGAGCTACGCCGGCGGACCCTCCAGCGCATCAAGGCCGAACGCCCGTCGCAGCCCGGCACTCACGGCAGCCATCTCGTCGTGGTGCAGATGGCCGACGACCGGGCCGAGGCGTGACGGATCGACGGCGGTGGTCTGATCGAGCAGCACCGTGGTCGGCTCACCGGCCACGGCCACGACCGCCCGGAACGATGCCGGGCGGGCGCTGCGCGAGGTGGGCGCGACCAGCAGCGTCGACAGGCGCAGCAGGTCGGACTGCACCACGACCGCGTACCGCTGGCCGCGCTGTTCGGATCCGCGCAGGCCTCGGCCCGCCTTCAGCACGTGGACATCACCACGCACGCAACCGCTCCAGGTCGCGCTGGGCCGCTGCTACCTCCGCACGATCATGGGAGTCGGAGGCGATGGACTCCGACTCCGCGAGCAACTGCTGCCGCCGCCGTTCCCGCCACGCCAACCGGACCGCATCGCGGATCACCGTTGACCGGTCGCTGCCGTCAGCCATCAGGTCCGCCAAGAGCTCCTCCACCTCCGAGTCGATGCGCAACGTGATCGTGGCCATGGGGCAACACTACGCCCGGCGTGGGACGGATCGCAAGACGCCGCGTATTACGCAGCACATCGCATCGCAGCGCATCGGGACGTGGATCGGGTGGTCGGATGGCCTCCCGCGCTGAGATCACGTCTGGGTTCGCGCAGGCGCATGCCAGGGCGGGCAAGTGGGGCGAGGGCGTGGTTCTGGATCGGTCGTCGCTGCCACGGGCTGGTCGCGGGACAACGCCCGGCGGATCCTGCAGCGGGGCGACCAGTGGTGGGCACTGTGGGACGTCTCTGGCGGTGTCGATGCGGACCCAGCTCGACGCCCTGGGACGTCACGGCGAACTGGTGCCGGGTCAGGACCGGGACAGCGCCGCAGGACGTGTCGATCTGCTGGCGATGAGCGCCGTGTCGATCGACCGGTACCTGGCGCCGGCGAAGGGACCAGCGGAACGATCACGGCCGGGCCGCGAAGTCAGTGGGACGTTGGCACCCCACTCCCACTCCGCGAAGGCATGGTGAGTCCCACACGCTCAGCCCCGCCCCGCCTCCACCCGCCCCTTCAGCGTGACGAGCGCCTGCTGCATCGCGGGCACATTGCGCCGCCACATCGGCCCGAGGACGTGGCCGAACCCGCGGCGGGCCTCCAGGCCCTGGGTCAGGTCGAGCCGGCAGCCAGCCTCGGTGGGCTCCAGGCGCACCGATTCGGCCATCCGCGACAGCAGCGGCAGCCAGGAGCCGGTCACCGCCCAGGCGAACTGCCGCGGCTCGTCCCAGGCCGTGAACACCTCATCGAACGGCAGCCGCTGGATCACGACCCGGCGGGTGCCACCCACGCCGGCCGCAGCGCCGGTGACCTCCACGCGGTCCAGCAGCGGGAACCACTGCGGCCACGACGCGTGGTCGGCCAGCGCCGCCCATACCGCCTCCGGCGGCGCCGCGATCTCCACCGATGCCGCGGTGCGGATCGGCGCGGACGCGATCCAGTCAGGCGGACGGACCTCGTGCGTCAGCATCGGGATACCCCCTCCAGCAACGGTTGGCACGTCGGCCACCACTGTTTCCCAGGTCGGCAGGGCCACGCAACGCTTCCGGCCGACCGGTGGAGGGACCGACCGCATACCGGGATCCACGGCAGCCACCTCGTCGTCGCGCAGATGGCCAACGACCGGGGCGAGGCCCCACGGGACGACCACGTCACGGTATGGCCGTGCGGCGAGCCACTGCCGTGGGCGTCGAACTTGAACTTCGTGGCCGGGCAGACCGTGCCCAACATGGTCATCGCGCTCACCGGCGTCCCCGGCCGAGCCGTGGTGCAGCGAGCGCTGAGCCGACCAGATCCTGGGCCGATCTGTTGACGCAGCTCCAGTAATGCCCCGCGTGGCGTGGGGGTGGAACAACCGCGCCGTCGTGCTGGCGCCCAGGCAGTACCTGGTGCCAGAGTCCTCCCTTCGGCTCCGGCGCCGAGAGACCGCCCGCGAGATGGACGCGATCGTGGCGCGGCCTGAGGACTGGCTGCACGAGAACACCGGCGAGATCGCGGGGACGGCGGGTCGTGCACGCCAGGACCACACGGGGCAAGGACGTCCGCCCGCAGCACCACCGCCAGCCGGCAAGTGGTCTAGCCGCCGGGGGTGCCGGTCCGACGTGTATGGCAGCACGACAGCCACCAGCGCCCCGGGCTCCCCGAACCGGACTGGCAGCGCCTGCGCGGCCGGCAGTTTCGTACGTCCCCATCCACCCGGGTATCGGTGGCGTACCCGCCGATGTCCACGACCAGGTGGGTGCCGACCGTGCTGGAGAGGCAGATCGACCCGTCCTCACCGACGCCGGCGATCACCGCGTTGGGCACCGTCTGCCCGGCTACGAAGTTCAGGTTCGACGCCCACGGCTTCGGCTCGCCGCACGGCCAGACGGTCACGTAGCCCCCCGACCCCGGCTGCGTCACCGTGACATTCGCGGCCACGCTCGTGGCCTCCGGGGCGATCCCGTACCGGCCGGCCGTCGGCACGGCGAGGGTCTGCCCGCCGCCACCGGTCCCTGCGCCACCCCGATGCCGGACCGGGTATCGGCCGCGCGGGCCGGCACGATCCCGGTGTAGTCGGCCGGCAGTCTCACCCTGCAGTAGGGGGCCAACCCGCGGGCCGAGCGGAGCGGTTCCACGACACCACGCACCGATTGATCAGAAGCGCCGGTGCGTGGAAGCTGCTCGATGCGCCAGCGGGTCGGGGCGCCGTCCACAGCCGAGCGGCCCTGCCGGACCGCTCGACAGGGCCGCACCCGCAGCAGTGCCGACGAGCGTCAGCAGCCGATCTCGACGTCGACGCAGGACCCCGAGCTGCCATCGGGTCGCGTGACCTCGTCGGTCCCGTCGGAGGTACTGCAGCACCTCCTCTTCGCAGTATCCGCAGCAGTCGCAATGACCGTGTTGTGGTCCGGCAGATCACCGGATGGGCGGAGGAGGCGCGCAACTGGTGAGAGCGGCGCCATCACCACGCACGCAGGTCCTCCGGGTCGCACTAGCCGCGGCGATCTCCCAACGATCCCGTTCATCGGAGGCGATGGACTCGCGACTCCGCGAGCAGTTGCTGCCGTCGCCGCTCCCGCCACGCCAGCCGGACCGCATCGCGAGTCACCATGCACCGGTCGCTGCCGCCAGCCGTCAGGTCCGCCAAGAGGTGCGCGACAGGCGGATCTGTGGCGTTCACGATCGGCTGGGGACCGCTCCCGCACGATCGGTCCCGGAGCGTTTCGACGCTACGCATGCGCGCCGCCGTTGGTCCTGCCATCCGGGCCCGGGCAGCGGCTAGCCTCACGGTATGGAGCCGGTCGTCGCGGTGTCCGGTCTGGCCAAGCGCTACGGCGACTGGCAGGCGGTGCGCGAGGTGTCGTTCGAGGTGGCCGAGGGCGAGATCTTCGGCCTGCTCGGCCCCAACGGCGCGGGCAAGACCACCACGGTGGAGTGCGTGCAGGGCCTGCGCGGCTACGACGCCGGGACCGTGCGGGTCCTGGGCCTGGACCCGGGGACGCAGGCCGACCGGCTGCGCCCGCTGATCGGCGCGCAGCTGCAGGAGTCGGCGCTGCCGGCGCGGATCACGGTCGCCGAGGCGCTGGACCTGTTCGCCTCGCTGCGCTCCGGCGGCCCGCCGTGGCGGGAGGTGATGGACCAGTGGGGGCTGGCGGAGAAGGCCCGCGCGTCCTACGCCTCGCTGTCCGGCGGTCAGCGGCAGCGGCTGCTGGTGGCGCTGGCGGTGGTGAACGCGCCGCGGCTGGTGTTCCTCGACGAGATGACCACCGGCCTGGACCCGGCGGCGCGACGCGCCACCTGGCAGCTCATCGGACAGATCCGCGACCGCGGGACCACTGTCGTGCTGGTCACCCACTTCATGGATGAGGCGGAGCGGCTGTGCGACCGGCTCGCCGTCATCAAGCAGGGGGAGGTCGTGGCCACCGGCACCCCGGGGCAACTGGTGGCCGCGCACAGTAGCGGGGTCACGGTCACGTTCAGCGCCGACAGCGACGTGGACTACCTGCGCGGCCTGCCGGGCGTCGCAGAGGTGGTGCGGCGCGGCACGGCGGTGTCGGTGCGCGGCGAGTCGGCGATCGTGGCCCGCGTGGGCCGGGCGCTGTCGCAGGCCGGGGTCGAGCCCGACGACATGGCGGTGCTGCGGCCCGGCCTGGAGGACGTCTACCTGCGGCTGGTCGGTGAGGAGGGATGAACGTGCCCGCGCTGCGCAAGCTGACCCGGGTCGAGCTGCGGCTGTTCCTGCGGGAGCCGATCACGGTGGTGTTCACGCTGGCCCTGCCGCTGCTGGTGCTGTACGTGCTCGGCGGGGTGTTCGGCAACGAGGCCAACCTCGGCGACGACCCTGGCCAGCTCGATCCGTACCGCGGGTTCGGCGCGACCGACTGGTACACCCCCGCCTACGTGGCGGTGGCGATCAGCGGCTTCACCCTCATCAGCGAGCCCACGCACCTGGTGGAGTACCGGGAGATCGGGGTGCTGCGGCGGCTGCGCGCCTCGGCGGTGCCGCGCTGGATGGTGCTGGCCAGCCAGTTCGCGGTGGCGCTGCTCATCGCCAGCGCCGGTGCGGTGTTCCTGCTGGTGATCGCGCTGGCCTCCACCGATGTCGGCACCCCGGCGAACTGGGCCGGGTTCGCGGCGGCCTTCGTGATCGCGGGGGTGGCGCTGGCGACGCTCGGCCTGGCGCTGGGGGTGCTGCTGCCGACCGCGCGCGCGGCGCAGTCGGTGGGCCTGGTGCTGTGGTTCCTGTTCCTGATGCTGTGCGGCGCCGGTCCCCCGCCGGAGGTGCTGCCCGACGGCCTGCGCACCCTCGGCCAGTGGCTGCCGCTGGCGCCGGTGATCGAGATGCTGCAGGAGCCGTGGCTGACCGGCGGGTGGGCGTGGCGCTCGACGCTGATCGTGCTCGCCATCACAGCGGGGGCCGGCGGGGTCGCCTGGTGGCGCTTCCGCTGGGAGTAGCGCCCTTTCACGCGCCCAGGGGACCAGGCGCACGGGGACACGCGGACAATGTGGCGGGGGAGGCCCGCTGTGCGCCTGACCGCAGACGCGCGGGACCTCAGCTCGGGCCCGACGGCGGCGCGCTCGCCAGGACCGCCGTTGTGCCGTCGCACCCGTTCGTGCCCGGCGGACGTCGTGCTGCCCGGCCCTGTCGCAGGCCGCGCCGCTCGAGCCGAGGCGCGGCCGGTATCGCGATGCCTGGCCCATTCCGCTGCCGACCCGGCGGCCACACGGTGGGCCCCGGATCGACAGTGATCGGCCGCGCACGGTGGCCCGTCCCGCGAAGGCACGGGAGAACACCGAGCAGGCACCGGGAGCGTGCCGAGACTCCGCCGCGCCCGAGTCGATGCGCCGGCTGATCGTGGCCGCACCACGGACATGACTCGAGGCCACCGACGCGATCGGGGGCCCAGCGGCCCGAGCCAGGACGCGGCAAGCGCAGTCGCGCCCCAGCCCTCGACCAGCCCTCGACCAGCCCGGGAGGCCCGGGACGCCCGGTCCGGCGGCGTTGCGGGCCGGCGCCGCACAGAGCCGTCGCCCCAGGACGCAGTGCTCGCCGCAGCCGAGATTGCGCTGCCGGCTCGCGGAGCTACGGCCGCTGCTGGGAGGAGCCCCAGGTGCAGATGATGGAGCGGCATCGGCGCCGCTGCGGGGCCCGTGGCCGGCAGCGGATCGATCGTCGGCAGGGCGAACGTGGTCCTCCCGTCCCCGCCGAGCTGCGTTCCGAGGAGTGAGAACAGCGCGGAGTTCTGCTGGATCTGCAGCACCGACCCGGCACAGAACGCCCAGCACTCCGGGGCACAGTCGCGCCAGCGCAGGCGCCCCGCAACCGTGGCGAGGTCCCCCGCGCTCCGACCCCGCAGGCCCGCGCGGGCTCCCCCGCGACGAGGGATCAGGCCCGGAGCACCACCCCGCCGCGGAGGCGACCCGGTGATCCGGCGCCGAGGTGCTCCGGCCCCGTGCGGAGGACGCGCGCGCAGGGATCGCACGTGTCAGCCACGCCG
>CAVXYG010000013.1:0-7217 GCA_963766005.1 uncultured Actinomycetota bacterium | reverse complement strand
ACCGCCGCTGACCGGGACGGTACGCGGCAGTAGGCGCGCCCGGCGCGTCGATCGGCGAGCCGTCAATCGAACACCGTGGTCGGGCGATAGCGACAGTTCCTCCTTGCGCCGAGCTACGACGATCCGGCGACGGACTCGAACGCAGGGTGGCTACTGCTGCTACGACCGCACCACGGACCGGACGTGCCCGCCCGTCGAGACCGAGTTCGGCGAAGGGATCGCATCGGCCAGCGACTCCGACGGGATCTGACCATCGGCGGCCAGGATCGCCGGGGCGATGGCCAGGGCAGTCCCCCCACGTCTCCTCCCGCGACGGAACAGACCTTGGCCTCTACCAACGTAATCGGGTCGGGCGTACCTATGGAGTAGGGAGCGAAAGGGGGCGGACAAGATGTGGCGGGTACAACGCAGAACGACAGCCATAGCCCTGGCTGCGGCGCTTGCCTTGGGGGGTTGCACCACCGGTAGCGGCGAGGCGGGGACGCTGTCACCCCTGCCCAGTTCCGAACCTCAGTTCCTGGATGTGGAGGACGGGTCCTACGTGTTCCTCCTCAACAACTGGGACCTCAAGAAGGATCCCCGAGACCCCCGCCACGAGGCCGATGTCGTTGTCGCTTGGCACGACGTGAACACCTTCACCCTGGACCTCAGGGACTCGGATGGATGTATGAATGCGGCATTCCTGGAGTGGGACGGTACCGAGTTGACGTTCATCGCACATCTGGGGGAAACGTCGGCTCCGTAGACGTGAACGGCGAGCCCGCCATCGTCTGGTTGTCGGATTGCGCGTCGGCAACCGCGTGGGGTCACGCAACGAGGATGATTCAGGGCCGAAGATCCCCTTGGTGACGCGCACGTAAGCGTGCCAACCCCACATTCGCTAGGGCACTGCCTTCATGCCCGCCTACGCTGCGCCAGCGTCATGGGCGTAGCGATGCCTGCCAGAAGGCGCCCAGCTCGCGGCGGAAGGACGTGGTTCACGGGGAGGTCGGCGTCTCGTCGGTGACCGCTGTCTGAACGGACGCACAAGGGTCGCCAGTGGATAGCAGGCCGCGGTGACACACGAGGAGTTGGCTTCCAGGCGGATTCCCAGGTCCCGCCCTCGCGCGGTCTCAGGCTGAGCCTCCCGCACCTGGACCGTCGACCGGCGGCACGCCTAGTGTGCAGGCATGGTCAAGCATCTCCTGGAGCTGTTGCCTGTCGTCACGATCTCTGAGGGCAGGGCCCGGTTGGCACCGGCGGGTTACGGGACCTCCAGCGGCCACGGCACGCCGGCCGAAGCCATCGCCTCGTGGGTCAGTCACGGGGCTGCATGGATTCACGTGGATGATCAGGACGCAGCCGCTGGGAATCCCGCTCTGAACCCTGCGCAACTGGCCGCCAGCGGCGCCCACCTGCAGTACCGAGGCGGCGTGCACGACGAGAACTCGCTGGCGTCAGCCCTGGCGATGGACGTGGCACACGTCATCGTCGAGGCAGACGATCTCGAGTGGACGTGTTCCGCTGTGGCCACCCATGGTGAGCGTGTGGCGGTCGGGGTGGACCTCGGCGACACAGAAGCGGAAGACGCCCAGCTTCTGCAGCGTGCCGGCTGCCGACGTTTCGTGGTCAGCGACATGGCTGGGGATCGCCAGAGGTACGCTCTCGCGGACTTCTGCTCAGCCACGAGTGTTCCGGTGATGGTCCGCGGTGGCGTCACGAACCTCGGTGCACTGCACCGCCTGCACGAACTGGTCCCGCAGGGCCTGGACGGCATCCTCCTCGACGACGCGCTCTACAGCGGTGCCTTCACCTACGCCGAGGCCATCGCTGCCGGCGCGGACAGCTTCGACATGTGGCACTGGGTCACCCCGTTCATCGGCTGAACCATCACGGCAGGGACACGTCCGATTCCTCCCAGCACCGTCGCGTGCGTCGGCGCGGCTACCGACTGATCTGGGCCGAGGGCACAACTTGGACAACCGCCGGCCATGAGCTCGCGAAGCCGGGGATCCCGCTTGAGGATCCGGTGCGCCGCGTCCTCCCAACTCAGTGACCTGGACGCCGCCGGAGTCACCGGAGCCATGGCCATCGCGCCCGGCGGGCGGCCGATGACCGTGACCACCCGCGACGCCTAGCACCCCATCCCGACAGTCAGCGGCCGGATTCGCCTCGAGCGTCGGCGGCTCCCGCCGTGGTCACGCTGGGTGAGTGGAGACGAGTGAACGACCGACCGCGCTCAAGCAGGATGGAGCCGCAACTAGCTACTTGCACAGGCGGCGATAAGACGGGCCCGGCAGTGGACCGGATCGCGGCTGAGGTGTGCGTTGACCGCGAGGGCGGGCTGGCGTCCGGGGGCGCTGCCGCTGAGTCTTGCATCGACGCGTGGTGGCTGTGACGTGAAGGGGCGGCACGCCTGCGGCGGCGAGCTCGCGGACGACCCGGTGTGCCCGGTGACCTTGGGGGCATTGCCTTGTGGGGGGCACCAAGGCCAAGCTGGCACTGGACGGACGGACAATCGAGAGGAATGGGAGGCAGTCATGCGCAACGACTTCGAGGGGCGGGCGGCGCTGGTCACCGGGGCCGGGTCGGGGATCGGAGAGGCCTGTGCGGTGATGCTGGCCGAGCGAGGCGCCCGCGTCCTCGTCGCCGACATCGATAGCGCCGCGGCCGAGCGGGTGGCGGCCGCCATCGGGGAGGCGGCGACGCCGTTCACGGTGGATGTCTCCGACCCGGACCAGTGCGCGGCGATGGTCGTTGCTGCCGTCGACACGTTTGGTCGGCTGGATGTGGCAGTCAACAACGCCGGGATCGCCGGCCCGTCCGCGCCCGTGGGCGACTACCCGCTGGACGGCTGGCGCCAGGTGATGGCGGTTCACCTCGATGGGACCTTCTACTGCTGCCGCGCTGAGATCGGGGTCATGAAGGAGGCGGGCGGTGGGTCGATCGTGAACATGGCCAGCATCCTTGGCTCAGTAGGTTTCCAGAACGCACCTGCCTACATCGCGGCCAAGCACGGCATCGTCGGACTCACCCAGGCGGCCGCACTCGACCACGCTGCTGACGGCCTCCGCGTCAACTCCGTAGGTCCCGGCTTCATCAAGACGCCCCTGCTGGACAACGCACCAGCCGAGGTCGTCGCTGGCGTCGCCGCCCTGCACCCGCTCGCCCGGCTCGGCACGGCCAATGAGGTCGCCGAGCTCGTGTGCTTCCTCGCCTCGGACGCAGCATCGAACATGACCGGCGGTTACTACCTTACTGACGGCGGCTACACCGCCCGCTGACGGCGAGAAGCGGGCCAACGTCGTCCCTCCGGATTCGCGACCAGGTCCAGATCCGCCGCACCCGCTGGGACCACCATCAAGGGCTGATGAGCCCGTGACCGGTTGCCCCGCCTGGTTCATCCGCCCCTTGCATCGGCATACATGGGTGCGGGGATCCACAGCCGGCGGAAGGGGCGCCTCCGTTGCTGGAAGGCGCCCCCGTCGGCTCGCGGTCGAACATCACGCGGTGCCCGAAGCCGATCAGAGTCCGTTCAGCTCGCGATGCCGACGACGAGGCCGAGGTGCAGGAACGGGGTGGCGACGACCAGGAGTGCGGCGACCACAAGCCCAACGATGCCGAAGCCCCGGGCGGCCCCGGTCTGCGGCTCGGTGTCCTTGGTGAGGCCGGCCATCCAGGCTGCTGCCGCACCGAAGATCGCTGGTGCACCGCACCAGAAGAACGGCAGGGTGAGCAGCGTGAGGGTGCCGAGGATGATGGCGCCGATCCGGGCTCTGGCTGGATCTCGGCGCATCGGTAGGGCAATGGCCAGGGCAGCGATGAGCGATATCCCACCGAGCAGGGCGGTGGCCTTCATGCTCTGGACAGGGCCCTGCTCCCGGTACGGATCGAGGTCGATGAAGAGGAAGTCGGCCGTATGGAATGCGAGGTCAACGACGGTGGTGAGTAGGAACACGGTTGCCAGCAGCGCGGGTCCCGAAATGCCCCGGCGTCCTGCCACTGCAATCGACGTGTCGAGTCGGTCGATGCGGTCATGAGCGGTGCCTTTCACTTCCGGCCCCAGCGGATCCGGGGAGTGCCTTCAGGCTGGCACCGGCGATGTCCCGGGGGCCAGACCCGGCTGTCCCGCGGGATCCCGGCGGTTCCCGAAGTTGTCCCGAGCCTTGGCCAGGGCATACGAGTCTGCGGGCCCGTGGTCCGTCCCGAGGCGATGGCCGCCCTTGCCCAAGTGTGGTCGAGGTGGCGCGCGAGGTCGGCGCGGCCGCGGCGGCCCCAAGGTCGGGTGCTGACTGTCTTCGCGGCGTGCCCGACGCATGCAGTGAGTACGTCAACACGCGGCGGAGTGGGGCACCCCAAAGTGCCAGGGAATCGCTCCATGGTCGTTCGAATTGGTGAGCTCGGCGCCGACTCCAACCAACCCAGTGCGATTCACAACGGCGGGAAGGCGAGGCTGGTCATGACGAAGGTGTTCATCGGGGTCGATCCCCACAAGCTGTCGGCGACCATCGAGGTGGTCGACGACCGGGAGAGGGTGTTGGCGACCGGGCGGTTCACCACGGACAAGGCCGGGTACGCCGCGATGCGACGACACGTCGCGGCCTGGCCGCAGCGGACCTGGGCGGTCGAGGGCAGCAACGGTGCCGGCCGCCCGCTGGCACCGCGGCTGCTGGCTGTCGGGGAACACGTCATCGACGTGCCCGCGAAGCTCTCGGCCCGGGCCCGGCTGTTCGACACCGGGGACAACCGCAGGACCGATGCCCACGACGCGCACTCGGTCGCGGTCGTCGCGGTGCGAACCCGCGGCCTGCGGGCGCTGTCCTACGACAGTGAGCTCGAGGCGCTGCGGATGCTGGGTCGCTTCCACCAGATCGCTGAAGCCAGCTTCCGGCGATCAACTCCAAGCCCGGTGGAATTGGGTGGCTGGGGCACTAGCCGGGCCGCCCCGATCGCGCGTACCGTCGGAGTGTGGAGCACCCCTCCATTCGGGTCTCGCCGAGGAGCAGGACAATGAAGGATCTACGCTGCGCCGTCGGGTGGCACCACTATGCGCCCCTATCGTCTGACCGCAAGAGGACTAGCTACGACGTCCCGGGTGTGCCTCTTGAATGCTCCCGCTGCCAGAAGTCCAAGGTCATGCACCTGGACCCGGCTGACGCTCGGCATCACAGCCAGTCGCGGGACCATACCGAGAGCCATCCCTGACGGCCGTCGCCGGTCCGCCGACGGAACGGCTGCGACCGGGGCGTTGGCCACGGCCTTCTCGGTCACCATTCGCCTGCTCGGCCCCGATTGGGAAGGAGCGCACCCGACGATGAGCGCCCCACGGTCGGCTGGCAGTCGGGACGAGCGACAGGTTCCGGCCCGCTTCCGAGTCCTGCCCGAACGCATCGATCCCGACACGATGGTGATCTCGAAGGAGTCTGAGGCCCCTGGAGACCCCGAGGCCGGTCGCGACACCGACCGCAACTTCATGCTTCGGTACGCCGGCTGATTCCTGGGGCAGTGCCGGACCCGCGCGCAGGAGACCCATCGGCCCCTGACACCTACCGCTGCTATCAAGCCCGGAAAGGTGCGCGTTTCGCGGCGGAGTGGGGCACTCCTCACGGGCCCCGAGGGTTCGTCTTCGCCGCCGGTAGATGTCTCGCCGGTGGTCGTCCGTGGGCGTTGACTGACCAGGTGGCGGTGTGCGTCGTAGCGGACCAGCAGGTCGACCTGGCCATCGCCGCGGACCAGGGCGACAGCCTCAGTCGGGTCAAGGCCGACGGCCTCGACCAGCGGATCGCGCAGCGTCTCGGCTGGCACCGGCTGCCCATCGTCACACCTAGGCGTGACGCCAGTGCCCAGTTCCGCGCCGGTCTGCACGCCCGAAGCGGCCACCCGTTGGTACGTCGACCCTCGAAGACCACCAGCTAGCATCACCGTAACTGGTGTTCGCCAGCAGCCGTCCCCCGGCGCGCAGGTAACGGCAGCAGTGCTGCCACACCGGCCCCGCGAACAGGGAGATGAGCAGGTCCACACCACCCTCGGCCAGATCGAGCCGGTCGGTGTAGTCAGGCCGATGAACCGGACTTCGCGCCTTGCGCCGGGGCGGGTGCGCCCGGCCAGTTCGGCGGCCACCAGGTCCGGGACGGCGAAGAACCGCCCCGCACGAGCATCGCAGTCGACGTGACCACGGAGGCAAATGCGGTCGACGGGGACAGGTCAACGTCGCTGCCCGGGTACAACGCCGCTGGATCGGCCACCCGTAGGCCAGCGCGGGGAACAGACCCGAACGGTCCCCGATCGACTCCCGGTACTACGACCACGTCACCGCCTCGCCGCCGCCCCGTCCCAGCACATCGGCACGAACACACTCGGCCAAGCGCGAGATACGGCGATGTGCACCAGGTCGAACCTCGCGCCTCTACCGCTAGTGCTGGTCTTCCCACCGCATGGCGATGCCGGCGGCCGCCAACCATGTCACGAGCAGGATGACACCGCCAGCGTTCACGAAGAGCACGATTCCTGCTGCGGTCCCGAACGGGATCAGGGCGAGCATCCGACGTGCTCCGCGACCGCCGAAGGCAAGAACTGCTGAAAGAGCGATCAGGCTCAACAGCATCGCAGCAGAGCCAAGAGCGAAGAGCAGGAAGGCCCAGTCCTGCCCAAAGCCGTCCTCGATGATGTTCACGGCACTGTTCATCAGTGCTGCCGCCCCGGCGGCTGCTGCGAGTCTGGTGACCCACGTTCCGCCGATCATCCGCCCGTACATCGGAATGGCGAGCGTCAACATGAGGATGGTGGCACTGAACCACAGCACATACGGCCACTGGGATTGGGTTGCGGACGCGCTCGTCGTGGGCCGGACAACGATCCAGTACATGAAGAACGCAATTCCAGTCAAGGAGAACGCGACAGTGCGAATGGTGCGGGAGTTCACCGATGGTCCTAGCGGTATGCCCCCGACGCATGCCCATGCACCGCAACCTACCCCTGAACACCTCCAGGCCCGGCGCATGCGCCAGGCACGTCTCGAGGCGACCGCCGCCCGAGCGTCCGGCGCTCCGCCAAATGAGCCGCCGGTCGGGCAATACTGTCACGGCGCGCCAGCGCCCGCCCTGGGCGACGCCGAGGGGAACGTCGCCCAGCAGCGCCGACTGCCACAGCGCCGACCGGTCCGCATGCGTCATCGCCGCCGTCTCTGCGCGAGCCCCCCTCAGTCCAGGGGGCGGCGCACGACTGGCGGCGGAGAGACG
>CAVXYG010000012.1:0-432821 GCA_963766005.1 uncultured Actinomycetota bacterium | reverse complement strand
GTCACGGGACGCGACTGCAGCAGCCACAGCGCGCCGGTGCGATCGACCGCCCACTCGACGTCCTGCGGGCTGCCCAACGCGGCGTCGGCCTGCGCCGCGAGCCGGACCAGTCGTCGCCGGTCGCCGCGGTCCAACAATGCGCCGCCGTCATCCTCCGCCGGGCCCTCGACGACGCGGCCGCGGCGTCGAAGCAGGAACCGCTGCGACGTCACGGTGCCGCTGACAAGGCCTTCCGGACCGCCCCTGCACCGCCTCGACGAGGACGTGTGAGCGATCCCCGGTGACCGGGTCCAGGCCGAACATCACGCCACCGACCTCGGCATCGAGGTGCCGCTGCACGAGGACCGCCATCGGTGCCGGTGCGGCGCCGGCCGCGGGGCGCGCCGAAGAGCCCAGCACATCGCGGACCGCAGCCTCGAAGGCGTCCCAGCCACGGATGTCGAGCAGCGACAGGAACTGGCCCGCCATCGAGGAGGCGCCGACATCCTCCACCGTCGAGGAGGACCGGACGACCAGCGGCTGATCGTCGGCGGCGAACCGCTCCCAAGCCGACCGCAAGGCCTGCGAGACCGGCGCGGGCAGCGGACTGCCGGGCGACCACGGTCGATCGGGGCCCCACACCGCGGTCGTCAGCACGAACCCGGGGAGGACGGGGAATCCCGATCCGACCGCCCGCGCCAGGTTCGCGGCCTTCGCGCCGGCGAGTCCGGGATCGCGGGCACGGGGATCGTCCAGACCGACACGAGCGGCGAAGACGCCGGCGGCCCCGCCCCCAGCGGCGCCCGAACGGCCCCCTCATCGCTGGGAGAGGCTCCGGGCGGTGCCTCGCGACGGCGCGTTCCCATAGTCCCAATGTAGGCCTGCGGCGACTGCCGAAGGTCCTGGTGGTTCGATGAGACGGCGCGCCCGATCACGCGTTTGCGCGCCACCGGGACTGGGTACTCACTGCCTGGAGTGCCCGCGGACCGCTGGCACCGAACTGGAGGAACGATGACTAGCCCAACCCCGAGAGCGCCGAGAACGCGGGCGCTCCGACCCCGCCGACCCCGCCGCCCCCGCCGCCCCCCAGCTACCCGGCGGCCGCCCCGGCGGCTCCGCAGAACGACATCCCCCGCTTCCCCGACGGCAAGCCGATGGTCGATGCCCAAGGCCGCCCGGCCAGCCCGAAGAGCCGACTGGCCGCCGCACTGCTGGCCTGGTTCCTCGGAGTGTTCGGGATCCACCGCTTCTACGTCGGCAAGGTCGGCACCGGCATCCTCATGATCGTCACCTTGGGCGGGCTGGGGATCTGGGCGCTCATCGACTTCATCATGATCCTGGTCGGGTCCTTCAAGGACAAGGAAGGACGCGTCCTGTCGAACTGGTGACGCACTCCGCGTCATCGGACCCGCGTTCCGGGGTTGCGGCGCTACGCCGCAACCCGGGAACGACCGATGAACGGTCTCGCAGAAATGGCCGTGCCGGACCGGCGCCTGCTACAGTGCACACGATGATGCCTGTGCGCCTGCTCCTTGGCAGCCGCGACGGGGCCTGATCGACCGGCCTCCCCGTCGCGGGATGGCCTGGCGCGCCGGTCTCCCAACCGACCACCGGAGACCCGACCCATGCACATCATTGACGAGCAGTCCCCCCAGCAGCCAAGTGGCATGCCGGCGCATCGCTACGCGCCCTTCCGCCCTGTCGAACTGCCGGATCGCACCTGGCCGGGGAAGGTCATCACCCAGGCGCCCCGCTGGTGCGCTGTCGATCTGCGCGACGGCAACCAAGCACTGATCGACCCCATGAGCCCGGAGCGCAAGCGCCGGATGTTCGAGTTGCTGGTCCGGATGGGCTACAAGGAGATCGAGGTCGGCTTCCCCTCCGCCAGCCAGACCGACTTCGACTTCGTCCGACAGCTCATCGACGAGGACATGATTCCCGACGATGTGGTCATCCAGGTGCTGACCCAGTCGCGCGAGCACCTGATCGAGCGGACGTTCGAGGCGATCCGGGGAGCCAAGCGCGCCATCGTCCACCTGTACAACTCCACCTCCACGCTGCAGCGCCGGGTCGTCTTCGGACTCGATCGCGCCGGCATCAAGGAGATCGCGATCCACGGCGCACAGCTGTGCAAGAAGTACGCCGATCAGATCGCCGACGAGACCGACGTGCTGTTCGAGTACTCCCCGGAGTCCTACACCGGGACCGAGCTTGAGTACGCCGTGGAGGTGTGCAACGCGGTCACCGATGTCTGGGAGCCCACGCCCGAGCGCAAGACCATCATCAACCTGCCGGCCACGGTCGAGATGGCCACTCCGAACGTCTACGCCGATTCCATCGAGTGGATGCACCGGAACCTGGCCCGACGCGATTCCCTGGTGCTGAGCCTGCATCCGCACAACGACCGCGGGACTGCCGTTGCAGCCGCGGAGCTGGGCTACCTGGCTGGTGCCGACCGCATCGAGGGCTGCCTGTTCGGCAACGGCGAACGGACCGGCAACGTCTGCCTGGTGACCCTCGGCATGAACCTGTTCAGCCAGGGCATCGACCCGCAGATCGACTTCCACGACATCGACGACATCCGGCGCACCGTCGAGTACTGCAACCAGATGTCGGTCCCGGAGCGGCACCCCTACGGCGGCGACCTGGTCTTCACCGCCTTCTCGGGCTCGCACCAGGACGCCATCAACAAGGGCCTGCAGGCGCTGGCCGAGGAGGCCGGGGCCGACGGCATCGATGTCCGCCAGCACCGCTGGGAGGTCCCCTACCTGCCGATCGATCCGCAGGACGTGGGTCGCACCTACGAGGCGGTCATCAGGGTCAACAGCCAGTCCGGCAAGGGCGGCGTCGCCTACATCATGCGCACCGAGCACCGGCTGGAGCTGCCGCGTCGGCTGCAGATCGAGTTCAGCCAGGTCATCCAGCGCCTGACCGACAGCGAAGGCGGCGAGGTCACCCCGCAGCACATGTGGGAGGCGTTCCTGGATGAGTACCTGCCGAACGACGCTGCCCCGTGGGGCCGCTTCCGGCTCATCTCGGTGAGCCAGGATTCCACCGTCGGCGAGCCGACCACGATCGGAGTGGTGCTGGAGGACGGCGGCGAACAGGTCGAGCTGGAAGGCACCGGCAACGGGCCCATCGCCGCGTTCTGCGACGCCCTGCACCAGCGCGGCGTGGACGTTCGCGTGCTCGACTACGCCGAGCACGCGATGTCCGCCGGCGGCGACGCCTCGGCGGCCTCCTACCTGGAGTGCGCGATCGACGGCCGGGTGCTGTGGGGCGTCGGGATCGACTCCTCCATCGTGACGTCGTCGCTCAAGGCGGTCGTCTCGGCGGTGAACCGGGCCGAGCGCGCCTGACGGCGCCCGCGACTCCGGGGATGTCCCCGCCCGCGGGCCGGACGGGCTGGCCACCGAGGCGGGCCAAGGCCCGAGCCGTGGGCCGGGTGCGCCCCTGTGTGTGGGCCCGGGTGCGCCCGTGGACCCGGGGACGTGGCCCACGGGGCGCCCAGATGCGGCGGGGTGATGGGATCCCCGGCCGGGTTTGAGGAGTGCCGGCAGACCCGATGACGGGCTCCCGGCCGGTCGTGGCGGGCGGACCCGATGCGCTGCCACCCGTCGGGACCCATGGCGGCCAATCCGGCCGTGATCCGCCGACGACGTCGTGCCGGCGTCGCCCGCCGGGTTCGCCGTTTGCTGCTGGTGCACACCGCGGTATCGAGGACGCGCAGGCAGCGCCGCCGCGAACCTCCCGGCCGCGGACGCCGTCGACGGGCGAACCGCGTCGGTGGCCGTCGTCGACCCCAGCGAGCACCCCTGTGGACCGGCGATCGGCGAGGCATGCGGCGTTCGGCAGGTGCCCGCCGCCCGCGTCGTCGGGCAACTGCGCTGCGTCCCCGGATCGCTGCGCCTAGTCTGACGCCAGACCTGCTCGGCGGCGGATGGGGCGACTGTGGAAGACGATGTGCTGGGGACCGCGGCGATGGGCGCCACCTTGCGGGCGCTCGCGGCGGAGTCCGGGCGCCCGATCAGCGAGGTGCGCAAGGAAGCCGAGGCGGACCTCAAGGAGATGGCCGCCCAACCCGGTCATTTCAGCGTCGCCGTGTGGGACCGGTTCTGCCGCTGGCTGTCACGGGCATACCGCCTGGACTATCGGCCCGACGAGGTACGCGCGCTGCGCCGCCTGAACCAGACCACGTCGCTGATCTTCCTGCCCAACCACCGCAGCTACCTCGATGCCCTCGTCCTCCGCTCCGCCCTGATGGAGCAGGGGTTCCCGCCGAACAACGTCTTGGCGGGGGCCAATCTCGCGTTGTGGCCGCTGTCGTCGATCGGCCGGCGCAACGGCATCGTCTTCATCCGCCGGCAGTTCCGCGACGACCACGTCTACCGGGCGGTACTGCGAGGGTATTTGGGCCACCTCATCGCAGAGCGCAAGAACCTGGAGTGGTACGTGGAGGGCGGGCGCACCCGGACCGGCAAGCTGCGGCCCCCGCGGCTCGGCGTGCTCAGCTACGTGATGGATGCCTTCGAGGAGTACCCGGAGCACGACGTTCACGTGATCCCCACCTCGGTCATCTACGACCAGCAGCACGAGGTCAGTGCCATCTCCGCGGAGGAGATGGGCGGGACGAAGAAGGGCGAGAGCTTCAGCTGGCTCTACGACTTCGCCACGGCCCAGTCCCGCCGGCTGGGCCGCGCCTACCTCCGGTTCGGCGAACCCCTGTCGCTGCGGGACGCGGTGTCGCTGACCGAGGATGACAACGGTGTCCCGCGACCCCGGCTGGCCGTGCCCAAGGTCGCCATCGAGGTGTCCAACCGCATCAACAGGGTCACGCCCATCACCCCGGCATCGCTGATCACCTTCGCCCTGCTGGACAACGGCGACCGTGCGATCACCGTGGCCGAGGGCCGCAGCATCCTGGACCCGCTGCTGGACTACATCCGGCAGCGCAGCCTGCCGATGATCGATCCGCTTGACCTGTCCCGGCCGTCCGTGCTGCGCGAGACCCTGGACCGCCTCGTCGGGGAGGGCGTGGTGTCGACCTACGACGGTGGCGCGGAGAGCGTCTACTGGGTGGAGCTGGCGAAGCAGCACGAGGCCGCCTTCTACCGCAACACGATCATCCACTTCTTCGTCGCCCGCGCGATCGCCGAGCTCGCCGCGCTGCAGGCGGCTGAGGAGCACGCGCAGGACATCAACAGCGCAACGTGGCTATCGGCCCGGCGGCTGAAGGATCTGCTCCGGTTCGAGTTCTTCTTCCCCGGCACGCTGGAGTTCGCCGGCCAGATCGCCGCCGAGATCACCCTCATCTACCCGGAGTGGGAAGGGGACAAGTTCACTGCCGAGGATGTCCTGTCCCGGCTGGCCGGCCTGGAACTGATCCTGGCCCACCGGGTCGTCGGCGCCATCCTGGAGGCCTACAGCGTCCTGGCCGACGAGCTGGCCTTGCACGGCGGGGAAGCGACCGACGAGAACCTGCTGGTGGAGCGGTGCCTCGGAGTGGCCCGGCAGCGGTGGCTGCAGTCGGAGCTGCCCACGGCGGAGTCCATCTCCCGCGACTACTTCCGCAACGCGGCGATGGTTGCGGGCAAGGCCGGGCTGCTCGACGGACAGGACCGTGCGGATCTCGCCGAGGACCGGGCGGCCTTCGCCGAGGAGTTGGGCCAGATGGTGCGCCGGCTCGACACGCTGCGCCAGGTCGCCCAGGCGGCCGGCCAACCGATCCTCATCCAGCGCAGCGCCCCGGGGCAAGGAGCAGGGCATGGCTGACATCGAGTGGCTCGTGGAGCAGATCGAGGACTCCCCCGAGGGTCCGCGGGTGGGGGCGTTCTTCGACTTCGACGGCACGCTCATCGCCGGCTACTCCGCGCTGGCCTTCTTCAAGTACCGGCTCAAGCGCGGGGAGATCTCGCCTCGCGAGGTGGTCCGGTCCATCGCGGAGAGCATCAGCATCGAGCGTCGCGGCAAGGACGTCGACGAACTGATGCGCGTGGGCATCCGCGGGCAGGCCGGCCGCACGGTCGCGGAAGTCGATACCTGGGCCCGCACCGTGTTCGCCCGCGAATTGGCCGAGATGATCTATCCTGCGGCCCGCTCGCTCATCGAGGCGCACCTGCGAAAGCGGCACACCGTCGTCATCGCCTCCTCCGCGACGCGGCCACAGATCCAGGCCACCGCCGACGACCTGGACGTGGACTACATCGTCTGCACCGAGATGGATTTCGACGATACCGGCACCTACACCGGCGAGTTGGGCACCGAGATCCGGTGGGGCGAAGGGAAGTCCAACGGCGTCGCCCAGTTCGCCGCGAACAACGACATCGATCTCACGCAGTCGTTCGGCTACTCCAACGGGATCGAGGACGTCCCCTTCCTGACGCTGGTGGGCCGCCCCTGCGCGCTGAACCCCGACGAGGAGCTCGCCGTCGTGGCGCGCGAGCACGCGTGGCCGACCGCGACGCTGAAGCCCCCGCCGCAGACCACACCGAGCGACCTCGTCCGCAGCGCAGCCGCGCTGGGGGTGTTCGCCGGAACGTTCGGCGCAGCGGGTCTGCTGGGCCTGATCAACCGCAGTCGATCGCTGGCGGCGAACATCACCTCGGGAGTCGGCGCGGACCTCGCGCTCGCCGCCGCCGGGGTGCGAGTGCGCGTGGTGGGCGAGGAGAACGCCTGGGCCGCCAGACCGGCCGTCTTCACCTTCAACCACCAGAGCCAACTGGACCCCTTCATCCTCAGCGCCGTGCTGCGCAAGGACTTCAGCGGCGTGGCGAAGAAGTCGCTGCAGAAGGATCCGCTGTTCGGCCCCATCGGGTATCTCACGGAGGTCGTCTACATCGATCGCGCCAACAGCGCCAAGGCGCGCAGCGGCATGGAGGGCGCGGTGGAGGCCCTCCGGGAGGGCAAGTCCATCGCCATCGCGCCGGAGGGCACCAGATCCCCCACGCCGCGGCTGCTGCCGTTCAAGAAGGGCCCGTTCCACCTCGCGATGCAGGCGCAGGTGCCCATGGTCCCCGTCGTGATGCGCAACTGCGGCGAGATCATGGCGGCTCACAGCATGGTCGTGCACCCGGGCACCGTCGATGTCGCGGTGCTGGCCCCCGTGCAGACGGACGGCTGGACCAGGGAGAACCTGGGCGAGCAGGTGGCAGCTGTGCGTGGGATGTACCTCGACACCCTGGCCGACTGGCCCGAACAGGACTAGCCGGTCTGCGCGAAGACCGCCGCAGGGTCCTCGGCAGCGGGCCCCGCGGGCGCCCGGCCGACCCTGCCGGCGTCACCCCGGGGAGCCCCGATCCGGCACTGCCCGACGACGCAGAAACCCGCCCTCGACCAACCGCCGGATTGCCGTCTCAGCGGAGTACCTTCAGGCTGAACCAGGAGGAGGCCGATGGTCGAGAACTCCGGCCGACCCGTGTGGCGACGGGCCGGACGCGTCGCCGCAGCGGCGTTGAACGGCGCACTGCTCTGGCTGATCAACGTCTCCCCCGGCTGGCAATCCTGGTCCTTTCTCACGGCCGACGCCGAGCAGGTCCTCCTGATCGCCAACGCCTCGCTGGCGGTCGGGCTCCTGGTCAATGCCGGTCTCGTCATCGCCGAGCCCCTCTTGCTGCGCGGTCTGGCCATCGCGCTGAACGCGACGCTGTTGCTGGTACTCCTGGCGAAGCTGTTCGTCGTCTTCCCGTTCGCGATGGCCGGCGCCGAGGCCGGCTGGGACCAGGCGGTGCACATCGGGCTCGGGCTGGCCATGGCCGGCGTCTTCGTCGCCCTGGTCGCGGGCCTGGGGGACGTGGCGCGCTCCATGCATGTCAGCACGCACCTGCGGCGGCGCTGATGCTTGCGGCCCCCACCCGGTCCGGGTGCGACCAGCGCCCCCTACCGCGCCGTGGGGTCGGCGCCGTGAGCGCACGCGGGGGTCAGGGCACGTAGGGACAGTGCCGGCAGCCGTGGCGGCAGCACGCGCCCCGGGCGAGCAGAGCGTCGGCCGTCATGACGAGGGAGCCGGTCGCGGGGTCGGGGTAGACGGAGCTGCCCGCAGCGAGTGCGATCTCGTGACGGCGCAGGATCTCGGCTCGCATCGGCGCCTCCAGCGGCAGGCGCCGAGCACTCGGCGACCGGCGCGGGTCTCGGGAGGCGGCAGGCCGATCGGGCATGGGCTCCAGGGTATCCGCCGCAACACTCGACCAGACGCCTGCCGATAATGGACCCACGACCACGAGGAAGGCGCCCGTATGACGACCGACCGGCAAGCCCATCTGCTCCACGACGCCGACGGCAACCCGACCAGGGACCGGCCGTGGATCATCCGCACGTATGCCGGTCACTCCTCCGCGAAGGCGTCGAACCAGCTGTACCGGTCGAACCTGGAGAAGGGCCAGACCGGCCTGTCGATCGCCTTCGACCTGCCCACGCAGTGCGGCTACGACTCCGACGACCCCATCGCCCTGCCCGAGGTGGGCAAGGTCGGTGTCCCCATCAACTCGCTGGACGACTTCCACGTGCTCTTCAAGGACATCCCGCTTGGAGAAGATGAACACGTCGATGACGATCAACGGCACCGCGATGTGGCTGCTGGCGCTGTACGTGGCGCTGGCCCGCGAGCGCGGCGAGGACGAATCCAAGCTGCAGGGGACGACGCAGAACGACCTCATCAAGGAGTACCTGGCGCGCGGCACCTACATCTATCCGCCGGAGGCATCGATGCGCCTCATCGCCGAGATGTACGAGTACTGCCTGGAGGCGATACCCAAGTGGAACGCCTCCAACATCTGCTCCTACCACCTGCAGGAGGCCGGGGCCACGCCGGTGCAGGAGCTGGCGTTCGCCCTGGCCAACGCCATCAGCCTGCTGGACCTGCTGAAGTCGCGCGGCAAGTTCACCGACGAGCAGTTCGAGCGGGCCGTTGGGCGCATCTCGTTCTTCGTCAACGCGGGGATCCGCTTCGTGGAGGAGATGTCCAAGATGCGGGCCTTCGGCCAGCTCTGGGACTCCTACACCGCCGAGCGGTTCGGCGTCGGCAATCCCAAGTACCGCATGTTCCGCTACGGCGTGCAGGTCAACTCCCTGGGCCTGACCGAGGCGCAGCCGGAGAACAACGCCTGGCGCATCCTCATCGAGGCGCTCGGAGTCACGCTGCAGCCGCAACGCGCGCTGCCGGGCCCTGCAGCTGCCGGCCTGGAACGAGGCGATGTCGCTGCCGCGGCCGTGGGATCAGCAGTGGTCGCTGCGGCTGCAGCAGATCCTGGCCTACGAGACCGACCTGCTGGAGTATCCCGACCTCTTCGACGGCTCGCCGGTCATCGAGTCCAAGGTGAACGCGCTCATCGAGGAGGCGACCGCCGAGATCGAGACCATCCTCGGCATGGGCGGCGTCATCCCCGCCATCGAGAGCGGCTACCTGAAGACCGCGCTGGTGCGCTCCATGTCGCAGCGGATGAGCAGGATCAACGACGGCGAACAGATCGTCGTCGGGCTCAACCGATGGACCGACGGCCTGCCTTCGCCCGCTGACCTCCGGCGACGACGGCGGCATCTTCAAGGTCGGATGCCGGAGCGACCGCAGAGATCCTGGCCTCGCTGGAGACGACCAGGGCCAACCGCGACACCGCGCGCGCCGAGGCCGCCCTGGCCGCGCTGAAGCAGGCCGCGCGGGACGGCAGCAGCCTCATGGAGCCGTCCATCGAATGCGCCCTGGCGCGCGTGACGACCGGCGAGTGGGCGGGCGCGCTGCGCGAGGTGTTCGGCGAGTACCGGCCCGCCACCGGCATCGAGGGCCAGCAGCTCGGGCTTGACGCGGCGACCGCGTCGAGGCCCTGCGCGGGCGGGTCGAGGCGCTGGCAGCCGCGATGGGGCACCGGCCGCGGATCGTCGTCGGCAAGCCCGGGCTGGACGGCCACTCCAACGGCGCCGAGGTGATCGCCGTCTCTGCGCGGCATGTCGGGTTCGACGTCATCTACTCCGGCATCCGGCTGTCGCCGGACGAGATCGTGCAGTCAGCGGTCGAGGAGGGCGCCGACATCATCGGCGCGTCGGTGCTGTCCGGTTCGCACCTGGACGCTGAGCAAGCAGATCCTGGACGGGCTGCGCGGCGCAGGGCGCCGCGGACGACATCGACGTCGTCATCGGCGGGATCATCCCGCCCTCGCGACGCTGCGCGAGCTCGAGGCGCATGGGGTCAAGCGGGTCTTCACCCCGGCCGACTACGAACTGATGGACATCATGGAGTCCATCGTCGGAGGTCCTCGAAGAGCGCGTCGGATGACGCTGGCCGACGCTCGTCGAGCGGGCGCGGCGACCGCAACAAGCACGCGATCGCCAAGCTCGTCGCCGTCTTCGAGGACACCCGCGCCGCGGCAGCGGCGCAGCGGGCCGAGGTGCTCGAGCTGCTCGCGGCGGACCGGGGATCGCGCCACCATCGCCATCATCGGCCTGACCGGCACCCCCGGCGCGGGCAAGTCCAGCCTGGTGGCCCGGGTCGTGCCGGCGCTGCTGGAGCGCGAGCCGGACCTGTCGGTGGCGGTGCTCGCCATCGACCCGGCCTCGCAGGTCTCCGGCGGTGCGCTTGCTCGGCGACCGCACGCGCACCCGGTTCGGGGCCGACGACCGCGCCTACTTCCGCAGCCAGTCCAACGCCACCGAGCTCGGCGGACTGGCGCCCACCACGTACCAGGTGGCACGGCTGCTGCAGCACCTGTTCGACGTCGTCATCGTGGAGACGGTGGGCATCGGGCAGAGCGAGCTCGACGTGCGCTACCTCGCCGACCACGTGTACCTGGTGCTGCAGCCCCTCGGCGGGGACGAGATCCAGTTCCTCAAGGCCGGCATCATCGAGATCCCGGACAGCTTCGTGCTGAACAAGTGCGACGATCCGGCCGCGGGCACGTCGTACTACCAGCTGCGCTCCGCGCTGTCGCTGGCGCGGCCGTTCGATGCGGACCTGCCGCCGATCCACCGCACCAGCGCGCGCACCGGCGAGGGCATCGACGAGTCTGTGCGAGGCCCTCCTCGCAGTGGTCGGGCGCGGCGCGCCGGCACACCGACGCCGAGCGCGAGGAGTACTTCCTCCACCGCTGGATCGGCGACGAATGGGGCAGCCGTCGGCAAGCGCTGTGCTGCGGCAGTGCCGGGCGGGACCGCCGGCATCCTCGCCGAGGCCGGCGGTTTCGACGCGGCCCAGGCCTGGCTCCGGGAGCGGATCGTGGCGTCCCTGGTGGGCGGGCGCCCTCCCGGATAGTCCCGGACCGCGCGGGGGGGACTCCCGGCATCCAAGGAGCTGCCTCGCCGCGGAGCTCGATTGCCCGGTCGACGCCCACCGCCACGGCCCGCAGCGACGGCTGACCGGCAGGCACGCCGGCGGACCCCCTGCGTCGCGATGCCGGACGACCTAGTCGAACCACCCCATGGCGTCGACGACCACGTGCGTGTCGGCCGAGCCGGTGATGCAGACCTCGCCGGACGAGCCGATCCCGGTGAGCACGGCGTTGGCCACGGTCTGCCCGGCGACGAAGTTCACGTTCGACGTCCCGGCCGACGGTGCCCCGCAGGGGAAGACCCGCACCCAGCCGCTGCTCCTCGCTCCGGTCACCGTCACATTCACCGCCGCGGCGCGGGCGTCGGACGGGACACCCCCGACACCGGCGACCTGGACGCGCTGCACCTGCCCGGCGCTGAGGATCCCCGTCGCCCGGGTATCGGCGACCCGCACCGGATTGCCCGGGGAGAACGAAGCAGTGCTTGCGAACCACCCGGTGAGATCGAGCACGACATGGGTGTCCGCAGACCCGGTGAGGCAGATCTCGCCCTCCGAGCCGATCCCGGTGAGCGCGGCGTTGGCCACGGTCCGCCCGGCGACGAAGTTCACCGTCGACGTCCCCGCCGAAGGTGCCCCGCACGGGAAGACGCGTACCCAGCCGTTGCTGCTCGGTCGGGTCACCGTCACATTCAACGATGCGGCACGGGCGCCCGCGGGCACGCCGGCAGCGCCCGCGACCCGCACGCGTTGCACCTGTCCGGCAGCCAGCGCCCCCGACGTGCGGGTGTCGGCCAGCCGCTCCGGCCGCACCGCCGTGAAGGAGGCGCCGCGCGGGTACCAGCCCATCAGATCCACGACCAGGTGCGTGTCGGCCGAGGAGGTGGCGCAGACCTCGCCGTTGGATCCGATCCCGACGAGTGCGGCGTTGGCCACGGTCTGCTGCGCCGTGAAGTTCAGCGTCGACGTCGCCGACGGGTCGCCGCAGGGGTAGACCCGCAACCACCCGCCGCTGCTCGGCTGGGTCACGGTGACGTTCAGCGACGCGGCGCTCGCCGTCTGCGGCACACCGGCCGCACCCGCGACCCGGATGCGCTGCACCGCTGCGGCACCCAAGCGGCCCGATGCCCGGGTGTCCGTCAGGCGCACCGGGTCGGTCGGCGTGTAGCGGGAGCCGGCGCCGACCTCCGGCGCGGCCGCACCGAGCCAGCGCATCCCCAAGTAGCGCGCCGCGCCCTGGGGGAACCACTCATCGGTGTCCGGCGCGTAGGTCTGACTGGCCACCGTCCCCGCCTCGGTGTCCACCGTCAACAGCATCACCGGATTCGTGGTATCCGAATGCCACGTGTTGTTCCACGACGCCACGATGCCGTCCGCCGGATAGTCGACCCGGTTCGCGGTCCCGTGGCCGCGATGGCCGTTCAGGACCAGCTTGATGTTGGGGTGGCGCGAGATCAGCTTGTCGTAGAGGTATTGCGGGGAGGTCGCTCCGTAGCCGCCGTTGTCCTGGGCGATCTCGCCGCGGTCATCGACATACATGTGTGTGCTGACGATGACGTTGCTGTCGGGGTTGGCTGCCACGACGGCGTCGGCCCATGCCACGACCTCCGGCCTCGGCCACAGCTCCAGCGCTACGACCAGCCAGTCCACACCCCCGGCCCGGAACGCCGAGTAGGTGTTGTCGACCTTCCCCGGTTCGTAGGACCCTTGGATCAACGGGAAGCGCGACACCGGGAAGTAGCGGTTGAACGTCCCCGTGTCCCGCACGGCCACCCGTGCATCCACACCGGGGCAGGCTCCGCCACCCGGGCAGACGGCGGCGGTGTCGTGGTTGCCGACGACGGGCAGCCACGGGATGCCGCCCCGCTCCAGGATCGCAAACGTGCGGCTGGCCTTGTCGTACATGGCGTGGTCGGGGGTGTCCCACTGGACGGTGTCCCCCACGGAGAGCACGAGTCTGATGTCCTGCGACTGGCGATGCTCGACCAGCCACTGGGCGCGCCGTTCACCGCGCATGTCACTGGCAGGATCGGTCTCCCGCTGGGTGTCGGGCAGCACGGCGATGGTGAACTCGGTGTCGTCATCGGGGCCGGTCCTGGGTCCATCCGCGGCGGCGAGACCCTCCGGCGGGGCGCCGTCGACGCCCGCGGCCTGGGGCACGGCGAGCGCCGGCATCGCCGCTTGGGCCCGGGCGCCGGCGGCGAAGGGCTGTGCGGCCAAGCGCGAGCACAGCGACGATCGCGAGCACCCAGAGCCGGAGCGCCCTTCCCCCGGCTTCGCCTGCACGGTCCATAGCGTCCTCCTGTGCTGCTCGATCGCGGACCCATCGGTGGACGGCCCATCGCAGGGAGCTGGGCTGCGCGACTCGGTTCGTCCCCTCGCCGAGTCGGCTTCCGCAGACGCCCGTCCCCGCGACCACGGCTCTCGTCGGCTTCCGCTGGAGGCCCGACCGTATCGGCTACCCGGGGCGCGCCGGAGCAGCCCGGTCGCGCGAACGGCTCTGCTGACTGCTGCTACCATGCGGGCGCGCTGTGGCACGCCGTCGCACAGGACTCGGCGCGGCCAGATCTGCGTCGCACCGCTGCCGTAGCGTTGGTGCAAGGGGCGTGGAGTGGAGCAGTTGCAGGTCCGGCTGGGCGAGGCATGGGCATGGATCATGGCGGCCACGGAGGACCCGGATGACCGGTGGCTGATCGCAGTCGCCGTGGTCGGCCTTCTGGTGGGCCTCTCGCGTTGGCGAATCGTGACCACGGCGGTGACCGTGGCGCACGAGAGCGGACATGCGCTGGTCGCAGTCCTGACACGGCGCCGAGCGGTCCGCGTGCGCATCCATGCCGACGGCTCCGGCAGCACGCACATGGTGGGCAAGCCTCACGGGCTCGCCGACACCGTGGTGGCCCTCGTCGGCTACCCGTTCCCGGCCGTCGTCGGCGCCGGCCTGATCGCCGCGTCGGTCTCGGGGCGGGCACGACTGTGGGTGGTCGTGTCCATGCTGCTCCTGCTCCTGCTCCTGCTGCGCACGCGCAACCTGCACGGGTGGCTGGCGGTGGCGGGCTGGGCGGCGCTGGCGGCCGCCGCCGTGTGGTTGCTGCCCGGGGCCTGGCTGGCCCTGCTGCTCGCCGGTACCGGAACCGCCTTGCTGGCCGGGGCGGCCCAGTCGCTGGTGGACGAGCGTCGGCTGCGACGATCCGGCCACCGCGGCACCGACGTGGCCATGCTCGCCGATGCCGGCACGCTGCCGGCCTGGCTGGCGTGGCTAGCTATGGCGGCCGTCGTGGTCGGCTGCGGCTGGCTGGCGTGGAATGACCTCGCGGCGGCGGTGGCCCCGGCCTAGCCGCAGGCTCACGGGGAAGCCAGGAAACGCTGGCCGGCCTCGGCGCTGTTCCACTGGTGCCCGCACCGCAGGCATTCCCGGTCCACTCCCCGCGCCCCGTCGAAACAGCAGTCGCCCAGACACGCCAAACCGGTCCGCACCGCCTCCTGCGTCTCCTCGTCGACGATGTCGAGCACCATCGGCACACCGGTACCGCCGCAGTGCGGACACGGCTGCTGGCCCCTGGTCCAGTACTTCAGCCCCGCGGCATCCATGCCTCCAGCATGCGCCTGTCCCCGCGAGGACGCCCGGCAGCGCACGACCTGCCCGGCGCGGGCTCCGGGAACCGGGCTCACAGGTCGACGACGACCTGGCCGTCCTCCACTGTGGCGGCGAAGGTCTGCAACGGGGCCGGAGCCTTCCCCATCGCCAAGAGCCGCTGCGACCAGCGGGGCGTCTTGACTCCGGCGACGCCTGGCGTCCAGTCAAGGTTCTCCCCCGAGCACACGTCGAAGGAAGAGTTGTGCCACGGGCAGGTGATCACGCCGTCGTGGTAGTCGCCGCGCGGACCGCGAGTCAGGCGCAGGCCCAGATGCGGGCACTTGTCGAGCACGACGCAGACCTCGTCGTCGCCGTTGGACGTCCGGACGACGATCAGCGCCTCGCCGCCGGCCGTGACCGGAGTGGGGACGTCGATCGGGAACTGGCCTACCGGGCCAACCGCAGTGCGCATGGCCCCAGGCTACGTGGCAGCGCCGAGGGCAGCCCAGCCGCGGGAGAGGCCGGGTCGGACCGGCAGCAGACTCGCCCTCGACCGCACGCCTCCCGCCCGCCGGATCGGGCCGCACGCAGCCCCACCTATTCTGGAACCGTGGCCGACGACCTGACGCTGGCGTCCGATTTCGCCCCTCCGACGCGCGAGGAATGGCTCGCCGCCGTCGCCAAGGCGATCAAGGGCGCGGACTTCGACGAGACCCTGGTGAGCACCACCGACGACGGGATCCGCATCGAGCCGCTCTACACCGCGGCCGATGTGGCCACCGAGGAGGACGAGTCCGGCTTCCCGGCGCTGGACCCGCTGCTGCGGGGTCCGAGGGTCGCGCCTCGACCCGACGGCGCTTGGGATATCCGGGCGACGGTTGCCCACGGCGATGCGAGGGTGGCCAACCGCCAGGCGCTGCAGGACCTGGCAAGCGGTGCGACCAGCGTCGAGTTCCAGGTGGCCGACCCGGACGACGTCCCGGTCCTCCTGGACGGCATCATCCTGGATGCCGCACCGGTCGCCCTGCGGGCCGGCGCGCGAGCAGCGGCAGCCGCCCGAAGGTACCTGGACCTCGTCGGGCCGGGCGAGGGTCCGCGCGGCTGTCTGGGCCTGGACCCGGTCGGCGTGCTCGCCACGACGGAGGTCGCGATCGAGTCCGACACCCGGCTGGCGCTCGACGTGGCCGCCCGCACGCCCAACGTGCGCACCTACCTCGCCTCGGGCAGCGTGGTAGCCGACGCCGGAGCCAGTGAGGCGCAGGAGGTCGGCTACCTCCTCGCTGCCGCGACCTCCTATCTGCGGGATCTCACGGGCGCGGGCATGACCGCCGAGGAGGCGGCTGGCCAGATCGCCCTGGAAGTCACGGCCGACGTCGATATCTTCGCCACTGTTGCCAAGATCCGGGCGGTACGCCTCACCTGGGCCGCGGTCCTCTCCTCGTGCGGAGTCGCGTTCACCGGCCAGCGCGATGGCCTGATCGACGTCACCGCGGTGTCCTCCTACCGAACGCTCACCGTCGTCGATCCCTGGGTCAACCTGCTGCGCGGCACAGCAGCCTGCCTCGGCGCCGTGCTCGGAGGCGCGGACACCGTGGCGCTGGCGCCCTACGACTCCGTCGCAGGGGTGCCGAGCGACCTCGGCCGCCGCATGGCCCGCAACACCCAGTTGATCCTGCAGGACGAGTCGGGCATCGGCCGCGTCCTCGACCCCGCCGGCGGCAGCTGGTACGTCGAGCACCTCACCGACGACATCGCCGCGAAGGCCTGGGAGTTCTTCCAGCGCACCGAGTCGACCGGCGGTGTTGTGGCCGCGCTGCCGCACATCGCCGAGGAGGTCGCCGCCGTGGCCGCGGCCCGCGACCGTGCCATCGCACGGCGCACGCGCCCGATCACCGGGGTCAGCGAGTTCCCGCAGCTCGGCGAGACACGACCGGAGGGGTCCGAGGCGCGCGAGCCTGCCCCCGAGCCGCGGGGGTTGTTCCCACCTCGTCGGCTGGCCGTCCCGTTCGAGGCGCTGCGCGCGGCCGGAGAGGCTGCGAACGCCACGATCTTCCTGGCCAACCTGGGCCCGATCGCGGTCCACACCGGGCGCGCCACGTTCGCCAGCAACCTCTTCGCGGTCGGCGGCGTGCGGGCGGTCGGAGCGCCGGTCGATCCGGCCAGCGCCGCCGAGGCGTTCCGCGCCAGCGGCGCCAGCGTGGCCTGCATCTGCTCCAGCGACCAGGTCTACGCGGAGCAGGCCGAGTCCGTCGCTGCCGCACTGCATGCTGCCGGAGCCCGCCGGGTGTATCTGGCCGGCAAGGTCGACGTCCCCGGGGTCGAGGAGACCATCGCCCTCGGCGCCGACGTCCTCGACGTCCTGAAGCGCCTGCACCAGGAACTGGAGATCGCATGAGCCGTGTCCCCGATTTCAGTGCCGTGCCGCTGCCGCCGCGGGCGCCGCACGCGGATCGCGAGGCGTGGGAGGCCGCGCTCGCGCAGCGGACCGGGGCCGACCCGGCTTCGCTGGCCTGGGCGACGCCGGAGGGCATCGACGTCGCGCCTCTGTACTCGGCAGCCGACCGCGCGGGCCTGGACCACCTCGAGACCTACCCCGGCATCGCCCCGTTCCTGCGCGGGCCGTATCCGACCATGTACGTCAACCAGCCGTGGACGATCCGCCAGTACGCCGGCTTCTCCACCGCCGAGGACTCCAACGCCTTCTACCGGCGCAACCTCGCCCAGGGCCAGAAGGGCCTGAGCATCGCCTTCGACCTCGCCACCCACCGAGGCTACGACTCCGACCACCCGCGCGTGGTCGGCGATGTGGGCATGGCGGGTGTGGCGATCGACTCCATCCTCGACATGCGGGTCCTCTTCGACGGCATCCCGCTGGACAAGATGAGCGTCTCCATGACCATGAACGGTGCCGTGCTGCCGGTCATGGCGCTCTACATCGTGGCGGCCGAGGAGCAGGGCGTCCCGCAGGAGAAGCTCACCGGGACCATCCAGAACGACATCCTCAAGGAGTTCATGGTCCGCAACACCTACATCTACCCGCCGAGGCCCTCGATGCGGATCATCTCCGACATCTTCGGCTACACCAGCCAGCACATGCCCCGGTTCAACTCCATCTCGATCTCCGGGTACCACATGCAGGAGGCGGGAGCCACCGCCGACCTGGAACTGGCCTACACGCTGGCCGACGGCGTGGAGTACCTCCGCGCCGGGGTCGGCACCGGCCTCGCCGTCGACGCCTTCGCGCCCAGGCTGTCGTTCTTCTGGGCGATCGGGATGAACTACGCGATGGAGATCGCCAAGCTGCGTGCCGCTCGCCTGCTCTGGGCGAAGCTGGTCAAGCAGTTCGCGCCGTCGAACCCCAAGTCGATGTCGCTGCGCACCCATTCGCAGACGTCGGGCTGGTCGCTGACGGCCCAGGACGTCTACAACAACGTCATCCGTACCTGCATCGAGGCGATGGCCGCCACGCAGGGCCACACCCAGTCGCTGCACACCAACGCCCTGGATGAGGCGCTGGCGCTGCCCACCGACTTCTCGGCCCGGATCGCGCGCAACACGCAGTTGTTCCTGCAGCAGGAATCGGGGACGCCGCGCGTGATCGACCCTTGGGGCGGTTCGTACTACATCGAGCGGCTCACGCGGCAGCTTGCCGAGCGCGCCTGGTCGCACATCAGCGAGGTGGAGGAGCTCGGCGGGATGGCCAGGGCCATCGAGGCCGGCATCCCCAAGCTGCGCATCGAGGAGGCGGCTGCCCGCACCCAGGCACGCATCGACTCCGGTCGACAGGCGGTCATCGGCGTGAACCGCTTCCGGCCCGAGCACGCCGAGCAGATCGAGGTGCTGAAGATCGACAATGCCGCGGTGCGAGCCGGGCAGCTGGCCAAGCTGGAGCAGTTGCGCGCGCAGCGGGATCCGCAGGCGGTCGCCGCGTCGTTGGACGCCCTGGAGGCGGCGGCCCGCCAGGACACCGGCAACCTGCTGGACCTGTCCGTGCGGGCCGCTCGTGCGAAGGCCACGGTCGGTGAGATCAGCGAGGCGCTGGAGCGCGTGTACGGTCGCCACGCTGCGGAGATCCGCTCGATTTCGGGGGTGTACCGCCAAGAGATGGGCGAGCAGAACGACACCGTTGCGGCAGTGCGCGAGCAGGTCGAGCAGTTCGAGGCCGGGGAGGGTCGACGGCCCAGGATCCTGGTCGCGAAGATGGGCCAGGACGGCCACGACCGCGGCCAGAAGGTCATCGCATCCTCCTTCGCCGATCTCGGCTTCGTCGTCGACATCGGGCCGCTGTTCTCCACCCCCCAGGAGGTGGCGCGGCAGGCCGCGGAGAACGACGTCGATGTTGTCGGCGCCTCCTCGCTGGCCGCCGGTCACCTCACCCTGGTCCCGCAACTGCGCCAAGCCCTGACCGAGCTCGGCCGGCCGGACATCCTCGTCGTCGTCGGCGGCGTCATCCCGCCGCAGGACTTCGAGGCGCTGCGCGAGGCCGGAGCGGCCGCGATCTTCCCGCCCGGCACCGTCATCGCCGAGGCCGCCCGAGACCTGCTCTCCCAACTGCTGGCCCAGCCCGCGTGAGCCTGCCGCTCGCCAGCGCCGCCGAGTTCGCCGACCGCGTCAGGTCCGGCGACCGGATATGGCTGGCGCGCGCCATCACGCTCATCGAGAGCAGCAAGCCGGAGCATCAGGCCGTGGCCGCCGAGCTCTTGACGGCGGTGATGCCGAGCACCGGCGGCGCCGACCGGATCGGCCTGACCGGCGTGCCCGGGGTCGGGAAGTCGACGTTCATCGACCAGTTCGGCACCAACCTCACCGCAGAGGGGCACCAGGTCGCGGTCCTGGCCGTGGACCCCACGTCGTCGCGGACCGGAGGGGCGATCCTGGGCGACAAGACCCGCATGGCGCGGCTGGCCAACGATCCCCGGGCGTTCGTCCGGCCCTCGCCCGCCGGGAGTTCGCTCGGCGGCGTCACCCGGCGCACGCGCGAGACGATCCTGCTGTGCGAGGCGGCCGGCTTCGACGTCGTCGTGGTCGAGACGGTGGGCGTCGGGCAGAGCGAGACGGCGGTGGCGGAGATGGTGGACATCTTCGTCGTGCTCATGCTGTCGGGAGCCGGCGATGAGCTGCAGGGGATCAAGAAGGGCGTACTCGAGCTCGCGGACCTCATCGCGGTGAACAAGGCCGACGGCGAGAACGCCAGGCGCGCTCGGCTCGCCGCCCTCGACTACCGGCGGGCGATCCATCTCATGACGCCGGCCTCCCCGAACTGGACCCCGCCGGTGCTCACCTGCTCGGCGGTGGAGAACACCGGCCTCGCCGAGATCTGGGAGCAGATCCGCGCCCATCGACAACTGCTGACGGCCAGCGGCGAGCGGGCCCAGCGCCGGCGCCGGCAACAGACCGGCTGGATGTGGTCGATGATCTCCGACCGGCTGCTGGAGGAGTTCCGTGCCTCGGCAGCAGTCCGGCAGCAACTGCCGCAGGTCAGCGATGCGGTGCTCTCCGGCGATCTGCCAGCGAGCACCGCGGCCGATTGGCTGCTTGCACAGTTCCTCGACCGGTGACCGGCGCGGCCCGCTGAGGACCGTGACCGGAGCGCGCCGCACCGCCACGACCCTCCGACCAGGGGCGCATGTCCGCCGCCGGTCAGTGCGTCGCGGATTGGCGCGTGCGGCGCAGCAGCCGTGCTGCCGAGCCCGGATCGCTCCATCACCGGCACCTGGCCGACGTGCGGGGCGTCCGGGTACCGGGGGGTGCCGGGCGTCCGGGTACCGGGGGGTGCCGGGCGTCCGGGTACCGGGGGGTGCCGGGCGTCCGGGTACCGGGGGGCGCGGGCGGCGGACACCGCCGGCCGAGTCGCGGCGGCGCCTCCCCGACCAACGCCGCTGGCACGGCACCACCCGGGGGATACCGCGCGTGACACACTCGTTCGGTGACGGAGCCCGCGGCTGTTGAGGGCTCCCGCTGGACCCCGACCGCGACCGCCCTCGTGCTCGGCACGCTGTGGGGCCTTGCCGCAATGGGCACCTCCGCGGCGAGTGTCGTGCTCGGTGACCTGCAGGCCGACCTCGGGGTCTCGGTCTCCTCTGTGGCGTGGGTGCTCACGATCTTTGCGTTGACGTTCGCCGCGGCGACCCCGGTCTTCGGGCGCTTGGCCGACGCCACCGGGCCTCGGACCCCGTACGTGATCGGTGTCCTGCTCCTTGGCGCCGGGGCGCTCATCACCGCGACGGCACCGAACCTGGCACTGGTGCTCGTGGGCCGAGCCATCCAGGGCATCGGCGCGGGATCGATCCCGGTGCTGTCCAGCGCGATCATCTCCTTGCGCTTCACCGGCCTGGCTCGCACCGTCGCCTTCGGCAGGATCAACTCCGCGGTCGTGGTGCTGGCGAGCTTGGGACCGATCATCGGTGGCGTACTCGGCACGCTCGGTGGTTGGCGACTGCCGTTCGCCCTGTCGGTCCTCGCGCTGGTGATGCTCCCGGTCACCTACCGCTTGGCGCCTCGCGAGGGCACGGGGGAACCCGTCGACCTCCTCGGCGCGGCCCTGGTCGCCGGAACCGCAGCCAGCGGACTCGTGCTCGTGCAGACGCTGTCCGCCCTGGGACCCATGACCCTCGTTGCAGCCGTCGCCACACCGGCGCTGGCGTTGCTGCTGCTCCGGCACATCACGTCGCACCCGTCCGGGTTCCTTCCGCAGCAGCTGTTGTCCAACAGGACACTGGTGCGGGTCTCCCTGGCCGCGGCCGCCATGCCGGTGGTGTACTTCGCTGCGCTGATCGTGCTGCCGTTGTCGCTCTCGGAGCGCGGCTGGACGCCGCTGGCCAACGGCTTGCTCCTGCTGCCCGGCGCCGTCATCGGTTCGACGATCTCGTTCAACTCCAGCAAGGCGGTCGCGCGCTGGGGCCGCATCGGGTCGGCGACGCTGGGGTTGAGCATCTCCTTCCTCGGCGCACTGGCGGTGGCGGCAGTGGGCCTGCACCCGGCGCTGGCGGGGCTCGGGTTCGTCGCACTCGCAGCCGGCTATGCCATGGCGCAGCCGGCGCTGGTGGGAGAGGTGTCGGTCATCGTGCCGGAGGGGCTGCGCGGTGGTGCGCTTGGCCTGTTCAACCTTGTCTTCTTCATCGGGGCCGGTCTTGGCGCGGCTGTCGTCGGGGGCGTGTCGGGGCCCCTGGGACTAGGCGGAGCAATGGCGATCACGGCCGTCGCCCCCCTGCTGTCGGTGCTCCTGCTGCGGCATCACGCCAGACGGCCCGCAGCATCCGCCGCGCCGTAGCCCGGCCACCGGCCCGCGGCGGACAGCCGCAGGCCGCCCGGGAGGCGGATCCCGCGGCCGTCGCTCCGCCGACCGCCGCCGAGGTTGCCGCGGGGCAACTGACGGTGTCGATCTTCACCGGCGTCGGCGCACCTGGGGCCAGGTGGACGGCCGCCGGGCGAGGACCCGGCGATGGGCGACCACAGGGGTGTCGAGGTCGCCACCGCGCAGGGCAGCTGCCCCGGGACAGCTTGCTGGACCGCGGCTCTGCTGCGGGGGCTCTGCCAACCGGCCCGCCGATCACCGCAGGACGACGGCCACGGCTGCCGTTCGTCGACGGGGAGCCTCCTGCAGCCGGTTCCCCGCGTGCAGCTGCTGCGCACCTGCGTCGGGCCGCCTACGGCACCAGGACGACTTTGCCCGTCGTGCGCCTGGCGCGCATGTCCTCGTGGGCCTGCCGCGCTTCATCCAAGGGGTACGTGCTCCCGGGCAGCGCTCGCAGCTCGCCATTGGCGACCATGCCGACCAGCGCGCGCAGCGGCCGCGCGACCATCGGCACCAGGCGCTCACCCGTCATCGCATCGACGAGCCAGAAACCGATCACCGATTTCGACCCGACCATGAGGGAGGCCGGCGGCACCGGGGTCGGCTCCTGCCGAGATGCCATGCCGTAGGTGACCAGCCGGCCGAAGCGCGCCAGGACGCGCAGGGAGGCGTCGAAGGTCGGCCCGCCGACCATCTCGAGCACGACATCCACCTTGGCGCCGCCGTTTGCCGCGCGCAGGGCTGAGGCCAGGTCGTCAGCGCCGGCATCGACCGCGACGTCCGCTCCGAGGGACAGCGCGAGCGCCTGCTTCTCCGCCGTCGAGGCGACGGCGATGATCCGGCCGGCACCGGCCGCTCGGGCCAGCTGCACCGCGAGACTGCCGACGCCGCCGGCCGCCGCATGCACGACCACGGATTCCCCTTCAGCCAGTCGCGCGCTGGTGTGGACGAGATGCCACGCCGTCAATCCCTGCACCAGCAGCGACAGCGCCGCTGTGTCGCTCACGCCGTCGGGCACCCGGAAGACAGCGTTCTCCGCGACCACCGCTCTGCTGGCATACCCACCGCCCCGGGCGACGAAGCCGCAGACGCGCCTGCCGTCGGGCGTCAGCCCCACGACCTCGCTGCCGGGGACCATGGGCAGGGCCTGCCTCGACAGGTAGGAGTTCTCCACCTGGTGGGTGTCGGCGTAGTTGACGCCGCAGCCGGTCACCTCGACGACGACTTCGCCGGGACCGGCCTCGGGATCGGGCAGGTCCACGACCTCCAGCACCTCGGGACCGCCGAACGTGGAGATCTGAATCGCTCGCATCGTCCGAGCCTACGCGCGGCCCGGGTGCCGCGCCCGCTCGGCTCCGAGCGCTGCTCGCGCCCTCGGAGAGGACCCGCGACCGCTGCGTCGCGCCTGCCGAGCCCCGCTATCGGCGCAAACCCCCGGTCGCGGACGGGCAGCCGGTCTGGGTCCCAACCCCGCAGATGGTGCGCATACGCTCGGACAGTGATCGCCCTCTACCGCCGCTTCGTGCCGACGTACGGCTGGACGGTGCTGCTGGTCATGGTGCTGCTGTTCCTGCAGTCGCTGGCGCAGCTGTACCTGCCGGCGCTGAACGCCGACATCATCAACGAGGGCGTGGTGACCGGCGACACCGGCGTCATCCTCAGGCTCGGCGGCGAGATGCTGGCCGTCTCGCTGCTGTACGGCCTGGTGGCCGTCGTCAGCGTCTACTTCAGCGCCCGTACCGCCATGGCGATCGGTCGCGACGTGCGCGCCGCCATGTTCACCTCCGTGCAGTCCTTCTCGCTGCAGGAGGTCAACGAGTTCGGCCCGCCCTCACTGATCACCCGCAACACCAACGACGTGCAGCAGGTGCAGATGATGACCGTGATGGCGCATGACGATCATGGTCACCGCGCCCATGATGCTCATCGGCGGCGTGCTCATGGCGATCCGGCAGGATGTGGTCCTGTCCGGGCTGCTGGCACTGGTCATCCCGGTCATGGTGATCGTGCTCGGCCTGCTGATGTCGCGGGCCATCCCCCTCTTCCGCGTGATGCAGTACAAGATCGACGAGGTGAACCGCGTGCTGCGCGAGCAGCTGACCGGCATCCGGGTGATCCGCGCCTTCGTCCGCACCCGCCACGAGGAGCAGCGCTTCGCCGTGGCCAACGCCGATCTGACCGACACCACGCTGCGGGTCAACCGCCTGATGGCCCTGATGCTGCCGGCACTGTTGCTGATCATGAACGGCTCCAGCGTCGCCGTGGTCTGGTTCGGCGGTCAGCGCGTCGCCGCCGGCGACATGCCGGTCGGCAACCTCGTGGCGTTCCTGACCTACCTCACGCAGATCCTGTTCGCCGTGATGATGGCCGTGATGGTGCTGGCCATGGTCCCGCGCGCGGCTGCCGCCTCGGAACGCATCATGGCCGTCCTCTCGACCGTCTCCCCGATCACCGACCCCGCCGAACCGCGGACCCCGGAGCATCCCCGGGGGGTCGTCACCTTCGACGGCGTCGCCTTCGGCTACCCGGGCGCCTCCGAACCGGTGCTCTGCGAGGTCTCCTTCACCGCTCTGCCCGGGCAGACCACGGCGGTGGTCGGCTCCACCGGTGCCGGCAAGAGCACGCTGGTCAATCTCATCCCCCGGTTGTACGACGTCACGGCGGGCTCGCTGAGCATCGACGGCGTGGATGTGCGCCAGTGGGAGCGCCGGCGGCTGTGGTCGCTCATCGGATTCGTGCCGCAGAAGGCCTTCCTCTTCAGCGGCACGGTTGCGGACAACCTGCGCTTCGGCGCCCCCGACGCCACCGACGAGGACCTGTGGCGCGCGCTCGCCATCGCCCAGGGCGAGCAGTTCGTCGCCGACTCCCCCGAAGGCCTGGCGATGCCGATCGACCAGGGCGGCGCCAACGTCTCCGGCGGGCAGCGCCAGCGGTTGTCGATCGCGCGCGCGGTCGCCACGTCGCCGCTGGTCTACGTCTTCGACGACTCGTTCTCCGCGCTGGACTACGCCACGGACGCCGCGCTGCGCCGGGATCTCGCCCGGACGACGAGCGACGCCACCGTCATCGTCGTCGCCCAGCGGGTGAGCACCGTGCTGAGCGCCGATCAGATCGTGGTGCTGGACCGGGGCCGCGTCGTGGGGGTCGGCACGCACCGCGACCTGCTGGACTCCTGCCCGACCTACGCCGAGATCGTCAGTTCGCAGCTGCAGCCCGAGGAGATCTCGTGAGTCCGGGCGGCACCCGCTCGCAGCCGATGCCGCGCGGCGGCCCGGGGCACGGCGGTCCCGGCGCCGGCCTGGCCGTCCCGGTGGAGAAACCGGCCGACTTCGCCGGCACGGCCCGGCGGCTGGCGCGCCGGCTCTCGGTCTTCCGGCCGCGGCTGTGGGCGGTGCTGCTCCTGGCGGCCGGCAGTGTCGCCTTCACCGTTGTCGGGCCGAAACTGCTCGGCAACGCCACGACGCTGATCTTCGAGGGGTTCATCAGTGCGCTGTTCCCCCTGGACGCGACACCGGAATCCGTGGTGGCGGGGCTGCGCGACTCCGGCGAGGGCCAGCTCGCCGACATGGTGTCGGGCATGGACATCGTCCCGGGCGCCGGCGTGGACTTCGGCGCGGTCGGCCAGCTGCTGCTGCTGACGATGGCGGTGTACGTGGCGGCCTCGGTGCTCAGCTGGGCCCAGGCCTACATCATGGCCGGCGTTACCCAGGACGCGATGTACGGGCTGCGCGAGGAGGTCGACCGCAAGATCAGCCGCCTGCCGCTGCGCTACTTCGACAACCATCAGCGCGGCGACCTGCTCAGCCGTGTGACCAACGACATCGACAACATCTCCACCACGATCCAGCAGGTGATGATGCAGCTGGTGACGTCGCTGCTGACGGTCGTGGGCGTGCTGGCCATGATGTTCTGGATCTCGCCGCTGCTGGCGCTGATCTCGCTGCTGGTGGTGCCGTTGTCGCTGGTCGTGACCCTCACCATCGCCCGCCGCTCCCAGCCGCACTTCATCGCCCAGTGGAAGTGGACCGGCCGGTTGAACGGGCACGTCGAGGAGATGACGACGGGCCACAACATCGTGAAGCTCTACAACCGCCAGGACTGGGCGATCGAGGAATTCGAGCAGTCCAACGACGAACTGTTCAAGGCCAGCTTCAAGGCCCAGTTCATCTCCGGGATCATCCAGCCGACCATGATGTTCATCGGCAACCTGAACTACGTCCTCATCGCGGTCATCGGCGGCGTGCAGGTCGCCTCCGGGACAGCTGCCCATCGGCGATGTGCAGGCCTTCATCCAGTACAGCCGGCAGTTCACCATGCCGATCACGCAGATCGCCTCGGTGGTCAACCTGATGCAGTCCGGCATCGCCAGCGCCGAGCGGGTCTTCGACTTCCTCGACGCGCCGGACGAGACGCCCGACCAAGCGGACCCGGCCCGCCTCGACGGCGTCCGCGGGGCGGTCGAGTTCGACGACGTGTCCTTCCGCTACGTCGCCGACCGGCCGCTCATCACGGGCATGGACCTGAGCGTCGCACCGGGCGAGACGGTCGCGATCGTGGGCCCCACCGGGGCCGGCAAGACCACGCTGGTGAACCTGCTCATGCGCTTCTACGACATCGATTCCGGGCGGATCGCGATCGACGGCGTCGATACCGCGACGATGACCCGCGACGACGTGCGCGGCTGCTTCGGCATGGTGCTGCAGGACACCTGGCTGTTCGGCGGCACCATCGCCGAGAACATCGCCTACGGGCGCGACGGGGCGACCCGCGCGGATGTGCTGCGGGCAGCCGAGGCCTCCTTCGTGGACCACTTCGTCCAGACGCTCCCGGACGGCTACGAGACCGTCGTCGACGACGAGGCCGGCAACTTCTCCGCCGGGGAGAAGCAACTGCTGACGATTGCCCGGGCGTTCCTCGCCGACGCGCCGATCCTCATCCTCGACGAGGCGACGAGCTCGGTCGATACCCGCACCGAGATGCTCATCCAGCAGGCCATGGCGCGGCTGCGGGCGGGGCGCACCGGCTTCGTCATCGCCCATCGGCTGTCCACGATCCGCGACGCCGACACGATTCTGGTGATGGTCGACGGCGCCATCGTCGAGCAGGGCAGCCACGACTCCCTGCTCGCCCGGGGCGGGCACTACGCCACGTTGTACCGCAGCCAGTTCGCCGGGCCGATGGCCGACGAGCCCGAGCAGCTCGAAATCCGGTAAGGATCGACCAACGGGGATTCGGTCCTGGTACACACACTGCATGGAGACCGACCTGACCATCCGGATGATCGTCGGCAACGAGCTCATCGGCACCGCCATCCTGGTCCTGCTGGGATGCGGGATCGGCGCCCTGACGTCGCTGCGCAAGAGCCTGGGCTTCGGCGCGGGCAACTGGATGCTGACCGCTTTCGGCTGGGGCATGGCGGTCTTCGTCGGCGCCTCGGTGGCGTGGCGGTCCGGTGCCCACCTGAACCCAGCGGTCACCTTCGGCCTGGCCATGACCGACCAGACCGACTGGGCCGACGTGCCCTTCTACCTGATCGGCCAGTTCACCGGAGCTTTCATCGGGGCTCTGCTGGTCTACCTGGCGTACAAGAAGCAGTTCGACAGCCACGACAGCCCAGGCACGACCGGCGGCATCTTCTACACAGGGCCGCACGTGCGCTCGCTGGGGTGGAACACCGTCAGCGAGGCGATCGGGACGTTCGTGCTCGTGTACTGGATCATCCAGCAGCAGCCCTGGGCGCCCGGTCTGGAGGGCCAGGCGCCCAGCCTGGGCAACATCGGGCTGGGCTACGCCGGTGTCGCATTCACCGTCATCGCGGTGGGTGCCGGGCTCGGCGGTTCCACCGGCTACGCCATCAACCCCGCCCGCGACCTCGGTCCGCGCCTGGCCTACGCCGTCCTGCCGATCAAGAACAAGCAGAAGATCGACTGGGGGTACGCCATCGTGCCGGTGGTCGGGCCCCTGCTTGGCGCCGCCGCGGCAGCCGGGCTGTTCCTGTTGAACTACTCCGGTTCCGGGGTCTGAGAGGCGCCCCCGGGCGGCAAGCCGACCGGCGCGACCGACCGACCCCACTAGCACCCGGCTCGTCACGCCCCGCGATCGACGGCCGTGTCGGCCTGCTGCCGCGCCCCGGCCGCCGACGCGAAGATGTTCAGCCCGAGCTCCTGGCTGAGGTACTTCGTGACGAGCTGGCCGCGCACGCTGTTGCCCGCCCGGTCCAGCGGCGGGGAGAACGACGCCAGCCCGCCCTTGCCCGGGGCGGCGGCGATGATGCCGCCGGCGATGCCGCTCTTGCCGGGCACGCCGATGTCGAACAGCCACTCCCCCGACGTCTCGTACAGACCCGATGTCGTCATCACCGCCAGCGTCTGCTGGCAGCTCACCTCGTCGACCACCCGGACGCCGGTCACCGGGTTGACCCCGCCGTTGGCCAGGGTGGAGGCCATGACCGACAGATCGCGCGCCGTCACCTCCAGCGTGCTCATCCGCGTGTAGAGGTCGGTGATGGCGACAGGGTCGAAGTACAGCCGGTCATAGGCGTACAGCAGCCGGGAGACGGCCTGGTTGCGCCAGTTCGACGTCGACGTCGAACTGTAGACCTCTTCGTTGACCTGCAGGTCCCGCCCCGCGAACAGGCTGAGCCCCTCGCGCACGAATCGCCATTTCCGCTCCGCCCGACCGCCGGGCGCCAGGCTCAACGTCGCCATCGCTCCGGCGTTCACCATCGGATTGGTGAAGTGCCCCTCGCGCAACTCGATCGCGACGACCGAGTTGAACTCCATGCCGGTGGCGTTGAGGCCGACCCTGGCCCGCAACTCTTCGGCGCCGATCTCACCGGCGACCAGGGCAAAGAGGAACGGCTTGGCCACGCTCATCATCGTGAACGGGACATCGGCGTCGCCGGCGGCGTAGGTGCGGCCGTCGGTCGTGGACAGCGCGACACCGAACAGGTCGGCTGGCATCGCCTTCAGCGCCGGGTACGACGCGAAGTTCTCGCCCTCGTCGATGTCGCGGAAGATGCGGTGCGACAGGTCGACGAGGTCCTGCGTCTGCTGCGGCGGCGGCAGATGACCGGTCGAGACGAACCGGCGCCGCAGCACCGGGGAGGACTTCTCGGGGATTCGGTCCACGCAGTCGATCCTAGGTGCACAGCCGCGGATTGGCGTCGGTTCCCCCGGCACCGGCGGCCGCCGACTGCGGCGCGGCCGGGCAAGGCACTAGACTGGGCCCGTCGCGACCTGGAGGGACTCCATGCCTACTCGCCATCTGCGCCTCACGTTCCCCGAGAACCAGGTCACCGAACCGGTCATCTACCACCTGGCCACCGACTGCAACGTCGTGCCCAACATTCGGCGCGCCAACATCGAGCACCACTTCGGCTGGATGGTCGTGGAGGTCACCGGCACCGCAGACGCGCTGGCCGCGGCGGAGGCCTATCTGGAGTCCCTCGGCATCGAGTGCGCCAACGCCGAGGGCGACGTCGTCGCCGGCTGAGCCAACGCCCGACGTAGCCGGCCCTCGCAGCGGGTGAGGAGGCGGACATCCGGCGGGGGCAGGTCTCACCAGAGTGTGGGCTCAAGAACTGCGGGGGCACGGCGCCGGCCCCACCGGCACGCTGAGCACCAACGACACCCAGAAGCGCTGTCGGAACATCTGCTCGTGCCCAGCATGGCCGCCGGCGTGCCCGGTCCCGGCGTGCCCGGTCCCGGCCTGCCCGGTCCCGCGCCTGCCCGGTCCCGCGGTCGGCCTCCTGCTCAGCCCCGTGGGCGGCCGTCGGGACCATGGCGCCCTCGGATGGTCCGGTCTCCAGGTCGCACACCCGGCAGCAAGTGCACCGGTCCGCGGTGCCGGTGCCTTCGGTCGCCATCATGCTGCACCTCCCAGTTGAGGTCCGGGGCCGACGAACACCTCGAGGCATCCGGACAATGGCGTTGGCGCGGCAGCGACCAGGGCGGACGGGCAATGTCGGCGAGGGTCGGGCTCTAACGCTCGGCGGCTGCGAACTGTGGCGGGCCAGTGGCAGGCGCTCGCGTGGCGGTCGAGGGCTGCTTGGCCACCGGTTGGAAGGAGCGCAACCGGAGGCTGTTGCTCACCACGAAGACCGACGAGAAGGCCATCGCCGCCCCCGCGATGAGCGGATTGAGCAGCGCCGCCATCGCCAGCGGGATGGCTGCCACGTTGTAGGCGAACGCCCAGAACAGGTTGCCCTGAATCGTGCGCAGTGTCCGACGGGACAGTCGGATAGCGTCGACCGCGGCCAGCAGGTCGCCCCGGACCAGGGTCAGGTCGCTGGCCTCGATCGCGACGTCGGTGCCGGTTCCCATGGCTATCCCGAGGTCGGCCTGCGCCAGCGCGGCGGCGTCGTTGACACCGTCGCCGACCATTGCCACCACGTGCCCCTCGTCCTGCAGACCGCGGACGACGGCGACCTTGTCCTGCGGCAGCACCTCCGCGATCACCTGCTCGATGCCCGCCTCGGAGGCGATCGTGCGGGCGGCGGCCTCGTTGTCCCCGGTGAGCAGCACTGGGCGCAGGCCCAGACCTCGCAGCTCGGCGATGGCTTGCGCGGAGGTGGCCTTAACCGTGTCCGAGACCACCAGCAGACCCCGGACCTGCCCGTCCCAACCCACAGCGACTGGCGTCTGGCCACGCGACTGCGCTGACTCCAGGGCCGCATTGAGCTCCGGCGTGAGGTGCACCGCCCACTCATCGGCCAGCCACTGGGGACGGCCGGCGGCGACGGCGCGCCCGTCCACAACACCGGTCACCCCGAGCCCTTGGGTCGAGGCGAACGACTCGACTTCGCTCAGCGGGCCGTCCTCGGCAGCGGCGCCCGCGATCGCGGCGGCGATCGGGTGCTCGGAGGCGTGCTCGAGCGCGCCGGCCAGGCGCAGCACCTCGTCCCGGTCGGCTCCGGCGGCGGGGACCACGTCGAGCAGTTGCATGCGCCCGGTCGTGACCGTGCCGGTCTTGTCCAGCACGACCGTGTCCACCCGTCGCGTCGACTCCAGGATCTCCGGCCCCTTGATCAGGATGCCCAACTGTGCCCCCCGGCCCGTCCCGACGAGCAGAGCGGTCGGCGTGGCCAGACCGAGCGCGCACGGACAGGCGATGATCAGCACGGCAACCGCAGCGGTGAACGCCAGTTCGGCACCCGACCCGGCGCCCAGCCAGAAGCCGAGCGTCAGCGCCGACAGCGCGAAGACGACGGGCACGAACACCGCCGCGATGCGGTCGGCGAGGCGCTGCACCGGGGCCTTGCCGGACTGCGCATCCTCGACGAGTCGCGCCATCTGCGCCAGCTGGGTGTCCGCCCCGACCCGGGTGGCGCGCACGACGAGGCGTCCACCTGCGTTGACCGTCGCGCCGGCGACCTCATCACCCGGGGCGACCTCCACCGGAACCGGCTCCCCGGTGAGCATGCTCGCGTCCACCGCCGAGGCCCCGTCGACGACGACCCCGTCGGTTGCGACCTTCTCGCCGGGGCGGACCACGAACTCCTCCCCGACCCGCAGCTGGTCGACGGGGATCCGCTCTTCACGGCCATCGCGACGCACGACGACGTCCTTGGCGCCCATCTCCAGCAGCGCCCGCAGCGCAGCACCGGAGCGACGCTTGGCCCGGGCCTCGAAGTAGCGGCCGGCCAGGATGAAGGTGGTCACGACCGTGGCCACCTCGAGGTAGATCTCCCCCGAACCTGCGCCGCGCTCCGGCAGCAGGTGGAACGTCATGCGCATCCCCGGCTCCCCGGCCGTGCCGAGGAACAGCGCGTAGAGCGACCAGCCGAAGGCCGCCAGCACCCCGACGCTGATCAGGGTGTCCATGGTCGCGGCGGCGTGCCGGGCGTTCAGCCAGGCGGCGCGGTGGAACGGCCACGCCCCCCACACCACCACCGGCGCGGCCAGCGTCAGGCACAGCCATTGCCAGTTGTCGAACTGCAGCACCGAGACCATCGACAGCAGCGCGACCGGTGCGGTCAGCGCGGCCGAGACCACCAGGCGCTGCCGCAGCGAGGCGACCTCTGGATCCTCGGCGGCGTTGACGTCTGGCTCGTCCGCCTGGGGGCGCGGCGGCTCCGGTTCCGCCGCGGTATACCCGGTCTGCTCCACCGTTGCGATGGCCTCCGCGACGCTCACGCCTTCCGGCAGGACCACCCGCGCCTTCTCCGTGGCGTAGTTGACGGTGGCCTCGACGCCCGGCATGCGGTTGAGCTTCTTCTCGATCCGCGCTGCGCAGGAGGCGCACGTCATGCCGCCGATCTGCAAGTCCACGGTGGTCATAGCAACCTCCTGGGTTTGGGGTCGTTGGCTGCTCCGGGGTGGGTCCCGGCTAGAGCGGACCTACCGCCGCTCCGAGCAGCAGGCCGATGACGAACACGACGCTCAGCAGCACGACGAAACCGGCCAGCCTGGCAGCGGCGTTCATCGGCGGATCACGACGGGACCAGCGCGTAGCCGGCCTCGTCGATCGCCTCACGCACCGCTGCCGGACTCAGTGGGGCATCGCTGGTGACCGTGACCTGCGAGGCGCCCTCGGTAGCCAATGCCACGTCAACTGAGCGCACACCCTCCAGGTGCAGCAACTCCTCGGTGACGGCGTGCACGCAGTGGCCGCAGGACATCCCGCTCACTTCGTAGGTGGCGACGGTGGACATGATCTACCTCCAGAGTCAGATCGTGGTGCTATGAACGGACCAGTCGGGCGATCGCATCGCCCGCCTCTTGCAGCTTCGCCTCAGCAACATCTCCGCCCTCGGCCACCGCGTCGGCGACGCAGTGGTTCAAGTGGTCCTGCATCAGCAGCAGCGCCGTGGACTCCAAGGCCCTCGTCGTGGCGGACACCTGAGTCAGCACGTCGATGCAGTACGTATCGGCGTCCACCATGCGTTGCAGGCCCCGTACCTGACCCTCGATCTTGCGCAGCCGCGACTGCACGTCGGCTTTGTGCTCGAGGTACCCCGCTGAGGAGTGGTCGTGGGCCATACCTCCAGGTGTACGCCTCCCGGACCCTTTGCGTCAACCCCTACCCCCTATGGGTATCCATCCTCGGGTAGCCGCTGGAGCGAAGCGCCCCCTCGGGTATCCGCGAACGGTCCCGTCGAGCACTGGATCGATGCGCGCTGGCCACGACCTGGCACTCACCCGGGCGGGCCTCGAGCCGACGGCAACGGTCCTGGCCGCGGCGCGGGCGCTCGGCTTCCCCATCATCCACACGCGCGAGGGGCACAGGGCCTGCCGGCCAACAAGCTGTGGCGCCCTCGGCGGATCAACGCCGGCATCGGCGACCAGGGGCCCTGCGGACGGATCCTCACCCGCGGGGAGCCCGGCTGGGAGATCGTGCCCGAGGTCGCTCCGCTGCCCAGCGAGGCGATCATCGACAAGCCCGGCCGGGGGTCCTGCTCGCCACCGATCTGGACCTCCTGCTGCGCACCGAGGGCATCGCGCACATCATCCTCACCGGGATCACCACCGACGTCTGCGTCCACACCACGATGCGCGATGCCAACGACCGCGGCTACGAATGCCTGCTGCTGTCTGACTGCGCCGGCGCCACCGACTACGGCAACTCCCTGGCCGCGCTGCACATGGTCACGATGCAGGGCGGGGTCTTCGGAGCAGTCGCCGACTCCTCCTCGGTGCTCACTGCGCAGGAAAGCCCGGTGGTGGCGGAGTCCGGCGGCGAGTAGGCGGCCTTCCCCACCACGAGGGATCCCGACTCGACGATCTGGGCCACCACGTCCTGATGCGGTGCACCGGAAGCCCACGCGCATGCCGCAGGGTGACGAGGAGCCGTGGGTCACGGTCTCGGCCATCCCCGCCCTCGGACTGCGTGCCGGGCGGGGGCTTCCGCCGTCCCACAGGGCCGCAGCAACTGCCCGGTGGTCGCCCGACCCGACCGGTTCCGTTCCCAACCCCGGTACGGCTGCCCGACGATCATCCGGTAGCGCCCCTTGCGGGGCGACTCAGTCGGGGACGCGGCGGAGCCCTCCGCACCGCCCGATGCACCGATCTGGGACGCCCGACCACGCCGAGCTCAGCAACGTCCGGTTCAGTCGGCGGGCTCCGGCTCGGGAATCGGAACCGCCCGCCCGGTCGGGGCCGGCCCCGGCCGAGTCGGCCGTGCAGCGTCGGCCTCCCGGCCGGGTTCTCCCCAATCGATCCTGCGGCGCCGGCCTCCGCGCCCCCGTCCTCGACCGGCGGGCTGGGCTCAGCCGTGTCGGAGGGCACAGGGGACGCAGACGGCGTCGGTTCCGCGGTCTCGGTCTCCGAGGGCTCCGGCGACGGGGACTCGGTGGGCGACTCCGTCGGCGAGGGGGACTCGGTCGGTGTGTCCGGGTTGTTGAAGCCCGGCAGGTCCGGCGCGGAGACGAACTGCTCCACCGGTTTGCCCTCCAGGTAGCCCTGCGCGAATCCCAACCACATGCTCAACGGGAACGAACTGCCGAACACCTGATTCAGTCCGCCCGTCCCCCGAAGCGAGATGGGCCTGCCGTTGGCGTCCTCCTTGGACATCATCACCGCGGCCGAGACCTGCGGCGTGTATCCCGCGTACCAGGCGGACTTGTTGTCGTCCGTCGTGCCGGTCTTGCCTGCGTTCGGCCGACCCAGCGCGCTCGCCCGTCCGCCGGTGCCGTTCGACACCACGCGCTGCAGGGCGAAGTTGACGTTGTCCATGATCGTCGCGTCGAAGCGCTCCTCGCCGTCGCTGGTCTGCTGGTAGGTCGACGAACCGTCCAGGATCACCTCCTTGACGATGGTGGGCTCGTGGTAGACCCCGCGGGTGGCGAAGGTCGCGTACGTCGAGGCCACGTCCAGCGCCGTCGGGCTGGCCGTGCCCAGCACGAACGTCAGATTCTCCTCGATGCCCGGTGTGTCCCTCGGCAGCCCGGCGCGGAAGGCGGCGTTGATCACCCGCTGCACCCCGACCTCGTCGGTGACCTCGACGAAGGGGGTGTTGATCGATTGCTCCGTCGCGCGCAGCAGCGTCACGTTCCCGTAGGACTTGTTGCCCTCGTTCTGCAGCGTGTAGCCGCTGATCGTGCGCGGCGAGTTGCCGTTCCACACGGAGTCGAGGGTGATGCCGTTCTCGAAGGCTGCCGCGAGCGCGTACGGCTTGAAGGTGGAGCCGGCCTGTGCCCGCGCCTGCGTGGCGTTGTTGAAGGAGTTCTGGACGTAGTCCGGGCCGCCGTACATGGCCAGGATCGACCCCGTCCCGGGCTCGACCGCCGCGATGCCGATCCGCAGGCCCTCGGTCCCGCTCGTGGGACCGTTGGCCTGGACGGTGGCGACGATGGAGTCCTGGGCCTGCTTGTCGATGGTCGTGACGATCGTCAAGCCGCCGCCGTCGATCTGCGCTTCGGTGAACCCCTGTTCCAGCAGCTCCGACTTCACCGTGGTCATGATGTAGCCCACCTGGCCGCCGAAGCGGTTGCTGCTGCGCGGCGCGAATTCCGGCAGCACCAACGCATTTGCCTCCGCCGAGGAGAGCCACTCCTGCTCGACCATCCCGTCGACCACGTAGTCGAATCGGTTCTGCAGCCGTGGGAGGTTCTCCTCAGCCGAGGGCTCGTAGTTCCCCGGCGATTGGATGATCGCCGCCACCGCTGCACCTTCGGCGGTGTCCAACTCGCTTGCCGGGTGGGCGTAGTAGGCCTGGCTCGCCGCCTCGATACCGTAGGCGCCCCTGCCGAAATAGATCGTGTTGAGGTAGCCCTCGAGGATCTCCTCCTTCGACCACACGATCTCGAGCTTGATCGACAGGATCAGTTCCTTGAACTTGCGAACGATCGTCTGGTCCTGGGTGAGATACATGTTCTTCACGTACTGCTGAGTGATGGTCGAACCGCCCTGCGTTGCCCCGCCGGTCAGGTTGTTCCAGGCGGCCCGCGCCAGACCGCTGATGGAGATCGCGCCGTGCTCGTAGAAGTTGCGATCCTCGGCGGACAGCACCGCGTGCTGGGTGTCGATGGGGACGTCGTCCAGCGGGATGAAGGTTCGCTTCACATCTCCGAACTGCCCGATCTCTGCCTCGCCGTCGGTGTAGAGGACGCGGCTGGACTCTGCGACCGCCGTCTCGTTGGGGTCGGGGATCGGGTAGAAGACCACGAGCAGCACAAAGGTGGCGGCTCCTGCCAGGATGGCAATACCCAACCACATCAGGATCTTCTTCAGCATCCGTCGCCCTTCCGCCACCCCCGATCATCGCCGCTCTGCGTGCAGTCTGCCAGGGGAGCGCACTTCAGTATGGCGAGCGACGGATCTGACGGCGGGATGGTGGCGCAGCGCCAGGGCAAGCGGCTGGAAGACGATCATGTCCCGAAACCCACGTTCCAGGCCCCCAATCGGGCTCGGCTGCGTAGGTTTCGGGACATGCTGCGTCGACGGATCAGGACCGTGAGCGCCGCAAGTGCTGCCGGGCTAGACGAGATCCACAGCGCGACCGAAACCGGCCCCGATGGACTCGACGATCTCCTCGATCGTCGAGGAGGGAATCGCGGAGTCGACAGTCAGCACCGTGAGCGCGTCGCCGCCGGCGTCGGTTCGGCCCACCTGCATGCCCGCGATGTTGATGCCCTGCTCACCGAGCATCCGGCCCATGGTGCCGACCACGCCGGGACGGTCGACGTAGCCGAGGAACGCCATGTGCTCGCTGATTGCCACATCGAGGTCGAACCCGTCCACCTGCACCAGTTTCGTGGCGTGCCGGGCGCCGGTGACGGTCCCGGCGACACTCACCGTCGACCCGTCGGTGAGCGTCGTGCGGACCCGCACCATGGATCGGTGGTCGGAGCTCTCGGAGTCGGAGGTCAGCGCAACCTCCACACCGCGGGCCTTCGCCACCAGCGGCGCGTTCACGTAGGAGATGGGGTCGTCGATCAGCGCGCCGAAGATGCCCTTCAGCGCGGAGAGCTCGAGCACCCGGATGTCCTCTGAGGCGACTTCGCCGAGGACCTCGACATCCACCCGCTCGATGGGCGCGCCGGACAGGCTCGAGGCGATGGCGCCGAGCTGCTCGGCCAGCGGCAGCAGCGGCTTCACCGTCTCGGCGAGCACGCCTCCCTGCACATTGACTGCGTCGGGGACCAACTCGCCCTCCAGCGCCAGGCGCACCGACTTCGCCACCGCGATACCGGCCTTCTCCTGAGCCTCATCGGTGCTGGCGCCCAGATGCGGGGTCGCAACGACGGTGTCCAGGGTGAACAGCGGCGAGTCGGTGCACGGCTCCTTGCTGTAGACGTCCACACCGGCGCCGGCGACGCGGCCGTCGGCGATGGCGTTGTAGAGGGCCTGCTCGTCGACGATGCCGCCGCGGGCGGCGTTGATGATGCGCGCGCTCGGCTTGACCTTGCGCAGCGCCTCCTCGCCGATGAGGCCCAGCGTCTCCGGGGTCTTCGGCAGGTGGACGGTGATGAAGTCGGCGGTGGCGAGCAGCTCGTCCAGCTCCACCATCCGGACGCCGAGCTGGGCGGCGCGGGCGGGCTGCACGTACGGGTCGTAGGCGATGAGCTGCACGCCGAACGCCGAGAGCCGCTGCGCCACGAGGATGCCGATGCGGCCGAAGCCGACGACACCGACCACCTTGTCGGACAGCTCCACACCGGAGTACTTGGACCGCTTCCACTCGCCGTTCTTCAGCGCTTCGTTGGCTGGGACGATATTGCGGGCGCTGGCCAGCAGCAGCGCCACGGCGAGTTCCGCCGCGGAGACGATGTTCGAGGTCGGAGCATTGACCACCATGACACCGGCCTCGGTCGCGGCCTTGACGTCGACGTTGTCCAAGCCGACGCCCGCGCGCGCCACAACCTTCAGGCGCTTCGCCGCAGCGAGCGCCTCGGCGTCAACCTTCGTCGCCGAGCGAATGAGGATCGCATCGACCTCCGCGATCGCCGGGAGCAGCGCGGCCCGGTCGGCCCCGTCGCAGAACCGGATCTCGAAATCGGGGCCGAGGGCCTCCACGGTGGCCGGGGACAGTTCTTCAGCAATCAGCACGATCGGCTTCGACACAGGTGGGACTCCAGATAGGGGCGGACGCCGCGGAATCAGACCCGTCCACCTTACCTTGACCGACGTGGCTACCGGCGTTACCGACTGATTGGATGCCTGCCATGGAGGGCTACGAATTCGCCGCCGATCCGCTGTGGTGGCGGCCCTTCGGCGGCATCGACAGCGACCTGCGCATCGATCCGCTGATGTCGGTCACCGGACGCGGCACGGGGACCGAGCCGCGCGTGGTGCTGCACTATGCAAGCGGAGCGTCGGTCGCGGCGGTCATCCGCTGCCCGCTCCCCGGTGTCGTCCGGCTCACCATCGGCGATGCGGACCTCGTGCTGCACAGCGAGGACCACGAGGTCGCGGTGGAGCAGGCCGGGCCGGACTCGGTCCGCATCGCCGGGCCGGGGGTCATCGCAGCGCTGGGGCCAGGCGGGCTCGTCACCGACACCCTGCCGCGCCCGGGCGGCAGCCTGTTCGCCGTGGCCGACCCCGACGCTCTGCCGATCGTGGACATGGCGGCCGGCACCGGCCGTCTGCTGCACCGCGACCGCCCCGTGGGATGGGCCGAGTCGATAGCGCTGGCGACCGGCAGCGCGGTGTTCGGCGGCGGCGAGAACTTCCAGTCGCTGGACCTGCGCGGACGCCGACGGACGCTGCTGAACCGGGAGACGCACACCGCCACGGGGCGGGACCTCGCCTACTTGAACGTGCCGCTGCTGTGGTCGACATCGGGGTGGGCGGTGCTGGTGAACACCGGCGGCATGGTGGGCGTGGACGCGGGCGCCTCCCAGCAGGAACTGCTCTCGATCGGCGTCGCGGGGGCATCGTTGGATCTGCTGGCCTTCGCCGGCCCGCCGAGCCGCGTCCTGGCGACGTACTGGGAGCTGACCGGCGCACCGGGTCCGCTGCCCGACTGGTCCTTCGGCGTCTGGCTGTCGCGCGCCACCTTCATCAGCGAGTCGGAGATCGGCGCGGTCCTGGACGACCTCGAGGCTGCCGACGCGCTGCCGGATGTGGTCCACGTCGACGGATGGCTGGCGGGCAACGTCTTCCGGACGTTCACCTGCGAGTGGCAGGCCGACCGGCAGCGCTTCCCCGACGGCTGGACCGAACGCCTGCGGCGCCGCGGCGTGCGCAGCAGCGTGTGGCTGAACCCCTTCGTGCTGGCCGACAGCGACGTGGGCGAGGCCTTGCGCGAGCAGGGGCTGCTGCTGCGTCGGCCCGACGGGGAGCCCGCGTGCACGGCAGACCGAGGCAACCGCTGGATCGTGGACTTCACGAACCCGGCCGCGCGGACCTGGTGGCGCAACGCCCTCGCGAGCCTGCTGACCGAGGTGGCCCCGGACGCGCTGAAGCTGGACTTCGCCGAGGAGATGCCGCTTGATGCCGTGTGCCAGCGACGGTCGGCGCGGCACGGACATCCGCAACGCCTATGCGCGCATGTACCAGCTGGCCACGGCCGAGGCGCTGCAGGACCTGCGGCCCGACGAGCCGGTGCCGCTGTTCTGCCGCTCCGGCACTCACGGCGCACAGCGCAACCCCGCGCACTGGGTGGGCGACAGCCCTGCCACATGGGACGGCTTGGCGGCGGCGCTCTATAGCGTGCAGTCGCTGTCGATGTCCGGCTTCGGCATCGTCGCGCACGATGCCGGCGGCTTCATCTCCCCCGGCACCGGCGAGATCCCCGCCCAGCGGCTCGACGGGCTCGACGTGCCCTTCACCGCCGAGGTCGAGCCGGCGCTCTACACGCGATGGGTCCAATGGGGCGCCGTGACGCCGTTCATGCGGTTGCACGGCCTCGGCCTGCGGGAGCCCACGGCCTACCCCGAGCCGTTCCGCAGCGCCGCGATCGCGGCGTTCCGACTGCGGCGCCGCATCGCCGGGCCGCTGGCTGCTGCCTACCGGGCAGGACTGGCCCACGGGCTGCCGCTGCTCCGGCCGATGCCGCTGCAACTCCCCGACGATCGTGCCGCTCGGGATGCCGACCTGCAGTACTTCCTGGGGCCGGACGTCGTCGTCGCCCCGCTCTTGGCCCGCAGCGGCTCGCACACCTTCTACCTGCCCGACGGGCAGTGGCGGAACATGTTCGACGGTTCCGGGGAGACCGGCACTGGATGGCTCCACCGAACCTTTCCGCAGGCCTCGTTCCCCGCCTACGCCCGGGTTGGTTCTGCCTTCGACACCACGGGCTGACTCCGGCACGATCGGCGCGGATCCTCCCCCTGCGCAGGCGACCTGCCGGGTTTCCGCACACGTCATCTGGCGGCCGGCGGTTGGGCAGCATCACGATCATCGGGGCAAGGGTCGCGCGGTTGGATGCCCCCCTCGGCCGGGTGCAGCCGAGCGCTGTCCGGGCCCCACCGCAGCCGGGCGGGCCGAGCGGCGGCGGCCGCCCAGCCGCCGGGCGGGGCGAACGGGCGGCCGGGCGGGGCGAACGGCGGCGGCCGGGCAGCCGGGCGGGGCGAGCGGCGGCGGCCGCCGAGCCAGAGACGGCTTCCACCGTGCGCGCTGACGAGCGGTCGCGCGCTCACCGCCGGGCCGGAGTTGATCCGCCTCCGGAGATGCTTGGGAGTGCGCGCAACCCGACACTGGCTGTATGACAACCGTTCTGGTGACCGGGGCGACCGACGGCATCGGTCGCGCCACGGCGCACGCGCTCGCGGCCCGGGGAGCGGATGTCGTCGTCCACGGTCGTGATGCGGATCGGGTTGCCGCCACCGTGGCTGCGATCGGGGGCCGCGCCACCGGGGCCGTCGCCGACTTCACCTCCCTGGCGGCCGTGCGCGCCATGGCCGAGTCCATCGCCGACACCGGTCTGGACGTGCTCGTCAACAACGCCGGGACCTTCGCGCAGTCCCGGACCCTGACCGCCTGACGGCCACGAGACGACCTGGCAGGTCAACCACTTGGCCCCGGCGCTGCTCACGGATCTGCTGCTCGATCCACTGGCCGAACGGCGCGGGCGGGTCGTGTTCATCTCGGCAGCGATGTACGCGCGCGCCACCCTCGACCTCGCCGACCCCGAGTACGCCTCCCGGCCCTATGACGGCCAAGAGGCCTACGGCCAGTCCAAGCTCGCCAACGTCCTGACGATGGCGGAGGTCGTGCGTCGGCTCGGGCCCCAGCCTCCGGTCACGCTCAACGCGCTGCACCCGGGCGTCGTCGGCACGAAACTGCTCGAGGCCGCCTTCGGCAGCGTGCCGCAGCAGACAGTCGAGGAAGGCGCGGCCTCCAGCGTGCACCTCGCACTCGACCCCGGGGTCGCCGAGACCAGCGGGTCGTTCTTCATCCGAGACCGGGCGCGCGCCATCACCGGCCCCGCGGCCGATGCTGGCTTCGCCCGGGCGGCCTACGAGCTGACCTGCCGGCAGCTGGGGGTGCCTGGGCTGCCCCGGTCAGTTCGAGCGCTGGGGGAGCTTCGGGATGAGCCAGTCCAGGAACGCCTCGGGGCTGCGGCTCTGCACGTAGATCCGGCCGGGACCGGTGAGGTCGACCACCAGACCCTCGCCCGACAGCATCGTGGACTTCCAGTTGCCGACCTTGCGGACGTTGTACTGCACGCCCTCGGCCCAGGCCACCATGTGGCCGGTGTCGACCGTGTAGCGCTGCCCCGGTCCGAGGTCGCGCGCCTCGATCCCCCCGTAGCACGCGACCAGCAGCTGCCCGTGACCGCTGACCTGCAGCATGATGAGACCCTCGCGGCTGAAGAAGGTCTTGGCCCCACCCCACTTCGCATTGACATCGATGGACGTCGACGACGCCAAGTAGGCCCCGGACGACAGGTACACCGTCTGACCGCTCAACTGCCAGGACACGATGTCGCCGGGCAGGCTCGGCGCCAACGTCACCTCACCACCTTGCGGACCCGCGGTGAAGGTGTTCTGGAAGAACGACTCGCCGCCGAAGCTCCGGGTCAGTCCCTTGAGGAATCCGCCCTGGGTGGTGGTCTGGATGTCGACGCCGTCGGACTTGGCGACCATCGCGCCGGCCTCGGCCTTGATCTCTTCGTTGGGGTCGAGCGTGACCACTGCCATGGCGAAGGCCGGTGAATAGCGGATGTCTGCGTGCATGACTTAGTCCTATGCCCTAGACATCGGGCGACGCAAGGGCGCCGCTCTGCCGGTTCCGTGGCAGGACGCCGCAGCCGGACCTGGGCGGCCAGCCGGACCGACCCGCGTCGCACGGTGGCGTCAGTCGATGAGGCCCAGCTCGCCGAGTTGCTGCCAACAGGCCACGAGCGCCGCCTTGCGGGGGAACGGATGGTCCAGGTTGGGCGAGATCATGCGCATCCGGAGGGGGAACGGCGCGTAGGCGATGTCCCAGTGGTGCCCGTGGAGCATCGCGACGTGGGTCGCGATCGGGATGCTCATCCGGGCTTGCGCCTGCGTGAGCTGCATGTCGTTGTTGGCATCGAACTGCGACATCTTCACCGTATCGGCGAACTGGAATGCCGGCGCCTCCAGCGGTGTCGTGGATCCGGTGACGTTGAACCATGGGACGCCGAGTTCGCTCACCTGCGCGGCATGCTCGGCGTTGAATTCCTCGCGGACGCTGGTCTGCAGATCGTGGAAGGCGCCTTTGATGTCGTACTCGTCGACGCGCCGCAGGCCGGAGCGGTCCACCAAGCCCGGCGAGAGCATCTGCAGGAAGGCGTCGAGCTGGTCGGAGATCGCCTTGGTGTCGAGGTCCTTGATCTGGGAATAGAGCGTGTCGGCGGTGTAGGAGCCGCCCATGGCCCCAGCCCAGGTGTAGACGCCCGCGATCCGGTCGGCGTACTCGGGATGGTGCGCCAGGAAGCTCAACACGTCCGGCCCGCCCTTGCTGTACCCGATGATCCAGACCTTGTCCGGCGGCACGGGGTTCTCGATGGGCTTCAGATCGGCGGTGAATCCCTCGCCGCGGTCCAGCGCCGCGAGCAGGTCCTGCTCGTTGGCTTCGCTGCCTCGGAACGGGTGCAGGTCCGCGCGCAGCGTCTGCCACCCGTACTCCTCGGCGATCTGCGGAGCCTCGTCGACGAAGGCGTGGGCACCCGGATGGAGAATGCCCGACAGCAGCCCCGGGCACAGCAGCAATTGCGTCCGCTCGACCGCGGGCATATCGACATCGGGGAGTTCGGTCTGCCACTCGGCGGCCGTGATGCCCTTGAGGAACCGGTCGGCGATCTTCTGCCGGTCGTCGCGCCGATCGGTGCCGAGCGGGTTGCTGACCAACCGGCCCAGACCGACGGGCTTCTCTGCCGTGGCGAGGGCTGCCGGGTCCTTCACCGCTTCGCGCAGGAACAGGTCCTTCCAGCGCAGCGCCAACCACCGCTTCACGTCGTGGTCGGCGAAGGCGGAGACGGGATCCTCCGCCGCCCACTCGCGGACGCCGGTGATCACGGCATCGAAATCCCCTGCATCCAGATCTCTTCCGACATACGACATGGGAGAAGACTAGATCCGATGATCCTTTGGCGCAGGCCGTGAACATCCGCTGCGCTCTCCACGGCATGCAGTATCGACCTCTACACCGATGTTGTCCGCCCTTGGTGCTCCATCGGGACAGCGTCGCTTCGGACGGCACTGCTCCGCAGCAGCGGACGGAGATCAGGTCTCGGTACGGATTCGGTCGATCCAGCTCGATCCCGCCGCGCCCTCCCTGCCTTCACCGACTCGGACTACGCGCAAGCGGTCTCGGCCGACGCTGCACGAGCACGGCAGTTGCGGATCTCCGGCGTTCCCTTCTTCGTGCTCGACGGGCGCTACGGCATCAGCGGCGCTCAACCGGCACAAGCGCTCGCCCAAGCCATCGAGCAGGTGCGCCGGGCGGCGTGACCGCTCCGGAGCGACCGGCCGCGCGTGCCCTCCTGCTCAGAGCGACTGCTCGGCTGTGGAGAACAACGCCGCGGACGGGCCGTGGATGTTGCCCGAAATGCGCGGTGTGACGCGACAGCGACTCCCCAGCGGCGGCCTGATCGCGGAGTTGCCGGAAAGCCTCATCCAGATCGCCCCAGCCGGGCAAACCCGGCGTGGACCGAAGCACCACCGCGATCTGGATGAGGCTTCCCGGCGAAGAACCGTGGACCGAGGTGGGCGGCCTCGCAGATGCAGGCCACGAGGCCTCGGTCGCGGCAGACGGTGCGGGAGCCGCAAGAAGGCAGGCCCTGGCGCGCGCCCATCCCGCCGCTCGGCCAACGCTGAAGCCCGCCGGAGAGCGACTCCTCGGCGGGCTTCAGCGGGCGATTCGGTCGAGGCTACCGCTCGGCCGTGCCCTCGGTGTAGTCATCGTCGTCGGACTGGACCCAGGACATGAGCTTGCGCAGCTCCCGGCCAGTGGCCTCGATGGGATGCCGCTCGCCCTTGGCTCGCAGCTGCTTGAACTCCGGCGCCCCGGCGTCCTGATCGTCGATGAACCGCTGCGCGAACGCCCCGGACTGGATATCGGCGAGGACAGCCTGCATGTTCTCCTTCACGTGCGGGTCGATGACCCGCGGACCGGACACGTAGTCGCCGTACTCCGCGGTGTCCGAGACGCTCCAGCGCTGCTTCGCGATACCGCCCTCGTACATGAGGTCGACGATCAGCTTCAGTTCGTGGAGGCACTCGAAGTAGGCGACCTCCGGCTGGTAGCCGGCCTCGACCAGGGTCTCGAAGCCGTACATGACCAGTTGGGAGGCCCCGCCGCACAGCACCGCCTGCTCGCCGAACAGGTCGGTCTCGGTCTCCTCGGTGAACGTGGTCTTGATGCCGCCCGCGCGCAGCGAACCGATGGCCCGGGCGTAGGACAGCGCCAGCGGCCAGGCGTTGCCGGTCGCGTCCTGCTCGACGGCGACGATCGCCGGCACGCCGCGGCCGGCCTCGTACTCTCGACGCACGAGGTGCCCGGGGCCCTTCGGCGCGACCATGCAGACATCGATGTCGTCCGGCGGCGTCACGTAGCCGAACCTGATGTTGAAGCCGTGCGCGAAGAACAGGGCATCCCCGGCTTGGAGGTTCGCCGCGATGGCCTCCTGGTAGAGGCCCCGCTGCACCGGGTCCGGCACGAGGACCATGATCAGATCGGCCTCGGCGCAGGCGGTCGCAGGATCGACCACGCGCAGCCCGGCGGCCTCGGCCTTGGGACGGCTCTTGGACCCCTCGGCCAGGCCGACCCGGACGTCCACGCCGGAATCGCGCAGGTTCAGCGCGTGGGCATGGCCCTGAGAGCCGTAGCCCAGGATGGCCACCACCCGATTCTGGATGATCGAGAGATCGGCATCGTCGTCGTAGAACAGCGTCGCCACAGCGGCTCCTTCAGAGGTGGGAATCAGGACAAGGGTACGTGGGACAGTGCGGGCGCCGTCAGGCAGATCGCAGCGATCGGTCGGCCATCGCCTTGTTGCCGCGGCCCATGGCCACCGCACCGGACTGGACGAGCTCCTTGATGCCGAACGGCTCCAGGGCGCGCAGCAGGGCCGACAGCTTGCCGCGCCCGCCGGTGGCCTCGATCGTGACCGCGTCGGGCGCGACGTCGACGACCTTGGCCCGGAACAGCGCCGCGATCTCCAGCACATGCGAGCGGACCTGGTTGTCGGCACGAACCTTCACCAGCATCAGCTCGCGCGCAACGGAGCTCTCCGGCTCCAGCTCCACGATCTTCAGGACGTTGACCAGCTTGTTCAGCTGCTTGGTCACCTGCTCCAGCGGCAGCTCGTCGACCGTGACCACGATGGTCATCCGGGACACGCTCGGTCGCTCGGTCGGGCCGACGGCCAGCGACTCGATGTTGAAGCCACGCCTGCTGAACAGTCCGGCGATGCGGGCGAGGACGCCCGGAACATCCTGGACTAGGACCGAAATTGTGTGGCGGCTCATTCCTCGTCTCCCCGTTCCCACTGCGGCGCTAGGTCGCGCGCAACCTTGATCTCATCGTTGCTGGTACCGGCGGCGACCATGGGCCACACCATCGCATCGCGGTGCACCCGGAAGTCGATCACGACGGGCGCATCGTTGATCGACATCGCCTTCTCGATCACGGCATCCACGTCCTCGGCGCTGTCGCAGCGCAGCCCGACAGCCCCATAGGCCTCGGCCAGTTTCACGAAGTCCGGGAACGCATGGCTTTCCAGATCGGTGTTGGAGTAGCGCTCGTTGTAGAACAGGGTCTGCCACTGGCGCACCATGCCCAGGCTGGAGTTGTTGATCAACGCCACCTTGATGGGGATGTTGTTGATCGTGCACGTGGCCAGTTCCTGGTTGGTCATCTGGAAGCAGCCGTCTCCGTCGATGGCCCACACCGTGGCCTCCGGTCGGCCCACCTTCGCGCCCATGGCCGCCGGCACCGCGTACCCCATCGTCCCCAGCCCGCCGGAGTTCAGCCAGGTGCGCGGGTTGGCGTAGGAGATGAACTGGCTGGCCCACATCTGGTGCTGCCCGACCCCGGAGGCGTAGATGGCCTCGGGGCCGGCGATCGCCCCAAGTCGCTCAATGACGTACTGCGGGGACAGCGTGCCGTCGCTGGGCAGGTCGTAGCCCAGGGGGTACGTCTGCTTCCAGCGGTCCAGCACCTCCCACCACTTGCGGTAGTCGCCGGTGCGGCCGTCCTCCTGCTCGGCAGCGATGGCGGTGTGCAGCTCTGCCATGAACTGCCGGGCGTCGGCCACGATCGGCACGTCCGCTGGCTTGTTCTTCGAGATCTCCGCCGGGTCGATGTCGGCATGGATCACCTTCGCCTGCGGCGCGAAGGAGTCCAGCCTGCCCGTGACGCGGTCGTCGAACCGGGTCCCGATCGCGATGAGCAGATCTGCCTTCTGCAGCGCACCGACCGCGGCGACGGTGCCGTGCATGCCCGGCATCCCCAGGTTCTGCGGGTGGCCGTCGGGGAAGGCGCCCAGCGCCATGAGCGTCGGGACGACAGGGATTCCGGTCAGTTCGGCCAGCCGCGCCAACTCCTCATGGGCGTCAGCCTTGATGACCCCGCCGCCGACGTACAGCACCGGGCGCTTCGCCGCCACGATCATCCGGGCCGCCTCGCGCACCTGCTTGGTGTGCGGCCGAGTCGTGGGCCGGTAGCCGGGCAGTTCCAGGCTGGTCGGCCAACGGAAGGTCGTCATGGCCTGCAGCGCGTCCTTGGAGATGTCCACCAGCACCGGACCGGGCCGCCCGGTGGCCGCGATGTGGAAGGCCTCGGCGATCGCGCGCGGGATCTCCGCCGGGTCGGTGATGAGGTAGTTGTGCTTGGTGATGGGCATCGTGATGCCCCGGATGTCGGCCTCCTGGAAGGCGTCGGTACCGATCGCCTTGCTCGCCACCTGACCGGTGATCGCGACGATGGGGACCGAATCCATATGCGCGTCCGCCAGAGCTGTGACCAGGTTGGTGGCGCCCGGGCCCGAGGTGGCCATGCAGACGCCCACCCTGCCGGTTGCCGTGGCATACCCCTCGGCGGCGTGGCCCGCGCCCTGCTCGTGGCGCACCAGGATGTGGCGGACCTTGGTGGAGTCCATCAGCGGGTCGTAGGCCGGCAGGATAGCCCCGCCGGGGATACCGAAGACCACGTCGACATCGGCGTGCTCCAACGACTTGACCAGGCTCTGCGCCCCAGTGATCTTCTCGCTCATCCTGCCCTCATCATGGTGGCCCTCGTTCGGCGTGGCGTCCCCACGGCCAGCCGCCGGACTCCGGGTGGCGGAGTCGGCGGCGGCTGGACCGCTCGTTGCCGGATCCGATGGATCGCATCGGATCCGGCAACGAAAAACCCCCCGGGCCTTTCGGCAACGGAGGGTTAGCGCGGCGCTGGTCAGCGTCGCGCTAGCAAACTACGAGGATGGTTTCACGCACGTGTCCAGCATGCGGGTTTGAGCGCACGCTGTCAACTCGCGCTCCGCGAACCCCCTGGTCGCACCAGAACATCAGAGGCAGACCAACCCCTGGGCCCGCACAGCTCGGCGCGAGCCGCCCAGCAGGTCCGTTGTCGTCCCCGCGCGCCCCTCGTCGCCCCCAGGCGAGCCCGCGGCAGCACCCGGCCCATGCAGGCGCTCCTGGGCAAGACCGCGCCAGCACGCAGGCCCCCGCCGTGCGGCCGTCCAGCCGGGACGGAGCGCCACACGCTTGCACCGTCCCGGCTGGCCGACTGCGAGGACCCGTTCCACCGCATTCCTGGACCGTGGTCGTCCGAGCCCGTCCAAGCCGGGTGCTCGAGCGCAACAATGGGGCCGTGGCCAAGCATGCTCAGGCGAACGTCAGGCGGCGCCGCATGGCCGTGAGCGTGGCCATGCTCGCCGCGGTCGTGCTGGTCGGCTTCGTCGGCTACGTGCTGCTGGGCTTCTCCGCCCTCAACGCCGTCTACCAGACGGTGACGACCATCACGACGGTCGGCTTTCGCGAGGTCGAGGAGTTCGGGACCGCCGAGAAGATCTTCACCACCGCCTTCATCCTCATGGGTGTCGGCGTGGCGCTCTACACGCTGACGTCCCTGCTGGCCTTCCTGGTCGAGGGCTACGTCGGCAACGTCTGGGGAAGGCGCAAGATGACCCGCGATCTCGATGCACTCAACGAACACGCCATCGTCTGCGGCTGGGGGCGAGTCGGGCGGGCAGCGGCCGACCAACTGGTCGAGCGCGGTCAGACCGTCCTCGTCGTGGACGCCGATGAGCAGCGGCTCGTCGACTGCCCGTTCCCGCACCTGGCCGGCGACGCCACGCAAGACGATCTGCTGCGCGAATGCGGGATCGGGCGCGCCCGGACGCTTGTTGCCAGCCTCGACGACGACGCTGAGAGCCTCTACGTCACGCTGTCGGCGAGGGCCCTCAACCCGGCCCTCGTGATCATTGCGCGGGCGCGGACCGCCGATGCTGAGCAGAAGTTCCGGCGCGCGGGCGCGGACCGCGTGGTCAACCCTCAACGCATCGGAGGCAATCGGATAGCGGCCTTCGCGCTGCAGCCCCATGTCGTGGACTTCCTCGATGTCGCCATGCACGACTCCGAGTTCGAATTCCGGTTGGAGGAGATCCCGGTCGGCGACGGGTCGAGCCTGGCCGGCTCGTCGGTGCGCGACACTCGGCTGCACGAGGGCACGGGGGCACTGCTGCTCGCGCTGCGTCATGTTGGCGGCCACTTCGTCACGAACCCGCCACCAACCACCATGATCGGATCCGGCGATGTGATCATCGCGGTCGGCACCGGACCCCAGATCGAGGCGCTGCGTCGCGATGCGGCGGGAGCCTAGGCGGCTCGAACGCCGGGGAGGTACCTGCGCCGGCACGATCTGGATCCGGGATCGGCATCGCGGGACGGCCGGAGGGCGCGGCGTTGAGGGCGCGGCGTGTCGGGGTGTCGGGTGTCGGGGTGTCGGGTGTCGGGGTGTCGGGGTGTCGGGGTGTCGGGGTGTCTGGGCGACAATGCCGGCGCAGGTCCCGAGTCCACGCCCGGCGATGCGGCAGGTCTCCGGCCCGCTCGGGGAATGGGTCGCCCTCGCCGCCGGCTGCTAGACCTCCGCGGACACCGGGGGGCAGGGGCGCAGGCTCCCCCAGCGGGCAGCCTCCTCGGTGTTGCCCTCGGCCACCTGCCCCAGACATGGCGGCACGCCGGAGCCCGCGGAGCCCGGAATGGTTCCGTCTCCGAAGAGTGCCAGCGCCACCAGTTGCAGCGTGCGCACCGCTGGGACCGACTCCGGCCCCGCCGACACCCCCGAGCCGGTCCCGGGCTCCCCCTCCACGGTGATCGCCACCGTGAACTCCTCCGTGCCGCGCGTGAAGGAGCCGATCTGGTTCACCACCCGGGAGATCCACCCGCCCTTGATGTGCCAGCTCCAGCCGGTCGGCGTTACCTGCGGCATGCCCCACCGCTGCCCCGGAATGATCTGGGAGAAGAGGTTGAGCGCGAACTGGCGGTGCCGTTGCGGTACGAGGTCAGGGATGCGGTAGAAGAACGTCGCCATGCTGGCCGCGGTGATGTCCGTCAGGCCCCAGCGGCGCGTGTCGGGAACGAACCCGTCGCCCATCCCCGCCTCGTCGGCCAGTTCCTGCATCGAGTCCCACCCGATGTCGCCCAGCATGGTCGTGGCATCGGTGTTGGAGGACGCCGTGACCATCCGGGTCATCGCGGCCGTCTCGGACTGACCGAGTTCGCGCAATGCGACGTCCGGCTGGCGCAAGTAGCCGACGAGGATCATCGCCTTGATCGTCGAGGCGGCCGACACCTTGTTGTCTGCGTTGTGGGACGCGACGACCGCCCCCGATGCGTCGAGCACCGCGAAACTCACCAGACCGGGCCGGGCGTCGGCGATGACCCCTGCCGCTCGGCCGCGCGCAGCCCAGGAGTCGGCGGCGTCAGCGGCGAGGACCGGCGGCTCCCAGCGCAGGCCGGCGGCCAGGATGACCAGGACGACGGCAGCCATCATCCCCAGCTGCCACACGGGCAGCGGCAGATCTCGCAGGGTCTGCTCCTGCCCGAAACGAGACTGCTCCACGGCACATGATCCTGGCAGTCGCTGTCGGGGAAACCGCGGCACTTCGGGCGCGTGTCGTGGGAAGTCTCACCGCCAACGTCGGCGGGAGTCGTGTCGCGCAGATCCTCGGGGCATCCCGCCGATGCCCGGGCCCAGGTTCGGCGCGGGTGTCTCGCTCCGGCCCGAGGACGGCGGCGCTACGCCATCGGCCAGCAGACCTTCGTCTGCCACTTGGCGGGGTCTGGTTCGTCGGCCGGGTCCGTGAGGTAGTGCTCCCACATCAGGTTCGCCGGCGTGACGCCGTCGGCCTGCATCTTGGCCGTGATCGCGCCGTAGGTCCGCTCCAGCGTGTCGTAGGGGCCCACATGCATCGCTTCGTACCGGGGGCCGCCCGGGAGTGTGCCGACCTTGATCTCCCCGATCGGCTCGAACTCGCCCACGATGGGCATGCCGGCCTCGACGTCGACGGTGTCCGTCGGCATGCCGTAGTACAGCGCGAACGGCGGCCCGACAGGCTGGGCCGACGATCCGGCGACCGCTTCGGTGACAGCGGCGAAGACCCTGCCGAAGAACTCGGTCAACTGATCCAGGGGCACCGTCTCGCGGATAACGGCCGTCGCTTGTTCAGGGTGCTCGCTGATGGTGACCTCATGCATGGCCGCATCCTGACCGGACATCTGCGCCGCGTCAAGGGCCGATCAGGCCGAAGTCGGCCCTCCGCGGCGCCGACCTCCGTCCGGCCCGCGGCCCGGGGAGATCACCGACGTCTCCGTCCGGGGCCACCGGAGCGCGGGCACGATCGACTCGCATCCAGCGCGTGCCAGGCCAACACTGCGCGCGCACGCGGCCGCTGCCGGACCACGCTGCGGCACCGGCCGTGCCCGGTGGCGCCGGGATGCCGTGCCCCGAGGGCAATTCCCAGCCGTTGCGGGCGGACTACCCCGTCACCGCCCCGTGGGATGCCGAGCCCACCAGCCGCGCGTACTTGGCCAGCACGCCACGGTTGTACCGCGGCGGCAGGGGCTGCCATCCCTCGCGCCGTGCCGCGAGTTCGGCGTCGTCGACCAGCACGTCCAGCCCGCGGTTGGGGATGTCGATGCGGACGCGGTCGCCGCTGCGCACAAACGCGATCGGTCCGCCGTCCGCGGCCTCGGGCGCGACATGGCCCACGCACAGGCCCGTCGTCCCGCCGGAGAACCTGCCGTCGGTGATGAGCAGCACGTCCTTGCCCAGTCCGGCGCCCTTGATCGCGCCGGTGATCATGAGCATCTCCCGCATTCCGGGGCCCCCCTTCGGCCCCTCGTAGCGGATGATCACGACATCGCCGGCCTGGATGGTCCCGTCCTCCAAGGCCTGCATCGCTGCCTGCTCCCGCTCAAAGACCCGCGCGGTGCCCTCGAAGACGTCCACCGGGATACCGGCGTTCTTCACCACGGCGCCCTCGGGGGCCAGCGACCCTGACAGCACCGTGATGCCGCCGGTCGGCATCAGCGCCGCGCCGATGGCGTGCAGGATCTTGCCGTCGGGATCGGGCGGCGCGATCTCGGCGAGGTTCTCGGCCAGCGTCTTGCCGGTGACCGTCAGCGTGTCGCCGTGCAGCAGTCCGGCATCGAGCAGCGCGCGCATCACCACCGGGATGCCGCCGACCCGGTCGACGTCGGTCATGACGTAGCGGCCGAAGGGCTTGAGGTCGCCCAGCAGGGGCACCCGCGATCCGATCCGGTGGAAGTCCTCCAGCTCCAACGGCACCTCCGCCTCGCGCGCCATCGCCAGCAGGTGCAGCACGGCGTTGGTGGAGCCGCCGAGCGCCATGAGGACCGTGATGGCGTTCTCGAAGGCCTCCCGAGTCATGATCTGCCGCGCCGTGATCCCCTTGGCCAGCAGCTGCACCACCGCTTGGCCGGACTTGCGCGCATAGCCGTCGCGGCGGCGGTCGGTCGCCGGGGGAGCCGCCGACCCGGGCAGCGACATGCCGATCGCCTCGCCGATCGAGGCCATCGTGTTGGCGGTGAACATGCCGCCGCACGCTCCCTCGCCGGGACAGATCGCGCGCTCGATGCGGTCCACGTCTTCGCGGCTCATGAGGCCGCGGGCGCAAGCACCGACCGCCTCGAAGGCATCGATGATCGTGACGTCCTTCTCCGTGCCGTCGGTCAGGGTGACACGGCCGGGCAGGATCGACCCGGCGTAGACGAACACGCTGGCAACGTCGAGCCGGGCGGCAGCCATCAGCATGCCGGGCAACGACTTGTCGCAGCCGGCGAAGGTGACCATGCCGTCGAGCCGCTCGGCCTCCATCACGGTCTCGACGCTGTCGGCGATGATCTCGCGGCTGACCAGGGAGAAATGCATGCCCTGGTGACCCATGGAGATGCCGTCGGACACCGAGATCGTGCCGAACTCCAGCGGATAGCCCCCGCCGGCATGCACGCCCTCCTTGGCCGACAGCGCCAGGCGCTGCAACGACAGGTTGCACGGCGTGATCTCGTTCCAGCTCGAGGCGATGCCGATCTGGGGCTTGGCGAAGTCCTCATCCGTCATGCCGACCGCCCGCAGCATTCCCCGGGCGGGTGCGCGCTCCAACCCGTCGGTGACCTGTCGGCTACGTGGCTTGATGTCAGGCGTGGACGTCATGCGCACCAGCGTAGTTGGCGCGTCCCCGCGGTCCGTCATTGCGAACCCCCACGCTGCGCCGCGGGAACGCCGGAGCGGCAGGAATCCGTGGCAGAGGCCCGTTGCAGCCAGCCACCGTTTCCGTGCGACGCTTGGGTGTTATGCACCGCGAGATCGATCTCATCGCCGGCGACGGCACCCGGCTGACCGCCTGGCGCAACGCCAACACCGACGGCCCGCGCGTGCTCGTCTGCAACGGCATGGGGGTCCCGCCGCAGGCCTGGCCCCGGCTGCTCGCCCCGGACTGCGACTACGCCGTGGCTGGTTGGAACCAGCGCGGTGTGCTCGGCTCGGACCGGCCGGCCGACCCCAGCCGGGTCCGCATCGAGGACCACGTGGCCGACGCCGTGGCGCTCATGGATGCGCTGGGCTGGGACGACGCCGTGGTCGTGGCCTGGTCGCTGGGCGTCAACGTGGCCTTTGAGCTGGCGCGGGAGCATCCGGAGCGGGTCCTGGGGATTCTGTCGGTCGCCGGGGTCCCCGGCGGCACCTTCGACACGATCCTGGCGCCGCAGCTGGTCCCGCGGGCGATCCGCCGGCCGCTCGGCCTCGGCGTCGTGAAGGCCGGCCGCAAGGTAGGCCGGCAGTTGAACTGGATCGCGAGAGTCGTGCCCAAGAACCGCGCGTTCGCCGAGGTGTTCCGCCACAGCGGGGTCATGCTGCCCTACGCCGATGCCCGCGATGTGCAGCCCTGGGTGGAGGCCTTCTTCTCCCAGGACTGGGAGTGGTACTTCGAACTCGCGATCGCCCTGGAGCAGCACGGCCGCATCGATCCGAGCTTCCTGTCGGTGCCGGTCACGATCGTGGCCGGCGCGGTGGACGCGCTGACCTCGCACGCCGACGTGATGGAGTACGCGCGCCAGATCCCGCACGCCGAGGTGCATTCGCTTCCAGGGTCGCACTGCCTGCCGCTGGAGTTCCCCGACCGCATCATGGAGATGCTGCGCGACCTCTACGTTCGCGCCGTCTGGGAGCATGGCGTCGGCGGTACCGATCGGGAAGCGAAGACGGGGACCCCATCGTGACCGACTCCCTGTTCGACATCGATGTCGAACGCGTCCCGGCGCGGCAGCTGGGAGCGACCACCCTCGCCGTCGGTGCCGTTGGCCTCGGCTGCATGGGGCTCACCGGGGTCTACGACATCGAGCACCGCGACGACGAGCGGTCCATGGCGGCCGTCAATCGGGCGCTGGACCTGGGGGCGACCTACCTGGACACCGCGGACTCCTTCGGGCCCTTCGGCAACGAGAAGCTGCTGGGCAAGGTGCTGGCCGGTCGGCGGCAGGACGCCGTCGTGGCCACGAAAGTGGGAATCACGGGCCGCTCGGACGGGACGTTTCACCACAACGGCACTCCGGATCACATCCGTTCCGCGGTCGAGGAGTCGCTGCGGCGCCTGCAGACCGACTACCTCGACGTCTACCTGCTGCAGTCGGTCGATCCGGACGTCCCGGTCGAGGAGAGCTGGGGCGCGATGGCCGAACTGGTCGCGGCGGGCAAGGTCCGCGCCCTCGGCATCCGGTCGAACGACACCGACGTCGTCTCGCGGCTGCAGCGGGTCTTCCCCGTGAGTGTGATGACGGCGGAGCTGTCCTACGGGGAACCAGGCAACCTGCGCATCGCGAAGTGGGCCGTGGATCGCGGCATCGGCTTCGTCGCATCCTCGCCCCTGCAGCGCGGACTGCTCAGCGGCGGGATCGGGCCGACGCGGACGTTCAAGTGGACGGACCTGCGCTCCAAGCTGCCGGCGTTCAAACCCGAGGGGCTGCGGCAGCGGCTGGCCCAGGTGGAGCCGTTGCGGGAGGTTGCCCGGACCCATGGGGTGCGTCCCGGACAGGTGGCCCTGGCCTGGCTGCTGGCGCAGAACCCCGGCATCATCGCGATCCCCGGCAGTGCCGACCCTGCCCACGTCGCGGAGAACGCGGGTGCGGCCCACCTGCAGCTCACCGAGGAGGATCTGGCGGTGCTGGCCGGCGAGCCCGCGCGGATCGAGGAGGCGGACGCCCCGGCCACGCTGCAGGCCCAGTCCTAGGCCCTCGGCGCGCCGGAACGCCAGGTGTCGACCTCACGGCGGTACCCGCGGAGCGCAGCGCACGTCGGCCTCGTCGCAGCCGCGGCCACCCCCGCACCCGGGCGGCTACCGTGCCGGGAGGCGCCGCTCCAAGGTCATCGCGCTCAGCGCCGCCACGGCAGGGTCCCGCCGGGCAGGGTACTTCAGTCGTCCAGCAGCGTGGCGATGACCTCGCCGTGCGGCGCTACCCAGCACGGCGCCTGCGCGACCAGGCCGAGCATCGCCTCCAGCCGCGGCCAGGCGTCCTGCTCGTCGTACTCGTAGGCGTGGCCCCAGATGCAGAACACCGACCCCGGCGCGGGGTCGGCCAGGAGCCCGGCAATGTCGTCCAAGCAGTGGGCAGCCGGCATCCACTGCAGCGGATCGGCCGGAGGCCTGCCGGACCGGTCGGTCCCGGGGCCGCGCGAATAGCGCATGCCGACCGACCTGAGCACGCGCTCCACGCGGGCGTCCTGGGCGCGGAAGGGCGAGGCGAACCCCCTGATCTGGTAGCCCACGAGTTCCTCCAGCGCAGACCGGTCCCGCCGGACCTGGTCCGCGATGGCCGCATCTGACAGCGCGGTCAGATCGGGATGGTCCACCGTGTGGCTGCCCACCTCGTGTCCCGCGTACAGGTCGGCCACCTCCGAGGCCGCGACGTAGTCCTTCCACCCGCTCTGCTGCGCCGTCAGGCCGAACTTGCCGGAGTTGAGGAAGAACGTCGCCCGGATGCCGAAAGAGTTGAGCAGCTCGACGAGCCTGCGGTCCGCAGTGGTTCCGTCGTCCCAGCCGAACGTCACCGCCGCAGGCGACCCGTCCGGCCAGCGGCTCCCCATACCCCCCGACGCTACCGGCACCGCGGCCCAGGTGTGGCGGCCGCGGCGATGCTTGCGACCATCGGAGGATGCGGATCACCTGTCTGGCCGGCGGGATCGGCGGCGCCCGATTCCTCCGTGCCCTGCGCGACGTCCTCGCCGAGCGCGTGCCCGGCGCCGAGATCACCGTCATCGGCAACACCGCCGACGACATCGACCTGTTCGGGCTGCGCATCTGCCCCGACCTGGACTCGGTGATGTACACCCTCGGCGGCGGCATCGACGAGGACCGAGGATGGGGCCGGGCCGATGAGGGCTGGCGAGCCAAGCAGGAACTGGCGGCCTACCACTACGGCCCGGACTGGTTCGGTCTCGGCGACCGGGATCTGGCCACGCACCTGGTGCGCGCCCAACTGCGCACCGCCGGCTACCCGTTGCACGCGATCACCGAGGCCCTGTGCCGGCGCTGGCAGCCTGGGGTCCAGCTGCTGCCGATGACCGACGATCGGGTGGAGACGCACGTGATCGTGCCCGACGAGGAGACCGGCACCAAGGCCATCCACTTCCAGGAGTGGTGGGTGCGGCTGCGCGCTGAGGTCCCTGCCCGGGCGTTCCACCAGATCGGGGCGACCACGGCCACACCGGCCCCCGGCGTGCTCGAGGCGATCCGGCAGGCCGACCTCATCCTGCTGCCGCCGAGCAACCCGGTGGTGTCGATCGGCGCGATCCTCAGCGTGCCCGGCATCAGGGATGCCCTGGTCGCGGCGCTGGCGCCGGTGGTCGGGGTGAGTCCCATCGTCGGCGGCGCCCCGGTCCGGGGGATGGCGGACGCCTGCCTGAGCGCCATCGGCGTGCCGACCGACGCGACAGCGGTGGCGGAGCACTACGGACCGGACCTGCTCGACGGCTGGATGGTGGCGCCGCAGGACGCGGCCGCCGCGGCCGTGCTGCCCGGGCAGGGCATTGCGGTGCGCAGCAGGGCGCTGCTCATGACCGACACCGAGGCCGCGCAGGACCTCGCCTGGGCCGGTTACGAGTTCGCTCTGGAGCTGCGCCCATGACGCGGCTGCAGGCCGTCGCGCTGCCGGGAATGCCCGAGGTCGACGCCGGGGCGAGCATCCCGGACCTCGTCTTGGCTGCGGTTCCCCATCTGACCTGGCCGGACGGATCGACCGGGCTGCACGACGGCGACGTCCTGGTCGTCACGTCCAAGATCGTGGCGAAGGCGGCCGGCCTCGTGACCGACCGGCCCCGCGAGGAAGTGATCGAGGAGCAGACGGCCGATATCGTCGCCGAGCGCCGCGACGCGCAGGGCGCCACGCTGACCCGGATCGTGCGGACCCGGCACGGCCTGGTGCTGGCGGCGGGCGGGGTCGACGCCAGCAACACGCCCGCCGGGACCTGCCTGCCGCTGCCCCCCGACCCGGACGCCGATGCCCGGGCCATCCGGGCGGCCGTGCAGGAGGCCACCGGGCTGCGCCTTGCCGTGGTCATCAGCGACACGCTGGGCCGGGCCTGGCGGCGCGGCCAGACCGACTCCGCGATCGGCGCAGCCGGCCTGCCGCCCCTGGTGTCGCTGGCTGGGCAGCACGATCCCTACGGCAACCCGCTGCGGGTCACCGAACCCGCCGTCGCCGACGAGATCGCCGGGCTGGCCGAGCTGGTCGCCGGGAAGACCGCCGGGCGACCAGTGACGGTCGTGCGCGGATTGGCCGACCTCGTGCAGCAGGCCGACGGCCCAGGCGCAGCAGCGTTGGTCCGGCAGGCCGGGGACGATTTGTTCCGCCTCGGCACCGACGAGGCGATGGCCGCAGGGCGCCGGGAGGCCCCGTTCCACCGCCGCACCATCCGCCATTTCGCCGACCGCCCCGTCCCGCCGGAGGCGATCGAGGCGGCGGTCAGCGCCGCCATCACCGCGCCAGCGCCGCACCACACGACACCCTGGCGCTTCGTGCACCTCGCCGATGCGCAGGGACGCACTGGCCTGCTCGACGCGATGCGCGAGCGCTGGGAGCGGGACCTGCGCAGCATCGACGGCTACCCGGACGCCGCGATCGCCAAGCGGGTGGCCCGGGGCGACATCCTGCGCCGCGCCCCGGAGGTGGTGCTGCCGTTCCTCGCCCTGTCCGGCGCGGCCCACGACTACCCCGACGACCGGCGCAACGGCTTCGAGCGCGATCTGTTCCTGGTGGCCGGCGGAGCCGCCGTGCAGAACCTGCTCGTAGCGCTGGCCGGGGAGGGGCTCGGCTCAGCCTGGATCTCCGCCACGGTCTTCTGTCCCGACGTCGTGCACGAGGTGCTGGATCTGCCGCCGGACTGGCAGCCCCTCGGAGCGGTAGCGGTGGGCTACCCGGTGGCCGAGGCGACGGCCCGGCCGCCACGTGCGGCGGCAGACTTCCTCCTACGGCGCTGACTCGGCAGGATCGAACGGTGATGCGCATCTGGCGGCCGTCGTGGCCGATCGACCTCTCGGTCGTCCTGGGCCCGTTGACGCGCGGCACCGCCGACCCCGTGGCTCGTCGCACCGGCGCCCAGCAGTGGTGGCTGACCGGCCGCTGGAGCGATGCCGCGGCCACGCTGCGCCTGCATCGGGCAGGTGACGCCGTGCAGGTCGAGGCCTGGGGGCCGGGAGCGGAAGCCGCGCTGGAGCGGGCGCCGAGCCTGCTCGGCGACACCGACGATCCGGCCGGCTTCGTCCCGCGGCCGGGCAGCGTCGTGGCCAGCCAGTGGCGGGTGCGCGGCGCGCATTGGCGAGTACCGGCCACCGGGCTGGCCTTCCAGACCGCTGTCCAAGCGGTCCTGGAGCAGAAGGTGACCGGCGTGGAGTCGCGCCGTTCCTGGTTCCGGCTGTGCCGGGAGCACGGCGAGCCGGCCCCCGGGCCCGCCCCGACGGGGATGTGGGTCGCCCCGGATCGGCACACCGTCGCGGGCATCCCCTCCTGGTGGTGGCGCAGCGCCGGCGTCGACCATGCCCGCGCCGGTGCCGTGCTGCGCCTGGCCCGGCAACGCCTCCCGGACCACGACGCAGGAGCGCTCCGGGCCCGCCTGGCCGCAGTGCGCGGCATCGGGCCGTGGACGATGGCGGAAGTCGGATTCCGGGCGCTCGGTGATGCCGATGCGGTCAGTGTGGGCGACTACCACCTCGCCAACCTCGTGGGGTACGCGCTCACCGGGCGGGCCCGCAGCAGCGATCAGCAGATGCTGGAGCTCCTCGCTCCCTACGACGGGCATCGATATCGGGCGGTACGCATGATCGAGCTGTCCGGGATCAGACAGCCTCGGTTCGGCCCCCGCATCACGTTGCCGACCCACCGCTGAATGGGCGGGTCCGGGCTACTGGTCGGAGGAGAATCGCACCGCGCCCGGTTCGAGGCGGTGCCCGGGGAAGACGCGCACGCCGGTGAGCAACTCGTTGCGGCCCCCGACAGCAGCGCCGTCCCCGACGACCACACCGTCCAGCACGGCCTCCGGCCCGATCTCGGCACCGGCGCCGATGACGCTGCCGCGCACGACGGCGCCCCGGCCGATCCTGGCGCCCGGGAGCACGACGGCACCGTCCACGACCGCGCCCTCGGCGACCACGCAGTCCTCCCCGATCGTGGTGCCGCCGGTCAGCACAGCATCGGCGGCGATCCTCGCCCCGGGAAGGACGAGGGACTGCCCCGTCGGTCCGGGGAGGGCCGGAGAGCTGATGAGACCGGTGACCAACTCCGTGGACCCCTGAACGAAGGCGAGGGGGGTGCCGAGGTCCAGCCAGTACGCATCATCGACGACGCCGAGCACGGTTGCCCCGGAGGCGAGCAGCCCGGGGAAGGTCTCCCGCTCCACCGACACCGGCCGGCCGGTCGGGATCGCATCGATGACCGATCGGCGGAACACGTAGCAGCCGGCGTTGATCTGGTCGGTGACGATCTCCTCCGGGGTCTGCGGCTTCTCCAGGAACGCCGACACCCGCCCCGCCCCGTCGGTGGGCACCAGGCCGAAGGCCCGCGGATCCTCCACCCGTGTCAGGTACAGCGTCACGTCCGCGTCCGCCTCGGTGTGCCGGCGCACGAGTGCCGAGATGTCGAGGCCGGAGAGCACATCTCCGTTGAACACGAGCACCGGGTCGTCCGGCCCGCAGGTGAGCGCAGCTGCGGCATGCCGGATCGCGCCGCCGGTGCCCAACGGCTCGTCCTCCACCATGTACTGCAGCTCCACGCCCGCGCGTGCCCCGTCGCCGAAGTAGTCCTCGAAGATCTCCGCCCGGTACGAAGTGCCCAGGACCACGCGGCCGACGCCGGCAGCACGGGCCCGTGCGATCTGGTGGGCGGTGAAGGGGACGCCCGCCACCGGCAGCATGGGCTTGGGAGTGTTCACGGTCAGCGGGCGCAGCCTGGTGCCCTTGCCTCCGACGAGCAGGATCGCTTCCAACACGCTCCTACCGTGACACACCCGGCCGGGCGGTGGCCGTAATGGCGGCGGGCCGGTGCTAGCGTCGCGCCGTGTCGCCAACACCGTCGCCCGGGGACCGGCTGCTCCGATGGCTCTCGGAGAGCCCGTCGGCACCGATCATCACCTACTACGCTGCCGATGGCGCCCGCGTGGAGTTGTCTGCGGCCTCAGCGGCGAACGCGGTGCACAAGGCGGCCAACTTCTTCGCCGATGAAGTGCTGGCGGAGCCGGGGAGCGTCGCGTGGCTCGATGTCCCGTGCCACTGGCAGGCCCCGATCCTCGCGATCGGCGCCTGGGCAGCGGGCCTGACGGTCGCGCTCGGACCGCAGCCACCGCCCGGCGCTGTCCTGGCGCTCTCGGCGAACCCCGGCGCGGCGCCGGGCGTCGAGGAGGCCTGCGCGGTCTCGCTGCACCCCTGGGGCCTGCCGCTGGGGGCCGAGACCCCGGAGGGCTGGGACGACCTCGCGGCGCTCGTGCGGGGCCAGCCGGACTCCGCTGCCCTGCGCTGGCCGCCGCCGCACCAACCATGGCTCGTCGGTCCGGCGGGATCCCTGACCGGTGCCGAGGCCCTGCATCGGGCCGAGGAACTGGCCCTCCGGTGGGGCCTGCCGCCGGCGGGTCGCCTGCTGAGCAGCCTGAGCCCGCGGACCCTCGAGGGTTTGCTCGCGGCCGCCGTGGTTCCCGCTGCGGTCGAGGGCAGTGTGGTGCTCACGACCATGACGGACACCACATCGATCGCGCGGCAGGAAGGGAACCACGCAACGGCCAGCGGCGTCTGAGGAGAGCGGCAATGGCGACCGGCCCGTCCGATATCGGGTGAGAAGCCGCCCACACCACGGATAGTCTTGCAGCGCGCTCGGAAGGATTGGACGGCGATGACACCAGCGGACGCGGGGCCTGAGCCTACGCCTGCGGGCGAGTCCGAGGCGTCCCACGCCGGACCCGGAACGACCGGCACCCTCCCCTCGACCGAAGCACCGGCAGCCACCGCCCCGCGCCGTTGGCCCCGGGTTGTGGGCGTCGTGGTGGTCGTGCTGGCCCTGATCGCCGGTGCCGCGCTCACCGGCGTGTGGTACCTGGCCAAGCAGCTGGAGGGCAACGTCACGACGATCGAGGGGTTCGAGCTCGCGGAGCCGGTCGCCTCCTACGAGCCGGTGAACTTCCTCGTCATGGGAAGCGATAGCCGTGCGGACGGCAACACTGTCGGCGGCGAGACCGAAGAGATCAGCGGGGAGCGCTCCGACACGACGCTGCTCGTCCACGTGTCAGGGGACCGGGAGCGGGCGCTGGTGGTGTCCATCCCGCGCGACACCCTCGTCACGATGCCCAAGTGCGCGTCGGACTCCGGGCAGTGGGAGGTCACCGACCGCTTCAACGCCTCGTTCACCTTCGGCGGCCCCACCTGCACCGTCGCGACCGTGGAGCGCATGACCGGGATCGACGTGCACCATGCGGTCGTCGTGGACTTCCTCGGCTTCAAGCACGTCGTGGAGGCACTCGGCGGCGTCGATGTCTGCCTCACCGAAGCGGTCTACGACCGGGACAGCGGCCTGGACCTGCCCGCCGGCTGGTCCACGGTGACCGGCGACCAGGCCTTGGCCTTCGTGCGGGCGCGCAAGAGCCTGGGCGACGGCTCCGACATCGACCGGATCCAGCGCCAGCACCAGTTCCTCGCCTCGGCCATCCGTCAGGCAACCGACCGCGAACTCATCCTGAAGCCGGTGACGCTGTACCGCATGCTCGACGCCGCCACCGCCTCGCTGTCGGTGGACCCGGGCCTGGACCAGATCACCGAGATGGCCTCGATGGCACAGAGCATGCGTCATCTGCGCCCCGAGAACATCTCCTTCGTCACGATGCCGTTCGACTACTCCCCCGACGGCAGGGACGTGCTCATCAACGACGCCAAGGCGGGCGAGATCTGGGCCGCGATCGCCGCCGACGAGCCCTGGCCGGCACCCGTGAAGGCCGGCGAATCCGTCCTCACCGTCGCTCCGAGCCAGATCGTTGTCGCGGTCGCCAACGGCAACGGCCGCGACAATGCCGCCACGAAGGCTGCGCAGGGCCTCTCCTCGGAGGGCTTCGTCGTCGGCGCGCTGAGCATCGCCGAGACCGACACCTATCCGGAGTCGGTCGTCGTGCACAACCCGGCCGATGCCGAAGCGGCCCGGACGGTGGCCCAGGCTGTCCCCGGCAGCATCCTGCGGGCTGACCCCGGTGTGGGCGCCGGTCAGGTCCAGCTGATCGTCGGGTCGAACTTCAGCGGCGTCCAAGCAGTCTCGGTCCCCCGGATCCCGGCGGGCACGGGTGCCGATCCGCGGCCGACAACGGCCGACGAGAGCCTCTGCGCCAGCTGAACCCGCCGCAGCGGAGCGCCCCGGCCGGGGACACCTTCGCGGCAGTGACTGCATCCTGGCGCGCATCCTGACAGACTCTCCGTGTTCGGTGAGGACCCGTGCGCGTCGATGGGAGGCTGGATCAGTGTCCGACATCCCCAAGGCGTCGCCTTCGCGGGGCATCCACGAACGGCAGATGCAGGGGATGGTGACGCCGGACCCCGAAGACACCAAGGCGATCATCGACCGCTACAGGCTGAAGCGGATCGACTCCCGCATCCCGCTCAACTGGTACTTCAAGGAGACCGTTCAGCGGCAGCAGTTCATCCGGACCTACGCGCGCGCCCAGGTCAGTGCGGCCAACAACCAGAACTCGCTGGGCATGTGGTGGGTGATCATCAACCCCGCCCTGAACGCCATGGTCTACTGGCTGATCTTCGGCGTCGTGCTGAACCAGGGCGCGCAGATCGGCAACTACATCGCCTTCGTCGTCATCGGCGTGTTCACCATGGAGTTCCTCGCCCAGTCCCTGAGCTCGGGCACCAACGCGATCACCGGCAACGAGGGTCTGGTCCGGGCCCTGCAATTCCCGCGGGCAGTCCTCCCGCTCACCATGGTCTACCGGGAGTTCCTGGAACAGCTCGTCGCCATCGGCGTCATGATCGCCGTGGTCCTCATGACCGCCGAACTGCCCAAACCGTCCTGGCTGCTGATGCCGATGGCGATCGGGCTGCAGATCATGTTCGCCCTGTCGCTGGCGTTCATCGCTGCGCGCCTCGGCAACGCCATCACCGACTTCAAGAACTTCGTGCCGTTCATCGCCCGGGTATGGCTGATGCTCTCTGGCGCCGTCTTCCCGCTGGCACCCACCTTCTCCAGCATGCCGCAATGGGCCGCGGCGATCATGACGGTCAACCCCGGCTTCGTCTACATCGAGATCACCCGCAACCTGCTCATGACCGACTATCCGCTGCTGACGCCCGGCGGCGGGGACGGCACGCTGCTGATGTGGGGCCTGGCCGTGTTCTGGGCGGTCGTCCCGCTGCCGCTCGCGTTCCTCTTCTTCTGGCGCGGGGAGAACTCCTATGGCAAGTCGTAGGGAAGTGGGCGAACCCCTGGTCGTGGTGGACAACGTCCACATCGTGTACCGGGTGTGGGGCGCCACCGCCAAGCGCGGCGATCGCACGATGCTGCAACGGCTGCGGCTGAAACCCGACCATCTGGAGATCAAGAAGGTGCACGCGGTGCGGGGGGTCTCCCTCGTCGCGCGCCGCGGGGAAGCCATCGGGCTGATCGGCTCCAACGGCTCGGGCAAGTCGACGCTGTTGAGCTCCATCTCCGGCGCGCTGCCCGCCACGCAGGGCGGGATCTACTGCAACTCCCGGCCGACGCTGCTCGGTGTCAACGCCGCCCTGCTGGACAACCTCACCGGGGAGCGCAACGTGGTGCTGGGCTGCCTGGCGATGGGGATGAAGCCGTCGGAGATCGAGGCGAAGTTCGAGGACATCGTGGACTTCTCCGGTGTCGGCGACTTCATCAACCTGCCGATGAAGGCCTACTCCTCGGGCATGGCGGCGCGGCTGCGCTTCGCGATCGGCGCCGCGTTCTCGCCCGAGGTGCTGCTGATCGACGAGGCGCTGGCCACCGGTGACGCGCAGTTCATGGCCAAGAGCCGCAAGCGCATCCAGGAGCTGCAGGACGAGGCCGGCGTGGTCTTCCTCGTGCACCACTCGACCGCGGAGATCCGCACCAACTGCACGCGCGCGATCTGGCTGCAGAACGGGATCGCGGTGATGGACGGCGACGTCGAGGAGGTGACCCAGGCCTACGAGGAGTCCATCAACCTGGCGTAGTTGGCGCGGACGCGTCTCCCTCGCCGCAAGGAGCCGGCGCCGCCTGCCGATCCTGGCGACGGCTGCGCCGGCCTAGCGGTGCTGGAGCCGCTTATGACGGATGTTCTTGTAGACGCCGCGGGCACCGTAGAGGGCCATGTAGGCGGCGGATCGGAGGACACCGATCCCCTCCTGCTTGCGGTAGATGTTCCAGATGGCGCCGATGACGTCGCCCTTGTTCGCCGACAGCGACCCTGCCACGACGCGGTGGCGTGCAAGATCCTCGAACAGCCCGTACGCGGGGTGCCGCTTCAGCAGCTGCAGGTACAGGGCGAAGTCCTCGGCCCCGACCTCCGGCATCCGGAAGTCGCCCATCTGCTGCCTGTCGATGACCACCGTCAGGTTTCCGATGGTGCCGTTGAGCCGCAGGTACCCGCGGTAGTCCACGTGCTTGGGCATCCAGATCGGCGCCGTGCTCAGCAGGTCGCCGTGCTCGTCGATGGTCCGGTACTGGTGGTAGGTCATGGCGTAGCCCCCGCGCTGCATGAAAGCCAGCTGTCGTTCCAGCTTGTGCGGCAGCCACAGGTCGTCGGCGTCGAGGAAGGCGATGAAGCGACCCGATGCCTGCTCCAGCGCCGCGTTGCGGGCCACGGACGCCCCCGCGTTGTCCTGGAAGAAGGCCCGGATCCGCGGATCGGCGGCGGCCGCGTCGCGCAAGATGTCCGCCGTGGCGTCGCCCGAGCCGTCCTCGACCACGATGTGCTCGTAGTCCTGCCAGGTCTGCGCCTGCACGCAGGCCAGGTGCTGGGGCAGGAAGGCGGCCGCGTTGTACGCCGGTGTGATGACCGACACCGTCGGAGCGGTCATCGGCGCCTCCGACCCGGTCGGGCCGCTGTCGGCCCGCGGCTCATCATGCTGCGCAGCCGGAATGCCGCCGTCGGGCCGAGCATGGTCACCACCGCGGCCGCCACGGCCTTCGGGCTGTGCGTGGTGCGCAGCACCTGCCACTGCAGCTTGCGGGCCAGCCGCGCGTCGTGGGCCAGCAGCGCACGGTGCGTGGCGACATTGAGGACGAAGACCCGGTGCTCTCGCCGCTGGGCCTCGGTGAGGTGGGCGTAGGCGTCCGCATGCTTCGCCTCGATCGCCGCCGCCGCACGGAAGTGCTTGTCCACGTCGGTGGAGATCTGGGTGCCCCCGGTCACGTAGTCGTAGCGCGTCAGGACCTGGGGGATGAGATGGAAGCGGGCCCCGTGCTGGGCGAGCCGCAGCCACAGGTCGTAGTCCTGCATCGATGGCAGCGCCCCGTCGAAGCCGCCCACTTCGGCCAGGACCGACCGGCGAACGGACACCATCGAGGTGCCGCCGACGTAGTTGCCGACGAGCAGGTCGGTGTAGGCGGAGTCGCTGGTGCGGAGGTCCTTCGGAGCTGTGCTGTAGCCGAATCCTTCGTTGACCATCTGGATCCACGCCATGTGGTAGATCACGTCCGCCCCAGGGTCGGTCGTCGCCGCCTCGCGCAGTGCGGCGATCTTGCCCGGGGCAAACCGATCGTCGTCGTCGAGGAACGCCACCCATTCGGTCGCGCAGGCCCGCCAGCCCCGGTTGCGGGCCGCGTTGCCGCCGGCAGCCTGCTCGTTGCGCAGTACCGTCACCCCTGGCACGATCCGCTCCAGAGACGCCGGATCGACGGCTGGCTGCGATCCGTCGTCGACGACCACCACCGCATCGGCCGGGGACGTCTGCGCGGCGACGCTGCGCAGCGCCGCCGCGACACCCTCGGGCCGGTTGTGGGTGGGGATGACCACCGCGATGCTGCCGTTCACGCCTCGATCATGGCGCACCGCAGGGCGCCTGCGCCCCTTAGGAACGGATCAGGTGCCGCGCCATGACCAGGCGCTGAATCTGGTTGGTGCCCTCATAGATCTGCGTGATCTTGACGTCGCGCATGATCCGCTCGACCGGGTGATCCATGACGTACCCCGCGCCGCCAAGAATCTGCACCGCATCGGTGGCGACCTGCATGGCGGTGTCGGAGGCGAAGCACTTGGCCGCTGCGCCGGCGAAGGCGATGTCGGCGTCCATCCGCTCGCTCTTCGACGCGGCCTCGTAGACCAGCGATCGGGCCGCGGCCAGCTTCATGGCCATGTCGGCGAGCATGAACTGCACGCCCTGGAATTCGGCGATGGCCTTGCCGAACTGCTGGCGCTCGCGCGCATAGCCCAGCGCGTAGTCCAGCGCGCCCTGCCCCATTCCGAGGGCCTGGGCGCCGATCGCGATGCGGGTGATGTCCAGCGTCTTCATCGCCGTGGTGAAGCCGGTGCCGGGCTCGCCGATGATCCGGTCGGAGGGAATGCGGCAGTTCTCGAAGTAGACCTCACGGGTGGGCGATCCGTGGATGCCCATCTTCCGCTCCTTGGCGCCGTAGGAGAAGCCCTCGTCGTCGGCATGCACGACGAACGCCGAGATCCCCCGGGCCCCGGCCTCCGGATCGGTCTTGGCCATGACCGTGTAGTACTTCGAGATGCCGGCGTTGGTGATCCAGGACTTCTGTCCGTTGAGTATCCAGCTGTCGCCGTCGCGCACCGCACGGGTCTTCATCCCCGCGGCGTCGCTGCCGGCCTCCCGCTCGCTCAGGGCGTAGGAGAACATCGCCTCGCCCGAGGCGACCTGGGGCAGGTAGCGCTGGCACAGCTCCTCGGATCCACCCACGAGCAGCGGCGTGGTGCCCAGCTTGTTCACCGCCGGGATGAGCGAGGACGAGGCGCAGACCCGCGCGATCTCCTCGATGACGATGGCCGAGGCGATCGCGTCGCCGCCCTCCCCGCCGAAGGATTCCGGGAGATGGAGCGCGTGGAATCCGGCGGAGACCAGCGTCTGGTAGACGTCCTGCGGGAACTCCCCGGTCGCGTCGATCTCCGCGGCCCGCGGAGCGATCTTGTTCTCGGCCAGATCACGGACCGCCTCGCGGAGGGCTCGATGCTCCTGCGGCAACTGGTAGAGGTCGTAGTCGGGATTCGGGGCGATCGGCATGTCAGTCCTCCGGCAGGTGACGGCAAGGATGCATCGGACGCGGTGCGCCGGTACTGCCAGGGTACGTGCATCCGCGACATGCCCCGGCGGCCGGATGCCGAATCGGCGCCGGGGCATCCGTACGATGGCGACCATGACAGAACCCTTGCGGATCAGCGTCATCGGGACCGGGTACCTCGGCGCCACGCACGCCGCAGCGATGGCAGAGATGGGCTACTCGGTCGTCGGCATCGACGTGGACGCCGGGAAGGTCGAGTCGCTCGCCAACGGCGCCGCCCCGTTCTACGAACCCGGCCTGGACGACCTGCTGGCCACCCACGTGCGCGCCGGGAACCTGCGCTTCACCACCGATTTCGCCGAGGCAGCCGACTGCGACGTCCACTTCGTCTGCGTCGGCACGCCACAGGTGAGCGGCTCCAACGCCGCCGACCTGGCCTACGTCCATAGCGCCGTCGACTCGCTGGCCCCCTACCTCACGCGACCGACGCTCGTGGTGGGCAAGAGCACCGTCCCGGTCGGCACCGCAGCGCGGCTGCAGCAGCGGCTGGCCGACGCCGCCCCCTCGGGCTCGGCTGCGCACCTGGCATGGAATCCGGAATTCCTCCGCGAGGGCTACGCGGTCGAGGACACCCTGCGGCCCGACCGCATCGTGGTGGGACTGAGCAATCCGGCCGACGAAGCGGTGCTGCGCCGCGTCTACGCCCCCCAGTTGGCGAACAACACCCCGTTCCTCGTCACCGACTTCGCCACCGCCGAGCTGGTGAAGGTGGCGGCGAACTCCTTCCTGGCGACCAAGATCTCCTTCATCAACGCCATGGCCGAGGTTTGCGAGGCGACCGGGGCCGACGTCACGATGCTTGCCGATGCGATCGGCCACGACGACCGCATCGGGCGCAAGTTCCTGGGCGCCGGGATCGGATTCGGGGGCGGCTGCCTGCCCAAGGACATCCGCGCGTTCATGGCGCGCGCGGGCGAGCTGGGCCTGGGCCCTTCGCTGGCGTTCCTGCGCGAGGTGGACGAGATCAACATGCGCCGACGCGGCCACGTCTCCGACATCGCCCGGGATCTGCTGCACGGTTCGCCGCTCGGCGCGCGCGTGGCGGTGCTGGGCGTCGCCTTCAAGCCGGATAGCGACGACATCCGCGACTCCCCCGCCCTCAACATCGCCGCAACCCTGCATCTGCAGGGCGCACAGGTGCGGGTGTACGACCCCAAGGCGATGGGCAACGCCGCCCGGGCCTTCCCCACACTGGGCTACGTCGCCGACTCCGCCTCCGCGCTGGCGGACGCCGACCTGGTGCTGCTGCTCACCGAATGGAAGGAATTCGTCGACCTCGATCCCGGCACGGTCGGTGAACAAGTGGCGCAACGCAAGATCGTGGACGGCCGCAACGTGCTCGACCCCATCGCCTGGCGGGCGGCCGGTTGGGAGTACCGCGGCATCGGGCGGCCCTGAGGCAACCGATGGCGGCCTGTCGTCGGATCTCGCGGCCAACCCACGGCGTGGCGCGAGACGCACCGGAGATGGCGGGACGCGCCGCCACCGGCGCAGCGCTTGGTGCAGCGGGTTCCTTGCCGTTGGCTATTGACACTAGCCAATCGGCTAGGCAGACTAGCCACCATGACGACGACACCCCCGCCACCGGCTGCGACGACTGAGCGCCATCTCGACCGGCCCGAGGGCCGCGTCGCCTACGAGGTCACCGGGCACGGCCCCCTTGCGGTGCTGGTGCCGGGCATGGGCGACCTGCGAGCGACCTACCGCTTCCTGACCCCGCGCCTCCTGGCGGCCGGCTTCCGAGTCGCCGCCACAGACCTCCGTGGACACGGAGGCAGCGATACGAGCTTCGGCACCTACGGCGACCTCGAGACGGCAGCCGACATCATCGCCCTGATCGAAGAGCTCGGCGGTCCCGCGGTCGTCATCGGCAACTCGCTGGGCGCCGGCGCCGCCGTCTGCGCAGCTGCCGAGCGCCCCGACCTCATCGACGGGCTCGTGCTGCTGGGCCCCTTCGTCCGCGACGGGGACGTCGGCGCCGCCACCAGACTGCTGATGCGGGTCGCCGTGGCTGCTCCCTGGGCGGCGACAGCCTGGAAGGCCTACCTGCCCCGGCTGTACGCCGGACGCACGCCGGAGGACCACGAGCAGTACCTGCGTCGCGTCGTGGCGAGCCTGCGCCGCCCGGGCTACGCGCGCGCCTTCTCTCAGACCGCCCGTGTCTCCCATGCCCCTGCCGAAGCCCGCCTCGAGCAGGTCCGGGCACCCAGCCTGGTGGTCATGGGGACGCTCGATCCTGACTTCCCCGATCCCCAGGCGGAGGCCGAGTGGGTGGCCAGCTCGCTCGGCGGCCGTGCCGTGATGGTCCCGGATGCTGGCCACTACCCGCATTCCCAGCAGCCCGACGATGTGGCTGCGATCATCCGGCAGTTCCTGATCGAGGTGGCCGAGCGTGCCTAGGGTCGGCCTCACCCCGCAGCGGGTCGTCGAGGCCGCGGAACGACTGACCGACGAGGTCGGTCCCCAGCTGTTCACACTGGCAGCATTGGCCGAGATCCTCGGCGTTCGGCAGCCCTCCCTGTACAAGCACATCGACGGCCTGCCCGCGCTGCAGCGCACGGTCGCGGTGCGCGCCAAGGCCGAGTTCGCCGAGGTGTTGTCGCGGGCCGCGGTCGGCAAGTCCCGCAGCGACGCCCTCCGGGCGCTGGCTTGGGCGTTCCGGGACTGGGCGCACCAGCACCCCGGTCGCTATGCCGCCACGCTCCATGCCCCGGACCCCACCGACCCCGACGATGCGGCAGCCAGCACGGCGACCGTCCAGGTTGCCCTCGACGTGCTGGCCGGGTACGCCATCGAGGGCACCGAGGCCATCCATGCGACCCGAGCTCTGCGGTCGGCCCTGCACGGGTTCGTCTCGCTGGAGGCCGCGGACGGCTTCGGCCTGCCCGAGGACCTCGACGTGAGCTACGCCCGAATGGTCGACGGCATCGTGGTGGCGTTCGAACGCTGGGAGCAGTCGGACCGCTGACCGGCGCGACAATCCCAGCGGGTCGGTCGAGCTCCGCGGGCGCTCACGGTGCTCGGCCGTCGCGTTCCCGACCGTCGACTGGTGGGTGGGTCGACGATGCCGGGGTGGCGGCGCGGAGACCTTCCGCAGCCGCCAGTCCGGGCCCAGCCGAGGTCAGGGCTGGTCCGCCCGGGGCTGCGCGGGAGCGGGCACCGGCACGGCAGCGCCGGTGTGCTGGGAAGCCAGCCGCTCCCCCTTCGCGCGGACCTGCCCCTCCAGCGACGCGGCGAAGGCCACCAGACGCATCCGCAATTCGGGCTCGGATGCCGCCAGGATGCGCACGGCGAGCAGTCCCGCGTTGCGCGCGTTGCCGATGGCCACCGTGGCGACCGGGATACCGGCCGGCATCTGCACGATGGACAGCAGCGAATCCATGCCGTCGAGCTGCCGCAGCGGGACCGGGACCCCGATCACCGGCAGCGGCGTCAGCGAGGCGACCATGCCTGGGAGGTGGGCCGCTCCCCCGGCACCGGCGATGATGACCTGAATCCCCCGGTCGGCGGCGTCGGCGGCGTACCGGGTCATGGCCAGCGGCATCCGGTGGGCGGACACGACACCGGCCTCGAAGGGGATTTCGAACTCCGCCAAGGCATCGGCGGCCTGCTGCATGACACCCCAGTCGGAGTCCGACCCCATGACGATGGACACCCGTGCTGCGCCGGCATGAGGCGCGGTGCGCTCACTCATCGATGACTCCGGTGATGTAGTCGGCCGCGTGGTGGGCCTCGGTGAGCAACTCCTCCAGGTCGGGCCCCGCGATCGTGACATGGCCCTGCTTGCGGCCTCGCCGCACCTGTTTGCCGTACATGTGCACGTGCAACCGGGGCTGCCGCGCCATGACATGGCGATAGGCCGAGTAGAGGTCCGGAGCGTCCCCGCCGAGGACGTTCACCATCACCGTGTGATGAGACCGCGGGTCCGGGGCCCCGAGCGGCAGATCCAGGACCGCGCGCAGGTGGTTCTCGAACTGGCTCGTGGCGGCCCCGTCGATACTCCAGTGCCCGGAGTTGTGCGGCCGCATCGCCAACTCGTTGACGAGGACCCGGCCTTCACTGTGAAACAGCTCCACGGCCAGCATCCCGACGACATCGAGCTCGGCAGCGATCCGCAGCGCCAGCTCCTGCGCAGCGCCGGACTCCTCGGCGCTCAGGTCCGGCGCCGGGGCGATCACCTCCGTGCAGATCCCGTTGGTCTGGACGGTGCGCACCACGGGGTAGGAGACGGCCTGGCCGTGCGGGGAGCGGGCCACCTGCGCCGCGAGCTCCTGGTCGAACGGCACGAAGGCCTCCGCCAGCCACACCGCACCCGGTGGAAGTTCGCGGGTCATCACGTCGAGCGCTTCGACCCGGTCGTGCACCACCCAGACGCCCTTGCCGTCGTAGCCGCCGCGCGACGTCTTCAAGACGAAGGGCCACCCCGCTCGGTCGCCGAACGCCGCGGCCTCCCGCGCGGAGTCGACGACGGCCCACGCGGGCACCGGGGCACCCATCGCACTGAGCGCCTCGCGCATCGCGGCCTTGTCCTGGGCGAATCGCAGCGCTCGCGGGGATGGCCGGACCGCTACGCCCCGGGCCTCGAGCTCGGTCAGGATCGCCGTCGGGACGTGCTCGTGGTCGAAGGTCACCACATCGCAGCCCTCGGCGAACCGCAGCACCGCAGCGCGGTCGTCGTGCTCCCCGAGCACGGTGTCGGCCACGACCCGGGCGGCGCTGTCGTCGGGGCGCGCCGCCAGCACGCGGAACCCGATGCCCAGGGCGATGGCCGCCTGATGGGTCATCCGCGCCAACTGCCCGCCACCGATCATGCCCACCACCGGGTACCCCGGAGGTGCTGTCGGCCGCCGGGCGCCGCCGTCCGCTGGGCTGTCACTGCTCACGCTGCCAGCGTAGTAGGGCGAGAGGGCCGACCGCGGGCGAGGCCCGGCAACGTGGCAGGGCCTGCGCCGTCCGGGCAGCGCGGCCGGCAAGCGCGGACCGGACCGCGCCGGCAGGGCGCGAGTCCGGGCTGGCCGCACGTCCCTGCAACCCCGACGGGCCCGCGACGCCAGTGGGGCACGCAACAGTCGGGGAGGGGTGAATCGGCCGGAAAGTGGGTAGCCTCAAGTCATGAAGCAGAGCGGACACCACGGCGCATCGGTCGCGCGTCTGGTGGACGAACTGCGCCTGCGGCTAGGAGATCTCATCGCCGAGGTCGCCAAATTCGGCACCGTCGGGCTGATGACCCTCGTCATCGATGTCGGACTGTTCAACGTGCTGCGCTACGGAGGCCCAGCCGGTGAAGGGGTGCTGTTCGACAAGCCCCTGTCCGCGAAGTTGCTCTCGGTGATCGTCGCGATCACGGCCTCCTACTTCCTCAACCGGCACTGGACCTATGCCGACCGAGCCCACGGGGATGCCCGCCGCGAGTTCGTCCTGTTCGCCACGATCAGCGGTATCGCGACGTTCATCGCGCTCGGCACCCTGTGGACCAGCCATTACGCCCTGGGCCTGACGAGTCCGCTGGCGGACAACATCAGCGCGAACTTCGTGGGGCTCGGCCTGGGCACGCTGTTCCGGTTCTGGGCCTACCGAACCTACGTCTTCCCCGAGTCGCCCGAGGTCGGCTCCGAGGACACCGCCGTCGCGCCGGCAGGCTCCTCAGCCTGACTGGCCGCTGCCGGAACGGCGCTCCCCGTGTCGACGGCGTGCTCCACCTCGTCCAACCGCCGCGATCCCCTGGTCAGCGCGTAGGGGCGCACGATGCCCAACCCGCGGATCGGCCGCGGAGTCTGGGCCCGTACCCCGAAACGGCCGTCCTGGCCGGCGGCCAAGGCATCCGCCGTCGCGCTGTCGAGCAGCGTGGTGCCTGGCTTGGCCACCGCCGTCAGCCTGCTGGCCCGGTTCACCGTCGTGCCGAACACATCACCCATGCGCATCAGGACGCCGCCGGTGGCGAGTCCGACCCGCATCTGCGGCAGATCCGGGTCGCCGCGCGACAGCTCGTGCAGCCGCAGGCCGATCTCCGCCGCGATGCTGGCGGAATCGGCGCTGAACATGACCTCATCGCCCAACGTCTTGACCAGCCGCCCGCCAACGGCGTAGACGACATCGGCCGCAGCGGTCTCGAAGGTGTGCACCAGCATCGACAGCGACTCCTGGTCCAGCTGCCGGCTCAGCCGCGTGAAGCTCACGAGGTCGGCGAAACCGACCGTCGCAGTGTCCGGGACGATTTCGGCTTCGTCGATGTCGTCGAGCACCCGACCGATCGAGGCCGTCAGCTGGCGTCGCCACACATAGATGAGCAGCTCGTCGAGCTCGGGCAGCAACTCCACGAGCGCGGCACGATCAAGTCCGGACCATGCCGGCTGGTCATCCTCGGCGCGCTCCTCCAACTGCCGCAGCCGCTGCCGGCCCACCGTCTCGATCTGCCATTCGGCCAGCCTCGAGGTCGTCTGCCCCAGGGATCGAACGATGTCGATCAGCGAGTCGATGTCGAGCAGCCCCCGCTCCAGCAGTCCGCTCATGCGAAGCAGAGCGGCGAGATCGGCGTCGGTGAGGGCTTGCGCGCTGCCGACGTCCGGGAACCCCATCGCCCGCCACAGCCGACCGACTTCGTCGACCGTCATGCGGGCCGCGGCAGCCACCTCGCCGCGGGAGTACCGGACCGGGGCGCCGAGAGTGAGTTCGAGCACATCACCGAGTTCTCGGGTACGGTCCGGCGCCCTCGAGGCCGGGGCCGGCCTCAGCTCCTGCTCGCCGTCGGCCACGGACTCCTCGGCCGGTCCACCGGGCATCTCCCCGGAGGAGCCCTCGGAGGATCCGCTCACCCGCGTAGCTCATCCCCGCGCCGGCGAGCGTCGTCCTCCTCATGCAGGCGGTTCACCTCGCGCTGCATCCGCTCGACGTGCGGCACGTCGTTGATCACCAGTTCCTCGTCGCTGGCCGAGTCGACCGTCAGCTGGCCGTAGTTCAGCAGCCGGCCGAGCAACGAGACGCTGAAGGAGACGTTGTTCACCTTCGACAACGGCATATCGCGCCCCTCTCGGGCGATGAGGCCGCGGCGGATGATGATCCGCCTGTCGGTGAACACGTACTGCGTCGTCAGCCAGTACAGGAACGGGCGCACGGCGAAGAGCCCGACAAGCAGCAGCCCGCCGCCGAGGAAGATCCACCGACCGATGCTGTTGACCGCTCCGGAGTCGTCGAACCAGGAGTTCCAGCGGCTGGTGATGAAGATCAGCCCGACCAGCACGGCGATGGTCACGGTGATCGGCACGACCATCGCCCGCCAGTGGGGTCGCAGCTCGAACTCGACCGTCTCACCTTGGGAGAGGAGTTCCTTCGGGTAGCCCATGGGCATATGGTGGCACGCGCCGGGCCGTCACGCCCCACGCCCGCCCCTGCCGCTGCGGATGTCGGCGGCCCCTCTGCCGGGTCCCGCCCTCGGCTGTGCGCTACCGCACGTGCCTGACGTCGCCGGCGGCCACGGTCAGGGTCCCAGCGACCCCCTCGACGGCGAGCCGGCCCAGCGCATCGACACCGCTGGCAGCACCGCGCACCTCCTCCCCCGACGGCAGGAGCACGACGACGTCGCGGCCCAGCGTGCAGCAGCGCGCCGTGTACTCATCGACCAGCCCGCTGCGCTCCGCATCGCCGCCGCTGGCCAGGAGCCGGGCGTAGCGCCGGTGCAGGTGCCGCAGGCACGCGGCCACCAGCACATCGGGATCAGGCTCGGCTGCGCCTGCCAGCACCAGCGATGATGCCTCCGGCACCGGCAGCTCCTCGGCGGTCATGGCGGTGTTGATCCCGAAACCGACGCAGGCAGCCGTGCCGGTCCGCTCCACGAGGATCCCGGCGACCTTGCCGGGCCGGCCGTCGGTGACGAGCACGTCGTTGGGCCACTTCAGTTCGGCCTCGATGCCGTACTCCTCGACAATGGCCGCAGCGACGGCCAGTCCGGTGAGCAGCGGCAGCCAGCCGAGCTGATCGGGCGCGAGCCGGGGCCGCAGCAGCACGGACACCGACACCGAGGCGCCGGGCGGCGACGCCCAGGAGCGGCCCAGCCGACCGCGACCGGCAGTCTGCTCATCGGCCGCGATCACGAGTCCCTCGGCGGCTCCCTCCTCCGCCCGGGCCACGAGATCGGCGTTCGTCGATCCGGTCGACGCGGCGACGAGGGGCGCCGGCCACGGCAGATCGGCAGCAGCACGGGCCAGCCCGTTCGCGGACAGGGTGGGACGGAGATGCTCGAGGGTCATCCCTCTACCCTAGGAGGTACACATCGGGAGGTGCGATGACCGCGTTGGTCGATGACGCTGCCACTGAGGGACCGGACCGCCGCTCCACGGCAGGCAGGGCCGCAGACCTCAAGCGACGCCGCGAGGAGGCTGCGAACCGTCGGCAGTCGGCCGTCGACAAGCAGCATGCCAAGGGCAAGAAGACCGCCATGGAGCGGATCGAGGAACTGCTCGACGACGGTTCCTTCCAGCAGATCGACGGGCTGGCCCGGCACCGCTCGCACAACTTCGGCCTGGAGAAGAACCGGCCCTACGGCGACGGCGTCGTCACCGGCTACGGCACGATCGACGGCCGCCCGGTCTGCGTCTTCGCCCAGGACTTCACCGTCTTCGGCGGTTCGCTCGGCGAGGTCTTCGGCGAGAAGATCGTCAAGATCATGGACCTCGCGCTGAAGACCGGCTGCCCGGTCATCGGCATCAACGACTCCGGCGGCGCGCGCATCCAGGAGGGCGTGGTCAGCCTGGGGATGTACGGCGAGATCTTCATGCGCAACGTTCGCGCCTCCGGCGTCGTCCCGCAGATCTCGCTCATCATGGGCCCCTGCGCGGGCGGCGCGGTGTACTCCCCGGCGATCACCGACTTCACGGTCATGGTCGACAAGACCTCGCACATGTTCATCACCGGTCCCGACGTCATCAAGACCGTCACCGGCGAGGACGTCGCCTTCGAGGATCTCGGCGGAGCGCTGGCCCACAACTCCAAGTCCGGTGTTGCCCACTACGCCGCCGAGGACGAGAGCGACGCGCTGGACTACGTGCGCGGGCTGCTGTCGCACCTGCCGAGCAACAACCTCGAGGAGCCGCCGGTCTTCGAAGCCGACGGCGGTCTGGAGATCACCGACGAGGACCTCGAGCTCGACACGATCCTGCCGGACTCCGTCAACCAGCCCTACGACATGCACGCGGTGATCGAGCACGTGCTCGACGACGGCGACTTCCTCGAGGTGCAGGCGCTGTTCGCGCCGAACCTCATCATCGGGTTCGGCCGCGTGGAGGGCCGTGCGGTCGGCATCGTCGCCAACCAGCCGATGCAGTTCGCCGGCACGCTGGACATCGACGCCTCGGAGAAGGCCGCCCGGTTCGTGCGCACGTGCGACGCCTTCAACGTCCCGGTGCTGACGTTCGTCGACGTGCCCGGCTTCCTGCCGGGCACCGACCAGGAGTGGAACGGCATCATCCGCCGCGGCGCGAAGCTCATCTACGCCTACTGCGAGGCGACCGTGCCGCTGGTCACCGTCATCACCCGCAAGGCCTACGGCGGTGCCTACGACGTCATGGGATCCAAGCACCTCGGTGGCGATATCAACCTCGCCTGGCCCACCGCGGAGATCGCGGTGATGGGCGCCCAGGGGGCGGTGAACATCCTCTACCGCAAGGAACTGGCCGCTGCGCAGGATCCGGATCAGCGCCGCGCGGAGCTGATCGAGGAGTACACCGACAAGCTCGCCAACCCCTATGAGGCCGCCGAGCGGGGCTACATCGATCGGGTGATCCTGCCCCACGAAACGCGCACCCAGGTCATCCGCGCGCTGCGTGCTCTGCGCAACAAGCGCAAGGAGACGCTGCCCAAGAAGCACGGGAACATCCCGCTGTAACCGACGTGGAAGGGCGGGTGGCAGTAGCATGAGCGAGCCGATGAAGGGGCCGGTGCTGCGCGTTATCGCGGGCAGTCCGACCCCGGACGAGGTGGCCGTGGTGGTCTCGGTCCTCAGCGCGGTTGCTGCCAGTGCGGCACCGGCCGATCAGCCGGTGCGACTGCGCAGTTGGGCCAGCCCGGCCCGGGCGCTGCGCCGCAGGCCCGCGCCAGGGCCCACAACGTGGCGGGATTCGAACCTGCCCCTGTAGTCCGAGGAGGGTCATGGCAGCCGGCCCGCTCGATCGACCGGTCTTCATCGGCGGCACCGGATCCGACGGCGCGGCATCGCTGGCGATGCTGCTGTCGGAGCATCCCGACCTGCAGGCGACCACACCGGTGCGCTTCGGCCTGATCTCCGATCCCGACGGGGTCATCGACGCCATGCAACTGGGTCGGTCCATGCGGCAGGCCTCGCGCACGCCGTGGCTGGACCGGCTCCTGGCGGAGAAGCAGCCAGCCTTCCAGCCCGAGCCCATGATGGGCGAGGAGCGCACCCCGCCGGAGGAGCTCGTGGAGCTGCTGCACCGCAGTTTCCTCCCCGATCCACTGCTCAAGCCCGTCGGGCACCGCTCGCAAGCGCTCACCGCCTCGATCATCGAGGCGGCCAGCGAGCGGTACCTCGCCACGTTCTGGGACAACCCGCTCGGCTCCTCGGTCAACCTCATCCACGACCTGCTGCGACCCACGCACGGCGTCACACCCGAGCGAGCGCAGGCAGTGCGCTGGATCGACGCGTCTCGGCTCGGCGCGGTACGCGCACCGACCATGCTGGAGCTGTTCCCCCACGGCACGGTCGTGCATGTGGTCCGCGACGGCCGCGACGTGGCGCTGCGGTTCATGGAGATCAGCACCGGGACCGCGTTCCCCGGGGCGCCGGTGTCCAGCGTCCCGATCGACTCCGACAAAGAGTGGAACCAGGCTGCCTTCGAACGCGGGCTGGCCCTGTGGGAGCGGCGCATCATCTCGGCTGCCAGCGGACTGCGCAGGATCCCTTCGGACCGTGCGCTGACGATCCGGTTGTCGAACCTGACCGGTGACGGGGGGACCGAGGCGCTCCGCACGATCCTGCGGCGCATCGGTGCTGCTGAGGACCCGGCCGTGCTGGATGCGCTGCCGCGGTTCGTGAGCAAAGAGGTGCTGCACGAGGGTCGGATCGACGAGGTGGCGCCGGCGAGTTACCGCTCGGCGATCGCCACGGGCTACAACGCCGTCCTTGCACGGCTCGACGATCTCGGCGTGCCGCTGCCGTGAGCGGTCGTCCCCGCTTCATCCTCGCCAGCGCCTCGCCGGCCCGCCGACGCGTGCTCCGCGCGGCCGGGCTCGACCCCGAGGTCGTGGTCAGCAGCGTCGACGAAGAGGCGCTGGCCGCCGACCTCGCGCCGCCGTCCGAGGTTGCCCGGGTCCTCGCGGTGGCCAAGACCCGCGATGTGGCGGCGACCGTCGTGCCGGGCGGGGACCGGGTGCTCGTGGTGGGCTGCGACTCGGTCCTCGAGCTGCCCGATGTGCCCGAGCTCGCCGGCCGCGCGCTGGGGAAGCCGGTCGACACTGCCGATGCCGAGCTGCGCTGGTCCCTCATGGGCGGCCAGACCGGCTGGCTGCACACCGGGCACTGCCTCATCGTCCTTGCCGAAGACGGGTCGCGGGAGTTCGTGGACACCGCCACGACCCGCGTGGACTTCGCCGAGCCGGATGCCGAGGAGATCGCCGCCTACGTCGCCACCGGAGAACCGCTGTCGGTGGCCGGAGCATTCACGCTGGACGGGCTGGGCGGCGCCTTCGTCCGCGGTGTCGTCGGCGACCCGTCGAATGTGATCGGCATCTCACTGCCGCTGGTGCGCCAGCTGGCCGCGCGCGCGGGAGTCCCCTGGACGTCGCTGTGGCGGGACACCGCAGACTGACCCGTGGTCGGGCGGGCATCGGGCGCTGGATACCCTGGAACCGTTCCCGTCGCCTGTCCGATGGTTCCCGGCGGCGGTTCGTGCTGGCCGGCAATCGAAGGAGCTCCCGGTGCGCAAGGTTCTCATCGCCAACCGCGGCGAAATCGCCATCCGGGTCGCCCGGGCATGCCGGGATGCGGGGATCGCCTCGGTGGCGGTCTACGCCGATCCAGACCGCGACGCCCAGCATGTGCGCGTGGCCGACGAGGCCTACGCCCTCGGCGGCGCGACAGCGGCGGAGTCCTACCTGGTCATCGACAAGCTCCTGCAGGCAGCTGCGGACGCCGGGGCCGACGCGGTCCACCCCGGCTACGGCTTCCTGAGCGAGAACGCCGACTTCGCCCAGGCCGTCATCGACGCCGGACTGACCTGGATCGGCCCGCCGCCGCAGGCCATTCGCGACCTCGGCGACAAGGTGTCGGCGCGGCACATCGCGGCTCGGGCCGGCGCTCCGCAGGTGCCCGGCACCGCCGATCCGGTCACCGGTGCCGACGAGGTGGTCGCCTTCGCCGAGGAGCACGGTCTGCCCATCGCGATCAAGGCGGCGTTCGGCGGCGGCGGTCGCGGCCTGAAGGTGGCCCGCACGCTGGAGGAGATCCCCGAGCTGTACGACTCCGCCGTGCGCGAGGCGGTCGCGGCATTCGGGCGCGGCGAGTGCTTCGTGGAGCGCTATCTCGACCGGCCCCGCCACGTCGAGACCCAGGTCCTCGCCGACCAGCACGGCAACGTTGTCGTGGTGTCCACGCGCGACTGCTCGTTGCAGCGCCGCCACCAGAAGCTCGTCGAGGAGGCCCCGGCGCCCTTCCTGTCGACCGAGCAGATCGAGGAGCTGTACCGGGCGTCCAAGGCGATCGTGCGTGAGGCCGGCTACTACGGCGCGGGAACCTGCGAGTTCCTCGTCGGCCAGGACGGTGTCATCTCCTTCCTGGAGGTGAATACCCGGCTGCAGGTCGAGCACCCGGTCAGCGAGGAGGTCGCGGGCATCGACCTCGTGCGCGAGCAGTTCCGCATCGCCGATGGCGAGGCGCTCGGCTTCGACGACCCGCAGTTGCGCGGCCACTCGATCGAGTTCCGGATCAACGGAGAGGATCCGGGCCGCAACTTCCTGCCGGCGCCCGGCGTCCTGACGGTGTGGCAGCCGCCCAGCGGGCCCGGCGTGCGCTGGGACGGCGGTTTCGTGACCGGGGACGTGATCGGCGGCAACTTCGACTCCTTGCTCGGCAAGCTGATCGTGACCGGAGCGACCAGGCAGCAGGCGCTGGAGCGCTCCCGCCGCGCCCTCGCCGAGTTCCACGCCGAGGGCATCGCCACCGCACTGACGTTCCACCGCCTCGTGGTGTCCGAGCCGGACTTCGCGCCGCCGGACCCCGCGGAGGCGTTCCGGGTGCACACCCGCTGGATCGAGACCGAGTTCAACAACACCATTGACGCCTACACCGGCGGCGTCGACGCGGTGGCCGAGGCCGAGGAGCGCACGAGCGTGACCGTCGAGGTGGGCGGCAAGCGGGTGGAGGTCACCCTGCCGCAGACGCTCGCCGTGAGCTCCGGCGGCGGCGCGGCCAAGGGCGGCAAGCCGAAGCGCGCGAAGAAGAGCGGCGGCGCCCACCAGGCCGGCGGCGACAGCGTCGTGGCACCCATGCAGGGCACGGTGGTGAAGATTGCCGTGGCGGAGGGCCAGGAGGTCGCCGAGGGCGATCTCGTCGTCGTGCTCGAGGCCATGAAGATGGAGCAGCCGCTCAACGCCCACAAGGCCGGCATCGTTTCGGCGATCACCGCCGAGATCGGGGTGACCGTGACGAACGGGGCCCCGTTGCTCGAGATCAAGGACGCCTGAGGCGCAACTGCGCCGCGTCGAACGGTGGTGGCGGCCTCCTGGGAGGCCCGGCTATCGGAGGGCCCGCCGGCGTTGCGTTGGATCGCTCGCCGCGATCCAACGCAGCCGGTCGGCGTCGTCGAACAGAGCCCGCTGCGCGAGGTTCGCCGCCAGCATGCCGCTCACGGCAGCGGCGGCGAGCAGCATGTACATCACGACGATCTGGTAGCGGATTGCGACCAGGGGTTCGACCCCGGCCAGGATGAGTCCCGTCATCGCGCCGGGAAGCGCGATGAGGCCGACCACCTTCGTGGTGTCGATCGCCGGCAACAGGGCGGTGCGCACCGCGCGACGCAGATGCGGTGCCATGGCATCGCGGCCGGTCAGGCCCAACGCGAGGCGCGCCTCGATGTCAGCGCGGGACTGCTCGGCGATCTCCGCCATCCGGCGCATCGTCAGGTTGGTCGCCGTGAGAGCCCCGCTCACCACCATGCCGCCAACCGGGACCACCACCGAGGGCTCTGCCTGGACCACACCGAAGAGCAGGAGCACTCCGAGCGTCGAGGCAGCGCCGAGGGCAACCGCGCTCCAGGCGATCCGGCGCCCGTCCGGCAGCTGTTTGGTCCGACCCGCCGCAACGAAGCCGGCGATCACCACCATCACCGCCACCCAGGCCAGCGCACCTGCCAGGCCCCCGCGCTCGAACAGCACCGTGAGCAGGAAGCCCACCGCCAGCAGCTGCACGAAGGCGCGCGCTGCCGCCCACAGCAGATCCCGCGACAGGCCCAGGCGGGCCCGAGCCGAGACGGCGACGGCCAGCAGCACCAGACTGACGGAGGCTGCGACGCCGATCCAGTCGGGTACCTGCACGACATCGGTCATGTCAGGTACCCCACGTCGTCCGGTCTCCCGCGCTCGACGAGCCGGCCGCCCTGGAGGACCAGCACGGCATCGGCCAGATCGCCCACGCGCCCCAGGTCGTGGCTGACGAGGACCACCGTCAACCGCTCGGACACCAACCCTCGGATGACGCGATCCACCGCGCGTGCCGCGGCCGCGTCCAAGGCGCTGGTCGGTTCGTCCAGCAGCAGCACCTCTGGCCCGACCGCCAGTGCTCGGGCCAGGGCAAGCCGCTGCTGCTCGCCGCCGGACAACGTTGCGGTGTCTCGGTCCGAGGGGATCTCCGCCAGCGCCACGCGGGCCAGCAACGCCTCGACGGCCTCGTCGTCGAGGTCGGGCCTGCCGACCCGTACTTCTGAGCCGACGCGGCCGGTGAGCATGGTGGCGCGCTGCGCAACCAGGCCGACACGACGGCGCAGGGCATGGACGTCCAGTTCGGGCAGCGGCCGGTCGTCGAGCCGGACAGTCCCCGCGGAGGGCTCCTCGAACCGATTCAGCAGCCGCAGCAACGTGGACTTGCCCGATCCGCTCGCTCCGATGATCGCCGTCGTCGAAGCCCAGGGGATGCGAGCGGTCACCCCGTCCAGGATCCGGCGTCCTTGGCGCTCCACGACGACGCTGTCGAGGGAGAACGCCTCACCTGCCGCCACCGGGCAAGTGTGCCAGGACGGGGGCTCGGCACGGAGGCAGATCCCGGCTGCGACGGGTCGACCGGGTGGATCAGCCCGTGCTCACCACGTCGGCGCGGCGGCGGTGCCGGTGCCGTGCAGCCGGCGCGCGGCCTCGGCGATCGATCCGCTCAGGGACGGATACACGGTGAAGGCACCGGCGAGCTGGTCCACGGTCAACCGCTGGGCGACGGCCAGGGAGACCGGGTGGATGAGTTCGCTGGCGCGGGGGCCGACCACGACGCCGCCCACGACGATCCGCGTGCTCGGCCGGCAGAACAGCTTCACGAAGCCGTGCCGCAACTCCCCCATCTTGGCCCGGGCGTTCGTCGCCAGCGGCTGCAGCACCACCTCGGCGCTGATGCGGCCGGCGTCGATGTCGGACTGCGAAACCCCGACCGTGGCGATCTCCGGGTCGGTGAACACGTTCGCGCTCACCATCGCCAGATCCAGCGGCGCCACCGCGTCCCCCAGCGCATGCCACATCGCGATCCGGCCCTGCATCGCGGCCACCGAGGCCAGCATCAGCACGCCCGTGCAGTCGCCTGCGGCATAGACCCCGCGCTGCGAGGTGCGCGACACCCGGTCCACGGCGATGAACCCGCGGGCATCCAGCGCAACACCGGCCTCCTGCAGCCCGAGACCCGTGGTGTTCGGGATCGATCCGACGGCCAGCAGGCAGTGGCTCCCGGTCACGGTGCGGCCGTCCTCCAGCGCGACGACGACCGTGTCGCCGTCCCGGTGCGCCGCGACTGCACGGGCCCGAGGCACCACCCGCACCCCGCGCTCGGCGAAGACCGCCTCGAGCACGGCCGCCGCATCGGCGTCCTCGCCGGGCAGCACGTGGTCGCGTGAGGAGACCAGCGTGACCTGGACCCCGACGGCGTTGAAGGCGCTGGCGAACTCCGCGCCCGTGACACCGGAACCCACGACGACGAGGTGCTCGGGCAGACTGCGCAGGTTGTAGACCTGCTCCCAGGTGAGGATGCGCTCCCCGTCCGGCCGGGCCTGGGGCAGGATGCGCGGCGAGGCGCCCGTCGCCACGAGCACCAGGTCCGCGTCGATGACCGCCTGCGACCCGTCGGCGCCGTGTGCCACGATCCGGCTCGGCCCCTCCAGGCGGCCGTGCCCGGGTATGACGCGGATGCCATCGCCCGCCAGTCTGGAGGCGATGTCCCGGCTCTGCGCGCTGGCCAGACCCAGGATTCGCTCGTTGACGCCCGCGATGTCGATGCCGAGCGCCAGTTCGCTCGGCGCCCGGCCCTCGGAGCGGACGCCGAGCCGGCCGCTGTCGCGGAAGACATCCAGGATCTCGCCTACCGAGATGAACGCCTTGCTCGGCACGCAATCGGTGAGCACGGCCGAGCCGCCGATCCCGTCGCTATCGACCAGGCTCACCTCGGCCCCGAGCTGCGCTGCCACGAGCGCGGCCTCGTAGCCGCCGGGTCCGCCGCCGAGAATCGCCACGCTGGTCACCTCGCCATTGTGTCGGCCCAGGGACCGTCTCGCCGACGGGACGCCATGATCGGCGTGTGCACGCAGCGGCGGGCACTGCCGTCGCGGCAGACTGGGTCCATGACGGCGCCGGATACCCCTCCCGCCACCCGGCTCGCCCAGCGCGCTGCCGCCCAGATCGCCGAACGCACCGGCACGGCCAGCCACGACATCGCGATCGTCCTCGGCTCGGGCTGGGAGTCGGCGGCGTCCCTCCTGGGACCGGCCACCGCGGCGTTCCCCCGCGTCGAGGTGGCAGGGTTCGCGCCGTCGAGCGCGCCCGGCCACGGCGGGCAGATCCGCAGCATCAACGCCGCGGGGAGACGCTGTCTGGTGTTCCTGGGCCGCACCCACCTCTACGAGGAGCGCGGAGTCGATGCGGTCGTCCACAGCGTGCGCACCGCCGCGGCAGCAGGCTGCCGGACCCTGATCCTCACCAACGGGTGCGGATCGCTGCGCCCCGAATGGCGGCCCGGTACGCCGGTACTCATCGGTGACCACATCAACCTCACGGGGATCACCCCGCTGCACGGCGCAACCTTCGTCGACCTGAGCGAGGTGTATTGCCGACGCCTGCGCAGGCTGGCGTCCCAAGTGGATCCGACGCTCGCTGAGGGCGTCTACGTGCAGTTCCGGGGCCCGCAGTACGAGACGCCGGCCGAGATCCGGATGGCGCGCGCCATCGGCGCGGATCTGGTGGGCATGTCGACGGCGGTGGAAGCCATCGCGGCGCGGGAGGCTGGCCTGGAGCTGCTCGGCATCTCGCTGGTGACCAACCTGGCCGCCGGCATGACGCCCGAACCTCTGGCGCACAGCGACGTGATCGCGGCCGGACAGCAGGCAGCCGAGCGCATCGGGGTGCTGCTCGCCGACATCGTCGCAGTGCTGTGAGCGCGGTGGATCCCCACCTCCTGCGGCGTGCGCGCCGCTGGCAGGCCGAAGACCCGGACCAGCAGTCGGCAGCCGAGCTCGGCGCCCTGATCGCCGCCGCCACGGCCGGGGATGCCTCGGCCGCCGCGGAGCTCGCCGACGCCTTCGCGGGTCTACTGCAGTTCGGCACGGCCGGCGTCCGGGGCCGGCTCGGACCCGGACCCAACAGGATGAACCGCGCGGTGGTCAGCCGGGTCGCGGCGGGGCTGGCCGCCCACATCGGCGTCGGACGGGTCGTCATCGGCTTCGACGGCCGCCACCACTCCGATGCGTTCGCGCGGCAGGCGGCGCGGGTGCTGGCCGGCGCAGGCCTCGAGGTGCTGCTCCTGCCCCGACCGCTGCCGACGCCGGTGCTCGCCTTCGCCGTACTGGATCGGCACTGCTGTGCGGGTGTCATGGTCACGGCCTCCCACAACCCGGCGCAGGACAACGGCATGAAGGTGTACCTGGCGGACGGTCGGCAGATCATCCCGCCGCACGACGCCGAGATCGCCGAGGCGATGGCAACGGTCGGCGTCGTGCCGCTCAGCGAGGAGTACGCGGTCCTGGACGAGGCAGTCGTGGACGCCTACATCGCCGGCGCCGCCGCGGTGGCCGGGCCGGGCACCAGGGAGATCCGGCTGGTGAGCACAGCCATGCACGGCGTGGGACATGCCACCTTGGAGCGCGTGTTGACGGTCGCCGGCTTCCACCCCCCGATCCCGGTGGCCGAGCAGCGCGATCCGAACCCGGACTTCCCCAGCGTGGACTTCCCCAATCCCGAAGAGCCCGGCGCCGTCGATCTAGCGCTGGCAACCGCGCATGCCCACGACGCCGACGCGGTGATCGCGCTGGACCCGGACGCCGATCGTTGCGCGGTCGCCGTCCGGGACGCCCACGGGCTGCGGCTGCTCACCGGCGACGAGCTCGGTTGCCTGCTGGGGTGGTGGATCATCGAGCGGGACCGGCGTGCGGGCCGTCGTACGACCGGGGCCTTCGCCACCACCATCGTCTCCTCGAGACTGCTCGCCCGGATCGCAGCGGACGCCGGCCTGGAGCATGCCGAGACCCTCACCGGCTTCAAGTGGATCGCTCGCGTGCCGCGGCTCCGCTTCGGCTACGAGGAGGCCATCGGCTACTGCGTGGCGCCGTGGCTGGTCCGCGACAAGGACGGGATCACCGCGGCGGTGCTGGCCGCGGAGCTGTTGGCGTCGTTGCGGGCGGAGCACCGGACCGCGCGGCAGGTGCTCGACGGGATGGCTCGGCGGTACGGCCTGCATGCGACGCGGGCCTGGTCGCTGCGGGTAGCGGAAACGGCTCAGCTGCAGGCGGCCATGGACCGGGTCCGGACCCGGCCGCCGACAGCGCTCGGCGGCAGCCCCGTGTCCAGCGTCACCGACTTCGCGACCGAGGGCTCCGGCTTGCCGACCACCGACGCGATCCGGTTCCTCACCGCCGACGATTCCCGGGTCGTGGTGCGGCCGAGCGGCACGGAGCCGAAGCTCAAGGCCTACGTCGAGGTCATCGCCGAGGCCGGCGGCGACCTCGCGCAAGCCCGTGCCGAGGCCGAGGATCGGCTCACCCGCCTGGCATCGGACATCACCGACACGATTGCGGCGCGGTGACGCGGTCACCGATCGGCCTGCCGTGCGACCGGGCGAGGCGGTGCGACCGCGCTCCGCTGCTTGGCTCGGCTCGCACGGGGTCCTCGGCGGACCGCCCAGGCGACGGCAAGCAGGTCGCGCGGGCGCGCCGTTGATCGGTCGACTGCCGCCGCTCAGCCGAGCAGGGCGGACAGGGCCGCATAGCCCGGCGCGATCACCGAGTCGATCATCTCCACACGCTCGTCGAAGGGCAGGAACGCGCTCTTCATCGCATTGACGGTGAGCCACTCCAGATCGGCCACCCCCCACCCGAACGCCTCGCAGGCCAGAGCCATCTCGCCAGACAGGCAGGTGTGCGACATCAGGCGGTTGTCGGTGTTGATCGTCACCCGGAAGCCCAGCCGCCGCAGCAGCCCGATGGGATGCGCCGCGATCGTGTCGCAGGCGCCGGTCTGCACGTTGGAGCTGGGACACATCTCCAGCGGCACCCGGCGGTCGCGCACGTAGCCGGCCAGGCGTCCCAGACGGGCTCGGCCGTCGGGCAGGACCTCGATATCGTCCACGATCCGCACGCCGTGCCCCAGTCGGTCGGCACCGCAGCGCTGCAGCGCCTCTGCGATGCTGGGCAGCCCGAAGGCCTCCCCGGCGTGAATGGTGAAGTGCGCGTTCTGCTCGCGCAGGAACTCGAAGGCGTTCAGGTGCTTCGTCGGCGGGTAGCCCGCCTCCGGTCCTGCGATGTCGAAGCCTGCGACACCGCGGTCGCGGTAGGCCACGACCAGTCGCGCGATGTCCCGAGACCGCGGCGCGGTGCGCATCGCGGTCAGCAGGGTGCGCACGACAATCGGCCGACCGGCGGCTCCAGCGATCCGCTGACCGTCGGCGAAGCCGGCGAGTACCGCCTCGACGACCTCCTCCAGCGTCAAGCCCCGCTCGGTATGCAGCTCGGGCGCGAACCGGACTTCGGCATAGACGACGCCGTCCTCGGCGAGATCCTCGGCACACTCCCGCGCCACCCGGTGCAGCGCCGGCACGGTCTGCATCACCGCGACCGTGTGCGTGAACGTGGCCAGGTAGCGCTCCAGGGACCCGGAGTCGGCCGAGGCGGCGAACCACCGGCGCAGCGCGGCGGGGTCGGTCGTCGGCAGCCTGTCGTAGCCGGCATCGCGGGCCAGGTCCACGATCGTCTCGGGCCGCAGACCGCCGTCGAGATGGTCGTGGAGCAGCACCTTGGGAGCGCGCGCGATCACGTCGCGCATCGGGCTCATATCGCCTCATCTTCGGCGGGCGGGTGCCTCATGCCACCCACTGTGCCCGAGTGCGACCCTGGGTGCGCCCCGATGGGCGGCGTCGAGACTGCGCCGGTCTCCTGCACGATGGCCGGGCCGCATCGCTGCGCCGCCGAGAGCAACGGCGCGGTGGCCGGAGCGGACCGCAGCGCGCTGTGGAACGTGCGCACCGCCGGGAACGGCCCGAGTTCGAGGATCATCCGCCGGCACCCACATCGTTCCGGACCACCGGACGACCGCGCCGCGGTGTTCGGCCGCGTCTCCGGAGCCGGCGCGGGACCCGTGCTGCGGGACCCTGCACCCTTACGGCGCTGCCGGCCCCCCGACCGCTGACCCAGCCCAGGCGAGCAGGTCCGGCAGCACATCGATGGCCGCCTTGATCTCCTGGAGGTAGTGCTGGCTTCGATAGACGGGCGCGGGCAGCCAGGGCGCCGGGTGCGGATCGCTCGCGGTCACGAGGCGTGCACCCTCAGCGGGCAGCCGGGTCAGGAGATTGCAGTGGTTCTGGATCCAGTAGATGGCGGTGGTGACGCTCATCAGTCGATCCCCGACCTCGATCTCACCCGCGGACAGGAGCCAGTCGAACGCATCACCGGTTGTGGGGCGTGCCCCGCCGGCATGCAGCGGCACCATGGCGACAGCCAGGCGGCGCCCATCGCCTGCCCGCTGCTCCAGGATTCCCGGACTGGTCAGGCGCCAAGCTGTCGGGTCGACGTCGAACGCCCGCGCGATCGCCTGCGCCAGGCTCTCGGCCTCGGTCTCGGCCGGCATCCGGAGGCGAATCGAGGCGGCGCGCTCCTGCGGGGACAGCGGCCGGCGTGCCGCCAGCCCGATGACGGCCGGGCACACGACGGCCTCCGCCGTGAGGATCCGCGACGCTGCTGCGGCACGGTGGACGTTGGACTGCAGCAGGCCTCCGAGGACGACCGCGGCATCGAAGCAGCCGACAGCGCGGTGTCCGGTGCGCATGAGCCAGTCATCGGCCAGCGCCGTGACGAGCCCCGCGACGTCGTGCGGCAGCACCTCTGCGGAGGTGGGAATGCGGTCGCGCTCCCGACCGCAGCGGAAGTCCCAGTTCCGGGCCGCGAACCGGCGCAGCGCAGCGACACGGTCCTCCCGGGAAGCCGTGGCGGCGCCGTCGGGGTCGGCCACGGCCGCGGTGCGGGAGCGGTGGGCCAGCACGTGATCGACCTGCTCCTGCTCCTGCGGAGTCAGCAGCCGGCGGGACGATCGCAGCGCGCGGTCGACGACGTCCGAGCCGCCCGAGGAGCCCGTCGCGCCGACGAGTAGAGCCAGGTGTTCGTTGGCGAGCAGCGCATCGGCGAAGGCGAGCGCCCGGACAGGCGTCGTCGGCTGAACGAGCGCATCGGGCAGCATCAGCCCACGGAGATGTTGACCATCCACGTGATGCCGAACCGATCGATGCAGCGGCCGTAGATGTCGCCCCACACCTGCGATTCCAGCGGCGACTCCACCTCCCCGCCGGCGGACAGGGCCTCCCAGTAGCCCCGCAGCTCGGCCTCATCGGCGCCGCTCAGGATCAACTGCACGTTGCCGGTGGTCGAGTAGGTCATCCCGGGCGGCGTATCCGACCCCATCAGGACGAAGCCCTTGGCGCCGGTCATGGTCGCGTGCATGATGTTGTCCGCCAAGTCAGGGCCCCCCACGCCGAACTCCGCGAAGGTGGTCACCTCCAACTCGCCGCCGAAGATTTCGCTGTACCGCTCCATCGCCTCCCTGGCATCGCCGTTGAAGCTGAGGTAGGCGTTCAGTTGACTCGTCATTGCTGGCCTTTCCAGGAATCGTGCCGGACTCTACTCTCTGCGCCTGAGCGCAACACCCCCGAACGAGTGACGTCGCCGCCTCGCAGCGCCACCCGCAGCTCGGTCGTGATCGGGCCGCGGGCGCCGGGTCGCTGGCGTTGATCGTCGCGAAATCTGGCACTGGCGCGGGAATCCGCGGCGATCAACGATCAGGCGGCTGCCCGGGCCGCCGTCCGTCGGCTACTCGATGCCGGCGCGCTCCTTGAGCAGTTCCACGGTCGCCACGAAGCCGTCGAGCAGCCGCTCCGGATCGGGAGTGATGGCCACGTCGCTGCTCACCGCGAAGTTGATGCCCCCGGCGAGGCTGAAGATGCCGAAGCACAGGTTCATGTTGCCTGCCACGCCGCCGAGGCCCCAGGCGCCGACCACCTTCGCCCCCGCCAGTGTCAGCTGGTTGCGCGGGCCCACCACATTCGTGACGACCCCGGCCGTCTGGTCCTGCGTCACCCGGTGCAGCAGTCGCTCGACCTCCGGCGTCGTGATCGCGGCGGCCGACACCAGCCCGAAGGAGACGATGGGCATCTGGGAGCCCTTGATCTCATCGATCTGCGCCTTGATCGCGCGCACCTGCTCGACCGGATCCTCGATCCCCACCGGCAGCTCCACCGTCACCAGTCCGAACCGGTTTCCGAGGTTGCGGGGCAATGGGTCGTCGGGCTTGCGCAGGCTGACGGGGACGGAGAACAGCATGGAGTCCACGCTCAGCGCGTCGCGCTCGAGCAGGTACTGGCGCAGCGCATTGGTGACCGCCCCCATCAACAGATCGTTGATGGTCGCGCCGAACGCCTTGCCCGCCTGCTTGACCGGATCCAGGCCCAGGGCCTCGTCGATCCAGACCACCTTCTTCTGCCCGGATGGCGAGCCGTGCATGATCGTCTTCCCCGGCTTGGGGGCGTTCAGGAACTCCACCGCGTTCTGGGCACCCGTGGCCACGGCCTCCGCGGTCTCGGCGATCGGCGCCACCTGGTCCAGGACGGCCTCGGAGACGTCCGAGCCGAACTCGATGAACCGCCTCGGGTCCGGCGGGAGCGTGATCACTTCGGTCATCGCCTCCGCGCCGGAGGCGAGGCGAGCCGGGACCGATGCCGGATGGCGCACCGCCTCGGATACCTTGTCGACCGCACGCGATGCTGCTTCGGCGGCGCCGCCGGCGGCCCGCTTCGCGGCGTCCACCGCCTCCAGCGCGGTCTCCATGGCCGCGTCGCGCTTGCGGTGACGGGCACCGGGCTCGGCGACCTGAGCAGCCGGCTCCTCGACGGCTTCGTCGGCCAGCGACATCACCAGCCGCACCAGGGCCCAGCCGTCGGCGATCGCGTGCTGGATCCGGGCATGAATCGCGGTGGCACCGTTGTATCCCTGGATGATGTGCATCCGCCACAGAGGCTTGCTGTGGTCCAGCATCTGACTGCGCTGCTGCGAGACCAGGGCTTCGAGCTGCTCCTTGTCTCCGGGCGGCGGCAGCTCGACCACCTCGATGTGGTACTCGATGTCGAACGTCGGATCGTCCTGCCAGTGCGGCATCAGCAGCGGGTTGCGCGAGTTGCGGATGCGCTCGGTGAACGTCGGGTACTGATCCAGCAGCCGCGTCTGCACGATGCTGCGGAACTCGTCGGGGTCGATCTCCCGATCCAGCCACAGCAGGGCCGAGACCGTTTGATGGTTCTTGTCGTAATCGCTGTACAGCCAACAGGCATCGGCTGGCGTCAAACGGCGCTCGGTCATCGTGCGGCCTCCCTCGGGTACGTCCGGGAGTCTAGGGATGTGGCGGCGCGGATGTCGGTCGGTCCAGGTTTCCAGCCGGCCGGCCGGACCCGGCGGCGCGGGCAGCCAGCGTGTCGAGAATCGGCACTTGGCCGCGTACCACCTTGCGGCGAGCCTCGGTGATGCCGAACCACTGCGCGCGGTCGATCTCGGGGAACTGCGCCACGATCCCCGATCCGCGCGGCCACTCCATGGAGAAGCGGGAGCTGGAGTGGAACCGCAGCGAGGAATCGGCGGGCACAGCGAAGGTGCGAATGCGCTTGCCGCTTGGCTGGACGCAGACGCCAAGGTCGAGCACGTCCTTCCAGGGGGGATCCGTCCCGATCTCCTCGGTGAACTCCCGGCGCGCCGCGGCCTGCGGCTCCTCGCTGGAGACGTCGTACTCCCCTTTCGGGATGGACCAGCCGCGGTCGTCCTTGTGCGCCCACCACGGACCGCCCATGTGGCCGAGGAAGACGTGCAGACCGCCCTCTGCCGCTCTCCGGTAGGCCAGAAGTGCGGCGCTGCGCCTAGCCGTCATAGCCCATCTTCGGATCCGTCGGCCTCGCGCTCGGCCTTGGCGGCCAGCATTCCCGCGCGCTCCTGCCCAGCGCGCTCCTCGCCTCCCGCGGCGCACCTGTCACCGCACCAGTGTGCCAGCGGAGGTGGGCCGAGATGCGCCCCGCCGTAGTCCAGCGGCGGGCGGGGGTCGACCTCGCCATGCCGGATGCCAGGCCACTGGCGCAGGGGCCTGCGCTTCGGATCGGGACTATGCTCGCCAGTGTCAGAACAGTTGCGATCGCGGACGCTGGAGGTCTCGGCCATGACCGAACGGAAGCTCGTGACCCTGCTCAACGACCAGGTCGGTCACGAGTTCGGCGCGCACAACCAGTACGTGGCGTGCGCGGCGTTCTACGACGGCCTGACCATGCCCAGGATGGCCGCCCACTTCTATGCGCAGGCGCTCGAGGAGCGCAACCACGCGATGATGATGCTGCAGTATCTGCTCGACATCGACGCCCGGGTCCGGATCCCGGCCGTTGCGGCCCCCGCAGCCGACTTCGACGACGTCGTAGCTCCGGTGGAACTGGCCCTGGCCCAGGAGCGCAGGGTCACGGATCAGATCAACACGCTGCTGCGCACTGCTCGCGAGGACAGCGACTACGCCTCGGAGCAGTTCCTGCAGTGGTTCATCAAGGAGCAGGTCGAGGAGGTGGCGTCGATGCAGGCGCTGCTCGCCGTGGTCCAGCGCAACAGTGCCCACGTCGACAACATCGAGGAGTACGTCGCCAGAGAGACGGGCCCGGAGGGCGCCGATAGCGGGGCCCCGCCGATCGCTGGCGCCTGATCGCGCAGAACCCGACGTTGCCGCGCAGGTCCTTGGCAGGTCGCCTGGTCAGGCCCGGGACTCGCTCAGTGGCATCCAATCGGCTGGCCTTGGCTTGGCTGGGGACGCCCGGCTGATCGCACCGCACGGATTCCTTCGCCTGTCCTGCCGGGGACGATCCCCGCCAACACTGTGGTCGCCCCGTTCCGAGCGGCGTCGGTGCCCGGGACGCAGTGCCCGGTCCTGCTCGACCGGGCACCGCGTCCGGGCCCAACCCCCACGACGTGGCGCATCGACGGTCTCCGGCCGGCATCCTTCTGCGTGCAGCGCCGCGCCACGCCTGCCGGGAAGCCTCATGTCGATCGGCTTGGTCCCGGTCGGACGCGGGGATCTGCAGGCTTCTCCAATCTGAAGCAGGCTTACCGGCGAGCAACTCCGGCACCGGCCGCATCGCGGCCATCCATCGACGGCTCGGACGGTGCGACCATCCGCAGACAGCACCCGCGCTGGTTGCACACTCTCCTAGCGCGACGCGTGGTCTGTCGCCCCGCGTCACGGCGTCCCTACCGCGACGGCCGCATCGGCCCACGGCAATCCCTTCGACGCGAGACCGGGCCGTTCTCGCTGCTGCCGACACCAGCGGGGGCTCGCCGTTGCGAGGCCAGGGATCCGGGGAAGCCGGTCAGTAGGACCCGACGTCGGTCACGCGCACCACTGCCACGCCCTCCGCGTCGCTTGCCGCGAGGCCGATCTCTGCACTGATCCCCCAGTCGCGGTCCCCGGCCGGATCGTCGAATGACTGCCGCACCACCCAGCGTCCGGGCTGCTCCTCAATCCGGATGAGTGCGGGACCACGAGCCGATGCCCCGATCCCGACTTCCTCGTACTCGTCGAAGTAGCCCGTCATCGCGTCGCGCCACCGGGCCGCGTCCCACCCGGACTCGGCATCGAGCTCGCCGAGTTCCTCCCAGCGCCGCCGAGCCGCCAGTTCCACCCTGCGGAACATCGCGTTGCGGACCAGGACGGTGAAAGCGCGGCGGTTGGCCGTGATGGGCGGCGGCTGGGCGGCCCCGGGGCGCACCTGCAGCACCTCGTCCTCGGCCGGATGCAGCAACTGCTCCCATTCGTCGAGCAGGCTGGAGTCCACCTGCCGCACCAGCTCGCCGAGCCACTCGGTGAGATCCTCGATCTCTTCGGTGCGCGCTTCCTCAGGCACGGTGCGGCGCAGCGCCTTGTAGGCGTCCGCCAGGTAGCGCAGCACGATGCCCTCCGCCGGTGCGATGCGGTGGTACCCCACGTACTCGGTGAAGGTCATCGCCAGGTCGTGCAGCTCCCGGGCGACGGCCTTGGGACGCAGTGGGTACTCGGTGACCCACGGGTGTCCGCCGGCGTAGATCTCATAGGCCGACTCCAGCATCTCCGCCAGCGGAGTCGGCCACGAGACGTCGTCGAGGAGTTCGAGCCGCTCCTCGTACTCGATGCCCTCGGACTTCATCGCCGCCACGGCCTCGCCGCGGGCCCGGTGCTGCTGCGCGAACAAGACCTGCCGCGGATTCTCCAGCGTCGCTTCCAGCACCGACAGCACATCGAGGGCGTAGGTCTCCGAGGCCGGGTCCAGCAGTTCCATCGCGGCCAGGGCGAAGGTCGACAACGGCTGGTTCAGGGCGAAGTCGACGCCGACCTCGTCCACGACGCGCATCGTGCGACCGTCGGGGCCGGGCGGGTCGAGCAGCTCCAGGACACCGGCGGCGACGAGGGACTCCTGCATCGCGGCTGCCCGCTCCGCCAGCCGCTCCTGCCCCGCGGGATCCTCATCGTTGTCGGTCAGCAGGTGCCGCAGTGCGGCAGCAGCATCGCCGCGGCGGTGCGCGAGGTTGAGCAGCATTGCGTGCGTCATGCTGAACCGCGACTGCAGCGGCTCCGGCTGTGCCGCCACCAATCGCTCGAACGTGGCCTTGCCGTAGGACGGAACACCCTCGGGTGGCTTCTTGCGCACGACCTTGCGCCGCTTCTTCGGATCGTCGCCGGCCTTGGCCAGCAGCCGCGCGTTCTCGATCTCGTAGTCCGGCCCCTGGACGACGACCGTGCCCGCGCTGTCGTAGCCCGCGCGGCCCGCGCGGCCGGCGATCTGGTGGAACTCGCGTGCCCGCATCAGTCGCATCCGGCGACCGTCGAACTTCACCAGCGAGGTGATGAGCACCGTGCGAATCGGGACGTTGATCCCCACCCCGAGCGTGTCGGTCCCGCAGATCACCTTCAGCAGCCCGGCCCGCGTCAACTGCTCCACCAGCCGCCGGTAGCGAGGCAGCATCCCGGCGTGGTGCAGGCCGATGCCGTGCCGTATCAGTCGGCTGAGCGTCCGACCGAACCCCGCGGTGAACCGGAAATCGCCGAGCGCCTCGATGATGGCGTCCTTCTCGGCGCGAGTGCACAGGTTCACGCTCGTCAGCGCCTGCGCCCGCTCCAGCGCGGCCGCCTGGGTGCTGTGCACGATGTAGATGGGCGCCTGATCCTCCGCCAGCAGCTCCTCCACCGTCTCGTGGATCGGTGTCAGCGCGTACTCGAAGGTGAGCGGGACGGGCCGTTCGCCGCCGCCGACGTGCGCCGCCGGGCGGCCAGTGCGGCGCTCGAGGTCACCCCGGATCCGCTCGACGTCTCCGAGCGTGGCCGACATCAGCAGGAACTGTGCGTTCGTCAGCTCGATGAGCGGCACCTGCCACGCCCACCCGCGGTCCCGGTCGGCGTAGTAATGGAACTCGTCCATGCAGATCGTGTCGATGTTCGCCTCGGCGCCCTCGCGCAGTGCGGTGATTGCCAGGATCTCCGCCGTCGCGCAAATGATGGGGGCCTCAGCATTCACCGAGGCGTCGCCGGTGATCATGCCGATGCGCTGCGGCCCGAACAGGTCGCACAGGTCGAAGAACTTCTCGCTCACCAGCGCCTTGATCGGGGCGGTGTAGTAACTGCGCCGGCCCTGGGCGAGGGCGAAGAACATGGCGCCGACGGCCACCAGGCTCTTCCCCGATCCTGTCGGCGTGGCGAGGATGACGTGTGATCCGGAGGCGAGCTCCAGCAGCGCGTCCTCCTGAGCGGGGTACAGCGTCATGCCGTTGCCCTGCGCCCAGGTCGCGTACGCCTCGAGCAGATCCTCAGGCTGGGGCTCGTCGGCAGCGGCGAAGTGTTCGAGCAGATCGGCCAGCGAGCCGCTCATCGCGGGCGCGGCGGCGGAAGACATCACGGTACGACCATCGCACGCTGAACCCCGGGACTCCCGCAACGCACCGGCCCGATGCCGCGGACGTGGCGCCGCCGATCCCGAATCCCGAACGGCCCTCCGATCCGGCACCGCCGGCCAACGCACTCCCGCCGCCGCGCGCGACGGGCCGCGCCGGAGCCGGCCAGTCGGGGCTCGACCTCTTGCCGCGCCAGGATGGTCCCCGGGCACCCCGGCGGCGCCGCCCCGCCGACGGCGGCCCACTCGCCCCACCCTCCGCCTACGCTGCAGCCATGGCTCGTGTCCCCAACCCCTACCGGCCCGGCTTCAACCAGGCACCGGCAGCGCTCGTCGGACGCGACGCCGTCCTGGACTCGGTGCGCGACGCTCTGGACGTCGCCGCGCTCGACCATCGCACTCCACGACCCATCGTCCTCGTCGGCGGCCGCGGTGTGGGCAAGACGGTCCTGCTCGGCGAAGCAGCGGCTATTGCGGCGGCAGACCGCAGCTGGCTCACCGTTCCTATCGAGATGCGGCCTCGCCGACCCTTCACGCCCGTGCTGGTCCAGCGGCTCGTGACCGCGCGCGACCTCTACCGGCACGTCGAGAGCGGAGGCCGGTTGGAGGTCACCGCCGCCAAAGTCCGTGCCACCGTGCTCGGCGTGGGCGCCGAGGTTGAGGTGACGCGTCGGCAGCCCCGGGAGGATCCGACGCTTGACTTGGAGTCCGCCCTTGCCGACGCCTGCGCCGCAGCGGCCGAGCGCCAGGCGGGCCTGGTCCTGACGCTGGACGAGGCGCAGTCGGCCGAGCGGGGGGAACTCGCCGACTTCGCCGCGACGCTGCAGCAGCACGTGCCCGACCGGTGGCCACTGGTGGTCCTCCTCGCCGGGCTGCCCAGCATCCGCGACGCGAACCGAGGCGTGACGTATCTCGAGCGCGGCGCGTGGCACGCCCTCGGGCTGCTCGACGAGGACGCCACGTTGGCCGGCCTGCGGGAACCCGCCCGCATGGCCGGCCGACCGATGACCGCGACGGCGTGCGAGCGACTCGCTGCGGCCTCCGGCGGGTACCCCTACGCGATCCAGCTCCTGGGCCATCACGCGTGGCTGGCGTCGCACGGGTGCGACGAGATCCACGAAGGCCACGTCGCCGCGGCGGTCGCTGCGGCAGATCGAGAGCTGCGCGCCGGGCTGTTCGAATCGCGTTGGTACGACGCCTCACCGAAGGAACGGCTGTACCTGCAGTCGATGGCTGTGCTCGTGGGGCAGGGCCGGGCGGCCACGAGCGCCGCCGTGGCGGAGGTCCTGGGCAAGCGCGCCGGGGAGGTCTCGTACCTCCGTGAGCGCCTGATGCGCAAGGGCACGATCTTCCCCGCCCCGGGTGCCCTGCGATTCGCGGTGCCCGGCATGGCTGCCTGGGTCAGCCAAGTGCACGGGCCGCCGGAGCAGTGACGGGTCGCAGACGCGAGGGTCCGCCGCTGCGCCGAGAACGGCGTGCCAGGTTTCGGCCACACTGTCGGCAATGGACATCACCGCCATCACCAGACAGACCCAGCTCTGCATCTCGCTCGCCGCTCGCCCGAGCAGCATCGGCACTCGATTCCACAACTTCCTCTACGATGCGCTCGGGCTGGATTTCGTCTACAAGGCCTGCACGACCAGCGACATCGATGCCGCGATCGGCGGGGTGCGGGCGCTCGGCATCCGAGGCTGCGGCGTGTCGATGCCGTTCAAGGGCGACGTGATCGCGCTCGTGGACTCCCTGGACGACTCGGCGGCGGCGATCGAGGCGGTGAACACGATCGTCAACACCGACGGGCAGCTGCGCGCCTACAACACCGACTACCTGGCGATCGCCTCGCTGCTGCGCTCGCGCCGCATCCCGGCGACGACTCGCTTCGCCGTGCTGGGCAGCGGAGGAATGGCTCGCGCGGTCCTCGCCGCGCTGAGCGCCGCCGGGCTCCGCGAGGGGGTCGTCGTTGCGCGCAACGAGTCGACTGGACGTGCCCTGGCAGACCGGTACGACATCGGTTGGCGCAGCGAGATGGGGTCCCACCGCCCGCAACTGCTCGTCAACGCCACTCCGATCGGCATGGCGGACGGCCCCGACGCCGACCGCCTGCCGGTCTCTGCCGGTGTCGTGGCTGGCGCAGACACGATCTTCGATGTCGTGGCATTTCCCACCGAGACCCCGATGGTGCAGTTGGCTCGGACGTACGGCAAGCGGATCATCCACGGTGCCGAGGTGCTCGCCCTGCAGGCGGCCGAGCAATTCGTCCTGTACACGGGGGTGCGACCAACCGACGAGCAGCTCCGGATGGCAACGGCATTCTCGCGTGCCGGGTGACGCCCGCGCTGCCACCCCGGCGCCCGTGCGCGGGAACGTACCCTGGGCCATGGCCAAGCGCGTGCTCTTCGTCCTGACCAGCAACGGCCATCTCGGCGGTGTGCGCAGCACCGGCTTCTCCGTCGGCGAGGCTGCCCATCCCTGGCGCGTGCTGCGACGACGCGGGTGTGGAGGTCGATCTGGCATCCATCGCAGGGGGATCGCCCCCGCAAGACGGTCGCGACCCCTCAGACGCGGAGCAGAACGCGTTCCTCTCCGATCCGCAGATGAGTGCTCAGCTCCACGACACGCCTCGCCTGGCAGACATCGACCCAACGGGGTACGACGCGGTGCTCTACGTCGGCGGCCACGGGACGATGTGGGATTTCCCCGGCGATCCGGATGTCGCCCGAGTGGGCCGACGGATCTAGGAGTCCGGCGGGGTCGTGGCTGCTGTCTGCCACGGGCCCTCAGCCCTGGTGAATCTCACGTTGTCCGACGGAGAGCCGCTCGTGGCGGGCAAGGCAGTCGCGGCGTTCACCAACGATGAGGAGGCCGCCGTCGGGCTCACCGAGGTGGTGCCGTTCCTGTTGGCCGACGCGCTTGCCGCACGGGGCGCGCACCACAGCCCCGCGGCGAACTGGACGGAGCAGGTCGCAGTAGCAGGTCGCCTCGTCACGGGCCAGAACCCGCAGTCGGCGAGGAGAGTCGGCGAGGAGATGCTGGCGCTGCTGACCGGCCGGTGAGCCAGGCCGGCCGCCGCCGAGCGTCCAGCGCAGGGCAGGCCGGCCGCCGCCGAGCGTCCAGCGCAGGGCAGAGCGCCGCCGCCGAGCGTCTGGCGCGTCAGGGGCAGCGGCGACGACGGCGCGTCGGCGTGCCAGGAATGCCCGGTGGCGATCTGACTGCGTCGGGGCAGCCGAACATCCGAAGCGCCACGCCCAGGCTCGCCAGCGTCTCGCTTCGGATGTTTCCCGACAGGCACGAGCGGACGCCCGCAGGCCCGACCGCGGCTACCGGCGGCGGCACGACCGGACATGGCAATCGGGCTGGCGGACGCCGCGGTCGCGCTTCGCGCAGACCGCGTTGGCTGCTCCTACGGCCGCTGCGCCGAACCGGCGGCGCGGTCACCGAGCGATCTCGCCGAGGTCGTCCGGGCCGAAAGCGCTGGGCAACAGTTCGGCGAGCCTGGTGGGGCCGAGGTCGGTGAGGATGAGGCAGTCCGGCCCGCCGTGCTCGTAGAGCAACTGCCGGCACCGCCCGCACGGGGTGAGGAGCAGGCCCCCCGGGCCCAGGACGACGACCCGCTCCAACTGCCCGCCGCCAGTCGCGTGCAGGGACGCAACGAGCCCGCATTCGGCGCACAACCCGAGGCCGTAGGACGCATTCTCTACGTTGCACGACGCCAGCACGCGACCGTCGTCCACCTGACCGGCTGCTCCGACGGGGAACCCGGAGTACGGTGCGTAGGCCTGCTCGACCATCGCCGCGGCGTGCCGGGCAAGGGCGTCCCACTGCTCGTCCACATCGCCTCCGCTACGGACTCGGCGTCGTCGGCACCGTAATGCTCCCGGAGGCGATCCGCCCCCGGTAGTCCTCCGCCACCGCGACGTAGCGGGTCACGGCCGGGTTGGACGTGGCGTACCCCACACCGTCGGACGCCAGATCCAGCGTCTGCACTCCGCTCAAGGGCTCGGCGTCGACCACCGACTCGACCATCTGGTAGACGGCGAGATCGACGCGCTTCAGCATCGACGTGAGGATCACGGGCTTGAGGTCGTCCGGTGCGCCGAGGTACTGGTCGCTATCGACCCCGATGGCCAGGGCGCCGGCGTCACGGGCAGCCTCGAACACGCCCGCGCCGGCCGCCCCGGCGGCGTGGTAGATGATGCCGACGCCCGCGTCGAACATCGCCGCCGCGGCATCGCGGGCACCAGCCGTGTCGGTGAATCCGCTGCCGTCGCCGGCCAGGAAGCGTGCATCGACGCGCGCCTGCGGCAGGACCGCTCGCACACCGGCTTCGTAGCCGGCCTCGAACCTGCGCACGATCTCGTTGTCGGCGCCGCCGAGAAACCCGAACGGCTGGGTGGGGCGGGCCTGCGCCGCGATCGTGCCGACGAGGAAGGAACCCTCCTCCTCGGCGAACAGCAGACTCGCGACGTTGCCGCCCTCGGCGACCCCGTCCACGACGGCGAAGACGGTGTCGGGGAACTCGGCCGCGACGGCCTGCACCTGGTCGGCGTAGTCCGAACCGATGGCGACGACGAGGTCCCCGACCTGCCCGGCGAGGTCCCTCAGCCGCTGGGTCTTGGCCGAGGGCGCTTCTCCGGGCTCGGCCGCCCGCTCCACCGTCGAGACGCCCAGACCCAGGACCGCGCGGTCCAAACCGGCCGCTGCAGCAGAGTTGAACGACCCGTCGCCGCGCCCGCCGACGTCGTAGGCCACGCCGACGACGACGTCGCTGGTCGGCTCCTGCGGAGTCGTGCAGCCGGCGATCAGCACCCCGCCGATGCACAGCCCCGCGATCAGCGACCTGCAACGACCCATCGCGCCTCCATCCGGCCTAGCCCCCGCAACCCTAGTGCGCTGCCGCTCACGTGCAGAGACAAAAGACGCGCTGTCTGGCAGCACTGATCGCCAAGCGACGCCCAGACCCCCCGCGGTGGCGCGGGCCGCACGCTCACGCGGGGCCCGCTGTGACAGCCGGGCCCCGCGGTGTGCGTGGTGTCGTCAGCCGGCTCGCGGCAGGTCCAGCGGACGCAGCACGGCGGAGATGCCGTGAGCGATCTGCTCGCCGGCGCGGATGTCCAGCTTCGACCGCACGAGCGTGGCATTGAAGGCGTCGGGGTCCTGGTCGGTGATGGTCACGAACGGAAACCGCGGGCTGCTGCTGTAGACGTTCAGGCGGATGTCGCCGCCGTTGGCCATAGTGAACGTCCGGTCGGCCTTGGCCGCACCCTTCAGCCCGAGCACCGTGCTGCTCTGAACCGCGCCGTCCGGCAGTACGTGATAGAGCAGGATCTCCTCAACGACGTCGATGGGATTGCCCAGTGTGCCGGCGGCGGCCACGATGCCGTCGAAGACTGCTTGCTCGGAGCGCTCCCAGGAGCCGGTGAGGCTCCACTCCAGCAGTTGGAAGGCCCGGTCGTTGGGAATGAAGGCGGTCACGGGGGTTCCACCCTGGGCGAGCACGCCGACCGCGGAGTCCGGCTTGGCGGCCAGGACCGCTTCCGCGGCCTCGCGGAGGATATCGAAGTCGTAGCGGTCCCCGTCGTAGCCGAGGGAATCGTTGCCGACGCCCAGCACGCCGGCAAGGCTGTCGGGGGCGGCCTGGGCGGCCGGCGCAGTGACCAGGGCTCCGGCAGCAACGGCCGCCGAGGCGGCAACGGCGGCGATGGCCTTCTTCAGATGCATGGTGGTTCTCCTCGTGATTGACGTGATGCAACAGATTCCCCGGTTGGCCGCCGCTTGGATGCATCTTCTTTTCGGGAACTTTCGCCACCGGCCCTTCGACGTCCGGACCGAGCACCAGGCGCAGTCGCAGCCGCAGCGACACGACCGGGCGGGAGTACCGCGAGCGGCGCCCCTGCCCCGCGGCAGGTCCCGAGCGTCGCTCCGGGACGGGCGGGACTAGGATTGGGTCATACCGACCCGGCGCACGTGCCGGGCCTTTCCATCGAACGCGGAGGCGCTGTGGCAACGGCAACCGCCAGCGGGACGCTGTACCGGGGCCGGGAAGGCATGTGGTCCTGGGTCGCCCACCGGATCACCGGTGTGGCGGTCTTCTTCTTCCTCCTGGTCCACGTCCTGGACACCGCCCTGGTACGGGTGTCCCCCGAGGCCTATGACCTGGTGATCGCGACATACAAGACGCCGATCGTGAACGCGATGGAGGTCGGCCTGGTCGGCGCCGTGCTCTACCACGCGCTCAACGGCCTGCGGATCGTGGCCATCGACTTCTGGAGTTCGGGACCGCGATACCAGAAGCAGATGTTCTGGGGGATCATGGTCTTCTGGCTGCTCCTCATGGTGCCCGGCACCTACTTCATGCTCCAGCACACCGTCGAGAGCCTCTTCGGGAGCACACCGTGACCGTTCAGCCCGACCTCGGCATCAGCAAGCCCCGCAGCCCGCAGCGCATCGGTAGCCGCGGCAACTTCGAGATGTACTCGTGGATCTTCATGCGGATCTCGGGCATCGTGCTGGTCTTCCTCGTGCTCGGCCACCTGCTGATCATGAACGTCCTCGACGGAGGCGTCCAGCGCATCAACTTCGCCTTCGTCGCCGGCCGGTGGAGCTCGCCGTTCTGGCAGGTCTGGGACCTGCTGCAGCTGTGGCTGGCAATGCTGCACGGCGCCAACGGCCTGCGCGTGGTGATCAACGACTACGCGGGCAGGGATCGCACGCGCTTCGTGCTGAAGACGCTGCTCATGGTGGCGACCGCCTTCACGGTCGTGCTCGGCACGCTGGTCATCTTCACATTCGACCCCAACCTCACCTGATGGCACGGGAGCACTGATGCAGCAGCACAAATACGACGTGGTGATCGTCGGAGCAGGCGGTGCCGGGATGCGAGCCGCACTCGAGGCCGGTCAGCGAACCAGAACCGCGGTCCTCACCAAGCTGTACCCGACGCGCTCCCACACGGGTGCCGCACAGGGCGGCATGTGCGCCGCCCTGGCCAACGTCGAGGAGGACAACTGGGAGTGGCACACCTTCGACACGATCAAGGGCGGCGACTACCTCGTCGACCAGGACGCCGCCGAGATCATGGCCAAGGAGGCCATCGACGCCGTCCTCGATCTGGAGAGGATGGGCCTGCCGTTCAACCGGACGCCCGAGGGCCGGATCGATCAGCGGCGCTTCGGCGGCCACACCCGCAACCACGGCGAGGCGGCCGTCCGCCGGGCCTGCTACGCGGCCGACCGCACGGGCCACATGATCCTGCAGACCCTGTACCAGAACTGCATCAAGCACGGGATCGAGTTCTACAACGAGTTCTACGTCCTCGACGTGCTCCTCAACGAGGGAGCCTGCTCCGGGGTGGTGGCCTACGAGTTGGCGACCGGCGAGATCCACGTCTTCCAGGCCAAGTCGGTCGTGTTTGCGACCGGCGGCTTCGGCAAGGTCTACAAGACCACCTCCAACGCGCACACGCTCACCGGCGACGGCATGGCGATCACCTACCGCCGGGGCCTGCCGCTGGAGGACATGGAGTTCTACCAGTTCCACCCCACGGGCCTAGCGGGCCTTGGCGTGCTGCTGACCGAGGGCGCCCGAGGCGAGGGCGGCATCCTGCGCAACGAGTCCGGCGAGCGCTTCATGGAGCGCTATGCCCCCACGATCAAGGACCTCGCACCGCGCGACATGGTGGCCCGGGCCATGGTGCAGGAGGTCCGCGAGGGCCGCGGCGCCGGACCCAACAAGGACTACGTCTACCTGGATCTCACGCATCTGCCAGCCGAGCAGATCGAGGCCAAGCTCCCAGACATCACCGAGTTCGCGCGGACCTACCTCGGCGTGGACCCGATCACCGAACTGGTACCGGTCTTCCCCACCGCCCACTACGCGATGGGCGGCATCCCCACGAACATCACCACCGAGGTCCTGAGCAACAACACCGACGTGGTGCCGGGCCTGTACGCCGCGGGGGAATCCGCCTGCGTCTCCGTGCACGGCGCCAACCGGCTGGGGACCAACTCGCTGCTGGACATCAACGTCTTCGGCCGTCGTGCTGGTATCGCTGCCGCCGAGTACGCCCTGACCGCCGACTTCGTGGACCTGCCGGCCGACCCGGCCGGCCTCGTGGTCGACATGGTCGGCTACATCAGCGGCAACGAGGGCGGGGAACGGGTCGCGACGCTGCGCCGCGAGCTGCAGGAGACGATGGACTACAACGCCCAGGTGTACCGCACCGAGGCGACGCTGAAGCAGGCACTGACCGACGTGCAGCAGCTGCGCAAGCGGTACCGCAACGTCTCCATCCAGGACAAGGGCAAGCGCTTCAACACCGACCTGCTGGAGGCCATCGAGCTGGGCTTCCTGCTGGACCTGGCCGAGGTCCTGGTGGTGGGGGCCCTGGCCCGCAAGGAATCGCGCGGCGGCCATGCCCGTGAGGACTACCAGAGCCGCGACGATGTCAACTTCATGCGTCACACGATGGCCTACCGCGAGAAGGACAGCGACGGCAGATCCTACGTCCGGCTCGACTACAAGCCGGTGACCATGACCCGATACCAGCCGATGGAGCGCAAGTACTGATGACCGACACGACGGTTGCCGAGGAGTCCGTGGCGTCCGGATCGGCCGGTGAGCAGGCCGATCCGGAGGCCCCCAAGCACGAGACGCTCACGGTGCGGGTGAAGGTCCGCCGTTACGACCCCGAGGAGGACTCCGAGCCGTTCTGGCAGGAGTTCACGGTCCAGGCCTACCCCACCGACCGAATCCTCGACGTGCTGCACCAGATCAAATGGGAGCAGGACGGGTCGCTGACCTTCCGCCGCTCCTGCGGCCACGGCATCTGCGGCTCGGATGCGATGCGGATCAACGGGCGCAACCGGCTTGCCTGCAAGACGCTGGTGAAGGACCTGCCGCTGAAGAAGCCGATCACGATCGAGGCGATCAAGGGCCTGCCCTTGGAGAAGGACCTCGTCGTGGACATGGAGCCGTTCTTCGCGGCCTACCGCGAGGTCAAGCCCTTCCTGATCACCGACGGCCACGAGCCGAGCAAGGAGCGCATCCAGTCCGCAGAGGATCGGGCGCGCTTCGACGACACCACCAAGTGCATCCTGTGCGCCGCCTGCACGACGAGCTGCCCCGTGTTCTGGAACGACGAGCAGTACTTCGGTCCGGCCGCGATCGTGAACGCCCATCGTTTCATCTTCGACTCCCGCGACGCCGGGGCACCGGACCGCCTGGAGATCCTCAACGACAAGGAGGGCGTCTGGCGCTGCCGGACCGCCTACAACTGCACCGAAGCCTGCCCGCGGGGCATCGAGGTCACCAAGGCGATCCAGGAAGTCAAGCGCGCGCTCATCTTCGCCAAGTAGGCAAGCAGATGTTCGTCGCCACCGGGGAGTTCGATCTGCTCCTCGGCGCGGTGCCCTCGCTGAAGGCGAAGCGCAGCCTGGTCCGACCGCTCGTGGCCGAGCTGCAGCGCCGCTTCGGTGTGGCGTGCGGCGAGGTGGGCGAGGCAGATCTGCTCCGGCGGGCAGTGATCGGCGTGGCTTCAGTGAGCAACGATGCTGCTGCCGCCCGCGCCACCGCCGAGCAGTGCGAGCGGTTCGTCGCGCGGCGCCCCGAGTTCGATCTGCTGAGCGCCCGCGTCCGCGTGTACCGACCCGGGGACGACTTCCCCGCCTAACCGGTGCAGGTCGTGGCAACGGCTGCCTCTGGGAAGTGACCGATTCCGCAGATGACCCACCCGCAGTGCATGATGGAGGTCACACAACGTTAGCTGGATATCGCCCCAAATCGGGCGGGCCGGCGACGGCGTGTAATCTGCATCGTTGTGAGAGTTGGCACACCGAAGGGTGTGTCTTCGCACAGTCAGGAAATGCTGGCACATCAGGGGGACTCCATGTCGTATCGGTTGCGGCGGCACGCTTCCGTCGCGCTCGTCGTTGTCGTGGCGCTCGTCGCGGCGCTGTTGGTCGCCGTGCCCGGTGCGGCATCGGCGGACACCGCACCGTCGGATCCCTCCCTGCCGACCACTGCCAGCGCCGATGTGTTGCCGACACCGCAGATCAACGGCGTGGTCTGGACCCAGGCCGTTGTGGGCAACCGCGTCTACGTCGGCGGGGACTTCACCACCGCCCGGCCGTTCGGGGACGCTCCCGGAACCAACGAAGTGCCGCGCACGTATCTGCTGGCCTACGACATCCGTTCCGGCGTACTCATCGATTCCTTCGCGCCGGTCCTCAACGCACCCGTGCTCTCGCTCGCTGTCTCGCCGGACGGCAGAACAGTGTACGCCGGCGGAACCTTCACGATGATCGACGGCAAGCCCCGCACCCGCATTGCCGCGTTCGACGCCGCCACCGGCACCCTGAACCAGAACTTCAAGCCGGTCCTCGGCGCGTCGGTACGAGCCATCGCCGTGTCCCCGACGACCGTCTACGCCGGCGGCGACTTTGCCGCTGCCTCGGGCCGGACCGGACTGCCTACTGAGGCCCGGGCCCACCTCGCAGCGTTCGACGCCGCTGACGGCACGCTCGCGCCGTGGGCTCCCAGCACGGACCAGAACGTGCGCGCCCTCGCACTGAACCAGGACCGGTCCCTGGTGGTCGTCGGAGGCCACTTCGCGAAGGTGAACGGCGAGGCCTGGTACGGCATGGCTGCCCTGGACCCCGCGTCGGGCGCCACCAAGCCGTGGGCGGCGAAGAACTCCATCAAGAACTCCGGACCCAATGCGGCCATCACTTCCCTGACCTCCGACGCCAACGGCATCCTCGTGACCGCGTACACGTTCAACGGCGGCGGCGGGAACTTCGAGGCTGCGGCGAGGCTCGACGGCAAGACGGGGAAGGTCACCTGGATCATCGACTGCCGCGGCGACCACCATTCCGCCTTCGCGCAGGCCGGCGTCGTCTACACCGTGGGGCACCCGCACCGCTGCTCCAACGTGCCGGGCGGATTCGAGGAGCGCTGGCCCAGGGTGAGTCCGGGGGGCGGCGCCTACACCGACGAAGCGCGCGGCGAGCTCAACACCGATGTCCACGGCTGGGTGGAGCGGGCGGGAGAGCCTGCTCCGCAGACGCTGCACTTCTGGCCCAACTGGTACTTCGGCACCTACACCACCTCCGACCAGGGCGCCTGGCACGTCACAGGAAACGACCAGTATCTGGTCTACGGCGGCGAGTTCATCGGACTCAACGGGATCAAGCAGCAGGGTCTGACGCGCATGGCGCGGGTGGGTGTCGCGGGGAATCCGAACGCCGTTCGTCCCGTCAGCCCGGCAGAGTTCACGCCGACGGTTGTCTCCTACGCGCGCGGCCAGGCGCATGTGGGTTGGCAGACGACCTACGACCACGACAACGAGCGCCTCACCTACCGCGTCTACCGGGACTACGTCAGCGTGCAGGCCTCCACGCCAGTCCACGAGGTTGTTGCCGACTCCAGTTGGGCGTCTCGGCGGTCGCTGTCGTTCATCGACCGCGGGCTGCAGCCGGGCGCCACCCACGACTACTTGATCGTCGCCACCGACCCTGACGGCAATCGGCGGGCCAGCGGCCGCGCGAAGGTGACGATCGCCGCGACGACCGACCAGGAGTACGGCAACGCCGTGCTGGGCGACCTTCCGGCCCACTACATCCGATTCTCCGACGGGCCGGACATCATCTCCGACACCGCCGCGGGTGCGGCTGCCGCCTCGCAGGGCGTCTCGCTGGGCGCGGGGAGTCCCCTGCTGCGCGACTCCGGCGACAAGGTCGGCAAGTTCAGCGGCGCCGCCTCCTACACCGCGACGCAGATCCAGAGCCCGGCGCCGAACGACTTCACGATCGAGGCGTGGTTCCAATCCACCGACGGCAGCGGCGGCCGCATCGCCGGCTACAGCACGCACTACAAGGATGAGAGCGGCCAGGAGGGCTCCGACTGGACCGACCGGCACCTGTACCTCGACACCGACGGCCGGATCCGCTTCGGCGTCGACGACCGCAGTAGTAGCAAGGTCACGCTCGCCTCGAGCACCGGCTACGACGACGGCAAGTGGCACCACGTCGCCGCAAGCCTGTCCGGCGACGGCATGGTCCTGTACGTGGACGGCGAGAAGGTCGGCCAGAACCCGTCGGTCACGGAGGGCCGACGGATGACCGGCTCCTGGCGGATCGGCACCGATTCGCTGAGCGGATGGCCGAAGGGAGCGGCGAGCGGAGCGTTCGTCGGCTCCATCGACGAAGTGGCCGTGTACCCGCGCGCTCTCACCGCTAGCGAGGTCCGCGATCACGTCGCGGCCAGCGGAAGCCAAGTGGGTGGCGGCGGTGGTGGCGCCAACCTGGCACCGGTGCCGAGCTTCACGCCCAGCGTCCAGGATCGGACGGTGTCCTTCGACGCAACGGGTTCCTACGACCCCGACGGCAGCATCAAGGACTACCGTTGGGACTTCGGCGACGGCACGAGCTCGGCACCCTAGCCAGCTGTCCAGCCACGACCGTTCGCGACGGCGCCACCGTCACAGCGTCACGGTCGCCGCCGAACGTGGATCCGGGCGTCGGCCTAGCAGCCGTCGACGGTCTGCATCCGTGCCGACAGACCTCGCACCGCAGACTTCGGCACGGCCAGCGGTCCGGGTCCGCCGCAGCGTTCGACGAGCTCCTGGGCTCACCGTGACCCCGACGGCAGCCACGGTCTCACGGACTTCGGCGGGGCGTTCCGGCGACTTCGCGCCGGTCGAGCCAGCGCGCCTGGCCGACACCCGCTCCACGGGTCGGTGTCCTGCCAGCAGGACAGGTGCTCCGCGTCAAGGTCGCGGGCAGCAACGGGGTTGCGCCCGACGCAACGGCTGCGTCGTTGAACGTGACCGTGACCGGTCCGCGCAGCGCCGGATGGCTGCGGGTCTACCCCTGCGGCGGCACGACGCCGGCCACCTCGAACCTGAACTTCACCGCCGGACTCACGATCCCCAACGCGGTCCTGACCGGCATCGGCACCGGCGGCGAGGTCTGCATCGCCGGCTCCACCGACACCCACGTCGTGGTCGACCTCATGGGCTGGTTCCCGAAGAGCTCCAGCTTCACGCCCATCACCCCGGCCCGCATGGCCGACACCCGCGTCGCGGGCGGCATCCTGCCCGCAGGACAGGTCCAGCGGGTCAAGGTGGCCGGCGCCGCCGGTGTGCCCGCCGACGCCTCGGCGGCGTCGTTGAACGTCACCGTGACCGGTCCCGCGCAGCGCCGGATGGCTGCGGGTCTACCCCTGCGGCGGCACGACGCCGGCCACCTCGAACCTGAACTTCACCGCCGGACTGACGATCCCCAACGCGGTCCTGACCGGCATCGGCACCGGCGGCGAGGTCTGCATCGCCGGCTCCACCGACACCCACGTCGTGGTCGACCTCATGGGCTGGTTCCCGAAGAGCTCCAGCTTCACGCCCATCACCCCGGCCCGCCTGGCCGACACCCGCGTCGCGGGCGGCATCCTGCCCGCAGGACAGGTCCAGCGGGTCAAGGTGGCCGGCGCCGCCGGTGTGCCCGCCGACGCCTCGGCTGCGTCGTTGAACGTCACCGTGACCGGTCCCGCGCAGGACCGGATGGCTGCGGGTCTACCCCTGCGGTGGCAACACCCCGGCCACCTCGAACCTGAACTTCACCGCCGGGCAGACGATCCCCAACGCGGTCCTGACCGGCATCGGCACCGGCGGCGAGGTGTGTGTCTCGGGCTCTGCAGACACCCACGTCGTGGTCGACCTCATGGGCTGGTACGAATGACCGTCGGGTGCCGCAGGGACCGCAGGCGGCACCCGAAGCGCATTCTGCGACAGCGCTTCCCCATGCGACAATTGCTGCATGACTGCGAGCCCTCACCCCGCGCCGAGCGAGGCGCCCCGAATCCTGTGCATCGGTGTCAACAAGACCGGCACCGGGTCCCTGCACCTCGCCTTCGGCGTCCTCGACATCCCCAGCGCCCACTACCTGTGCCGCGAGGGCAACGTGAAGGACATCATCGCGGCCAACAGCGAGTCCGGTCGACCCCTGCTCGACGGCTTGGAGCAATACCGGGCAATCAGCGACTGGAACAAGCCGGAGACCAACCACCTGTTCCGCGAGCTGGATCGGCAGTACCCGGGCAGCAAGTTCATCATGACCACTCGCAGCCTGGACGGCTTCCTGCGCAGCCGCGAGTCGCACGTGCGCGCCAACCAGGAGAAGCCGGGGTACACCGGCGACTGGCTCACCGTCGACCACGATGCCTGGACCAAGGAGTACTACGAGCACCAGCAGGCTGTTCGCGAGTACTTCGCCGACCGACCCGACGACCTGCTGGAGATGGACATATCCGCCGGGGACGGCTGGGACGTCCTCTGCCCGTTCCTCGGTGTGCCGAAGCCGGATGAGCCGTTCCCGCACAAGAACAAGGCCCCGAACGTGGCGCAGCGGATCAAGCGCAAGGCGAAGGCGGCCCAGCAACGGCTGCGCCTCCCCGGGTCGTGAAGAGCAGCGCCGAAGCGGCCGGCGGCAGGGATGCGCCCCTCGCCAGCGTGGCGGTGCTCACCGTCAACTACGGTTCCCACCGCCTGCTAGCGGAGAACCTGGCGCCGCTGTCGGCCTCGGCGCCGGACATGGAAGTTGTCGTATGCGACAACTTCACCTCCGACGGCGAGCGCGCACACTTGCGGAGCCTTGTCGAGGAGCACGGATGGGTACTCATCGAGTCGGCCGCGAACGACGGCTTCGCGGCCGGAACGAACCGCGCAGCTGCTGCAGCGCTGGCTCTCGGCGCCACACATCTGCTCCTGCTGAACCCCGACGCCAGGATTACTTCCAAGGACGCCGAAGCGCTGGCCGCGGCAGTTTCCCAGGATGCAAGCGCTCTTGCGTCCCCCTCACTCTTCGACATCACCGGCACCCGCAAAGCCCCCGCTCGGCATCTGCGACTCAGCGACGGACTGATGACCGAGCCGCAGCTCTCCGGCGAACTCCGGCCGAGTGCGGGCCTTCTCCCCTGGCTGTCGGCGGCTTGCCTCATGGTGAGCGCCGAGTTCTGGCTGCGCATCGGCGGCATGTGCGAGGACTACTTCCTGTATTGGGAGGACGTCGAGTTCTCCTTCCGCGCATGGCAGGAGGGCGGCCGGCTCGTCATCGTCGAGGGGGCACGGTGCGTCCACGATCAAGGCGGGACCCAACGGGCTGCCGATGCGTCGACCGGCAGACCAGATCCCAAGACGCCGACGTTCTTCTACTACTGGGCGCGCAATCGGCTGCTCTTCGCTGAACGGAACCTCACGCGGCAGGTGCAGCGCGATTGGCGCCGAAACGAGCGGTGCCGCGGCCTGGTTCATCATCCGACGGGCACGGGGGCGGCGGGATGCACTCCTGCGATCTGGCGATGCCTGGCAAGCCTCCCTGCGCGGTATCCGTGACGGGGCACGGGCGGGCCGCGAAGCGCCGGAGACCAGAGCGACGGGAACAGCATCGGCCTGATGCGACAGGGGACCGCTGGTGCCGCGCTGCGCCCCCACGTGAGGTCGAGCAAGGGTCAGGCGGATGATCATGGCACCGGCGCCGAACGGCCACCACGGGGGCACTGGGGACAGCTGGGCCGCCCACGAGCACGTCGAGCAGTCCCGGCACCGCACCCTCGACGCGGCAGGGCCGTCCACGTTGGTCGCCGCTGGGACGCTGACGTGGACGGTCTGGACAGCGGCCGCATGATCAACGCGGTGGTGCTCGTGGCAACCGGCGTCAACGGCGAAGGTCGCCGCGAGGTCCCGGCCGGCGCGGCGCCACGTCAGGGACCGGTGCTACCGGGACCGACTTCTTCATCGGCCTCGCAGTTCGTGGGCTGGGCGGAGTCCTGCTCGTCACCAGCGACGCTCCCGCCGGAGCCGGTCGAAGCCGTGGCGGCTGACCCTGGCCAGCGCAGCGCTGCAGGACGCGCTCCGCTGCGAACCTGACATCGCCGGCACCGAGGTCGATGAGGCCCGCGGTGATCGCGGTGGTGCACTCCGACGAGCGGCGCCGGGCCGGCGCGGTCGGCATCCTCCCGAACCGCGAGGTCATCGTGCGCCTCGTCGCGTGGTCCTCGCCCGGCAGGCCGACCAATGGCCGAAGGCTGTCGCCACGTCGGACTCGAAGTCCTCGCCCGCTGCCGCGTCAAGGTCACCACCACCAACACAGCAAGATCGGTGCTGACACCATGCCAGAGCTCACCGCCTGAACCCGCCCGGATCACCAGCGCCATACCGTTTCCCGGGGGCTCGACCCTCCCAGTGCGTTGGTGACCCCCACTGCTCCAGCAAGATCCGCAGCGGATCTGCCGGGACCCAACGCCCCGGAACCGGACTCCGGATTCGGCCCGGGCCCGAACTGAGCGACGCAGCGCGTCGCTCGCCGAGACTCCTGACCCTTGCTGAGACCACGACAGCAGTGAGCGGATCCGATCGCCCCCGGTCAGGGACGGGGCCAGCTAGGACAACTTGCTCTGAGGCGATGTGGGCGGCCTCGCCGAGGTGTGACGAGCGAGGCCTGCCCCCTGCGGCGCAGTCTTCGCCGAATTGCCCTGCACAGCAGAACTGGTCTGCGCCGCCGACTTCTTTGCCTTGCCGCGCTGGGAGCGGCCACGCTTGGGCTTGCCCTTGGGCTTGCCGTTGCTCCCAACATCGCTGCCGTAGTAGTAGGACGAGCGCGCGGCATGGTCGGTGCCATTCACCACAATGCCGAGGATTGCGGCGTTGGCATCGTGGAACCGGTCCGCAGCGGCCTTCAACTGGTCTCGGCGCCCCTTGCCCAGCCGAGAGACCAGCAGTGCCCCGTTCACCTTGCGCGCCACCACCAGGCCTTCCACCACCGGAACAACCGGAGGCATGTCGATCACCACGATATCGAACTTCCGCTTTGCCTCGGCGAGCATGTCGTCCATCGCGCTGGACGCCAGCAGTTCCGTCGGGTTCGGTGGCAGCAGGCCGCTGCACAGCACGTCGATCGTGGTACCCCGGCCCACAGAGATGACTGCATCGTCCAGCGACGACTTGCCCGCCAGGACCGTGGACAGGCCCACGCTCGGCTCCAGACCAAGCAGTCTTGTGCACGTTGGGTCGCCGCAGATCTCCGTCAACCAACAGCACCTTCTGGCCAGCCTCCGCGCAGACCAGGGCCAGGTTCAGCGACGTTGTCGACTTGCCCTCACCCGCAACCGAGGATGTGACGACCAGTTGCAGCGGCCGCTCCCCGACGTCCACGAAGTCGAGGTTGGCCTGCAGCCTCCGGAAGGACTCCACATAGGCCCAGTTCGCCTGATTGGCACCGATCTTCGTGCTTCGCGTCAACGGGACCTCGGAGAGCACCGACGCGCCCACCACGTCGCGCACCTGACCACTGGTGCGCAGCCGCGTGTCCAGCAGGCTCCATGCCAGCGCGAGAAGATAGCCGATGATCAGTCCAGAGACCAAAGCAGCTGTGACGTTGCGCGACGTGTTCGGGGCGAACGGACTCGTCGGCACGGTGGCCTGCTCGACCGGCGAAACCGTCACCGATGAGGTGCCGTCCGGGCGGACCGGGGCAAGCTCGGTGATCTGGACCGACAAACTCGCAGCTGTTGCGTCGGCGACTTGTGCCGCGAGCGCGGGATCGGCGGACACCGCCGTGAGCGTGACGATGACGCTGCCGCTCTTCACCGACGCGTCGACGCTGCCGGCGAGGGCTCGCGCCGTGGTGTTCAGCCCGAGTTCCTCGATGACCGGATCGAGCACGGTCGAGGTCGCCGCCAACTGGGCGTAGGAGTCCAACTGGTCCTCGACGAACTGCGACCCCTGGCTCAACTCGTTGGGAGTCTCCCCGTTGGGTATCAGGTAGATTGCCGCGGAGGAACGGTACAGCGGCTCGGCGTTCGCAGAGACGTATGCCGTGACGCCGACGATTGACCCGGTCACGAGCACAATCACGAGCCAATAGCGGCGCAGGACGGCGAAGTAGTCCCGGAAACCCATTGCAGTACCCCCTCGTTGAGCCAGTTTCGCATGGCGCCAGACTGCCAGCGCAGCAACACCGAGCCCCGTTACAGAGAGTAGCGGAACATCGTCCCCCAGCCAAAGTGCCGATGCCCACCCGACCATCCTCAGGGTCGGTGCGATCAGCCCAGTCCGCTGCGCGAGACGGGCAGGCCGCTTCACTACACTCAGGGAATCGCAGAACAGAGGAGACGATCATCCGAATCCTGTTCGACGCGTACTGGTGGAACGAGGGCCCGCCCTCGAATCGAGCGGTCGTCCAGGAGCTCGTGCGCGCCTGGCGTCAGAGATTCGATCAGGACGAGGTGCTCGTCGCGATCCCGGGAGCAGCTCCGCCTGATCCGCCATTGCCGGCCGGCGTCGCCTCAGTGCGCACCAGGCTCTCCCCGCACGGGATCTCGGCGATGGCCTGGTTGCCGCGGGTCGCCGCCCGGCACCGCGTGGACGTCACGATCGCGCAGAATTTCACCCCCGCCTGGGGTCGGTGTGCCGTCTTCATCCACGATGTCCTCTTCCAATCGAACCCCGAGTGGTTCTCCAGCCTGGAGCGCGCCTACCTGAAGCCGATCCCGGCCATGGCCCGTAGGGCATCGGTGGTGTTCACGTCCTCCCAATCCGAAGCGGATCGGATCGCCGCATACAATCCGCGACTGACCCGGGTGGTGCCCATCGGCCTGGCGGTGAAGTCGCCTCTGCTCCAGAGCGATCCCGTCCGCCCCGACCTCGGGCCGGGGATCGATGCGTTCCTGCTGTCGGTTGGCCGGCTGAACGTCCGCAAGAACCTCCGCACCGCACTGGCCGCAGCCGTCGCTTCCGGAGCCATCAGCCCGACCCGGCCGATGCTGGTCGTCGGCGCCCCGGACGGCCCCGCCGAATCGTTCGGACCACAGGTCAGCGCTGCGATCGAGCGGGGAGCCATCCGGTTCCTGGGCGCGCTCTCCGATGCCGAGGTGGCCTGGCTGTACGGCCACGCCGACTGCTTGCTCTTCCTGACCCGGGGGGAGGGGTTCGGGCTGCCGCCGCTGGAGGCGCAAACCTTCGGCTGCCCCGTGATCGTGTCGGATCTGCCGGTGATGCGCGAGGTGTGCCGCGACGGTGCCGTCTTCGTGGATCCCGACGACGTGACCGGCGCCGCTCAGGCGATCCGCGACGTCCTCGCCGCCGGTCGTGGCGCGCCGAGCCCTCCGCCATCGGATCCCTGGCTCGGCATCGTGGAGCGCATGCGCGAGGCGATCGACCAGGTTCCTGCTGGCAGCTGGCCCTGAGGGGGCCGATCGACGCGCACTTCACGCGGGGCCCGTCACAGACCCAGGACCCGGGGCACACAGGTCGGTCGTCGCCGCTCGGCCGGTGCTCGCGAAGACGGGGACCCGGATCTGCCTCTTCGGTGCCGGCTGCGCTGCCCAGCCCGGTTCTCGCCTGGCGTCTATCGCACGGCAGCAGCAGCGGGCTGCGTTTGGAGGTCCGCAGGCGCGGACCCCTCACCGGAGGTCGCTGCCGACGGCGCGACCTCGCGGGCCGCGGGGCGTTGGACTGCCGCCGGTCGACGGATCTTGGGGAAGGCGAACAGCCAGCCCAGCGGGGTGTCGCGGCTGATCGCGAAGCCCGTGCCGACAGCCAGCGCGAGGACGAGTCCGACCGCGACGCTGAGCGTGGCGGACCAGCCCAGCTCGATGCCCACCCGGACGGCGAGCACGATGACCGGGAAGTGGGATGCGTAGTACACGATCGAGTTCCGCCCCACGAAGCTCCACACGCCCATGAGCCGGCCCGGCCGCATGTGCCACACCAGCGCCACCGCCAGCACGATGCCCAGGAAGGACATGGGGATGTGAGGCAGCTGGTAGCGCCACGGACCCACCGTCGCGAAGACCACGGCGTAGCCGACGACGACCGGGGTGAGCAGCAGCGTCCACCGCGACTCAGCGACCCGCCGCATGAGACCGGCGTGCTCGCTGGCCCACTTCCCCAGGAAGAAGAACACGGCCAGGAAGAAGAAGCGCCGAACGTGCTCCTCCTGGGTGGTGAGTCCCACCACGTAAGGCGCCACCACCAGGAGCCACGTCGGGATCCGGCGCAGGGGCGGGGCCACGGCGTAGAACACCAGCAGGTAGACCAAGAACCAGAGGTAGGAGAACAACCACAGCCCGTGCTGGGTGATCGAGGCGTAGGTGCCCATCACGGCGAAGTGCACCAGCGTCCACACGACCCACGGCCAGGCGATATTGCGCAGCTTGCCCTCGTAGTAGGTCCACAGCGGTTTTTGCAGGGCCCGGTCGAGCAGCATGCCCGACAGGAACATGAGCATCGGGATGCGGAACGGGGCGAACATGTCGTTGGCGATCATGAGCCAGTCGGGCACGGTCTGACCCTCGAGCACGAGGATCGCTGCCGAATGCCAGCACACCACAAGAAAGATCGCCACGCCGCGCAGGAAGTCCATCCAGACCATCCGGCTGCGCGCCGTACTCGATACGGCTGCCACGCCATACCCCCGCATCAGACTCAGGCCGAGACCTCCATGAAGCATCCACGGTACCTCACACTCGCCCAGTACCGATACTCTCAGCACACGATGTGACGCTGCGCTGCGATGCGATGGCGGCCGCCGTCAGTGCCACAATGAGAGCGATGGAGCCTCAACCGCCGGCACAGGACCCCGCACGACCAAGGCCGGCAACGACCGCGGCCGTACAGGATTCCCGAGCCGATCCGATCCACGCCGCGGCGACGGATTCCGACGGTGCCTCGAAGGGGGAGGATCCCCGCACGCTGGTGGCGATCCTCACGTTCGGCCGGGCCGACTACCTCCCCGCACTGCTGGCCCAGGCGATGCACCAGGCCGAGGACCTGCACCCGGCTGCCGATGTCCTCGTGGTCGACAACGATCCGGCCGGCACTGCACGCGCAGTGGTCGCCGGCCTCGGCACGGATGCCCGGTACGTGCTGCACGGCGCCAAGGGCATCGCCGAGGGGCGCAACCGGATTCTCGACGAGGCGGCCGACTACGACTGCGTCGTGCTCATCGACGACGACGAAGTGCCCGATCCGACCTGGCTGCGGTCCCTGGTGGACATCTATCGGCAGCACCGGCCGACGGCCGTGTCCGGGCCGCAGTTCCGCCGCTACGAGGTCGAGCCGACTCCGCTAGTGGCCGCGGCGAGGCCGTTCGACCGACCGGAGTACCCGACCGGCACCCGCATGCCGGCCGCTGCCACGAACAACCTGCTGCTCGATGTCGCGTCGGTGCGGGAGATGGGGTTGCGCTTCGATCCGCGCTTCAGCGCCACCGGCGGTTCGGACACCATGTTCACCCGACGCCTGGTCGAGTGCGGCGGCGAGATCGTGTGGTGCCAGGAAGCGGGGGCAACCGAGTTCGTCCCCGCATCGCGGCTCTCCCTGGGCTGGGTCTGGAAGCGCTCCATGCGCAGCGGGTTGACCTGGACCAGGACCGACGTCGCGCTGGCCGCCTCGAGCGGGCGGCGGACCGGGGTGCGCGTCGCCGGAGTGGCTCGCGGCGTGGTACGCGCTGCCGGCGGCTCGCTGCAGGCCGTGCTTGGGCTGGTCCTGCGCAGGCCGGCGCTCAGCGGCCAGGGGCTGCGCACGCAGGCCCGCGGCATCGGGATGATCTCCGGCAGCCTCGGCCTCCGGTACCGGGAGTACCGCAAGACCCTGGCGCAGGTGGGCACGCCAGCGACGCCGCAGCACCACGCATCGCAGGCATCCGGCCTCTGAGCGCACGGCGCGCGAGCACGCGCGCCCGGCGCCACCAGCCGCACGGCAGGATGTCGGCGCCCCGCGGCGGCTCTCCCCTTCGCGGTCTCGACTCCCGACCGGGACGTGGCATTCTTGAATGGTCACTGACAGTTATGGGGGTAGCGTGAGGGTTCTTGTTCTCTGGGCCGACGACCGCTCCCCAAACCTCGGCGTCCGCGCCCTGGGCGCCGGGAGCAGGGCCCTCATCGCCTCGGTCTGGCCCGAGGCCGACGTCGTCAACCACAACTTCGGTTCTCGGGTGACACCGGTGCCGATGGGGAGCGTGCGAGCGGCCGCCAAAGAGCTGGCCACCGGCAGCGGCGGCGTCGTCGACTGGCTGGCGGATTTCGACCTCGTCCTGGACACCCGGTCCGGCGACAGCTTCGCCGACATCTACGGCCTGCGCCGCTTGACGATCATGCACCTCATGGCCGAGGCGGTGCGCCGCTCCGGCACACCGATGGTCATCGCCCCCCAAACGATCGGCCCCTTCACGACCCGGCGCGGGCGGATCTTGGCCAAGCGGGCGCTGGGGATGGCTCAGATCGTCTTCGCCCGCGACTCCGACAGCGCGGCCCGCGCCGCTGCTCTGGGCCGTCCCGTCGACCGCGTGGTGACCGACGTCGTCTTCGCGCTGCCCCAGCCGGGCATCGGCGTACGACGCGATGTGATCATGAACGTCTCCGGGCTGCTCTGGAGCACCGATGCCCACGGTCGAAGCGAGGACTACCGGCGCACCGTCGTGCAGGTCATCCGCGGACTGCAGGAGTCCGGCCGTGCGGTGACGCTGATGCCCCACGTGCTGGCCGGCGATCCGCGCGACAACGACGAAGCGGTGCTGCCCGATGTGATTGCGGCGGTGGGCACCCCGCTGGACGTCGTCGTGCCCACGTCGTTGGCGGACGCCCGCTCGATCGTTGCGGGTGCCCGGTTGACGATCGGGTCACGCATGCACGCCTGCCTGAACAGCCTCTCCACCGGCGTTCCCGCCATCCCGATGGCCTACTCGGACAAGTTCACACCGCTGCTCGCCGACATCGGCTGGCACGACGTCGTGGATCTGCGCGCCTCCAGCGGCTCGGCCGCGGCGGTGCTGGAGTACGCGGCCGATCCGTCGCTGTCAGACCGGGCCGCCGCGGTCCGGACCGCGGCCGACCGCGGCATCGACGAGGCGCGCGAGGCGTTGCGATCGCTGACTCCCCAGGCCGACCACCGGGCCCGATGAGTAGCGAGGCCCCCGCCGAGAACCGCACCCTGGAGCGCCAGGCCGCCCGCGGCGCCTTCGTGACCACCGGGGGCCAGTTGGTGCGCCTGCTGGTGCAGACCGCCGGCATTGTGGTTCTGGCCCGGCTGCTGACGCCCGAGGACTACGGCCTGGTCGCGATGGTGGGCGTCGTCGTCGTCCTGGGTGAGATCTTCCGCGAGTTCGGCCTCGGCGCGGCGGCGATCCAGTCCCCCACGCTGACCCGTGGGCAGCAGGACAACCTGTTCTGGGCCAATACCGCTCTGGGTGTACTGCTGTTCCTGCTGGCGCAGGCGGCGGCCGTGCCGATCAGCGGGTTCTTCGACCAGCCGGAGATTGTCGAGATCACCCGGGTCCTGGCCTTCGTCTTCATCCTCAACGGCGCCGCGACCCAGTACCGCGCCCATCTCACTCGCCACATGCGCTTCTTCGCCCTGACCGCCTCGGAACTGGCCGCGCAGTTCATCGGCCTCGGCGCGGGAGTGGCTGCAGCGCTGTCCGGCTGGGGCTACTGGTCGCTGGTCGCCATGCAACTGTCGCAGGCGCTGGCCACGTGGGTGTTCTTCATCATTGCCTCGCGCTGGCTGCCGCGCTGGATCGACCGCTCGGCCGAGATGAGCGCCTTCTGGCGCTTCGGCGTGCAACTGCTGGGATCCCAGCTCCTCTCCTATGGCGCCAGCAACGCCGACACGGTCGTGATCGGATATCGCGCGGGCCCGGTGGAGCTCGGACTGTACGACCGCGCCTACCGGCTCGTCATGGTCCCGTTGGCCCAGATGCGCGCGCCCACCACGACCGTGGCGCTGCCGCTGTTCTCCCGCCTGGCCGGGGATCGCGCCCGGTACGACCGGGCCCTGCTCGCTGGCCAGTTGGGCATCGGCTACGTGATGGTGCCGCTCGTGGCCCTGCTTGCCGGGGCCCATGAGCCGGTGGTCGAGGTGTTCCTCGGCGACCAATGGACCGAAGTCGCCCCGATCCTCGCCCTGCTCGCCATCGCTGGCGGATTGCAGTTGCTGTCCTACGTCGGCTACTGGGTCTACATTTCCCGAGCACTGACCAAGCAGTTGTTCTACTACTCGCTCATCTCCGCGGGCGTGCGCGTGCTGTTCATCGTCGTCGGCAGCACGTGGGGCTCCATCGGCGTGGCGGCCGGTGTCGCACTGTCGGCGGCGGTGCTGTGGCCGACCTCGCTGTGGTGGCTCTCCCGCCGCACCGAGATCCCGGTGCGGCGCATCATCGGCGGCGCGCTGCGTATCCTCGGGATGGCGGCTGCGGCCGGACTGGCCGCCCTCGCCACGGTGCAGGCCGCTGCCGCACTGCCGGCGGTCGTGGCGATCGGGCTGGCCGGGCTGGCCGTGCTGGGGGTCTACGCACTCGGGGCGCTGCTGCCGTTCATTCGGCGCGACGAGTTGGCCGTGGTGCAGATCGTGCGATCGATGGGATCGGGCAAACTCCGGGGGAAGCGATGACCAAACGCCTGGATCTGCAGGCCGTGCTGGCCAGCGGGAACTGCAGCGGCTGCGGCGCCTGCGTGCTCACCGGCCTGGCCAGCGGCATGGCGCTGGATCCGGCCGGCCACCTGCGACCCGTCCCGGCCGCGAGTCCGGCAGGCGAGGGTCCGCCCCTGGCCGACTACTGCCCGGCGATCGCGGTCCAGCGACCAGATCCCGCCCCGGGCGCTACCCGCGACGCCTACTTCGGCGACGCGCTGCACGTCTGGGTGGGCCACGCCGCCGATCCCGAGCTGCGGTTCAAGGGCAGCAGCGGCGGCGCGCTCAGCGCCCTGGCCCGAGCGGCGCTGGAGCTCGACGAAGTCTCCGGGGTCGTGGTGGCCGGTGGCGCCGAACGTGGCAGCCGCACGCTCACGGCAGCCGTGACCGATCCCGCCGAGCTGGGCGAGTACGCGTCCTCCCGATACGCCCCGGCGTCCACGACTGCGGCGCTCGCCGGCGCCGGGCCGGGCACGGCGATCGTGTGCAGACCGTGCGAGGCATCCGCGCTGCGGCGGTTGCCCGCGGTCGGCACCCCCTACATCCTGTCCTTCTTCTGCGCCGGCGTGCCGAGCCAAGCCGCGACCGACGACTTGATCGAGCAGATGGGCGGACAGCCCGGCAGCGTCGTCGGCCTGCGCTACCGCGGCAACGGCTGGCCGGGCTTCTTCAGCTTCACCGACCCCGGTGGCTCGTCCCATGCGACGACCTACGAGGAGTCGTGGGGCCAGCACCTGGGCAAACGCCTGCAGTCTCGGTGCAAGATCTGCGTGGACGGCGTCGGGGAGAGCGCCGACGTGGCTGCCGGCGACATCTGGGAATCCGACGAGAAGGGCTTCCCGGTCTTCGACGAGGCGCCCGGGCAGAGCGTCATCATCGCCAGGACCCCGCGCGGTCGCGCGCTGGTGGAACATGCGGTCGCCCGCGGCCATCTGGTCGTTGCCGACCAGAGCATCAGCGCTTTGCATGCCGTGCAGCCGCTGCAGGTGAGCCGACGGAGGTTCCTCGCGGCGCGGCTCACCGGCCGGAGACTCGCGGGCCGCTCGGTGCCGAAATACCGCGGCTTCGGCTTGGCCTCGCTGGCTCTGGGCGAACCTCGTGAGGCGCTGCGCCAGCTGCGGGGCAGCTACCGGCGGGCGAAGAAGGAGGCCTCGTGACCCTGCGAGTACTGCAGTCGTTCGACGAACAGGCTGCCCCGCGCAATCCGTACATGGCCCAACTCGTGCGGTCGTTGACGACCGTGGGGGCCGATGTGCGCACGTTCGACTGGCGGCTGGCGCTGCGCGCCGACTACGACGTGCTCCACCTGCACTGGCCGGAGAACCTGCTGCAGGGCCGCGGTGCGCTCTACAACTGGCGGCGGCGCGCCGCGCTCCTCGCCCTGCTGCGCCGATGCCGCCGCGACGGCATCGCCATCGTGCGCACACTGCACAACGAGCAGCCTCACGAGGTCGCCTCGTCGGTGGACCGGCGCATCCTCGACCTGGTGGACGCCCAGACCGACGGCTGGATCGCCCTGAACCCCGCGACGGCCGTGCCGCTTGGCGGTGAGGCGACGCTCATCCCGCACGGCCATTACATCTCGTGGTACCGGGACCACGAGGTCTGCCACCGCGTGCCCGGACGTCTGCTCTTCTTCGGCTTGCTCCGCCGGTACAAGGCGGTACCCGGGCTCCTCACCGCCTTCGCCGAGCTGGGCGGCGACTCGATAAGTCTGAGGGTCTGCGGCAAGGCCAAGGACGCCGACCTGCAAGCCGAGCTCGAGGGTCTTGCCGCCCGGGATCCGCGCGTCGGACTGCGCCTGGAACGGGTCAGCGATGCCGATCTGGCGCGCGAGATCGGCCAGGCGGAGCTGGTGGTGCTGCCCTACGCCGAGATGCACAATTCCGGCGCGGTGCTGCTTGCGCTCTCGTTGGGACGACCGGTGCTGGTGCCCGCATCCAGGATCGCGCAGGAGTTGGCAGACGAGGTCGGGGCCGGTTGGGTGCTGCAGTACGAAGCACCGCTGGATGCTGCTGCCCTGGCTCGGGCGCTGGAGCAGGCGCGCGAGATCGACCAGAGCGCTGCGCCCGACCTCAGTGGTCGCGACTGGGACCTGGCCGGGGAGTTGCACCTCGCGGTCTACGACCAGGCGGTGCAGCGCCGTCGGGATGCATCCGCCCAGCGGTAGGGCCGGTGCGCGCTGCAGGGGAGTGACGGCGGCTTGGTCCCACTTCCGACTTGTCGTCGGCGAGCGACATCTGCGGGTCGGGACAGCCCCTCGATCCCCGTGAGCCTTGCGGTTCGCTCCGGCGTGCATCTCCTGGCATCGGTGGTGGGGCCGATGCGTAGCCGACCGCCTCGCCGGGTGGCCGACCTGGCGGTCTGCAGTTGCCCTCGTAGCGAATCCGAGGGTTCGAGCCGGCTTGGGAAGCCACAGCCGATGTCTATGCTGGTCGGGCCTCCGGCGCCCGGTTGCTGTGCGACACCCCTGCCTGACCGGCGGCTGCCGGCATCGTGCTGGCCGCAGAAGCACTGCCGATTCGGCCTCGGACCGTGTCAGCAGTTGCAGCAGCACACAGCCGCAATCGCGAGGTACGAGCACCTGGCAGCTGCAGCGTGTGCCGGACAGCGCGCTGCTGGCACCTCAACCGGGACTCTGCGCACTCCACGCAGAAGACCAGAGGCGCAGTGGGTGCGCAGTCAGGCTAGTCACCACGCCACGACGTACCAGCGGCCCAAGTGCACTGCGCGCAATCGACCCTGGCCCTACGGGCGAGTGCCCGTGAAGACGATGAGCGGGTTGGTCCCGCCGTGCGTGACCTCGATCCGAAGCTCTGCTGGCGATCCCTCTCGGACCAGGAAGACATAGGTCGCCGTCGCCTTCTTCCCGCTGGCGAGCGTGCCGGAGAAGGGGTCGGACTTCGACTGCGTCGGCAGCGGCGACGCCGGGATCATGTCGGCACCGAGCGCCATCGTGACACCGCTGGTCGACAGGTCGATCGCCTCGGCGGAGTTATTCGTCAGTTCCACCGTGACCGCAAGCGCGGGACCATCGATCTCGCCCGCACCGCGACCGTCCGACTCGGTCTTCTCGATCTTCACGATCGATGCCGTGACCTGGTTCTCAATCGTCACGGCCTCGTCAACCGGGGCCGCCTCGTACGCGGGGATCGGGGCGTTCTTCTCAAGGCCGAGCGCCTTGCCCTTCGAACTCTTGGCAGCAGCCGCACCGGCGGTGCCGGACTTGCCCGGCGCCGACTCTGCACCATCGGGGTCGGTCGCCTCGGAGCCGTCCTGAGTCGCAGCGGCGCCGCCGCCCGGCGTCTCGCTCGCCACGTCGCCGTTCGTCGCCGTCGATGTCGCGCCGGAGTCGGCCACACCTGAGTAGATGGCGAGCACCACGACAGCTGCGGCGGCCAGGCCTGCCAGATAGACCAGTGCACTGCGGCGCATCTTGGATTCCCCCTGAGTCACTTCTTCAGTCTAGGCGGTCGGACGTCCGGCGAACAACCATCCGTGACGTCGATTGCGCGGCGTGTTGCCATGGCGCACCGAACGACCGGGTAGGCAACGAGCAGCGCGCGCCGCAAGCGACGCGTCGAGTTGGCCGGGCATCGTGCTGGAACGCCAGCGTCGCGCGCCTCGGCACTCCGATCTGGCAGGCTGCTCGACGTGCAGGGTGACTCCGGCTGCCCGTTCTGCGACGTGGCCCCCTCGCGGATCGTCGCGAGCAACGCCGAGGCCGTCGCGGTGCTTGACGCCTTTCCCGTCAGCCGCGGCCACACCCTGGTGGTCCCGCGCCGACACGTGCCGAGCTGGTGGGGGACGACCGCGGCCCAGCGTGCCGCGGTCGATGCGCTCGTGCTGCAGTGCAAGGCGCTGCTCGACGATCGGTACCGGCCGCACGGGTACAACGTCGGCTTCAACGACGGCGCCGTGGCCGGTCAGACCATCTTCCACGCCCACGTCCATCTCATCCCCCGGTACCCGGGCGATGCGACCGATCCACGCGGTGGCGTGCGTCACGTCATCCCGGGTCGCGGCAATTACCTGCGAGCAGGGCCGGCGCAGCAATGGCAACCAGCGCACCCGCTCGTGGCGTTGGCGCAACGGGATGAGACGTCGGCGACGCCCTCACCCTCGGCACTGCAGGAGGCGTCGAGCCGGACTGCGGCGTCCGCGGCTGCCCAAGCCGAGGCCGCGTCGCCGGCTGAGGCCGCAGCGTCGGCAACGGAACAGGCGGACCTGGTGCAGCGCGTGCTCGCAGTCCTGAACGAGGGACGTCGCAGCGCTACCTACAAGCCTGCCCTGCTACTGGCGCTCACCGAGTTGGCCGTCGAGCGCAGCCAGCCAGCGGCACCGCTGACGCTGCCGTTGGCCGATGTCGCTGACCGCGTCATGGAGCTGTACTGGCCACAGACCCGGCCCTACCCCGCCCTCGACGCGCCTGCCCTGCGGCAGGGGCCGGGTCGCAGCCGATTGCGCATCACCACCGCGCTGCTCCAGCTTCGGGCGAAGTCCGGCGCCGGTCCCGGCACGCCGCTGGGGCGCGTGCGCGGCGGCTTCCCGGTTGCGTACCAGCGGTGCAGGCGGGCCGTCGAGCGGGCCCTGGCCAAGCAGCCGGTGCCGCGCTTGCAGCGGCCTGGGTCCGCTTCCGGCGCAGACGGCTACCCCCGCTTCCTCTTCGACGACAGCCGCTACCAGGCGGAGCGGGGTGCGCTGGACCCAAGACCGGTGATCACGCTGTATCCGGGCGTAGCCGAGGCCTTGGCCCGGAACGCGGCGCTGATCCGCATCGCCGCGCACGACGTCTGGGTGGATGGCGTCGCCGGCTTCAACGGGCTCCAGCTCGAGGGGGCCGATCTGTCCGACTTCATGTTCGGCGCCGAGCGCAGCTCCCTGGCGCCGGTTGCCGAGGGGCTGCGGGATCTCGGCATCCGGGATTGCTTCTGGTGCCGCCGCGCGCTGGGCCGCAACGTGGAGGTCGATCATGTGATCCCGTGGAGCCACTACGCCAACGACGACCTCAGCAACCTGGTGCTGACCGATCGCGGATGCAACAACGACAAGCGCGACCGCCTCGTGACAGCGGATCTCGCCAGCCGCTGGCTGGCGCGCGACGCGGCCTCGGTGGCCTCGCTCGCCGAGTCCCTTCGGTGGCCGAACGAGCCCCGCCGAGCGCGAGCCGTCGCACGCTCGTCCTACCGGTACCTCGCGGCGGGGATGCCGGTCTGGCGCGGCCGCAGGGACGTCGTGCTGTTCGATGAGTCCCAGCGGGCATCGGTGCTGCGCAGCCTCGATCGGGCCGACTCCCCCCAGGGGTAGCAGTTGGCCGCACCGTGGGCACGCTGCGCTCCGCGCGTCGGGCAGACGGGGTCGGCGAAGGTGGGAGATCCACCGCGCCGTGCGCCGCGTGCGGGGGGGTCTGGCCAACTGGCAGTCGCGGCGCCATACCCGGCCGAGACCCGCCGCCCGGCCTCCGCGCACGAGCGCCCGGGGCCTGACGGGTGGCTTCAGGGCCGGACGCCTACGGTCACCGGGCGAGCAGCTCGGGGTTCGTGGTGTGCAGCTGGAGGACGTGCTCGAGGGGGAAGTCGCAGATGTCGGGCAGCTCGGCGATGATCGGTCCATGCTCCGCCCGACTCGCCTGAACGCACACCCCTAGCGGCACTCGCAGCGCCGCTCCGCGGGGAATCCGGACAATGCCTGCTCGACGTGATTGCCGCATCCGGTCCAGGTGACCTTGCGGCAACGGGGGCACAGGGCTGGGCTGCACATCGTGGGAATCCTCCAGGCTGATCCGGCGAGAGTGCTCATTGTATACCCCCCCGGGTATAGATGGAAACGCATTGCCGACCGGGAGCGGCAATACTGGCGCCATGCTGATCGAAGGCCTCATCTCCGCCTACCACGACCGGCCGCCCAGCCCCCAGGACGACTTCCTGACACGCTTGCGGCTCAAGCAGGTGGACCGTGATGTCTTCACGGGCTGGTGCCACGCCGGAAGCCCGCTGCGGGCATTCGGCGGGCAGGTCGCCGCGCAGGCCCTAGTCGCGGCCGGCGCCACGGTGGCCGACGAGTCTCGCGACGTGCACTCGCTCCACGCGTATTTCCTGCGGCCCGGTCACACGACCGACCACATCGTCTACATGGTGGATCGGCCCCGCGACGGCCGCAGCTTCACCACCCGTCGGGTCCGGGCCATCCAGTACGGGAAGACGATCTTCACCATGTCGGTGTCGTTCGCCGAGCCCCAGACCGGGCCCGAGCACCAGCGCGAGGGCCGCCAGCCGGCATGGTTCCGCGCGGTCCCGCCGCCCGACAGCCTCCCGCCGGAAGTGGTGTTCGACCACATCACGCTGACTGCGGATCCGTCGGAATCGAACTTGGCCACCGCCTTGACCGAGCACGGCTACCCCACCGCCCAGCGGTTCGATCTGCGCGTCATTGAGCCGGCGCGGGCGCTGGAGGTGTCACAGGGACGGTTCGACCGTCTGAACTGGGTCCGGTCGAGCGAGGATCTGCCGAACGTCCAACTGCTCAACGTCTGCATCCTGACCTACTTCTCCGACCTCAACATGGTGGGCACCGTGACAGGGCACCACGGCGGCCGGGCAGGGGCGAGAGGCCTGGACATCGCGTCACTGGACCACGCGATGTGGTTCCACAACCGGTTCTGGGCCGATGAGTGGCTGCTGTTCGCCACTGACTCCCCCTCGGCAGGGCACGGTCGAGGCTTCGCCCGGGGAGAGTTCTTCCGGCGCGACGGGGTGCTCGCGGCCTCAGCGGCCCAAGAGGTGCTGATCCGGGACTCCACGCCTCGGGGGTGAGTGCCGCCCGAGTCGTGGGGCGGTGTGCCGTCCCCCGCCGCAGGCCAAGGCGGTCCGTTGCCGACGCGACCAGACCGCCTGGCGCGGACTGCGCGAGCGCACCGCAACCACCGCCTCGGCAGCACCCCGGGCTTGCCGGCACCTGGGGCGGGCGGCTCCTCGCAGCCCGCTGAGCCGAGCGCGAGACGATCACCGGCAAGCACCTCTGCCGCCGCGCCGCCCCGACCTGGCAGACTGATCGGATGCAGAAGCCAGAGATCGACTTCCCAGGCGGCGACGCCCCCACCGCGCTCCAGATCCGCGACATCACCGTCGGCGACGGGGCGCAGGCCAAGCCCGGCGACCAGGTGACCGTCCACTACGTCGGCGTCGAGTTCGACACCGGCGAGGAGTTCGACTCCTCGTGGAACCGCGGCGAGTCCATCCAGTTCCCGCTGCGCGGCCTGATTCAGGGCTGGCAGGACGGAATCCCCGGCATGCGAGTCGGTGGGCGTCGCGAACTGATCATCCCCCCGGCGCTTGCCTACGGCGAGGCAGGCGGGCATCGGCTCTCCGGCAAGACGCTGGTCTTCGTCATCGACCTGCTCGGCGTCGGCTGACCGACCCACCCACAGCCGGCATCGCGAGGCGCGCTGCCGCCGGCGCGGCGCGAGGAGACAGCAACGAGCCGTGACCGGGCCCGGTGTCCGGGAAGGCCGCGAGCCTCGAGATCCCGACACGGTGCGGATGACGCAGATTCGGGCAGCTGCGGCGGGATAATCGCCTTCGTGCCGACCACCAGTGCGACCCTGCGCCGACGCGCTGCGCACGGCGTCCTGGCCGCAGTCGTCGGCGTGCTGCTGGCGGTGGTGGTGGCGAGCCCCGCGGCAGCGGATCACCTCGAGGACAATCCCCGGGTCGGCGGCGACGGACTGTACCGCCCGGGCCTGCTCCTGGATTCGCAGGCCGCGCCGCTGCCCGAGGCCGGCGCGGGATCCTTCATCGTGGCCGACCTCGACACCGGCGAGATCATCGCCGCGCAGGACGCGCACGGGCAGTTCCCCCCGGCCAGCACACTGAAGATGCTCACCGCGCTGACCGTGCTCCCCCGCGTGGAGCAGGACGCGATCCACACCGCCGTCGAGGAGGACGTGTTCGTCGAGGGGTCCAAGGTGGGCATCGTCGAGGGCAGCACCTACACCGCCCGGCAACTGCTGGAAGGCATGTTCCTCATCTCGGGCAACGACGCCGCGAACGCCGTTGCCAGCCTCAACGGCGGCATCGATGCCACCGTCGAGCAGATGCAGGCCGAGGCCGGGCGCCTCCACGCCTACGACACGGTCGTGCGCAACCCGCACGGGCTCGACGAGGTCGGGCAGGTGACTTCCGCCTACGACTTGGCGCTGATCGCGCGCGCCGGGCTGGAGCGAGCGGACTTCGCCGAGCTCGCCGCACTGTCGAACTCGACGTTCCCGATGTCGGGGACCAGCGACCCCCGGTCGCGGCCGACCTTCGAGATCTGGAACCAGAACTCCCTGGTCACCGGCGGCTACGAGGGCGGGATCGGCGTGAAGTCCGGGTTCACGACGAACGCCGGACGCACCTTCGCAGCGGCGGCCGAGCGCGATGGTCAGCGCTATCTGGTCACGCTCATGGGCATCGCCGGGAACACCTATCAGACCGGCGCGCGCTACCTGGATTGGGCCTTCGAGTCAGGCGACGGGCTGCAGCCCGTCGGAACCCTGGTCGATCCGAAGTATGCCGATGTCCAACCTGACGCGGCAGCCGTGTCTGCGAGGGATGACAGCGTCGCGCCTGCGGTCACGCTGCCGTCGACCGCCCCGGGCCGGGCCCCCCTGGTCCTCAGCGGCATCACCGTCGCCTCCGGTCTGGCGGTGTGGCGATTGGCGCGAGCGCCGTATCGACGGTCCATCCGCCGGCGCCACCCCGTGCCCGCAGTACGCCGGCCCCGGGTGGTCGACCTGCGCGACGACGTGCGGGTGTGACGCGGCCGAGGGCGGCCCACGACGATCCCCCGCGGCACGGCCGAGGCGCGAACCCTTGAGTGGGGGAGATCTCACCCCGGGGTCGGCGACCCCTTCTCCTGCGGCACGTCGATCATGACGTCGTCGGACAACCGCTCCAGTCCGGCGATGACCCGGTCCAGCGACTGCTCGGGCGTGAGTCCGATGTCCAGCCTCGCGCGGAAGACGACACCGCCGCTCATGGACGCCGGCTGCACCGCCGACGCCAACTCGGCCACGTTCACGCCCATGTCGGCCAGCGCACGGCTGACCTCCGCCACGATTCCGGGCCGATCGTTCGCCACGACCTCCAGCGTGTGCCGACGAGTGGCCGGCACCGACTCGGCAGCGGTCGCGATATGCACGACGATGCCGGACAGCCCGGCCAGATCAGCGCGCAGCTGGTCACCGGAAGCGTCGGGGACCGCGATGGCGATGATGCCGGCGAACTTGCCCGCCAGCTGCGCCATCCGGCTGTCCTGCCAGTTGCCCCCGTGGCGGGCGACCACCGAGGACACCTGGTCGATGACGCCGGGGCGGTCATCCGTCAGCACGGTCACGATGAGGTCCACGGCTCACTCCGTCAGGTAGTCGTCGGGGGCCGGGCACGCGCAGAACAGATGTCGGTCGCCCCACACGTCGTCGATGCGATTCACGCTCGGCCAGAACTTGTGGGTCTTCACCCAGGGGAGGGCGAAGACCGCCGTCTCGCGGTCGTAGGGGCGCTCCCAGTCCCCGGCGACATCGGCAGCGGTGTGCGGGGCGTGCACCAGCGGGTTGTCATCGGCTGGCCACTCTCCGGCGGCCACGCGGTCGATCTCTGCCCGGATCGTGATCATGGCGTCGATGAACCGGTCGAGCTCGGCCAGCGACTCGCTCTCGGTCGGCTCGATCATGAACGTGCCCGGCACCGGGAAGCTCATGGTCGGGGCATGGAACCCGAAGTCCATGAGCCGCTTGGCGACATCCACTTCGGTGATGCCGGTGGCCGCCTTCAGCGGGCGCAGGTCGATGATGCACTCGTGCGCGATCCGGCCGTTGCGCCCCGAGTAGAGGACCGGGTAGAAGTCCGCGAGCCGGGTGGCGATGTAGTTCGCGTTGAGGAGAGCGACCTCGGTGGCCCGCTGCAGCCCGGCGCTGCCCAGCATCCGGATGTACATCCACGAGATCGGCAGGATCGATGCGCTGCCGTACGGCGCCGCCGAGACCGCCCCGTCGGTACCGAGCATCACGTGGCCGGGCAGGTGCGGCGCGAGATGCTCCTTGACACCGATCGGGCCCACCCCCGGCCCGCCGCCGCCGTGCGGGATCGCAAAGGTCTTGTGGAGGTTGAGATGGGCGACATCGGCGCCGATGTCCGCCGGTCGGGTGATCCCGACCTGGGCGTTCATGTTCGCGCCGTCCATGTAGACCTGGCCCCCCTGCTGGTGGACCAGCGCGCACGCCCGCTGCACGCCCTCCTCGTACACCCCGTGAGTGGACGGATACGTCATCATCAGCGCCGACAGTGCGTCACCCGCCGCACGGGCCTTCGCCTCCAGATCGGCGAGATCGATGTCGCCGTTGGCGTCGGTGGCGACCACGACCACGCGCATGCCCATCATCTGCGCACTGGCCGGGTTGGTGCCGTGCGCCGACTGCGGGATCAGGCAGACGTCACGCCGCCCCTCACCGGCCGCCTCCTGGAACCGACGGATCGCGAGCAGTCCCGCGTACTCGCCCTGCGCACCGGAGTTCGGCTGCAGGCTGATCGCGGCGAAACCGGTGATCTCGGCCAGCGCGGCGCTCAAGCGCTCCAGCAGCTGCGCGTAGCCCGCCGTCTGCTCGGGCGGGGCGAAGGGATGGATGTCGCTGAACGCCGGCCAGCTCACCGGCGCCATCGCCGCCGCCGGGTTCAGCTTCATCGTGCACGACCCCAGCGGGATCATGCTGTGGTCCAGCGCGAGGTCCTTGTTCTGCAGCGCCTTCAGGTAGCGCATCATGGCCGTCTCGCTGTGGTGGCCGCCGAACACCGGGTGGCTCAGGATCGCACTGGTGCGGCGCAGCGTCGCAGGGATCGCGATGTCCGCCAGGGCGGGTTCGGCCGGATGCCCCGTCAGCACATCGATGAGCTCGGCGACGTCGGCCAGCGTCGCAGCCTCGTGCAAGCTCACGCCCACGGTTCCCCCAGGATCCAACCGGAGGTTGATGCCGCGTCGCACGGCCTGCGCGCGGACATCCTCGTTCACGCTGAACGTCAGGGTGTCGAAGAACGTGGTGTTCGTCGCGATGCCGGCGCGGTGCAGTGCGTCGGCCAGCCCGGCGGTGAGCCGGTGCACCCGCTCGGCGATGCGCCGCAACCCGGTCGGCCCGTGGTAGACCGCGTAGCTGCTGGCCATGTTCGCCAGCAGAACCTGCGCCGTGCAGATATTGGACGTGGCCTTCTCCCGACGGATGTGCTGCTCCCTGGTCTGCAGCGCCATCCGGTAGCCGATCGCGCCCGAGGCATCGCGCGAGACCCCGATGAGCCGCCCGGGCAGCGCTCGCCGATAGTCCTCCCGGCACGCCAGGAATGCCGCATGCGGACCGCCGTACCCCATCGGGACTCCGAACCGCTGGGCGCTGCCGATGACGACATCCGCTCCGAGCTCGCCGGGCGGCCGCAGCAGCACCATCGCCAGCGGATCCGAAGCGACCGCGACCTGGGCGTTTCGGTCGTGGAGGGCCTCGATGACCGGGCCGAGCTCGAGCAGCGAGCCGTCCTGCGCCGGGTACTGCAGCAGCGCCCCGAAGACGTCGTGATCGGCAGCGGCGGCATCCGGCCCGGTCACCACCGCGAAGCCCAAATAGCGGGCCCGGGTCCGCACCACGTCGAGGGTCTGCGGCAGCACCGAGTCGCCGACGAAGAACGTCCGCGACGTAGCCCGACGGTTCCCGCGATGCAGCATCGCCATCGCCTCGGCAGCCGCGGTCGCCTCGTCCAGCAGGGATGCGTTGGCCAACGGCAGACCCGTCAGGTCCATCACCATCTGCTGGAAGTTGAGCAGCGCCTCCAGCCGCCCCTGCGCGATCTCCGGCTGGTACGGGGTGTAGGCGGTGTACCAGCCGGGGTTCTCCAGCAGGTTTCGAGCGATCACGCTGGGCACGATGGTCGGGTGGTAGCCCATCCCGATGTAGGACTTCGCCACCGTCGTCCGCTCGGCGATGCCGGACAACTCCAGGAGCGCCTCGGATTCGGTGCACCCGCCGGGCAGGGCCAGGGGCTCGGCGCGCCGGATGGCCTCCGGCACGATCTGCCCGACGAGGTCCGCGAGGCTGTCCGCGCCCACGACGTCCAGCATGGCCGCGACCTCGGCGTCGTTCGGGCCGATATGGCGGCCGGTGAACTCGTCGCTGCCGAACAGGTCGTCCCAGCTCTGCACCATCAGCTGCCCTGAGGCAGGGCCGCCGTGTACGCCTCGGCGTCCAGCAGCGCCGTCAGTTGCCCCGGGTCGGACAGCCGGATTCGCAGGAACCAGGCCTGATAGGCGTCGTCGTTGACCCGCTCCGGGCCGGTCTCGAGTTCGCCGTTGCTGTCCTCGACCACGCCGCTGAGCGGTGCGTAGAGGTCCGAGGCGGCCTTCACCGACTCCACGACACCGACGACGTCCCCGGCCGCCACTTCGGTGCCGGCGGTCGGCAACTCCACGAACACGACGTCGCCGAGCTGGGCCTGGGCGAAGTCCGTGATGCCGACGGTCGCGGTGCCGTCGCCCTCGTCGCGGATCCACTCGTGCGAGGCGGTGTAGCGAAGACCCGCCGGGACAATGCTCATGACCGTGCTCCTTCCTTGATGGTGTTGCGCTGGCCATTGCGGACGAAGGGGAGCGCGACGATGTCGGCTGGGACCCATCGGCCGCGCAACTCCACCTCGGCGGCCGCCTGCTCGCCGACCGGAATTCGCGCCATGGCGATCGACGCGGCCAGAGTCGGCGAGTAGCTCCCGCTGGTCACCGCTCCCCCACCTGCGGCGGTGCGCACTCGCTGCCCGGAGCGCATCACGCCCCGCCCGTTGAGGATCAAGCCGACGAAGCGGGTATCGGGGCGCTGCTGCGCCAGCGCCGCGCGGCCGATGAAGTCGCGGTCCGGCGGGTCGAAGGCCACCGTCCATGCCAGGCCGCACTCCAACGGCGTCGTCTCGGTGTCCATCTCGTTGCCGTAGAGGTTGAGGCCGGCCTCCAGCCGCAGCGTGTCACGGGCACCCAGTCCCGCCGGTGTCACGCCGGAGGCCAGGAGCGCATCCCACGCGGCCGGTGCATCCTGCGCCGGCAGCATGACCTCCACGCCGTCCTCGCCGGTGTAGCCGGTGCGCCCGATGAACCAGGCGCCGCTGGGCCGGCCTTCGAAGCGGGCGAGGTTGCCCAGGACGTCTGCGTGCTCCGGCAGCGCGGCCGATGCCCGGGCACGGGCGTCGGGGCCCTGGACGGCGATCATCGCCAGGTCGGGCCGCGGCGTGATCGTGACATCGCCCGATGCCTGACTCACCAGCCATGCCAGGTCGGTCTCGGAGGTGGCGCAGTTGACGACCAACCGATACCCGTCGGTGCGATAGACGATAACGTCGTCGACGACCCCGCCGTGCTCGTTGCACATGCAGGAGTACAGCGCCCTGCCCGGCCCGAGTCGAGCGACATCGTTGGCCAGCACTCGGCGCAGCAGGGCCTCGGCGTCGGGGCCCTCGATCTCGACCACCCGCATGTGGGACACGTCGAACATGCCTGCACCGGAGCGCACCGCGTTGTGCTCGGCCACCTGGGAGCCGTAGTGCACCGGCATGTCCCACCCGGCGAAGTCCACCATCGTCGCGCCGGCCGCCAGATGCGCCTCGTACAGCGGCGTGCGATGCCCCATGGGCGGCATCCTAGTGCGCCAACGGGACGAGTCCCACGTTGTCGTAGGCCCGCTCGGCGACGGGGGCCGCCTGAGCGCGCGCGCGGGCAGCGCCGTCGGCCATCAACCGGTCGAGCTCGGCGCGATCCTGCATCAACTCGGCGACTCGAGCCGCGTACGGGCCTGCGAACGCATTCACCGCGTCGGCCGTCGCCTGCTTGAGCCGGCCGTATCCGCCGGAGCCGAACTCCGCCTCCAGTTCCGGAATCCTCCTGCCGGAGAACGCCGACAAGATGCCCAGCAGGTTGCTCACCCCCGGCTTGTGCTCCGGATCGAAGCGGACCTCGGTCTGCGAATCGGTGACCGCGCGCTTGAACTTCTTCTCGATCGCCTTCGGAGGATCCAGCAGGAACACGCACCCGGCAGGCGAGCTCTTGCTCATCTTCGCCGTCGGGTCTGCCAGGTCGAGGACCTTCGCGGTGTCCTTGACGATGTAGGGCTGGGGAACGGTGAAGGTCTCGCCGAAGCGGCTGTTGAAGCGGAGAGCCAGGTCGCGGGTCAGTTCCAGATGCTGGCGCTGATCCTCCCCCACCGGCACATGGTGCGCGGAGTAGGCGACGATGTCGGCCGCCTGCAGGATCGGGTAGGTGAACAGCCCGACGGTGGCTCGGTCGGTGCCGGACTTCACGGACTTGTCCTTGAACTGCGTCATCCGCGAGGCCTCGCCGAAGCCGGCGATGCACTGCAGCAGCCATGCCAACTGGGTGTGCTCCGGCACGTGGCTCTGCAGGAACACCGTGGCGCGCTCCGGGTCGATCCCGGCCGCGAGCAGCTGCGCGTACGCGACGCGGGTGCGGCGGCGCAGCTCGTCGGGATCGTGCGGCACCGTGATCGCGTGCAGGTCCACCACGCAGTAGTAGGCGTCGTGGTCCTCCTGCAGGTGCACCCAGTGGCGCACCGCGCCGAGGTAGTTGCCGAGCTGGAACGAATCCGCCGTGGGCTGGATTCCGGACAGCACCCTGGGTCGCGCAGCATCGGATGGCATGGGGCCATTGTGGCGGAATGCCCCCGGCCGGGCGCCGGTGCGGTGGCCCAGGCCGCGACGGTGTCCCGGGATCGACAGAGCGGGCGGCATCCGAGCCCCCGTTGCGCCGCTTCCGGGACAGGGACGACCCGCCGGTCCTCGGCAGCCGGCATCTGCCGACACGCCGCGCCGACGCCGTTGCCTGCTGCGCCGATGTCCCGGTACCGCGCCGCGCGGCGGATCCGACCCCCTAGGTCGGTTTCGAGCCGCCACTGCCGTCGGCCGCATCGTCGGCGCCGGGATCACGTTGCGGGAACGCGCCCGTCGGGGGCGCCACGCGGACCCGTTCGACCCTGCGTCCGTCCATCAGTGCAACGCTGAACCGGTGGTCGCCGAACGCAGCGCCCTCGCCGACCGACGGCAGAGCGCCCAACGTGGCCACCAGCCATCCCGCCACCGTCTCGTACGGTCCCTCGGGCAGCCTGATGCCGGTTGCTTCCGCAAAGTCGTCGAGGTTCGTCAGCCCGTCCACCTCGCGCGGGCCCGACAGCACCGGATGTGCCGGCGGAGCAGCCTCGCTCGCAGCGTCGAACTCGTCCCGGATGTCTCCGATGACTTCCTCGACCAGGTCTTCCAGCGTGACGATGCCGTCGGTTCCGCCGTACTCGTCCTCCACGATGGCCAGATGGATGCCGCTGTCGCGCATCTCCGACAGCGCGGACAGCACGAGCTTCGAGCCGGGCAGCCGGGCCACGTCCCGCGTCAGGTCCACCAGCCGGATGCTGCGGCCGCTCAAGGCCGGGGCCAGCAGATCGCGGACGTGGATGAAGCCCAGCACCTCGTCCGGGGACTCGCCCACCACCGGGTAGCGGGAGAAGGGCAGCGCGCTGACGTGCTCCACGGCGCGGAACACCGGCATGTCCTCCGGCAGGAATTCCACCTCGGTGCGAGGGATCATCACTTCCCGCAACTCCCGCGATCCGGCGGCGATGACGTCGTCGATCAGTTCCCGTTCGGTGGCCGTGAAGTCCTCGTGCGAAGCGACCAGCCCGCGCAACTCCTCGGTGGTCATCTGCTCGCGGCCCACCTCCGGATCGCCGCCGAGCACCCGCACCAGCAGGTCGGTGGACCGCGAGAGCAGCCAGATGAACGGGGTGAGCAACCGAGCGGTGAGATCGACCGGGCCCGCGACCCACAGGGCCATGGTGTCGGCACGCTGCAGCGCCATCCGCTTCGGCACGAGTTCGCCGAGGACCAGCGACAGATAGGCGATGACGATGGTCACCGACACGAAGGCGACGCCGGCGGCGGCAGCCTGGGACAAGCCCGCCGACTGCAGCGCGGGCTCCAGCGCCGGGGCGATCTGGGCGGCGCCGAAGCCGGCGGAGAGGAATCCGGCCAGGGTGACTCCGACCTGGACGGCAGCCAGGAGGCGGTTCGGATCGGCCACGAGCCTCGCCACGGTGCCGGCCCGCTTCGGCTTCGTCTCGGCGAGCAGCTCAAGCCTGGTCTCGCGCAGCGAGATCAGGGCGATCTCGGCGGCCGCGAAGAATCCGCCGACCAGGACGAAGACGAGCACGACGGCGACGTTGCCGAGCGCGTCGGCGAGGCCGGCGGACTCGGCAGTTGCCGCCGCTGCTGACAGGTGCACGTAGTCAGTCTGCACTGACCGCGCTGTGGTGGTTGGCCGCCGTGGGCTAGCGTGGCGAGGGATCTGACCGCTGGCGGGCCGGCGGGGCGAGGAGGCGGGAATGCGACACGACGAGTACGTCGCGCACGACGCGACCGGACTGGCAACACTCATCCGGGACGGCGAGGTGACCGCGGGCGAGGTGGAAGCCGCCGCTCGCGACCGGATGGCGCGGGTCAACCCGATCCTGAACGCCGTGGTGCTGGAGATCGACCCGCCGCCGAGCGCCGCCGAGGACGGCCCGTTCGCCGGCGTCCCGTTCTTGTTGAAGGACATGGACGGCTACCTCGCCGGCTATCCGTGCAGCTACGGCAGCCGTTCCCTGGCCGACTGGACCCCCGAGGTGGACAGCGACCACGTGGCACGCTTCCGGGCGGCCGGCCTGCGCATCATCGGCAAGACGAACTGCCCGGAGTTCGGCATCCTCGGCATCACCGAGCCGGAGCTCCATGGACCCGCCCGCAACCCGTGGAACCCCGAGTACGTGCCCGGCGGTTCCAGCGGCGGATCGGCGGCCGCGGTCGCCGCGGGCATCGTGCCGACAGCCTCAGCCGGCGACGGCGGCGGCTCGATTCGGATCCCGGCCTCGGCCTGCGGGCTGTTCGGCTTCAAACCCAGCCGCGGGCTGACACCGCTCGGCCCCGAGGGCGACCCCTGGCTCGGGCTGGTGGCGCGCCATGTCCTGACCCGGTCGGTGCGCGACAGCGCAGCGATCCTGGATGCCACGGCCGGCGCGTCCTCGGGTACGCGCTACGCAGCGCCGCGCCGGCCTGCTCCCTTCTCCAAACGGCTGCGGCGCGCTCCCCGGCGGCTGACCGTGGCCGTGAGCAGGCAGTCCTTCCTGGGCGAGCCGCTGCACCCGGACTGCCTGGCTGCGGTCGAGGACGCCGCAGCGCTGCTGGAGTCGCTCGGTCACCGCATCGTGGAGTTCGACCTCCCCATCCACGAAACCGCCGTGGCACGGGCCTACCTGACGATCGTGGCCGCGGCCGTCGCCGCCGATGTCGCCGGCACCAAGGCCAAGACCGGTCGCACGCCGAAACCGGCCATGTTCGAGCGCCCCACGTGGTTCCTCAAGCAGGTCGGCGACGCGCTGTCGGCGCGGGAGCTGTACGAGGCGCAGGAGGTCGCGGCCGGCACTGCGCGCACCCTCGGCAGCGTCTTCGGCGCCGACTTCGACGTCCACCTGTCCGCGACGATGGCGGCGCCGCCGGTGAAGGTCGGCGAGCTGGGTATCGGTGCGGTGGAGAAGACGGCGCTGTCGGTGCTGCAACGGGTGCCCACACCCGCCGTGGTGCTGCGGCAGGCCCTGAACCAGTTGGCCCACGACTCGCTGGAGAAGACGCCCAACACGCAGGTCTTCAACCTCACCGGTCAGCCCGCGATGAGCCTCCCGCTGTTCTGGAACAACAGAAACCTTCCGATCGGGGTGCAGATCGCCGGGGCGTTCGGTACCGATGAGTTGCTGCTGCGGCTGGCGCAGCAGGTGCACGACGCGCGCCCGTGGTTCGGCACGTTGCCCGAGGTGCGGGGCTGAGGCTCAGACCCAGTCCACGACCACCGCGGCGTGGTCGCTCCAGCGCTGGGCGTAGGTCGGCGCGCGGCCGACCGCGACAGACCTGACACGGTCGGCCAACCCGCGCGTGGCCAGGGCGTAGTCGATCCGCCACCCGGCGTCGTTGTCGAAGGCCTTGCCGCGCCAGGACCACCAGGTGTACGGACCGGGCCCCTCGCCGCCGAACTCACGACCCAAGTCCACCCAGCCCGCCTCCAGCCACCGGTCGACGACGGCGCGCTCCTGCGGCAGGAAGCCGGCGCGCTGCAGGTTGCCCTTCCAGTTCTTGATGTCCACTTCGCGGTGGGCGATGTTGAGGTCCCCGGTGACGATCGACGGCCCAGCCCGCTCGGGCCAACCGGCCAGGCGCTGCGTCATCGCCTCCAGGAAGGCCTCTTTCACCGCCTGCTTCGGGGTCCCCGCCTCGCCGGTGTGGACGTAGCAGGACACGACGGTCAACCCACCGGTGGACACCTCCAGCCAGCGACCGGCGTCATCGATACCGTCGCCGAGTCCGACCACAACATCATCGACGGGCGCGCGGGAGAGGATGGCGACGCCGGCCCGACCCGGCCGATCGGCCTCAGCATGCGCGACGTGGTACTCGCCGAGCCCGCCGTCGGCCAGCGCCTTGTCCAGCTGCTCCCGCGACGCGCGCACCTCTTGCAGCGTGATCAGGTCCGCGTTCCGATCTGCCAGCCAGGCCAGGCCGCCGCGACGGGCCGCGGCCCGGATCCCGTTGACATTGGCCGTGATCAGACGCACACGCACCATCCATCATTCGGATCGTCAGGGATGCCGGACGCGGCAGGCAGCAGCCGTGACGGGCGGATTCCGGAGCCCGCTTACGTCGCCGGAGCACGCGAACGGGATCGGGAGGGCACGGCTGACCTCAGGCCATCGCCTGCTGCAGGTTCTCCTGAATCGCGGCCAGGAACTCACTCGTGGTCAGGAACGGCTGGTCGGGCCCGACGAGCAGCGCCAGATCCTTGGTCATCTTGCCCTGCTCGACCGTCTCGATGCAGACGCGCTCCAAGGTCTCCGCGAAGGCCGTCACCTCCGGCGTGCCGTCCATTCGACCCCGGTGCGCAAGCCCTCGGGTCCAGGCGAAGATCGAGGCGATCGGGTTCGTCGAGGTCGGCTTGCCCTGCTCGTGCTGCCGGTAGTGCCGGGTGACCGTGCCATGGGCGGCCTCGGCCTCCACGGTCTGGCCGTCGGGCGTCATCAGCACGGATGTCATCAGACCCAGCGACCCGAAGCCCTGCGCCACGGTGTCGGACTGCACATCGCCGTCGTAGTTCTTGCACGCCCAGACGTAGCCGCCCTCCCACTTCATGGCCGCGGCCACCATGTCGTCGATGAGTCGGTGCTCGTAGGTGAGGTCCGCCGCGGCGAACTCCTCGGCGAACTCCGCCTCGAAGACCTCGGCGAACAGATCCTTGAACCGGCCGTCGTAGGCCTTCAGGATCGTGTTCTTCGTCGACATGTAGACGGGGAAGTTGCGTGCCAGGCCGTAGCGGAACGAGGCGCGGGCGAAGTCGCGGATGGAGTCGTCGAGGTTGTACATGGCCATGGCCACGCCGCCCCCGGGGAAGTCGTAGACGTCGAACTCCATCGGCTCGCTGCCGTCGGCCGGCGTGAAGGTCACGGTCAGCGATCCCGGTCCGGGCACCCGGAAATCGGTGGCCCGGTACTGGTCGCCGAAGGCGTGACGACCGACCACGATCGGCTTGGTCCAGCCGGGCACCAGCCGTGGGATGTTGCTGATGATGATCGGCTCGCGGAAGATCACACCGCCGAGGATGTTGCGAATCGTGCCGTTGGGCGAGCGCCACATCTTCTTCAGCCCGAACTCCGCCACCCGGGCTTCGTCGGGGGTGATCGTGGCGCACTTGACGCCCACGCCGTACTGCTTGATGGCGTTGGCCGCATCGACGGTCACCTGGTCGTCGGTCTCGTCGCGGTGCTCCACCCCGAGGTCGAAGTACTTCAGCTCCACATCGAGGTAGGGCAGGATCAGCTGCTCCTTGATGAACGCCCAGATGATGCGCGTCATCTCATCGCCGTCGAGCTCCACGACGGGGTTGACGACCTTGATCTTGCCCACGGTGCTTCCTCTCTGCCCGGTCGTCGATCGCGCAGACCCCGGCACGGGACCGGCGGTCTGCGCGATCGACGCTCAGTGGTGCTTGCTCACAGATCCTTGACGTCGGCCTGCTTGGCCGCAACCGCAGTGGCTGCTTCCTGCAGACCGGCCAGCTCATCGGCGGTCAGGTCGGTGCGCACGATGTGCCGCACACCCCCCTTGCCGATCGCGGCTTCGACGCCGAGGTACACCCCCGAGATGCCGTCGTACTCGCCGTCGACCCACGCGCACACCGGCATCACCGCGCCGGAGTCCTCGATGACCGCCTTCGCCATGCGGGCGGCTGCAGCCGATGGTGCGTAATAGGCCGACCCGGTCTTCAGCAGGGCGACCACCTCCGCGCCGCCGTTGCGGGTGCGCACGACGAGGTCCTCGATCTCCTGGGCGGACAGCAGTTCGCTGAGCGGCTTGCCGTCGACGGTGCAGCGCGAGGGCACCGGGACCATGGTGTCGCCGTGCGAGCCCAACGTCAGCGTCGTCACGGAGCCGACCGGCACGCCGAGCTTCTCGGCGACGAAGTTGGTGAAGCGTGCGGTGTCCAGCATGCCCGCCTGGCCCAGGATGCGGTGCTTGGGGAAGCCGGTGACGATCTGTGCCAGTGCGGTCATCTCGTCCAGCGGGTTGGCCACGTTGATGATGACGGCCTCCGGGGCGTGCTCGGCCACGCTCTCCGCGACCGAGCGCATGATCCGCGCGTTGGTCTCGATGAGGTCCATCCGGCTCATGCCCGGCTTGCGCGGCAGGCCTGCGGTGATGACGACGACATCGGAGCCGGCGATCGCCTCGTAGCCGGAGCCGTCGGTGCCGGTGGTCTGCCCGGTGATCTTGGTCTCGAAGCCCTCGATGGGGCGCGACTGGTTGAGGTCCAGCGCGAGGCCCTCCGGCTTGCCCTCGATGACATCGGTGAGCACGACCTCGTCGAAGATGTCGTACTCGGCCAGCCGCTGGGCCGTCGTGGAGCCGTAGAACCCTGCCCCGATCACCGTTACCTTGCCGCCGCGTGCCATTCGCCAACTCCCGCCGTCGTGCGCGACCGGGCGCGCAGGGAACCGGTCGCTGCGATGTGTGCCCGGATCACGGGCGACGCCTGCGCGTGGCTTCAGGGTATCGACTTCGGGTCGGTCCTCATCCGGCCGGGACCGGGCTGGCACCGCGGGCACCAGAACGCCACACGGTCGGTCGGGGCCCGGCCGAGACGCCCGGTCCGGATCGCGGTTCCGCAGCGCCGGCACGGTTGCCCGGCGCGGCCGTAGACGGCGTAGCGGGGACGGTCAGCGCGGCTGCGGGCGGTCAGGCTGCGCTGCATCGCCTCCCGCGTGGCGATCAGCGCCGGTACCAGGCCGGGGACGTCGTCGCAGCCGGTCCACGGGCTCACTGCGGCGGTGCTTGCCGTCTCGGAGGTCCAGATCGTGCCCAGCCCGCTGATGACGTGCTGATCGAGCAGTGCCTCCCCGATCGGGCGTGCGCCGCACTGCCGCAACCGTTGGGCGGCCTGCTCCGGGGACCAGTCCTCCCCCAAGATGTCGGGTCCGAGCCGGTCGATGATCCGCCGCTCGGAGGCGGTCGGGAGCACCTCCACCATGCCCAGCCGAATGCCCACCGCCTGGGTCCGCTCCGAGACCAGCCAGGCACGGACCTGCCAGTGCGGCCCCGCCAGCGGCCGAGGGCTCGCGGCGCCGGTGGCCCAGCGCCCCTCCATCCGCAGGTGGGTGTGCAGGGTGAGGGCTGGTCCGTTCCCGGTCAGGCGAGTCAGCAGATGCTTGCCCGCGACCGCGGTGCCCGCCACCGTCATCCCGGTCATGTCGACCGTCGCGAACCGGGGCACCCGCAGCTCGGCCCGGACAAGGCGTCGACCGGCGAGGGCATCGTCGAGCCGTCGAGCCGTCCGACGTACCTCGTCGCCTTCCGGCATCAGCTCACCTGCTGGGCCCGGGCCGTCAGATCAGCGGCACCCACAGGCCCAGCACCACCAGTCCCACGGTGAGCGTTCCCAGCACGGCGACGTCGATGTACCGCGCGCGCACGGCCAGCAGACCCGCCTGCTCCTGGCTGCCGAACGCCCGGATCGCCATCGCCGTCCCCACCGCGGCGGCCAGGGTCAACGCGCCGAAGCGGAAGTTGATCCAGACCAGGAGCAGTCCGGCGCCGGCGATCGTCAGGACCAGGGCCAGCGGCCGCCACTGCTGGCGGGTGACGGTGAGCGCAAACGCAACGCTGGGTTCCAGCGGCGGCTCGGCACCCTCCGAGACGGCGTCGTCGGGGAGCCCGGCCGAGTCGGGCTGCGCCGTCACCGGAGGCTCCGCTCGGCGGCCTCCACGACGTTGGCCAGGAGCATCGCCCGCGTCATCGGTCCGACGCCCCCCGGCATCGGGGCCACGAAGCCGGCGACCTCGCGCACGTCGGGAGCGACGTCGCCCACGAGGCCGTGGTCGGTTCGGGTGATGCCGACGTCGAGGACGGCGGCACCGGGCCTCACCATCGCGGCGGTCACGAGCCCGGGCACGCCCGCGGCTGCGACGACGATGTCGGCGCGCCGGACGTGCGCTGCCAGATCCCTGGTCCCGGTATGGCACAGCGTCACGGTGGCGTTCTCGGAGCGCCGGGTCAGCAGCAGCCCCAGCGGGCGGCCCACGGTGACGCCGCGACCGATGATCGTGACCTCCGCTCCGGCCAGCGGGACGTCGTAGCGGCGCAGCAACTCCACGATGCCGCGCGGCGTGCAGGGCAATGGGCCTGCAGCGTTGAGGACCAGCCGGCCCAGGTTCATCGGATGCAGCCCGTCGGCGTCCTTGGCGGGGTCGATCAACGACAGCATCGTGTTCTCGTCGATACCCTCGGGCAGCGGCAACTGCACGATGTAGCCGGTGCAGCCGGGGTCGTCATTGAGCCGGCCGATCGCCGCTGCCACGTCGTCGGCCGTCGCGTCGGCGGGCAAGTCCTCCCGGATGGAAGCGATACCGACCTCGGTCGCAGTCGCGGTGCTTCCCGGCAACGTAGGCCCGGCTCCCCGGGTCATCGCCCACCAGCACCGTGCCGAGCCCCGGTCGCACCATCGCCTCGCCGAGCCTGGCCACGCGCTGCGCCAGTTCGGCCTTGATCGCCGCTGCAGTCGCCTTGCCGTCGAGCAGAACCGCCGTCATGGGGCCAGTGTTCCATGACGGCCGGCGGGCGTCAGCGCACAGCGGGCCCGTCGTGGCGAGGTACCCACCGGGGCCAGCCCGGTACTGCGCTCGCAACCGGGGGCCCGGATCGCGCCCATCCGCTCAGCGCCTGTTCGCGGCCACCACCGCGACGATCGTCAGCGCGGCACCCGTCCAGATCTGCCAACCGATCTCGACCCCCGGTTGCGGGGCGAAGGCGTCGAGGGCGGCGCCGCCGGCGATCTGGCCGCTGATCGAGGCCAGCGCGAAGCGCAGGACGCCGACGACGGGCACCACCCATGCGGCGATGGCGATGAAGGCCACGCCGATCGGTCCGCCGAGATACAGCCACGGCTGGGCCGGCAGCGCGGCCAGCGTCCACCAGCCGAGCAGCTGGCCGAGCATGACGATGGTCAGCAGGGCACCGGTTCCGACCGTGAAGTTCACCGCTGCAGCTGCGGGCGCCCAACCACCGGCGAGTCCGACATGGGCGTTCAGCGCCTGCTGGACCGCCACGCCCAGCCCGGCGGACAGCGCCAGCAGACCGAGCAGCAGCGCCGCGGCACCGGGACCGCTGGAGGATCCCAGCCGCGGCGCCACCGCGATGCCGACCGCGCCGAAGGCCAGCAGCGCCCCGACGATGCGGCTGCGAGTCGGGCGCAGTCGACCGGCCGGTCCCAGCCCAGCGCCGTCCACGGCGAGGGATCCGACGAGCTGCCCGGCGACGACGCTGACGAGGAAGACGGCCACCCCCAACGTCGGCACCGTCAGCCCCTGCGTCGTGACCAGCCATGCGCCGCCGAGCCCGCCGAGGAGCTGCCATCCCGCCAACCGCCGCTCGCGGACCGCCGATCGGACGCCGCCGAGGGCGTTGCGCATCACCGGCAGGAGCACCACAGCCACGCCCAGCAGCACCAACCCGCTGCCGAAGCTGATGAGCGCGCTGTGGAAGCCGGCAGCAGCGGCCGACTCGCCGCCTGCTATGAGCTCTCGCGCCAGCGACGCGTTGATCCGCGACTGCAGGCTGACCGCGAGCCCGACCACGGCCGAGGCGACCGTGGCTGCGACCAGCGACGGCCCCGATCCACCGACCGGCCGGGCGCTAGTGGAAGAAATGCCGCGTCCCGGTCAGATACATCGTGATGCCGGCCTCCCTCGCGGCCGCGACCACCTCCGCATCGCGCACCGAGCCGCCGGGCTGGACCACGGCGGTCACCCCGGCGTCGAGCAGCACCTGCAGTCCGTCGGGGAACGGGAAGAACGCGTCTGAGGCCGCAACCGCGCCGCGCGCCCGATCCGCCCCGGCCCGCGCGACCGCCAGCCGGGCAGCATCGACGCGGTTGACCTGGCCCATGCCGACGCCGACCGCTGCGCCGTGCCTGGCGAGCAGGATCGCGTTGCTCTTCACCCCGCGGCAGGCGCGCCAGGCGAAGACCAAGTCGGCCAGCAGCGCATCATCGGCGGCCGGACCGGCCGCCAACTGCCAGGACGCCGGGTCGTCCCCGGCGGCGTCGATACGGTCCCGCGTCTGCAGGAGCAGCCCGCCGGAGACGGGCCGCATCTCCACCGGCGAGCGGACGTCGTCGGTGACCCGCAGCAGGCGCAGGTTCTTCTTGGCCGCCAGCACCGCCAGGGCATCGTCGCTGAAGGAAGGAGCGACGACCACCTCGGTGAAGACCTCGCTGATCGCGCGCGCGGTGGCCTCGTCGACCAGGCCGTTGCAGGCCACGACGCCGCCGAAGGCGCTGATCGGATCGGTCTGCAGCGCCTTCGGGTAGGCGGCGGCCACCGAGTCCCCCACGGCGACGCCGCACGGGTTGGCGTGCTTGATGATCGCCACCGCCGGCTGGTCGAAGTCGTGGGCGGTGCGCCACGCCGCATCGGCGTCGACGTAGTTGTTGTAGGACATCTCCTTGCCCTGCAACTGCTCGGCGCCGGCCAGCCCGCCGCCGGAGAGGTACAGCGCCGCCTCCTGGTGCGGGTTCTCCCCGTAGCGCAGGTCGGCGGCCTTGTGCCACCCGCTGGCGACCCACGTCGGGAAGCGGGGCGACTGCGGCGTCGCGGCGTGCACCGAGCGCATCCAGGAAGCCACCGCGATGTCGTACTCGGCGGTGTGGGCATAGGCGTCGGCCGCCAGCGAGCGCCGGGTCTGCTCGTCGAATCCGCCGGCGGTGGCCGCCTGCCGCACCTCGTCGTAGCGCGCGGGATCCACGACCACGGCGACGCATGCGTGGTTCTTCGCCGCGGCCCGGATCATCGCCGGACCGCCGATGTCGATCTGCTCCACGCACTCCTGCGGCCCGGCTCCGCTGGCCACCGTGGCCACGAACGGATACAGATTCACCACCAGGAGCTGGAAGGCGTCGATGCCCAGCTCGTCGAGCTGGGCGCGATGATCCTCGAGGCGGACGTCGGCCAGCAGCCCGGCGTGCACACCGGGATGCAGCGTCTTCACACGGCCGTCGAGGCACTCCGGGAATCCCGTGACCGATGACACCTCCACCACCGGCACACCGGATCCGGCGATCACCCGGGCCGTGGAACCGGTGGAGACGATCTCGACGCCGGCACCGTGCAGCGCCTGGGCCAGCTCGACCACGCCGGTCTTGTCGTAGACGCTGATGAGGGCGCGCCGAATGGGGACGGTGTTCACGGGATGGTGACCTTCCTGTCGCTGATGCGGTAGCCGTGGCGAACGAGCTGCCCGACAACGTCCACGACGAGTCGCCGCTCGACCACCTTGATCCGTTCGTGCAGTCTCGCCTCGTCGTCGCCGGGCAGAACCGGCACGGCCTCTTGGGCGATGATCGGCCCGGTGTCGACGCCGTCGTCGACGAGGTGGACGGTGCACCCGGTGATCTTGACCCCGTAGGCCAGCGCATCGCGCACGGCATGCGCTCCCGGGAAGGCCGGCAGCAGTGCGGGGTGGCTGTTCACGATCCGACCGGCGAAGGCGTCGAGGAAGGCCGGGCCGAGCAGTCGCAGGAAGCCCAGGCTGATGACCCAGTCCGGCCGGTGGGACGCCACGGCCTCGCTCAGCGCGCGGTCCCAATCGGCTCGGGACGAATGCTCAGCCACCGGCACGACGAACGTCGCCGCCTCCCGCGCCCGATCCAGGGCGGGAATCCCGGGCCGATCGGAGCCGACCGCCACGACGTCGGCACCGAGGCTCTCCGGTGCATCGAGCAGCGACTGCAGCAGCGTTCCACTACCGGAAGCGAGGGCGACGATCCGTTGACGGCTCACCACACAATGCTAGGTGCCAGCAGGTGGCCGGAGAACCGCCCGGCTGCCCGGCGACCCCGCGTCGGTACCGGAGCGGACGCACAAGTTCCGGCCGCCCCCGATGCCAGGACGACGCCTCGCGTCGGTGCCGCGAACCCACGACACACCGAGCCTCACTGCTGAGGCCCGACTCCCGTCGGCTCGGGGGCCGGGGCGTCGCCGGTCTCCACCGATGATGCCTCGGCGCTCGCACCCGAACGCCGACGCCGACGCCGACGGATACCACCCCCGGACGTGCGCCGTACCTGCAGCCGATCGCGCAATGGCCGCAGGACCCCCTTGCCGGGTGGCTTGGAGAGGGCGGACCGCCCAGCCCGCTGCGCCCTGACCTGCGCGAACCAGAGCTGGGCCGTGGCACCCAGCGGCACCAGGTCGGCGATCAGCGTGGGCAAGAGGGCCCAAGCCATCTGCCCGAGCCCCACGATCATCAGGGTCCAGAAGAAGGTGATGCCGGGGCTCGGCCCCATGGACTCCAACCGTCCGGCGCCGAGCCCGCCGTTGGAGAAGCCGGCGAGCAGCGCAAGACCGACGGCAGACCCCAGCGCGACGACAGCTCCGACGACCACACGGGTCCGCATCCGATGGGTGAGCCGGGCAGCCCGCAGCATCGACCCCGCAAGGACGGAGGCGAGCGCAACGAGCACGAGCGGCAACCACGGCCAGCGCAGTGCCTGCTCCGGCATGAGCGACGCCAGCGGCACTTCCGGCAACGTGCCGACCGTCACCGAGAACGGCGAGACGATCGTGTCGCTGCCGACCGCGAATCCGGCCCCGACGAGGTAGGCCGCGATCCAGACCACGAGGTTGGGCAGGTAGGCCAGCTGCAGCGCGCCCAGCGCGACCGCGTCCAGGCGCGAGGCGGGCTCCCCCCCGCTGGCGAGCAGGGCGTTGGCCATCTCCTGGAACTGCGACCACGAGAGCACGAGACGCACCAGCAGCGTCACGAACGACAGCGCCAGGAGGATACCGAGCACACTGACGCTGGCGCGGAGCACCAGCCACAGCCTGGGTGACCTGGGTCGCACTGCACGTCGGGCAGCGGTGATCGCCAACCCGAGGAGCACCACGCCGACCAGCGAGGCCCATCCCTGGGTCAAGGTCTGCTGAGCAGAGACGGAGGCGGCGGTCGGGCTGGTGGCGATGAGAATCGCCCCAACGGTGTAGGCACCGCCCAGCAGCGCCGTCCCGACCAGCGGCGTGAGCCCGGCTTGGCGCAGGGGTCGGCCGTCGCCCAGGCCCTCCAGCGAGGACCACAGCCACGAGCTGGCGCGGACCACCAGTGCGCACACGAGGATGCCCGGAAGCATGGGCACCAGGGCAACGGCGCCGTCGGCGGTGGCGACGGGCATGCCGTGCGCCAGACGCCAAACGCCGACGAGGGTGGTGGGGTCGATGAGCGAGCGGTCGGCAACCATGCCGACCGCGACCGTGGTCAGGACTGTCCCCAGCAGCACGGTCGCCAGCAGCCAGCTGGCCGCCATCACGGTACTTGCGACCGACGGCAGGCTTGCGACTGTCCGACGCGACAGCATGGCGAACCCCAGCAGCCGGTCGAGGCGGTGCCGCGGCAGACGCGAGCGAAGCCTGCCCGAAACGCTCTGCGACGGCTCGCTCGGCGCTTCATCGGTTCCTGCCGGCTCCGGATCGGCCGCAGCGGCATCCGGGGCGGCTCCCGGTGCGCCGCCGGTCGCTGCGATGTCGTCGAGCTCATCACGGTTCCCCGAGTCGACGGTGAGCGGATCGCAGGCCTCGGCGCTGGCATCGGACAGGTCGATCACGTCGTCCCGGCGTCGACGCCGAGGGAGCCACGAGGCCGGGAACTGCCGCACTGTCCGATCCTGCCACCTCATGCGCCGCTACTACGGCAGCGGCGCGAGCGCGTCAGCCACTCATGACTTCGCGCATGAGCGCCGCAGCCTGGCTGGGCGTCTTGCCGACCCTGACGCCCGCGGCCTCCAAGGCTTCCTGCTTCGCCGCTGCGGTTCCCGTCGAGCCGGACACGATGGCGCCGGCGTGGCCCATCGTCCGGCCTTCGGGCGCGGTGAAACCTGCAACGTAGCCGATCACCGGCTTGGTGACGTGCTCGGCGATGTAGGCGGCCGCCCGCTCCTCAGCGTCGCCGCCGATCTCGCCGATCATGACGATCGCTTCGGTCTCGGGGTCGTTCTGGAAGGCCTCGAGGCAGTCGATATGCGTGGTCCCGATGATCGGGTCGCCGCCGATGCCCACGCAGGTCGTGAAGCCGATATCGCGCAGTTCGTACATCATCTGGTAGGTCAGGGTGCCGGACTTGCTGACCAGCCCGATCCGACCCCGCTTGGTGATGTCAGCCGGGATGATCCCGGCGTTGGACTGCCCCGGCGAGATGATGCCGGGGCAGTTGGGACCGATGATCCGGGTGGTGCCGGCCCTCTCGGCGTACTGGAAGAACTGGGCGGTGTCGTGCACCGGGATGCCCTCGGTGATGACCACGACCAGGGGGACGCCGGCGTCGACGGCCTCGATGACCGCTGCCCGTGCGAACCTCGGCGGCACGAACACCACCGAGACGTTCGCGCCCGTCGCCTCCACTGCTTCGGCCACGTAGTTGTGCACCGGGATGCCGTCGAGCTCCTGCCCGCCCTTGCCGGGGGTCACGCCCGCGACCACGTTGGAACCGCCCGCCACCATGCGGCGCGTGTGCTTGGTGCCCTCGGCGCCGGTCATGCCCTGCACGAGAATCTTGCTGTCGGAGTCCAGGAAGATAGCCATGATCGTCGTCTCCTACTTGGCCGCGGCCAGCTCGGCGACCCGTCGGGCCGCTTCGTCCATCGTCTCCACCAGCTCGACCAGGGAGTGGTCGGCCTCGGTGAGGATGCGCCGACCCTCCTCGGCGTTGTTGCCGTCGATGCGGCAGACCAGCGGCTTGGCGACGTCCTCGCCGCGATCGGCGAGCATCTGCAATGCGCCGAGGATGCCGTTGGCGACGGCGTCGCAGGCGGTGATCCCGCCGAAGACGTTGACGAAGACCGCCTTCACCTCGGGGTCGTTGAGCACGATGTCCAGGCCGTTGGCCATCACCTCGGCGCTGGCGCCGCCGCCGATATCGAGGAAGTTGGCCGGCTTCACACCGCCGAAGTCCTCCCCGGCGTAGGCGACCACGTCCAGAGTCGACATGACCAGACCGGCGCCATTGCCGATGATGCCGACCTCGCCGGACAGCTTCACGTAGTTGAGGTCCAACTCGTGCGCGCGCAGTTCCAGCGGATCGGAAGCGGCGACGTCGAGCATGTCGGCGTGGCTGGCGTGGCGGTAGTTGGCGTTGTCGTCCAGCGTCACCTTGCCGTCGAGTGCGACGATGCGGCCGGCCGGGGTCTGCACCAGCGGATTCACCTCGACCAGCGTGGCGTCCTCTTTGACCATGACCTGCCACAGCTGCTGAGCCACGGCGATCACCTGGTCGCGGACCGCGGCGGGAAACGCTGCGGCATCGACGATCTCGGCGGCCTTGGCCTCGTCGACGCCTTCGAGTGCGTCCACGCGGATCTTGGCGAGCGCCTCGGGATTGGTCGCGGCCACCTCCTCGATGTCCACGCCGCCCTCGACCGAAGCCATCGCCAGGAAAGAGCGGTTCGTGCGGTCGAGCAGGAAGGAGACGTAGTACTCCTCGGCGATGTCGCTGGCCTCGGTGACGAGCACCTTGTGGACGGTATGGCCCTTGATGTCCAGCCCGAGGATCGCCTCGGCCTTCTCGCGCGCCGCGTCCGGTGTGTCGGCCAGCTTGACGCCGCCCGCCTTGCCGCGGCCGCCGGTCTTCACCTGCGCCTTGACCACGACAGCCGTGCCGATCTTGCGCGCGGCCTCGTGCGCCATCTGCGGGCTCGTGCAGACCTCGCCCGGGAAGACCGGGACTCCGTGCTCGTCGAACAGGTGCTTCGCCTGGTACTCGTACAGATCCACGTGCGCTCTCCATGTGCTGCACTTCGCCTGCGAACGCAGGCCTGGCGCTGCGGCAGGACGCGAGAACCGCGGCACCGCAACCGATAATGCAGCGTACCTGTCGGCCTCGTGGCGCCGCGCCACCGGTCCGTGCCGCTGCTCGGACCGACCGGCGGCGGCGGTGCCCCCCGCCCCGTCAGCGAGGACGGAAATGGGAGGCAACTGCGACACGATCTGCCGCCCCGGATCGCCGGCTCCAACGTCGCCGTGGTCTAGCGTGCATGGGTGGCCATGGAACTGACACCGAACCCCGCGGACCGCGCGGTCCGGCGGGGTCCGGCGGGGTCGGGCGCGCTTCCGCGGCGCAGCGGCGTCGTCGGCAGCGGGGCTGGGCGCACGGGAACGGATCCGGCCGGGCCCGCTCCTGCCGGAGCCCCGGGTCAGAGCCAGATCTCCGCGCTGGACCGACTGCGGCGCACGAGCAGGCGATCGGTGCGCACGGTCCTGTCGCCCTCCGGGCTGCGCGGCACGGCGGTGGAGTTCGCGTGGCTGTCCACCCACGTGGCGATGTACCCGCTGGGGCTGGCCAACGAGAAGGTCCGACCGCATCGTCCCGGGCATTCGGTGGCCAACCTGCCCTTGCAGCAGCGCGGGCTGCTGGTCCACGACGTGGAGGCGGCCGGGACGCCGATCATCCTCATCCACGGGGTCATCGACAACCGGTCGGTCTTCGCCCTGTTGCAGCGGGCGCTGCGCCGGCGCGGCTACGGCCGGATCGTCACGGTGAACTACTCACCGCTCTCCGACGACATCCGCGCCGTGGCCAAGCGCCTGGACCGCGTCGTGGAGGACGTGGTCCACGCCACCGGCTATGAGCGCGTCCACATCGTGGGACATTCCATGGGCGGGCTCATCGGTCGCTACTACGTGCAGCGGATGGGCGGCGACAGCCGCGTCCACACTCTGGTGACGCTCGGCTCGCCGCACTCCGGGACCCTGCCGGCGACATGGGTGCCGCATCCCATCGCTCGCCAAATGCGGCCAGACAGCGATGTCGTGCAGGAGTTCAACGAGCCAGCGCCGAACTGCACCACGCGCACCGTCTCGATCTGGTCGGACCTGGACCTCATGATCGTGCCCAAGCGCAGCGCCCGCATCGAGCATCCGGACCTCGCCGTGCGCAACGTCTTCGTCCGCGGGGTCGGGCACATGTCGCTGCCGGTCGACGGCCGGGTGATCCACGAGATCTGCACCACGCTGTCCCACCTCGACGTCGAGGGCCATGCGTTGGCTTCGCACGTACCGCCGCGGCAGCGCCTCGTCGCTGAGCCGGTGCCGCGCTAGCGAGGCGCTTCCGGAGCGGCGCCGACTCGGCCTCGGCCGCGGTTGTCCGCCGCTGGTCCCCGGCCACGGTTGTCCGGCCGACTCGGCCCCGGCCACGGTTGTCCGCCGCTGGTCCCCGGCCACGGCTGTCGGCGCCCTCGCGTACGCTGCAAGGGTGACCGAGAGGAACCGGTGCATGACCGACCGCATCTCTCCGGGGCTACCCGGCTGTCCCGATATCGACACCGTCGAGATCTTCCGCCTGGTCGCGGAGAATTCAGCAATCGGTATGTGCCTGGTCACCCCCGAGGGGCGCTTCGTCTGGGTGAACCCCGCGATGTGCCTCTTGATGGGGCGCGACGAGTCGTCGCTGCTCGGACTGTCCTGGCCGGACCTCACCCACCCCGACGATGTCCTCGACAGCCGCGCCCTGGTCGACCGACTGGTCAGCGGTCGTGCGGACTCCTACCGCAAGACCAAGCGCTACCTCAGGCCCGACGGCAGCATCGTGTGGGGCGACCTCTCCGTGGCCTGCCTCCGGAGCCCGGAGGGCGGAGTGCGACTGTTCGTCAGCCAGATCCTTGACGTGACCGAGACGATGGTTGCCCGCCAGGAGCTCGCCGAGAGCGAGGAGCGCTACCGGCTCCTGGCGGAGAACGCCTCCGACGTCGTCAGCCGCTCCGACCCCGATGGCATGCTGCAGTGGGTCTCGCCCTCCATCACCGAACTCACCGGCTGGCGGCCCGAGGAGCTCGTGGGGACTCCGGGACTGGGTCTCGCCCACCCGGACGACCTGGAGCAGGCGCGGTCAGCGCTCCGCCAACTCGGCAGCCTCGGGGCGACCGCCAACCGCGCCCGGGTGCGCTGCGCTGACGGCAGCTACCGGTGGATCGGCGTCAACGCGCGTCAGATCACCGACGAACACGGCGCCGTTCTGGGCCGGGTCTCAGGCTGGCGGGACGCCACGGCGGAAGTCGCCGCCGAGCAGGCGCTCGCCGCCTCCGAGGAGCACTACCGGCTCCTGGCGGAGAACTCTTCCGACGTCATCGTCAAGACCGACGCCAGCGGGGTGATCGACTGGGTCTCGCCGTCGATCACCCTGGTGCTGGGACGCCTCCCCGCCGATGTGGTGGGCCGCACCTTCCGCGAGCTGATCAACGACGAGGACCGCGACGTCGACCACCCGCTCGCGGCGCCGGCGGAGCGCAGGATCCGCACCGTCGACGGACGGTACGTGTGGATGAGCGACGCCGAACAGCAGCTGTCCGATACCAAGGGCCGGCGGGTCGGGGCGATCCACGCGCTGCGGAACATCCAGTCCGAGCACGAGGTCCGCGAGCAGCTGCGATTCCTCGCCTATCACGACGCGCTCACCCGGCTGGCGACGCGAGCAGCCATGGAGGAGCGACTTGATCTGCTGCTGAGCAAGGATCGACCAAGCGGCGCCACGGTCGCTCTGCTGTTCCTCGACATCGATGGGCTGAAAGCCGTCAACGACGGGTTCGGGCATGCGGTCGGCGACCAGGTGATCACCGCGATCGCCGACCGGCTGCTGTGCCACGTCCGCTCCGGCGATCTGGTGGCTCGGTTTGGCGGCGATGAGTTCGTCGCGATCCTGTCCGACGTGACGCGAGTCGAGCACGCGCTGGCGGTCGCCGAGAAGTTCCGGGCCGAGGCGGCCCGGCCGGTGGCCACCGAAGCCGGCGTCGTCCGGATCGGGTTGAGCATCGGGGTCGCGATCGCCGAGCCCGGGGCTCACCCCACCGATGCGCTGCGCCGGGCCGATGCCGCGCTGTACCGGGCCAAGCGCAGCGGACGGGGCCGGATCGTCCTGGACCACGAGCGGGCAGAACCGGCGAACTGAGCCCGGGGGCGCCTACAACTTCTCGACCGGTGCGTAGCGCAGCAGCAGGCGCTTGACGCCCTCGCTGCCGAAGTCGATGGCCGCCTGGGCCCGATCGCCGCTGCCTGCGACGCTGACGACCGAGCCGAGCCCGAACTTCTCATGCAGTACCCGGTCGCCCGCCGCCACGTTGAGTACCGGCGCCGAGGACCGCGGCCCGCTGCGGCTTCCCCGGCCGCCGGCGCTCCCGGTGGGTGCCCACGTTGTCGCCGCTGCCCGTGCGTCGGAGTACGTGCGCCGCAGGTCCAGCAGCGGCGCCGGGATCTCGTCCAGGAACCGTGAGGGCGGATTCTGCGCCGGCGCGCCCCAGGCCGATCGGACCGCCGCCGAGGTCAGGTACAGGCGCTGCCGCGCGCGAGTGATCCCCACGTAGGCCAGCCGGCGCTCCTCTGCCAACTCGGTCGGGTCGTCCAACGACCTCGCGTGCGGGAACACGCCCTCCTCCATCCCGGTCAGGAAGACCACCGGGAACTCCAGGCCCTTGGCGGTGTGCAGGGTCATGAGGGTGATGACCCCGCCCTCGGCGTCGGGGATCTCGTCGGCATCGGCGACCAGGGACACCCGCTCCAGGAACTCCGCCAGGCCTGCCTCGGGGAACTCCCGGGCGTATTCGGCGGCCACCGACTCCAACTCGCCGAGGTTCTCCAGCCGCGTCTCGTCCTGCGGGTCGTCGGACTTCTGCAGCTCGGCTGCGTAGCCGCTCTGCTCCACAACGGCCGCGACGAGGTCGGCCAGCGAGGTCCCGGCCTCCGCCAAGGTGCGCAGCGCGTCCATCTGGTCGCTGAACCGACCGATCGCCGTGGCGGTCCGGGCAGCCAGCCCGGGCACGCTGGTCGCACCGGCAACGGCTTCGGGGAAGCCGATCCGCTGCCGCTCCGCGTACAGGTCGAGCGCCGCAATGGCCCGGTCGCCGATGCCGCGGCGCGGGGTGTTGATAATGCGGCGGCACGACACCTCGTCTCCCGGATTGGCCATGAGCCGCAAGTAGGCGAGCACATCGCGGATCTCGCGGCGCTCGTAGAAGCGCACACCCCCCACGACGCGGTACGGCAGGCCGACCCGGACCAGCCGGTCCTCCAGGGCCCGCGACTGGGCGTTGGTGCGATAGAACACGGCGACGTCGGACGGCCGCACGCCGCCGATGTCTGCCAGCCGATCGATCTCCTCGGCGACGAAGGCCGCCTCGGCGTACTCGTCGTCGGCCGCGTAGACGGTGACCAGCGCACCGTCGCCGGCGGCCGTCCAGAGCCGCTTCTCCCGTCGGTTGTCGTTGCGGGCGATCACCGCGTTGGCGGCAGTGAGGATGTTCTGGGTCGAGCGGTAGTTCTGCTCGAGCATGATGGTCGTGGCGTCGGGGAAGTCCCGCTCGAACTCCTCGATGTTGCGGATCGTCGCTCCGCGGAACGCATAGATCGACTGGTCTGCGTCGCCGACGACGCACAGCTCGCCCGGCGCCACGCCTCCGCCGGGGGGGCCGACGAGCTCCCGCACCAGCACGTACTGGGCGTGGTTGGTGTCTTGATACTCGTCGACCATGATGTGCCGGAACCGCCGCCGGTAGTACTCGGCGACGTCGGGGAACAGCTGCAACACCGCCACGACGTGGCCGATGATGTCGTCGAAATCGACCGCGTTGGCCAGGCCGAGGCGCCGCTGGTACTCCCGATAGATCGTGGCCAGGGCCTGCTCGTAGGGATGCTCGGGGGCCTGCGCGGCGAAGCTGTCGGGATCGATGAGCTCGTTCTTCGCAGTGCTGATCCGAGCGGACACCCCCCGCGGGGTGAACCGCTTGACGTCGAGGCCGACGTCCTTGATCACGGCTGTCAGAAGCCGCTGCTGATCGGCGGTGTCGTAGATCGAGAACGACGACTTCATCCCGAGCCGGTCGGCCTCGCGGCGCAGGATCCGCACGCAGGCCGAGTGGAACGTCGAGACCCACATGTGCTCGGCGCGCGGGCCGACGAGCTCCAGGACGCGGCTGCGCATCTCTGCTGCGGCCTTGTTGGTGAACGTGATCGCCAGAATCTGCCCGGGGCGGGCATCGTCGGTCGCGAGCAGGTGCGCGATCCGGCGGGTCAGGACGCCCGTCTTCCCCGATCCCGCTCCGGCCACGATGAGCAGCGGGCCGCCGCGGTGCACGACCGCGCGCTGCTGCGGCTCGTTGAGGCCGATGAGCAGGCTCTCCGGTTCCACACGCTGCGGCCGGGATCGCTCCGGGCCGGGCTGGGGCGCGCTTGATCGCTCGCTCGCCGCGCCGAAGGGCAGGTCGTCGAACAAGGTCCCCATGCGGCAGGAGTCTATGCCGGACCCGCGGCCGCGGGACCCGCGGATATCCGGCAGACACAATTCCGCCCGCCGGGGCTGGCGGCGGAATCCCTGGCAGTAGTACCGTTACCGAAACGTGACCGTTACCGATTCGTTATTGAACCGTAGGGGGGCTGCCGTGCCGCACGTGCTCCGCTTCCTCGCCGCGGTGACGGCGCTGCTGGCAGGGGCGGCACTCATCTGCGGAGCCTCGACGGTGGTGGCCGGTCGCGGCGGCGGCGTTGCGGCGGAGGCGGCAGCGCTGTCAGCCGAACCGTTCGTGCGCGAGCCGGGCGCCGAAGTCGTCGTCATCACCGGCAGTTCCACGGTCCGGCTGTGGGACAGCAGCGACACCGCCTTCCCCGACGCCCAGGTCGTGAACACCGGATTCGGCGGATCCACGATGGACCAGCTGCTTGCCCACTACCCCGGCCTCATCGGCCGCTTCGCCCCCGACCAGGTCTACATCGGATCCGGGGACAACGACGTCGCCCGCGGCCGGGCCCCAGCCGAGGTCATCGCCGACACCGAGCGGCTGCTTGCCGCGATTGCCCGGGACCATCCCGGCACGACGGTGGCGATCATCGCGGCCAAGCCGAGCCTGCAGCGCTGGTTCCTGCGCGACCGCTACGAGTCCCTGAACGAGCAATTCGCCGCGCTCGCCGCGGACGATCCGAACGTGGCCTTCGTGGATGTGTGGAAGGAACTGCTCGACGCAGACGGTCGCGTCCGTCCCGAGCTGTACGCAGGCGACGGATTGCACCTGAACAGCCGCGGCTACCGGATCTACTCCGCCGCCATCGCGACCGCGGCCTACCCGGCTGCCTAGCGGAGCAGTACCGCCGGGACCGCCCCAGGTCCGACCCGGCATCGCTGCCCGGTCCGCAAGGCTGCGAGGCGCGACCTCGCTCGTGGGGTTGTCCCGCGCCTGCACCCGCACGACGCCGGCCTGTCCCCGCGATCCCGACCGCCGCGAGCGCACCTGGCGTCCTCGAACCGCGGGGCGGCCAGCGCTCGATCGCCGCCTGGCGCGCTGTCACCCGCGAGACCGCCGGGTGGCGTCCCCCCTGCCGGCGGACGGCCGCGATTCCACCACCGGCACACCGGTTGGTCATTGCTCCGGCCCGACGGGCACGCGCCCGGCTGGCCAACGCCTCGACGCTGCTGCCGCCGCTGCGCGGTCCTGCGCCATCGCCGCAGCCCCAGCAGCACCGCCGCTGTGCCGGGCCAGCGCGGGGGTTCGACCCGGGGGCGTGCGCCAACCCGCCGCTCCTGCGCTCGACCGGCCGGGCGCAGGAGCCCGACGGCGCATCGCTCGCCAGTCCCATGGGCGCAGCACCGAGCATCGACGGACGCGGACAATCCGCTCATCCAACCGGCCGCGAGCACCATCGGTGGCGCCGTGCGCGACGACATGCGCTACAGTCCTACGCATGTCGTCGCGCGGGATGGATATGCCGGCCGAGAGCCGTTGCATGCCGTGCTGCATGTGCGCCGACATGTGTTGTTGCGCCTGACCGCACGTCCCCACGACCCACAGGACACGCGGCCAGGGCGCAAGCCCCCGACCGGCAGCGTGCTGCGTGCTGGCCAGGAGGCCCACCCCGACCGCGCGTCCGGAATCCGCACGAGGAGATCCGAACGCATGGCACCCCCACGCAGACCACGCGACGAAGGCCAGTGGGCCCTCGGCAGCCGTGAGCCGCTCAACGCCAACGAGGTGTTGAAGGCGGCCGACGACGGGCTCAACGTCCGCGAGCGCATCATCGACATCTACAGCAAGCAGGGCTTCGCCAGCATCCCGGCCGACGACCTGCGCGGCCGGATGCGCTGGTGGGGCCTCTACACCCAGCGCCGCCCCGGGATTCCCGGGGGCAAGACGGCCTCCTTGCCGTTGGAGGAACTCGACGACGAGTTCTTCATGCTGCGCGTCCGCAGCGACGGCGGGGCGCTGTCCAGCGACCAGGCCCGGGTCATCGCGGGCATCAGCACCGAGTTCGCGCGGAACACCGCCGACATCTCCGACCGTCAGAACATCCAGCTGCACTGGATCCGGGTGGAGGACGTACCCGAGATCTGGCGCCGGCTGGAGGCTGTGCAACTCGGCAGCACCGAGGCGTGCGGCGACACGCCCCGCATCGTGCTGGGCTCGCCGGTGGCCGGTGTCGCTGCCGACGAGATCATCGACGGCACGCCGGCGATCGAGGAGATCGTGCGGCGCAGCGTCGGCAACCCCGAGTACTCCAACCTGCCGCGCAAGTTCAAGACGGCCGTCTCCGGCTCCCCGCGCCAGGACGTGGCCCACGAGGTCAACGACGTGTCGTTCATCGGGGCCGTCCACCCCGAGCACGGCCCGGGCTTCGACCTCTGGGTGGGCGGCGGATTGTCGACCAATCCGAAGCTCGCCGTGCGGCTCGGGGCATGGATTCCGCTCGACGAGGTCGCCGACGTCTGGGAGGGCGTCATCAAGATCTTCCGCGACTACGGCTATCGGCGGCTGCGGACGAAGGCGCGGCTGAAGTTCCTGGTGGCCGACTGGGGGCCGGAGAAGTTCCGGCAGGTCCTGCAGGAGGAGTACCTGGGTCGGGCGCTCATCGACGGCCCGGAGCCGCCAGCGCCGGCACCAGGCGCACGCGACCACGTCGGCATCCATCCGCAGCGCGACGGCCGCTGCTACGTCGGGGCCGCCCCGACGGTAGGGCGCATCTCCGGCACGGTCCTGGCGCAGATGGCCGATCTCGCCGAGCGCTACGGCAGCGGCCGGATCCGCCTGACGCCCTACCAGAAGTTCGTCATCCTTGACGTGCCCGCAGCGGACGCCTCCGCCTTGTCGCTGGCGCTGGCGGACCTGGGTCTGCTGACCGCGCCGTCGGCGTTTCGGCAGTCGGCCATGGCCTGCACCGGGATCGAGTTCTGCAAGCTGGCGATCTCGGAGACGAAGGGCCGCACGGCCGATCTCGTGGCAGAGCTGGAGCGGCGGCTGCCGGACTTCGACACCCCCCTGGCGATCCACGTCAACGGCTGCCCCAACTCCTGCGCCCGCTTCCAGGTCGCCGATATCGGCCTGAAAGGGGTGCTGGTGCCCAGACGGCGACACGCAGGCCGAGGGGTTCCAGGTGCACCTCGGCGGCTCGCTGGGCGAGCGCAGCGGGTTCGGCAGTTCGCTGCGAGGCCACCGGCTTGCCGGGGATGACCTGGCCGACTACGTCGAGCGCGTGCTGCGCCACTACCTGCACGGGCGCCGGGAGAGCGAGTCGTTCGCCGAGTGGACCGCCCGGGCCGACGAGGAGGTCCTGCGATGACGATCGACGTCGACCTCGCACCGCCGCGGCGGCCGGAGTCGCAGCTGCGCGCCATCGTCTCGGAAGCCGAATCGGTCTTCGGCGACGACGCCGACCCGGTCGCCCTGCTGCAATGGTTCGGCGACACGCTCGGCGTGGACCGGCTCGCCGTGGCGGTGTCGTTCTCCGACGGCGTCATGGCGTGCCTGGCGGCGAAAGCCGTGCCGGGCGTCGACCTGCTCTTCGCCGAGACGGGCTACCACTTCGCCGAGACCCTCGGCCTGCGCGATGCCGTGGCCCAGATGTACCCGGTCAACGTCCGGTCCTTGAAGCCGGACCTCAGCGTGGCCGAGCAGGACCACCGCCACGGCGAGCACCTGTGGCAGCGCGATCCGGACGCATGCTGCGCGATGCGCAAGACCGCGCCGATGGATGCGGCGCTGCACGGCTATGACGCGTGGGCGACCGGGCTGCGGCGCGGCGACCATGCCGGTCGGGCGGAGACTCCGCTGGTTGCGTGGGACGCCAAGCACGCCATGATCAAGATCAACCCGATTGCGGCGTTCAGCGATGCCGATATCGACGCCTGCATCGAGCAGTACTCGATCATGGAGAACCCGTTGCGGCAGGTGGGGTATCGGTCCATCGGCTGCTCGCCGTGCACCCGCCCGGTGGTCGACGGCGAGGACGAGCGATCTGGTCGCTGGAGCGGCCGCACCAAGGTGGAATGCGGGTTGCACCTATGAACGACTACGCCCTGTTCGTGAACCTCGAGGGTCGACGTGTGCTGGTCGTCGGCGCGGGTCCGGTGGCGACCCGGCGCATCGAGTCCCTGCTCGGCTCCGGAGCGCTCGTCGACGTCGTCGCACCGCAGGCCACGTCGACGGTGGCCTCCTGGTCCTGCGAGCAGCGCCTGACGTGGCGCGCCCGCGGGTTCGAGCCCGGCGACGTCGAGCAGGCCTGGCTGGTCCACGCGGCGACCGGCGACCCCGTCGTCGACGATGCCGTCGTCGCCGCGGCCGAGGCCGCGCGGATCTGGTCGGTGCGGGCCTCCGACGCGGCAGCCTCGCCGGCGTGGTGCGGCACGACGACCGCCCAGGACGGCGTGACCGTCGCCGTGAACGGCGGTCGGGACCCGCGACGGGCCGTTGCCGTGCGACGGGGCATCGCCTCGGCCCTCGCCGATGGCGAGATCCCGCTGCGGCGCCGGCGCAAGCCGTCGCCCACCGGCGGCGGCGTCACCCTCATCGGCGGCGGGCCCGGCGATCCGGACCTGCTGACGATCCGGGGTCGGCGGCTGCTGCGCCAGGCCGACGTCGTGGTCACCGACCACCTCGTGCCGGCCGCGGTCCTCGCCGACCTCGACGCCGATGTGGAGATCCGCTACGCCGGCAAGCGGCCCGGGCATCACAGCTGGACCCAGCAGGAGATCGACGCGTTCCTCGTGCAGCGGGCCAGCGAGGGGCACCGGGTGGTGCGGCTGAAGGGTGGCGACCCGTTCCTGCTGGGCCGGGGCGGCGAGGAAGCCCTCGCGTGCGTCCGGGCAGGGATCCCGGTTGAGGTCGTGCCGGGCGTGACCTCGGCGCTGTCGGTGCCCGCATCGGCGGGTATCCCGGTGACCCACCGCGGCATCACCTCTTCCGTGGTCGTCCTGTCCGGCCATGGCGGCCCGAACGAGGTCGCGCGGCAGGCCTGCGAGGCCCCCGCCGATGCCACGCTGGTCCTGCTCATGGGAACGCGCACGCTCGGCGCCACCGCCGAGGCCCTGGTCGCCTCCGGCAGACCGGCCACGACTCCGGCGGCGATCATCGAGCGCGGGTGGACCCCCGCGCAGCGGACCGAGGTCGGAACCCTGGCCGACATCGCCGACATCGCCCGGCGCAGCGGGGTCGCCTCCCCGGCGATCGTCGTCGTCGGCGACGTCGTGGCACTCCGCGGCTCCCTGGGCGATCTGGCGCGCTCCAGCGCCGCGGCCGGACACGCGCTGCCCCAGCACACGCGCGACGTCGAGGAGACGGTGCCCGCCGTGGCGGCGCGGTGACGGTCTACCTGCTGGCGCACGGCAGCGCGGACCCGCGGCACGCAGGCGATGTCGACGGCATCGCGCAGCGGCTGTCGTCCGCGCTCGGCCAGGACGTGCACGCCTGCTACCTCGACCACTGCCCGCCCCGACTGGCAGATGTCGCCGACCGCCCGGGCGTCGTCGTGCCGCTGCTCCTCAGCCCCGGATACCACGTGCAGGTGGATGTGGGCGAAGCGGTTGCGCAGGCCCCGGTTCCGCTGGTCATGTCGGCACCACCGCTGCTGACCTCGGCGACACCGTGGGGCCGCGCGCTCGTCGAGGAGACTGCGGGGGTCGCCCCCGGGCGGACACCGGTGCTCGTCACGGCCGGGACCCGGGACCGCGCCGTGCTCCAGAAGTGGCAGGAGACCGCCGACGCCCTGGGCACCCCCATCGCCCACGCCAGCGGCCCGGGGGCACGGCTCGCCGACCTGGACCTGGATCCCGCGTCGAGCATCGTGGTGCCGCTGCTGATCGCCCGCGGGTACTTCAGCGGGCGCATCATCGAGCAGGCGGCGGCTGCGATGCTGCCGGTGGCTGCGCTCGCCGGTCAGTCCGACGCGCTCATCCGGGAACTGGTGCGGGGAGTCCGTGGTGCCGGCGCAGGCCTCCCGGTCGCTGTGGGTGCGGTCCTCTGAGGTCAACACGCCCCGGAGCCGATGGGAACGGCTCGGCCCGAGGGCGGGAAGCTGGACGAGCGCCGGGGACGGACGTGCCAGATGCTCCAGCGGGGCGGGAGCGTCTGGCGGCGCTATCGCCCAACGCCCACCATGGCGGCCCTGGTGCGTCGGGCGGTGCCGAGCGCCGGCCCCCGCCGATCCTTCCCTTCGCCGTGGCCTGGACGGCCGTCCCCGGTTGCGCATCGCCCTCCACAGCGCCGCATCGCGACGGCCCGGGAGCCGCGGGCGACGACGCTGGCCGTGGGCCCCGACGCGGACCCCGGATCCCGGCCGCAGCAGCACCCGGCCGCCACGATGCCCACCGCGTCGGTCAGCGGGCCTCCCCTTCGCCGACCGGCCCGCTCGGCGCTCCGGCAGCCAACTCCGGCAGGCCATCGCCGCCGCGGATGCCGGCCGCGGCCGGCTGCGGCGACCCACCGCCTCCCGCCGGGCCAACGACCCGGCGGGAGGACCTTCGCCCCTGCATCTCCCCCGCCCCGGTCCGCCACCCTGGCAGTGATGGCGGGCAGTGCGCCGAAAGGAGCACCATGAGTGCGATCGAGGTCGTCGATCTCCATTTCTCCTACGGCACGGTCCGCGCCGTCGACGGCGTGAGCCTGTCGGTGGAGCCGGGCGAGATCCTCGGTGTGCTCGGTCCCAACGGCGCCGGCAAGTCGACCACGATCAAGATGATCATCGGCCAGTTGCGGCCGGACTCCGGCGAGATCAGCATCCTCGGTCTGCCCATGCCGCAGCGGCGCGACGACATCCAGGCCCGGCTCGGGGTGTGCTTCGAGGAGAAGAACCTCTACACCGCGATGTCCGCCGAGGAGAACCTGCGGTTCTTCGCCAAGCTCTTCGGCATCCGCAACCTCGACACCGGGCCGCTGCTGGACCGAGTCGATCTGGCGCCGCGCGCCAAGGACCGCGTCTCGGGCTTCAGCAAAGGCATGCGGCAGCGGCTCATGATGGCGCGCGCACTGGTCAATCAACCGGACGTCCTGGTGCTCGACGAGCCTACCGACGGGCTGGACCCGGTCTCGGCCATCGCGGTACGGGAGCTGGTCAAGCAGGAGGCCGAGCGGGGTGCAGCCGTCCTGCTCACCACCCACGACATGCACGAGGCCGACGAGTTGTCCGATCGGGTCGCCTTCGTCAACGCCGGAACCGTGCTGGTCGCCGAGTCGCCGGAGGTGTTGAAGCTGCGGCACGGCACGCGGTCGCTGACCATCCGGACCCGGGACGGCGACGGCGTGCGGGAGCGGGTGATCGCGATGGACGACCCCGGCGCGGCGAGCCTGGTGACCGCCGCCGTCGCAGACCCCGACCTGCTGACCCTGCACACCGCCGAGGCGACGCTGGAGGACGTCTTCGTCGAGTACGCCGGCCGGGGGCTGGCATGAGCGTCCAGATCGCCGACCGGACGGCTGAGCGCGACACCGGGGTCAGCGGCCCTGCCATCGTCGCAGCGATCCTGGCCAAGGACGCGGTGGCGTTTCGCCGCAACCGGTTCATCGTGTTCATCACGGTGCTGGTGCTCGTGGTGTGGTCGATCATCTACCAGTTCCTCCCGACGTCGGTGGACGAGACCTTCCCGGTCGGTGTCGTGGTGGCGGAGGGATCGCTGGATCCCTCCGTGCTGGAGGGCCTGGATCTCAGCGGCACCGACGGGGCCGATGCCGTCGGCGTCTCGGTCACCGTGTACGGCAGCCGCGCGGCGCTGGCACAAGCCGTCGAGGATGGCGGCGAGGTGACGGCCGGCCTGGTGATCCCCAGCGGCTTCTCCTCCGGACTGGCGACCGGCGAGGCCGAGGTGGTCGTGGTGGTCCCCGCGGGCCTGCCACCGCAGTACTCGACGCTGCTGGAGTCCGCCGCGCAGGAGATCGGCTTCGCGCTCACCGGCCAGGCACCGCCGGTGGACCTGGCCACCCAGACGCAGATCGTGGGCACCGACCGCGTCGGCGACCAGATCTCCCTCGCCGAGCAGATGCGGCCGCTGCTCCTGGTCGTCGTGCTGCTCATGGAGGTGTTCGCCCTCGCGACCCTCGTCGCCGGAGAGGTGCAGGAGCGGACCGCCACCGCCCTGCTGGCCACACCGGCCAACGCCGGGCACCTGATCGCGGCCAAGGGCATCTTCGGGACGCTCTTGGCGTTCAGCGAGGTCGTGCTGCTGGGCCTGCTCATCGGTGCGTTCGGGCAGTCGGCACCGCTGGTCCTCACCGCCCTGCTGCTCGGCGCCGTCATGGTGACCGGCCTCGGCCTCCTGGTCGGGGCCTTCGGCCGCGACTTCATGGACACCCTGATCATGGGGATGCTGGTCATGGTCCCGCTGATCGTGCCGGCGATGGCTGCGCTGCTCCCCGGCGATCCCGCGCTGTGGGTGAAGATCCTGCCGACCTACGGCCTGGTGCAGACCGTCATCGACGCCAGCGCCGGCGGGCTGACCTGGTCGGCGGCGGCCCCCGCGCTGGCAGCCATGGCCGCCTGGGGAGTCGGCCTGCTCCTGGTCGGCGCCTGGACGCTCAACCGAAGGGTGGCGAAGCTATGACGACCACTGCGCCGGTGGGCACCGCGCCGACCACCGCACGCCCCGCAGGCCGCGTGCTCACCATGCTGGGCCGGGAGATGAAGCTCGGACCGCGCTCCCCCGTCGTCCTCTTGGCCGTCGCCATGCCGCTGATCATGACCCTCGTCGTGGCGGCCGTGTTCGGCAACCTCCTGGCAGGCGAACCGCGCCTCGGTATCGCCGACGCGGGCGACTCGGCGGTCGCTTCCGCGGTGCAGGCGGTCGATGGCATCCGGGTCGGCGGCTACGACAGCGAGGACGAGGCGCGGGCCGCCGTCGCCGCCCACGATGTCGACGCCGTGCTCCTGCTGCCAGCCGACACCGACGCCCGGCTGCAGTCCGGCCAGCAGGTCGAGGTCGCCTATCTGGTGGCCGGCCAGTCGCTGGCCTCCGACCGCGCCGTCCTGTCCGCCGCCCTGACCTCGGCCTTTCGCCAGGCCGCCGGCGACGACTCGGGCGTCCGGGTCACGGTGAGCATCGTCGGGGATGAGGACTACATCCCGATCGGCGACCGCGTGCTGCCGCTGCTCGTGGTGTACGCCCTGGTGGTGGCAGCCCTGTTCGTCCCGGCCGCGTCCATCCTCGACGAGCGGTTGAAGGGAACGCTCAACGCGGTCCTGGCAACCCCGGCGACCATGGGGCAGTTCCTGCTGTCCAAGGCGATCTTCGCCGGGACGCTGGCGCTGTTCATGGGCGTGGTGACGCTGCTCATCAACAACGCCTTCGGCGAGCAGCCGGCCGTGATCGTGCTCAGCCTGGCCGTGGGCACCGTGATGCTGGTGGAACTGGGGCTGCTGCTGGGCATGTGGGCCAGCGACATGAACACGCTCTACACCTGGATCAAGGCCGGCGGCATCCTCATCGTCCTGCCAGGGCTGCTGGCGCTGTTCCCGAACCTGCCGCAGTGGATCGCGCAACTAGCGCCCACGTACTACTTCCTGCAGCCCATCTTCGACTCGTCGCTGAACAACGCCGGCCTGGCCGAGGTCTGGCAGGACCTCGCCATCGCCGGCGCCATCTGCCTGGCGCTGCTCCCGCTCGTGGGCTGGTCCGCAAGGCGCACAGAGGAGTACCGGCTGCGGGGGTGAGGCAGCGGCGCTGCGGATGCCGTGACGGCGGGGGCGTTGCTCGTCGCCGACCGCTCGGGCCGGAAGGTTCACCGCTGGTCGCCCCCACGTGCCGCCGCCAGCTCCACCGCGAAGATGCGGCCCAGCCGCGGGCCGACGATCTCCGGCGACTCGCTGGGCATCACCGCATGGCTGATGACCAGGCGCACCACGGCGTCGACAGCCGCGCTCGTCTGCCGAGCCTCGGCGTCCGGGGCCTGGCCGAGAACCCACGCTGTCACTGCCGCCGTCGCCCGCTCCACCTGCGGCCCCGCCCGGCTGGTGAGCAGCGGCAGCAGGGCATCGTCGGCCGGGCCCGCGATGATGGACAGGAGCAAGGGGTGCTCGCCGAGCCCGACCAGCGCATCGGTGGCTGCCTGCGACACGGCTGCGGCCGGGTCATCGGCCCGCATCTGCATCACTTCCAGCGCCCGGGCGAGGAGCATGTCCGCCTCGCGCTGCACGAGCGCCTGGCCGAGCGCTGCTTTCGTGCCGAACTCGTTGTGCACGGTCTGGCGACTGACGCCCACCTGCTGGGCAACCGCTCCGATCCGCACCGAGCTCCAGCCGGTGTCCGCAGCCGTCGCGGCGGCGGCATCCAGCAGCGCGTCGCGCAGGCGCTGCCGGGCGTCGGCGCGGATCGCGGCGGCCGTAGTCACGCTCCCGATCTTGCCACAGCTTGGGCATTGCAGGTTGGCCGTCGACATCACTTGACATTCTGGCTAGATTGTCGCCCATGACGGCTTCCGCAGTTGCCCGCCCCTACGATCTCGCCGACGTGTCCAGCCATGCCTTCTGGGCGGGCACGGCTGCTGACCGGGAGCGCACGTTCGCCGAACTGCGACGCGAGCGACCGATCTCCTGGCACCCCCCGGCCGCGGACCCCCTCTTCGTCGACCCGGACGACCAGGGCTTCTGGGCCGTGGTGCGGCACGCGGACCTGGTCGAGGTGACGCGACGGCCCGAAGACTTCGTGTCCGGCGAGGGCGTCGTCTTCGACTCCATGCCCAAGGAGCTCCTCGACGCCGGCCAGGGCTTCATCGCGATGGATCCGCCGCGGCACACCCAGATCCGTCGCCTGCTGGTCTCGGCATTCACGCCCCGGCAGATGGCCCGCTTCAACGGCCATATCGTCGACAACGCGCGCCGCGTCGTGGACGACATCGCACAGCAGGGCGAGGTCGATTTCGTCGCCCGGGTCGCTGCCCTGGTCCCCCTGCACAACATCTGCGACATGGTGGGCTTCCCCATGGCGGATCGGATGACGATCCTGCGGGCGGCGGAGTTCGTCGGCGGATGGCGCGACAGCGAAGTCATGCAGGGCCTCGATCCGCTGCCCAGGATGCTCGAGGCGACCGTCACGGTGTTCGGGCTTTCCGCCCGGCAGATCGCCGAGCGCCGGTCCCGGCCCGAGGACGACCTGCTCACCGCGCTGGTGCAGGCCGAGGTGGACGGACAGCGCCTGACCGATGAGGAGATCGCGTCCTTCCTCAACCTCCTCTTGATCGCGGGCACCGACACCACCAGGCAGAGCACCAGCCACGGCATGCGGGCGCTCACCGACTTCCCCGACCAGCGGGCTTGGCTCCTGGCCGATCTGCCCGGCCGCCTGCCCAGCGCGGTGGAGGAGATCGTGCGCTGGTCGACGCCGATCATGACGTTCCGCCGCACCGCCGCGCGGGACTGCGAGCTGCGGGGCCAGCGAATCCGCGCTGGGGAGAAGGTGGTCATGTTCTACGCCTCGGCCAACTGGGACGAGGAGGTCTTCGACCACCCCGAACTGCTCGACCTGTCCCGCTCGCCCAATCCGCACATCTCGTTCGGCGGCGGCGGCATCCATCACTGCCTCGGCAACCAGTTGGCGCGCCGCCAGCTGGCCGCCCTGTTCGCCGAGCTGCTCACCAGGCTGCCCGACATCCATGTCGTCGGCGAGCCGGTGACCAGTTCCAGCAACTTCTTCCACGGCATCAACCGGATGACCGTGCGCTTCACACCGGAGGCGGCGCGGTGAGGATCACCCACGACGAGCACCGCTGCGCGTCCACCGGCATGTGCGAGGCGGCGGCGCCGGAGGTGTTCGCGATGGGCATCGACGGGGTGCTGGTCGTGCTGGCGCCAGACCCCGCAGAAGAGCTGCGCGAGGTGGCGGAGGCGGCGGTCGCCGCGTGCCCCACACAGGCGCTGCGCTTCGCCGACTGAAGGCCGGCCGAAGCCGCGGCGCCTATCTCCCGAGGCATCACCGGGCACTCTCGATCAGGGGCAGCTGGTCGCGGCTCGACACTCGCCGACGGCCGCGGCCCCGAGCAGCGCGTGCCCGCTGAGCCGCCCCCGCCCGACCGCCGATGCCAGCAGCAGTGTTGCCCGGACAAGGGCAAGCAGTGTCCGGGCCAGTCCGCCTGGATCGTCTGCAGCGCCCGGTAGGTCAGCGTGCACGCGGCGGTCAGCCCGAAGACGCCGAACCCCGGTGCTCCCTGGAGCACCCTGCCGCGAGGCCACGGCGCGCGCCCGCACGAGCAACAGCGCGGTGAGCACCGCTGCCGCGAGCAGGAACCTCAGCACCGCTCCCCAGAGCCTTCCAGCTGGCGATTGCTGAGACCAATGGCCGTTGCCGCTGGCCAGGACGGTCAGCGCGACGAACGCGCCGGCGGCACGTCGGTCGGCGGCGCCGGCGGAGGTCGGAGCCACCGGGACGGCCTGCCGCACCACCGGGCCGGATGCGCCTGCTGCTCGCACGAGCAGCGCCTGCGAGGACGGTCGACGGAGGCGTCGTCCTGCGCCGCCGCTGCACCGACCGGTGCGCGCCTTCGGCGAGTCACGTCGACGCCGGAGGCGAGAACCGCTGCCGGGCCGCTACCACTTCCGGCCGCACCGGGCAGTCCTCGACGTGGTCGTTCACCAACCCCACCGCCTGGGCGAAGGCGTAGGCGGTCGTGGGACCGAGGAACCGCCAACCGCGCCGCCGCAGGTCCGTCGCCAGGGCGGTCGCCTCCGGCGAGGTGGTGCGCCGCCGGACCGCCGCCGCCGAGACCTCGACCGAGGCCGCTTCAGGCTCGTAGTCCCAGACGAAGGCCGCCAGCGAACCGCGCTCCCGACGGATGCGCTGGGCCACTGCGGCGTTGCCGACCGCCGCCTCGAGCTTGCCCCGGTGCCGGATGAGGCCGGGGTCCGCCAGCATGCGGACAACGTCGGCCTCGCCGAACTCGGCCACCGCGTCGATATCGAAGCCGACGAATGCCTGCCGGAACCGCTCGCGCTTGCCCAGCACTGTTCGCCACGACAGCCCGGCCTGGAATCCCTCAAGGCACAGCTTCTCGAACAGGCGGGTGTCATCCGCTTGCGGGAAGCCCCACTCGGTGTCGTGGTACTCGCGGTACAGGTCGTCCGCCTCCGGCACCCACCAGCATCGCTGCCCCTCACCCTGCATGTCCCAGTGATACCCCGCAGCGGCCGCGGTGACACAGTGGGGACATGCACGGCGGCGTCATCACGTTCGAGCGACTCAGCAAGCAGTTCGGGCGCGGCGCCGATGCGGTGGCCGCGGTCGCCGACCTCTCGGTGGACGTGCAACCCGGCCGGGTGACCGGGTTCCTCGGACCGAACGGCGCCGGCAAGACCACCACCCTGCGGTGCCTGCTGGGGCTGGTGCAGCCCACCGACGGCACCGCCCTGTTCGACGGCACCCCGTACGAGCGCATCAGCAGCCCCGTGCGCACGGTCGGAGCGGCGCTGGAGGCGACCGGGTTCTACCCCGGTCGGCGTGCTCGTGACCATCTCACCGTGGTCGGTGCTGCTGCCGGCCTGCCTGATGCGCGAGCCGATGAGGTGCTGGCGATGGTAGGGCTCGCCGACGCGGGTCGGCGGCGAGTCGGCGAGTACTCGCTCGGCATGCGGCAGCGGCTGGCCCTAGCGGTCGCGCTGCTCGGCGACCCGCAGTACCTGATCCTGGACGAGCCCGCCAACGGACTGGACCCGCAGGGCATCGCTTGGCTGCGCGGGTTCCTGCGCTACCTCGCCGGCCAAGGGCGCACCGTGCTCGTCTCCAGCCACGTGCTCGCCGAAGTGCAGCAGACCGCCGACGACGTCATCATCATCAACCGCGGCCGCCTCGTGGCCTCCGATTCGCTGGCGGCGATCGAGGGCGAGCACATGCAGGCCCATGTGGCGGTCCTGTCCCCGCACCCGGCAAGACTCGCCGCCGCCCTGTCGGACCAGCTACCGGACGCGGTCGTCGAAGACAGCGGCAAGGAACTGCTCGTGCGCGGAGCAACTGCCGCCCAGGTGGGGGCTGTCGCCTTCCGCGCCGGGGTGGAGCTCCACGGGCTGACGCAGCGCGCGCGTGACCTCGAGCAGGTCTTCCTGGAGCTCACCGCCCCATCGCAGAACACCCAGGAGCGATCATGAACTCGCTGCGCAGCGAGTGGCGCAAGCTCATCACCGTCCGAATGTGGTTCGGGCTCGCCCTGGCCGCGGTCCTGTTCACCTTCGTCAACGCCGGCGTCCTCATCGCGCTCAGCGGCGCGAACCTGGAGGGCGCGAACGTGCCCGAGCTCACCGACCCCGCCGCGCTGCGGACGCTGTACGCCTCGGCAGGGTCGTCCTCGGTCCTCGTGCTGGTCCTGGGGATCCTGAGCATGACGTCCGAGTACCGGCACCAGACCATCACTGCGACCCTGCTGGCGACGCCGCGGCGCGGGCAACTGATCGGGGCCAAGATGGTTGCTGCCGCCGGCCTCGCCGCCATCGTCGCCGTCGCCTGCGTCGTGGCCGTGCTGGCATGCGTCGGGGTCGGCCTCGCCGTGGTGGAGATGGGTCCGGTGGACTGGAGCGAGTTCGCCGCGATCAGCGCGGGGGTCGTCCTGGGGTTCGCCGTGTACGCCGTGCTCGGGGTCGGCTTCGGATCGCTGGTGCGCAACCAGATCGCGGCCATCACCGGCGCGCTGGTCTGGGTGCTGCTGGTGGAATCGCTGATCGTCGCGCTGTGGCCGGGGGTCGGCAAGTGGCTGCCCGGCGGGGCCTTCAACGGCGTCCTGCAGGTGGAGTCCTTCAGCGGCGCCACCTACCTGCCGGTGGCAGCTGCGGCCCTCGTCCTCCTCGGCTACGGCCTCGGCTTCGCCATGCTGGCGGTTCGGACCACTCTGCGCCGCGACATCACCTGACTCGGCGGGCTGGCGTCAGCCCTGCCCGGCGACGGCCTTGGCCTCGTCCTGCTTGGCGTCGTCCTGCTTGGCGTCGTCCTGCTTCGCGTCGTCCTGCTTCGCGTCGTCCTGCTTCGCGTCGTCCTCGGCGCCCTGGGCCAGGCCGTCCTGGAAGCCCTGCTGGTATCCGGACTCGTAGGACTCCTTGGCGTTGGACTCCAGATCGCTGGCGCCCTCAACGAGCCCCTCGTCGAAGCCTGCGTCGTAGGACTCCTGGGCAGCCTCCTGGCGGGCTTGATCCAGTTCGGCGTCGGTGTGGGTGTTGGCGGAGTTCAGGAATCCTCCGAGGAGGGTCCCGCTGACGAACAGCGCGACGGCGGCCAGGCCGGAGATCAGGCTCCACGCCCAGGAGCGGACCCGGCGCTGGGGAGCCGGGGCAACGGGGGCAGGCTCGGGATCGATCTGGTGGCCGGGGTGGACCATGACGACGGTCCTGTCGGAGTAGGCGGGGATCGGCTGGGTGTTGTCGTCGGGCACGATTCCTCCTCAGGTCGCTCACCCTGGTCATGCCCACCGGTCCGGGATCCAAACACCGCCTCGTCGCGAGGTGCCTCGCGGCGGGCGGGTGGACCGACGCGGCCGCTGCATCCGCGCGGGCACACGGCACGCGCTGACAGGCGCGGCCGCTCGAGAACAAGGAGACCACCCGATCAGTCGCCCGGCTCGATCCCGACCGTGGCGGCCAGCTCCCGGGCTTGCCGGCGGATGGATCCGAGCAGAGCAGCGTCGCCGACGATCGACTGCGCCTGCCGACCGGCCGACTTGGACAGCTTGGCCCCATCCGCGCCCTGCACCAGTCCGTGGTGCCGGAAGTCAGCGCCGGCAAACGCGTCGGCACCCAGCCACGGGGCGAGCACCAGCTGTGCCGCGGTCGATGGGACGAGGTCCGCTCCGCGTACGACGGCGTTCACCCGCAGATCTCGGTCCTCCACTACCGAGGCCAACTGGTAGGCCGGCACATCGTCGCGCCGCCACACGACGAAGTCGCCCATGACTCCCGCGACGTCCACGAGGCGCCCATCGACCGCAACGCGGCACGGCCGCGGCAAGGACACGCGCAGCGACGTCTCGCCCGCCCGCCACTGGACGTCGGCGCCGTGACACGTGCCCGGGTAGTACCCGGCGGCGTGGCCAGCAAGGTCGCGCCGGGAGCACCGACATGCGTAGATGTCGACACCAGCCGATCGCAGGTCAGCAATCGCCTCCCAATACGCGTGCCTTCGATGCAGCAGGGAGTACTCGCGCCGGAACTGCGCGACATCGCCGGGCCCCTCATCGACCCCGATACCGAGCCACTCCAGGACTGCGAACACATCGGCCAGGTACTCCTGCCGCACGCGTGCGGCGTCCATATCGTCGATCCGCAACAGCAACCGGCCAGCGTGCTGGCGCGCCAGCCATGCGGTGAGCAGGAAGTTCACCGCATTGCCCGGGTGCAGGTAGCCGCTGGGCGTGGGCGCGATGCGGGTCACCAGCACCGCAGCAGCCTAGCGGTGAGCGGCCCGGGTGGCTGCCGGTCCGCCGGGCTCTGCCGACAGCGGCGCCCCGTCGGAGAGTCAGGGCCACAGACCCACCACCGCGTGCGCGGGCCGGGCCGGGCCCGGGCTCGCGCCACCCCTGCTCCGTCCAACATCGTTGCGGGGACATCGCGACCACCTGCGCTCACTACTCGCCGGCAAGCCTCATCCGGACTGACCAGCTGCCTCGGTCCCCGCGGGAAATCCCCGCGAGACCGATCTATGTGAGTCTTCCCGGCAACAGGCGGAGCGGGGAACGGCTGCCGCACACCTCTGACGGCAACTGCGGCACTACCGATGCCGATTGCGGGATCCGCTGCGGTCGGCGCTGCCGCGCCGCAGCGCCCGCGCGTACGCTATGCAGCAGAGATCACTCCCCGGATGAGAGAATCGGCCCGTGTCTGAAAGCCGCACGACGTTCGGTCCCAACGAGTGGCTCGTCGACGAGCTGTACGAGCAGTATCTGCGCGACCGGGACTCCGTGGATCCGGCGTGGTGGGACTTCTTCGCCGACTACCAACCTACCGACTACTCCGCGCTGCGCTCTGCGGCGCTGGAGGCTCCAGCCGCGGTCACCGACACCGTGACCGGCGAGACTCGGCCGGCACCGGTCACGTCGAAGCAGCCCGGGCCCTCGCCGACGCCCCCCGAGCACCGCCTCGGTGCGGGCGCCGAGCCCCGCATCCCGGGCCCGCCGCCACCGGCGAGCAGCGCCCCGCGGCTCTCCGACCTGGAACTGCCCACCCCGGCGGCCTCGCCTCCCACGTCAACCGCTCCGAATCGCGGGATCGGCACGGCGTCCGAGCCGGTCTCGGAAGAGTCGGATGAAGCCGCCACGACTCCGCTGCGGGGCGCGTCGGCCCGGGTTGTGGCCAACATGAACTCCTCGCTGTCGATCCCGGTGGCCACGAGCGTGCGCTCTATCCCGGCCAAAGTCCTCATCGACAACCGGACGGTGCTCAACAACCACCTGGCTCGCGCGCGCGGCGGCAAGGTGTCCTTCACCCATCTGGTCGGCTACGCCCTGGTGCAGGCGCTGGCCCGGATGCCGGCGATGAACGTCTCCTTCGCCGAGATCGAGGGCAAACCGAACCTCGTGCAGCCGGCGAACGTCAACCTCGGTATCGCCATCGACCTCGCCAAGCCAGACGGCAGCAGGCAGCTGCTGGTGCCGAGCGTCAAGGCCGCCGAGACCATGTCCTTCGCGCAATTCTGGGCAACGTACGAAGACCTCGTCCGCAAGGCGCGGGCGGGCCGTCTCACCGTGGACGACTTCGTCGGCACCACCGCCACGCTGACCAATCCCGGCGGGATCGGGACCGTCCACTCGATCCCACGGCTGATGCAGGGCCAGGGCGTCATCGTCGGCGTCGGCGCTCTTGAGTACCCGGCCGAATGGCAGGGGGCCTCCCCGGAGAGCCTGTCCCGCAACGCGGTATCCAAGATCCTCACCCTGACGTCGACCTACGACCATCGCGTCATCCAGGGGGCGCAGTCCGGGGAGTTCCTCCGGCTGGTGCACCAACTGCTCCTCGGCGAGCACGAGTTCTACGACCGCGTGTTCGCCGATGTCCGCATCCCCTACGTGCCCATCCGCTGGTCGCGCGACATCTCCGCATCGCACGACACCGACCTCAACAAGACCGCCCGCGTCCAAGAGGTCATTCACGCATTCCGAGTGCGCGGCCACCTCATGGCCGACACCGATCCGCTGGAGTACCACCAGCGATCGCACGAGGATCTCGAGGTGCTGAGCCACGGCCTGACGCTGTGGGACCTCGACCGGGAGTTCGCCACCGGCGGCTTCGGCGGCTCGGCGCTCATGGAGCTGCGCGACATCCTCGGCGTGCTGCGCGACTCGTACTGCCGCACCATCGGCACCGAGTACATGCACATCCAGGAGCCGGAGGAGCGCAACTGGCTCCAGGACCGCCTGGAGGTGCCGCACTCGAAGGTGCCGCGCGAGGAGCAGCTGCGGATCCTCCGCAAGCTCAACGAAGCCGAGGCCTTCGAGACCTTCCTGCACACCAAGTATGTCGGCCAGAAGCGCTTCAGCTTGGAGGGCGGGGAGTCGGTCATCCCGCTGCTGGACGCCGTGCTCACCGAGGCGGCCGAGGAGGCCATGCGGGAGGTCTGCATCGGCATGCCGCACCGTGGCCGCCTGAACGTGCTCGCGAACATCGCCGGCAAGAACTTCGCACAGATCTTCGCCGAGTTCGAGGGCAACTACGGGCTCGGTTCGGTCCAGGGGTCCGGCGACGTGAAGTACCACCTCGGCACCAACGGATCCTTCACCGCGGACTCCGGGGCCACCTGCGAGGTGTACTTGGCAGCCAACCCGTCGCATCTGGAGGCTGTGAACCCGGTCCTGGAGGGGATCGTGCGGGCCAAGCAGGACCGATTGCCCCTCGAGCAGCGGTTCGACGTACTGCCGGTGCTCATGCACGGCGATGCCGCATTCGCGGGCCAGGGGGTCGTGGCCGAGACGCTGAACCTCTCGCAGCTGCAGGGCTACCAGACCGGCGGCACCATCCACATCATCGTGAACAACCAGGTCGGGTTCACGACGTCGCCGCGATACAGCCGGTCGAGCCACTACTGCACCGACGTCGCGCGGATGGTCCAGGCACCGATCTTCCACGTCAACGGCGACGACCCGGAAGCCGTCGTCCGGGTCGCCCGGCTGGCCTTCGCCTACCGCCAGCGCTTCCACAAGGACGTCGTCATCGACATGATCTGCTACCGGCGGCGCGGCCACAACGAGGCCGACGATCCCTCGCTGACGCAGCCGTTGATGTACGGGATCATCGACTCCAAGCGCTCGGTCCGCAAGAACTACACCGAGGCGCTGATCGGCCGCGGGGACATCACGGTGGAGGAGGCCGAGGCGGCGCTGCGCCACTTCCAGTCCAAGCTGGAAGAGGTGTTCCTGCAAACCCGCCAGGCGATCACGGTCCAGGAGTCCTTCACACCCACCTCGGCCGAGGTCGAGCAGACCGGCGTGCTGCACCTGAAGCCGCAGAGCCCCGCCGCGGAGGTTCCTACCGCGATCGCGCCGGAGATGGTGGCGCGGGTGGTGGAGTCGCAGCTGACCATGCCCGAGGGGTTCACGCTGCACCCGCGTCTTGCCGTGCAGCTGCAGCGCCGCGCCCGCATGGTCGAGGAGGACACCATCGACTGGGGCATGGGCGAGGCGCTGGCCTTCGGTTCCCTGGTCAACGAGGGCCGCTGGGTACGGCTCGCGGGCCAGGATTCTCGGCGCGGCACCTTCGGGCACCGGCATGCGGTCATCGTCGACCGGCAGACCGGGTGGCAGTACAAGCCGCTCAAGCGCTGCTACGACCTCGGCGGAAAGCTGTTCGTCTACGACTCGCTGCTGAGCGAGTTCGCCGCGATGGGCTTCGAGTACGGCTACTCCGTTGCGCGTCCGGACGCGCTGGTGCTCTGGGAGGCGCAGTTCGGCGACTTCGCCGACGGCGCCCAGACGATCCTGGACGAGTTCATCGCCTCCGGCGAAGCGAAGTGGGGCCAACGCTCCTCGGTCACGCTGCTGCTGCCGCACGGCTACGAGGGCCAGGGGCCGGATCACTCCTCGGCGCGGATCGAGCGCTACCTGCAGCTGTGCGCCGAGGACAACATGACGGTCGCTCTTCCCACGACCCCGGCCTCGTACTTCCACCTGCTCCGCTGGCAGGTCTACTCCAAGCTGATCAGGCCGCTGGTGATCTTCACTCCGAAGTCGCTGCTGCGCGCCAAGGCCGCCACCTCGCCCGCGGCGGACTTCACCTCCGGCTACTTCCGGGCCGTCATCGGTGACCGGGAGGTGGAGCCGGCGAAAGTCCGCCGCGTGCTGCTGTGCTCCGGCAAGGTCTACTACGACCTGCTCGCCGAGCGAACCAAGAGGGGCATCGACGACGTCGCGATCGTCCGGATGGAGCGGCTCTACCCCATCCCGTTCCGCACGCTGCCGGCCGAATTGGAGCGGTATCCCGACGCGGAGCTCATCTGGGTCCAGGAGGAGCCGAAGAACCAGGGCGCCTGGCCGTTCATGGCGTTGAACCTGCCTCGCTACCTGGATCGGCCCCTGCGCTCCATCACCCGACCGGAGAGCGCATCGCCGGCAGTCGGCTCGCACCACCGGCACCAGGAGGAGCAGCAGGCGCTGGTGGACGAGGCGTTCGGCGCCTGATGTACGCCAGCGACCACGGACTGGAGGAGTTGACGAAGCGACGCGGCGAGGAAGAGGTCACGCTGGCGTGGCTCGCCGACCAGCTGCAGACCTACCTCGATCGGCACCCCGAAGACGAGGACGCGGTCAACCGGATGACCTCCTGGCTGGCGCGCGCCGACGACGAGGACTGACGCGAGGACCCCCGAGCCACACCTCACGGTGACGGTCCCTGGCGGTATGGCCTCGTTGATCGTCGCGAATTCCCGGCGCTGAGCCAGAATTCGTCGCGATCAACACCGTGCGCCTCCCTGGCGGGAGGGTGGTTGGCTCATCCACCGATGGGGGCTGCTGCCGGATGCCGGCACCAGCGGGGCACGGCGCGCTGCCGGGGTGCCGCGCCGCAGGCTCGGCGCTGGGGCTGGACCCCGAGGACGGCAGTCGCGTCAGCGCGTCAGGACGATCTTGCCGAAGACCTCGCCCCGGAGGACTTCGGCGATCGCCTCGCGCGCCTCGGTCATCGGAACTTCGCGCTCGATCAGCGGACGCACCCCGGCGACCACGCACAGCGCCAACAGCCGCTGCAGCTCCTCGCGGGTTCCCATCGTGGAGCCGATGATCGACAGTTGCTTGAAGAACACGCGCTGCAGGTCGGCCGGCGGGTTCGGCCCCGAGGTCGCGCCGGTGACGATGATCTCGCCGCCGGGTCGCAGGGACTTCAGGGAGTGGTCCCAGGTAGCGCGGCCGACGCTCTCGAGGACCGCATCGACCCGCTCCGGCAGCCGCTCCCCGGAGGCGAAACCGGCGTCGGCGCCGAGATCCAGCGCCCTGGCCAGCTTCGCCTCGTCGCGGCTGGTGACCCAGACCCGCAAGCCCATCGCATGGGCCAGCGCGATGGCCGCAGTCGCTACGCCACCGCCGGCGCCCTGGACGAGCACCGTGTCCCCGGGACGAAGGCTGGACCGGGTCGCCAGCATCCGGTAGGCGGTCAGCCATGCGGTGGGCAGGCAGGCCGCCTCGGCCATGCTGAGCGCCTCGGGCTTCGGCAGCACGTTGCGTTCAGGCACGACCACGACATCGGCGAACGTCCCCTGGTGCCGCTCGGAGAGCAAGCTGCGGCGGGGATCCAGCGTCTCGTCTGCGTACTCGCCGGAGCCGATGACCGAGTGGACGATGACCTCGCGGCCGTCGGGATCGAGGCCGGCGGCGTCGCAGCCGAGGATCATCGGCAACCGATCGGCCGACAGCCCGACACCGCGCAGCGACCAGACGTCGTGGTGATTGACGCTGGCGGCCCGCACCCGCACCGGCACCCAGCCCTCGGGGACCTCGGGGTCGGGGCGCTGCCCGACCACGAGCCCTGCGAGCGGCTGCTCCGCATCGGTCGTCGCGGCGTAGACGGCGAACATCGGCATCAATCCCGGGCGACGCCGTCGGCGCGGGCCGCGGCGGCAACCCTCGCCGCCACCTCAACAGCCACCCGCCGATTGAACGGGCTCGGGACGATGTGGTCCGGTCCGAGGCCGTCGTACTGGGCGACCGACGCGATCGCTTCGGCCGCGGCCCGGCGCATCCGGGGCGTGATGCTGCTCGCGCGCACGTCGAGGGCCCCCCGGAACACGCCCGGGAACGCGAGCACGTTGTTGATCTGGTTGGGGAAGTCGCTGCGCCCGGTGGCCACGATCGCGGCGTAGCGACGGGCGATCTCAGGATGGACTTCCGGATGCGGATTCGCCAGCGCGAACACGATGGCATCCGGGGCCATCGCTGCCACGGCCGACTCCGGCACCTGCCCGGCGCTGACACCGATGAAGGCGTCGGCACCGATCAGGGCCTCGTCGATCGGACCTGCGAGCCCGAGTTTGTTCGTCCGCCCAGCGAGCCCGCGCTTCACGTCGGTGAGATCGTCGCGGCCGCTGTGCACCAGTCCGCGGGAATCGGCGACGACGACATCGCCGATTCCACTGTCGAGGAGCATGTTGGTCACCGCGATACCCGCCGCGCCGGCGCCGGAGACCACGACGCGCATGTCGGCAAACTGCCGCCGGGTCACGATGGCGGCGTTCATCATCGCCGCCGTGACCACGATGGCGGTTCCGTGCTGATCATCGTGGAACACCGGGATGTCGAGCAGTTCCTGCAGCCGCCGCTCGACCTCGAAACAGCGCGGCGCGGAGATGTCCTCGAGGTTCACCCCGCCATAGGACGGAGCGATGCGCACAACGGTCTCGACGATCTCGTCGACGTCGGTGCAGGTCAGGCAGATGGGCACCGCGTCAACCCCGGAGAACTCCTTGAACAGCAGCGCCTTGCCCTCCATCACCGGCAGCGCGCCGACGGGTCCGATATCGCCCAGGCCAAGCACGGCGGTCCCGTCGGTCACGACGAGCACGGTGTTGGCCTTCCAGGTGTAGTCGTAGGCCAGCTCCGGATCCAGCGCGAGCGCTGCAGCCACCCGGGCGACGCCTGGCGTGTAGGCCAGCGCCAAGCCACCCTTGTCGCGTACCCGGACCGTCGGGCGAACCTCGATCTTGCCGCCGTGGTGCAGCGGGAAGGCCGGGTCGAGATCCCGCTCGGTGGCCAGGGGGCCGGGGCCCCCGTCGTCGTCGGAGCTCAACGGGATGTCGTGCAGCCCTTTGGTCCGATCAACCACCATCGTGTCGACTCCCGTGATCTGCTGTGCGCGAAGGATGCCGTGCGCTTGACGAGTGCGCCGGGCACGGTTCAGCGCCGCCGAGGGCGCCACTGTGCGATTCTCGCATACGTGGCACTGCGGCAAACCCGGAGCCTTGGCGGCGGCGTGGCTGCCCTGGCGTGCTCGCTCCTGCTGACCACGTCGTGCAGCTCCGCAGTGGTCCGCGGAGTCCCAACGCTGCCCTCCCCGCACACGGTGTCCGCGGATCAGCAGCTCGCAGCCCTCGTGCCGGACTCGGTGGCCGCCGACGGAGTGCTCGACATCGGCACCGATCCGTCCTATCGGCCCATGGAGTACACGACGGCCGACGGACTGCTCACCGGAGTGGATATCCAGCTGGCGCAGGCGGTGGCGGCGACGCTGGGGCTGACGCCGGTGTTCTCCTTCGAGGCCTTCACCGCACTGGAGTCCGGCGTCCGCGCAGGCCGTTTCGAGCTCGCGGCGGCAGCCCTGACCGTCCGCCCGGACACCACGCTGGCCACCGACGCCGTGCTGTACTTCGACTCGGGAACGCGCCTGGCGCGGCAGCAGGGATCTGCCGTCACGCTGGACGATCTGTGCGGTACCGCGATCAGCGTCCTGGAGGGCTCGGTACAACTGAGCGATCTGGAGGCGGAGTCCGACCGCTGCCGTACGGCCGGAAGGGCCGGGGTCCGCGCCGTCGCGGGCGAGACGGTCGACGAGGTGGTCCGGGCGTTGCTGGTGGGCGACGCCGAGGCCATGATCGGCGACTCGGCGGTCATCCAGGCCGGTGTGCGCAGCTACAGCCTGCAACTGGAGCTCGACGAGCAGGTGGTCTCTCCGGCTCCGCTCGGGATGCTGACCATGCCCGACGACGACGCGTTGGCCGACGCCGTGGCCGCGGCCCTGGATCGCCTCATCCGCCAGGGTGTCTACGACGAGATCCTGCTGTCGGGCGGCCTGACCGAGGGGGCGGTCGCAGCCGCGGTGGTGCTCCCCGTCGGGGAGTCGTTCACCACGAACCCGCTGGAGCCTCGGCCACCGAGCGCGGACTGAAACCAGCATCGACGCGCCGCAGCGGCCCTGGGATCGCTACGGTCGGGGTAGCAGGCAAACGTCCGCGGTTCGCGGCGAGGAGGCGCGTTGAACGAGCAGCCCATCGTGCTGGAGATTCCGGCATCCAGCGCCTACGTGGTCCTCGCCCGGTCGGCGACGTCCGCGGTGTGCGCCCGGCTCGGATACCCCATCGACCGGCTCGACGACGTGGCACTGGCGGTATCGGAGGCGACATCGCTGCTGCTGAAGGACGCCGTCCCGGGGGCGCGCGTGCGCATCAGCCTGACCCCATGGCGGGAACGGTCGCTCATCGGCGTCGACATCGACCTCAACGTCCGTTCCGCACACGGTCGGATGCCCAAGCCCACGAGCTTCACCTGGACGGTGCTCGCCTCCCTGGTGAACAACGTGGAGGCCGAGGTCGACGGCGACGTCGTGATGTTGCGGCTGCGATCGCGCGAGGAGGCGGTTGCGTCGTGAGCCCCCAGCCGCCGGAGACCCCCGCGCCTTCCGCTGACGACACGATCCACGTCATCCGGCGCAGCGGCGGCTGGTCGGCGCGCGACCGCGAGGTGGAGCACGAGCTGCTGGGCAGGCTCGCGGGCCTCGGACCCGACGACCCCGAACGACGCGAGGTGCGCGATCAACTCGTGACGATGCATCTGCCGCTCGTGGAGCACCTCGCCCGCAGGTTCCGCGACCGCGGGGAGAGCCACGAGGACCTCGTGCAGGTCGGCACGATCGGGCTGATCAAGTCCGTGGACCGCTTCGATGTGGACCGAGGTGTGGAGTTCTCCACCTATGCGACCCCGACTATCGTCGGTGAGATCAAGCGGCACTTCCGCGACCGCGGCTGGGCGATCCGGGTGCCGCGCCGGCTGCAGGAGATGCGGCTGCTGCTCAACGCCGGGACTGGGGAGCTGACGCAGCAACTGGGCCGATCCCCCACCGTCGCGGAGCTGGCCAAGCACCTCCAGGTGACCGAGGACGAGATCCTCGAGGGCCTCGAATCCGCCCAGGCATACGCCACGAGCTCGATCGACGGCAGCGTCGGCGGCGATGAGGGCGGATCGGTGGCCGCAACGCTGGGCAAGGTCGACCGGGGGCTCGAGGGCGTGGAGAACCGGGAGTCGCTGCGGCCGCTGCTGGCCGCTCTGCCGGAGCGGGAACAGCGCATCCTGGTGCTGCGCTTCTTCGAGAACAAGACGCAGGCCGAGATCGCCCGCGAGGTGGGCCTGTCCCAGATGCACGTCTCACGACTGCTGTCCAAGACGCTCGCCTCGCTGCGGGAACAGATGCTCGACGACTACTGACGCGTTTCCGGCCGCGACCGGGGCCGTTGCGTGGGGCAGGTCGCCGCCGATGCGGGACGCTCCTCAGCCCTGGCGCTGGCGCACGAGGCCCAGCCACGCCACGATGCCGAGCAGGCAGCTGAACGTCACCGCCCAGCCCACGACTGCGGCGGCACCGTCGCCAGAGGCCAGCGGGATCGACACCGTGAGACCGAGCACTTGGGCAAGGACGAAGGGCGTGAGCGCTGCCGCGTTGGCGCGGGCGATGCCTCGAGCGATCCACAGCAAAGCGGCACCGAAGATCACGTACAGCACGACCTCAAGCGTGACGCCGACGGGACTGGCCACCTCTGCGGGGCCGTCGATGCCGTCGCGGACGACGATCCAGGCGACAGCGATGCCGTTCACCAGCAGCGCCGCGCCCTGCGCCAGCGCCACAGCGGCAGCGATGGGACGGAGCAGGGACCAGATGGCCAGGGCTGGTGCGTCACTCACGGTTGCAGGGTAACCCGCGGCGTGGTCGGCGCCGAGCGGCGCGGGCCACGCCGCGGGGTGCGTCATCGCGCCGCGGTCGGGCCTCAGATGCACCGCGCGCGACGGCTTGGCCCCGGGCGGACCCAGACGCGCATGGCGAGACGGTGCGGCGGGGCGATGCGTCCGGTGCCGAGTGCGCACCGGGTCCGAGCAACCGGCACGGACGTAGCGTCGAGCCTCTGCGAGGCCGCGCCACTAGGCTGGCGCAATGCGCGGCCTGCTCATCGCCAACCCGAACGCGACCACGACCGACGCACGGATCCTGGACGTGCTGGTCTCGGCGATCCGCAGCGTCGTCGATCTTCGCACGGTCACCACGACGCATCGCGGGCATGCGGGAGAGCTGGCCCAGCGGGCCGCAGTCGACGGCACCGAGGTACTCATCACGCTCGGCGGCGACGGCACGGTCCATGAAGTGGTCAACGGCCTTCTCACGGCCGGTGGGACCGATCTGCCGGCGTTGGCGACCATTCCGGGGGGCTCGGCCAACGTCTTCGCCCGGGCCAGCGGCCTGCCCAATGAGCCGGTCGCCGCCACCGGCGCCCTGCTCGGGGCGCTGCGCCGCCGCCGCTTCACCTCGATCGGGCTGGGGCGCGTCAACGGGCTGTGGTTCACGTCCAACGCCGGTCTGGGACTCGACGCGGAGGTGATCGCCGCGATGGAGCGGCAGCGATCGGCAGGAAGGGCCGCGACCCCCACCAGGTACGTGGCCACCGCACTGCGGGAGTACTTCACCACCACCGACCGACGGCACCCGGCCCTCACCGTGCTGCCGGAGACCGCCCCGCCGGTCGACCACACGTTTCTGGCGATCGTGCAGAACTGCGCCCCGTGGACCTACATGGGCACCCTGCCGGTGAATGCCTGCCCCCAGGCCTCGTTCCAGACCGGCCTGGACGTCTTCGCGATCCGCGACATGCGTGTGGTGCCATCACTGCGGGTGACGGGGCGCATCCTGCGCAGCAGCACTGCCGATGCGCGGACCAAGTCGATGTACCTGGCCCACGACCTGCCTTCGTTCACGATCGTGGCGGATCGCGAGGTCGCGCTGCAGGTGGACGGCGAGGGCTTGGGCATGACGCGCCATGCCACCTTCGTATCGGTCCCTGACGCCCTGCGCATCGTGGACGGAACCGTCGTCGACCAGCCTTGACGGGCCTTGTCGGCACCCAGTGTGACGAAGACGACACCGCCACGCGGCCGGAAGCTGCCCTGATCTCTTGTCTGCGCGTGACCGACCTGGAACGCTTAGAAGAGATGGTTGAGGGAAGCCTCAACCAAGGAGATGTCAGGACGCCTGACCGGTCTCCCGGTCCTGGACAGCGCACCAGGAACCGGAGTGACACGGGCGCCAAACGGATCCAGCCGATCAGACGCAAGTGTAGTCCAGCCACCATTCCGACCTCTGGGGTGGGGTGCGGCTGCGCTTGTGACCTGATGCACAAACTGCACGGTGCGGATGCTCCGCCATCATCAGGAGGTACTTCATGGACTGGCGCCATCGCTCGGCCTGCCGCGACGAGGATCCGGAACTGTTCTTCCCCATCGGAACAACAGGCCCGGCACTGATGCAGGTGGAAGACGCCAAGGCTGTCTGCCGCCGGTGCGAGGTCACCGAGGCGTGCCTGACCTGGGCTTTGGAGAACGGTCAGGACGCAGGCGTGTGGGGCGGTATGTCCGAGGACGAGCGGCGCGCCCTGAAGCGGCGTCGCGCCCGGGCCCGGGCGCGCACCGCCTGAGGGTTCCCTCCGCACCCGCACCTGTTCACGGCACCCGCGTCCCGATCCTGGCGCGGGTGCCGTGGCGTGCATCCTCCCAGTCCAGCGTTCCGCCGAGCTGCTCGGTCACCAGGGTCCGCACGATCTGCAACCCGAGCCCGGACGTCTGCGCCACCGCGAACCCCTTGCCGTCGTCCTCTACCCAGCAGGTCAGGACCTCGCCGTCGCGCTGCACCCGCAGGACGATGGAGTCCGCCTCGGCATGCTCGGCCGCGTTGAGCAGCAGTTCCGACAGCGCCATCGCCAGCGGCGTGGCCAGTGCCGCGGGAAGCGTGGCGAACGACCCCGACTGCCGGATCACCGGCTGCGCACCCTGCTGCACGCTGACGGCGGTGTCCCGGGCGAGGTCGAGCAGCTTCGCCGTCACGGCATCAAATTCCACTTCATCGCCGGACTCGTGCGACAGCGTCTCGTGGACGAAGGCGATCGTCGTCACGCGCGCGACGGCGTCGAGCAGCGCGTGGCGGCTCTCGTCCGACGGCATCCGGCGCGCCTGCAGGCGCAGCAGCGCCGCCACGGTCTGCAGATTGTTCTTCACGCGGTGATGGACCTCGCGGATCGTGGCTTCCTTCGTGAGCAGCGCGCGCTGGGTCCGGCGCAGCTGTGAGACGTCGCGGACGAGCAGCAGCGCGCCGCGGGAGTGCAGCAACGGAATCGCGCGCACGGAGAGCGTCCCTCCCCGCGCCTCGACCTCCAGCACCCCCGCGGTGGCGCCGCTGGCCACGCTGACGAGCGCCTGGTCCGCGGACCCCGGTCCGCTCAGGATCCGGCCGAGCACCCGCGTCATCTGCACCCCGACCAGCGGCGTGGTCAGCCCCATCGCCCGCATCGCCGACTGTGCGTTCGGGCTGGCGAACTGCACCGCGCCGGCCGCGTCGATGACCAGCAGCCCCTCCCCGATGCGGTGATCGCTGCCGACCCCGCCCTGGGGCGGGAACGATCCCCGCGCAACCATCTCCGAGAGCTCGTCGGCGGCGGTCAGGTACGCCTCCTCCAATCGGCCCAGGGGCCGGTCGCGCACGCTGGTGTAGCGCGCAACGACAGCAATCGGGCTGCCGGTCCGGCGCTGGGGCAACCGGACCGGGATCGCCTCGCGTCCCACCGGGACGACCCCGGTGGGCTGCTCGCGCTCCCGCACGATCTCGCCGATACCGAGTGCCCGATCCACCTGGGGCAGCCGTCCGCGCGGGATGAAGGTGCCCACCACGTCGAGCGGAATCCGGGTGGCGGCGGTGTCGGGCCGGACCTGCGCGGCCGCGACGAACCCGCCGGCGTTCCAAGTGGGGAGGTAGAGGACCAGATCGGAGAACCCCAGGTCGGCCAGGATGCCCCAGTCCGTCACCAGCGCTGTCAGGTGCTCGACGGCGGCTTCGCTCAGGTCGGCACGGCTGATCGCCAGGGACTGCAGAGCGGGCACAGCGCCAGGGTACGGTCCGGCCCTTGCCGCCGGTACCCGCCGGGGGCGGGGCTGGTCCGGGATCCACTCGGCGCAGCGGCCCCGACCCCCGGATCGCGGCGGCACCCGGGCGCCGCCGCGGACCAACCACGTCCAGGCCCAGACCGCCGCGGTATCCGGGCACCGCCGTCCGCCCGGGACGATCTGCGGTCCGCAGGCACTCCCCCTGCGACGTGCCGCCGCGACCGCCGCCGTTGCGGAGCGACTCGACTTGTACCGTCGGATCGTGACCCACAACGACCACCCCCCGGTATCGGGCGGCGAGCACGTCGTCGCCGCCGCACGAGCGCACGGCGTGGAGACCCTCTGGACCCTGTCCGGGGCCCATGTCTTCCCGATCTACGACGCCGCGGTCGGCGGCCGCGCAGCGGTTGCCTCGCACGCCGACAGCACCAGCGCCGCCGCCGCCGGTCCGTTGCGGCTGATCGACACCCGCCACGAGGCCACGGCCGTCTTCGCCGCCGAGGCGACCGGCAAGCTCACCCGTCGTCCCGGCCTCGCCGTGGTCACCGCCGGACCGGGCGTCACGAACGCGGTCAGCGGCGTCACCAGCGCCCACTTCAACGCCACCCCACTGGTGGTCGTCGGCGGGCGGGCGCCGGCCAACCGCTGGGGGACCGGCGCGCTGCAGGAGCTCGACCATCCGCCCCTGGTGGCTCCGGTCACGAAACTGGCGACGACCGTGACCGAGCCCGAGCGCATCGCGCACGCCCTGGACGACGCCCTGCGCCTCGCCGCCGCACCGCATCGCGGCCCGGTCTTCGTCGATATCCCCATGGATGTGCTGTTCTCCCACGCGCCGCTGCCCGCCCTGACTGCGGCTCACCCGGTCCGCCCGGCACCCGACGCGGAGGCGGTGGCGAGGGTCGCCGGCCTCCTGGCGCAGGCCGAGCGGCCGGTCGTTGTGCTGGGCAGCGATGTCTGGTCCAACGGCGCCGAGCACGCGGCACTGGAGTTCGTCACCGAGGCGGGGCTGCCGGTGGTGGCCAACGGGATGGGTCGCGGCATCCTCCCGCCGGGCCACGGGTGTCTGGTGACACGGGCCCGATCCGCCGCGTTTCGCGGGGCGGATCTCGTCGTCGTCGTGGGCACGCCCCTCGACTTCCGCCTCGGCTACGGCCTGTTCGGCGACCCCGCGCGCCCGGCCCGCGTCGTGCATGTCGCGGACTCCCCCGGGTCGCTGTCCCGCCATGCCGACCTCGCCGGGGCGCTCGTCGGCGACCTGCAGCTGACCTTCGCCGCGCTGTTGGAGGCGCTCCTGGGGGAGTCGAGCAGGAAGGACCCGGCGCAGTGGCGGTCCCTGCTGCAGGCCGCCGCCCGGTCCGCCGCAGAGTCCGACACCGCGCTGCTGCACAGCGATGCCGATCCCATCCACCCGGCCCGGATCTACGGCGAACTGGCGCCGCGGTTGGCACTCGATGCAGTGGTCATCGGCGACGGCGGGGACTTCGTCTCCTTCGCCGGGAAGTACCTGGAGCCGGCGCAGCCGGGTTGCTGGCTCGATCCCGGCCCGTACGGCTGTTTGGGCACCGGTCTCGGTTACGCCATGGCCGCGCGCGTGGCCCGGCCGGACAGCCAGGTGGTCCTCCTGCTCGGCGACGGCGCCGCTGGCATGAGCCTCATGGACGTCGACACCCTGGTGCGGCACAACCTGCCGGTCGTCATGGTCGTCGGCAACAACGCGTCGTGGGCCTTGGAGAAGCACCCGATGCGGTTCCTCTACGGCTATGACGTGGCCGCGGATCTGCAGCCCACGCCCTACGACGAGGTCGTCAGAGCCCTGGGCGGCGCCGGGGAGACGGTCGAGCGGCCAGCCGAGATCGGACCCGCCTTGGACCGGGCCTTCGCCTCCGGCGTGCCGTACCTGGTCAATGTGCGCACCGACACCGACGCGGCCTACCCGCGAGGCACGACGGGCGTGTAGGACGAGGAGTACCGGCCGCCGACCGCACGGCTGACCCCATGGCGCGGCCCCGTGCCCCACCGCGGGCCGCCACGGCTATCGCGGTCGAGCCGCTTCCTCGTCCCTGCGACTGTTCAGTCGCGCCAGGAAGCGCTCCCGATCCACGACCGCCCGCGAGATGCTGCCGTGGCCCACCACCGAGGACGAACCGTCGGGCCCGACCTCGATCGCCTCGCAATCGAAGTGCAGAGTGCTGCCCTGGGCGCCGCGCACGGTCGCGGAGACCAGGATCGCCGCACCGAGCGGTGAGGCCGAGACGTGATCGACCTCGACCGCGGTCCCGACCGACGTGGCCGTCTCCGCCAGGGTCTGCGCCACGGCATCGACGGCGGCGGCCTCCATCCAGGCGATCATGCGCGGCGTGGCCAGCACCGGGACATCCCCGCTGCCCAGGGCCGTGGCGAGGTCGGCGTCGGTCACGGTGAACAACCGCTCGGCACTGCTGCCAGTAACGATGGTGTCATCGATCACGGGGACTCCTTCTCTGGCGTGCCTGCCGGCCGGCAGCGCTCATTCTGCGCCGGACAGCTCGGGATCGGAAGCGGCGCACCTGTCAGGAGCGGATCTCGGTGATGCGGGCCAAGATGGACACCCGCAGGCTTTCCGGGGCCTGCTCGCACGGGCACGATCGGAACACGAGATCACGCACGGCCTCCTCCAGCCCGTACTCTGCCAGGCAGTGGCCGCACTCGTCGAGGTGCTGGCGCACGGACTGCTGGTGCGTCTCGTCGAGCTCGCGGTGCAGGTACTCGTAGACCTGGTCCAGGACCTCGCTGCAGTCCACATCGTGCGGATCGCCGCAACTCATGACGACGTTCCCTTCACCAGTCCGCGGTCGGCGGCATAGTCGGCCAGCATGGAGCGCAGCTGCTTGCGCCCGCGATGCAGCCGCGACATGACGGTACCGACCGGTGTCCCCATGATCTGCGCGATCTCCTTGTAGGCGAACCCTTCGACGTCGGCGTAGTAGACGGCGAGTCGGAACTCCTCCGGCAGCGCCGCCAGGGCGTCGGTGACGGCAGCATCGGGCAAGGAGGACAGCGCCTCGACGTCTGCGGGCCGAAACCCCTCCGTGGGGTTCTCCGACAGACGCGCCATCTGGTAGTCCTCGAAGGTGTCCGTGCTGGTGTGCACCGGCTGGCGCTGCTTCTTGCGGTAGGTGTTGATGTAGGTGTTCGTGAGAATGCGGAACAGCCAAGCCTTGAGGTTGGTGCCCTGCGTGAACTGGTGAAACGCGCCGAAGGCCTTGCCGTAGGTCTCCTGCACCAAGTCCTCGGCGTCGGCGGGGTTGCGCGTCATGCGCAGCGCCGCGGAGTAGAGCTGATCCAGCATGGGCAGCGCGTCCCGCTCGAAGCGCGCCCGACGCTGCTCGTCGGTCTCGGCTGCCTCTTCGGCGGGGCCGGGTCGTGCATCGTCGGCCCGCAGGGGCGGGCTCTCCGATGCCAAGTCGTCAATCACTGCAATGCTCCAGTTTCGCCAGGTCAAGGGTGATGGCTGTAGCAGCATTCCACGAATATCCGACCCGCAAACTCCCACCGACACCTCGACCTCCCGGGAATCAGCATGTCAGCAGTCTCAACGCGCCAGCAGCGGACCGGTATTCCCGGCACTGCGCAGGACCGAGCGCCGCGCCGATTCCACGAGCACCATCCGCGCCTCCGAGTCGGTGATGGTCGCCTTGGCCTTGAGATGGAAGGAGTGGTCCAGGAACGGGATCCCGACCGCCAGGACGCGCTGCCCGTGCTCCGCCACCGCCAGCGCCACATCGGCGGGACCGCCGTATTTGTCCTCGGTGCCCTGCACCACCGTGACCGGCGCGAGGGCCGCCGCGGCGGCCAGCTCGCCGGCGCGATCCGCGTCCGTCTGACGCGGCGGGTACAGCGGATAGGCAAGCAGCAGGATCGAGGCAGGTTTGATCTGCGCCGCCGTCCGGCAGGCCACGCGCGCCCCACCGCTGCGCCCGCCGACCGCCAACCGGCGCAGTCCGATGCCGCTGCGCCGCAGGTCGGCCACGATCTCGATCCAGGCCGTGTCCAGCACCGATGTCGCCGGGGCGACGGGGTTGCCCGAGACCTTCCACGGCTGCTCCACCAGGACGACCTCGATACCGTACTGCGGCAGGCCGGCGGCCAGCGCGGCCAGTCCGGGCGACTCGATTCCGGCACCAGCGCCGTGGCCGAGGATGATCGAGGCCCTCGGCACCCCTCGAGGGACCGCAAAGAGATGGGCCCGCCCGAGGCCATGGCTGGTCGTGATGTCTGCCACCCGAGTGGGTGTCGGCATCTTCCTCGTGATGGGGGGCACGCCGCCATCCTTGCGCCGCGGCGCCGCGGAAACAACGCGGAGCGCGCGCGGTGTGTCAGCCGTCGAGCGGTTGCGGGTCGAGCAGTTCCGGGCCGTTGTTGGCGACCCTGTTCACCGCCGTGGACACGGGGTAGGCGACGAGCCGCTCGGCGGTGTGGGCGCGCAGCACCTCGGCCGCAGCCGCCGCCGCGACGTCCGGGTCCAACCAGGCCTCCCACTGCTGCGGCGGGATCGGGAGCGGCATCCGGTCGTGGATCCGCCCAAGCGCGTCGGTCGAGGTCGTGGTGAGGATCGTCACCGTGAGCAACCACGGCTCATGCGGATCCGCGGCGGGGTCTCGCCAGAACTCGTACAGCCCCGCCATGGCCAGTGTGCTGCCATCCGCGGGATGGATGAAGAAGGGCTGTTTCAGCGGCTTGCCCGTACGCCCGCGCGGTGCGTCCGGGGAAGCGGGCTCGTACCACTCGTAGAAGCCGTCGGCCGGAACCAGGCAGCGCCGACGGGCGAAGGCTGCGCGGAACGCCGGCTTGCTCGCAGCAGTCTCGGCGCGGGCGTTGATGAGCCGCGACCCGATCTTGGGGTCCTTGGCCCAGGAGGGGACCAGGCCCCACCGCGCCACCGCGAGAGTGCGCCGCGGTTGCGGGTAGTCCTCGGAGGCGGAGCGCTCGGCGACGATGTAGACCTGCTTGGTCGGCGCGACGTTGTAGTCGGCCGCGAGATCTCCGTCCGGAGCCTCGGCCACGGCGAACTCCTCGACCAGGGCCGCCTTGTCCTTGCTCCTTGCATAGCGTCCGCACACGGCACCAGGCTGGCACGTCCCCGGGCCGAGCGGATCAGTGGTAGGCGATGAACTTCAACTCGGCCTGCTGCATCCCGGTGAGGGGCACCGAGCAGGCGCACGACCTCGGCAGCAGCCAGCGCAAGTAGCGCGGCCGGCGATCGCCCGTGGCCCGGGCTGTCTGGGCGCGGGCCGATCCGGCACCGCTGGAGCTGCGCTGGGGGGGAACCACGATCGTCGCCTGCCGCGTTGCGCCCATGCCAGTGTCCTCCCTGCATCGCAGACGACGCGCTCGCGCGACACGCCTGCGATGAATCCGATTCATCTCTGTGACCACCATAGATGAACGGGAGGTGAACAGCAACTGAATACAGCGTCGCCGCCCGCTGTGTCGCACGCGGCCGGTTGCCTGCGTGCGACACATGGGCCAGGCCGAGGCCCCTACCGGGGGGGTTCGAAGGCCTTCGTGCGCTGCATGCCCGCAGCGCGGCCCTTGCCCGCGATGACCAGGGCCATCTTGCGGGAGGCCTCGTCGATCATCTCGTCGCCGAGCATGACCGCGCCCTGGGCGCCACCCTCGGCCGAGGTGAAGTAGGCGTAGGCGTCGAGGATCAGCTCGGCGTGGTCGTAGTCCTCCTGCTTGGGCGAGTACACCTCGTTGGCCACGTCGACCTGCCCGGGGTGGAGCACCCACTTGCCGTCGAAGCCGAGTGCCGCGCTGCGCTCGGCGACCCGCCGGTAGCCCTCGACGTCGCGGATCTGCAGGTAGGGACCGTCGATGGCCTGCTTGTCGTAGGCGCGGGCGGCCATCAGGATCCGCATGAGGATGTAGTGGTAGGCATCCCCCTCGGTGTAGCCGGGGGGCTGCTCGCCCACCACGAGCGACTTCATGTTGATGCTGGCCATGAAGTCGGCCGGACCGAAGATGATGGTCTCCACGCGCGGCGACGCGCAGGCGATCGAGTCGACGTTCACCAGGCCGAGCGCGTTCTCGATCTGCGCCTCGATGCCGATGCGCCCCACCTCGAAGCCCATGGTCTTCTCGATCTGGGTCAGCGTCATGTCCAGCCAGTGGACCTGCTCGGGCGTCTGCACCTTGGGCAGCATGATGCAGTCAAGATTCGGGCCGGCGCCCTCGACGACCTCGGTAACGTCGCGGTAGGTCCACTGCGTGGTCAGGTCGTTGACCCGCACGGTGCGCACCTTGCCGTCGTACCCGCCCTCGTTGAGCGCCGCCACGACGTTCTTTCGCGCGTCCTCCTTGGCGATGGGGGCCACCGAATCCTCCAGATCCATGAAGATCTGGTCCGCCGGCAGCCCGCGGGCCTTGTCCAGCATCTTGGGGTTGGAGCCTGGCACCGCCAGGTTCGAGCGTCGCGAGCGCAGCTCCCGCGTCGGGCCTGCCGTGGGAGTGACCTCTGTCATCGATGTGCCTTCCGTCAGCCTGGTCGGGGGGCGCCGGGGCGCCCTAGCGTTGCTCCCACGGTATGCAGCCGCCCCGCCTGCCCCGTCGGCAGGGTCGTGCTCATCGTGCCGGATCAACCCCCGACTCGCCGGAGCCGGGCGGCGGCCAGGACGGCCGGTGCCGGCCCGCCCGAACCTTCAACGGCGCACCCAGGACCGGCCGGTGCCCGCTGCCGAATCCGGGACCAGCGCCGTCCGACACCGGCGGCGTCCCACACGGCAGCCCCGCCGCTGCCCGCCGGGTGGCGGGGCTCTCGCCGCCGTTCGGCGCTTGCCTGCCACAACCATCACCGGCACCAGCCGGCGCCGTCCGCCTCACCCGGCCGGATCCACCACCGGGTCCGGCAGGTCGGCCGCCCGGATGACCACGACGAGGCCGAGCAGGATGAGCGCCAGCGCGGGGAGTACGGCCAGCGGCGGCACCATGCCCAGCCAGGCGGCGGCGATGATGACCGCGCCGGGCAGCTCGAACAGGATCGCCAGGCTGGTGACGGTCGCCGACACCGAGCCCAGCACCCGGTTGATCAGCGTGTGCCCGAGCAGTTGCGCGAGCAGGGTGAGCGCGACGATCAACCACCAGTCACGGACCGCGTAGCCGGCCAGCGGCGCACCGGCCAGGAGCGCCAGGGGAAGCAGCACGAGCGCGGCAGTGCCGTAGCCGATGAACGTGTAGACGCCCGTGGACAGGTGGCGGCGGGCCCGCTCCCCCACCGACACGTAGGCCGCCGCGAGCATCGCCCCCAGCACGGCCAGGCCGTCTCCGACGAGCGAGCGCGGATCCAGCGCGAAGTCGATGCCGGTCAGCACGACGACACCGGACAGCGAGATGGCGATACCGACCCACACCGTGCGCGACACCGTCGCCCCGCGCCAGCGCGCCAGCATGGCGGCCCACACCGGCTGGGTCGCCACCAGTGCGGTGGATGAGGCGACCGAGGTATAGCGCAGCGACGGGATCCAGGCGGCGAAGTGCAGGGCGAGCAGTACACCGCCGCTGAGCGCCGCCGACCAGTGCGCGCGCTCCCGCGGCCACCCGGCGGTGGGCCGCCTCAGCGCCAGCCACAGGCCGGTCGCGGCGCCGCCCAGCAGGCAGCGCCAGAAGGCGATGGCCAGCGCCGGCGCGGCGCATGCGGCGATGATCGGCGCCGAGGTGGACACAGCCAGGACAGCCACGCCCAGCACCAGCGCATCGCCGGCGCCGGGCACCGTGACGGCGGGCCGGGACTGGGACACCAGGCCATCGTCGCAGGTGCACCACGGACGGGATGCTCCTTGCGGCGCGACGCTGCCGAGGGCCGCCGCGTCGCAGTCGGGCCCACGACGGCGCAACGCTGGGTAGGCTCTAGCGCTGTGAGCACCGGTACGCCCAGCAGGGTCTTCCTCGCCCGACTGGCCGGCGCTTTGGTCTTCGACCCCAACGGGGACCAGGTCGGCAAGATCCGCGATGTCGTGGTCACCGTCGGCATCGCCAAGCCGCCCCGGGTGGTGGGCCTGGTCATCGAGGTCAGCGCCCGCCGCAGCATCTTCCTGCCGATTGGGCGCGTGACATCCTTCGACGCGGGGGCGGTCGTCGTGACCGGCGTCATCAACATGCGCCGCTTCGAGCGGCGCTTCACCGAGCACCTGGTGATGGGCGAGCTCATGGACCGCAAGGTCTCGGTCGTGGGCGACGACCGCATTCCCGGGGCCGAGCAGTGCACGGTCATCGACATCGGGGTCTCCCAGAACCGCTATCGGGACTGGGAGATCGACCGGGTCTACGTCCAGCGGCCCGGACGGACGCTGCGCCGCCGCGGAGATTCCTACCTGGTGCGCTGGGACCAGGTGCGCGGGCTGCTGGCCACCGACCCCGCCCAGGGTGCCGATTCGCTGGTGGCGAGCTGGGAGCGGCTGAAGCCAGCCGACATCGCCAAGGCCCTGCAGGACCTGCCGCCGGCCCGCCGGATGCAGGCGGCAGGTGCCCTCAGCGACGAGCGTCTCGCCGATGTGATGGAAGAACTGCCCGACGAGGCACAGGTCGAGGTTCTCGGCTGGCTGGAAGCGGAGCGCGCTGCGGACATCCTGGAGGACATGGAGCCCGACGACGCGGCCGACCTCGTCGGCGACCTCGACGCGGAGACCGCCAGCGACCTGCTGCAGCGCATGGAGCCCGACGAGGCCGAGGAGCTGCGGCGGCTGATGTCCTACGCCGACGATTCCGCGGGCGGCATGATGACCACCGAGCCGGTCATCGTCGGCCACGACAGCACCGTGGCGGAGGCCCTGGCGCGCGTCGCGCGGCCCGAGCTGTCCCCGCCGCTGGCCTCGCAGGTGTACGTCACGCGCTCGCCGCTGGAGACTCCCACCGGCAAGCTCCTCGGCGTCGCGCACTTCCAGCGGATGCTGCGCGAGCCGCCGGCGACGCTGGTGTCCGCCATCCTTGACAGCCAGCTCTCCCCGATCACGCCCGACACCCCGCTGCCGGAGGTGGCCCGGTACTTCGCCGCCTACAACTTGGCCGCAGTACCGGTCGTGGACGAGGGCGGCCACCTCATCGGCGCCGTCACCGTCGACGACGTCATCGATCACATGCTGCCGCAGGATTGGCGCGAGTCCGACGCCCCGCCGTCCACCGGGTCCAGGGAGGTGCACCCATGAGTCGCCGGGCCGGCTCCGGCCGCAACCGCAGCGGACTCGATCAGCCGCTCGATCGCTCCTGGGGCCCGCGCCTCGGGGTGGACTCGGAGTTGTTCGGGCGGGTCTCGGAGCGCATCGCGCGATACATCGGCTCGTGGAGCTTCATCGCGTGGATGACGGTGGCGATCATCGTGTGGGTCTCCTTCAACGCCTTGGCTCCGCAGGACGTTGCGCCCGATCCCTTCCCGTTCATCTTCCTGACGCTGCTGCTGTCGCTCCAGGCCTCCTACGCCGCACCCCTGATCCTCCTGGCGCAGAACCGGCAGTCCGATCGGGACCGGGTGCAGTACACGGAGGACCGCAACCGCACCGATCGGCTCATCGCCGACACCGAGTACCTCGCCCGTGAGATCGCCGCGCTGCGCGTCGCGCTCGGCGACGTCGCGACCCGGGACTTCCTGCGCTCCGAGCTGCGCGACCTGCTGGACAGCATCGAGGACGGCGGTGCCGACCAGCGACCGCCCGCGGGCGGCTCCTGACGCTCCTGCCACCGCCCGCCGGCGGCTCCTGACGCTCCTGCCGCCGCCGGCGCCCGGAGCCCACCCGCACTGCCGGTCGGCTCCGGCTGCCGCCGCACGGCGCTGGCACCACGCTCGACGCTTCGGTGCAGATTCGTTGCTGCTGCCGCCTCGACTTAGCATCGAAGGCATGGCACCCACTCCCGATGCATCGGCGATCGACGCCGCCCTCGCGACCGTCGAGGATCCCGAGATCCGCAGGCCCATCACCGATCTCGACATGGTCAAGGAGGTGGTGATCGGCGACGACGGATCGGTCCTGGTCGGGGTGTACCTCACCGTCGCCGGGTGCCCGATGCGCACCGAGATCACCAACCGAATCGTCACCGCCGTCGGCTCGGTGCCCGGCGTGACGACCGTGGCCGTCGATCTCGATGTGATGTCCGACGACCAGCGCGAGGCGCTGCGCGGCAAGCTGCGGGGCCCCTCGGCCGAGATCCCCTTCGCCAAGCCCAACTCGTTGACCCGGGTCATCGCCGTGGCGTCCGGCAAGGGCGGGGTTGGGAAGTCCTCGGTCACGGTGAACCTCGCCGTTGCGATGGCGGCCGCCGGGCACAAGGTCGGGCTCGTCGATGCCGACATCTACGGCCACTCGGTGCCGCGGATGCTGGGACTGACCAACCCCCCGACGATGGTCGAGGGCATGATCATGCCGCCGCAGGCGCATGACGTGGCAGCGATCTCGATGCTCCCCTTCAAACCCGGCGGCGTCTCCCAGCCGGTGGCGTTCCGGGGTCCGATGCTGCACCGCGCGCTGGAGCAGTTCCTTGCCGACGTCTGGTGGGGCGACCTCGATGTGCTGCTGCTCGATCTGCCGCCCGGCACCGGCGACATCGCGATGTCGACCGCCCAACTGCTGCCCAACGCCGAACTGCTCGTGGTCACCACGCCGCAGACGGCTGCGGCCGAGGTCGCCGTGCGCGCCGGGATGCTGGGCAAGCAGACCCATCAGCGGGTCATCGGGGTCATCGAGAACATGTCGAGCTTCCCGTGCCCGCACTGCGGAGAGCCGATGGACCTGTTCGGTGTGGGCGGAGGATCGCTGGCGGCCGAGCGACTGAGCCAGGAGATGGAGACGAAGATCCCGCTGCTGGGGCGCGTCCCGTTCGACGTTCGACTCCGCGAGGGCGGCGACACCGGTCGGCCGCTGGTGCTGGACGAACCCGAGTCGCCCGCCGGCGCTGCCCTGCGCTCCTTGGCCGACCGGCTCGTCAGCCGTCCGCGCGGCCTGGTCGGGATGAGCCTGGGGGTCACGCCCGCCGGGCGGGCCTGACGTCCGGCGGGCGCCCGCGGGCGCGCGGTTGCTGACCGCCGGTCGCCTCAGCCGGCGGCGGCGAGCGTCGGCCCCCCTTCCGGCCCGTCCCCGTCGGCGAGGATGAGCGCCACTCTGTCCTGAAGGTTGCGCAGCGCCGGAGAGGGAACCGCGGCTTCGACGAGCGGCCCGAAGGCCTGCCACGTCGTCTCGATGGCTGGGAATTCGACGAACCAGGCCTCCGCGTCATCGGAGGCAGCCGCGAGGAAGTCCTGCCAGGCGCCGCTGTGATCGAGGTAGGCGTCCCGGGCTGCGACCACGTCCTCGTGCCAGGGCTGGATCGCCACAGCGGCGACATCCTCGCCCGCAGCCGCGATGTCGGTGCGCGCAGCGGCGGCGATCCGCTGGAGTTCGGCGTCGGTCTCCGCAGAGCGTTCGTCGGTGTCGCCGTCCTCCCCGATGGCGACCCGGACGCCCTCGATCGCGCCGACCATCGCGGCTTCGGAATCCTCGATCCCCGAGACGAGCCGGTCCATCTCCATAGTCCGGGCAAGCCAGTCACCGGCCACCACCGCGCCGGCAATCACCGCTGCCACTGCCACGAGTCCGACGAGCCCCAAGAGCAGCCTGGTGCGGTGCCGCCGGCCGCTCGGCCGTGGCTGGCCCGGCGAGCCGTCGGGGTGCGCCGCAGGTGCGGGATCGCCGGCGTCCGCGCCACCGGTGCTCCCAGGTGCCGCATCACCGGCTGGGCCGTCCGGCCAGGGAGCGGGGGGCGGGGTGAGGGTCATGCGTACCAGGGTGCCCCAGGCGGCGGCAGACCCACGAACCGGCACATCCCCGGTGGCCGGCCTGCGGGGCAGGCCTGCGTTGGGGCCTCCCGCCGACACCGATCCGCGGTGAGGTCGGGGGGCGTGCTCTGGCACTCGACCGCCCAGGACCCGCGTGTCACGCCGCCAGCAGCGTGGCAAGCACAGCGAGGTCGGGGTCGCTCATCGGGTCCACACCGCTGGCCCTCAGCATCCGCGAGACGTTGCCGGAGGCATCCGCCTGGACCCAGGCGGCGCGATGCTCCAACCCCAGCTCGGGGATCCCGGGCAGCAACAGGCATCCGGAAGCGTCGCCCTCGTCCTCCGCCAGCTCGGGGACGGTCTGGGACGGCGGGTGCAGGACGAGCAGGGCGGGCGACGTGCTCGCGGCGAAACTGCCCGGGGCGGGAGCGTCGTGGCCGATCGCCGGACCTTCGCATGCCACCACGCCGACCGGCTCCCCCACCGCCTCGACCGGCACGTCGTCGCTCGCGCGAAACACCTCGGTTGTCGGCACGGTGCCCGGCACGGCCGCGATGCGCACCGCCAGCACCAGCAGCTGCGACCACTCCCCGACGGAGACCGGCCAGCGCCCGTGCAGCAGCAGCCCCGCGAGGGACAAGTCTGCGCGGTGGAAGGGAGAGATCTCGATCGGTACGGCCATCTCGTCACCTCCTGCCGCCGCGGTCCGCGGCGCCGGTGTGTCTGGAGGGTAGCCACTGACGGGGAAGCGATGCAACGGGCCGGCCAACCTCCGACCGCACCTGCCGTCCGCCAGCACTCCTCGGCCGACGCCGCAGCGGCCGCAAGCACGAGTCAGGCCGGAGGAACCTCCTCGTCGGCGACCGACGCGTGGACGGGGGCCACGCGCACGAGTCGGCCGGCGTTGAAGTCCTCCACGGCCTCCATGATCTCTGCCTTGGTGTTCATGACGAACGGCCCGTAGCGGGCGATCGGCTCGCGGAGCGGACGACCGCCGAGCACCAGCACCTCCCAGCCGCGCTGGTGGCGCAGGTCCTGGCGGGTGTCGGCGGTGAGGGTCAGCGCCTCGCCCGGACCATAGACCCCCATCTGCCCGTCGTTGATCGGCACGCGCATCCGGACCGGCGAACCCGTTGCCGCCAAGGGAGTAGACCATGGCGTTGAAGTCCGATCGCCACGGCAGGTCCACCCGCGCGCCCGGCGAGACGGTCAGGTGCAGATAGGTGATCGGGGTGAAGGTGGAGCCGGGGCCGTCGAATCCGGCCAGCTCGCCGGCGATGATCCGGATCAGCGCTCCGCCGTCGGGAGTGCTCACCAGCGCGACATCACCCGGTTCGATGCCCTGGTACTTCGGCGGGGTCCACTTCATCGATGCCGGGAGGTTCACCCACAGCTGGACGCCGTGGAACAGACCGCCCTTGGCCATCATGTCCTGCGGCGGCAGTTCGGAGTGCATGACGCCAGACCCCGCGGTCATCCACTGCGTGGCGCCGTCGGTGATGATCCCGCCGCCGCCGGTGGAGTCGATGTGCTCGAACTGGCCGTCGATCATGTAGGTGACGGTCTCGAAGCCCCGGTGGGGGTGCCACGGAGCGCCCTTGGCCTCCCCGGGCGCGTACTCGACCTCGCCCATCTGATCGAGCAGCAGGAACGGGTCGGCCGCCGGCAGGGACAGGCTCGGGAAGGGGCGACGCACCATGAACCCTTCGCCCTCCAGCTGCCGCTGGGCCGTGATCACGCTGCTGATGGGCCGCCACCGCGTCCCTTCGATGGGCAGGTGCGGCAAGCGCGGAAGGGTGATCGGATCGGCGGTGATCGCGGGCATGGCGCCTCCTGGTCCCTGAGTGTCATCAGAGGCAAACCTCCTTGAACGCTTGACTATTCCCGCGTCCCTCCGCGGAAGCCTTGAAGCAGGGCGACGGAGCCGCGAGACTGGCCCCAGCCGAGCCGAGGACTGGTGAGCTGCGATGACATCCGTGCCGATGACCGTCCAGGACGAGCTGTGGCTGACCATGGACCGTCCGAACAACCTCATGGTGGTCGACGGCGTCATGCTGCTGCGCGGGATTCCCGAGCTCGCCGACGTGCGGGAGATCTTCGCCGGGCTGGTGCAGCGCTATCCGGTGTTCCGCCGCCGCGCCGTCCGGCACGGCCGCGGCTGGCGGTGGGAGGACGGCGCGGCGTTCGACCTCGATCGCCACGTTCGCCACGTGGCTCTGCCCACGCCGGTGGCGATGGCGGACGTGCAGCGCTTCATGGGCGAGCAGCGCTCGGTACCGCTGGACCACGACCGCCCGCTCTGGGTCGCGTTCCTCGTCCCCGGCGTCGTCCTGGCCGACGGCACGACAGGGTCGGCGGTGGTGTCCCGCTTCCACCACGCTATCGCCGACGGGGTCCGGCTCACGCAGGTCATGCTCGGCATGTGCACCAGTCCGGACGCCGGACTCGAGGCAGTCGTGTCTCGGACCCCGCCTGCCGCAACGCCGCCCAACCCGGTCAGTACCGTCGGCCATGCAATCGGCGGCGCCGGGCACGGTGCTGCCGAAGCGGCCGGCGAAACCCTGCGAGCACTGCGTCACCCCCGCCTGGCCGCGCAGCGCGCCCCGGCAGCGGTACGCCACGGAGTCGATGCCGCGGGCAGCCTGGCGGGCCGGGTGGTGGACGCAGCACGGCTGGGGCAGCACGGTGTGGCCGACGGGATCGAACTCCTGCGCCATCCGGATCGGCTGCTCGATGCGCTCGAGGTCCTCGGCGTGGGAGATCACCGCAGCTTGAACGACCTGTCCTCGATCACGAAGGTCGCGCTCGGCGGCACGCCGCGCACGGTATGGACCGGGAAGCCCGGCACGGAGAAGGCGCTCGCATGGTGCGAACCCATCCCGCTGCCGGAGGTCAAGGCCATCGGGGCGGCGCACGGGGCGACGGTGAACGACGTGCTGCTCGCGGCTGTCAGCGGGGCGATGCGCCGCTACCTCCTCGAGCACGGCGGCCTCGTCGACGAGGTCTACTGGATGGTCCCCGTCAATCTGAAGCCGTTCGCCGAGAACCTGCCGGAGGACCTCGGCAACTCCTTCGCGCTGGTCATCGTGCCAATGCCTCTGCACCACGAGCAGCTCGACGAGCGGCTCGACCACATGCACAGCATCATGCAGCGGATCAAGCACTCCGACGAGGCCGTGCTCACCTTCGGCCTGCAGCGCGTCGTGTCGGAATCGCCGGACCGGCTGGCCTACTTCCTGACGAACTTCTTCGCCAACAAGGCGGTCGGCGTGCTCACCAACGTGCCCGGTCCCGCGGCCGAGCTCGCCTTCGGCGGGATCCCGGTCTCCCAGGTCGTCGGTTTCGCGCCGTGCTCCGGCGACCAGCCGATGACCGCCACGATCTTCAGCTACCACGGAGGAGTCACCGTGGGCTTCGCCACGGACGCCGGGCTGGTGCCGGACCCCAGCGTGCTGTGCGACCACGTGGTGGCGGAGGTGCGGGCAATGGCCGGCGCGGTGTCGGGGCCCTAGCGCCGTCACCGCGCCGGCAATTCCCGCCGAGCAGCTGGCGCCGCCCGCGGCGAGTTGGCCGGCTCGAGGATTGTGCTGGTGCCGTTCCGGGCCGCGGTGCCGCGCTCGAGCTTCCTACCCCGTCCGGGGGGCACCGGACTCTCCCTGCCCCGCTGCGGCCAGCGCCGCCTGCAGCGCGTTGGCCGGGCCGAGGAGTTCGTAGCCGCCGTCGGCGACGATCGTGGTTCCGGTGATGTAGTCGCCCAGAGGCGAGAGGAGGAAGCCGATCGTGCGCCGCCACCTCCTCGGGCCGCTGCAGGCGCCGCGCCGGGATCACGCCGCCCACGACCGCGGGATCGAGGCGGTAGTTCGCCTCCCAGCCGTCGGTGTGCACGATCCCCGGCGCGACCGCGGCCAGGCGGATCCCGTGCGGGGCCCACTCCTGCGCCAGGGTCGAGGTCAACGACTCCACGGCCGCCCGGGCCGCGCTGGAATGGGCCATCCCCGGCATGCCCCGGCGCGGGGTCATCGTGACGGAGACGATCTTGCCGGCGCCTGCCGGGATCATGGCCCTCGAAGCGACGCGGGTCGTCAGGTACCAGACGGCGTCGAAGTTGAGCCTGGTCACGGCGCGAAAGCCCTTCATGCTCACCGTCTCCGCAGCAGCGATGAACTGCCCCCCGGCGTTGTTCACCAGGTAGTCCACGCCGCCGAGATCGGCGAGCGCACGGTCCAGCATCGCATCGACCTGGTCGGGCTCGCGGACGTCGCACGGCAGGCACAGCACCGGCGGCCCGCCGTCGTCGGCGACGCCGGCGGCTGTGCGCGCGAGCCCGTCGGGCGTGCGCCCCACGACGGCAACCCGGACCCCGAGGTAGGCCAGCAGCCGAGTCGTGGCGCGACCGATACCGGACCCGCCGCCGGTCACGATCGCCGCGCGCCCGGCAAGGCAGCCCGGAGCCAGGTGGAGCCAGATCGATTCAGAGTCGTGCAGATCCATGGCATCACCGTAGTCTGGTGCGCTCGCCGACTGCGGTCACGGCACCGGCAACGCAGGCCGCGCCACCGCGCCATCACCGGGCTGCGCTCAGTCCCGCAGCTCGCGCGGACTGGCCCGCGGTCGCGACCCCACCCAGCCCAACGTCTCCCCGGCCGACCGGCTTCCGCGACGTGGCCGAGCCTGGCCATCGCCAGAGGATCTGCCGACCCCCCGCAACGTCGCTCGAGCCGGCGCAGCGCCAGCGGAGCGCATCGGGCTCGGCTTGTTGCGGCCCGTTCGCAGCGGCTTCGGCCGGTGCGGCCGCCTCAGGACAGCGACAGGAACAGCCGTTCCAGCTTGGCCACCTCAATGGGCGGTGCCTCGCCCCGCTCAGCGGCTGCCGCGCACTGCTGCATGCTGTCGACGACGATGCGCAGCCCGGCCCGGTCGAGGGCCTTGGACGCGGCCGCGACCTGGGTCATGATGTCGGCGCACTCGCGGCCGTCCTCGATCATGGCGATGATGCCGCTGACCTGGCCCTGCACTCGGCGCAACCGGGTCGTGACGTCCCGGCGGCAACTGTCGTCGATCTGCATCGCGCATCTTCCTCTCTCGCGCGGATACCCCCCAGGGTACCCCTCGGCAACTCGGATCGTCCAGGCTCCGGCGACGTTGGTTGGCCGCACCCGGTCGGGAACAATGGAGTCACAGCAGCAGGAGGCCAGGCGTGAGCGATCTGATCGACACCACCGAGATGTATCTGCGCACGATCTACGAGCTGCAGGAAGAGGGCATCGCGCCGCTGCGGGCGCGGATCGCCGAGCGGCTCGACCAGAGCGGTCCGACCGTGTCGCAGACCGTGGCCCGGATGGAGCGAGACGGCCTGCTCGTCCTGCAGGAGGATCGGCACCTCGAACTCACCCCCGTCGGGCATCGGCAGGCCGTGCGGGTGATGCGCAAGCATCGGCTGGCCGAACGGCTGCTGGTGGACGTGATCGGCATGGATTGGGAATCGGTCCACGACGAGGCATGCCGCTGGGAGCACGTCATGAGCGAGGAGGCCGAGCGGCGCCTGCTCGTGCTGCTGGGCCGGCCGACCGAGTCCCCGTTCGGCAACCCGATCCCCGGCCTGGACGAGCTCGAGGCGGGAGCGGGCGCCCGAACCCGGGAGCACGGCTCGGACAGCGGCTCCACGCCCGATCAGGCGCCCGACGGCGTCACGCTGGGGGCCGTGGCGGGCCCCGGTCCATCGCAGCATGTCGTCCTGCGGATCACGGAGGCGCTGCAGGAGCAGCCCGGGGTGCTGTCGGCGCTGCGGTACGCGGGTGTGCAGCCGGGCAGCACGATCTCGGTCACCCGCAGCGGGCCCGACGCCCTGCGGGTGGTGGCCCAGGGAGTGCCGGCGACGCTGACCCACGCACAGGCCGACCTCGTCATCGTCCGCCGTGCACCCGCGTCGTGATGCGCCGCAGCCGCCGTCGGGCTAGGTTGCTGCGATGCCGAACCTCCTGTGGTTCCGACGCGACCTGCGCCTGGCAGACCACCCCGCGCTGATCGCCGCGCTGGACGCCGGTCCGACGCTGCCGCTGTTCGTCATCGACCCCGTGCTGTGGAACCGCTCCGGACCCCGGCGTCGCAGCTACCTGGCGGCCTCGCTGCGGTCGCTGGACCGCGCGATCCGCGACCGTGGGGGGCCCGGCCTCGCGATCCACGCCGGAGACCCGTCGCACGTCGTCCCGGCGCTGGCTATGCAGTACGACGCGGAGGTCTTCACGACCCGTGACGCCGGGCCCTACGGCGGAACGCGCGACCGCGCGGTAGCCGATCGCTGCCCACTCACGGCGCTGGGCAGCCCATACCTCCACGACCCCGGCAGCGTCACCAAGCCCGACAGCACCGCCTACCGGGTCTTCACACCCTTCTACCGGGCCTGGTCGCAGATGCCGCAACCGGATGCCCTGCCGGCGCCGAATCGATGGCCGCAATGGCCGCAGCGCGTCGAGTCGGGCCAGGGCTGGCGCACCATCGAGGATGTCGAGGTCCCGCCGTTCCCCGTCGGAGAGGAGGCGGCGCGGCAGAGGTGGGCACGGTTCGCCGAGAGCGAGCTGGCCGGATACGCCGATCGCGCGGGACCTCCCCGCGCGCGAGGGCACCAGCGGGCTGTCCGCAGCGCTGAAGTTCGGCGAGCTGCACCCGCGGTCGATCGTTGCCGACGCCCGTCCTCGGCCCGGGGGGCTGGACTACGTGCGGCAGCTGTGCTGGCGCGACTTCTACGGCCACCTGCTGGCGGCGAATCCGCGGACGGCGCGCGAGAACGTCCAGCCCGTCTTCGACAGCTTCCGCTGGGAGCGCGGACCGGACGCGGACCGCGCCTTCGACGCACTGGCGGCGCGGTTCCACGGGGTACCCGTTCGTCGATGCCGGGATGCGCCAGCTCGCCGCCGAGGGCACGATGCACAACCGGCTGCGCATGGTCGTGGCGTCGTTCCTGGTCAAGGACCTGCACGTCGACTGGCGGCGGGGCGCGGCGTACTTCATGCAGCAGCTGTACGACGGCGACCTGGCCAACAACCAGTACGGCTGGCAGTGGGTCAGCGGGACGGGGACCGACGCCGCGCCCTACTACCGGATCTTCAACCCGGTCACCCAAGGCCTGCGCTTCGACCCCGACGGCCAGTACGTGCGGCGCTGGGTCCCGCAGTTGCGAGGGCTGGCCGGTGCCACCGTTCATGAGCCGTGGAAGCGCCCGCGGGAGGCATGGTCGCAGTACCCGGAGCGGATCGTCGATCACGGCCGGGAGCGTCAGGACGCCATGGCGCGCTATGCCGCGGCGAAGCAGGCCGGGAGTCCCGGCGGCTGAGCGGCGCGCGGATGCTCGATGGCATGTCCCGGTTCTGCGGGCGGCCGTGGGAGACTGCGGCGTGCCGGTTGTGGCGATCTTGTCGCAGAAGGGCGGAGTCGGAAAGACTACCGTCTGCCTCGGCCTTGCCGAAGCCGCTCGACTCCGCGGCTGGCGGACGCTGGTGATCGACCTCGATCCGCAGGCCAACGCCACCGATGTGCTCTGCGCCGGCCAGCCAGCGCTGACGGTCAACGACGTGCTGGCCGACGGCCGTGCCGGGATCGCTGCGGAGGCTGTCGTGCCCAGCACGTGGGGCGAGGGCCTGGACGTCCTGCCCAGCGAGCAGGCACTGGAGCACCGCAATCGGGAGGGGACTGCGACCTCCGCCGCCCGCCTGCGCACGGCCCTGGGCCCGCTGCGCGGCCAGTACGATCTCGTCCTCATCGACTGCCCGCCCTCGATTGGGGAGTTGACCGTGAACGCGCTCACCGCCGCAGACCGGGCTGTCACGGTGACCGAGCCGGGGTTCTTCGCCCTACGCGGCGCCGAGCAGGCGCTGCAGGCGATGACCGTGGTCCGCGACGCGACGAACCTCGTCGCTGCGCTCGGCCGGCATCATCGTCAACCGCTATCGCCGCAACGTGCGCGAGCACCACCAGCGCATCCAGGAACTGCGCGAGGCCTATCCGAGCCTCGTGCTCCGCCCGGTCCTCCCCGAGCGGTCCGCAGTCGCGGTCGCCCACGGCTCCGGACTGCCGATCCAACGGCTATCCAACCGCTCCGCCAAGGACGTGGCGGCAGCGTTCGACGAGCTGGTCCGTGCCGTCGCCGGACTGCACGGCGACCCCAACGACTCCAAGGCCACGAGGTGACACGATGACGGAGAAGACGCCCGCCAGCCGACCTGCGCTGCGCCGGTCCGTTGATGCGACGGTGCACCCCGCCCTGGCCGGGCGAGCCCCGGCCAGCCTGTCGGCGCCCCGCGCGCCGTCGCCGGCGACGGCCAGCGCCGAGCCCGATGCGAAACCCGCTGCGCCCAGGAAGCCGCTCGGCAAGGCCAAGCGGGCCGCGACGTCCGATGTCCTGCGGCCTCGGAAGAAGGATCCGGCCGTCACGGTGACCGTGACCGTGCCCAAGTCCCTGCGCAAGCAGCTGCGTGCCGTGGCCAAGGCTCGGGGAATCGACGCCGAGACGCTGGCGGCGGCCTTCATCGCCGAGGGCCTGCAGGACTCCTGATAGGCAGGGGCGGCTCGCTCGCACGACCGGGGCGCGATGTCGGGAGGGGGTCGGTGGTCCCGAGCAGCGTCGTCGGCTGACGCGGCCGCGCATCGCCGATGAGTGGCGCGCCGCTACGGCGCCAGCCGCTGCTTCTCCCATGCGGCATCCTCGGCCAAGCCTCGCGGGACCCCCTCGGCGGCGAGGAAGACGATGCGGTCGTGCATCCGGGACGGCTGGCCCTGCCAGAACTCCACCCGGACCGGGCGGAGCTCGAAACCGCCCCAATGCGGCGGCCGCGGCACATCCGAGCCCGCGTACCGCTCCTCGTACCGCTGCCAGGCGGCGTGCAGCTCCGCTCGGCCTCGGATGCGTTGGGACTGCGGGCTCGCCCAAGCTGCGATCTGCGACTCCCGCGGCCGACTGGCGAAGTAGGCGTCGGACTCCTCCTCCGGCAGGCGCACCACAGGGCCGGTGAGGCTCACCTGGCGCGACAGCGGGATCCAGGCGAAGAGCAGGGATGCTGCGGGATGTGCCGCCAGTTGGCGGCCCTTGCGCGACTGGTAGTTGGTGAAGAAGGCAAACCCGGTCTCGGTGACCCCCTTGAGCAGCACGGTGCGGGCTGTCGGCACGCCGTCCTCGCCGACGGTGGCCAGCACCATGGCGTTCGGCTCGACGATGCCGGCGGCCTCGGCGTCGCCGTACCACTGGGCGAAGGCGGGGCCGGGGGTCGGCGGCAGGTCGGCCTGCCGCAGCGACTGGGCGGTGTAGTTCAGCCGCTGCGCCGCGAGCCGGTCGAGGCGCTCCTCGGGGATGGAAGGTTCGGACCACAGGCTCATGTCGTGATCCCATCACAAGTGGTCGGTGGCCGACACCGCGACTCAGCCCGCAGACTAGGGTGGGTGCGTGGCGGCGGGGGCCGACCACCTGGGTATCGCAGCCGACGAGTGGAGTAGCGGTCATGGCAGATTTCGTCCCGGGACTTGAGGGCGTCGTCGCATTCGAGACCGAGATCGCGGAGCCGGACAAGGAAGGCAGCAGCCTGCGCTATCGCGGGGTGGACATCGAGGACCTCGTCGGCCGCGTGTCCTTCGGCAACATCTGGGGGCTGCTCGTCGATGCGGAGTTCAACACCGGACTGCCGCCGGCACAGCCGTTCCCGATCCCGATTCATTCCGGCGATGTGCGCGTCGACGTCCAGTCCGCGATCGCCATGCTCGCGCCGTCATGGGGCCTGAAGCCGCTGCTGGACACCTCAGACGAGGACGCCCGCGACAACCTGGCGCGGGTATCGGTCATGGCGATGTCCTATGTTGCGCAGTCGGCGCGGGGGCTCGGAGTGCCGATGGTGCCGGAGAGCGAGATCGACCAGGCCAGCACCATCGTGGAGCGCTTCATGCGCCGGTGGCGCGGCGAGCCGGACCCCAAGCACGTCCAGGCCGTGGACGCCTACTTCGTCTCGGCCGCCGAGCACGGGATGAACGCCTCGACGTTCACCGCCCGGGTGATCGCCTCCACGGGAGCCGACGTGGCGGCAGCGATCTCCGGCGCGATCGGGGCCATGAGCGGGCCGCTGCACGGTGGGGCTCCCTCGCGCGTGCTGAGCATGGTCGAGGAGATCGAACGCACCGGTGATGCCGAGGGCTACGTCCGCGGCGTGCTGGACCGCGGCGATCGGCTCATGGGGTTCGGGCACCGTGTCTACCGGGCCGAGGATCCCCGCGCCAGGGTGCTGCGCCGCACCGCACGGGAACTGGACGCACCGCGCTACGAGGTCGCCGTCGCGCTGGAGCAGGCCGCCTTGGAGGAGTTGCGGGCACGGCGCCCTGACCGCGTCCTGGAGACCAACGTGGAGTTCTGGGCAGCGATCGTGCTCGACTTCGCGGAGGTCCCGGCGCACCTGTTCACCTCGATGTTCACCTGCGCCCGTCTTGCGGGTTGGAGCGCCCACGTGCTGGAGCAGAAGCGAACAGGTCGCCTCATCCGGCCCAGCGCGCGGTACATCGGGCCCGGCCCGCGGCGACCCGAGGCCGTGCCCGGCTGGGACCCCGAGATGGTCGCCCCCTCGGGGCACCCGCCGAGGAACTCCTGAGCGCCCCGCGACTGGGGGCCGGCGACCGGTAGCGGGCCCCTGGCCTGCGCACGCGCGGGGGCAGCGCACCGCAGCCAGCTCCCGGCATCGGTGCACCGGACCGCCCCTGGACCCTGCCACCGCGATGACGCCCGACTAGCCTGGAAGCACCACCCGATCCCTGGAGCGCGCTCATGAGCCCCGACCCGACCAGCATCACGATCCCGACCGAACTGCGACCCGCCGATGGCCGCTTCGGCGCCGGCCCGTCCAAGGTTCGGCCCGAGCAGGTCGCCGCGCTGTCCGAGGTCGCCACGACGTACCTCGGAACCTCGCATCGGCAGGCGACGGTCAAGGACCAGGTCGGCCGGCTGCGCGGCGGGCTGCGCGAGCTCTTCGGTTTGCCCAGCGGCTACGAGGTCGTGCTCGGCAACGGCGGGAGCACGGCGTTCTGGGAGGTCGCCGCGTTCGGCCTCATCGAGAACAGCGCTCAGTTCCTCACGTTCGGCGAGTTCGGCAGCAAGTTCGCCTCCTCGGCCAAGAAGGCCCCCTTCATCGCCGAGGTGGATGTCCGCAGCGCACAGCCCCCCGGCGCACCATCGTTCGCCGCGGCACCCGGGATCGACGCCTACGCCAGTCCGCACAACGAGACCTCGACCGGAGTCGCCCTGCCCCCGCAGCGCCCGGCCGGGGCGGACGGCGATGCGCTGGTGCTCATCGACGCCACCTCCGGCGCCGCCGGCCTGCCGGTCGACATCGACCAGGTCGACGCCTACTACTTCGCGCCACAGAAGTCGTTCGGCTCCGACGGCGGATTGTGGATCGCCCTGATGTCGCCCAGAGCGCTGGAGCGCGCTGGTCGGATCGCGGCGTCAGACCGCTACATCCCACCGTTCCTGGACCTGTCGACGGCCATCGACAACTCCGCGAAGAACCAGACCTACAACACGCCAGCCCTGGCCACGATCTACCTCATGGCCGAGCAGGTGGACTGGTTCAACGCCCAGGGCGGGCTCGACTGGTGCGTCGCGCGCACCGCGGAGTCCAGCGCCATCCTGTACTCGTGGGCCGAGGCCAGCGAGTACGCCACGCCGTTCGTGACCGATCCCGCGCTCCGCTCGGCCGTCATCGGCACCGTGGATCTGGCCGACAGCATCGACGCGGTCGCGGTGACGAAGGCGCTGCGGGCCAACGGGATCGTGGACACCGAGCCCTACCGCAAGCTCGGCCGCAACCAGCTGCGCATCGCCATGTTCCCCGCCGTCACCCCCGATGATGTGCGAGCGCTGACGTCCTGCATCGACTACGTCGTGGAGCAACTCGGCTGACCTGGCGACGGCCTGCACGGCCGGCGACCATCGAGCGCCTACGCTGTGAAGCGTGAATGACACGCGCAGACCTGCGTACGTCGATCGGCGCCCGCCGGCCGCCCACGATAACGCCAGCAAGCTCCTGGGCCTCAGCGTCGTGACGGTGGCCGTGGTCGGCATGATGTCGGTGCTGTTCTGGGTGCTGGCCGCCAACGACTCCGATCCCGGGGATGCCCTCGCGATCGGCGGGGCCGAGGAGTCCGCAGCAGCGGCCGAGCCGGCCCCGGAGCCGTCGGCGCCCAGCCCCACACCCACGCCGACGCCGGTGACGACCCCGCCGGCACCGGCGCAGAACCAGCTGGATTCCAACGACTGGCTGCTCTCGCCCTACGTGATCATCCAAGAGGCGGGCGACCTGACGGTGACCGGGACCATCCAGAATCTCGCCTCCGCCCCGCGCTCGGCGGTCATCCGGGTCTTCGTGTATGTGGACGGGACCCCCATCGGTACCGGCACCGGCGAGGTGCGCGACGTCCCGGGCGGCGGAACCCTGGAAGTGAGCCTGCCCAGCGGCACCCGGTGGCAGCCGGGCAACAAACTGCTCCTGGTGGAGGCGAGCGACCTGTAGTCAGCCGCGCGGCCCGGCGACCCGGCACCGGCCGCGCTACCCCAGCGCCGACAGCGCCACGGCAATGATGAGCCCGAACAGCACGACGAGCGTGACGATCCGCCTGGTCCGAGGGTCCACCCCTCCACGGTATGGCACAAGGGCCCGCTGGACGCACCGGGTCACGCTGCGAACACGACCCTGTCCAGGACCTCGTAGCGCGGCTTCGGGCCGAGCGTCGAGGCCATCAGCCGCACCTCGCCCGCCGGCCAGGCGGGTGACCGGACCAGTTGCAGCCGCTCGACGAACTCCAGCGGCACCGCCCCGTGGCGACGGGCCCGAGCGACGGTGATGTGCGCCCGGAAGTGCTGGCGGTTCCCGATCCCCGGCGCATCGCACCCGCGGCCCGCGCGCACGCACTCCCGAGCCAGATCGCCCACTCGCAGGGCAGGGTGGGCATCCACCTGAGCCACGGCCAGAAACACCGCACCGCCGGGGAACGCGCCGCCTCCGACAACGCGCAGTCGCAGCGGAACGTGGGGCCCCATCGCCGACCAGGCTGCCACGCGGCGCTGGAGTTTGCGGCGCAGGCAGTCCACTCCGGGAGCGTCCATCTGGCCGTAGAAGGCCAGGGTGAGGTGCCATCGTTCGCCGGGCACCGCCCGCACCCCGTCCGGCGCACCCGGCAGCGCAGGCCTCAGGCTGTCGGTCAACCCCGGCGGCACCGGCAACGACGCGAAGACCCGCACGCCACCATTCTGCTGCCCCGGTCGCGCCCGACGCGGATCGGGCACGGCCACGGCGGTACGGTGCTGGTGTGGCGACTAGCGATGCGCACGACGAGACTGCCTCGACCCAACCCACCGAGCCGCTCGACGTGGACGGGGTGTCGGCCATGATCGCCGGCACACTGGCATGGCTTATCGGACTGCTCGTGCTCCTCGCCACCGGCACGAGGTTCTCCAGCGACAACGGCTGGTGGCTCTGGGCGTGCCTGGCCGGTGCCGTCTTCGGAGGGGTCGGGATCGCCTACACCCGGCGTCGCCGGGCCGTCTATCGATCGGCCGCCGCCCAGCACGCAGCGACCTGACGCACCGGCTGGGATGTCCCCGGCGGTATCAGGAGTGGCCGAAGTCGAGCGAATCCGGGGCCAGATCGTCGACGAGCGGCTCGACTCTCGTGCTGGTCGACTCCTCCGCCTGCACCTCGCTGTGCGCCCCGCACCCGTGGTCGAAGGAGACGATCCGGCCGTCGGAGGGCGACAGCAGGTGGGAGCAGACCCCGAACAACTGGCCCAACGGCCCGCCGATGAGCAGCAGCCACCCGCACGTTCCGCACCGCCCCGGCGCCGCCTTGGCCAGGGTCGAGTGCGGTCCATGCTCCCCGCCGTACCAGCGCGAGGCCGCATCGCGACGACCGTCGGCGGAAGGCACCCGTGACCGGGTCAGCCATGGTTCCCAATTCGCGGGATGCAGCGGTGGGTCGCCGAGCGGTCCAGCCAGGTCGGATTCGCCGCTCCAGCCCGAGACCAGTCGCGGATCATCGGGGTCGGTCGTGGCCAGGAGGCCCACCGCGAGGTCGCCCGCGCGCACCCGGTCGGACCAAGGCAGCCATTTGGGGGCCTGGACGGCGTCGGGTCCGGGGAGGAGGACGACCTCGGACACCGTGGCCATCCGGGAGCGACTCGCCCGCGCCAACGTCACCGTCCAGAACCAACCCCGGTAGCCGGGCGCGGTGCAGGCGAAGGTGTGGTTGACGACTCGCTCCCCTTCGGCGGCGACGCCGAGGTGCTCCCCCACCCGATCGGGACCGCCTTCCTCCTGTGCCGCGCCTCGGGCCAGTTCGACGGCTTGGGCGCACACGTGGTCGGGGTTCGTTGCTGCTCTCGTCCGGGGGGCCACGCCTCGATTGTGCCCGATGGCGGCCTCTGGCGTAGCACCCGCCAGAGGATACGCTTGGCTGCGGATCGGCCAGACCCACGAAAGGGATGTTCATGCGCACCAGCCGCTGGTTGTTGGCAACCACCGTCGTGCTGACCGGCGGGCTGCTCACCGCGTGCGAGCAGCCTCCGCCGGGCATCACGGCGTTCTCTGGCGCCGCAAGCGTCCGGACGGAGGCCTTGTGCTGGGCCTATGGCGAAGGCTCCCTCGATGACGAGGGCTGCGCCCGCGAGATCCTCGCCGGCGACGAACTCGGCGAGGCGCCGGAACTGCGTATTCGGCCCGGCAACGTCGTCGGCATCAGCGTGGACACCGCCGTCGCCGATGACGGATGGCTGCTCTCCCTGGGAGGCCAGCAGTTGGTCCCCGAGCCCATCACCGAGACCTACTACCGGTTCACGTTCCCGCAGGCGCAACTGCCGGAGCAGGGACTGGGTCTGCAGATCCGTTCGGGGTCGCAGTCGCAGCTCACCGGCATCTGGGCGGTACGCCTGGTCAACGACTGACCGCGTCGGGTCCGGGCTGCGCTCCCGACCCTGATGCCACGCCTGGCCACCCCACGACGGTCCGAGCCCGTCGAGCGTGCGCGGGTGCCTTGCCCAAGCGATCGGCGCCGCCCTGGACCGCCCGGCGCCCTTGGATCATCGGGCGTCGACCCCAGTCGCAGCACCTGGTGCCCAGCGCCGGGGCCGTCTCCGTTCCGAGCGATCCGGGCAGCGGCGAGCCGGGGCCCGTCGGGTGCTACACGTCGATGTCGTCGGCAACCGCGCGCAGGAGAGCGGCGATGCGCCGGGCGTGCGTGTCATCGGGATAGCGCCCGCGGCGGAACTGGTTGGAGGTCTGGTCGAGCAGCTTGATGAGATCCTCGAGGTTGCCGGCGATCTCCTCTGCGGGCTTGCGCTTGGCCTTCACCACCGACTGCGGCGAGTCGAGGATCGCGACCGACAGCGCCTGTTTGCCCCTGCGCCCGTCAGCGACGCCGAACTCCACGCGGGCGCCCGGCTTCAACTCGCTGACCCCCGCGGGCAGGGTCGAGACGTGGACGAAGACCTCTTCACCGTCGTCGGTGGCGAGGAACCCGAAGCCCTTCTCGGCGCTGAACCACTTCACTTTGCCTGTCGGCATGGTTCCCCCTCATCCGGCCAAGGCCTCAGTGCGGCAGAGAACCACAACGTATCGCACGGGCGCGGCGTTCCGGTCATGAACCTGGCCGGGCTGCCGCGGCCCGACGGACATCCGCCCCACGGCGCGCGGCATTGCGCAGCAGCCCCAGGAGGATGAGCAGGAAACCCAATCCGGTCAGCATCGCCAGGAACCACAGGGCGCTGGGAAGGTCCTCGCCGGTGACCAGCGGGAGCAGGGCGACCAGGGTGCAGACCGCCCCCACGACGAACAGCGCGGCCCCCAACCGGATCATGATGCCATGATAGGCCGTGCTCGGCCGCCGACCTGCGTCGCGCACGTCCTGCGTGACGCCGCCCGCACCGCATCGTCGAGGGCAGGCGCCAGCAGCCATCGCCGGAGGATGTGCCGCGGCGGCAGGCCGAAGACGGCTCGGGCCTCATCGGCGGCCGACCCGTGCGCCGTGATCGGGCGCGACCACGATCGGGGATTCGGCGATCGCGGCGCCGGAATCCACCAATCCCAGGTGGAGATAGCCGCTGGAGAGCGGACTCCCGCCTGGCGCGGGCCCCCGCGGCACCTGTCGGTCGCGCCCGCCTGGCGCGGGCCACCGGCAGCACCTGTCGGTCGCGCGTGCTGGTCAGCCCTTGCCCTGGGCCGCCACGGCGGCGGCGGCCTCCCTCGCTGCTTCCGGGTCGAGGTAGCGCCCGCCGGGAACCGTGGGCCGCAGATCGCTGTCGAGCTCGTACACCAGCGGGATCCCGGTCGGGATGTTCAACCCCGCGATCCCCTCGTCGCTGATGCCGTCGAGGTGCTTCACCAAAGCGCGTAGCGAGTTGCCGTGCGCGGTGACGAGCACGGTCTGGCCGGCCCGCAGATCCGGGACGATCTGGTCGTACCAGTAGGGCAGCATGCGCGTCACGACGTCCTTGAGGCATTCAGTGCGCGGCCGGATCTCCGGTGCGAGGCCCGCGTAGCGGGGATCGTGCTCCTGCGACCACGGGTCATCGGGATCGATGGGCGGCGGCGGGGTGTCGTAGGACCGGCGCCACAGCATGAACTGCTCCTCGCCGTACTGCTGCAGCGTCTCCTTCTTGTTCTTGCCCTGCAGCGCGCCGTAATGGCGCTCGTTGAGCCGCCAGTGCCGCTTCACCGGGATCCAGTGTCGATCGCAGGCGTTCAGCGCCTTCTCGGCGGTGTGGATGGCCCGCCGCAGCACGGAGGTGTGCAGGACGTCCGGCAGCACGCCGGACTGCTTCATCAACTCGCCGCCTCGGACCGCTTCGGCGGCACCGAGCTCGGTGACGTCGACGTCAACCCAGCCGGTGAAGAGGTTCGAGGCATTCCACTCGCTCTGGCCGTGCCGGAGGAGGACAAGGGTCATGGTCTCAGCGCTCATGGGACGATCCTGCCGCATCCGCCGAGTCCGGCGCGAGGTGACGGAAGGCCTGCAGGTTGCGAGTCGATTCCCCTCGGTCCAGCCGCCACCGCCACTCGGCCCGAATCGAGGACTCGAAGCCCATCTCCAGCAGCGTGTCGAAGTCGCCGTCGGCAGTCGCGGCAACGGACCCGAGGATCGTGTCCACCGACTCCGCGGTGATGGCCGCAAGCGGGAGGCGGGCCACCAGGTAGATATCGCCGAGGTGGTCCACGGCGTAGGCGACGGCGAAGAGGCGTCGGTTGCGCCGCAGCAGCCACCGGTGGATCTGCTCGGTGCGCTCCTGCGGGGCGCGGACCACGAAGGCGTTCACCACGACGCTGTGGGTGTCCACGGTCAACGCGACCGGGATCTTCAACTTGTGCTCACCGGGAAGCTCGGCGACCACGGTCCGCCCGGATCCGGACGACGCCGGGGCGGATTCGTACGGTACGCCGAGGTCGTCCAGCGCTGAGGTGAGCACGGCCATCGTGTCGGTCATGGTCCCATCGTGCCAAGGGCGGCCGGCCGCGGCAGCAGATGCGGGCCTGGCTGCCTCAGCCCGCGGCTGCGTGGGCCGCGACGGCGAGCCCCGCCGCCACCGATTGGTAGCCGGCGAGCAGCCCGTCCACCGTGGCGTCCCAGGAGAACCGGAGCGCATGGCGGCGGCCGCCGATGCCGAGGCGCTCCCGCCGGGCGGGGTCTGCGACGAGCTCGCCAAGGACCTGGGCCCACCGGTGCTGATCGTGCCCGTCGATCAGCACGCCGCCGCGCCCATCGGCAACGGCGGTGCGCAGACCGCCCACGGCGGCGGCCGCGACCGGTGTGCCGGCGGCTTGGGACTCCACTGCCACCAGCCCGAACGACTCGTTGTGGCTGGGCACGACCGTCAGGTCCGCCGCCCGGTACCACTGCGCGAGCACATGGCGCGCGACCGGCGGCTCGAACCGCACGAGGTCCGCCACTCCGAGATCGCCGGCCAGCGAGGCGAGGGTGTCGACACCCATCGGCAGCGAGCCGGACGGCCCGCCGCAGACCACGAGCAGCACCTCGCGCCGCAATCCGGGCCGGTGCTGGACCATCGTCGCCAAGGCGCGGATGAGGACATCGGGAGCCTTCAACGGCTGGAGCCTGCCGACGAAGAGCAGCAGCGTGGCCTCGGCCGGCACGCCCAGCGCACGCCGGGCCGCGCCCCGGTCGCCCGGCACGAAGCAGTCCAGGTCGACGCCCGGGTGCACCACGCTGATCCGTTCGCCGTCGCCCGCATAGAGCCGGCGCAAATCCTCGGCCTCGGCGGCGGTGTTGGCCACCAGCAGATCCGAGGCGCGCACGATCCGGTCCTCGCCGGCGATCCGGGCGGCGGGTTCGGGGCGGTCGTGGGCCGCACGCGCGGCGTTCTTGACCCGCGCCAGGGTGTGCATGGAATGCACCCACGGAACGCCCCAGCTGTTGGCCGCGGCCCAGCCGGCCTGCCCGGAGAGCCAGTAGTGGCTGTGGACGATATCGAATCTGCCGCTCGGGTGGCGCTCCTCACGGCGCAGGAGTTCCCGCGCAAAGGCTCCCACGTGGGCGGGCAGGGCATCCTTGGCGACCTTGCCGCCGCCGGCCGCGAGGTGGTGCACCGCGTAGCCAGGGGCTGCCTCGATGGTCGCCGCGCCCGTGTCTGGCGTGGCACGGGTGAACACGTCGACCTCGACTCCCCGCCGAGCGATCCCCCGTGCGACAGCATCGATGTAGACGTTCATCCCGCCGGCGTCGCCGGTACCGGCGGGCGCCAACGGCGAGGTATGCAGGCTGAGCATGGCCACGCGCCGCAATGGGGCCCCGGCGGAACGCAGGTCGACCATGCAGACCTCCCTGGATCTCTGCGGCGGGCGCTGTCGCCCGTTCCCTACGACGTGCGGTCGGCCGCACCAGAGTGCAACGCCCGGGCCGGGCCCCGCCATTCCCCATGATCTCAGGACGAACCGAGCTCCGCCTCCAGCGAGATCGAGACGTACGGCTCGCCGCTGACGATGTGCACGACGCGGCGCACGATGGTCACGGCGTGATCGGCGAAGCGCTCGTAGAACCTGGACAGCAGGGTGATGTCGATCGCCGCTTCCACCCCGTGGTCCCACGACGACCCGAGCACGATGGTGAACAAGTCGCGGTGCAGCCGATTCATCTCCTCGTCGTGGCGCTTGATATCGGGCGCCAGTTGCAGGTCGCGCGTGACGATGACCGATGCGGTCTTGGTGACGATGACTTCGGCGAGCGTCCCCATCTCGGCGAAGATCGGCTGGACCTCCGGGGGCAGCACCATGCGCGGGTAGCGCAACCGGGTCTGCTTGGCCACGTGCTTGGCCAGATCTCCCATGCGCTCCAACGACGAGGCCATCCGCAGCCCGCTCATCACGATGCGCAGATCCCGCGCGACCGGCTGCTGCTGGGCGGCGATGCTGTAGCACCGTTCGTCGATCTCATGGCCCAGGGTGTCGACGATCTCGTCGCCGGCGATCACCGCCTCGGCAAGGTCGAGATCGGCATCCATGAGCGACCGCGTGGCCATGCTCATGGCACGGCCCACCTTGGTGCACATCGCCGCGAGCTCCTCGCTGATGAGCTCAAGTTCGGACTGGTAGGCCTCGCGCATCGCGTCCTCACCTGGTTGGCGACTCTTCAGCCTATCCGCATCCGAGCCGCGGGCCGCAGTCGATGCCCGAGCTTCCGATCCGCCCGCGCCGCCGTGATGCTCCCCGGCGCCGGTCGGGCCGAGGCGCGTCCGCGCGCGTCCGGCGGCGTGCGGCCACGCCCTATGCTCGAGTCGTGGACCCCACGACGGTGCTGGCAGTCATCGTGATCGTCGGGGCGGCCCTCGGAGCGCTCCTGCTGCTGCGCGCGCGATCTGTTGCGCACCGCCCGGGCGTGCCGGTACCGGTCCCTCCCTCTTCGATGCCGCCGGACGCCCCCGCCGACGAGCGCGCCGACGACGGGTCGCAGGTGCTGCAGATCATCCGCGCCCTGCCCGGCCTCGTGGTGCACCTCGGCCCGGGCGGCACGGTCGAGTTCGCCTCCGGCGAGGCCGCGCAGCTGGGCCTGCTCCGGCGCGGATCGCTGGCCTTCGGCGAGATCGGGGCCCTGGCCCACGAGTCTGCTGTGCGCGGCGAGGTCGTCGTCGGCGAGCTGTCCCTGCGCCGACCACCCCTGCGCAAGGGATACCTCGAGTTGCGCGTGCGCGCGATTCCGTTCTCCGACGGCGGCGTGCTGCTGCTCCTGGAGGACCTCACCGAGGAGAACCGGGTCGCCACGACCCGCCGCGACTTCATCGCCAACGTCAGCCACGAGTTGAAGACGCCGGTCGGCGCCATCTCCCTGCTCGCCGAGGCGCTGATGAGCGCCAGCGACGACGAAGCCGCGGTGCAGCAGTTCGCACAGCGGATGCATGCCGAAGCCGAACGCCTGTCCAACCTCATCAACGATGTCATCGACCTGTCCCGGCTGCAGGGCGAGGACCCGCTCGCCGAGGCGGAGCTCGTGGCCGTCGACGGCGTGGTCCACGAGGCCGCCGAGTTCGTGCGCGCCGCGGCGGAGGCCCGCCAGATCACCATCGTGGTCGGCGGCGCCACCGGGCTGACCGTCATGGGGATGACCGACCAGTTGGTGGCCGCGATCCGCAACCTGCTCATCAACGCCATCGCCTACTCCCCGGAGCACACGCAGGTGGCCATCGCCGTGCGGCAGCGCGACGGCGTGGTGGAGATCGCGGTGAAGGACCAGGGCATCGGCATCGACGAGGCCGAGCAGAGCCGGATCTTCGAGCGTTTCTACCGCGTCGACGCGGCCCGATCCCGACTCACCGGCGGCACCGGCCTCGGCCTGGCGATCGTGCGCAACGTGTGCCGCAACCACGGCGGCGACGTCACGGTCTGGTCGGTGCGCGACGAGGGATCCACCTTCACCATCCAACTGCCTGCCGCCGACATCGAACCGGCCGGCCGGCCGGCGCACAGCGGCGCATACCCCCGCCAATCGAGGAGGATCGCAGGATGACGCGTGTGCTCGTTGTCGAGGACGAGGAGTCCTTCCGGGAGACGCTGGCCTTCATGCTGGGCAAGGAGGGCTTCGACGTCGAGACCGTCGACAACGGCCCCGGCGCGCTGGCAGCGTTCCAGCGCGGCAGCCCGGACCTCATCCTGCTCGACCTGATGCTGCCGGGCCTGTCGGGCACAGAAGTGTGCCGGACCATCCGGCAGTCGTCCTCGGTGCCCATCATCATGTTGACCGCGAAGGATTCCGAGATCGACAAGGTCGTCGGGCTGGAGATCGGCGCCGACGACTATGTGACCAAGCCCTTCTCCGCACGCGAACTCGTGGCACGCATGCGGGCGGTGCTGCGCCGTCGCACCGAGAGCGACGAGGCGGGCTCGACGACGGTGCTGGAGTCCGGGCCGGTGCGGATGGATGTGGAGCGCCACCTGGTGCAGATCAACGGTACGGCGATGTCGTTGCCGCTGAAGGAGTTCGCCCTGTTGGAGTACCTGCTGCGCAACGTCGGCCGGGTCCTGACCCGGGAGCTGCTCATCGACCGCGTCTGGGGGTCGGACTACGTGGGCGACACCAAAACGCTGGACGTCCATGTCAAGCGGCTGCGCTCCAAGATCGAGCCCAATCCGTCCTCTCCCCGGCACCTCGTCACGGTGCGCGGATTGGGATACAAGTTCGAATACTGAAACCCCTGGCCGCGGTGCCGCCGCTTCGTGGGCACTCGTGCGTGCCGGCAGCGCAGGGGCGGACAGATGCCGATCGATACCCGCAGCCGAGCGGGGCGCCGGGACCCCGACCTGCGGACGCCAGCGCGACAGGACCGGGATCAGCGGCCCCGACGGACCTACTGCTCGTCGGCAGGCGCTTCGTCGGCGGGCCTGGCATCGGCGGGCGCTTCGTCGGCGGGCTCGGCATCGGCGGGCTCGTCGTCACCCGCTTCGTCCTCATCGGTGGCGCCGGCCGGGGCGTAGGGCTCGTAGTAGCCGATCGCGGGAACCACGAGCACGTCGTCAGACGCCACGCCAGCGGACCCGAAGAGGAACGCGACCTCCACGAACTCCCCGGCCAGAGCGTCGAGCGGGACCTCGGCCTGGACCTCGGCGTTGGACGCGATCGGCACCGAGCTGCCGGCCTCGACCACAACCTCGCCGGGGGTCAGCTCGGCCTCGTCCCCGGCGACGGTGATCGACACCAACTCCTCGGGCTCCATGCCGTTGTTGACCAGCACCGCCGAGACCGCTCCGACGCCGCTGCCTTCATCGCCGGCGACGATCGTCACCGAGGCGACCTGCATCGCCCCGGCTTCCATCTTGATCCCGTTGCCGGTCTCGTCCTGCATCGTTGTGTTGGCGTCCTGCCCGGAGTGGCAACCGGCCAGCGCGGCGGCCATCAGCACTGGCAGGGGCAGCAAGTAGATCCTCTTCACCGGGGCTCCTCGTCGGCCGAGCGATCGGGTCGCCCTAGCGTAGCGTTGGCACCTGGGCGGTCTGGAAACCAGCCGCGACCCACGCCTGCGATGTTCTCACACGCCCCCTGCGCGCCGGCGCTGATCCCGCTGCATGGCGCCGGACCGGCCTGCCCGATGATCGGTGGGGACGGAATCCGGCAACGTCCGGACGGCTTTCGGCGACGTGAGTAAGATCACGCCCCCGTGCTAGCCTGAAGGAGGGAAAGGGGATCTGCGATGGCTTTCAAGGTTGGCGACACTGTCGTCTACCCGCACCACGGTGCGGCTCAGATCGATGCGATCGAGACGCGCACCATCAAGGGGAAGGCCATGGAGTACTTGGTCCTGCGGGTGGCGCAGGGAGACCTCGTAGTCCGGGTGCCATCGCAGAACGTCGACCTGGTCGGGGTTCGCGACGTGGTCGGCAAGGACGGGCTGGAGCACGTCTTCGACGTACTGCGGCAGCCGTACACCGAGGAACCCACCAACTGGTCGCGGCGATACAAGGCGAACTCCGAGAAACTGGCTTCCGGCGAAGTGATCCGCGTCGCCGAGGTTGTGCGGGACCTCTCCCGGCGGGACTCCGAGCGCGGCCTGTCGGCCGGGGAGAAGCGGATGCTCGCCAACGCTCGGCACATCCTGATCAGCGAACTGGCCCTAGCGGAGCAGACCAACGAGGACAAGGCTGAGGCCCTGCTCGACGAGGTCCTCGCCTCCTGACCGCCGCCCGAGGCAACGACCACCGCCGGACGCCATGAACGATTCGTCACGACGGGTGACCGCGATCATCCCGGCCGCCGGCTCCGGCCAGCGACTCGGCGGCGGCACTCCCAAGGCCCTGCGCCTGCTCCACGGCAGGAGCATTCTCGAGCGGGCCGTGCTCGCCCTGGACGCCCACGAGGCCGTGGTGGAGATCATCGTCGCCGCGCCAGCCGAGGTGGTGGCGCGCCTGCGCACCTCGTTGCCGGGCACCGATGCCGACCTCTCCGTGGTCGCCGGTGGGCCCACTCGGCAGGCCAGCGTTGCGGCCGCTTTGGCCGCCTCGTCGCCAGCCAACCGCATCGTGCTGGTCCACGACGCTGCGCGGCCGCTCGTCCCGCACTCCCTCATCGGCCGGGTGATCGATGCGGTCGCCGGCGGGGCGCCGGCCGTCGTCCCCGGACTGCCGGTCCCGGACACGATCAAGCGCGTGGATGCCCGCGAAATCGTCGTGGACACGCCCCCGCGCGCGGAACTGCGCGCAATCCAGACTCCGCAGGGCTTCCAACGCGAGGTGCTGCTGTCGGCCCACGCCCGCAGTGGCAGCGGGGAGGCCGCCACCGACGATGCCGCGCTCGTCGAGCGCACCGGATCCCCGGTCCTCGTGGTCCCCGGCGACCATGCCGCCATGAAGATCACCACACCGGCAGACCTGCAGCGGGCCGCTGCGTACCTGGAAGCCGAGGACCCGCGATGACCGTGCGCGTGGGGATCGGCATCGACGTCCATCGGTTCGGCGGCGAGCGGGACCTGCGCCTGGCTGGCTTGGCGTGGCCGGGCGAACCGGGGCTCCTCGGCCACAGCGACGCCGACGTGGCCTGCCACGCTGCAGCAGACGCGCTGTTCAGCGCCGCCGGTCTCGGCGACCTCGGCAGCAACTTCGGCACCGCGCAACCGCAGTGGGCCGGTGCCGCCGGAGTCGTGCTGTTGGGCGAAGCCGCGGCCCGACTGCGCGCGGCGGGCATCGAACCCGGCAACGTAGCCGTGCAGATCATCGGAAACCGGCCGCGCATCGGATCGCGCCGCGCGGAGGCCGAGCGGGCCATGACCGAGGCCGTCGGCGCCCCCGTGACGCTGAGCGCCACCACGACCGATGGGCTGGGACTCACCGGCCGCGGCGAGGGCATCGCCGCCATGGCCACGGCCTTGGTCCGGCTGCCGCAGCCATGAGCGCGGCCCAGCGCCGCAGCACGCGTCCGCCCCTGCCCCGAACCGCGGCCCCAGCACTGGCCGCCGTCGCCGTCCTCGGTCTGGTCTCCTGTGCCGGCCCCAGCGCGGACACTGGCGCTGGAACTCGATCCGAGACGGTCGAGGTCGGCTCGCAGTTGCGCTTCGAAGTCGAGATCGCCGACACGCCGCAAGAGCGAGAGCAGGGGTTGTCGGGTCGGTCGGACCTGCCTGAAGGCACCGGCATGCTGTTCACCTACGACGAGGCGCGCACGCGCAGCTTCTGGATGGTCGACATGCTGTTGCCGATCGATCTGGCCTGGATCCGCGGCGATCGCCTCGTAGCGGTGCAGACGCTGCAGCCGTGCCCGACCCGCGAGGCCTGTCCAAGTCACCTCTCCCCCGAGCCCGTGGACGCTGTGCTGGAAGTCGGCGCCGGAGCGCTGGAGCAGGTCACCCCTCAGACGCCGGTAGTGCTGCCGCGCTGACGGGCGGAACGGTGGCCGGGCCCTGCTCGGCAGTCTGCGGGCTGCCAGGGCGTGGCTCGCCATGCTGTCGAGTGCAGCTCCGCAAGCCGGCGTCGTCAGGCCCTCATCTGCGTCGTGCGAAGACGCGGCCAGGGGTAGCCCGGACGCAGCGAGACTGCGACACCACGTGGCTGGCAGTGCGAGGCAGGTGGGGCCGACCGGACTCCCCAGCCGGAGGCGTGGTCGTCCGCCGGGCCGGCACGGTGACGCGTGTGCAGTCGGCCCGGCCCGCTGCGGCCATGAGCGGCATCGGGCCTCGAGAGGGGCGATGCCGCCAACCTGCGCTGCGAGCGCCGGCGTCGGAGGCGATCACCGGCCCCGGCCCGCTGCGGCTGCGGCAGGCGGCTGCGGCAGGCGAAGGGATTGCGCTGCGCCCTCACCGGTCCGCAGGGTCGCTGACCTGCCTCGGCTCCCGCCGGTTCCGGCCGTCGAGGAACTCCAGTGCGTCGGCTAGCATCCGCGTCTGCGGCATCGCCGCGCCGGAGCGCTCCGCCCGTCGCAGCGCGGCACGATACATCGCGTCCACCTCCAGCGGCCGCCCGTGCTCGAAGTCCAGTTTCATGCTCGGCGCGTAGGACCGCATCAGGCGCGTCATGGCGAGCATCCGATCGATCAGGTCGGTCGGGAGTTCCCGGCCATCACCACTCGCGGCGGCCACGACCTCGGCCATGAGGCCGGCGACGAGGCGGGTCGCCGCGGGGTCCGCCATGAGCGCGTCGGTACGTGCATCGAGCAGGGTCGTCAGTCCGTTGAAGGGGATGTTCCACACCAGCTTCTGCCACCTCGCGGCAAGCAGGTCCTGGGTCTGCACCACTGCCACGCCAGCCCGCAGGAGATCACGCGCCAGCGCCGCCATCGCCGCACTGCCGTCTCCCGGCTCGTAGGCGTCGCGATAGCGCCCCAGGGTGAGCGCGCCGTAGTCGACGTGGACGAACCGGCCGGGTGCGGCACGATGGGCGGCGAGAAACGCCAGCCCCCCGACGATGTCCACGCCGTGCGGCAGCGCCGCGGCATACGCCGGTTCTGCGTCGATCCCGTTCTGGACCAGGACGACTGCGCCGCCCTCACCCAGGATGCGAGGAAGGCGCGCGACGACGTCGGCGTTGGCGGTGGCCTTCACCGCCACGATCGCCACGTCGACCTGCGGCAGGTCCTCCCACCGCCGATGGATGCTGCAGTCCACACCATCGCGCACCTGCCAGAGGTGATCGCCGGACTGCAGGTGCAGCACGCCGTCGGCTGGCTCCTCCGAACGGATGAGGAAGTGCACCTCGGCGCCGGTGCGGGCGAGGTGGATCCCGTAGAAGCCCCCGACGCCGCCCACTCCCACCACCGCATACCTGGTCATGGGGCTAGTCTGCCGCGCGGTCGCACCGTCGATCGGCGCGGCAGACCGCGGCATCGGTAGCCTGGAACAGTGGCTCTGCGCATCTACGACACCGGCACCCGCTCCCAGCGGGACTTCGCCCCCATCACGCCCGGGCAGGTGTCGATCTACCTGTGCGGGGCGACGGTGCAGTCCGAGCCCCATATCGGCCATGTCCGCAGCAGCGTGAACTTCGACATCTTGCGCCGCTGGCTCGAGCACGCGGGTCAGCGTGTGGTCTACGTGCGCAACGTGACCGACATCGACGACAAGATCCTCGCCAAGTCCGCCGAGGCCGGATACCCCTGGTGGGCCTGGGCCATGATCAACGAGCGGGCGTTCGCGGCGGCCTACGATGCGCTGCACTGCCTGCCGCCGACCTACGAGCCGCGCGCGACCGGGCACGTGCCCGAGATGATCACGCTGATGCAGCGCCTCATCGATGCCGGTCACGCCTACGCGGCCGACGGTGACGTGTACTTCGACGTGGCGAGCTTCGCCGACTACGGGGCGCTGAGCGGACAGCGGGTGGCCGACATGCACCCCGCATTGGACTCCGCCTCCACCGCGAAGCGAGACCCCCGCGACTTCGCGCTGTGGAAGTCCGCGAAGCCTGGCGAGCCGTCCTGGCCCACGCCTTGGGGACACGGGCGACCCGGCTGGCACCTGGAATGCTCTGCCATGGCGGGCAAGTACTGCGGAGCGGCCTTCGACATCCACGGCGGCGGCCTGGACCTGGTGTTCCCGCACCACGAGAATGAGCGGGCCCAGTCTCGAGCGGCCGGCGACGACTTCGCCCAGTACTGGATGCACAACGCCTGGGTCACCGTGGGCGGGGAGAAGATGGGCAAGTCGCTCGGCAATGCCTTGCTCATCCGCGCGCTGCTGGAGCAGGTTCGGCCGGTCGAGTTGCGCTACTACTTGTCGGCGGCGCACTACCGGAGCATGATCGAGTACTCGCCGGAAGCCCTCCAGGAGTCCGCCGCCGGGTACCGGCGCATCGAGTCCTTCGTCTGGAAAGCGACGGAAGAGGTCGGCGCTGCGACCGCTGCTGCGGCGGTCCCGCAGCACTTCGCCGCTGCTATGGACGACGACCTCGGGGTTCCGGCGGCGCTGGCCGTGCTGCACACGACCGTCGGGCGGGGCAACAGCGCGCTGGCGGCGCGCGATGCCGATGCGGTGGCCGTCGCGCTGGCGGAGGTCCGCGCCATGGCCGCCATCCTCGGCTTCGATCCGCTCGATCCCCACTGGGGCGGTGGGTCCAACGACGCCTACGCGCCCCTGGCCAGTGCTCTGGTCAACGATCTGCTGCAGCAGCGGCAGCAGGCGCGGGGCGAGCGCGACTTCGCCGCCGCCGATGCGATCCGCGCAAGACTCGTCGCGCTGGGCGTCGAGATCGAGGACACCCCGGCTGGCACGCGGTGGTCACTACGACAGGAGACCTGATGGCTGGCAACTCGCAGCGCCGCGGTGCGACCCGCGGATCCGGCAGCAAGAAGGGTGCCACCGTCGGCTCCGGTGGCCAGCGCCGCAAGGGGCTGCAGGCCAAAGGGCCCACGCCCAAGGCCGCCGAGCGCACCGGCCATCCCGCGGCGCGGCGCTCGCGGCGGGCTCAGGACGGCGGTTCGGGGAAACCGAGCGCGCCGACCCGGGGCGACGTGATCGCCGGGCGCAATGCCGTCGCCGAGGCGCTCGCGGCAGGGGTGCCTGCCACCGGGCTGATCGTGCTCGACACCATCGAGGCCGACGACCGGGTCCGCGCGGCCATCGCCCTGGCCAACCAGCGCAACCTGCCCATCACGAGGGCCACCCGGCTCGAGCTCGACCGCGCCGCCGACACGCAGCACAACCAGGGCATCGCGCTGACGACGGCGCCGTTCGACTATGCCGATCCCGCCGACATCGTGCCCGGTACCACCGGCCTGCTCGTCGCGCTGGACCACATCACCGACCCGCACAACCTCGGTGCCATCGCGCGCAGCGCGGCTGCGTTTGCCGCCGACGGCCTGCTGGTGCCGACGCGGCGCTCGGCACCGGTGACGGCCGGCGCCTGGAAGGCCTCCGCCGGTGCGCTGGCCCGACTTCCGGTGGCACGGGTGGGCAACCTCGTGCAGGCATTGCAGGATCTGCAGCGCCAGGGCTACTTCGTCGTCGGCCTCGACGGTGCCGGTGGCACCGACCTGAACCAGCTCAGCGACCGGTTGATCGCCGGGCCGCTGGTCGTCGCGGTCGGGTCGGAGGGCTCCGGATTGGCACGGCTGACCGCCGAGACCTGCGACCTCGTCGCACGGATTCCCATGTCCGCCGGCACCGAGTCGCTCAACGCCAGCGTCGCGGCCGGGATCGCGCTGTACGAGATCTCGCGCCGCCGCTGACACCGACCGAGGTGCAGCGGCATCACCGTGCGGGGCGTGCCAGCGACCCCGGGGCTCAGGTCGTCGGCAGGGCGTCGGTGGAGTAGAGGTAGACGCCGCCGGCGATGCCGGCCACCACGACCACGGCCAGGATCGCCTTGAGCGCCATGCCCAGCACACGCAGGATGATCGCCAGGCCCCCGAGCGCGAGCACCGCCAGAAGGATGACCGTCGAGGGTTCCTCCAGGTTCAGTTCCATCTGCTCACCGTACCCCCGGCGGCGGCGCGGCCGGCCCAGGGGAAGAGCGGCGAGGCAGCCACAACGGGCGCCGGGCAGCGGAGCAGGCCCGAGCCGGGCTCAGGTCGCGGGTCCGCCGACCTCGCGGACGGCCTGGTCGTCCTCCCTCGTGGCCAACTGGCTGCGGTAGATCGTCTTGTCGCCCACCACGAGGCTGGAGACCGCCATGGCCAGCATCGCCATCGGCACCAGAGCGAGGTTGCCGGTCATCTCGGCCACCATCAGCAGCATCGCGATCGGCGCATGCGAGATGGACCCGAACACCACGGCCATCCCGACCACGACGTACACCGACGGCGACGGGCCAACGGTGGACTCCAGGCCCACCAGCGGCGTGACCTCGGTCAAGATGCGCCACAGCGCAGCCCCCAGCGTCGCGCCGATGACCATGCCCGGGCCGAAGATACCGCCGGATCCACCGGACCCGATCGACAGCGCGGTGGCGAGGATCTTGGCCAGCGGCGTGATGATGAGCAGCAGGATCGGGACCGCGAGGACCGCATCGGCGCTGAGGAACTCCTGCACCGTGCCGTAGCCGGTGCCGAGCACGCCGGGGACCGCCAGGCCGATGAGCCCGACGAGGAAGCCAGCCAGTCCCGGGAGGAGCCAGCGCGGGATCGACAGCGTGCGGCAGAAATCCATCACCCCGTAGAACGCACCCGCGTACCACCGCGCGACAACTCCGGCGAGCAGCCCCAGGACTGCCATCCAGGCGAACTGCCAGGAGGTCGTGAACGTCAGGTCGCCCTGATCGCCGAACACCGGGGTGAAGCCGTCGACCAGGCCGTAGGTGATGTAGCCGGCGATCGAGGCGAAGAGGCTGGGCATCAGCGCGTCGGCCTTGAAGTCCCTGCGGTACAGCAGTTCCACGCCGAGGACAGTGCCGCCGAGCGGGGCACGGAAGATGGCCGCGATCCCTGCCGCGATGCCAGCGATCACCAGGATCTGGGCGCGCTCCCGCGGCAGATGCAGCCAGCGTGCCAGGGTGGAGGCCGCACCGGCGCTGATCTGGGCTGTCGGGCCCTCCCGACCGCCGGAACCACCCGATCCGATCGTGATGGCCGAGGCCACGAGTTTCACCAGCACCACCCTGGGCCGGATGCCGGTGGGGTTGTGGTGAACGGCGTGAATCGCGGCGTCCGTGCCATGGCCCTCGGCCTCGGGGGCGAAGGCGTAGACGAGGATGCCGGCGATCAGGCCGCCGAGGGCGACGGTGAGCGGGATCGCCCAGGGGCGGCTGAAGTCCGAATCCGGGGTGCCGCCGCCCTCACCGATCGTCGTGGCGGGCGTGTAGCCGCCGATGTTCACGAGCAAGAGGTGCGTCGCGACGTCCAGCGCCCAGCGGAACACCAGTGCGCCGAATCCCGCGACGACCCCGACGATCGTGCTCAGGACCAGGATGTGGGAGTCGGCGCCGTAGCGGTGGGCCCGCCGCGCCGTCCGGGCGAGGCGACCGTCTCGGGGCATCGCGTTCATACGCCGCGTCCGCCGCCTTCCTCACCGATTCCTCGCAGGACACCGGCACGGTAGCACCGCGACGCATGCCGGCGCCCGGACAGCCGGGTGCCTGCCGGATCGCCGGGCCCCTGGCATCCACGGTGGCCGGAGGGCCGGTCCCCGGGCACCCCGTCCGCCGGATCGTCGCGCGGCTGCGCTCAACCTGCCCACCCCGGGCGGACGCCAACGCTAGCGTGACGGCCATGGAGACCGGGCTGGCATCGCTGCTGGCTGTGGTGGTGGTGGCCGCGATGGCACCGGTGCTGCGTGCCGTGCTGCCCGGACCGCCGCTGGCGCCGGTCGTCTTCATGCTGCTGGGCGGCATCCTCATCGGGCCGCAGGCGCTGGACATCGCCGTGCCGTCGGACCTGGCGCTGCTGTCCGATATCGGCCTGGGCTTCCTGTTCCTGCTGGCCGGCTACGAGATCGAGCCGCGGCTGTTCCGGCAGCAGCCCGGTCGATTGGCGTTGCGATCCTGGTGGGTGTCGGCCGGCCTGGGACTCATCGCGACGACGGTCCTGACGTTGGCAGGCGCCGTCACGGCGCCGATCGCGGTCGCCATCGGACTGACGACCACGGCACTGGGGACGCTGCTGCCCATCCTGCGCGAGGCAGAACTCGTGCCCGGCCGGCTCGGACCGTATGTGCTGTCCGCCGGTGCCGTGGGCGAGATCCTGCCGATCCTGGCCATGGCGCTGCTGCTCACCTCGCGCGGCTTCGCGACAGGGCTGCTGGCGATCGCGGCGCTGGGCGTGTGGGCGCTCGGCATCGTGAAGCTCATCGACGTCGGCCGGGAGCGGGGCTGGGGCGAGCGACTCGGTCTGCCGGAGCACGCGACGAGCCAGGCGACCCTGCGGTGGGCCATCGTGGTGCTGGTGGCGCTGCTGCTCGTCGCCGAGGCGCTGAGCATCGACATCGTCATGGGGGCGTTCCTGGCCGGCATGGTGCTGCGGTATTGGTCGCCGGGCGACGTCCCGCAACTGGAGGCGAAGCTGGACGCGATCGGCTACGGCTTCTTCATCCCGATCTTCTTCGTCTACTCCGGCATGGTGCTGGATCTCGATGCCATCGGGGACAGCCCGTGGCTCACGGTCTCCTTCTTCGTCCTGCTCTTCGCCGTGCGCGGACTGCCCAACCTGTGGCTGTACCGCGCCGACCTCGACCGGACCCAGCAGTGGCAGCTCGGGCTCTTCTCCGCCACGGCGCTGCCCCTGCTGGTCGCCCTGACCTCGATCGCGGTCGCGGACGGCATCATGCCCTCCGGCGAGGCCGCCGCGCTCGTCGCGGCCGGAGTCCTCAGCGTCATCGTCTTCCCGACGATCGCCGTCGCGCTGCGCAGCGCGCCCCAGCCCGAGGCCGCGGTGCCGGGCGAGCGCAATTCGCCCTCGCCCGGCACCGGTTCCTAGGAGGCATCCCCGGCCTGGGAGGACACTGCAGCAATCAGGGCGTCCCGCACGTACCGCGCGCCCTCCACCCCGCCGTAGCTAGCGGCGAAGCGCTCGTCTCGGGGGTACATCTGCGCCAGGCCCACGATCTGCTCGGATGCCGGCTCCACCCCGCCCCAGGCACGTCCGATCCAGGCGATGTGCCGGGCGACCAGCGACTGGACCGCGTCGCTGTCGATCGGAAGCCCTGCAGCGTGGGCCCCGATCCAGGCGCCCGCCAAGGCGGCGCTCTCCTCGAGGAAGTCCGCGCGCGCGGCGTCACCGAGCCCGCTCCACCAGTCGGCGCTGCGCGCGTAGGCCTGCTCGCCCCACCGCTGCTCCACCTCCTGGCGGTAGGCAGAGTTGTCGAATCCGTCCAGCATCTCCTCGGCCATCAGCCACCTGCCTTCGTCCGCTGCCGCGATGGTTCGGTCCAGCGCGGCGATCTGCCGGTCGATCCGGGACCGCTCGGCGTGGAGGTCGGCCACGTGCTCGCGCAGCGCGTCGATGTCGCTGATCCCGCCGTCGAGCAGCTCGCCGATCCTGCGCAGCCCGAGACCGGCTCGGCGCAGCAGCAGGATCCGCTGCAGCCGCTGCAGCGCTGGCCCGTCGTAGTAGCGCAGGCCGCCGGCGCCGATACGGCTGGGCCGCAGCAGTCCGGTGGCATCGTAGTAGCGCAGCGTCCTGCTCGTGGTGCCGGTCAGTCGGACGACCTCGGCGGTGCTTGCCTCCATGCCGACCAGCGTAGGAGTTGACGCTGCGTCAGCCGCAACTCCGGCGGATGCGGCGTCAGCAGATGCCGAGTCAGCGGATGCCCAAGCGCGCCAGCGTCACCGCGCCGGGGATGCCGTCCGCGCCCGAGCCGCGCCAGCCCTGGGAGCGCTGGAACGCCGCCACCGCCGCCCTGGTCTCGTTGCCGAACAGCCCGGTCGCCCCCGACGGGATCCGGATCCCGTTGGCGATCAACCGCTGCTGCATCGCCTTGATGTGGCTGCCCCGCGCACCGGGCACGTACTTGCCCGAGGCCGATGCCTTCGGCGCCGCCGTCGTCTTCACCACCGCGGTCCGCACCGCCGGCGCCGACGAGACGCCCAAGCGCGCCAGCGTCACCGCGCCGGGGATGCCGTCCGCGCCCGAGCCGCGCCAGCCCTGGGAGCGCTGGAACGCCGCCACCGCCGCCCTGGTCTCGTTGCCGAACAGCCCGGTCGCCCCCGACGGGATCCGGATCCCGTTGGCGATCAACCGCTGCTGCATCGCCTTGATGTGGCTGCCCCGCGCACCGGGCACGTACTTGCCCGAGGCCGATGCCTTCGGCGCCGCCGTCGTGCGCACGGCAGCGAACGTGATCGCCGGCCCCGAGGACGACAGGCCGAGCCGGGCCAGCGTCAGCGAGCCCGGGATGCCGTCCGCGCCGGAACCCCGCCACCCCTGCGAGCGCTGGAAGGCCGCCACGGCCGCCTTGGTCTGCGAGCCCAGGAACCCGGTCGCGCCGGACGGGATCGAGTACCCGCGCGCGATGAGCGCCCGCTGCAGCACCTTGACCTGGCTCGGGGTCATCGCCGACGCCGAGGCGACGCCGGCCAGCCACGGCCGCGCGTCGCGCTCGGCGCGCACCGCCGCGGAGTGGCTGTCGGCGCGCAGGCTGACGTGGATGTGCGTGGTGTGCGATGCGCCGAAGTACGGTCGGGGCTTCCAGCTGTAGTTGCGGCTCCAGATCGTGCGGTTGTAGATGACGTACCAGACGCGGGCGTCGCCGATGACCGCGTTGAGGACCGCGGTCGTGTCGATCCCCCGGGACGTGATGTCGATGGCGTGCACCACGCCCGCAGTCCCGTGGTCGGGGCCGTTGGCGAAACCCACGGGGTTGTGGTCGGACTTGCTGCGCTGGTGGTAGGCGTCGCCCAGCCACCCGTCGCTGGCCTTGCTCCGGTTGGGCCAGCGCGCATTCACCTCGGCGCGCAGCTTCTGCAGCGACTGCGCCAACGTGGAGTTGCTCCAATTCGGCGCCGCTGGAGCGGAAGCCGGAATCGGGGCATAGGCAGCGGTCGCCGGGGGCGCCAACACCGCCGCAGGGACAGCGGCAGCCCCCACAGCACCCGCCAGGCAGGTCGCGAGGATCCGTCGCACGCGCATGGGCACGCTCCTTTCGATCTTGCAGCAAACGACATGCTTGCGATTCCTCGGAGAAGCCGGAGGAGAAAGAATCGAATTGATGCAGAAGTGTCGCACTATCGGGCACATACACCCCTATCTCACCCAATACCGGACAGAAGAGGCAGAAACCGGACATGTGTGCGGCGTGGCGTCTTGCCTTTGCGGCTCAAATGTGAGCGGCAAGGCTCGGGTGGAGCGAATTGTCGTGCGGCGTCTCCGTGCCAGGGCCCTGCCGGGACCGCAGGGGCGCTCGGGATGCGCGCCCAACCCTGGCACAGTCACCGCATCGGATGCAGCGCCTCCGCGCAACCGCCCAGGGAACAGCCCTCACCGGCGGGCTACCGGTCATCCCCAGAACGCTCCTCACGTCCGGTTGCCCACGACCGCGGTCCGCGACGCGCACGCCTGGCGCTGCGCGGCCACACTGGGATCATGACGTTCACCGGCATTCCGGCAGAGGCCTTCGACTTCTACGACGCGCTCGCGGCGGACAACTCCAAGGCGTTCTGGATCGAGCACCGGCAGGACTACGAGACCGACGTCCGCGGGCCGATGTCGGAGCTCGCCGACGCCGTGGAGCCGCACTTCGGCCACGGCCACCTGTTCCGCCCGTACCGCGATGTCCGCTTCAGCAAGGACAAGACGCCGTACAAGGACCATCAGGGGCTCTACATCGAGCACCGCAACGGCGTCGGCTGGTACGTCCAGCTGAACCGGTCCGGACTCATGGCCGGCGGCGGCTGGCACGACAGCACCAGCGGGCAGGTCGCCGCCTACCGCGAGGCCGTCGGCGGCGATGACGCCGGCCGCCTGCAGGCGCTCCTGGACCGCGCCACGGCTGCCGGCCTGGCCATCGACGGCCAGCAGTTGAAGACCCGCCCCCGCGGCGTCGACCCCGACCACCCGCGCCTGCATCTGCTGCGCTACCGGTCGCTCGTCCTGTCGCGCAGCTGGGAGCCGGCCGCATGGATGGGCACGCCGTCGGCGTTGGATGAGATCACCGGCGTCTGGGAGACGATGCGCCCGGTCCTGGGCTGGATCGCCGACGCCGTGGGCCCTGCTGAGGCCACCGACAGGCCGGGCCGGGCCAGCCGCTCGCGCTAGCCCTCCCCTGCCAAGGGGTTGACGAGGGCGCGGCGGATGGACGGTGAGGCTCCTCGCGCGACGGCGGGAGCGCGCCGCGCTGACCCCGCTCGGCAGGATGCGCGGGTTCGTGATCCAGCGCGGTGGGCCGCTGGACCCGCACCGGACCCGGCGCGAAGCCCGGCCTGTCTCGCACGCGGCCGAGCAGCCGGGGATTCTTCCCGCCCCGCGGGTACCTGCGGATCCTCCGGATCGGCGCCAAGCCGGGCGCCCTCGGCCAGGCCATCCCGACCGCCACCGGCCCTGCTCACCACCGATTCCGCGCCAGACGCTCGACGCGCACACCGGCACGCGGCGGGCGCCCGTGCCCGGTGCAGCGCCGATCCCCGAAGCCCGGAGGGGCTCATCCGCGATCGGGGCGCCGTGCGGGCGTCCAGACGGGGGGCGATGGGCTCCCCGACGCACCTCGGCGGTCGGTTCCGCGGAGTCGCTGGAGCATGTCCCCGATACAGTGGGCCGGGGCGCGCGCTGCGTCGCCGACCACCACGGCGAGGGGCGATGGATGTCCAGGCGATTCGAGGAACTGGCCTTCGACAGCACGCGCCTCGGCGAGATCACGCTGCGGCGCCGGTTCGACCCGTTGCTGGGCGGCGACGTGTACGAGGCCAAACTCGATGACGAGTTCCTCATGTCCAGCGCCTTCACCGCTGCCGAGATCGCGCTGGCCCGGCTCGGCCTGCAGCGCGTGACCGGCGACGATCTCGACGTCGTCGTCGGAGGCCTCGGCCTGGGGTACACCGCGATCGCGGCCCTGGAGGATCCGCGGGTGCGGTCACTCACGGTGATCGAGGCGCTGGATGCGGTCATCGCGTGGCACCGAAGCCACCTGCTGCCCGACGCCGCCGCACTGGCCACCGACCCACGGGTCGTGCTGCGCTCGGCGGACTTCTTCGCCGCTGTGGAGGGCGCGGGATTCGACCCCCGATCTCCGGACCGCAAGTATCACGCCGTTCTGCTCGACATCGACCACACTCCCGACCACGTGCTGCACCCAAGCCACGCCGCCTTCTACTCCGACCGCGGCCTGCGCCGGCTTCGCGACCTGCTGCACCCCGGTGGCGTCTTCGGCCTGTGGTCGGACGACCCGCCGGCACCCGCGGTGGCATCGCTGCTGCGCGGCGTCTTCACCGACTCCGGGGCCGAGGTCGTCGCCTTCCCCAATCCCTATGCGGGGGGCACTTCGTCGAACACGGTCTACTGGGGTGTCCGAGACGACTGAGGCGCAGCGATCACCGGATTGCCCTCGGCGCCGGCAGCCACGGGCGGCCTGCGGGCGGGGCTGCGGCTGATGGACGCGGTCGAGCGTCGATGTCCGCCATCGTTGTCGCGCGCTCACTGACTGTGATCGTTGTCTCGCCGAGCGCAGTTGGCGTGATCGCTCCCACAGGTGTTCAGTAGTACGGCGAGTACTCCAACGCATGAGGAGAATCCATGGGACCGCTGTCGCGCTGGGCCGTCAAGAAGCCGAAGACGGCACTGCTGGGCTGGGTGGTCCTCTTCATCGCAGTACTCGTGCTTGGCCTGCGCTTCGGCGGCGAGTACAGCGACTCCTTCGAACTGCCGGACACCGAGTCCACGACAGCGCAGGAGCTGCTCAGCGAGACGGTGGCCGCGGATGCCGCCGGCGGCGGCACCGCCCGGATCGTCTGGTCCCCGCAGACCGGTTCTGCGATCGACGAGGCGAGTATCGCCACGATGACCCCGGTGCTCACCGAGATCGCCGCGGTGGCGTCGGTCTCCTGCGTCGCAGCACCGTGGGGCGAGCAGTTCGGCACCGAGTGCCAACCGCAACAGGCCCCGGGCTCGACGGACCTTCCAGCGGACCAGGCTGCAGCACTGCAGTCGGCGGTCGAGGCCGCCGCCGAGGCTACCTCCCCCGTCAGCCCCGACGGCACCGTCGCCTACGCCACGGCGACCTTCGGCGGCGACCTCACCACCGTGCCCGCCGCGGACGCCGTGGCGGTCCTGGACATCGTCGAGCAGGCCAACGGTGTCGGCGGCGTCGAGGTGGGCGCCAGCGGAAACGCGCTCGGCTTCGCGGAGGGCGAGCCGCCGGCCTCCGAAGGCATCGGCGTCCTGGTCGCCATCCTGATCCTGCTCGCGGCGTTCGGCTCGGTGATCGCAGCCGGACTGCCCATCGTGGTCGCGCTCATCGGACTGGCGGGCGGCCTGTCGATGGTGACCTTCGCAGCGAACTTCCAGGACATCGCCACGTTCGGTCCGACCCTGGCCGCGATGATCGGCCTGGGCGTGGGCATCGACTACGCGCTGTTCGTCGTCAACAGGTTCCGGCAGTCGCGCATGACCGGCAACGAGCCGCAGGACGCAGCGATCGAAGCCGTGAATACGGCCGGCCGTGCGGTGCTGTTCGCGGGCACCACGGTGATCATCGCCCTGATGGGCCTGTTCGTCCTGGGCATCGGCTTCTTCAACGGTCTCGCGGTGGGCGCCGCTGTCACGGTGTTCATGGTCATGCTCAGCGCGCTGTGGCTGTTGCCCGCGCTGCTGGGACTGCTCGGGGCGCGCGCGCTGGGCTGGCGCCTGCCCTGGGCCCGCAAGGACAAGACGTGGCACCCCGAGGGCGGCCGGTGGGCCCACTACGGCCGACTCCTGCAGCGACGCCCGCTGATCCCCGCGGCGCTCTCGCTGGCACTGGTCATCGTGCTGGCGCTGCCGACGCTGTCGGTCCGACTCGGGTTCTCCGACGACGGCGGCCGACCGGACGACACCCCGCTGCGCGTCGGCTACGACCTGCTCGCCGAAGGGTTCGGTCCTGGTGTCAACGGGCCGTTCTTCGTCGCGATCGAGCTGCCCGAGGCCGGAGATGCCGCATCCGCCGCCGCGGCGATCGAGGCGTTCAGCGCCACGCCCGGCGTCGCCGGCACGTTGCCGACGGTCGAGATGCTGCCGCTGACGCTGCAGCCCGACGACACCGTCACCGCGGTCCAGGTGATCGGCGACTACCCTCCGCAGGATGCCGAGACCACCGACCTGCTGAAGACCCTGCGCGAGGACACCATCCCCGCCTACGAGGAGCAGACCGGCGCCCAGGCCTACGTCGGCGGCTTCCAGGCCGTGACCAGCGATTTCACGACCGTCATCATCGGTGCGCTGCCGGTCTTCCTGTCGGTGGTGATCGGCCTGGGATTCCTGGCCCTGGTCCTGCTGTTCCGCTCGATCCTGGTGCCGTTGACCGGTGCTGTCACCAGCCTGCTCAGTCTGGGTGCAGCCATGGGGATCTCCGTCGCCGTCTTCCAGTGGGGCTGGTTGGCCGACATCATCGGGGTGGAGAGCACCGGCCCCATCTTCCCGTTCCTCCCGGTCATGGTGTTTGCGATCCTGTTCGGCCTGTCCATGGACTACCAGGTCTTCCTGGTTTCGCGCATGCAGGAGGAGTGGGTGCGCACCAAGGACAACGGTGCCGCGGTCCGGCGTGGCCTGGCCGGATCCGGCCGGGTCGTCGCCATTGCCGCGGCCATCATGGCCAGCGTCTTCCTCGCCTTCGTACCCAGCCCGACGCAGGAGATCAAGGTCTTCGGTGTGGCGCTGGCCTCGGCGGTGCTCGTCGACGCCTTCGTCACGCGCCTGGTGCTGGTGCCCTCGGTGATGTCGATCCTGGGCAAGGCCAACTGGTGGCTGCCAGGACCGCTGGAGCGGGTCCTGCCGCAGATCACGATCGAGAGCGATGAGCGCGAGATCACCGACGACGTCACCGGTGCCGATCCGGACGCGGTGGCTGCGGCGGGCAGCGGCGGAAGCGCCGCGCGCAGCTGACCCTGGCGGTCCCACGGCGGGGTGGGAACTCCGCGCGGCCGCCGCAGGGCGCTGGAGCACAGCCGTGCTGAGTGGGATACGCCCGGCAGCGAAGGGGTCGTCCCCGGGGCGCCCGAACCTTTCCGCGGCGGGGCGGACCTTCCCGCGGGGCGGACCTTCCCGCGGCGGGGCGGACCTTCCCGCGGCGGCCGGCGGACCTTCCCGCGGCGGGGCGGACCTTCCGTCCGCAGGCGGAGCCTGGCGTCACCTCGCGTCCGAGGCAGAGCCTGGCGCATCTCGCGTCCGAGGCAGAGCCTGGCGTCACCCCGCACGAGCGCGAACGCTCCGTCGTGGTCGCAGTACGCGGTCAAGAGCGCGGCCCGCGAAGCCAGCCGACCGCCGGTCCTCGCCTTTGAGCCCGCACCGCTGCTTCGCGCCCGGGAGCGATCTGCCGGGAAGCCTTCTCTGGATCGCGATGCTCCGGGAATCCCCGCGTCAATCCGGGTAGCAGGCCAATCCAGATTCGCCTTCCCGGCGAGGAGCACATCGCGCGCAGGTCCGCGCCTGGCCGTGTGCCGGCAGCGCCGCCCACGGGGCCGCCTGACCCGCCTGCGTCCGGCAAGGCGCAACGCGACGCGCCCGCCGCGCCGGAGCAGGAGCACCGGGCGCAGCGGGCGCGGAGCAGGGGCTCAGATGAACAGCAGCTGGGCTCCGTCGGTCATCTCGATGAAGTCCGCGGCGTTGATGATGTCCTCCACGCCTTCGTAGAGATCGTCCATGTCGACCTTGTTCATGTCCGCCGACATGCGGCAGGCCCACAGCCTCCCGCCAGCAGCCACGATCTGATCGAGGAAGTCCCGCACCGGCGGGATATCCATCTCCTCGAGCTGGTCCTTCAGCATCTTGGTGGCCAGGCCCGTCATGCCGGGCAGGGGCATCACAGCCTGCGGCACGCGCAATTGGCGATCCTTGATCGGGAAGTGCAGCGCCGTGTTGCCCGCCGGGGAGAACTGCAGGGAATCCATCCGGCTGTCGATGATCATGTCGAAGCCCCAGAACGTGAAGAACAGGTGCAGCTCGACGCCTTCACCGAGTGCGGCGTTGCCCAGCACCAGGGCCGGGTAGGCCATATCCAGGCTGCCCTTGGAGCAGATGATCGCGAGTTTGCGATCGGAGGAGTCGTCGCCGAAATCCGGCACGATGGTCATCTTGATGTTCTCCTGTCGTTTCAGACGCAGCCGTGCGGCTTGGGCACGCCTGCGATGTAGGCCATCTTCTTGGCAGGCTTCTTCGGGAAGAGCTGGAACTGCTGCTTGGTCGGGAAGCCGCCGACCGTCTGGACGCGTCGGGTCGTGGCGGTCTCGCCCTTCTCCTTGTAGTCCTCCCGCAGCCACTTGATGAGCGCCCAGTGGTCGTCGGTCATCTCGATGCCGATGTTGGAGGCCAGCTCGTTGGCGATGTCCTCGGTCCACTCGTCGTACTCGGTGAGGAAGCCCTCTTCGTTGACCTGGACGTCCTGGCCGGCGATCGTTGCCGTTGGCATGGTGCGTGTCCTTCCTGGTGGGTGGTGTCAGCGGACGGGCGGTCCGCCGACTTCGGTCTCCTCGCCCATCGTGTGCAGCATCGACAGGGCGCGTGCGAGGCCGCGCTTGGTCTGCGGATCTCGCATCTGCTTGAGCAGCGCGAACATCGACGGCGGCTCGACCGGATGGTCCTCGGCATCCTGCACCGACAGGGCGGTGCGCTGGAGCAGGCCCATGACCTCCGGCTGCGTCATCTCCTTGACCGCGTGCAGGATCGTGACGACGTTGTCGCCGAGCGCCTTGACATCGTCCTCGGTGAACTCGGTGACGACGTTGTCGGCCATGACGGCGGCCTGGGCGGCGTAGGCGAAGTAGCCCTTGGACTCGGCGGTCTGCATCGCTTCGGTGAGCTTCGCCATGATCGGCCCGCTCAGCTCGGCCAGCTGCTCCGCCAGCTCGCTCAGCGCCTCCAGCTGCAGCAGCAGGGCTTCCAGCCGAGGGATCGAGCGGGCGGCGGTGCGCGCGAACCGAGCAAGGTCCTCGCTGGTGACGTCGGCGCTGAGGTCGTCCATCTCCCGGGTGGCTGCGTCCATGATGTCGCGCGTGATCGGCGTCATCGTCTCGGCGAGCTCGCTCCACTTCTGGCGCTCGAGCTGCTGCTGGCGCATCTGCTCGGCCATCCAGTCCACCTGCAGCGTGAGCCGGTCCAGTTGCCCGGACAGATCGGGTTGCGTCGCCGAGGTCATCGCACGTCCGCCGTTTCCTTGCCGGCCATCGACATCAGCGCCGGCAGCGGGAGCTCCTTGCCGGGAAGCAGGATGTTCCAGTACATCCAACGGAACATGAGCTTGCCCCAGTGGTTCATCTCGGTCTCCTTCAACAGCGAGAACGGGCCGACGCCGGGCAGCGGGAACTTGCCGGGCAGCGGCTCGGTGTCGTAGTTGAAGTCGATGAGCAGGCCCTTGCCGTTGCCGGACTCGATGAAGCAGTTGGCATGGCCGTCGAACGGATCGTTCATCGGCAGGCCCTCGATGTGCTGCAGGAAGTTGTGCGGGAACAGGTCCATCGCGAAGTGGGCGACCGATCCCGCCTTGGACGCCGGGATGTCCGAGGCGTCGCCGATGGCGAAGATGTTGTCGTACTGCTTCGAGAGCAGGGTGTGCTTGTCGACCGGCACGTAGTTCAGGTCGTCGCCGAGGCCGGAGCGACCGATGAAGTCCGCACCCATGTTCAGCGGGACCGTCACGAGCAGATCGAAGTCGACCTCGCGCTCGTCGAAGGAGACGATCTTTCCCTCGTCGCCATCGACGCTCTCGATCATGAAGTCCGGTTCCAGGTGCACCCCGCGCACCTGGAGCATGTCGCCCAGATGCCTGCTCGCCACGGGCTTGGTGAACGCGCCCTCCAGAGGCGTGACATAGACGATCTCCACCTTGTCGCGCATGCCTCGCTCGGTGAAGAACGAATCCGCCAGGAAGGTGAACTCCAGCGGTGCGACCGGGCATTTGATCGGCATCTCGGTGATGTGGACGACGAGCCGACCGCCCTGCCAGGTCTTGAGCTTCTCCCCCAGGGCCTTGGAGCCCTCGAAGGTGTAGAACTCATGGATCGTCTCGCGCCAGCCGACGCCGTCCATGCCGGGGGTCTGGTCCGGGCGTGGCGTGGTCCCGGTGGCGATGACGAGATAGTCGTAGGAGAGCACGGTCCCGTCGGCGAGATGCACCTTCGCGGCCTCCGGGTCGACCTTGTCGATCTCGCCGAGCACGAGCTCCACCCCGTCGGGGATGAAGCGCTGCTTGGACTTCACCACGTCATCGGGGGCATAGGTGCCGAAGGGGAGGAACAGGTACCCCGGCTGGTAGTAGTGCGTCGGGTCGGCGTCCACGACCGTGATGCGCCACTCGTCCGTGCTGAGCTTGGGACGCAGCTTGTTGACCGCCATGGTGCCGGCGGTGCCGGCCCCGAGTACGACGAGATTCTTCATTGCCACTCCTCCACTGGAAGTGTTGCGGGACTTGCCGGGATTTCGGGTAGTGAGCGGGCGGTGCGGACGCCGAGGATGGCGGCGATCCGCGGCAGGGTCCGCAGTACCGCGTCGCGCTGCTGGGCATCGAGCTCGTGGAAGGCGTGCGCGGATCCGGCCTCGGGGGTGGCGACGCCGCCGGCGAGCACCATCCCGACCAGCGAGCTGCCGGAGCGGATGAAGGCCCGGGCGCACTCGAAGCCAGCCGTACCGACGATGAACCGCGGGGCGAGGTCGGTGTCGTCGGCCATCGAGCGCCACTCCTGGAGGCATTCGTCGAGGGCGTCGCTCCCGGCATTGTCGAGGAACCACGCGCTGGGGTTCACGATCCTGGTCAGCGGCCGGCCGTGCATGTCGGTCACGACCATGGTCACGCCGAGCAGGTCTGCCGCCACCGCCACCGCGGCCTCGGCCGCCACCGCGTCCAGCGTGGCGGCGACCTCGCTGTCGGCCTCGGCAGCGCCTGCCGCGGGGAGTTGGTCGGCAGGGAAGCGCAACTGCCGGCCGACCCGCACGGTGGGGAGGCGCCCGTCGGATGCCATCCGGTACACCGTGGATCGATCGATATTCAACAGGTGTTGCACCTGTCGCGCGGTGAGCAGCCGCTGCGACTGCTCGACCCACTGATGCTGCACAAAGCAACCGTATGCCTACCGGGACGACCTGATGATGGCCGAAAGTCCCATGGACGTAGGACTTTGGTCCCTAGTCGGACACGGCACCGGGACTGCGCCCTGCCCTGTCGCCTGCCGTCGAGGCACGGGTGATGGACGTCACATCTGGTTGCTGTATCCCCAATGGCGCATGGGTCGTCCTAGGCATGACGAAAGGACGCACCTCATGACCACCAACGAATCCACCCTGGACCGCGGTATCCGCGCCGCCATCGCCCTGGCCGCCTTCATCGGAGCAGTCGCCGTCGGCGTCACCAGCGTGCTCGGCATCGTGCTCGCCGTCGTGGGCGGCATCATGGCAGTCACTGCGGCGGTCGGCTTCTGCCCGCTGTACCGGATGTTCGGCATCGCGACGTGCAAGGTGCCGCAGCAACAGTAGGGAGCCTGCGCACGATGGACCGCCGGGAGCTGGCCGATCTGCTGCCGCAGCACCGCGAGGCGCTCCTGCGGTATACGACGACGATCACCCGCGATGCGGCAACGGCCGAGGACATGGTCCAGGAGACGCTCGCCCGGGCGCTTGGAGCGCAGCGACACGCTGACGGCCCCGGGCGCGCTTCGGGCTTGGCTGTTCCGCATCGCGCACAACCTGGCCGTCGACCACTACCGCACGCTGCGGGAGCAGCCGGTCGAGAACCCGGCCGATGAGGTCGAGCGCCGGTGGCAGGACGACGAGTACACCGTGGATGCCGCGATCGTCGCGGCGCGGTCCGAGGCCGCCGAGGAATTGCGGGATGCGCTGGTGCGCATTCCCGTGGCCTACCGGACGGTCGTGGTGCTGCACGACGCCGAGGGCTGGACCGCGCGCGAGATCGCGCAGGCGCTGCAGATCGGCCTGCCCGCGGCCAAGCAGCGGCTGCGCCGCGGCCGGATGATGCTGGTGTCGGCGCTGGCATCCGGCCACGAACGCAGGATCGCCACCGTGGGCGTACCGCTGCGATGCTGGGACGCGCGGCGACAGGTCAGCGCCTACATCGACGGCGAGCTCGGCACCGACGTCGCCCGGGCTCTGGAGCGGCACCTGTCCGCCTGCCCGACCTGCCCCCCGCTGTATGCCTCCCTGGTCTCCACGACCGGGGCGCTGGCCAGGCTCGGACCGCTGCAGGACCCCGACTCGGTCGTGCCGGAGAGGGTCGCGGCGAGGATCCGCCGACGCTGATCGCTTCGACCGCTCGCGGCCCTACGGCCCCGCTGGCTCCACGCCGTCGAAGGCCCAGCGATAGGCCTGCTCGAATCGGGCCGACCAGCTGCGCTCGCTGTGGTCACCGCCGACGAAGACCCGTGCCGAGATCTCGTCGTGGCCCGCCGCCACGAGCGCGTCCCGGACAGCCCACAGGTTGTCGACCAGCTCTTGCGGCGACTCGATGTAGGCCAACTCCTCGGCGTCGCCCATGTCGATCCAGATCCGCATGCGCTCCGGCGCACCGGCAGCGACGAGGTAGTCGCGCAGTACGTGGCCGCGCATCGGGTGGTCGAGCACCACCGGGGACATGGCGATCACCCTCGAGACCAGATGCGGATAGCGGGCGGCGCAGTACAGGGCCATGTATCCGCCCATCGACGATCCGCCCACGCCGATGCCGTCCCGGTCGGTGCGGACCCGGTAGCGCTGCTCGGTGGCCGCCTTCACCGCCTGCATGAGGAAGGCCGCGGTCACCTCGCCGTCACCGTCGATGGTGCGCACGACGGGCCCTTGGGGCCGCTTGCGGTAGGACCACTGCCCGATGGAGTGCATCCGGTACCGGGCGAACTCGTCGAACGGGGCATCGATGCCGACGACCACGGCCGGCTCCTTGCCTTCGGCGGCCAGCCGCTCCATGGTCTCGTCGATCTGCCACTCCTGGTTGTAGGTGGAGGTGCGCACGTCGAAGAGGTTGTGGCCGTCGAACATGTAGACCACCCGGTAGCGGCGCTCGGTCCACTCGTAGTCGGCAGGCAAGTAGGTGCGGACCGGGACGCGGCGATCGTGCAGGAGCATCGAGGTGACATCGATGCGCCCGACCTGGGTGGTGAAGTGCCAACGCCGGGGGCCCATGGTCGGCACTGTACGACGCGATCCGCTAGCGTGGCGCCGTGCAGCGCAAGCAGTGGTCCGACCTCACCGCCAGCCAGCAGCGATTGATCGTCGGCCTGTCGGCCGTGGAGGTGGTCCTGACCGTGGCTGCCGCGGTGGATCTGGTCCGCCGGCCAGCAGCCCAGGTGCGGGGCCCGAAAGTGGCCTGGGCCGCGGGCCTGCTCGTCCAGCCGGTCGGTCCGATCGCCTACTTGGCGCTCGGACGGTGTTGTTGCGGGTCGGAGCCGGTCGCAGGCGAAGCATTGGCGTAGCGCAGCGGCGTCGAACGGGTCGGTCCTGGCCGGGACCGACAAGGACACTTCCGCATCGGCCGCGACGGGCTGACGCGGGAGCGCGCCCCGAGCGGCACCCGCCGGGGTCAGGTCTTGATCCGACGGACCCATGCCGCGGGATCGGAGACCATGAACCCGATGCCCTGCGGCAGTTCCGGGTCGCGGACCTGCAGGACCAGGGCGGGCCGTCGCAGCGTCTGCATCCCGGATCCGGTGGGGACATCGTCCGATACGATCGCCGCGCCGATGCTGCTGCGGCGAATCCTGAGCACCTGCCCGGTCTGCCCGCTGGCGAAGAGCAGCTCCGCGGGTGTCACGCGCAGCAAGCCGTAGGCCTTGAACGGGACCGTCAGCCCGACGGCAGTCTCCTCGTAGTCACGGGGACCGGCCGGCGGCAGCAGCGTCCGCGAGCGCCGGGCGTGGTTGCCCATCACGATTCGGCTGAGGACGAAGCCGCCGACGACCAGGCCGACGACGACAGCCAGGATGATGAGCAGGACCTCCACCCCTCGAGGCTACGGGCATCTCGGCCCGGCCAACGGACGGGGTGGAGAGTCGCGGGGGCCCTGGACCGTGGCTGACCCTCCAACCGCGGACCGCCGCGGGAGCGGACCCCTCCTCTTGACCCGCGCAGACGCCGGAGCCACTCTGCTACCAGGGCGCCAGGAGAAGGGGGTGCAGATGGGCCGCGTGCTGGGCGAGATCCCGCCACTGGGCCGGGCCGTGCTCGGTCTGCACCTGCTGTGGGGCCTGTTCCTGTGGCTGGGGTACCCGTGGCTCGGCGACGCCGTCGCCGTGGCCAAGCCGGTGATCGTGACCGCCTGGTTCGGCACCACGACGATGTTCTTCGTCTTCGGACTGGTCGTCGCCGCCGAGGGCTGGCGACCGCGCGAGACGCGGTACCTGGCGTCGCTGCTCCTCTTCGACCTGGCAGCGGCCGCCGTCCTCGCGGAACTCCTGCGCCTGGGCTGACACCGCCTCGCTACCGGGCCATCCGGCTGCGGAAATCCCACGACGTCATGTGGTCGGGGCGAATCGCGATCGCTACTTCGCTGTCCGCGCGCGACAACAACCACCTCGCGAGCCCGGACCCGGTACCGCCGAAGTACCGGTGCAGCAGATCCGTGAGCACGCCCTCGCCATCGGCCCGGATGACCTCGGCGACGCCCTGGCCGCGCACGCCGCGGTAGGGGGGCAGGTCGCCGGCCACCTCGAAGGCGCAGCGCGGGTCGGCCTCCAACCGGTGCACGACGACGGCGCTGTCCTGCGTGGCGCACCACAACCGGCCGTCCCGCCACAGGAACCACATGGACTGCACCAGCGGGCCGGCGCTGCCTGACGTTGCCAGCCGCACCGGGATCACCGTGGATTCCAGGAACGCCTCGACGCTTGCCATGTCCCACGGTCCCGCGAGCAGCGGTGAGGGATGCCGGGTCTCGACCACGGCACCAGTGTGGCGCGGACGGCGTCGGCTTGCAGCCGGAGCGGCGGCGCGGCTCAGCCCCGCACACGCTCGGCTCAGCACCGCACGCGCTCGGCTCGGCCCCGCACACGCTCGGCTCGGCCCCGCACACGCTCGGCTCAGCACCGCACACGCTCGGCTCAGCCCCGCACACGCTCGGCTCGGCGGGGCGGCCGCCGGACGACTCCTGCTGCCCGTCACCAGTGGTGCGGCGATGGCGGCACGCGCAGCAGCCGACCGTACCGACTGCCGCGATCCACCATGAGCACGACCGGCCGACCGCGCGCGACCACCGGCGAGCAGCCGCGCCACGGGGCCAGCCGCGCCGAGAGGTGCCGCCGAGCCATCGGCCAGCGGTACGTGCCCACGCTGACGTGCGGCACCCAAGCATCCGGGGCGGCGGCCTCGCTCCCGGCCGCGTCCAGCACTGCGCCGCGCAGCCAGGGGAGGTCGGGGCCGCCTGCGTGGAGGAACGCCGCGGCCCCGAAGGAGTCGGCCCCGCCCACCACGACCTCAGCCGGTGCCGCCTGGCGAAGAACGGCTTGGACACGTCGGGCGGCAGCAGCGTCGGTGCCCAGCGCCGCCAGCGTCACGTGCGGCTGTCCCGGCGCCGAGGGCAGGCACCACGGGTGCAGCGCACGCGCCACGGCCGCGATTCGGCTCGTCAGCTCGCCCGCCGGGTGCAGCAGCAGCACGACCGCCAGGAAGGGCCGGCCGTCGGCACGCCACCGGCGCAGCACGTCCCCGCTCGGAGCACTCGTGGCAGGCTCGGCCAGCAGCGGCCACGGCGACGCTCCGTCCGGTGCACCCCCCGGGCCCACGTTGGCCGATGTCATGCCACCAGTGTGGTGCCTCGACTGCGAGGCGACCGGACTCCCCGGCTCTGCCGCCGGCGCACAGACGGGTTGCGCGGGAGTCGGCCGCAGCCCAGACGGCACGCTGTCCGAGACGCACTTCCCCGGGTCCTGACCGGTCATCGCCTGTGCACGCCGGCAGCACGCCTGTCCCCCGGGAGCTGCCTGGATACCGTTTGTCGCGGCGCTGCCCGGGTAGAACGGGAGCATGGCCCCAACTTCCCGACTTTTCCGGCGCCCCGGCGTGGCGCCGATGATGCTCGCCGGCATCATCGGTCGGCTGCCGATGGGCATGGTCGGGCTGGGGCTGACCCTGCTGATCGTCGGGCAATCCGGCGCCTACGCGGTTGCCGGCGCGGTCACGGCCACGATGACGATCTCGCTGGCCGTCATCGCCCCGTACAACGCGCGCCTGGTCGACATCATCGGCCAGTCCAGGGCGATCCCGATGCTGCTGGCCGTCCACGTCTCGGCGTTCCTGCTGCTGGCGGCCGCGGTCGGCTTCGGCTGGCCCGTCCCGCTGTGGTTCCTGCTCGCCTCCGTCGCCGGGATGAGCGCGCCCAACCTCGGTGCCATGACGCGCACCCGATGGGTTGGCATCGCCCGCAACGGCTCCGAGCGGTCTTCAGCGTTCGCCTACGAGTCGGTCGCCGACGAGTTGTCCTTCGTGATCGGCCCCGTCCTCGCCTCCACCCTTGCCCTGGCTCTTTCCCCGGCAGCACCGATCCTGGCCGGGATGCTCGCGCTGTCGGTCGGCGGGCTCTGGTTGGCCGCCCAGCGCCGCACGGCGCCGCCGCCGTCCGGAGCCACGAGCGCACCGCGGCCCAAGGGCCATGTCGTGCGCACCCCGGGACTGGGAACCCTGTTCATCATGATGCTGGCGATGGGAGCGATGTTCGGGGCCCTCAACGTCTCGACCGTCGCCTTCGCGCAGGAGAACGCTCCGGCATCGACCGGGCTGCTGCTGGCAGCGATGTCCACCGGCAGCCTCATCAGCGGCATCATCCTCGGCGCCACCCGCCGCCGCTGGTCGTTGACCGCCCAGGTGCGCTTGGGCACCCTGACGCTCAGCGCGGCTATCCTGCCGCTGGCGTTCATCTCCGACGTGCCCGTGTTCGCCGTCGTCACGTTCCTGCTGGGGTTGAACTTCTCCGTGGTCATGATCGGGACGTTCGGCCTGGCAGAGCGGATGTCAGAGCGGACACGGCTCACGGAGAGCCTGGCCATGCTGGGCAGCGGGCTGTCCCTGGGAACAGCGGCCGGCATCTCCCTGGCCGGGGTGGTGATCGACTCGGTAGGCCCGGGTCCATCGTTCCTCATCGCCGCCGCCGGCGCCCTGATCGCGACCGTCGTGTTCTGGTCGCGTACGCCGCGCACGTCGGCGCTGGAGCAGGCCGCCGATGAGGCGGAAGTCGCGAGGGAGGATGCGGCACGCGCCGCGGATCCAGAGATCTGCGGCATGCCGGTGGCGGACGACGCCCCGGCAGCATCCTCCGATCCGCGCGTGCTCGCCGGAAGCGCTTCGGCCTGACGCACCTGCTCGATCCCGTCGGCCCACCGGCAACGTCCGTTCCCTTCCCGAGACCGACCCTCCGCCGATCTGGGGTCGAGACCGCAACAGGACCGCCACCTGCTCTCCTCGGCCTGCTGGCGCGTCGTGTCCGGACACCTCCTGGGACGACGCCAGCTCCAGCGGGTCGAACCCGCGCTCGAACCCCGCCGAGCACTACGCTGGGAGCACGGTCGACAACGCACCGTGTTGAGGCGGTGGATCGGCTGGCGGTGTCGGAGGGAGCGTGAGCCTCCCCTGAGACAGGACGGCGGATCACCTCGTGACGGTGCACAGCTGATGGCGCGAGTGGGCGGCATCGAATCCGGCGGCACGAAGACCGTCGTCGCGGTGGGCACCGAGGAGGGCGTGCTCGCCGAGGAGCGATTCCCGACCGGTCAGGATCCGGTCGCCACGATGCGCCGCACCGCGGAGTTCCTCCTCGCCAACGGCCCGGTCGATGCTGTGGGCTTCGGCAGCTTCGGCCCGTGCGATCCCAACCCGGGCTCCGCGACCTACGGCCACGTGACGACGACGCCGAAGCCCGGCTGGAGCAACGTCGACGTGGTCGGCCTGCTGCGGCAGCACGGCATCAGCGCGCCGCTGGCGTTCGACACCGATGTCAACGCCGCCGCCCTGGCCGAATGGCACCACGGCGCCGGGACGGGAAGCGACTCGATGCTCTACCTCACCATCGGCACCGGGATCGGCGGTGGCGCTATCATCGACGGCCGGGTCCTGCACGGCGCCCGCCACCCCGAGATGGGCCACCTGCGCATCCCCGGCGCCCCGGCGCAGGGGATCTGCCCCTATCACGGCAATTGCTGGGAGGGCGTCTGCGCCGGACCGGCCATCGCCGCCCAGCAGGGCGTCCCGGCGCACGACCTCTCCCCGGACCATCCGGTGTGGCGGCACCAGGCGTACCTGGTGGCGACCGGCCTGGCCGATCTCGTCCTCACGCTGTCCAGCGATGTCGTCGTCCTCGGCGGCGGCGTCGGATCGCAGCCGCACCTGCACGACCTGGTCCGGCCGAGGCTCGCCGAGATCATCGGCGGCTACGTGCCGGTCCCCCGGCTGGTGCCGCCAGGGCTGGGCGACCAGGCCGGGGTACGCGGGGCGTTCGTCCTGGCCGAGTCGGCGCTGCGGTGAGCGCGGCGGTGGCAGGATGGCGACCATGACGCTCGCGGTCCCGATCGTGGCCGGCACCGCCATCCGCGGGCTCGCGGCCACGCTGATGATGCGGCAGGTGCTGCGGCGCCACCCGAACGCCTTCCTCATCACCCTGGCCTCCTTCGGGGTCACGCTCCCGCTGCACCACTCCCAGCTGCACCTCGGCCAGGACATCCGCTCGGGACTCACCGCGATGGGACGCAGTCCTGACGAACCGGTCGTCCTCGTCGGGCACTCGCAAGGCGGCCTCGCGGTCCTGCGCTACGCGATCGATCATCCGGAGCAGGTCCTGCACGTGATCAGCGTCGGGGCACCGTGGTCCGGCGCCGCGAGCGCGACGCGCGTGGCGAACGTGCTGGGTCGCCGGGGCAAGGTCGTGGCCCCCGCCGTTGCCGATATGGCGGAGGGCTCGGCCTTCCTCGACGCGCTGCACCGCGACCTGCCGCAGATCGCCTCGCGCGTCACGAACATCTACAGCACGCACGAGCTGTTCATCCGCCCGTACACCGACGCGCACATCGACGTTCCCGGCGCCCACAACATCCTCATCGCCACCGAGGAGGAGCACGTGCGGCATCTGCAGGTGAATCCGGACCTGCCGGTGGACGACATCATCATGGGCCGCGTCAATCACATGAACGAGATGAACTCCCCCATGGTGCGTTCCCGGATCTGGGCCAAGGTGGACGAGGTCGCCGGGCAGCACGGACTGCTCACGTAGACCTCAGCGAGGGTCGGCCGCGCCGCTAACGGTCCCCCTGCCGCTTCGGCAGCACCAGCCGGATCTCCTGCGTGTCGTCGCTGACACGCCCGCTGCGCGACCCGAGCACCGCCTGCTCGTCGGGCTTGGCCCGCAGGCACCTCGTCGATGTAGGACGTGAGCACCGCGGTCTCCATGCCCGACGTCGTGGCCCAGCCGCTCCGACAGGAACCACCGGTGCTCCAGTACCTCGTGGAACAGCTCCGCCGGCTCGAGCTTCCCGACCAGCTCCTCCGGCACCGCCGAGACGACCGGTTCGAAGACCTCGGTCAGCCACCGGTGGGCGCAGACCTGCTCGTCGCGGGCTCGTGGGGTTGCCCGCCGTCCGCTGGCTGGCCCGGTAGGCATCCATGTCGTTCAGCAGCCGGCGCGCCTGGTTCTCGCCGACGTCCAGTCCGGTCAGGCGCATCAGCCGCCGGCTGTGATGGTCGGGGTCCACGACCTTGGCGCGCACCTTGACGCGGCCGGTGGAGCCGGAGCCCGCCACCTGCAGCTCGCCGATGTCGAAGCCGAGGTCGTTCAGCTGCCGGATGTGGCTGTCGAGTTCGTGCCGGTCCTCCCGGGTCACGTGATCCGCCGGTTGAGCAACTTCCACAGGCTCTCGTAGCGCTGGGGCAGCTCCAGCGCGACCGCCACCGGATCGATGTGGCCGGGCAATTTCCCGCCGGCCTGCAGGTCCATCAGCTCACCGGCGATGTTGCGTGGTGGCGGTGTCGATGTCGTACCAGCGCATCCCGTCGCTGATCGTGCTCGTGCAGTTCGCCGGTCTCGGCATCCACCAGGTAGGCGGCGAAGTCGCCGGCATCCCGCCGGAACAGCGTGTTGGACAGCGAGCAGTCCTTCCAGAGCGAACGCCACGAGGTGCAGCCGGACCAGGAGCAGCACCAGCGCATCGATCAGCCGGGTGACGTGTCGTCGCGCAACTGGCCGGAGAACAGCGCCCGGTACGGCAGCGAGAACGGCAGGTGGCGGGTGATGAGAATCGGCATCGAGCGGCTCCCCGGCCTCGTCGGTGCGGTTGCGCACGACGCCGACCGCCTTCACGCACGGGACGCCCAGCTTCCGCAGACGCAGCAGCATGTCGTACTCGTGCTCGGCGAGCGCCGCGCTGATCTCCTTCAGCGCGAACACCTTGTCGCTCGATGCGCGTGAACCGCACGACGTGGCGGGAGATGCCGCGCGGCAGTGCCACGACGTAGTCCGGCGGCCACTCCTCCAACGGAGTCGACCACGGCAGGAACAGCAGGTCCTTGCCGTCGAGCGAACCGGTGATCTTCAGCGCCATGCTGCCTCCGTCGAAGGACCGCGCCGCCGGGGGACCGACCTAGCGGATCGCTTCGCCGGAGTCCGGGTCGAACCAGTGCAGTCGCTCGACGTCAACGGCGATCTCGACATCGTCGCCCATCCGGACGCGCGAGCGCGGGGCGAACGAGGCCACCCACTTCACGAGCCCGGATTCGTCGCCGAGCTGCTTGTTCGCCGGTCTCCTGGGCGATGAGCCTGGTGTCCTCGGTCTCGACCCGCTGGCCGTCGAGGGTGAAGTGGACCACGATCTCGGAGCCGAGGGCCTCCACCAGGGTGACCTTGCCGTTGAGCCGCTGGTCGGCGGGGATCTCCGGCTTCAGCGAGGCATCGTCCATGTCCTCGCTGCGGGCTCCGATGGCTACCGATCTGCCGGCGTAGGCGGCCAGCCCGGGGCGGTTGTCGAAGACCGACTCCGGCACCTTCAGCCTCGACCTGCCGATGGAGATGGAGCCGCCGTCCGGGCCGCGCTCCAGCCGCGCCTGCACCAGGTTCATCGGCGGCGAGCCGACGAACTGGGCGACGAAGATGTTGTTCGGCCGGTCGTAGACCTCTTGCGGGGTGCCGGACTGCTGCAGGTAGCCGGCCTTCATGACGGCCATCCGGTCGCCCATGGTCATGGCCTCGATCTGGTCGTGCGTCACGTACACCGTGGTCGTTCCCAGGGAGCGGACTACCGAAGAGATCTCGGCGCGCATCTGCACGCGCAGCTTCGCATCCAGGTTGGACAGCGGCTCATCCATCAGGAACACCTGCGGCTGGCGCACGATCGCGCGGCCCATCGCGACACGCTGCCGCTGACCGCCGGACAACTGCGCCGGCTTGCGGTCGAGGTTCGCCGTCAGTTCCAGCATGTCCGCTGCGCGTTTGATGCGCTCGTCGATCTCTTGCTTGGGCATCTTGCGCAGCTTCAGGCCGTAGGCGATGTTGTCGGCCACGGACATGTGCGGGTAGAGGGCGTAGGACTGAAAGACCATCGCGATGTCGCGGTCCTGCGGCGGCAGGTCGTTGACGCGCTTCTCACCGATGACGAGATCGCCGCCGGAGACGTCCTCCAACCCGGCGATCATCCGCAGCGCGGTGGACTTGCCGCACCCGGAGGGACCCACCAGGACGAGGAACTCGCCGTCGGCGATCTCAAGATTGAGGTCGTGGACGGCATGGAAGCCGTTCTCGTAGACCTTCTCGACGTGCCTGAATGCGACCTGCGCCATGTTGATCCTTCCTCACTCACGGTGAGCCTGTCACGCTACGACCACCAGCGCCATACCCAGACGCCCGGCCCGTCGCCCGGCAACAGCCGAGGGTCGTCCGCAGGGTGTGCACTCACTGGGTACAGACTCTCGAATTCCTGGCGGTCTTGCAGCCCCAATGCTGCGGTTGGCACCGAAATTCTGGGGCCGGGGGCTCGCGACAGCATGACCAGGACGGTCTCCTGCCCCATCTCGCGCACGAACACGAGCCGGTCGGCGTCGGCATACAGCCACCGCAGCGATCCGGACTGCAGCGCCTCACTGCCGGCGCGCACCCGTGCCAGCGCGCGGTAGGCCTGCAGCGTGCCGGCGTGCCACTGGTCGGGTCGGTGCCAGGGGAATGGACGTCGGCCGTCCTCGCCGGAAAGGCCTTCCATCCCGATCTCGTCGCCGGCCCAGATCATGGGCACACCGGGCAGCGTGAACATCGCTGCGGCAGCCACCGCCACCAGCGCGGGATCGCCGGTGATCGTGCGGATGCGGGGGGAGTCGTGGCTGGAGATGATGCTCATGCTGGCCGCTCTGCTGCGCCAGCCGACGGCGGAGAAGCCGTGCATCGACTCCACGACCGACCAGCCGGGCAGGTGCGGCCACCCCGACCACGGGATGCCCATCCAGTTGTCCAGCGGCAGGTCCTTGCGGGTCAGCCACGACCAGACGCGGCTTGGTGAACCCCGCGTAGTTCATGACGCCCTGCCAGCCGGCGCCGTCGAGGTCGCCGGTGAAGTCGTGGAAATGCTCTGCCGACGAGGTAGGCGTCGGGGCGCTCCTGGCTGCCACCGTGGCGCGGATCGCGGCGGCGATGTCGCCGTTGTGATCCGCCGCGCCGTGCCGGCCGGTCATGTTGGCCACGTCGATGCGCCAGCCATCCAACCCGAAGTCCGGCCGCAGGTAGCGCCGCACGGGCGAATCCTCGCCGTCACCAGGCGCCGCAAGACCTCTGGGTTGGCGTAGTTGAGCTTCGGAAGCGCCCGGTGCCCCATCCAGCCGACCCAGTCGCGCGGGTGATCGGTGAAGTAGTAGAAGCCGGTCGTCGGGTCCGGCAGCGTCGGCGACCGCCGCCGTGAACCACTCGTGCTCGGTGCCGGTGTGGTTGGTCGTCAGGTCGCCGATGATCCGCATGCCCCGCCGATGAGCCGCGGCGATGAGCTCGCCGGTACGCCTCGTCGCCGCCGAGCAGCGGGTCGACCCGGTCGAAGGTCGAGGCGTTGTAGCGATGGTTGGACGGCGCAGGGAACACCGGCGTCAGGTACAACAGGTTCGCCCCGAGCGAGGCGATGTGGTCCAGGTGCGCGGTCACGCCGGGCAGGTCGCCGCCGATAGAACACCTGAGCGCTCTGCCGGCCGGCCGGGATCGGCACCTCCGCCCACGGCCGCGGCACGGCCCACGGCGGCGGGGGCTCTCCGACCTGCCGGAGCGGGCGAAGCGGTCGGGGAAGATCTGGTAGGCGATGGCGTGCGGCAGCCACGCGGGCCCGCCGGGGTCGAGGGTGCTGACGAAGTCGCCGGCGTCGGTCGGGTCGTGCAGGCGCGGGCCTGCGGCCGTGATCCACGGTAGCCGATCGGCCCGCCGTCGGTCAGGAACCGGTAGCGCGTGACCGGGTTGACCTGGCGCAACGTCGCCCGGAACCAGCGGTTGCCCCAGGCGTCGGTCCGGTCCAGCCGGGCGCGGACGCTGACCGGCTCGGCGTCGTGCACCTGCCGGACCGCCACCTGGCTGACGCCGGCTGCCGTGCGGGACCCGCAGGAAGCACGTCGAACTCCTGCGCCGAGCTCGCTGCGGCGGATTCGGGAGGTACGTCGGGGACCCGTCGTGGTGCGGCGGTCGTACCAGGCGGCAGCGCCGGTCCTCGGGCGCCTCCGACGCGCCACCCGCGCCGCGGATCAGCCCTTCACGGCGCCGGCGGTCAGACCGGTCGTGAGGTACTTCTGGCTGAGGCGAACACCAGCAGCATCGGGATCGCGGCATCAGCGCGCCGGCGGCGAACTTGCCCCACTCCTGCAGGTTGCCGGTCACATAGGTGTTCAGGCCCGACGGCCAGCGTGGTGTCGCGGATGTCGGGCAGCAGGGTCTGGGCGATCGCCAGTTCGTTGAACATGACGGTGAAGGTCACGAAGAACACCACGACGAGCACCGGAGTCGCCAGCCGCAGGATCAGCGTGAAGAAGATCCGGACGTGGCTGGCGCCATCGATCTTCGCCGACTCGTCGATCTCCACCGGGATCGTGTCGAAGAAGCCCTTCATCAGGTAGGTGTTCACGCCCAGCGATCCACCGAGGTAGATCAGGATCAGGCCCGACACCGTGCCGAGGCCGACCTGCGGGAAGATCTCGCGCATCCGCGTCATGCAGGATGAAGATCGCCGTGATCGCCAGGATCTGCGGGAACATCTGCAGCAGCACCAGGGCCAGCAGGCCCGGTCGGCGGCCCGTGAACCGCAGCCTGGAGAAGGCGAAGGCGCCGGCCGCCGACATCAGCGTCGACAGGAACGAGCACCGTCAGCGCGATCGTCAGCGTGTTGCGGAACCAGACGTGAACGGCTTCAGGTCGTCTGGTGAGCACCTCGTCTGGAAGTTCTCGATAGCTCACCGTCGCGGGCAGCAGGCAGGTCAGTGCCGACGATCCCGGTCCTGTCCGGCGGGCACGACGGCGACAGCGAGCCGACCGGGTTCAGCGCCACGTTGATGATGTACAGCACCGGGAACATCGCGAAAAGCACCGCCACGATCGCGATGGCGTGCCGCCAGCCCATCTGCGTCACCCAGCGCCCGAAGCTCATCTTGGGAGCGGCGCGCAGGGGCTTCTCCGCTCGGCTGCCGCCGCTCGACTGGGCTGTTGAGTCGCTCATGCCTTGATCTCCTCAAGCCTCTTGGTGAGTCGGAAGCCGTAGGTCGAGACGCCGGCGACGATGATGAAGATCAGCATCGACAAGCGCCGAGGCGAAGGCCGAGGAACTGCTCAGACGTACCGAACGCCAATCGATAGGTGTACGTGATCAGCAGGTCGGTCTGGCCGCCGTCGATCGGCGAGCCGGGGAATGGGCCGCCGCCGGTCAGCAACTCCACGAGCGTGTAGTTGTTGAAGTTGAACGAGAACGACGCGATCAGCAGCGGCGACACGGCCACCATGCAGCAGCGGCAGCACCACCGTGCGGAAGGCCTTCCACCCGCTGGCACCGTCGACGAACGCCGCCTCCTTCAGGTCGCCCGGGATCGCGGTCAGCGCGCCGGTGACGACGATGAAGAAGTAGGAGTAGCCGATCCACAGGTTCACCACCAGCAGGGACAGTCGTCGCCAGCCATGGGTTCGCCCGAGCCACCAGATCATCGCTGCCGATGATCTGGTTGATGATGCCGAAGTCGCGGTTCAGCATGCCCTTCCACACCAGCGCCGTCATGAAGATCGGCAGCGCGTAGGGAATGATCAGGATGGCCCGGTAGATCTTCTGCCCGTGCATCCGGCGGTCCTGGAAGATGATCGCCATCAGCAGGCCGAAGGCGAACTGCATGAGGACCGTGCCGATCGCGAACACGAACGACCAGAGCAGGATCGGCAGGAAGTTCGAGCGGACGCCCGGGTCGGTGAAGATGCGGGTGTAGTTGTCGAACCCGACTGTTCACCGGCCAACCGGGGGTCAGGAACTGCCCGGAGTTCTCCGCCGCCTTCTCCGACGACGGCGGCGACCGCTGCGCACGTCCGGATCGAACCTGTCGGTGGTGTAGAGCCCGACATCGGAGTTGGCGACGAAGACATGCCCGGTCTCGATGTTGGTGAAGGTGCTCCGTCTCCGGATCGTAGGCGAGATCGGAGACCACCGAGAGTGCCTCGCAGTCGGGGCTCGAGGCCTGATGTAGAAGCCCTGATCGGCGTCGAAAGGGCACCGCCAGCGCCTGCCACTGCTCGTCGAGTCGGCGTCGCCGGCCAACTGGCCGAGATTCAGCGTGTCGTAGCCGTCGACCTCGAGTCGGCGACGTCGCCCTGGAACGTGGCGCCCTCGCGGGCTCCAGCGACGTCGCCGGTCCCGATCTGAGGCCTCGCCGGTCTCCGGGTTCGTGATCAGCATCGACGACATCGCCGCCGCTGACTCGATGGGTCGCACGTCGACCGACGGGGCGTCCTGCACCGGCCGGGTGGTCTGGCTGATGATCGCGCGCGGTCGCCTCTCCTGCGGCAGCAGGTGGCCGGTGCCGTAGTTGGTGAACGACGATCCGAACGTGTACCCGGCCGGGATAGAGCTGGAACGCCACCAGGAAGACCAGGCCCGGCAGCAGGTACTTCCAGGGCAGGCGCGCCCTTCTTGAAGTACACGACGTTCAACGCGATCAGCACCGCGGCGAGGAAGAAGACCGCGACCAACCAGTTCTCGTTCCGAACGCCTTCGAAATCGCCGCCCAGATCCCCAGGACGTCGATGAGGCCGAGGACGAGGAGCTTGATCATCCAGAACGACATTGAGCCAGAGGGGAAGACGCCGAACGGCGTCTTCCCCTCTGCGAGAGAGTCGCCGGACACGACTCGTTCCTATCAGAGATCCGAGCCGTCTTGTCCGGTCGACGACTAGGAACTTCCGATCCGCGACTCGATGCTCGCCTGGGCCTCCTCCATCGTCGCCTCGGGTCGGCACCATCGAGGATCTTCTACCTGGGCCAGGCCGAGCCTCCTCGTAGACGATGCCCACTTCGGGTACGCAGATTCGGGTAACCGCCGTCGCCGAACTCCAGGATCGCCGCGATGACCGGGTCCTCGCTGGCCGCGCTAGCGGAGTCCTTCCATGCCGGCGGGCGCGGATCGGCCTCGTAGATCGCGTCCATGAACTCGGTGTTCATGGTCGCATCCAGGAAGGCCTGCGCCGTGCGTCGTGTTGTCCGAGTCCTGGTTCAGGTAGAAGCCCTGGGCTGCCGACGATCGGCACCGGCCGCGGTAGTCCAAGCCGTCCCAGCCCGGGAACGGCCTCCACCTCGAAGTGCACCCCGGAGTCCTTCACGATGCCCTTGTTCCACGGACCGGTGATCCAGTACGGCAACTCGCCAGCAGCCCAGCCGTTTCGAGGTCGTCGCCGGTGAACGTCGACTTCATCACGCCCTTCGCGCCGAGGTCGGCCCAGGCCTTCGCGAAGACCAGCGAGCCCTCGCTGGCCGACACCGAGATCGTTGATGTCGTAGTTGCCGTCGGCGTCGGGGCCCGCGAAGAAGTATCCGCCGGCGGCGGAGTAGAACGGATAGGCGTGGTAGGCGTCGCCCTTGTCGCCGACCTGCATGCCGATCGGGTACTGGGTCTTGCCCTCCGCCTGCAGCGCCAGACCGGTCTCGGCCATCTCGTTGATGGATGCCGGGGCGTCCGGCGCGAGGTCGGTGTTGCGGAACATCAGGACGTTCTCCATGGCGACCGGCACGGCGTAGATCTGGCCGTCCACGGTCCAGCCGTCGACCGCGGCCGAGTCGAAGCTTCGACCGGTTGTCGCCGAGGTCCACCGGCGCGATCAGGCCGCTGGCTGGCGAACTCGCTCGACCCAGTCGTTCGCGCCGAGGAGAGATGTCCGGGCCCTGACCGGTAGGCGCCTGCTGGGTGTACTGGTCCTTCATGTCCTCGAAGTTGATCTGGACCACCTCGACGCTGACGCCGTTGTCCGTCGCCCCATTCCTTGGCGAGATCGCCGATCGGTACCGGCGCGCTTCTCGTCGGCCCAGATCAGCAGCGAGCCGCTGGCTTCGACATCGCCGCCGTCGTCATCGCTGCCACAGGCAGCGAGCCCGAGAGCGAGAATCGCTCCCAGGGCCAAGCCTTGCTTCACTCGGCGCATTGTTGCTCCGTTTCGTTAGGTTCCGTGCTGCACGGGCAGCCCAGACCGCAACACGCGGTCCTCCCTAGTGACGCTAGTCACTGCTGCGGCGGGGCGCGCGCGCGACACGACAACAATCCGGTTACGGCCGCTCCCAGCGGATAGGTCCACCGGCTGCGCTGCCTGTCTGCGGCGACGGGCGCGGCTCGCACCGCGCGGGCCGCACATCGCCTGGGGGATGATCGGAGGGTGAGCACAACGGGAGCCCGGGAGCAGTTGGCCCGGCGCATCGACCACACCCTGCTGCGGCCGGAGGCGACCGCGGCGGAGGTCGCTCGGCTGTGCGCGGAGGCGACGGTGTTGGGCGTCCACGCGGTGTGCGTCTCCCCCACCCTGGTCCGGGTCGCCGCCGCGGCGACCGGCCCGTCGGTTGCCGTGGCGAGCGTCTGCGGTTTCCCGTCCGGCGCGCACGACGCACGGGTCAAGGCTCGCGAGGCGGCGATCGCCGTCGCCGACGGCGCCGACGAGATCGATGTGGTGCTGAACCTCGGCCTCGTAGCATCGGGCGACCTGACCGGAGTGGAGACGGAGATCGCCGAGGTCGTGGCGGCGGCGGGTCCGGCGCTGGTCAAGGTCATCATCGAATCTGCCGTCCTCACCGAGGAGCAGATCGTCGGCAGCTGTCTAGCGGCGGTAGCAGCCGGGGCAGGCTTCGTGAAGACTTCGACAGGCTTCCACCCGGCCGGTGGCGCGACGGTCGATGCCGTCGCGCTGATGCGACGCAGCGTCGGCGGCGGCATCGGGGTCAAGGCCAGCGGCGGGATTCGCACTGCTCAGGCTGCCCTGGCGATGCTTGACGCGGGCGCCAGTCGTCTTGGTTGCAGTGCCACGGCTGCCGTGCTGGCCGAGGTCGGGTAGCGGGGGATGCGCTGTCCGCAGTGCTGCGCCGCAAGGACCACTCTGCGGAGAGCCTCGGGGCCGGCCTGGCGGGTCACCCGGCTCTGCGGCGCCACCTCACCGATCGCACTCGGTAGCCACCGGCCGCCAGACCGGCCCGCCGTTCGAACACGTTCCGGGAATGTGCATCACCGGTGAGCAGGAACGACCACAGGGCGGCCAGCCCGTAGCACGGCGGGAAGCCGATGACGCCCAGGCACAGCGCCCACTGGGACGCATGCCGCTCCTCGTGCGCGAAGAGTTGCGGCTGGAGGAGATGCCGCTCCTCGCGCACCACGATGACGTTGCCGACCGTGAACGCCCGAGCTCCGGGGATGGCGAGCCGATAGCCACTCGCCACCGACAAGCCGCGCGGGCCGGGCCGCACGCGGCATCCGCCGACTCTGCTGATCAGCAGGCCGAGCGGCGTCGCCAGTGTCACCCAGTTGGCGATGCTTCGGGCCTGGGTGCGAGCGCTGCCAGGGTCGGCCACAACGCAAGTCTGGCCGTGCGCGCGACTCGTTCACCCAGCAGGTGCCCGTCTACAATGAGCCGATCACGCCGACGTGGCGCAACTGGCAGCGCACCTGTCTTGTAAACAGGTGGTTAGGGGTTCGAGTCCCCTCGTCGGCTCCCGTACAGTGTATTTGGCCGCAAGGGATTTCGGCCCCAGCGATTTCCCCCAACAGGCTCTGGGAGGGATCGCCGCACAGTGGCACAGTGGATGGGGATCAGTCCGCCTCTGGGCGCGTATGCAGTGACGTGGTGAACCGGAACCAGAGCCCCTCCCCGGACTAGTGATCCCACCGGCCAGCGCCTACTCCCACGCGGCGCCCGAGTGGATGCACAGCGGCTCGTGCGGTGGATCACCGCCCTTGTCGCCTTGGCCGGCTTGCGCATCGATAGCGGCCCAGAACACCTGTGTTGCCGCCGGTTGGCTATCAGGCGGCGCATCCACCCTGTCGCCGAGTTGCCTGAGCGCGTCGGCAGCACTGTCGGGGTCGTCGCGGACAACGGCGCGCAGTTGTTTGTACGCCATTGGCGTCGGCCCGCATCAACAGCCGCTTGCCACTCGGGTAGAGCATCGATCTTGAGGTGTCTGGCCAGCATCTCGATCACGTCCCTCGGCATGGGCGCCACCGTTCACCGCCAGTCGGCAGATGAACTGATGACAACGCCCACCTTCTTCGGGACGCCGTGCTGTGCATCGCCCCGGGTTTCGTGGAGGCTCGGTGCGTTGGATCTGGCTCTTGTCCGCCTGTGACGCCTTGCCGTACCGGGTTCGCAACTTGTTGGTCACCTGCCGTCTCGCGGCCATATCGATCTTGCCTTCCACACCGGCAAGCCTCCCGCCACCCGCTCAAACTCCGCAAGGCAACCACCACCTGCCACGCAGTCAAACAACATGAGGCACGTCGAGATGTTGACGTTCAGCGCACTGGATGCCAGGCTCCGCACGGGTCCGAATACGGACAAGTTCAACTGGGTTGGAAGGTGCCATGAAGGTTACTGTCTTCGGCGCCGGCGGAGCCACTGGCCAACACATCGTGGCGGACGCCGTCGCCGCCGGCCACGAGGTCACGGCCTTCGTCCGCACGCCCGGAAAGCTAGCGCTGGCCGCGCCGAACCTCACCGTCGTTCAGGGCGATGCCACGGATCCGGCGGCTGTTGCGGCGGCGACGGTGGATGCTGAGGCCGTCGTCTCGGCTGTCGGCGGCCCCGGGCTCGGCCCGAGCACGCAGATCACCGACTGCGTGCGCACCATCGTGTCCGCGATCGACGGGCGCACTCCCCCGGTCCGCTTCCTGAGCATCTCCACCGTCGGGGCCGGCGACTCGGGCAGCCTGCTCCCGATCGCGGCCAAGCCGGTGCAAGTGCTACTGCGCTATCCGATCAAGGACCACAACGGCGCCGAAGCTGCCGTTATGGCCAGCGGACTGCGATGGACGATCGCTCGCTGCACCGGCCTGTCGGACAAGCCGGGGAGCGGGCATGTCCACGCCTCCCTCGACGAGGTGAAGGGGACGCAGCTTCCTCGCGCGGACCTTGCGACTTGGATCGTGTCACAGCTCGACAGCGACGAGTTCCTGCACCGCGCAGTGGCCCTGTGGTGACCCCGGGTACTGCCCTGGAGTGCCGATGGTTCGCCGACGGCTCGGCACCGAGGGGCACCGCTAGCGACCACTCGTCCGCGTCACCTCGCGACACTCGAGGCCGGACACGGCAAGATCGAAGACCCAGCACAGCAGAGGAGACGCCACGCGCGAGTTCGCCAGGTACCTGAGCGCGGTCGACGGGACCAAGACCTGGGCGGAGATCGAGCCCATGTTCGACGCCGCCTTCGACCCTGCGGCGACGTCCGTCACGGCCAACGGCGAAGTCGACCTGGCGCACTGGAAGCAGATGGCGCAGGGCCTCGTCGAGCGGGGAACGGTCATCTCAAATCTCCAGATGACAACCACCGACGGCGAGACGGCCATCCTGACCGCTCCCGGCGAAGCCCTCATGCAACTGGCCGCGACCGCGCAGCTCAGGGAGGGCAAGGTCGCGCGCGTCGAGCCGACCGATCCTTCGAGGTACGCCGATCTCTCCGCGCGGAACACCTGAGGCCGTCGCCACCAATAGGGGCGCCGCGGCTACACGGGCCTGCGGGCTAGGAGTAGTCCTCCGCCTCGACCCGCGTGCTGGACCGACGACGCAACAGCGTGATGAGCAGGTAGTACAGCAGGGCGAGGCCAGGAACAGCGCCAGGCTCAACCGTGGAGCGAACCCTGCCACGAGCATGGCCGCGACGTTCGCGACGATCGGGGCTGGTCCAGCGAGCAGCTGCGGGCAGGGCAGTCCGCGTTCCCACACAGGGTGAAGTCAACTGGTAGACAGGTGGTGAGGGGTTCGAGTCCCCTCGTCGGCTCCCCTTCGAAAGGCGTTGCAGCGCAATGTATTGCTGACTGTCCGAGGATCGCCCATAGCCTCCCTCATGAGATGGTGTGACCCACCAGCGCTGCAGCAGTGAGCACGCCTTGCCTAGCCGGGCTCCGCGCGGGGGGCTTCTGCCGTCCTTGCTGGGCTCCCGGACAGCATCGAGCGCAGCGACCGGGCAGGAACACGACCACGCGGGCTGGGAGAGCGTCAATGGTCCGCTGGCTGACCAGAGCGCCAGGAGGGCCGTGGACGAGTACAAACGAATTGTGTTGAACGCGTGCTGCGCAAGAGGTGGAGCAGTGCAACTCCCGCGGCGGGCTTCCCTACGCTGGACTGCGTCGGAATCGAGAGAGGGTTGACTCATGGCAGTCGCACCGAGTACAGAGCCGTTCCTCTTCGACGGCGGCTCCACGGCAGTCCTGCTGAGCCACGGATTCACCGGTTCGCCGGCCTCGATCCGGCCCTGGGGGCAGTACTTGCACAGCCAGGGCTACACCGTGGCGTGCCCATTGCTGCCCGGTCATGGGACGCGCTGGCAGGACATGGTCGACACCACCTGGGAGCAGTGGTACGCAGGGGTCCGTTCCCTGTTCGACTCCCTGGTCACCGAGTACGAGCGCGTGTTCGTGGGCGGGCTCTCGATGGGCGGCGGTCTGGCCCTTCGGCTGGCGGAGGAGATGGGTGACGCGGTCGCGGGGGTCATGGTGGTCAACCCGTCGGTGTGCCGTCCGCAGCGGATCGATGTGCCGTTGCTGCTGACGCTGGACAAGTTCAAGCTCTTCGGTCCGATGACGGCGGTGATGAAGACGGTGCCCGGCATCAAGAACGACATCAAGAAGCCGGGACAGGACGAGGTGGCCTATGACGAGGTGCCGCTGCGCAGCGCCCTGCAGCTCACCAAGCTGCAGGACACGGTGCGAGCCGACCTGGGCAGCGTCACCCAGCCGCTCATCGTCTTCTGGGCGCCGGAGGATCACGTGGTGGAGCCGATCAACACCCAGACGGTGATGCGGGATGTATCGTCGCCGCGGCGCACGCTGGTGCTGCTGCCGGAGTCCTACCACGTCGCGACGCTGGACAACGACGCCGAGACCATCTTCGAGGGCAGCGCCCAGTTCATCCGCGAGCACGGCGGCTAGTTTGGGAGGCCGGCCCTGATGCTCGCGGCAGTGCCTCTCGAGCGGGCAGCAGGGCCGCATGTGCTGGTCGCCGCGAGTGCTCCAAGCAGGGCGGCATTGACCGCGTGCCAGATCCAGCCGTCCAGCCAGCCAGTGTCGCGGACCCTACGACCTGCGACGAACGCGGCAGGGCCGTGCCCCTGTCCGCCCATCGACACCGCTGAGACGGACCACGCCTCCGGCCGGGCTTGACGAGAACCTCTCGACAGCCACCGTCCAAGTCAGGGCCGGTGCACTTCGCAATACCGGAAGTTCCCACGTCTGCTCGGCCTGTCGCTGGCCGGCCCCGGACCGCGTTGCCGGTTGTGCTGAGCCGCCGGCTGAGGGCCTGTTCGGCGTCGACCCGTCCCGCGAGGCCGAGCAACTGTTGCTCGGCCGAATCCACCCGGTCCTCGACTGGCTGGGCACCTGGCTCGGCGGCAGGCCTGGCTGCACGCCCAGAGGATGTCGTCGCAGCTGGTCAGACCAACTCCCCGCGCGCACCCGCGTCCCGCCGCAGTGCTGCGGCGGCGAAGTCAGAGCTGGCGTCCGCGGCGCGCAAGTCGGTGCGGTGCCCGTCCGAGCGCCGCCGCGCAACGATGCCGGGCTGGCGACCTGCCCGCCGGATCGGAACCCGTCGCACCGGGCGGCGCTCGCAGCAGCGGACGACTCGAGTCCTCCGGACTGCGCCCGTTGCTCCCCAGCCCGCGTGCGACCGCCGCTCCGAGGTGGCTCTGGCCCCGTGTGCACCTGCTGGTCAGCCCTGCTGGGGCAATGGGCAGGTGGAGATCCCGAGCGCTGAGTACAGCGGGCAGTAGCCCGAGACGGCAGTCCAGCCCGCCATGCCGGCAACGCCGAACAGGACGATGCCGACGGGGTTGAACACACCGCCGACAGCGAGGCCCGCGCCCAGTGCGGTGACCGAGATCCCGCCGCGGATAACGCGGTCGAGAGTCGATTCGTTCTTGGTCATGACAGCTCCTTGGGTCTCCGAGATGAGATGGTGCGGATTCCCTACGATCAACCCCATATACCCCCTGGGGTATTTCCCCATCAGTGTGACGTGCACGACTCAGGGCGCGGATATCCCGACGAGGACCACACCTGGTTGCATCCGACCAGCAGGGTTGGCGCGCGCACGCTGGTCAACCGGCAGCACCCTGCCGAAGGGAATCGTCGCGCGGATCGCGTCCGGACTGACGGCGGCTCTACAGTTCGGTCATCCGGATAGCGATCGCCCGACCGGGCCTTCGATCCGAGCCTCCGGCTCTGAGAGGGACGAACCCATGGCGGACGACAAAGTGCTGGCCCAGCAGATGTACGACTCGATGGCCCCCGGGGTCGACGTGGACGCGATGGTCGAGCGGTTCATGGCCGAGGACTTCGTCGAAGGCGAGACGATCCCCGGGACGGACGCCACCCGCGAGACACCGCGGCAGTTGTTCAAGATGCTGTTCGCCGCGTTCCCCGACTTCCGCGTCACCGTCCACGACATGCTGCAAGACGGGGACAAGGTGGCCTCACGGGTGAGCCTTCAGCGGCACCCATCAGGGCGACTTCATGGGCATACCCGCCGCGGCAACAGGATCGAGTGGGCCGTCATCGACATCCTGCAGTTCCGCGACGACCGGGCCATCGCCCATTGGGGCGTCATGGACCTGGCTGGCGCGATGGCCCAGATGGCGGGAGCACCCGGGTAATCCGGGTCCCGCCGACGCTCACCGGGCCGGTGGGCGACGGCCCCGCACGAGGCCCGCTCCACCCGAGAATCGCCGTACCCACCTGCCACGAGGCGGCCGCCGCAGCATCCCAGGTACTGCTGAACCCGGCCAGGCCATACGTCCGAGGGACGTATGGCGCGCACGGCCGCCATCGCCGTCGGGATCCATCACCGCCCGGCGGCCCACGTCGATCCAGGAATCCGGCAGCGCTGCGCAGCCCAGGGGAATCTGCCGTCCATCGCCCACGCGCCGCTCGGCCAAGACCGCGATCTGCTGGTGGGAGATCGAGCCGAAGACGGACGGATTCCGGTCGGGATGCGAGATCCCCGCAGCGGGCGGCGCGTTGCCCTCGATGTCGTCGACAGGAGCCCGCCGAGCAGGCTGAGGCGAGCGGAGTGCCTCAGCACCGATGGCCGTCTGGCTCCGTTGGCCCGTGGCCCCAGGGCGCGAAGGGCGGGACGGCCCAGACGCACGACTGTCGCCGCTCCAGACAACGTCCCGGCAGTCCAGCGACTCCCACCCCTCAGTCCTTCGCCCCAGCCTTCCTCTGCTGCTTGCAGGCGCGCACCTCTGCCAGGGTGTCCGGACTCGTGACGTCGGCGACGCTGCGTCGCGACCCGGGCTCGCCGTAGGGCCTGGATGCCTCTCGCCAGCCGGACCCGGTGAAGCCGTGCTGCTTTCCGAGCAGCGCGAGGAAGATCGCGGCCTTCTGCTCACCGAAGCCGGGCAGCGCTCGCAATCTGCGCAGTACCTCGCGCCCCTCGGGGCTGCCCTCGGTCCAGATGGCTGCCGCATCCCCACCCCAGTCATCGAGCACCGCCCGGCACAGCGCCTGGACCCTGCCGGCCATCGACCCGGGATAGCGGTGCACGGCCGGCGTCTGGCGGAACACCTCCACCAGCCCTTCCGGGTCCCATTCGGCAAGTGCTCGCGGATCGAGCGTCCCCGTGCGCTGCTGGATCTTCAACGGCCCGGCGAAGGCTGTCTCCATGGGCACCCGCTGGTCGAGGAGCATGCCGATGAGCAGGGCCAGCGGATTGCTGGTCAACAGTTCGTCGGCCCCCGGGATGTCGGTGATGCGCAGCATGGGACCAGTCTTGCGCGGGGCGAGTGGAAACCGGCCGTCGGCCTCGGTCAGGGTGCGCGGTTGCCGTCGGGCTGCACGACCCACCACAGCCCTCCATGCGTGGCGACGTTGTGGCAGCGGACCTCCCCGGGCCCCTCATCGACGTAGTAGTACAGGGGGTGTCCGTTGTAGGTCACCTGCGTCGTGCCGTCGCTGCGGGGCGCCGTACCCAGGAGTCCGGGCTGCACATCGCCAGCGGCTTTCGGGGGGCCGGCGGTCAGCACCGGTGGCCAGGAGCGCGCGCAGTCGCCGTAGCACTGCGGCGTGGCCGATGCCTCAACCTGCCACATGTAGGCGGCCTGGCCAGCCCCGTCGAACAGCATCGTGCCGAAGTCGCTGCTGCCGGTCGTGATCGTCGTACCGGGCTCTGCCGACGTCGGCTCGGGCACCGGGCTGCTGCGGCTCGGCGTGCCCGTCGGCGTGGCCGCAGTCGCGGACGGCGATGCGGCGCCGTCGTCCGGATCTGCCTCCATCCCGCAGCCAACCAGCACGGCGACAACCGCCGCGATCGCGGCGAAGCGCGCTCTGGACCGGATCACCGGGCTCCCTCCATCAGCACTCAGACGGCGGGTCCGCCCGAGGCGGGCGTCGGACCCCGACCGACCGTACCGCCTCCAGCGACCTCTCGCGCCGCGAGCCGTACCAGGGGAGGCCGTGCGGCGGAGGAGTCGTCCGTTCGATTCGTGGGCGCGGTCACGCAGTCGGTGTTCCGGCTCGATTCCACCGCACTGCGCCCGTGGTCGGCGTTGCCTCGCGGGTCCTGGTCACCGCCGTCGGCGCTAGCCTCGGCCCGTCCTGCTCGCCAGGCCCGCGAGCACGCCGACGACGCCGAAGCCGGCCAGGCCGACGTTTCCGAGGACCGGGCCCACGACGACGAGCAGCAGTCCCATGGCCAGGCCGACCAGGGAGGCTGCGTCGCGGCTGCTGCTCACTCGTCGATGCCACGCGCCACTTGTCGTCCCCGCGGCCCTTCGTGCTCCCCCGCCGAACGCGGCCCTGCCCGGGGTGTCGGCGGGGATGGGCCAGTAGGCAATCGGCCGCCTGCGGGCGGGCGCGGGAGATAGGCTGCCGCCGATGTCCTCATCGCACCCGCAGCCGTCGGCAGCCGCCGGTCACGCAATGACGCCCCTCGGCGACATGATGGGCGGCGGCCCCCGCAAGATCGGGGCGATGACCGACGAGGAACGCCGGGCAGTGGCCGACCAACTGTTCTTCGAGGACGCAGAATTCAGGCCGTTCCTTTGGCGCTTCACCGTCCTCATCTTCCTGTCGACGATGATCGCCACCTTCGGGCTGGTGGCCAACAGTGTCGCGGTCATCATCGGCGCCATGCTCATCGCCCCCTTGATGACGCCGATCCTGGCCACGGCCGCCGCGCTGGTGCTGTCCGATCTGCGCCGCCTCGTGGTCAGCGTCGCGGTCCTGCTGTGGGGCACCTGCATCGCGATCCTCTCGGCTGTCCTGGTCACGAGGGCGGGCCTGCGGAACCTCACAGCGGCTGCCGAGCTGCCCCCGGAGATCCTCGGCCGGACACAACCGTCCCTGGTCGATCTCGGCGTCGCGGTTGCTGCCGGCGTCGCGGCCGGCTACGTGCTCACCCACCCCCGAGCGAGCTCGTCCCTGGTCGGCGTGGCCGTTGCGGTGGCACTGGTACCACCGCTGGCGACCGTCGGGATCACCTTCCAGGTCGGGACGACGGACGAGGCCGAGGGCGCCCTGCTGCTCTTCGCGACCAACCTGGTGGCCATCGTGCTGTCCGCGATCGTCGTGCTCGTGGTCTCCGGATACGTCCCCACCGACGGGCGCCTCAAGGTGCACCGATCGGCTCGAATCGGATTGGTGGTCAGCATGGTCCTGCTCGCCGCGATCGCCGTCCCCCTCACTCTGCACACCCTGGACGTGCTGCGCGATCGGCAGTTTGGCTCCGATGTCGCGCGGCAGGTTGCGGCATGGGATCCCAACGCGCAGATCTCGCAGATGGCCGACCGAGGTGTCCGACTCCGGCCGTGCGAGGGTGGACCTGGTCGTCGCGACCACGTCGCCCGAGGTCCCTCCGGTCTGGCGCCTCGCGGACTCCGTGGCCGGCGCGACCGGCTACGTGGTGGACCTGGAGATCCGCGTCGATGTGGAGGTCAAGAGTGCCGCCACATCTGGGTGACGGCCCTCGGTCGGCACGACGTGCGCTGCCGCTCGTGCTCGTCGCGGCACTGCTTGCGGCGGCGTGCGCGGCGACTCCCGAGGACCCTGCCGACACGAGGCGCGTGACCGTGTTCGGGCCGTGGCGCGACGGGGCGGCCGATCTGTTCCGGGCCTCGATGGAGCCCTTCGAGGAGGCCACCGGCATCGACATCGTCTACACGGGGTCCGGCGGTTTCGAGGCCGAGATCGTCGATCGGGTACAGGGCGGGGCCGCGCCGGACATCGCGGTCTTCCCGCAGCCCGGCCTCCTCAACCGGCTGGCCGATGCCGCCTACGTCAAGCCGCTGCCCGCGGACATCGCCGACCAGGCCCGCGACAGCTACCGCGACGGCGTGGACACCCTCATCAGCAGCCTGGCGGAGGGCAACGGGGTGCTGTACCGGGCCAATGTGAAGAGCTTGGTGTGGTACGACCCCGCAGTGTTCGCCCAGCAGCAGTACCAGCCGCCGGAGACCTGGCAGGAGCTCCAGGCGCTGGCAGCCATCATGATCGAGGACGGGTACACGCCATGGTGCCTCGGCGTGGAGGCCTTCGGCGCCAGCGGCTGGCCGGCCACGGACTGGATCGAGGACATCGTCCTGCGCGAGGCAGGACCGCAGGTGTACGACGCGTGGGTGGCAGGGGATGTGCCGTTCACCGACGAGGCCATCGCCTCGGCGTTCGAGGAGTTCGCCCTCATGCAACTCGCGCCGGGGCAGGTCGTCGGCGGTCGACGTGGCATTCTCAACACCAGCGTGCAGCAGGCGATGGATCCGATGTTCACCGATCCCCCGGGGTGTCTGATGCACCGCCAGGCCTCCTTCCAGGTGGACAACCTCCCGCCGGGCACGGAGATCGGGCCCGAGGGGGACGTCGACGTCTTCGTGCTCCCGTCTGTGCGGGGCGGGGAAGCCCCGTTGGTCGTGGGCGGGACAGTCGCAGCTGCGATGTCGGATCGGCCGGAGACGTGGGAGGTGATGGCCTTCCTGGCCACCGCCGAGGCGGGCCGGGCGTGGGCCGAGGCGGGCGGTTTCATCTCCCCGCACCGTTCCATCGGCCCCGAGGACTACCCCACCGCCTTCGATGCGACCGTCAGCCGCTGGCTCGACAGCGCCGAGACCGTGCGCTTCGACGGCTCCGACCTGATGGACCCGCGCGTGGGGACGGGCTCGTTCTACCAGGCGATGCTGTTCTTCATCGGGACTGTGCGCCTGGAGGATGCGCTGAGCATCGCGCAGAGCGGCTACGAGTCGGACTCCGACCTCCTGCAGTAGCGCATCCGCGCCGGCGCGCGGCACGAGCGGGCGTCGGAGGGCGCGCGCTGCGCTGGCGCTGCTCCCTGCCCGGCCGTGCCAACGGCTCTCATCGGGCAGGGCGGGGCGTGCCGCAGGCCCCTCGACTTCCGCCGACCTCGGCAACTCCTGCCCACCCGGGTCGAGCGCTGACGATGACGGCCTGAGGCCGCTGGTCCAACGACGATCACCTCCTGCAGGCGGTGATCGTCGTGCTGGACTGCCCTGTCTGCGCGGCCTCCTGCATCGCCCTGGCGTGAACCCGGCCCCCAGAGGCCTGCGCCTCCCGTTGACTCCGCGCCGGAGCGGCGCAACGCTGCACAGAGGAGCCGGGGAGGTCACCGCCATGCAGCGCGATCACGGGAAGGCGGCACAGCCCGCAACCGAGGCAGGGCACCCAGCACTGGCGGGAGGTGCTGCCGAGCCGGATCCCGGAGAGCGGCCTGCGCCGAGCACGCGGGTCGAGCACGACAGCCTGGGCGAGGTCGTCGTTCCGGCCGACTGCTACTGGGGGGCGCAGACCCAGCGCAGCCTCACCCACTTCCGCATCGGCGAACGGATGCCGTTGGAGGTGATCGCGGCGATGGCGCGCGTGAAGCAGGCCGCCGCGACGGCCAACCTGGGCCTGGGCGCATTGCCCCGGCCGATGGCGGAGGCCATCATCGCCGCCGCGGAGGAGATCCTGGCCGGCGATCTCGATGACGAGTTCCCGCTAGCGGTCTACCAGACCGGGTCCGGGACGCAGACCAATGCCAACGTGAACGAGGTCATCGCCAACCGTGCCAACGAGCGGCTGGGCTCGCCGCGCGGGGCCAACCGCCCGGTGCACCCCAGCGATCACGTCAACATGAGCCAGTCGACCAACGACACCTTCGTCACGGCGATGCACGTAGCCGGGTACGCGGTCACGGTGGACAGCACGGTCCCCGCCCTGGGGCAATTGCGTGACGCGATCGCCGCGAAGGCCGAGCTCTGGGGCGAGGTCGTGAAGGTGGGGCGCACCCACCTGATGGATGCCACACCCTTGACCGTGGGCCAGGAATGGTCTGGCTACGCGGCCGCGCTCAGCGACGCCGTCGCCGACATCGACCGCGCCGCGGACGGCCTCCTCCCGGTCGCTCTCGGTGGCACGGCAGTGGGGACCGGCATCAACACGCCCGAGGGCTACCGAGAGGCTGCGGTCGCGGAACTGGCCCGTCGCACCGGCCACCGGTTCGTGCCCGCCGCCAACCCATTCGCCGCGCAGGCGACGCTCGACCCCATCGTCCGGGCACACGGGGCGCTGAAGTCCGCCGCCGTGGTGCTGTTCAAGATCGGCAACGACCTGCGTTGGGCCGCATCGGGCCCCCGCGCCGGCCTGGCGGAGTTGCGCATCCCCGTCAACGAACCGGGCTCGACGATCATGCCCGGCAAGACCAACCCCACCCAATCGGAGGCCTTGCTGCAGGTGTGCCTGACCGTCGTCGGGCAGGACACCACGGTCGCGATGGCCGGCGCGGAGGGCAACTTCGAGCTGAACGCGTTCCGGCCGGTCGTCATCGACGCCTACCTGCGTTCCGCACGGCTGCTGGCGCAGGTCTGCCACAGCGTGCGCACGCACCTGGTCGAGGGGACGCGCCTCAACCGCCGCCGGCTGCAGCAGTACGCAGCCGATTCCGTCATGGTCGTGACGGCCCTGTCGCCGGAGATCGGCTACGAGGCCTCGGCGCGCGTGGCCCGACGGGCGATCGAGGACGACCTCAGCATCCGCGACGCCTTGGCTGCGGAAGGGCTGGACCCCCGGCTCGCCGAGGACCTCGCGGCCGAGGCGCTCGGTCGGCGCAGCACATCCTGACCGCATCGCGGTGCCACCCTCGGCCAGCGCGACGAGGCACCGATGCCCCGGCCAACGAGGCCCTGGCCAGCGAGGTCCGGCCAGCGCGGTGCGGGCCGACTCACGCAATCGCCCAGCACCGCGCGGCGCCACTCCCGCCGTTGGGCAGCACGAGCGAACAGCCGGCGTCGACGCGACTACCGCGCCGAGCACTGAAGTATCAGGCCGCGAAGTCCTGCAGCGCCTGCGAGCGCGCCGGATGGCGCAGCTTGGACATGGCCTTGACCTCGATCTGACGGATCCGCTCCCGCGTCACGCCGTACACGACGCCGACCTCGTCCAGACTCCACCGCCGACCGTCGAGCAGCCCGAAGCGGCGCCGCACGACTCCGGCCTCACGGGCCTCCAAGGAGTCCAGCATCGACTCGATGGCGTCGCGCATCATGCCGTAGGCCACGACGTCGACCGGATCGATCGCGTCCGGGTCGGTCAGCAGATCGAACAGGTCGGTCGATCCGTCCTCGCCGACCGGTGTGTCCAGCGCGATGGGGTCGCTATCCCACCGCTCGAGTTCCTTGATCTTCTCCGGCGGCAGGCCCAGCTCCGCCGACAGCTCCTCGATGGTCGCGTCGCGGCCGAGGTCCTGCAGCAGCTGCCGCTTGGCCCGCGCCAGCTTGTGGATCTTCTCCGCGGTATGGACGGGGACCCGGATGATGCGGGACTGCTCGGACATGGCGCGCGTGATCGCCTGGCGGATCCACCACGTGCCATAGGTGGAGAACTTGAACCCCTTGGCGTAATCGAACTTCTCCACCGCCCGGATCAGACCCGCATTGCCCTCCTGGACCAGATCAAGGAAGGCCATGCCACGCACGTTGTAGCGCTTGGCCATCGACACCACCAGACGCAGGTTCGCCTCGACGAGGTGCTGCTTGGCTCGCTCGCCCTCGGCCACGATGATCTGCAGGTCGACGATGGTCTCCTCGTCGAGAGACTCCCCTGAGTCCAGCTTGTGCTGGGCGTAGACCCCGGCCTCGACCGTCCGGGCGAGCTCCACCTCCTGAGAGGCCTTCAACAGCGGGACCCGGCCGATCTGCTTCAGGTAATCCTTGACAGGGTCCGTCGTTGCGGCGATGTCGCCGAGTTGGGCCTCGGGCTCGTCGGCGTCGTTGTCGTCGTTGACGAATCCGTCCTTGGTCTCCAAGGTCACCTGCTCCTCCTGCCTCGTCGTGGTGGTGTGCGTCGTCTGTCCTGTGGTTGCCATTGCTGCCCCCTGGAGTGGCTGATCGGTTCCGTCTTCTGCCGCTGCGGACCGTGCGAGCGCTGGCTCGCGAGTCCGCCCGAGCGTCACGAGGGACCGACGAAGGCCGTGTGGGGCCGGGCACCGCCGATCCTGCGGCGCGCGCTGCAACGGATCTGCTGGATCACTGTCACGCAACTCCCCAATCGCCGTCTTCCCCGAACGCACCGGGGCCGATCTTCCTCCGGGGGCACCGTGCTGGCTGCGCGGTTGCCGTGCGGCCAGCCGGAGGACTGGAGCCGCAACTCTGGATCAGCATGTATAACCGCCCGCATCGTGGATCCATTCCCACCGCTTCGACCCATCGACGGTTGACCAGCGCATGTTAGACGTCGGTCGGCGGTCATCGGTTCCCCCGCGACCCGCGCCGGCGGCGACCGTCTGGGGCGACGCCGCGGTGCAGCGCGGCGGATCGCCCGCCACCTCGACATGGCCGGCTGCGGCAGCGCCCCGGGCTCCTACAGCGCGGCCCGGAAGACCTCTGCCAGGTCCTCGGCGTCCAGATGCACCGGGTTGCCCTGCATGCTGCTCGCTCGCGCCGCCTTCATCACGACCTCGTCGGTGTCATCGACGGACAGTCCGAAGTCGGACAGCCTCGGGATTCGCAGCTGCGCTCGAGTCTCCTCGATCCAATCCAACCCGTCGGCCGCGGTCGCCTGCCGGTCCCCGGTCAGCCACGCCGCGATGTCCTCAAAGCGCCCAACCAGGGCCGGGTCGGCGCGGGCGAGGTTGGCGCGGCATACCGGGGCCAGCATCGCGGCGCAGATCGCCCCGTGCGGCGCAGCGGTCATGCCGCCCAGCACCGCCGCGAAGCCGTGCACGGCACCGAGCTTGGCGTTGGCCAGCGCCAAGCCGCCCAACGTGCTGGCCAGGGCCATCGCGCTGCGCGCCTGCAGATCGCTGCCATCGGCGTAGGCCCGTCGCAGCCCACGGCCCGCCGACATCAGGCCGGTGCGGCACCAGCCGTCGGTGACGGGGTTGGCGCGGTTGGACACGAACGGCTCCAGGCACTGCGTCATCGCATCCATCCCGGAGGCGGCCGTCACCGGCGCCGGGCAGTCCACGGTGAGCACGGGGTCGACAATCGCCAGATGCGGGATCATCGAGGAGCTGCGCAGACTGGCCTTCACCCCGTGGTCGCGCGAGGACAACACTGCGTTCGCGGTCACCTCGGCGCCGGTGCCTGCCGTGGTCGGCACCGCGATGAGCGGGACGGACGGGGCCGCGATGGGACGGCCGCGGCCGATGACCTCGATGTAGTCCAACGGGTCGCCGCCGTTGCCGAGCAACATGGCAGCCGCCTTGCCCAGGTCGATGACGCTGCCGCCGCCCACGGCGACGACGACATCGGCGGCGATCGATCGTCCGGTCTCGGCTGCCCGGCGGGCGTCGTCCATCGTCGGCTCCCCGGTGACGCGCACCACGGCGAGGGCGTCGCCGGCCGCGTCCAGGGCGTCGATGTGTTCCGAGACGCGCCGCGGGTCCGAGCCGGTGACGACCAGGGTCCGGCGGCCCAGCGCCGCGGCCTCGTCTGCCAGCGCGGCGGCGGCCCCGGGGCCGAACGACAGCCGGGGCGGCAGCCGCAGCGCGAAGTGCGAGCTCACGGCGACGGAGTCGCCCAGCGGGACGGATGCTCCGGCACGACGGCTCGGTAGTGCACCGAGGAGCGGGGCGCCGCCATCAGGCCGGCAACGGCGTCCCGCCATGTCGCGTAGTGGTCGGTCTCCTTGTGCGCCGCAGCCGCAGCCTCGTCCCGATAGACCTCCACCAGGACGATGTGCGCAGGGTCGGCGAGGTCCTGCACGACGTCGAAGCGGAGCACCCCCGGCTCGGACAGCGATGCGGCGGCGTTGGCCTGCGTGGCCTCGAGGAACTCCGGCATGCGGTCGGGCACGACGTGGACGTCGACGTGGACGATGAGCATGTCCGGATTCTCGCCCGTCCGAGGGCGGCACGCCAGATGCGGCCGACCTGGAGTCGCGCCAGATCCTGGCCACGTCCTCGCGCGGGCGGCTCTGCGCGGCGCCCAAGCCAAGCCGCCTCGTGCCGGCGACACCAGCCCCCACGGCGGACTGAGACGACGACACCGGCGCAGGAGTTATGGAGATCCCCAGGGACGGCAGCCCGTCCGACGGCGCGCCGCGATGACTGCGGGCGCACCAAGCACCGCTTGACCCGTGCGCGCTCCGGCAAGTCGAGCGCAGCACTCCCCGCCGGGGCCACCTCGCGGTGCGTTCCTCGGGGTCGCGGTCGGCGCTCCAGTCGTGCCAGTGGCCTCGTCGCGGTGCGCCGACCGGCGGGTTCCGCGCAGAGGCGACTCGACGCCACACTGATGGAATGGCGCTCGCGACCCGATGGCTGTTCGCCGACCAGCTCGGCCGGCACTTCCTGGACGACAGCGACCAGCCGATCCTGTTCGTCATCTCCCAAGCCGCGCTCCGACGGCGCCGCCCGCACCGCGCGAAGGCACACCTGCTGATCTCCGCGGTGCGCCACCGCGCAGCCGAGATCGGCGAGCGCGCCCGCGTCATCGAGGCGGACACCTACCGCGAGGCGCTGGACCAGGTGTCCGGGCCGATCGAAGTCGTCCATCCAACTTCGCGGGCCGCCCTGGCGTTTGTCCGGCGACGCGGAATCGACGTCCTGCCGCCCCGGGGGTTCATCACCAGCAGCGCAGGAATTCGCCGCGCTGGCTGAGGGCGGCCGACTGCGCCTGGACGACTTCTACCGCGAAGCCCGGCGGCGCACCGGCATCCTCATGGACGGCCGTGAGCCGGTGGGAGGACGGTGGAACTTCGACGCCGACAACCGCGAACCGCCACCGCGAGATCGCCCGTCTCTCGGGCTCCCCGAGCCGTGGTGGCCGACGGAGGACGCGATCGACGCCGAGGTCCGGGCCGACCTCGATGCCCGGGCCCTGCCCACCAGGGGCCAGGATGGGCCGCGCCGCTTCGCTGTCACGGAAGCCGAGGCCCGAGCCGCGCTAGATCACTTCCTGCAGCATCGCCTCCCGGACTTCGGGCGCTACGAGGACGCCATGCTGGCCGGCGATGACTGGATGGCGCACTCGCTGCTGTCGGTCCCGCTCAACCTCGGGCTGCTCGATCCGCTCGACGTCGTGCAGCGGGCCGCTCGAGCCGAGGCTCCCCTGGCCGCCCGGGAGGGATTCGTGCGGCAGATCCTCGGCTGGCGCGACTACATCTGGCACCGATACTGGCAGCTCGGCCCCCGCTACCGAGATTCCCGCGCACTGCAGGCCGACGCGCCGCTGCCCGACTGGTGGGACGCGCTCGACGCCGAGGCGCCCGATGCCGCCTGCTTGGCCGATGTCCTGCGCAAGGTGCACGACATCGGATGGGCGCACCACATCGAGCGCCTGATGGTCCTGGGGTCGTGGGCGCTGCAGCGCGGCTACCAACCAGCGGCACTGTCCGACTGGTTCCGCGACGCCTTCGTCGACGGCTTCGCCTGGGTCATGGACCCGAACGTGCTCGGGATGAGCCAGTATGCCGACGGCGGCGTCGTGGCGACCAAGCCGTACACCTCCGGCGGCGCCTACCTGCACCGCATGGGCGACCACTGCTCCGGCTGCCGGTTCCGCCCCACCGCGCGGGTGGGTCCGGACGCCTGCCCGTTCACCACCGGGTACTGGGCGTTCCTGGCGCGCAACGAGGAGGTGCTGCGGGGCAACCAGCGGATGGCTCGACCGCTGGCGTCGATGCGGCGGCTGGCAGACCTCGATGCCGTCGTCGCGCAGGCCGCGGAGGAAGTCCCTTCCTAGCGACGTGGCGCGGTCAGTCCGACACGGATCTCTCGGCCGACACCAAGCGGCGCAGTCAGCCGTGCACCCGCACGACGACAAGGACGTAGGCCGCCGCCACCGCCAATCAGGACGAGACCGCGACCCGGCGGCAGCCGATTGCTCGGCCCTGGGATGACGAGCAGCATCGTTGCGATGCCGAAGACGATGGCGGCGAGGACCTCGGGACCGGAGAACGCGATCGGGGTGATGACGGCAGCGACACCGATGATGAGCAGGCCGTTGAAGATGTTGCTGCCCAGGACGGTGCCGACGCTGATCTCGTCGTGGCCGCGCAGCCGTGCGACGACGACGGTGGCGAGCTCCGGCGTTGAGGTGGCCACAGACACCAGGACGGCGCCGACGACGAAGACGTCCCAACCCAGCATCTCTCCGAAGTCCTCCGACGACAGCACGATGAGCCGGCCAGCAGCGATGAGCAGGATCAGCCCCAGCACGCCGTCGCGGAGGATCTGTGCTGCCGTCCGGTCGGCGAGCACCTCCGCCACCCGGCTGCGCTCCCGGGCCGCCTGCACGATGGTCAGGACCAGCCACGACAGGAACGCCAGCAGGAGCACCACCCCGTCGCCTCGGTCCAAGACGCCGTCCAGCCCCAGGAGCAGCACCAGCACCGGGGCGACGAGTGCCGGCGGGATGTCACGGCGCAGATCCTGTCGGCGCGCAGTGACCCCGCCCAGGAGCAGTGCGATCGCCAGCACGAGCCCGATGTTCATGACGTTGGAGCCCAGCGCATCGCCCAGGGCGACCTCCGGGCGACCGGCTGTTGCGGCGTTGACCGCCACGGACAGCTCGGGGCTCGATGTGGCGAATGCCGCAACGGTGGCCGCGACGATACCCGGCGCGACGCGGGCCCGGATCGCTCCGCCGACAGCGCTGCGCACGAACAACTCGCCGCCCAGCGCGGCGAACAACACCCCGGGCAGGATCAGCCAGGCGTCGCGCACAATCCCATTGTCGCTATCGGCGACGCAGCCGGAGGGCCTTGGTCACTGGCGCGGGACCTGTTGCGCTGCGAGCCGCGTGCTCGGCGTTCTGCTCGCCCGGACTCGGGCGGGTCACCTGGTCCCGGGCAATCGTGGCGGTACGGTTCGGGCCCCCGCGCCCCGACCGCCGGACGGTTGCGTCCCTGCGCGGACCGCGACACAGTCAGCACGATTGGCAGTCCGTCGCTCACGTCGCCGCGAAGAACGCACTAGCCCGCTTGTTCCACAGCAGCGCGAGGACGAGCACGGCCAGGGCGATCGTGACCATGCCGGCCACCAGTCCGTCCGGCAGCGAGAGGATCGCCCACAGCCCCGTGGCCAGGCGCAGCACCATGAGCAGGCTGACCAGGAGGCGGGCAAGGCTGCTCCCGCGGCTCAACGCCATCGCGACCAGGAGGGACAGCACGCCGATGGTGACCGAGGTCCAGCCGTAGGCGTCTGCGAAGGACTCCGAGATCCCGGCCGAGGTCAATTCCTCGTCGCTGATGATGAGCGCGACCACGCCACCGGCGATGGAGACGATCGCGAGGAGCCAGATGATGACCACGACGACCGTCACACTGCCCGGCCGGACAGCAGGCTGAGACGACATGGCTCCTCGCTTTCCGGAGAGCAGCCCACGGCTGGGCTCCTCTGCCGACTCTTGCATAGCACCCAAGCGACGGCATCACGGCGGCAATCCGGCATTGGCTCTGGCCCCCCCGGACACCGTCACCATCGCCGACGTCATAGCCGTCAGCATCGCCGGCCTGGTTGATCGTCGCGAATTCCGGCTGTGAGGCGGGAATTCGCAACGATCAACGGTGCCAGACCCCCGGGGCACCCACGAGTTCTGGTGCGGGAGCACCGGGCGGGGGTTCGTCGGCCCGATAGGCTGCGGCAGTGCTGATTGACCGTCTCATCCTCGGTGGCCTTCGGGCCTACCCGCCGCAGCCAACGTCTGTGCGGCTGGCTCCCCTGACGCTGGTCTTCGGCCCGAACTCGGCTGGCAAGTCCACGCTGCTGTCCGCGGTCCCGATGTTTCAGCAGACCAGCGCCCGGCCGAACCTGCTGACGATGTCCGGCGATCTGGTCGAGGGCGGCACGTTCCGGATGGCCGTGCACCGCCACGACGAATCGTTGCCCATCACTCTGGGGGCGGCCTGGACGGCCGCGGACGGCAGCAGCCGCGAGGTCGCCGCGGAGTTCGTCTGGGAGCCGGCGCGCCGCGCGGCCGTGCGCCGACGGACCTACGGCCACATCGGGCAGGAGTCGTTCGACCTCGCGGGCCCCTCCCCGTGGGGCGACCAGCCGGGTGCTGCCGCGGCCGACCTGCTGCGGGCCGACCTGTACGAACGGATGGAGCGGGCCTACTTCGTGGGGCCGATGCGCTCACGCGCCGAGCGCACCACCTTCGTGGGCCAGGGCAGCGAGGACTACATCGGCCCTGCCGGCCAGGACATGGCCGCGATTCTGCATGCCCGGCCCGACCTCGTGGCGCAGGCCAACGCCTGGTGCGACCGCCTCGGCCTGGGGTACCGCATTCGCATGCTCGACCCGGTCTCGGAGGACATCGTGCGCACCGCCGGGGAGTTCGCCGTGCTGGCGCTGGAGGATGTGCGGCACGACCCGCCGGTGCTCGTCTCCTCGCGCGCCGTGGGCTACGGCATCGGCCAGCTGCTGCCGATCATCGTGCAATCGCTGCTGGCGCGCGATGCACTGATCATCATCGAGCAGCCCGAGGTCCACCTCCACCCGCGGCTGCAGGCGGCGACCGGGGACCTGCTCATCGACACCGTGGTGTCGGGGCGGGCGCAGATCCTGGCCGAGACGCACAGCGAGCACCTCGTCCTCCGGCTCCTGCGGCGAGTGCGCGAAGGCGTCCTTCCGGCAGCCGACCTCAGCATCCTCTACGTCGATCTCGCCGAGGACGGTACCGCGTTCGTGCGACGGCTCGAGGTCGACGACGACGGCGACCTGGTCGACGGCTGGCCGGGCAGCTTCTTCGACGAGCGGCTCGACGAGGTCCTGCCCGGGCTGGGCAGCCGGTCATGAGCCGCGCCGGCGACAGCGCCCCGGGGCCACGCACCGTCGTCGGCGTCGGCATCGCGACCTCGGCATTGCAGGACAGCACCGGTGATCCGGCGCTGCGCCGGGCGGTGCACGAGGAACTCATCGAGGATCTGTCGGTCCACGGCACCCTGGTCTTCACCTCTCAGGAGCATCTCGAGCTGTTCGTGGCAGCAGTGCGCGCCCTGCCGACCTCCCTGTCGAAGGCCTGGGAGACGGTGCTGAGCTCGAAGCGGGTCCGGGTCCAAGTGCACGACCCGCAGTTGTCCTCCGCGCTGTCGGAAGTACTGGATCCGGCCGAACTCGACACGCAATTGGCACCGGACGTCCGGCTCGTCCTCGTCGATCCCGACCACGCCGAACTGCTCGGCGTGGCCGACGACGAGTACTCCGCGCAGACTCCGGGCGGCCTGGTGGAGATCGGCCGGATCACGACCGCGGGCCGCACCTCCACGCTGGTAGCAGCCCGACAGGTCATCGACGCACCGCTGCGGGAGGGCGTCAACCGGGAGCAGGAGTGGAACGAGCGCTTCGGGCCGTTGTGCGAGTCGTCCTCCCCGATCGTCATCTACGACAAGTTCGTCGGGCAGCAGGTCATCCGCCGCTACGTGTACGACGCCCCCTCCGGCGACGGGCTGACCTGGTTCCTCAACCGCGTGGCGATGAAGCCCGGCCGACGCGTCCGGATCATCACGGCCGTGACCGACGACCTGGATCGGGGCCGCAAGCTGGACGAGCAGGCCAGTGCCCTGGCCTTCGCGCGGCTCATGGAGCCGTTGTGGGATCGCAAGCTGCGGCTGGACCTCGTACTGGTCCCCGACAAGACCCGCGGCGGACGCGGCCGCCCTGCGATGCGATTCGGCCACGACCGGCACATCCGCTTCGGCAAGCGTGCCGCGCTGGCCCTGGGGATCGGTATCCAGGCCTTCGCCACCGGCACGTTCCGGGAGACCACGACGGTCGCCCGGCTGCCGATCGCCGACGCCGAGGCCCGCGAGGAGCAAGCGGTCCGATCGGCGATTCGACCGCCCGAGGGCGGTTGGTTGCGCCGATTTCGCTGAGCACCGCCGACCCGCCGGGGCAGGCCGCTGCGCAGGCGGTGCTCACGACGGCCGATCCCGCCGAGGGGCGGCTGCGGCGCTTGGCTTCAGACGGCTTCAGGCATCGGGACGCCCCACCGTCGCCCCGCATCCGGGTCACTCTTGCCGTAGCGTTCCGGCGACAGGACGGAGCCCAGACGTGAGCCAACGGACCGTGGCCGAGCGGCAGGAGTTGGGGCGAAACGCCCGCGCCAACGTTCCGCGCTCCTCCCAGGCCGATTTCACCCCGGCGGCCGACCGGCCCGACCCGGTGGCGCTGATCCAGGAGCAGAACGCGACCCGGGTGCGCTGGCTGGTGCCGGTGCGGCACTACCGCATGGCCGCCTCGCCGTTCACCTTCTACCGCGGAACCGCGCGCATCATGGCAACCGACCTGGCCGGCACACCGAGCAGCGGGCTGGAGGTGCAGCTCGGCGGCGACGCCCACTTGTCCAACTTCGGCGCCTACGCCTCACCGGAGCGGACGCTGGTGGTGGACGCGAACGACTTCGACGAGACGCTGCGCGGACCCTGGGAGTGGGACCTGAAGCGACTGACGACGAGCTTCACCATCGCTGCGCGGCACCGGGGGTTCCGCGAGAGCCAGGCCCGGCGCATCACCGCCCTGGTTGCGCAGTCCTACCGGGAGGCGATGGCGGGGTACGCCGAGATGGGCTTCCTGGAACTGTGGTACGAGATGACCCCGCTGCACGGACTCGTCCACACCGTGGATGCCATTCGGCTGGACCGCAGGGGCCTGCGCGCTTTCGAGAAGAGGGCGCGGTCGCGCACCAGCTGGCAGGCTCGCAGGAAGCTCGCGGAGGAGGTGGCGGGCAGCTACCGACTGCGCTCCCAGCGCCCGTTGCTCGTCCCGATCCGGGAGCTGGCTCGCGAGCACGACCCGGATCGGATCGACAGCAACGCACGTGCAGCCTTCGAGCAGTACCTGGGCACGCTGCGGGCCGACCGCCGAGAGCTGCTGGAGCGCTACCGCCTTGCCGATGTGGCGATGAAGATCGTCGGCGTCGGGAGCGTCGGCACGCGCTGCTACGTGCTGCTGCTCGAGGGCCGGGACCACAACGACCCGCTCATACTGCAGGCCAAGGAAGCCAACGCCTCGGTGCTCGAGGAGCAGCTCGGACCTTCCCCGATCCCCCACCATGGTCAACGCGTCGTCGAGGGCCGGCGCATGATCCAGGCGCAGTCCGACGTCTTCTTGGGCTGGGCGAGCGACCAATCCGGCGTGCAGTACTACGTCCGTCAGTTTCGCGATTGGAAGGCGTCCTTCGACGTGGAGGGGTCAACCCCGCGGTCGCTGGCCAACTATGCCCGCATCTGCGGCACGATCATGGCCCGCGGGCACGCCCGCACCGGCGACCCGGAAGCGATCTCGGCGTACCTCGGCGGCTCCAGCAAGTTCGACGATGCCCTGGTCGCCTTCAGCCAGCGCTACGCCGACCAGACCCTGGTCGACTACGAACGCTTCATGGAGGCGATCCGCGACGGGGCGCTTCCCTACGAGCGGGTCGATGCGTGATCGGGACGCGACGAACGGCCGGGCCGCCCAAGATATCCTTGCGACGGTCGATGCGCGACGATAGCCAGGCAGCGGTTGCTGCGCACCGCACTCCACGGAGGGGCCACCGCCATGACCACCAGCACCGGATCGGACGACGTCGAGGATCTCCGCCGAGAACTCGCGGCGCTGAAGGGCCAACTGGACTCTGAGCGCACGGCCCGAAGCGCCCGGGTCCGCAGGGTGGTCGCCGGCGTCCTCGTCGTCCTCGCGGTAGTGGCGACCACCACGTCCCTGCTGGCGGTGTGGACGTTCCGCACGTTGAACGACACCGAGCTGTTCGTCGACCGGGTGGGATCCATCATCGAGGAGCCGGCTGTTGCGCAGGCCATCGGCGACCGTGCCGCGGCTGAACTCGTGGACGCGCTGCAGCTGCAGGATCGCATTGCCGAGGTGCTGCCCGATCGTGCGGCGCTGGTTGCCGGTCCGATCACCACGGCGACCCAGGACTACCTGGCCGATGCTGCGACCGCGCTGGTCCAGACCGAGCAGTTCCAGGCGGCCTGGGACGCGGCGCTGGCGGAGGGGCACCGCATCTCGGTGGGCATCTTGTCGGGCACCGACACCGCGGCCATCGAGAACTCCGACGGCATCATCGTCCTCAACATCACGCCGGTCATCAACGCGCTGCTCGCCGAGGGCGCCGGCTTCTTGTCGGACCTGCTCAACCGCGAGATCGACCCCCCGTCCGTCACGCCGGAGAACATCGAAGCCGCGGTGGCAGCGCTGGAGGAGCAGCTTGGCACGGAGCTGCCCGGCGACTTCGGGACGATCACCCTGTTCGCATCGGATGATCTTGCCGCGGCACAGGCGGCCTATTCCTCGGCGACCACGGCGATCTGGCTGGCTCCCCTCGTGGCCCTGGTGCTCATCGCGCTCGCCCTGGCGGTCTCGACGCGTCGGCTGCGCACGCTTGCGGCCATCGTCGTGGGCACTGCCCTGCTGCTGCTGCTCGTTCGGTTGCTGCTGGCGCCCATCCAGGAATCCCTGGCCGCCTCCGTGACCGACCAAGGCCTGGCGGGGGCAGTCGACGCCGCCTTCGCCTCGGTCACCAGTTCCCTGCTCAGCGCCATCACGCTGGTCCTGGTGCTCGGGGTGATCGCCGCGCTGGGGCTGTTCGTCGGCGGCGATTCGGCGCCGGCCCGCGCGGGCCGGTCCGCGCTGGGCCATACCCCGGGACTGGCTGCCCGCTTCCCGGGCGGATTCCTCATCGGCGGGGCTGCCGCGGCGCTGGCCCTGCTCGCGATCATCCCCGGACGCAGCTGGGGCCAGGTGCTGGTGGTCCTGCTGGTCTACGCGGCCTACGCCCTGGCGGTCGTGCTGGCGCCCCGCGCGACGGCGGAGCGAGCCGCTGCCGAGGAGGAGATCGACGCGGCGGCACCGGGCACCGGCTTGCGGTAGGCGGCCGCGCGGTCCGGCGCCGCGAGCGGGCGTCGCGCAGCCGAACCCGCGGGCGCGCGACGCCCTCCGGCACGCGTTGCCGGCGGGCGTCGCGGCTGCCGGCAAGGGCCGGACTCCCACCGGGAACGTCCGGGGCCTTTGCCCCCACCCCTCCCGGCGATCCCCACGCGCCGGAGCACAGGCGATCGCGGCACAACTACCATTGGGCATCACCGATCTGATGGAGACCACTCGTGCCGATCCCGCCAGGAGCCGCCGCGGCGATGATGCCGGCACTGGCAGACCTGATACCCGAGGGCGCCATCCCCACCAGCCAACAGGGGCTTCCCTGGTGGCCGGTGGCGGCGGTCGTCGTGATGGTGGTCATGGTCAACGTGGCCGCCCACAAGGCGCTGAAGGACCTCTACCTGTTCTGGGCGCTCGGGGGTTCGGTCGTCGTCCTCACCATCGGCCTGTTGGACGGAACCACGTGGATGGATCTCGGGCTGGCGCCCAGCACCTGGGTGTTGGGCCTGACCTGGGGTATCGGATCCATCGTGACGATCTACGCCGTCTACGCCATCGGTGCCCGACTGCCCCGCATCAGCAAGGCCTTCGGCGACCAGAACATCGCGGGCATGCCACGGTGGCGCGTCTACTGGGAAGCATTGGTGCGCCTGCCGTTCGGCACGGTGCTGTTCGAGGAGATCGCGTTCCGCGGCGTCCTGTGGGCCATGCTGGCCCGTCGCATCGACTGGGTCCACGCGACGTGGATCACCGCTGTGCTGTTCGGGCTGTGGCACATCCTGGGGTCGCTGGACCTGCACGAGCGCAACCCCGGACTCGGCACCCACGGCAAACCGCGCGTGGCGCAGTTCCGGGCCGTGGCCACGGCGGTGATCACTACCGCTGTGGGGGGACTGCTGTTCACCGCGCTGCGCGTGGTGTCGGGCAGCCTCTTCGCCCCTATGGGCTTCCATTGGGCGACCAACGGCTGGGGGTACCTGTTCGCCCGCCGGATCCAGGTCACGGGGGGCGGGGATCGCTAGCCCGGCCGACCGGCCCGGGAGCCGCTCGCGGGGTTCCCGGTGCGCCGGCCGCGCCGGAGGGTCGGCCTACGATGAAGCAACGGCACGAAGGCGAGGACGAGGTGATGGTGGCACGACCCGCATCCTGCCTAGCCGATGAGACGGCACGCGAGGGCAGCACGCTGACGCAGCGGGACGAGGATCTGCTGGCCTTCGAGCGTGGCCAGTGGCGTAGCAGCGGCGCCAAGGACGCAGCCATCCGTGCCGCTTTCGGTCTGTCGCCGACCGCCTACTACTTGCAGCTGGCCCGCCTCGCGGAATCCGAGGAGGCCATGGCCTACGACCCGCTGCTGGTCCAACGGCTGCAGCGCCGGATCGACGAGCGGTCCCGGTGGCAGCGGGGGATGGAACGATGACGCCGACGTTCGCGACGATCAGCAAGTACCCGCCCTACATCTCCGGCCATGCGCACCAGGCCTACTGGCTGAACCGGGAACTCGCGGGCATCCTCGGTCGCCCGCAGCATCAGGTCTCCTACTGCGGTCGCGTGCCGGCGTGGTACTACCACCGCGACGTCGTCGTCCACGAGGTCGCGGCATCCGACCTCGCCAACCGGAAAGTGCCCGACGGGCACCTCCTCAAGGCACTCGCAGCAAGGCTGGCCGGCCTGGTCCACGACGCGCACGTCACCGCGATCCTGGCGCTCTACGCCGATCCCCACGCCGAGGTAGCACTCCGGGCCGCCCGCACCGCCCGGCTGCTCGGGCATCGTCCGACCGTCGCCGTCAGTATCGAGGGGTCGGATCTGACGTCGTCGCTGGCCCGCCACACCGGCGACGGCGAAGCGGCGGTCCTGCTGGCGGATATCGCCGCCGCGGATGTCGTGATGGCGGTCTCGCAGCGGGCGCGCGCGCTACTGCTGGAAACCGCCGCCGAGGCACTGCATCCGACCGCGGCCGAGCACCTGGCCGACCGGACCATCGTGCGCTACCCGGGGCTTCCGCCGGAGTCGTTCCGTCCCGTCGAGTCGGCGGCCGTCGAGGCATGGCGCGCGTCGCACGGTATCCGCCACGACCAGCTGGTCGTCAGCACCTTCGTCCGGCTGGTCCCGGAGAAGGGCGTGGACCGCATCCTCGACATCGCCGATGCTGCCCGCGGGCGCGGGCGCGACGATCTGGTGTTCGCGATCGCGGGCAACGGCCCACTGGCCGACGGCCTGGCCAGCGACGTCCGACGGCGCGGGCTGGCATCGGTTCGCCTGCTCGGCGACCTCAGCCAGCCGCAGGCCCAGACCCTGCGCTCCGCGAGTGCGATCGCGCTGCTGCCCTCGCGGCGGACGATGGATTGGGAGGAGACCTTCGGGATCGCCGCGCTGGAATACCAGGCACTCGGCGTGCCGGTCCTGTCCTCCGACTCCGCTGGCTTCGCCGAGTCGTGCGCGGTGCCGGAGTTCCGACTGTCGAACGACGCCCCGGCGGGTGCCTGGCTGGATCGCATCGACGAGCTGCTGCGCCACCGCCCGCAGTTCGCTGCTGCGGCCCAAGGGTTCGCCGACGCCTTCACCAGTCGGCGCAGTGCCGAGTTGCTGCTCGAGGCAATCACAGCTGCGACGCGCGAGCACCTCGCGCTGTCGCCCTGACCGGTCCGCGGCGGCTGGGGCGGACCGGTCAGGGCGACGGGAAGCAGTGGGCGGCACGTCGCAACAACCGGCTGGTACGGCCCGACAGGTCCGTGCTCTATGCTCTTTCGCAGTGCCGGGGACCGCTCGTCGGCGCAGCTCAACTGCATACCCGCTCATCCAGAGGGGCAGAGGGAAACGGCCCGACGAAGCCCCGGCAACCCGTCCACCGACGGGTGCCAAGTCCGTCCCCGCGAGGGGGAAGATGAGGAGACTTCGATGACGTCCTCCCCCGATTTCGGTCGTGCGACCGGGCTGGTCTGCCGCGAATGCGGCGCCGACTACTCCCTGGGTGCCGCCTACGCCTGCATGGAATGCTTCGGTCCGCTGGAAGTCAAGTACGACCTCGCCGGGATCACCCGGGAGCAGATCGAGGCCGGCCCGGCGTCGCTCTGGCGCTACGCCCCCCTCCTGCCCGTCGCGGACTACGCGGGCGCCGAGCCCAACCTGCAGCCCGGCTTCACCAAGCTGGTGCGCGCCGACAACCTGGCCAAGAAGCTCGGTATCACCGGTGGGCTGTGGGTCAAGGACGACTCCGGCAACCCGACCCACTCGTTCAAGGACCGCGTGGTTGCCGTGGCCCAGTCGGCCGCCCGCCGTCTGGGGCTGACGACGATCGCCTGCGCCTCCACGGGCAACCTCGCCAATGCCGTGGCGGCTGCCGCCGCGCGCGCCGGGCAGCACTCCGTCGTGGTGATCCCGTCCAACCTCGAGGCGGGCAAGACGGTGACCACCGCCACCTACGGCGGGGTGCTGCTGGCCGTGGAAGGCAACTACGACGACGTCAACCGGCTGTGCAGCGAACTCATCGGCGATCCGCTGACGCAGGACTGGGGCTTCGTCAACGTGAATCTGCGGCCCTACTACGCCGAGGGCTCCAAGACCCTGGGCTACGAGGTGGCCGAACAGCTGGGGTGGCGGCTGCCCGACCAAGTCGTCATCCCGATCGCCTCGGGCTCCCTGCTGACCAAGGTCGACAAGGCCTGGCGCGAATTGACGGCGCTCGGCCTGGTGGCGGAGCACGACTACGCGGTCTTCGGAGCCCAGGCCACCGGATGCTCGCCGGTTGCGCAGGCGTTCGAGGACGGCATGGACATCGTGCGCCCGATGAAGCCGCACACGATCGCCAAGTCGCTTGCGATCGGGAACCCCGCGGACGGGCCCTTCGCGCTCGACGCGGTGCGGCGGACCGGGGGCGCCATCGCCCATGTCAGCGACGATGAGATCGTCGCCGCCATGCGGCTGCTCGCGGAGACAGAGGGGATCTTCGGCGAGACCGCCGGCGGCGTCACGCTGGCCGTGCTGCAGCGACTGCTCGCCGACGGTCGGCTCGACCCGGCAAAGGAAACCGTGATGCTCAACACCGGAGACGGCCTGAAGACGCTCGACGCCGTCGCCGGCGTCGTCGGGCCGACCGCGGTGATCCCGCCCGACGTCGATGCCGTCACCGCAGTCCTCGGCGGCTTGCGCGCATGATCGTACGGTCGGGACACGATCGAGATCCGAATGGTGGTCTGCGGCGGCGGTCGAGGAGATTCGCCGACAGCCGGCGGGCGACGCCCACGAGTGAGCCGCTTCGAGATTCGCGCCGGAGGAGCATTGGCCATCGTGGTCCGCGACCCGCGGCGTCGAGGACACTCCGGGCCAGCAGCACGCGTGTGGCCGCAACCCGGAAGCCCTGCGGCGCACACGACCTCGGGTCTCAGAGCGCCGCCACCTGCTGCATTCCACGGTGGAATCGATCAGCGAGCCCACGTGCCGTATAGTGGGTCTTGGTCTTAGTTGTTTGTGCACCACCCGATCGGGTCACATAAGCACGACGACCCGGGAGGGCAACCGCTCCCCCGTACCATCGCAATGAGGAGCAACACATGGTGCAGGGCACCGTCAAGTGGTTTAACGACGCCAAGGGCTACGGCTTCATCACCGTGGACGGCCAGGACGGGGACGTCTTCGTCCACTTCTCGGCCATCCAGGGGCAGGGCTTCAAGACCCTGACCGAAGGCCAGCGCGTCGAGTTCGAGATCGCCCGTGGGCCGAAGGGCCCGCAGGCCGAGACCGTCGTGATGCTGTAGTCACGGCACTCGCCAAGGCTTCCGGCCGGCGCCCCCATCGCGGGGCGCCGGCCGTTTGTTCTGCCGGGGGGCACCCCGACCGGGCCCTGTTGCCGCGTGCGCGCTGATCTGGCTCCGCGGCACCGGCGTGGCGGCGCGCCCAACCCCGTGCCAGCCGCTAGATTTTCCCTCGGTTCCCCCGCCGTGCCTCCCCCGTCGCGGCGGGGGATTCCTCTGTGCCGACCCTGTCCGGCGTCGGGCTCCGGCCGAGCTGCACTCGCCGAGCCGGCGGGGCGCCCCGTGCTACGCAAAGGAGAGGTCGGCGTCGGCCTCATGGCTCTTCGGGCTGCTCGCGATCGGCGTCGGTCCTGACCCCGGGTCTGGCGGGAATTGCCGTTCCTCGCGCCGCAGCAACGTGGCACCGCGATGCAACGCATCAGATCGTCGAAATCTCACCGGGTGGATGTCCTGAGACGGCGCCCGCCATGGCACTGGTGGGCTCCGGCAACACCGCCGCTGCCCACCGACGTCGCACCCTCGCCGAGCAGCCCGCAGGACCGCAACCGCTGCCATCGTTGTGCCGGCGGAGACCGGTCGGAGGGATCTGTGCCCGCTGCGCACGATCTCGGGGCGCGGTTGGATCGGATCGGACGGCGCAGCCAGCCGGCATCGGACAGGATCCCGTGCCGGAGCGAGGTTGAGACGGTTGCGGGCAGGTCCTGGGCCAACTGCGGTGCGACCTGGAGTCATCCTCGGGCCGGGAAGTGCCGGGAAGCCTCATACAGTTCGAGGTGCCTCTGCATCGGACCGGGGCGACGGCGGGCTCGTCGATCTGGATGAGGCTTCCCGGCACCCTCGAGGCCTGTCTGCTGGCTCAGGGAGCCTCCCCGCGCCGGCCACCGCAAGATGCACTACCGGTCGGTGCCCATCTCGTGGGCCGGCACCGCCCGGCCGGGAAGGACTAGAACCGGTTGTCGAGCTCGGCCTTGACCTCCGGGCTGAGGTCGGGGTCCTCGGAATCCCCCTCCTCGTCCACGTAGTGCAGGGCGGACTCCTCGGCACTGAGGTCGCTGTCGTCGTAGCTGTTGCGCGCCAACGCTTCGCTCGTGGTGTCGTCCAGCGCGCCGTCGTCCTCGTCGATGAGGCGGCCGATCTGACCGGAGTTGCGGCGGACCGGGTGGTACTCCGGGCCGTCGGCCTCGAGCTCCTCCGCCAACTCATGCTCCAGCTTGTCGACCAGAGCGCTCGCGGGATCCTCGGACCAGGGCTGGTCCGTGCCCTCGAACTCGCCTCGGATGAAGCTGTTCATGATCGCCTCCCTCAGCAGCCACTGAACTGCGCGGCTCGTGCCCCCATCCTGTCACTCCTGCCCTGCCAACGGCACGCCACCCTGGGGATTGGCCGCCCATGGAACCATCGGGCGGGGGCTTGCACTCGCTGCCGCAGAGTGCTAAACAACTGTTAGCACTCGGACGGCTTGAGTGACAACGAGAGTCGCCGGGTGTGACCACCCTTGTCGAGTGGCGAGGTCGCCACCGGGCACCAGAATGGCGGTGCCGCGGAGCGATCGTCCGTCGCGGGCGCTGCTCGGCATCACGCACTCGTTCCCGGAGGAACGCCCACCAATGGCAAAGATCATTGCGTTTGACGAGGAAGCTCGCCGGTCGCTCGAGCGGGGGATGAACACCCTCGCCGACGCCGTCAAGGTCACTCTCGGCCCCAAGGGCCGCAACGTCGTGCTGGAGAAGAAGTGGGGAGCCCCCACGATCACCAACGACGGTGTGTCCATCGCCAAGGAAATCGAGCTCGAGGACCCCTACGAGAAGATCGGCGCTGAGCTGGTCAAGGAGGTCGCCAAGAAGACCGACGACATCGCGGGCGACGGCACCACCACCGCCACCGTGCTGGCGCAGGCGCTGGTCCGCGAGGGCCTGCGCAACGTCGCGGCCGGCGCGAACCCGATGGCGCTGAAGCGCGGCATCGAGCAGGCCGTGGCCGAGGTCGCCACGCAGCTGCTGGCGATGGCCAAGGAGGTCGAGACCAAGGAGCAGATCGCGGCCACCGCGAGCATCTCCGCGGCCGATCCCGAGGTCGGCAGCATCATCGCCGAGGCCATGGACAAGGTCGGCAAGGAAGGCGTCATCACCGTCGAGGAGAGCAACACCTTCGGCCTGGAGCTGGAGCTCACCGAGGGCATGCGCTTCGACAAGGGCTACATCTCGCCCTACTTCGTCACCGACACCGAGCGCATGGAGACGGTCCTGGAGGACCCCTACATCCTCATCGTGAACTCGAAGATCTCCGCGGTGAAGGACATGCTGCCGATCCTGGAGAAGGTGATGCAGTCCGGCAAGCCGCTGGCCATCATCGCCGAGGACGTCGAGGGCGAGGCCCTGGCCACGCTGGTGGTCAACAAGATCCGCGGCACGTTCAAGTCCGTGGCCGTGAAGGCCCCGGGCTTCGGCGACCGCCGCAAGGCGATGCTGCAGGACATGGCCATCCTCTCCGGTGGCCAGGTCATCAGCGAGGAGGTCGGCCTCAAGCTGGAGACCACCGAGCTGGACCTGCTGGGCCGCGCCCGTAAGGTCGTCGTCACCAAGGACGAGACGACGATCGTCGAGGGTGCCGGCGATGCCGAGCAGATCGCCGGCCGGGTCAACCAGATCCGCGCCGAGATCGACAACAGCGACTCCGACTACGACCGCGAGAAGCTGCAGGAGCGCCTCGCCAAGCTGGCCGGCGGCGTGGCCGTCATCAAGGCCGGTGCCGCGACCGAGGTCGAGCTGAAGGAGCGCAAGCACCGCATCGAGGACGCTGTCCGCAATGCGAAGGCTGCGGTCGAGGAGGGCATCGTCGCCGGCGGCGGCGTTGCCCTGATCCAGGCCTCCGCGCTGGCGTTCGAGAAGCTCGAGCTGGAGGGCGACGAGGCCACCGGTGCCAACATCGTCAGGGTCGCCATCGAGGCGCCGCTGAAGCAGATCGCGGTGAACGCCGGCCTCGAGGGCGGCGTCGTGGCGGAGAAGGTGCGCAACCTCCCCGCCGGCCACGGCCTCAACGCCGCCAGCGGCGAGTACGTGGACCTGATCGCGGCCGGCATCATCGATCCGGCCAAGGTCACCCGCTCCGCGCTGCAGAACGCCGCGTCCATCGCGGGCCTGTTCCTCACCACCGAGGCCGTCGTGGCCGACAAGCCGGAGAAGACCCCGGCTGCCCCGGCCGGTGGCGACATGGGCGGCATGGGCGGCATGGGCGGCATGGACTTCTAGGTCAGCCCTGACGCGACCGCATCGCGGGCCCGGCCCCAGGCAACTGGGAGCCGGGCCCGTTTGCGTTGCGCGCACCGTGCGCGAGAGGGGCCGCCTGTGGCGCCCGGCGATACTCTGGAGCGATGAGCAGGTTGCCTCGCACGGAGTCGCGATGACGGAGCCGAGCGCTGGCCCGCGGACGCTGGCCGCCTCGCTGGCCGCGCGGTCCGACGACGGTCTGGCCGCGCTGTTGCGCCAGCGTCCCGACCTGGTACGGCTCATCCCGGAGGACGTGGCGATGCTCGCCGAGCGTTGCGCCTCCCCGGCCAGTGTGCGGCTGGCCTGGCAGCGGTTGAACCGCCTCGAGCAGCAGGTGCTCGAGGTCATGGCCGCGCTCGGCGACCCGATGCCGGTGGACCGGATCGTGGCTGCCATGGACCCGGAGGCCGACGCGGGAGCCCGGGCGTTGATCGTCGGGGCCCTCCAGCACTGCCGCGAGGTCGCGCTGGTCTGGGGCGACGACGACGAACTGCGAGTCGTGGCAGCCCTCTCGGCGCAGGTGGGTCCGTATCCGTGCGGCCTCGACGCCGCCGACCGCAGCCACCGGCCCCAGATCCAGCGCTACCTGACCGACCCTCCGCTGCTGCACGCGGACCTCGCCGACGCCCCGGAAGGTGCTCGAGACGCCCTGGAGCGCCTGCTGTGGGGTCCGCCGCGCGGCACTCTGCCGCACGCCGACCGGGCCGTGTCGGCGCACACCGCCCGGACACCGGTGGAATGGCTGCTGGCACGGGACCTCCTCGTCCCATCCGGACCCGACACCGTCGTCCTGCCGCGCGCCATCGCCCTGATCCTGCGCGGGGGCCGCTACATCCAGGAGGTGGCGCTGCCCCCCGCCCCCCCGCGCGACCCGGCCGCGACGCCTGTCTCCGATGCCGACGCCGCCGCTGGGATGCACGCCCTGCTGATCACCCGGGTGACCGCCCGGCTGCTCACGCGCATCGATCGGGGATCGGTGCGGCTGCTGCGCAGCGGCGGCATGTATCAGCGCGATGCGGCAGAACTGGCCGACCAGCTCGGGCTCAGCATCCGGGATCTCGCGCTCGTCGCCGACACGGCGGCCCGGGCGGGGCTGATCGCAGCCGACCACGGCGAAGGACACTGGTCCCTGACGCGCTCCGCCGATGCGTGGCGGGTGCTCGATGAGCCGCGGCAGTGGGCCGGCCTGGCCCTGGCCTGGCGCGACAGCAGTGCGCACACCCCGCTGGCCGATTCCGCAGCCGAGCATCGGATCCTGTCTGACGGGCTGCAATCGCCCGGCGTCGCCGAGACCCGGCAACTGGCGCTGCAGCAGGCCGCCAGGACCCCGTCCGGCGCCGTGATCGGCGCCGAGCAGCTCGCCGAATCGGTACGCTGGTCCAAGCCCCGACTCGACGGCCGCGACCTGCAGCAGTTCCTGGCCGAAGTCCTGGGCGCCGCCGAGACCCTGGGCATCACGGGTCGCGGCGCCCTCAGCAGCGCCGGTCGGCTCCTGGCCGACCCCCGCAACGAGCCCGGCGCACTGGCAGCGGCGGTCCAGTGGCCGGCGCTCGTGGACCGGGTGATCCTCCAGGCCGATCTCACCGCGACCGCACCGGGTCCGCTCACTGCCGCCGCCGAGGCGCGCATCGATCGGCTGGCCGACATGGAGTCCACGGGCGCAGGCTCGGTCTACCGCATCTCTGAGGCGTCCCTGCGGCGCGCCATGGACTCCGGCATGGCCACCGCGGAGCTGCTCGCCGAACTCGATGAGCTGTCGATGACCGGTGTGCCGTCCTCCCTGAGCACGGTCGTGCACGACGTGGGACGCCGGCACGGTGCCGTCCGGGTCGAGGCAGCGGCCTGCGTCGTCACCTCCGACGACGATGCCGCCCTGGCGGCCGCGATGTCGGACAAGGCGCTGGCGCGCTTGCGGCTGCGCCGGGTCGCGGTGGGCGTGGCCATCAGCCCGGTGTCCCCTGCCGAGGTCACCGAAGCCCTGCGTTCCCGCGGGATCTCGGCCGTGTCGGCGATCACGACCGGGGCGCGGCGACCGCGTCGGCTCGCCGGTCCGCGTCCGGTCTCGACACAGCATGCGGATGAGGACCAACTCGCCGCAGCCGTCCGCGCGGTACGGGCCGGCGAGTCGGCGCGGGTCGCACTCGCCGGATCGCAGCGAACCCAGGCGCTTGGACCGCACGATCTGGTGTCGGCCCTGACGACGGCAATCCGCGATGGCGACCTGGTCTGGTTGGACTTCAGCGACGCGGCAGGCACCCGCCGGACGCGACTCGTGGAGCCCCTGACGCTGCGCGCGGGCGTGCTCTCCGGCTTTGACCGCCGGGAGCAGCGGGTCGCCGCCATCGCGTTGTCACGCATCGCCGGCCTGTCGAGGGTGCGGCCGGAGGAGTAGGACCCGCGTTGCCTCGCAGGTGAGCCGCACCAGCGAGGCGCCGGCATCACCGCTTCGATAGGAGACCGGGTCCTCGATGCCCCGCTCGGCGCCAGGACCGCTGCAGGCATCCCCCTCCACATCGGCGATGACGGACCCTGCCACCGCCGACCCGGCAGCCTCCCCCGGCCCGGGGCGCACGTCTCCCCATCCGGGAACAGCCGGCTCCGGGGTGCCTGCCCCACTGCGCATTCGCGCGGGTCTGCGCGCCGACCACGAACTGTTCCAGCGAGGCCGACTGCCGCCGCCGGCGCGGCGACCCGCACACCGTGCTGCAGCACCAGCGACCTCCCAGTCGGGGGTCCTCGCTGCCGCGTGGCAGGAACCATGGAGGCACTCCCGCCCTGGTCCGGGTCCCAGAACCTACGCAGCGACACTCTTGGCGGGGCCCGCACTGTCGCTTTCGGGACAGCACCGCGATCGGCTGGCTGGCCGCACCGTGGCGCCCCGGGTCGCCGGGCGCTCCGGCATCGCCTGGCACGGTTGGATCGCTCGCGGCGCAAGATCCTCGGCCGGGCCCTCCGGGCATGGGATTCGGGGCCGGTGCGATGATGGCCGCGGCGCAGCACGCGCCAGCCGTGCACCGTCGTGGCTGCCGGTCCACGAATCCACGCAGCGCACTGCCGCAGGCTGCGGCATGGCGCTTCCTGCCACTGCCCCCAGTCGGCTGCCGCCCCACCACCGCGGCTGTGTGCTGCGACGGTTTCCTGGGACACTGGATGGATGACCGACGGCCCACTCATCGTGCAGAGCGACAAGACGCTGCTGCTCGACGTCAACCACCCGATGGCCGACAGCGCCCGGCATGAGATCGCGCCGTTCGCCGAGCTGGAACGGGCGCCGGAGCACATTCACACCTACCGGCTGACGTCGCTGGGGCTATGGAACGCCCGAGCCGCCGGACACGATGCCGAGCAGGTGGTCGACAGCCTCATCCGGTACTCCCGCTACCCCGTCCCGCACGCGCTGCTGGTCGATATCGCCGAGACCATGGCGCGCTACGGCCGGCTGCAGCTGCGCCAGGACCCGGCGCACGGCCTGGTGCTGCACGCACTTGACCAGGCAGTGCTGGTGGAGGTGCTGCAATCGGCCAAGGTCAAGCCGATGATCGGCGCGCGGATCGACGCCGACACGGTGGCAGTCCACCCCAGCGAGCGCGGCCACATCAAGCAGATCCTGCTGAAGCTCGGTTGGCCGGCCGAGGACCTCGCCGGGTACGTGGACGGCGAGGCCCACGACATCGCGCTCGCCCAGGACGGCTGGCAGGTGCGGGAGTATCAGCGGCACGCGGCGGAGGGCTTCTGGCACGGCGGCTCCGGCGTTGTCGTCCTGCCATGCGGCGCGGGCAAGACCATCGTGGGTGCGACAGCGATGGCGCTGGCGCAGGCCACCACGCTCATCCTCGTCACGAACACCGTCGCTGCCCGGCAGTGGAAGTCCGAACTGCTGCGGCGCACGTCGCTCACCGAGGACGAGATCGGCGAGTACTCCGGCGCCCGTAAGGAGATCCGGCCGGTCACGATCGCCACGTACCAGGTGATGACGCGCAAGTCGAAGGGCACCTATACCCACCTGGAGCTGTTCAGCGCCCGCGACTGGGGCCTCATCATCTACGACGAGGTGCACCTGCTGCCCGCCCCGGTGTTCCGGTTCACGGCCGACATCCAGGCCCGCCGCCGGTTGGGCCTCACGGCCACCCTGGTCCGCGAGGACGGCCGCGAGGGCGACGTCTTCAGCCTCATCGGACCGAAGCGCTACGACGCGCCCTGGCGCGAGATCGAGTCGCAGGGCTATATCGCGCCGGCGGACTGCGCCGAGATCAGGGTGGAGATGACCGGTCCTCAGCGCATGTCCTACGCGGTGGCCGAACCCGACGAGCGCTACCGGATGTCGGCGACGCTGCCGTTGAAGAACCGTGTCGTGAAGGCGCTGGTGGAGCAGCACGCCGATGATCAGGTGCTGGTGATCGGCCAGTACCTCGACCAGCTCGCGGAGGTCGGGGAACTGCTCGATGCGCCAGTGATCACCGGCGAGGTGCCCGTGAAGCGCAGGGAGGCGCTGTTCGAGGAGTTCCGCACCGGCGCCATCCAGCGGCTGGTGGTCTCGAAGGTCGCGAACTTCTCCGTCGACCTCCCCGAGGCGGGCGTTGCGATCCAGATCTCCGGGACGTTCGGCTCTCGGCAGGAGGAGGCGCAACGGCTCGGGCGCGTGCTGCGGCCGAAAGCAGACGGCCGCACGGCGCACTTCTACACCGTCGTCACCAGGGACACGGTGGACGCCGATTTCGCCGCCCACCGGCAGCGCTTCCTGGCCGAGCAGGGGTACGCCTACCGCATCGTGGACGCCGGCGACGTGTTCTCCGGCGAGGTCCAGCCGCCGAGTTAACGCGATCCTGACCTCAACCCCGTTTGACCCCCGCCCGGCAGGGCACCCCACAGGTGCCTGTGCGTACCGTGCGCACCGAGGAACGGGGGATCCATGACGACACTGCAACAAGGCGGCCTTCCGCAGTACGACGGACAGTCGCGAAGGCACGAACCGAGCCGGCGCTGCGGCGTCTGCTCGCAGGAAGCGCCGGCTGCCGCCGCCTACTGCCCGTGGTGCGGCTCCGCGACGCCGCCGGCTGCGCCGGACGGCTCGCCGATCGCTGCGCCCGTCCACCAGGCACCGCCGTCGGGGCGGCGCCGCACGGCACTGATCGCCACCGGCGCCGTGACCGCTCTGATCGCGGCATCGGCATCGGCGCTCTGGCTGCTGATGCCCAATTCCGCGGAGCGCCAGCTCGGCCAATCGGCCGAAGCGCTGAGTGCTTCGCTCACCGACCTCGCCGACGCGCGGACACCGGCGGACGTCCGGGAAGCCGGCGGCGACGCCGAGGCCGCGGCGGCGGCGGCGGAGCAGTTCCTGTCGGAGGCCGACGACGCCCCCGTCGAGCTCGTCGCTGTGTCCAGCGCGCTGGCTGCCATCGCCGCGCTGGAGAGCGTCTCCGGCGAGGCGCCTGCGGCATGGGAGGCCGCGGAGCCGGAGCTGAGCGATGTGGCCGGCCTCGATGTGCCGGGCGTCGATGATGCCCTCATCATCCAGGCGTCCGACAACGCCGGCGAGATCATCGACGAAGCGGCCGCCGCGTACGAGGCATGGCGCGCAGCGAACGAGGCCGCGGTTGCCGCGCGCGACGCCGCGATCACCGAGGCAACGGCCCACCGGGCCGACATGCAGGCACTGATCGACGACTACGCCCAGTTGCGCAACGGACTGTCTGACTACATCGAGATCGTCGATACCGAGGGCAGCACGATGTCCGAGGCCTACTACCAGTTCGGCGAGGCCGCCAGCGGCCGGCGCGAGATCCGCGACCAGATGCAGTCGCTGAGCGTCCCCGCAGGGGTGTCGAACGAGCACGGACCGCCTCGTCGGCGTCATTTCCGACGGTGTCGACGGGATCGAGGCCGCCCTGCGCGGACTCGATCAGGCCTACTGCGGCGTCTACGGCTGCTACGTCGAGGACGAGCCCGCCTATCAGGCCTTCCGCTCGGAATCCAAGCGGATCACCGTCGCCTTCGACGACGCGATCGCGCAGTGGCAGGCGGCCGCCGACCGGGCTATCGCCGATGCCGAGGCGATGCCGCTACCGCCGATGCCCGAGATCTAGGACGACGGCACCGGGGCAACATCGTCCCAGGCGACGGTGACCTCCCCGAGCCGCCACCGCGACGGTCCGCCGTGCAGGCGGAATCCCTCCGCCTGCACCGCGCTGACCGTGTGGATCCACCGCTGCCGAGCTCCGAGGTCCTGCCACGCAGCTGCCGCCGCCCAGGCACTGTCCAGTGCGGCCAGGAAGCGGTGCACCGGCTGGCCCGGCACGTTGCGATGGATGAGGGCCTTGGGCAGCCGGGCGGCGACCTCGCCCGGCCGCTGCAGACCGGCCAGGCGCATGCTGAGCGTCAGGCTGACCGGACGCACCTGCGCCTCGGCGCTGTCCAGCAGGACCCAGGAGGCCATCCTCCCCAGCTCGTCGCACGTGCCTTCGACGACGAACCCTCCGGGGCGGCACCCGTGCAGCATGGTGCGCCAGGCATCGGCCACATCGGCCTCGTCGTACTGCCGCAGCACGTTGCATGCGCGCACCAGGCCGACCCGTCCCGCGTGCGCGCCCAGTTCGAAGCCGCCGACCCCGAAGTCACCGTCGGGGTAGCGGGCGCGGGCCGTCGCGACTCGCTCGGGGTCGATCTCCAGTCCGACGACGCGGGCCTCGGGTGCCACCGGGCGTAGCCGCCGCGCGAACTCGATCGTGGTGGTGGGCGCAGCACCGAATCCGAGGTCCACCACGTCGGTAGCGCCGGCCCGGCGCAGGTGCCCTGCCAGGGTGGCAGCGATCCACCGGTCGACGCGGCGCAGCCGATTGGGATGCGTCGTGCCCCGGGTGGCAATGCCGATCGGGCGCCCTCGGCCAGGCATCAGCGTCGCCGCGGCGTGACTTCCTGCACCCTGGGGCGGACATCGAGCAGGTACACCAGCGCCACGATGAGTCCGGCCAGGCCGAAGATTCCCAGCGGGCTGGTGACGAAGGCGGTCAGCGCGGCGAGGCCGGTCAGGAGCAACCAGAAGGGGCGGGTCCGTTTCCCCGCCGCCACGAAGGCGTCGCTGCGCCGCGTGGCGCAGTCGGCCACCGCCCAGATCTTCACCACCAGGAAGATCACGAACAGCGCCATGGACACCATGGCCTGAAACTCACCCAGCATGGCTCAACGGTACGGTGCAGTGCAGGTGCAGCCAAGCCGGACGCCGGCAGTGCGACTTCCGCCTCCGGCCCGTTGCTCCGGTCCCTGTCGGGCCAGTCGTGGCAGCATGGTGGCTATGCGAGCAGTGGTGCAGCGGTGCCTGGGTGCGCGGGTCCGGGTGGCCGGGGAGGTGGTCGGGGAGTTCAGCGGCCCCGGGCTCGTGGTCCTGGTCGGCGTCACCCACGACGATGACGACGCAGCGGCGCGCCGCTTGGCCGACAAAGTGCATCAACTGCGCATCTTCGATGCCGACGCGCTCCTCGACGCCGGGCTCTGCCCGCCACCCGGGGCGCAGGAGTTGTCGGCGTCCGACCTCGGACTGCCGTTGCTCGTGATCAGCCAGTTCACCCTCTACGGGAGCACGAAGAAGGGGCGCCGTCCCACCTGGGAGGCGGCCGCGCCGGGCAATGTTGCCGAGCCGTTGGTGGCGGCGGTCGTGGAGCGGCTGCGGGACCGGGGTGCACCGGTATCGACAGGTCGCTTCGGCGCCGAGATGCACGTAGAACTCATCAACGACGGGCCGATGACGGTGCTCGTGGACGTCTGAGCAGGCAGCGACTCAGGCCTGGACCACGACCTCCTGCGTCGCGGCCACATCGCCGATCGCCAGCACCGCGTCCGGGCTCACGTTGCGCTTGAGGATCACCGTCGCCACCGGCCCGAGCTCGTGGTGCCGGGCTGCGGTGCCGACCCATCCCACGACACGACCATCGACCGTGACGGCGTCGCCGTGCACCGGCAAGTGCTCGGCGGACCCGTCGAGGTGCGCCAGGGCGAGGCGGCGCGGCGGGCGGCCGAGGTTGTGGACCCTGGCCACCGTCTCCTGACCTCGGTAGCAGCCCTTCGCCAGGTGCACCGCCGGACCGATCCAGCCGACCTCGTGCGGCAGCGTCCGATGGTCGGTCTCGAACCCGATCCGCGGCACGGCGGCCGCCGTCCGCAGTGCTTCCAGAGCCCACGTGCCGCTGGTGTGCGGCGCTGCCGCCAGCGCGTCGCTCAGCTGATCGCGGGCCACGAGCACCTCGGCACCGGGCAGGGTGTCGGGCCGCTGCGGCACATAGCGTTCGGCGCCGCCGCCGCGGTCCTGGCCGGCAGGGGTGACCCCGGTCCCGAGGAACTCCGCCGGCTGCTCCCAGCGCCGCATCTGACCGGGCAACGGATCCTCCAGCGTGGACCAGAGCGCGGCCAGCCCCGGCTCGGCGGCGACCTCCACGCGCATCATGAAGCGCATCGCGGTCAGATAGTCCACCAGGCGCTCACCGTGGCCCGGCTCCACAGAGAGCAGCATTCGGGCGCCGTCGTCGGTGATCCGCAGTTCCTGCTCGACATGCCCGTGGGGATCCAGGATGAGGGCCAGCGCCGAGGCCCCGGCGGGCAGGCGGGCAAGGTCTGCGGTGGTGAGGCTGTGCATCCACGACAACCGGTCCGGCCCCGCCACGCTCACGATGTCTCGGTGGGACACGTCGACCACCGCTGCGCCTTCCCGCAACCACTGCTGCTCGCGGTGGGGATTGCCGTAGTGCCACGGCACGGGGGCGTCAGGGCCTCCGGGGGCGAGTATCGGTTGCGTCAACGTCACACTCCATCGTCACCTGTCCCGGCCGTCGCGGCAACGGCGCACTCGCGGCACCGTCCGTAGATCGCTGCGTGCGTGAGATCGGCCTCGAAGCCGGTGCGCGACCGTACCTCGGAGATGAACTGCGCCGCCTCGGCAACAGCGATGCTGCTCACCCGACCGCAGTCGTTGCACTGCAGATGGACATGGTGCGATGCCGTGGCGATGTGGTACGTCGGCGTCCCCGAGCCGAGATGGGCGTGACGGACCAGGCCGATGCGCTCAAGGACGTCCAGGCCCCGGTAGACGGTGGACAGATTGACGCTGGCATCGGCGCCCGCGAGATCGGCTACCAGCGAGTCCGCCGTGGCGTGGCGGAGACGCCACACCGAGGCCATCAGCGCCTCCCGCTGCGGTGTCACCCGCATCCCGGCCGCGTGGATGACCGCACGCCAGGAGTTCCGCAGCTCAGTCGGCGGCTCGGGCGTCATGGACCGGTTGGAGTCGGGCAGCGACGTGATTGCTGCTGGGCTGCCCCACGGCGGCCATGTCGAACGTCCACAGCAGGTCGCCCTCCACGAGCCCGTAGAGGCGCTGCCCCCGGGTGTACTCCTTGGCCGAGTCGGTCCGGGCCACCACTTCGGTGGTGAGCTCCATCTTGGCCCCGGTGATACGGGCGGTGTCCAGCGCGGTGACAGTCACCCAGCCGAGCCATACCTCGGCGTACCCCGTGGGATGCGACAACAGCAGCTCGACGCTGCCCTCGCCGGCGGCGCCGGGTCGCCAGAACCCCGTTTCCGTTGCCAGTGGCCGCACCATCGCGCCGTCGTCGTCGAGCAGCCACGAAGCGGACGCATACGACAGGAAGGGCCGGCCGTCGCACGTCACGCGCACCCGTTGCCCGAAGCGGAAGTCCTCGATGGTGGGGTACTGGCCGGTGCCGACACCCTCCCATACACCCACCAACCACGAGAGGTGGGCGATCTCGAGGGGCACCCCGGCAACAGTCTCGGGCACGATCAGTCCTGGCCCTTGAACAGCCGGTAGACGACGTAGATCGAGAACCATCCGATGAGGATGGACACGGCGACCAGCAGACCGGTGAAGAACAGTTCCACGACTCCAACTCTAGCCAACGCCGTGGACTGCGCCTGCGCTGCGTAGGGTGAAGCGGTGAGTCGGCCCCTCGTGATCAAGATCGCCTGTGCGAGCGTCGAGGAGGAACGCTGCTCAACGGGGCTCGCCGTCGCCGCCGCAGCCGTCGCGGCCGGCGTGGATGTCTCGCTCTGGCTGGCTTCGGATGCCGTGTGGCTGGCTGCCGCGCCGGACTTGCGACCCGAGCCCATCGACCCGGAACTGGACACCCTCGCCGCAGCGGTGCTCGGCGTCGCACCGGTCTCGGTCTGCGCGCGCTGCGCCGATCGGCGGGGCATCACCGCAGAGGCTTTGCAGCCCGGGGCTGAGATCGCCGGGGCCACCGCCTACGTGGCTGCGGTGACCCGACCCGACGTCCAGGCGCTGGTCTACTGACCGCGCCCGCTAGGACGCCGCCGCCTCCGGCGCGGTCGTCTCGACGCGGCCACCGTCCTCCGGGAGCAGCGCCAGCCAGGTCCGTCCCGCCGGCAGTGCGAACGATTGCGTCGCTCCGCCGCCTGCCGAGGTCGGCGTGAAGGACAGCTTCCAGGGGGCGGCGCTGGTCGCCTTGGACCATCTGACGTCGTACACGGCGGCACCGGTCGCCACCGTGCCGGTACCCGACCCGGTGGTCACCATCGTGGGGATCGGCGTGCCGGCAGCGTCGGTGCCGCTGCCGAACTGCACCGGCACACGCAGCGCAACCACGTTGGTGAACGAGAAGTCGCTGGCGTCGGGCAGGTCGGTGCGCGTCCACCGATTGCTGCCGGCGTCAAAGGCGAAGGACGAGGAATCCCCCGGCCAGCGCAGCGAGACCGTGGCAGCCGGGGACCCCTCCGCGCCTCCGGCACGTCGCCGAACGGGAGGTAGGCCTCCGGCGGGGGCGAAGGGGGCAGCGACGCGCCCAACTCGGCCACGTCCAGCATGACGTTGTACGGGGAGCGACGGCCGCTGTCGCGGAAGAAGCCGGTGTCGCCTTCGACTGCGGTCGACACACCGGCCCTGTCGACCGCTGCCAAGGTGGATCCAGATCCGCCGGATGCTGCCAGTGTGCCGCCGGTCGGCAGGACCAGACCGATATCGGTCTCGCGCATCGAGCGAACGGGACCGGCCTGCTGCGGGTACTCGGAGTGGAACATCACGGCCAGTCGGGTGAGCCCGCCCTCCACCAGCTCCTGGACCACGATGTCGGCGCTCCCGATGCCCAGTTGCGGTCGCCCGGCGCTGGTGTTTTCGATCTTGACCGTGATGGCCTGGCGGGTGTCGCCCTCCGGATAGCCGTCGATCCCGGTCAGCGGCCAGGGCCGGGCCTCAGATCCGCCATCGTCGTCGCTGGAGCATCCTGCGGCCAATCCAAGGCAGAGCACCGTTGCCAGGGTCAAGACCAGTGGTCGAGGGATCTTCACGGTGGGCAGTCTGTCACCTGCCGCTGGCCGATTGAGGGATGGCGCGCCCTTCGGCGCGCACACGTGGAGCTGAGGGGATTCGAACCCCTGACCTTCTCATTGCGAACGAGACGCGCTACCAACTGCGCCACAGCCCCTTGCGTGTCGAGAATACCAATGCCCCCGGCCACAGCGAAACTGAGCGGCGGGAGCGCCGTGGGAGGCGAGCGCGCTACCCGTTGGCTGCCCGGCGGTAGGTCGGGCGCTGCTCGCGGGCGACCTCCGCGGGGTTCGCGAGTTCCGCGATCTGTGCCATCGGGTCCGGCTCCATGACGGCCATCTCACGGTCGAACTGCTCCTGGGCCTGCACAAGCCGCGTCCGGCGCCGCTCCTGCTGTGCCCGCTGCACCATCGCCTGGCCATCCCACTGCCGGCCTGGCGCGGTGAGGTCCATGATGCGCGGAACCTTCGTGGCCTTGGGTTTCGACACGTAGGTCGGCAGCGTCGTGGGCACCGCGTCCCATCCGCGGGCCGAGTCCCGCTCAGCGCCAGTGCGCGGCGCCAGCAGGCCGCGCGCCTGATCCTGCGCCCGACGGGTCGCCTCGCGGTAGCGGTCGGCGGCGGCTGTCGATCCCTCCGGAGCGACGAGCCCGGCCCTGCTCGCCGCGCGGAGCAGCACGGTCAGGTAGGCGACGAGGAGTCCGACGAAGAGCGCGGGAGCGGCGCCCGGGAGGACACCGGCCAACGCACCAGCCAAGGTCCCGGCGAGCCCGAGGCTGAGCGCGATGAGCACCCGGCGGCGGCGCCGCGCCGCGGTCCCGCCCCGACCCTGCCGTGGACGACGCACCAAGGCCAGCACGACCTGGACGGCCTGGGTCGGGCTGGGCATCGGCGGCAATGTCCGCCCGCGGTCGAGTTCGTCGGCGTCCGTCTCGTCGATCTCGTCGTCGATCTCGTCGATCTCGTCGTGGAGATCGGCCGCCTCGTCGTCGTCGCGTCGTCGGCGCCCGTGCGTAGCCCGCGCCAAACTGTCCATGGCGCGGTGGTAGCGATCGGCCGAACGCCGGCCGTTCTGCTCGTCGCGATGCCTACTGAGCCACGGGATCAGGAACACCGCCCAGAGGACGATGATCGCGAGGTACACCAGGCCTGTCACAGGGCCAAGGCTACGGCCAACGGCCCCTGCGCCAGCGCAAGCGCAAGCGTGTCGTCGGACCCTGCTGCTAGCGCGTCGGCGTCCGGCCCGCCCTTCCCGCACCGCATCGGCCCGCTGGCATTGATCGCTGCGAATTCTGGCACCAGAGCAAGAATTCGTGACGATCAACGGTTGGGCGAGGTGCGGTCCCGCTGCGGTTGGGGGCTATTCCCCCGACGTCGGCATCTGGGCGCCGTCGGAAGCGGCGTGCTCGCGCAGCCAGGTGCGCACCCCCCGGGGCCGCTCCTCGGCGGTGATGGCGAACGACCAGTGGTCGCGCCACGCGCCGTCGATGTGGAGGTAGCGCTGCCGCAGGCCTTCGTTGCGGAAGCCCAACTTGCGCACCGCGGCGAGGCTGGCGGCATTCTCCGGGCGGATGTTGATCTCGATACGGTGCAGTTGCAGTTGCAGCAGGCAGTAGTCCGACACCAGCGCCACAGCCCGCGGCATGATGCCCCGGCCAGCGTGGTCGTGGTCGATCCAGTAGCCCACGTGGCAAGTGCGCAATGAGCTCCAGAAGATCCCGCCCACGGTGATCTGCCCGACCAGGCGGTCGGCGAGGAAGATCCCGAAGGGCAGCGCGCGGCCGCCACGAGCCTCGCGGTTGCCCTGCCGGACCATGGCGCTGAAGGTCGTCGGCGCGTCCGGGTCAGGCTGCGGCAGCGTCGCTTCCCAAGGCCGCAACCAGTTCGCGTTCCGCTCCCGCAGAGTGCGCCAGGCGTGGCCGTCCCGCAGCCGCAGCGGGCGCAGCTCCAGGTCTGCCTCGCGCAGCCTCACCGGCCAGGTCACACCTAGTACAGCCACTCCACCACCTCGGCGGTGCCCTGTCCTGCGTGATGGATCGCGATCCCGGTGACCGGGGCGAGATCTCGTAGGGCCAACGGCTCCGTCGCCACCGGCACGAACCGCTCACCCTCGAACCACCCGGGCACGAGACGGGAGCCTACGGCGGGACGCCGAGGGGGGACAACCGCATCGCTGCGCGTCGAGCTCTCGCGACCGAACATGGCATCGATGACCGGTCGGACCAGGGCGTGGAATGCCAGCGCCGCGGAGGCCGGATCGCCAGGCAGCGCGATCACCGGGGTGCGGTCCGGGCCGATCCGGCCTACTCCGTATGCCGAGCAGGGTGCGAGGCGCGGTCCGTCGAAACGGGCGATACCGGCGCTCTGCAGTTCCTGGCGCAGCACGTCGTCGGGAGTATCGATGCCGCCGGCGGTGACGATGACATCGGCGCGCACCAACTGGTCCTCGATCGCGTCGCGAACCGCTCGGGCGTCGTCCGGGATCGGCCCGACGCGGTGGCAGTTGACGCCCAGCCGAGCGGCCGTTGTCGTCAGGAGTACTCCGGTCGCGTCGTGCAGCGTCACCGGCGTGGGCGGCGAGCTCACGCGGACCAACTCCGAACCGACCGTCACGATGATGACGCGCGGCTTCGGGTGGACGGTGACTCTGGGCCGACCGATGAGCGCGAGCTCGGCGATGCCCACGTGGCCCAGGACTTGACCGCGCTGCACGACGGTCTCCCCTGCGGAGAACTGGCTGCCGACTTCCCGGATGCCTTCGCCGGGCACCGGGGCCCGGGTCAACGTGATCTTGTCGACCTCGATCTCGTAGCAGTCGGGCCCGACCACGGCATCGGCATTGGCCGGCACCTGGGCGCCGGTGGCCACGCGCGCTCCGTGTCCCTCTGCGATCGGTTCCGCGACGGTGCCCGCTCGGACGCCGGGACCCAGGGGCAGGATCACCGGGGTGGTGAGCGAGGCGGACCTGCCATCACTGACGTTGACGGCGACACCGTCGAGTGCAGCCTGGCGGAAGGAGGGAACTGCCCGGCCGACGGTGACGTCGGCCGCGGCGCGGCACCCGAGCGCCTCGGTGATCGGCACCTCGAGAGCTGGAAGCATCGATACCGGTCCGAGGACCTCGTCGACGAAATCCCGAAATGTCTCCACTTCTCGATGATGCACTATTCGCTTTTCGGCATTTCCTGCGACACGTAGTCTCGCAGCCATGCCCGCAGCTTCGGCCCGAGGTCCTCGCGCTCGCACGCCAGCCGGATCACGGTCGTGAGGTAGCTGTGCCGATCGCCGGTATCGTAGCGCCGGCCGTTGAGGATGACGCCGTGCACGCCGCCGCCGTCCGTGGTGGGCGCATCGATCAGTTCCGCCATCGCATCGGTCAGCTGGATCTCGCCGCCCTTGCCCGGCCTCGTGGTCCGCAGTTCGGCGAAGACGGCCGGGTCGAGGACGTAGCGGCCGATGATGGCGTAGGAACTCGGGGCCTCGTCTGCAGCCGGCTTCTCCACCAGGCCGGTCACGCGGACCACGTCGTCCTCGTCGGTGGGCTCCACCGCTGCGCACCCGTAGAGGGCGATGTCTTCGCGCGGCACCTCCATGAGGCAGAGCACGGACCCGCCGTAGCGCTGCCGCACCTCGGCCATGCGATCCAGGACGGGGTTCGCCGGATCGATGAGATCGTCGCCGAGCAGCACCGCGAATGCTTCGTCGCCGACGTGCTGGTCGGCCATGAGCACCGCATGGCCAAGGCCGAGCGGCGCCCCCTGCCGCACCGAATGCACGCGGGCCAGCTCGGTCGATGCTCGCACGAGGGCCAGCTTCTCCTCCTCGCCCTTCGCCGCCAGCGACGCCTCGAGCTCCACGTTGCGGTCGAAGTAGTCCTCCAGCGCCTGCTTCCCGCGGCCGTTGATGAACAGGATGTCGGTCATGCCGGCCTCGACGGCCTCGTCCACCACGTAGTGGATCGCGGGCTTGTCGACCACGGGCAGCATCTCTTTGGGAACCGCCTTCGTCGCCGGCAGGAATCGGGTCCCCAATCCTGCGACGGGTATGACGGCCTTCGTGACTGGCTGGCGCTGGCTACTTCCCATCCCCCCAGGGTATCCAGCGGTCCCACCGGTGGCCGACATCACCGAGGAGCGCCGCGAGCTGGCAGGGCGTGCGACCCTGCTGGCGTGGACAAGCGGCGACTGCGCATCGAGCTGCGCGCACTGCGTCGGCAGCGCGGTCCGGACGTCGAGGCGGGGGCCGCGCTGGCATCCGGCCTGGCGGCCCTCCGCCGGGACTTCGGCGCAGCAGCGGACGCGACGCTCGCGGGATTCCTCCCAGCTCCCGGCGAGCCGGACGTGCGGCAGTGCCTGGCACAGGCGTGGGCCCGGGGGGCTCACGTGGTCGTGCCGCGCACGCTGCCGGACTGCGGCCTGGAATGGCTGGCCTGGACGCCGGACGCACCGCTGCAGCCGGACCGTCACGGCCTGCAAGCCCCGACCGGTCACTCTGCGGAAGTGGCGCTCCAGGGCGCGGCGGGCGCCGTGGTCATGCTCGTGCCCGCGTTGGCCGTGGACCGCCGGGGAACCCGGCTGGGCCACGGCGCCGGCTACTACGACCGCGTCCTGTCGCGATTGCCGCGGTGGCCGTCGGGGCCGCTGCGGGTCGCGGTGGTCCATCCTCAGGAGTTGCTGGACGAGCCGCTGCCCGTGGAGCCGCACGACGAGCCGGTGGATGCCGTCCTCACCTCCCGAGGCTGGCGGCGGGCGGCCCACGACGTCGGTTGAGTCGTCGGGCGCGGGTCAGGCTGCGCCGATGCCTGAGCTGGGCCTGAGCGTGCTGCGGCGTGGAGCTGCGCGGCGGACGCCGCCGCGGCCGCTCGCACCTAGCCCGGGCTGAGGACGAGGCGGTGGCCGGACGCTGCCTTCACCGCCTCGCGGGTGAACGGCCAGGCATACTGCTCGCCTCTCCTCCAGGCATCGATCTGGTCGCCGTAGCGATCGTGGTAGGCATGGCCGCTGTTGCCCGTGAGGTTCACCCACGTCGAGGCGTCGAAGTCGTCGAGGTCGACGACATGGCGCATGCTCGGCACCCACACCACCTCGTACCCCTCCGCCGGAATCCACGAGTTCGCCAGCGGGACCGAGTTGCCGCCGCCGGTCGGCTCGGGTCCTCGGTTGAAGATCCTCTGCAACAACCAGCTGTCCGAACTGCCCAGTGTCTGGTGGGTGAACGTCAGCGTGTGCAGATCTCCCCAGCGCCAGTCGGCGGGGTCATCCCCCTGCCGATCGGCAAGTTCCGCGCCGGCCGCGTTCAGCGCATCGACGACCGTGCGGTCGCGGTCCTCCGCCTGCGGTGTGCGCACGTCGTCCCACCACGGGTCCTGCGGCGTCTCCCAGAGCGCTCGGATCACCTCCCAGAATCGGTCGCCAGCGGCGTCGGCCAATTCGATGTCGGGCAGTTCGTCGATGAACATCCGATCGACGAGCTGCCGGTAGAAGACGTTGAAGAACGCGGCCGGCCCGGAACCGGCGGTCTGCTGCAAGTCCCAGTCGCCGAGCGCCGCCACGCCGCTGGCGGCGATTTCGTCCAGGCCCTCGACCACGGCGAGTTCCGGCACCAGGAAATCCGCGATATCGCTGCCGGCGTCCATCTGGATCTCAGCCATCTGTACCGCCGTGACCGGCCCCGCCCCCGCGGCGTCGGCGAGGCGCGCGTTGATCCGCTTCGCGCGCGCCCCGAAGGAGTACTCGTCGCTCTGCAGCGGCCAGGGATACCCGCCGGGGACCACCCGCTGGTTGGCGCTGGTGATCACACCCGCCCCCGGGTTCAGGCTGCGCGGCATCTGGTCGAAGGGGATGAATCGCTCCCAGTCGTAGCGGCTGTCCCACCCGGGGACGGGCCAGGTGCCGTCGTAGCCGATGCGCACCGGGATGCGGCCAGGCGCTTGATAGCCGATGTTGCCGTCCACGTCGGCGTAGATGAGATTCTGCGACGGCACGGTGAGCAGCCGCGCGGCGGCGCGGAAATCGCCCCAGTTGCGGGCGCGGTTGAGCAGCACCAGGGCGTCGTACGTGGGCGAGGGGTCCAGTCCCGTCCAGCGCAGCGCCACCGCGTACCCGTCGCCGCGCTGTGGGGCCGTGCCCGACCGCGCCTGGCCGGGCGCCGGGACCGGGGCCTGCTCGCCGACGCTGCCGTACTCCTCGAATCCGGGGAGGGCGGAGATGATCGGCCCGTGCCGAGTGGTGCGGACCGTGATCTGGCGGTCCTCGCCGCCGGCGACGCGGATCACTTCTGTGCGAGTGCCCATGGGGACGGGGCTTCCGTCCACGAGGGCCGCTTCGGCGTCGACCTGCTCGAGCACGAGGTCGGTGACGTCGGGGCCGAGGTTCGTCAACCCCCAGGCGATGCGGTCGTTGTGGCCGATGACGATGCCGGGCAGCCCAGCCATCGTCCAGCCCGAGACATCGTAGGGGCAGGCTGCATCGACCGTGCGGCAGTGCAGGCCCACCTGGTACCACAGCGACGGCATCGAGGCCGCCAGGTGCGGGTCGTTGGCCAGCATGGGCTTGCCCGATGTCGTCCGCTCCCCGCCGACGACCCACGAGTTGGAGCCGATGCCCTGCCCTCCCGGCGCCAGGACCCCGTCGAGCAGCGCGGCGTTCTGGGCGGCGCTGCGGACTGCCTCGGCGGCGGCCGGGGCCAGGGCCGCGGCCGCTTCGGCGGGGGGCTCGGCGCCGCCGGTGGGCAGGCCGGCGGCACGCAGGTCCGCGTTGGACAGGATCGTGCCGTTGCGCGCCTGCGGGTAGGGCGGAAAGAGTTGCTCGATCCGCTCCGCGCCGACCGCGGCGGCCCCGAGCGCGCGCTGCACCTCAGCCTCGATGTTGGCGCTGAGCTGCCAGGCCAGGGCCTTGAGCCAGGACAGCGAATCGATGGGGTCCCAGGACTCGATCGCATACGTCGAGTTCTGCAGCGCCAGCAGTTGGTACTCCAGACTCACATCCGCCGCGCGCTTCCCCCGCAGGTAGGCGTTCACGCCATCGGTGTAGGCCAGCAGGATGTCTCGGGCCTCCTGGCTGAGCAGCGGCAGCTCGCGCTCGGCGACGTCGCGCCAGCCGAGGGTGCGCGCGAAGGCATCGGCCTCGGCGGTCTCCTCGCCGAGCATCTCCGACAACCGGCCCGCCGTGATGTGCCGGCGCACGTCCATCTCCCAGAAGCGATCCTGAGCGTGCACGAAGCCGTGGGCGAAGAACAGGTCGGCGGCCGTGTTGGCGTAGATGTTGGGGACGCCGCGCTCGTCGCGCAGAACCTCAACCTGGTCGCCGAGCCCGGGCAGCGCGAGGCTCCCCTCCACCTGCGGCCAGGATCGCTGCACCGACCACCAGGCAAACCCCGCCCCGGCCAGGGCCATGACGAGGACCAGGGCGAGCAGCACCCCCAGCGCAAGCCACACCCACTTCATGCGCCGAACCTAGCCGGAATCCGCTGTGCCGGTGGTCCATTGGGGGCGCTCTGTGGTTTGCGGCCTTAGCACTCCAAACGGTAGAGTGCTAAGGCGCCTTCACCCGTGGCCCGCAGCGCGGAAGGAACCTCGATGCCCACCTACCAGTACGCATGCCGGTCCTGCGAGCACCGCTTCGAGGCCGTCCAGGGGTTCCACGAGGCGTCCCTGACCACGTGCCCCGCGTGCGAGCAGCAGGACCTGCGCAAGGTCTTCGGCAACGTGGGTGTGGTCTTCAAGGGGTCGGGCTTCTACCGCAACGATTCCCGCTCCGGCGCGAAGTCGACCGGAGCCGACTCGGGCAAGCCGGCGGCCAAGGAGTCCTCGTCGGGCGGCGACACCAAGTCCGGCGGAACCGGCGAGAAGGGATCCGGAGCAGCTCCGGCCTCCGGGTCCGGTGCTGGCAGCACCTCGGGGTCCGGGTCAGGCACCACATCGGGCGGCAGCGGGTCCGCCGCGTCGAAGTCCGCCACAGCAGCCTCCTGAGGGTCGGGGCGCAGTCCCCGGGCCGACCCTCAGCTGGCGTCGCTCTGTGGAGAAGTCGAATCCGGCCCTCCTCGCCCCGCTACGGTCGTGCGCAACCGTCTGTCTGGGGGCCGCATGGGTGTGCGTAGTCGGGCTCGTTCACGCTGGCGCAGGCGCCGCCTGGTGCGGCGACTGGCCATCGCCGCGCTCGTGCTCATCGGAGCAGGCGCCCTCGTCGCGGACCTGGGCCCGCGGTCGCGGGTGGCGGCCAGCGGTGGCTCCGCTGTCGTCGCCTCGCGCGACACGTCAGCCGGATCCCTGCTGACCCGAAACGACATCGACGTCATCGACCTGCCCGCCGGTTCGCCGTTGGCGAGCGTCGCCCTCGACCCAGACGGCGTCGTCGGCAGGCGGACGAGGGGTGACCTGGGCGCCGGGGAGATGATCACCTCGACACGACTGGCAACCTCCGACGGCGCGCCGCCCGGCTACACGACCATGCCCGTGACGTTCAGCGATCCCGAGATCACGACCTTCCTCTCTCCCGGCATGCGGATCGACATCGTGTGGAGCCCCGACAGCCTGAGCGGGGAGCCACCTCAACTGGTCGCCGAAGCCGTGCTGGTCGTGAGCATCGGGGGTGCGGGTCCCGGGCGAGACGAACTCGGATCGCTGGACCCGGTATCGGTTCTGCTGCAGGTGCGCGATGCCGACACGGTGAACCTGGCCGCGGCCGCGGGATCCGGCCGGCTATCGGTGCTGGTGCGCGGTGGCTGAGCGCGGCGAGCGGCCAGGGCGGCGGCCAGTCGGCAGTGCGACCTGCGCGCCGTCACCTCGGCTCGATGCGGCCGCGGCGGCACAGAGCACCCGTGACGCCCGGCTTTCCACGACCCGAGCGGCCAACGGCGGTCGGCCACTAGCCTGGGCCCATGAGAGCTCGCCCCGACGGCCGCGTCCTACTCCTCGGAGCGACCGGCGGCATCGGTCGCTCGACCGCGGCGGCGATGATCCGGCAGGGGTTGTCCCCGGTCCTTGCCGGACGCGACGAATCCCGACTGGCTGATCTGGCAAGCGAGTTGTCCGTCGCGCTCCCCGATGGCGAGGTCTTGGACACCGCCATCGCCGACACCTCGTCGCCCGGATCCGTCGCCGCGCTGGTGCGATCGCCCGGCGACGTCCTGGTCTCGACGGTCGGACCGTTCACCAGTCACGGCGATGCCGCGGTACGGGCTGCCACGGACAGCGGATGCGGCTATGTGGACTGCTCGTGGGAGCCTCCGTTCCTCCGCCGCGTCTTCAGCCGGTACGGCCCGATCGCGGCCAACCGCGGCTCCGTGCTGCTGCCGGCGTTCGGCTGCTACTACGTCGCCGGAACGCTCGCGGCCACCATCGCCTCCCGGCGCGCGATGACCGGATCCCGCCCGCCGGCACGGGTCGACATCGGCTACTTCGTCACCGGTCCCGGCGGTTCCGGCGCGCCCGGCGACGTGTTCACCCACGAATCGTTTCGCTGGGCGGACCGAAGGGTGCAGGAGGAGCGACCAGGTGCCCGGGTGCGCACGTTCGACCTCGGCGGCGGCAAGCAGGGCGATGCGCTGTCGCTGGGCACGGCGGAGCATTTCACGGTGCCCCGCATGGCTGCCTCCATCACCGCCGTCAACACCTATGTCGGCTGGTTCGGCAGGTTGACGCGGGCCGCGGCCGTGGCCGGCACCGTCAGCAACACCGCCAGTCGTGTGCCGGGCGTCGGGGGAATGTGGGGCACGGTCGTGAAGGGAATCGGCACAGCGAGCGGCGTGAATCCGGTGGTCGACAACGGTGAGAAGCGGCGCACCCTGGTCGTTGCCGAGACCTACGACGCCGACGGCGACTTCCAGCAGAGGGTCCGGGTGAGCGGGCCCGCGCCGTACGCGCTCACCGCATCGTTGCTGTCATGGGGCGCGGGGATGCTGCTGCAGGGCGCGGAATCCGGGGCGGGGGCGCTCGGCCCGGCCGAGGCGTTCGGCACCGAGGCCCTCGTCGGCGGAGCCATGGCGCTGGGACTGGCAGAAGTCCACCACGGGTTCTGATGCCCCGGGCCGGTCACTTGGATCGAACGACCTGGCACGCCCGGGCGGAGTCGCATCGGGCACGGGTCGAGCCCTGGATCGCCCCCCGGCTGGAGCGCCGTCGCCGTGGGGAGCGCCACCCGGTGGACGACTTCCTGTTCGACTACTACAGCTTCCGGCCCGGCCAGTTGGCCCGCTGGCATCCGGGCGCCGGCACGACCCTGGAAGCACCGGCGGAATCGGTGGTGGCCGTCCGCGGCTACGTGGGCGCGGGCGGCCGGGTCGGCCTCGATCCGGCCGCTGTCGCCCGGCAGGCCTCGCTGCTGCCCGGCATCGACCGGTTGCTCGCCGCGACCCAGCAGCGCACACCGCGACTGTCGTGCTGGGGCCTGCACGAGTGGGCGATGGTCTACCGCGCCGAACCCGGGCAGATCCGCCACTCCGACTGGCCGCTGCGCCTGCCCGGTGCCGAGATCGCCGACGTAGTGGAAGACCTCGGACTTCGCTGCACGCACTTCGACGCCTACCGCTTCTTCACCGCCGAGGCGGTGCCGCGCAACGCCGCACAGCTCAGCCGCCAGGCACAGGTCGACCACGAGCAGCCCGGCTGCCTGCACGCCACGATGGACCTCTACAAGTGGGCGTTCCGCCTGTCCCCGCTCATCGGCGCCGACCTCATCGCCGACGCGTTCGCCCTCGCCCGCGATGCGCGCGATCTCGACATGCGCGGCGCGCCCTACGATCTGGGTCCCCTCGGTGTGCAGCCGATCCCCATCGAGACCCGTGCCGGGCGAGCCCGGTTCGTGGAGTTGCAGCGGGACCTCGCGGCGCGCGGGGACGTGCTGCGCCAGCGGCTGCGGGACAGCATCGCCGTGGCGCAGTCGTGGCTATCGGGAACCCCGGCCGGCTACCGGTCCTCGTAGTGCGGAGGGCGGTTCTCCTCCCACTCGCGCCGGTCCTGCTCGCGCCGGTAGGCCTCGGACTCCTGCGGCACCTCCGGGTCGCGCACGGGTTCGAGGAGGTCGGCCGCGTCCGGCAGTTGCGATGGTCGCGGGCTGGTGTCCATCAGCGCCTCCCTCGTCGTCGCTCCAATTGTGCGCCAATCCAATCGCCGGATGCGCCGCTCAGCGCCGAGCGCAGTCCAGTCCAGTCGCGCTCCGGCACGTGCAGGGCCTTGGCCAGGTCCGTCCAGCGGACCCAGCCGCCGCGACCCGGCGGCAGCCCCGGCGTACCCGGCGGACACCACCCCATCTGGCCGGTGAGCAGTTGGGCCAGGAACGTGTAGGCCGACATCCGACCGGTGGTCAACCGCCAGTCCTGCCACTGCCACACCGTGCCGTAGACGAACAGCCGCGCAGCCGGGACCGCAGTGTCCCATGGCACGCAGGCTGCCCCGTCAGGCCCGACCACGGCAAACCGGACCGCGGGCGCGCGGAACAAGGACATCGCGGCGGGGACGTCGGCGGCAAGGAACCAGACCGTGGTATCCGCGCCGGCTGCCTGCCGCGCGCAGGTGCGGCCGAGGGTATCGGTACGCCGCAGCTGCACCTCCAAGGCAGTACGGGCGTCGGGGAGCCAGATGTCGGCATGCGTGTGCGGGTCCTCGGGTACGGCCGCCCAACCGAGATCCACACAGATGCTCGCCAGCCGCGCCTTCAACCACAGGTGACGGGCCGACTCGGGGCCTGTCGCGCCGGATGCCGTCCACCAGTGGGGGCACGCTCCACGACCGGCGCCGCCCGAGCGCTGAGCGGCCCGGCGCAGGAACCGCGTGCCGTGTCGGTTGCAGACCGCGTGCAGTTCGTCCCCGCAGCCCGCCTGCGGGCACACCAGCGTCGGCCCCGGTTTCGCCCGCATCCTCGCCCAATCCGCGTCGTCGCCGACCCAGAGCAGCCGGCCACTGTCCGGCCTGGTGCGGGCGTGCCGCTTCATCCGTTGGTGCGTCATACCGATCCCCCCGGGCTCCATGCTGGCAGCAGTCCGAGGAGCGGTGGCGCCGTCCACAGGTTCGGTCGCCGCCGCCGATCTGCTCTGGGGATACGGATTCACGTCGGACGGGCGGGGTACGAACCGGGCAGACGACCGGCAGCGTGAGCATGCCGGTCCGCGGGAGTCGCCGACATCGCTCTCGGCGCGGCGCCTGCAGAGGATGCGGTCATGCGAGCAGTCGTGTTGACCGGTTTCGGCGGTCCGGAGGCACTCGAGCTGCGCGACGTACCCGACCCGGGTCCCGGCCCGGCCGATGTCCTCATCCGGCTGGGCGCAGCGGCGGTGAACAACACCGACCTCAACACTCGCACCGGCTAGTACGGCCCTGGTGGGTGGAGCGGGGCAGAGACGCTGCCGCGGATTCAAGGCGCCGATGCCTGCGGTCGGATCGTCTCGGTCGGCGAAGGGGTCGCGGGCGACCGAATCGGGCAGCGGGTCGTCGTCGATCCGGTACTGCGGCAGTATCGCGGGCGACGGCTGGACCCGCCCTGGTACTTGGAGTCGGAGTGCGACGGCGCCTTCGCGCAGTACGTCTGCGTGCCCGCGGTCAACGCCCACCCCGTGCATCGCGCCCTGTCCGACGAGGAGTGGGCGGGCTTTCCCTGCTCCTACGCCACTGCCGAACACCTCCTGACCCGCTCTCACGTTCGCCGGGGTGATCGAGTGCTGGTGACCGGGGCGTCCGGTGGGGTCGGCTCGGCGGTGGTGCAGTTGGCGATCGCGCGCGGGGCGCACCTGACGGCGGTGACGAGCCCCGCGAAGGCGGCAGCCGTGGCTCACCTCGGGGCAGCGAGCACGCTGCTGCGCAACGCGGATTTCGGCCAGGACACCTTCGACGTCGTCATCGACCTCGTCGGCGGCCCCAGGTGGCCCGAGCTGCTCGAGGCGCTGCGCCCCGGTGGTCGCTACGCCACCTCCGGTGCGCTCGCCGGGGCCCATGTCGACCTGGACCTGCGCACGCTCTACCTGAAGGACCTCGCCCTTATCGGGGCGACGATCTACGACGAGGGGGTGTTCGCCGCGCTGCTGCGCCGCATCGAGGCCGGCGAAGTGCAGCCGATCGTCGCGAAGGTCTTCCCGCTGGAGTCCATCCGCGCCGCGCAGGAGGAGTTCGCGCGCCATGAGCACGTGGGCAAGATCGTGCTCACGGTGCGCTGAGCCGCCCGGCCCCTCCGCAGGAGTGGATCGGACTTCGAGGTGATCGTCGATGTCCCGCTCTCGCGTGCGGGCCTGCCCGCCGAGCAGACGCTCGACGGCCCCGGCGACCGGCTCGGCGCCGCGGATGCGGATGCTGAAGTGCCGCACGGTCCGCTTCACCGCGTGCGGGAGCGAGCTGCTGCGGGCGGCGATGTCGGCAGCAGCAGAGCACGCTGGTCGGCGGGATGGCCGGTACCTGCGCGATTCCCAGGGCATCCCCGGGTCGGCCCGACCACAGGGCCATCCGCGGGGAGCCGGGGTGCCCAACCGTTGATGTGCGTCCGCCCACTGCATGGGGCGCGACGCGGTGCCCCATGCGGTGCACAGGTACTCAAGGCGCTCGGCTGATCCCGCCGGGCCCTTCGCGGGATTGCCGAGTGCCAAGGTTCGATTGGTTCCTTCGATCCGCCGCCTCTCGGGACCAAAGCCGCTACCGCGCAGCGCCTCATCACGCGCAGAGTCGAGTGGCCGAGAGGGGGCACGTTGAGCAAGACCGGGACCCACCAGGAACGGCCAGACCCCGATCAGCCGCGCAGGCCCGCCGGCCATCCAGTCCTCACCATCGCGGCTTGGCTCTTCGGGGCCGGCGCAGCCGCCCTTACCGTGCTGGTGATTCGTGTCGTCATCGCCGTGTACCAAGAATGGTCCGGCTACGTCGGAGGTGAATCGACCGCGGCCCTGGTCATCCTCGGACTGCTGGGCATGACCACGTTGATCGCTTGGCTGGTCACGTGGGCGATCGTGCGAGCACGACGCGGCTAGCGGAATTCGGTCACCTCGTTCGCGCCACCGGACTGATCGGGGGTGGCCTCACGCGGAGCGCGTCGGTCGTCGCGGTCATCGGCGAGTAGGCCGACCAGAGACGAAAGCTTGACGGACCTCGACGGCAACGGCCGGCGGCTGGAGAAGGTGCGGCTGCGCTGTCCGGCGCCCGGGTTGGAGACGCTGGAGAGTGCCGGGAAGCCCTAGGCAGTTTGGCGTACCTGTCCAGCCACGCGGGGCGAGTGCCGGCAGTTGAATCTGTATGAGGCTTCCCGGCACCTCCAGGCCGGCAATCCCCCAAATTGTCTTTGCGCGGCGCGAGGCACTGCGCCGGACACGGCACCGCAACCCGGCCGACCCCGCCCGCCCGATGAACGGCACCCTGCCATCCTCGAGGCAAGTCGTCCGGCCCCGGACGCAAGTCCGATGAGGATCGAGACGGCACCGCTGCCGCACCCGGCCGCCGCGCGCCGCTGCCGCACCCCGCCGCCGCCAGACCCGACCCGCACCACTAAGACCGGCGCGACTGCCCGACCTCTTCCGGGTGCGGCTTCGACAGATGCTGCGCCCCCACGGCGTCCGCCAGCGGATCCTCGCCGTACGGCTCCTCCGCAAGTTCGATGGCACCGGTCTCGGGGTCGACGTCTACCGCTGCAGCACTGAGGTGGTGGAAGGCCACGATGTACTCGGGTTCGTCTCCCTTCGCGCTCGGGATGACCGCCGCGGCATCGACCTCCGTCCCGGCACTGGTTTCGATCGGCAGGTCCGCGGAGGATCCCACGATCCGCAGATAGCTGGCGGTCGTCGAAACCTCGTACCGCAACGCCCGCAGGAGCGCGAAACATGCCAGCGCCAGCACGATCGAGACGGGAACTGCTGTTGCGATCGCGGCTGTCTGGAGCGCCAACAACGCGGCACTGCCGCCCGCGATGAGCAGCACGGCCGCGGCGAGCCCCTCCAGGACCGCCCAGTACACGCGCGTCAGCGTCGGGGTATCCGTGCGGCCGCCGTTGGCCAGCATGTCGATCACGAGCGAACCGCTGTCGGAGGAGGTGACGAAGAACATCGCCACGACGAGGATGGCGATGAGCGAGGTGAAGGATGCCAGGGGAAGCCCGTCGAGCAGGATGAACAGCGAGGTGTTCGTATCCACGACCCCGTCGACGAGCATGTTGCCTTCGGTGAGCTGACGCAGGATGCCGCTCTCCCCGAACACGGTGAACCACAGCGTCGACAGCAGCGTTGGCGCGAGCAGCACCCCGAGCACGAACTCGCGGATCGTGCGGCCCTTGGAGATGCGGGCGATGAACATGCCGACGAAGGGCGCCCAACTCATCCACCAACCCCAGTAGAAGATGGTCCAGCCTCCCAGCCAGGTATCCCCGGCCTCGGTGTCCAGTGGTGCCATCCGCAGCATGTACTGCGGCAGTTCGGCGATGTAGCCGCCGATGTTGTGCACCCAGGCGTTCATGAGGAACAGCGTCGGACCGGCCAACATGACGAACAGCATCAGGGCAGCGGCCAGGGTCATGTTGATGTTGGACAGCCACTTCAGGCCCTTGTAGACGCCGGAAACGACCGAGAGCGTGGCGATCGCGGTGATCACCGTGATCGCGATGACGATGGCGATATCGCTGGCGCTTCGAATCCAGCCGAGCGAGACCAGGCCGGCGAGGATCTGCTGCACCCCGAGGCCCAGAGACGTGGCGACGCCGAACAGCGTGCCGACGACGGCAGTCACGTCCACCGCGTGGCCGATCCAGCCCTCGAGCCGTTCCCGCCCCAGCAGCGGTTCCAGCAACCAGCGCAGCGCCAGCGGCCGACCGCGCCGGAAGGTCATGTACGCCAGGCCCAGCCCCACGACGACATAGATCGCCCACGCGTGCAGGCCCCAGTGGAAGAAGGTCAGCCCCATCGCTTGGTCGGCAGCGGCGATGCCCTCGGCCTGCTCCCCCCCGATGCTGGGGGGATTGATCAGATGGTTCAGCGGCTCCGCCACGCCCCAGAAGACCAGGCCGATGCCCATGCCGGCGCTGAACAGCATGGCGAACCACGCGCCCAGACTGAACTCGGGCACATCGTCGTCGGCACCGAGCCGGATGTTGCCGATCTTCGTCAGGGCGACGTAGAAGGCGAAGACGACGAACATCGTGACGACCAGGATGTACCACCATCCGATCGTCTCGGTGATGAAGCTGTTCACGTTGCCGAAGATGCGCTGGCTGTCCTGCGCGGCGAACGCGGCGAACCCGATCAGCAAGAAGATGATGATCGACGCCGGGATGAACACTGGCTTGCTGATGCCGCGCCACACACGAGTCAAGTAGCTGCCGGATCCCTCGGCCTCGACGCGGGCGGCCGAGCGGCGGCCCTTGCCGGTTCCCTGGGATGCCATGGAATTCCTCCTTCGTCGGGGTCTCTCCCAAGCAACCTAGCCGGATCGCTGACCATCCGCAGGCGCCCGCTCGGGGCTGGACTGGCTATGACCCGATCGGCGGGGTGTGAGCCCAGCGGCTGGAACCACGCTCGGCGGGCTCACGGCGCCAGCGGCAAGTCGCCGCCCGCGCGTCGGCAAGTCGCCGCCCTGCGCGTCGGCAAGTCGCCGCCCTCGCGCCGGCAAGGCTCGTGCGCCCCGGGCAGGCACCACCGCTGGCTAGCCACACAAGATGCGCGATACTGGCAGCGGAGGTCGGCGCGCAGAAGCCGCCTCCGAACGCCCCCGTAGCTCAGGGGATAGAGCAGTGGTTTCCTAAACCGCGTGTCGCAGGTTCGAATCCTGTCGGGGGCACAACCATCTCGCCGCCGTCGGCGTGACCCCGCTCAGCCGGCCGCGTTCGGGACCCCGACTTGGGCAACCGAGCGCCCGTCAAGCTTGGCGTCGATCGCTGCCCGCACCAGCAGCCCGAGAGCGGCCGCGGGAATGGCCAAGCTGATCACAGCGGGGCCCGATGCGGCGCACAGCGCGTACGCGAGCAGCACTGACGTGAACGGCAGCCTCACCGCTGCCGCGGCGCCTGCGGCGATCCCGGCCGCGACGAAGGCCGGCAAGCTCGACTCGTCCAAGACGAGCGCCGTTGCGGTCCCGATGGCCAGCCCGATGAAGACGGCCGGGAAGACCGCTCCACCCCGGAAGCCTGCGCCCAGGCTGATGCCGTAGGCGACAGCCTTCGCTGCCGCGATGATGAGCAGCGTGCCGGCCGAACCGATGGCCAGCGTCTCCGGGATCGCAGCCTGGCCGGAGAACAGCACGACGTCCACCGGCTCGTCGGTGAGCCAGCGGGTCACCAGCGCGGTCGCCGCGATGAGGGCTGCTGCCACCAGCAGAGCGGGCAGCGGCCGCGGCCGCGCTTTCCGCTCGTAGGCCGCGGCGACGCGGAAGGCGGCTGTCACGACAACGGCGATGGCCACCGCCACGGGCAAGGAGACCAGGAGGTCGCGCAGCAGGACGTTGGGGTACTCGATCAGCCCCGGCACGGCCAGGATGGACTCGCCGAACCCATCCCATTGCGCGACCCCGACCTGCAGGAGGAAGCCGAACCCGAGCGCGACGGCCACCGGCAGCAACTGGGCGACGGCGCTGCGCCCGCCCACGCCGCCCCGCAGGACGAAGAGCTCCAGGACCATGATCGAGGTCACCAGCGGGTTGCCGAAGATGTACCCCATCGCCGAGACGGCCCCGGCGACCATGAGGATGTCCCGCTCGGTGCTGTTGGATCCCCGATAGATGACGGCCGCCATGGCCGTGCCGATCGCCAGCAGCGGCGCCTCCGGGCCCAACACTGCGCCGAATGCCAGCGATGCCAGTGCAGCCAGGACCACGGAACCGATCGCGCCGGGGCCGACGTCGAGTGCGAAGCCCTGCAGCGGCCGGTGGCCGCCGTGGCCGGGCAGCCGTAGGGCTGCCGCCACCAGGCCGGCACCGACGAGCAGCACTGCCAGGACCCACCAGCCCGGTACCCGCGACCATCCGAAGGCCTCCGGCGCGGCGTGCCAGAGCACGTGCTGGAGCCAGTGCTCGACGGCCACGAAGCCGATAGCGGCACAGGATGCCACCAGGCCGACCACGGTGGCCAGGCCCAGCAGCCGCGGCACGTTGGGATCAGGTACGGCCTGGGCCGTCGCCTCGCCTTCGCCTGCCGTCATCGTGCGTCCTCTCGCCGGCATGCGCCGCCGCGGACATCATCGCAGCGACCACGCAGATGAGCGGCGGTCCTGGCCGCATCGGCGAGTGCCGCCCGGCCTGACGTCTACAACCGCTTGGGCTCCAGGGGCGCGAGGATATCGTCGCCGGGCCTGACGATGCCGTAGTGCGCCTCGGGGGCTTCGATCCACGCACCAGGAAGGTCGCCGAGCGGTTCGGACACCACGATGCGGGTCTCGTCATCCAATCCTTGCAGGGTCTCAACGTCGGGGTGCAGCTCGCGCAGCGACGGCAGGTCACGGCTGTAGAACAGGGAGCGGGACTGGCCCTCGCTGGAGTACCGGAACGCGTAGAGGTTGGTGCCGTCCGCGGCGATGATCGTCATCTGGATCGGGAACTCCACGCCGTGGGACTCCCCCACTTCTTCCACGAAACCGATCATGCGCTCCACGGCGCCGACCGGGTCGTCCCTCAACCCGAACGTGAGGGCGAGGTTGAACAGCACCTCCGAGTCCGTGGTCCCGTTGATGTACGGGAAGAGCACCGGTTCAACGGCCATGACGAGGTCGCGCTTCACCTTGCCGAAGTCGCGGACCAGGCCGTTGTGCGCCCACAGCCAGTTCTCGTGACGGAACGGGTGGCAGTTGGTCTTCTGCACCGGCGTGCCGGTCGTCGCCCGCACGTGAGCGATGAACAGATGCGAGCGGATGTGCCGGGCGATCTCCTCCAGATTTGGATCCGCCCACGCCGGCTGGATGCTGTTGAACACGCCCGGGATGGGGTCGTCCTCGCTGTACCAGCCGACACCGAACCCGTCGGCATTGATGGCGGTGGCGCCCAGCGCAGATTCCTTGCTCTGGTGGATGAGCGAGTTCTTCGGCTTGGAGACCAGCGCCTCGATCGCGATCGGCGACCCCGAATACGCCAGCCAGCGGCACATGCCAATCCTTCCGTGGGGACCAGTGGCAACAATGCCAATGCTGGCCGGGCGACGCAAGGGTGACGCGGCGGATGGCGCAGGGAAGATGCCCAGCGAGGGGCAGTGCAAGGGCCGACCCGGGCGGCGCCTGCCGGCGCAGTGGCCGCTCGAAGCGGCGATGAGGTGGAGCCCGGGGCCTGTCCCCGGGTCGGCCCCTCCATTATCACTGCTGATCGCCAGGAGCGGTACCCCCCGATCGGCATCGGATCCGCGTCGGCCCGGAACCGGCTACACCAGCAGCCCCGACAGCGTGTGGATCGTGAGCCCGACCAGCGCACCCACGACGGTGCCGTTGATGCGGATGAACTGCAGGTCTCGCCCCACGGCCAGCTCGATGCGCCGCGATGCCTCCTGGCCGTCCCAGCGCTGCACCGTGTCGGAGATGACCGTGACGGCCTCATCGCCGTAGCGCTGCACGAGGAAGACCACCGCGTCCTCGGCACGCAGGTCGAAGTCGGCCCGGTACTCCTCGTCGGTGAGCAGCCTGTCGGCGAAGCCCGCCACGACGTCGGCCATCCGGCGGCGCAGTTCGCTGTCCGGGTCGGCCAGGGCCTCGGCCAGCAGCCGGCGCAGCGTCGGCCACAGCTCGGCCACCGCCCGCTGCGTCTGTTGGTGTTCCAGCAGGTCCAGTTTCCACCGTTCCACGCGCTCGATGGTGCGCGGATCCTCTCGAAGCTCGACCGACAGCCGCAGCAGGTAGTCGTCGATCGCCGCGCGCGTGCGGTGCTCGGGGTCGTCGCGCACCTCGGTGACGAACTGCAGCGCTGAGGCGTACATGCGGGTCGCGACCAGTTCGTGCATCCACCGGATCGGTCCGCCCTGGGACACCGGGCCCTGCGACGCGATCGTGTCGACGATCTCGCCCTCGTTCGCGATCAGCCAGTCGTGGACCGATCGGAACAGCAGATCCACCAGGCCGGTGTGGTTGCGATCCTCCACCAGCGCCGCAAGCATCCCGCCCAGCGGCGGGGACCAGGCGGTCTGCGTTGCATGGCGAAACAGGGTGTTGCGCACCAGGAGCTGCACTTCGGCCTCGCTGACGCTGTCCAGGGCTGCCTCGGCCAGCGCGGCAGCCTCGGCGACCACGCGGTGCTGGTGCTGCGGCTGCGTCAGGTAGCGGCCGAGTGCGAGACCGGGCTCGGCGGCGGCGACCTTCTCGCGCACCGTCTGCGGCTGCAGGAAGTTCTGCGAGATGAACGTGCTGAGGCTGGCGCCGAGCTGGTCCTTCTTGCGGGGGATCAGCGCGGTGTGCGGGATCGGCAGGCCGAGCGGGCGGCGGAAGATCGCGGTGACAGCGAACCAATCGGCCAATCCGCCGACGACACCGGCCTCGGCCATCGCCCGGAGGTAGGGCCAACCAGCCCAGGCCTCCGGCATCCCCTCGGCGCGCCGTGCGACGACGTAGAGCACCCCGGCCCCGATGAGCAGGGTCAGCGGGACTGCCTTCATCCGGCGCAGGGCCGAGACGCGCTCGGCGTCCGAGGCACCGGTGAGGAGGGCCTGTTCGGTGGTCGACACGCAGGCGACGCTACCCCCGCGGAGCGCCGCAGCCCTCAGGTGAGGTCTGGATCCACGCCCGTGGAGCGGGCAGCGGGACCAGTCGCGCCGCGGGGCTCCTCGGCGGCCGGGTTCAGGACCGAGCCGGCGAGGCGGCGCGGATGCAGGTCCCTGATGTCGTTGAGGACGCGCGTGGTGTCCGCCTCATCCAGCCCGGCAGCATCGGTCACCTGCTGGCGCGCAGTCTGCGCCATGTCGCGCAGTTGCTTCAGCAGGGCCGAGCCGGTGCGGACGGCGTCGGGCAACCGATCGGGGCCGAACACGAGCAGGCCGAGCACGGCGATGACCAGGATCTCGCCGAACCCGATGTTGAACACGCGTCCAGCCTACGTCGGGCTACGACTCTTCTCGACCCTCGAGGTCGACCTCGAGGGTGCTGCCGCTGTCCAGCGTGAGCTCCACCGTGTCGCCGGGAGCGTTGGTCCGCAGCACGACGACGAACTCGTTGGCATTCGCCACAGACTGCCCGCCCACGGCCACGACGACGTCTCCGGCCTCGATGCCCGCGCCGCCCGCCGGTCCGTCTGGCTCGACCGAGGCGATCCGGGCGCCCTCCCCGGCGTAGCGCAGATCGAGCGTCACGCCGATGAACGGTGTCGTGGACGTCCCGCTGGCGATGATCTCCTCGGCGATGCGCTTGGCCTGGTTGATGGGGATCGAGAAGCCGAGGCCGATGTTGCCGGCATCCCCGCCGATGTCGGCGACGGTGGCGATGGCCGAGTTCACGCCGATGACCTCGCCGAGACCGTTGAGCAGCGGGCCGCCGGAGTTGCCCGGGTTGATGGCCGCGTCGGTCTGGATCGCGCTGATGAACGCCGCGTCCCCCACACCGCCTGCGGTCACCGGGCGGTCCTTGGCGCTGATGATCCCCTGGGTCACCGTCTCCGAGAGCCCGAGCGGGGCGCCGATCGCGATCGCGGTGTCCCCCACCCGCACATTGTCGGAATTGCCGAGGGCCGCAGCGGTCAGTCCGGCACGATTGATCTCCAGCACCGCCAAGTCGTAGGAGCTGTTCCGGCCGACGAGCTGCGCCCGCTCCTCGCTGCCGTCGGCGAGGACCACGGTGATGGATCCGCCCTCGGCCGCGGGATCGATGACGTGGTTGTTCGTGATGACGTGGGAGTCGTCGACGATGAAGCCGGAACCGGACGCACCCACGTTGCCTGCCACGACCTCGATCGTCACCACAGCCGGCAGCACGCGCTCGACAACCTGGGCGATACTGCCCTGCGCCGGGGCCGAGGTGTCCACATCGGCCTGGGACAGCGGCTCCACTTGCACACCGGCGCTGCGGTCGTCGAGCAGGTAGTAGGCCCCGGCGCCCCCGAGCACACCGGCGAGGACCGCGGCGAGCAGCGTGACGGCGAAGCCCCCGCGTCCCGCCTTCGCCGCCGGCGGGGCGCTGAGCGCCGACGGGGAGGCGTAGGGATCCGTGATTGGCTGGTCGCTGGAGACGCCCCGGGGCGGCCCGTACCCGCCGCCGGACGAGGGGTACGGCGGAAGCCCGGCCGCGCTGGCCGGGGGCGGGTACTGCGAACCGTCGGGACCAGTCGAGTCGGTCGGATCGCCGCCGCTTCCCACGGGCCAGCCCGGGTTGTCGCTCACTGTCCCACTTTACCCAGCGGCTGCGATGCTGCGGACCGATCAACCCGACGGCCGACGGGCCACACCGCAGTGCATTAGGCTGTGGCATCGCCGCGGCACGCCTGCTTCGGGGACCGGTAGCGCCGCTGCGTGGCCGCTCGGCAGGCATGCGCCCGACACCGGAGGTTCCCCATGACGACCGTTTCCGCCCTCGATGCAGCCAGCGTCGCCTTCGCCGGCGACCTCATCGCCGAGGACGAAGCCCTCGCCGAAGCCCGCCAGAAGGCCGCGGCGCTGGGGTGCACGCCGATCGGCACCGGCACCGGTCCCCTGCTGCGGCTGCTCACCCGCGCCATCGGCGCCACCAACATCGTCGAGATCGGCACCGGCGCCGGTGTGAGCAGCGTCTGGCTCATCCGCGGAATGGCGCCGGACGGGATCCTCACGTCGATCGACGCCGAGCGGGAGCACCAGCGCGCCGCGAAGGAGACGCTGCAGGCCGCGGGCGTGTCCCCCCATCGCTACCGCCTCATCGCCGGCCGGGCGATGGAGGTCCTGCCGCGCTTGACCGACGGGGCCTACGACATCGTCTTCATCGACGCCGACAAGACCGAGTACGGGGCCTACTACGAGCAGGCGCTGCGCCTGCTGCGGCCCGGCGGCCTCGTCGTCATCGACAACGCGCTGTGGGGCGGCAAAGTCGCCGACCCCTCCCAGCGCGATCCGGAAACCGTCGGTCTGCGGGAACTGGCGGCCCGGATGGCCGAGGACGAGTCGCTGGTCTCCACCCTGGTCCCCGTCGGCGACGGCCTGCTGGTGGGAGTGGTGGCGGACAAGGACGCCGGGTAGCGGCCGCAGCGGGCCGAGCAGGAGCCCGCCGGGTTGGGGGCACAGCGCCGGGACGCGGCACCGCCAGGCCCTCTGGGACGCTCCGGCCGACCGTCTGCCACCGCGCCCACCCGACGCGCGAAGGTGCGAGCCCCCTTCGGGGAACCCGCACCCGCGCTGATCTGAGGTCGGCTTCGCCGGTCAGCCGGCGACGGACGTCAACTGGGCGCCGAGGTCGGTCGCCTCCTCGGCGGTGAGCTCGACCACCAGGCGACCACCGCCTTCCAGCGGAACACGCATGACGATGCCGCGCCCCTCCTTGGTGACCTCCAGCGGACCATCACCGGTCCGCGGCTTCATGGCGGCCATGCCGTCCCCTTCCGTGTTGTGCAACCGGCGCGATGCCGTGCGTTCTCCTCCAGTATCCCCTACATCGCACGCCTGCTGCACGAACCTCCCGTGGCGACACGTCCCGGCCGCACGGGCGCGAGGATCAGCGAGGCAGCGCTCCGGCCTCGACCAGGCCGGCCAACTTGCGCAGGGAGTAGCGCACGCCGAGGGTCAGCAGCGGTCCGACGACGACCCACCCCAGTCGCCCCAGGGCGCCCAGCGGCGGCTGCACCGCCTCACCCCAGACATAGCGTGAGCCATCGGCCTCGCGGCGCACGCCCATCCATCCGTACCCGCGCACGACTCGGCCGGTGTGCTCGACGGTGACCAGTTCGTCGTCGTACCCGGTGATCGTCATGGTGTCGAGGAAACCCAGGCGGCCGAGACCGGTGAAGGCGGTCAACTCATCACCGACGCAGCTACCGTCGCCGCCGCTCACCCAAACCCTCGATCCGAGCATCCAACGCCCCTGCTGCGACCACTGGGTGATGGCGGCCATCGCCGTGCGGGCCGGCGCCGCGACCGGCACCTCGACGTGGACATCGACCCGACCGGGGAAATCGGGGGCAAGGTGGGTGTAGGCGGCGCTCGTTGTCCTCACGCCTCGATTCTGGCCGCTGCGCCGCTGCCTGGCACGCCAGATCGCCGGACCGTTCGCGCGCGCCGCGCGGTCGGGTCAGTCCGAGGCGGGCTGATCGGGCCGCGCCGCGGCTGATTCGGGCGCCGATGGCGCTTCGGAGGCGACCGTCGGTGGTGAACCCGGGCCGTTGTCGGTTGCGACCCCGGGTGGCTGCGCCCGCCCGGACCGCAGCCGTGCCAGCTCTGCGTCGACCTGGTCCATGCGGTACCCCCGCAGCACCACGTCGAACTTGGGCGGATCCCCCGCAGCCACGGGATCGTCGTCGGGACGCCCGGCTGCCAGCCCTCGCGGCTGCCATCGGCCGGCGACCGCCATGGCTGTCGCGGCGATCACCACGACGCCGACCGCGACGAAGAGCCACGTCACTGTTCGGCTCCCAGCGACAGGCACTGCAGGACCGCGTGCAGTTGGCGGACCTCGTGGGTCCGAAACAGGCTGGTGCCCCCGAGTGCGGCGAAGACGCCGAAGAAGCCCTCGGCGGTGCGCACCTCCTCGCCGAAGTACTCGAAGGCGTGCGGCAGCGCGTTGCAGACCGGGTAGCCGAAGGCGCGCAGGCGGCCGCTGGCAAGCATCAACCGCATCTGGTGGCGCACCCGCGCGGCGCCGTCGGTGAGGTCGCTGTAGTAGAAGCCGGCGCCCGGGTCGAGGATGATCCGGCGCACGCCGGCGTCGGTCGCGCGCTGCAGTTCGCGCTCGAAGAACTCCATGACGCCGAACAGCGGGTCGCGGTGCGGCATCAGCGCCACGTCGTCGCGCGGGTTCTCGCCGGCGTAGTAGCACAGGATCGTCACCGCATCGTGCTTCGCGGCCACTGCGTAGAGTTCCTCGGCCTCCTGCGTGGCGGTGACGTTGAGGACCGCCGCACCGGCCTGCAGCACCGCGTCGGCGGTGGCGGGGTGGTAGGTCTCCACCGATACCGCCACGTCGTGCTCGAGGAGGCCCTGCACGATCGGCAGCAGGATGTCGGTCTGCGCCGCCGCGGCAACCTCGGGCGTGTGGGACAAGGTGGATTCCGCGCCGACATCGACCAGTGCCGCGCCCTCCAGCGCCAAGCGCCGTCCCCGGTCTATGGCCGCTTGCGTGGACAGCGCCACGGATTCCCGGTACCAGGACCCAGGCGATCGGTTCACCACGCCCATCAGCGTCGGCCCGGCCCCGATCACGCCGCCGGGGATGTCGTAGGCCGCCACCGAGGTGTCGGGGGTCTCGGCATAGGCGAGCAGCGAGGTCAGATCCAGCACCCCGCCAGGCTACCGACTCGGCCTTGGGGGGCCACTCGGGGCGGCGGAGCGGACCGACCCGCGGCCCCGCCATCCACAGCCGCGGACCTCCGACGGCCCGAACCTGATCCGTACCTGACGACAACCGTCCTCTGATGCGAGCGTTGTTGACTGGTCCTGGACCCCGAGGGTCGGGGCTGGAGGAGGGAACATGAGCGAGTCACGATCGCGGATGGGACGTGCCGGCCGTGCGGGAGCGCTGGTGCTGTCGGGGGCTTTGGCCGCAACGGTGCTGACCGGAGTGTCGTGGGCAGACAGCGGCGAGGCCGATCCCGGCGCGTCCGGCCAAGGGCTCCAGGAGGGCCCGCCAGGGCAGGCGATGGGAGAACGCGGCCCGAAGGGACCGGGTGCCGGCCCGGTCCTGCACGGCGAGCAGGTCATCCGGACCCCCGACGGCGAGTACCGGGAGATCGTCGTGCAGAACGGCGAGATCACGGCCGTCTCCAACGACAGCATCACGGTGACCAGCGAGGACGGCTACGAGCGCTCGTACGGCATCGACGCCGACACGGTGATCCGCATCGATCGCGAGGAGTCGGGGGCGGACGGGCTGGCCACCGGCCGGCCTGGCCGGGTGGTGGCCGACATCGACGGCACGGCGTCCCTCGTCGCCACGATGACAGCGGAGGGCGAGGCCGAGCGCCAGCAGCACCGCAGCGAGGGCCGGGAGCGACGAGAGGAGCGCCGCGAGATGCTGCAGGAGTTCCGGCAGTGGCGGCAGGGCGCTGACGAGGCAAGCGACGCCTGAGGCGCAACGCGTGCGTTGACCTGGCAGTTGCACCGTGACGGCTGCTCGTCGCCGCTGAGGGCCCCGCTTCCCGGCCGGGGCCCTCAGCGGCGCAGCGCCGATTCCGCGCGGCCCGAGGACGGCGCGGAAGGTGCTGCCGCATCCCGTTCCCCTGCGGCAAGTGCCGCCTGTCGGGCCTGCTGCACCTGCGACGCTCGACCGGTGCGCGCCTACCAGCCGTCCTGCTCATCCAGCGCGAAGTGCTCCTCCTGCGCCTCATCAGGCGTCCGATCGGATTCGGCCTCGCGCTGCCGCTCGGCCTCGCGGATGATCCGGACCACTTCCTCGGGATCGTCGGTCACGGTCACCAAATCGAGATCGGTCGGCCCGATCTTGCCGGTGCCCAGCACGCTGGTGCGGATCCACTCCAGCAGCGGTGTCCAGAAACTACTGCCGATGAGCACGAGCGGGAACGACGTCACCTTGCGCGTCTGCACCAGCGTGATGGCTTCGAAGGCCTCGTCAAGGGTGCCGAAGCCGCCCGGGAAGATCACGAAGCCCTGCGCGTACTTCACGAAGACGGTCTTGCGGGCGAAGAAGTACCTGAAGTTCACTCCAAGGTCCACATAGTCGTTGAAGCGCTGCTCGAAGGGCAGTTCGATCCCAAGTCCGATGGACAGCCCCCCCGCCAGACTGGCGCCCTTGTTCGCCGCCTCCATGATTCCCGGACCCCCGCCGGTGATGACGGCGTAGCCGGCCTTGGCGAGCGCCGACCCGACCTCGACCGCGAGGCGGTAGTCGGCGTCCTCCGGTTTGGTGCGGGCACTGCCGAAGACACTGATGGCTCGGCCGACATCGGCCATCGCCCCGAATCCCTCGACGAACTCAGCCTGGATGCGCAGCACCCGCCACGGGTCGGTGTGGACCCAATCGGTGGGGCCCCAGGTGTCCAGCAGCCGCTGGTCCATGGTGGCGGTGTGCAGCAGTTTGGAGCCCAGGACTACCGGACCGCGCTGGCGCTGCGCAATCCGATCCTCATTGCCCCGTCGCGGATTCGAAATCGGCATACCACCAACGTACGATCACCGGGCCGCCGGCACCCGAAGAGGGACGCGGCGACCCGGTGATCGTCGGGGAGAACTGGGGTCAGCGGGTCATGCTCGCCATCAATTGGTCGAACTCGGCCTTGGTCTGGCCTGGTTCGTCGACCGTGGACAGCCGCGCCGAAACGGTGGCGTCCTCGAACTGGAACACGTACTCGGTGACCTGCCACGTGAGCTCGCCGTCGGTCTCGAGGTAGGTGAAGTCGGCATTCGGCGTTGCCGTCGGCAGACTGGCGATCTCGCCCTCGTGGTCGGGGAACAGCTCGCCGAGCCACTGCTGCATGTTTTCGTTGGACGTCGCGACGGTGTGGCCGTTCGTCGGGGTGACGGACAGCAGCGCCGTGGTGAGGCCCTCGGCCTCGGTACTGTCGAGGTCGACCAGGACGATGCTGCGGTCGACCGCCGCCGCCAACTGCTCGGCGATGCCGTCCAGGGTGGCCTGGTTCAGGTCGCCGGCATCCCCGGTGACCTCGAGTTCCTCGCCCTCCAGCGCAAAGGCGACGTAGTTCTCGGGGAGCGTGAAGTTCGTGTAGTACAGCGTCTCCTGCGTGCCCTCCAGGACCGCGGTGATGGCCTGCTCGGTCGGCTCCACCGAGCCTGCTGCCGACACGCCGAGCGCGGCGGCGGTAGTGGCGGCGGCCGCGCCGAGGGTGACAGCGGCGATGATGGCGGTCTTGCGTCGATCCATGGAGTCCTCCGATCGTCGTGGGCGGGGGTCGGCCCGTCGTTCGGTACTGGTGCTGCGCCTGCGGCAGATGCCGACTGTGCGCGGTACGGTCTGTGCTCGTCATGCCCTCTCGTCGCGGCGGCCAAACCTGGCAGATCGGCGGAACCAGGCCGTGCGCTGCGGGTCAGGGCGGTCCTGCCGGACCGGGCCACCCACGAGGCACGCGCTGCCCCGGCGCAACACCCTCTCGGATCTGCTCGCGCCGGCCGGGTGCTCGGACCCGCTCGGCCGGCTCTGCCCGTGGCCTCGATCAGACCTGCAGCCAGTCCCGCATGGCCTGCTCGCAGAACCGCAGCTGCTCGACGGGCACGTGCTCGTCCGCGGCATGAGCCAGCGCCGGATCGCCCGGCCCGAAGTTCACCGCAGGCACGCCGAGCGCAGTGAACCGCGCGACATCGGTCCAACCGAACTTGGGCCGCGGCTGCGCCCCGACCGACGCGAGGAACGCCTGCGCGGCCGGATGGCCGAGCCCGGGACGCGCGCCCGGTGCCAGGTCGACGATCTCGAGGCGGAAACCGTCGAAGACCTCACGTACGTGGGCTTCGGCGTCGTCGACTGTCTTGGACGGGGCGAACCTGTAGTTGACGGTGACGGACGCGACGTCGGGGATGACGTTGCCCGCGATGCCGCCGGCGATGCCCACCGCATTGAGGCCCTCCCGGTACCTCAGGCCGTCCACCTCCACCTGGGCGGCCTGGTAGGAGTTCAACCGGCGCAGCACCTCGCCGAGTTTGTGCACGGCGTTGTCGCCCATCCAGGACCGTGCGCTGTGGGATCGCTTCCCGCGGGTGCTGACCACCGCCCGCAGCGTCCCTTGGCAACCGGCTTCCACTCCGGCATCGGACGGTTCGAGCAGCACGGCGAAGTCGGCGGCGAGCAGGTCCGGACGCTGCTCGGTGAGCCGGCGCAGGCCGTTGTGCTCGTCCTCGATCTCCTCGGCCTCGTAGAACACGTAGGTGACGTCGCGCACCGGCTCGGGGACGGTCGCCGCGCACCGCAGCGCCACCGCCACGCCGCCCTTCATGTCGCACGAACCGAGGCCGTAGAGCAGGTTCTCGCGGAACGCGTGCGGGAGGTTGTCCGCGGCGGGCACGGTGTCCAGGTGCCCGGCAAGGACGACGCGCTCGTCGTGCCCCAGCTCGGTGCGCGCCACGACCGTGTTGCCGTTGCGCTCGACCTGCAGCCAGGGCAGTGCGCGCAGCGCCTGCTCGACGGCGTCCGCGATCGCCCGCTCGTGGCGGGACTGACTGGGCATATCCACCAGCGCGGCCGTCAGGGAGACGACATCGGTGGTCAGGTCGAGCGTCTGGGGTGGGACTGAGGCTGACACGCCGCTACCGTAGCCGAGTGACTGACGTGACTCCATCCACCGATCTGTCCCCCGTCTCCGGCTCCGCTGCGGCGATCGGCCTGGCGACGTTCAGCGGTTCCGCCGCGCTGGACGTCTGGTACCCCAAGCCAGCTCTCGGACACCAACCGGTCGAGATCCCCTGGATCGGCGGGGCGATCGACTCCGACGAGATCCGCGGCACCCAGGTGCGGACGGTGCGCACTGTCATCGAGGACCTGCAGGCACCGCCGGCGGATGTCGCCGACGCCTACTTGCGGCTGCATCTGCTGTCGCATCGCCTCGTGCGGCCGCGCACGATCAACCTCGACGGCCTGTTCGGGATCCTGCCCAACGTCGCGTGGACCAGCCACGGCCCCGTCGCCATCGACGCCGTGGACTCCGCACGCATGCGGGCCATGCTGCGCGGCCAGCAACTGACCGTGCTCGGCGTGGACAAGTTCCCGCGGATGGTCGACTACATCGTGCCGACCGGTGTGCGTATCGCCGATGCCGACCGGGTCCGTCTCGGGGCGCACCTGGCGGAGGGCACCACCGTGATGCACGAAGGGTTCTGCAACTTCAACGCCGGAACGCTCGGGGCCTCGATGGTGGAGGGCCGGATCTCCGCAGGAGTGGTGCTCGGTCCCGGCACCGATCTCGGCGGCGGGGCCTCGGTCATGGGCACGCTCTCCGGCGGGGGCAAGGAAGTCATCTCCCTGGGCAGGGAGTGCCTGGTCGGCGCCAACGCCGGGGTCGGCATCTCGCTGGGCGACGGCTGCGTCGTGGAAGCCGGGCTGTACGTCACGTCGGGCACGAAGCTGCTGCTACCGGACGGCTCCGTGGTCAAGGCGCGCGAGCTGTCCGGGCAGGACGGGTGGTTGTTCCGCCGCAACTCCACCAGCGGCGCGGTAGAGGCGGTGCGTCGCAAAGGATCGTGGGGCGGACTGAACGAGGCGCTGCACGCGAACTGACCCCCCGATACGCCTCGGCCTGCCCGGAGGCACATGTGCCTGCTCCGACCTACCCTTGACCCATGGGGAAATTCGTCGCGCTCGTGGCGGCGATCGCCCTCTTCGTCGTCTCCCTGCCGCTGCTGCAGGGGATCCCGGCCCAGGTCCGCGACGCCACGGCCCTCTTCGCCCTGACGTCGGAATGCTCGGTGCCGCTGGTCGACGGCACCACCGCGGCGATGCCGCCCGACGAAGCGGCGGTGCTGGCAACAGCGGCCGCGGCCGGCCGGGCCCCCGAGTCCCCGCTCGCCGTCGACCCGGCGCAAGTCGCACTCACGCAGCCCGAAGGGATGCAGTGCCGGATCTCGCGTGCCCGCGGACTGCCGGCAGAGGAACTGACCGCCAGCGGACTGACGCCGCGGGCCGCCACCGTGTTCGAGGAGGTGCGCGCAGTCTTCGGCGACATCCCCTACGGCGGCTTCGCGCCGGGCGGCATCGCCACTGGCCACGGCGCCCGCAGCGAGCACTACGCCGGACGGGCGATCGATTTGTTCTTCCGGCCGGTCGGCGACGAGCAGCAGCGGGCCCGCGGCTGGGCAGTGGCGAACTGGCTGGTCGCCAACGCCGAGCGCCTGCAGGTGTCGGTCATCATCTTCGACGACCGCATCTGGTCGGCGCGCCGCTCGGCCCAGGGCTGGCGGCCCTACAGCAACCCCACCGGCGCCAGCGACCCGATCAGCCAGCACCTCGATCACGTCCACGTCGACGTCATCGCCGGAGGCTGAACCTCATCCGCGTCAGAGGCGGGGCCGCCCGCGGACGGCTCAGGGCGAGAAGGCGGCCGCCCGAGTCACGCCCGCCATGCGCACGGTGGTACCCGTGCCTGGCCGAGGCCGGGCCCGCGGGGCCAGCCCATCGGACCGCTGCCGGCTCAAGTCCGGTCCTCCCTCTCGGCGCGACCGGCCCAAGCCGAAGGCAGCGAGCCGCACTCGCGCCGAGCCCGGAGCCGCGATGCCGGCGCGCATCCGAACGGCCGTCAGCAGCGCTGAGGTGCGCTCCGGCGGGACCGCCGCCTACCGAGCTTGGCGCACGTCGAGAGCCCGCTCCGTGCGAGGCCCCTCCCTAGCAGCGCCTCGCACGGAGTCGATAGCCCTCAGCGAGCCTCCAGGGAGACGTAGTCGCGCGCCGTGGGGCCGATGTAGACCTGGCGGGGCCGGCCGATCTTGGTGTCCGGGTCGGCGATCATCTCCCGCCACTGGGCAATCCAGCCCGGCAGCCGGCCAAGCGCGAACAAGCCGGTGAACATCCGGTTCGGGAAGCCCATGGCCTTGTAGATCAACCCGGTGTAGAAGTCCACGTTCGGGTACAGCTTGCGGGAGACGAAGAAGTCGTCGTCCAGCGCTGTCTGCTCCAGCCGCAGCGCGATGTCCAGCAGCGGGTCGGAAACGTTGAGGCGCTCGAAGACCCGGTAGGCGGCGTCCTTCACGATCGCGGCGCGGGGATCGTAGTTCTTGTAGACGCGGTGGCCGAAGCCCATCAGCTTGACCCCGTGATCGCGCGCCTTCACCTGACGGATGAAGGTCTTCACCCCGCCGCCCGAGGCGTGGATGTTGGCCAGCATCTCCAGCACCGCCTGGTTCGCCCCCCGTGCAGCGGGCCGAAGAGCGCGTTGATCCCCGCCGACACCGAGGCGAAGAGATTGGCGTGCGAGGAACCGACCAGGCGCACCGTCGACGTCGAGCAGTTCTGCTCGTGGTCAGCGTGCAGGACGAGCAGCATGTCGAGGGTCTCCGCGACGACCGGATCGACCAGGTACGGCTCCGCGGGCACGCCGAAGGTCATGCGGAGGAAGTTCGGGACGTAGCCGAGCGCGTTGTCCGGGTAGAGGTACGGCTGGCCGACGCTCTTCTTGTACGCGTACGCCGCGATGGTCGGCAGCTTCGCGAGCAGTCGGATGGTGGAGATCTCCACCTGCTCCGGATCGAAGGGGTCCAGCGAGTCCTCGTAGAAGGTGGACAGCGCGCTGACCGCGCTGGACAGCACGGGCATCGGATGAGCGTTGCGCGGGAAGCCCTCGAAGAGTCGCCGCATGTCCTCGTGCAGCATCGTGTGCCGGTTGATCCGTGCGGTGAAGGCCTCGAGTTCCGCAGTTGTGGGCAACTCGCCGTAGATCAGCAGGTACGCCACTTCCAGGTACGACGACTGCGACGCCAACTGGTCGATCGGGTAGCCCCGATACCGCAGAATCCCGGCGTCGCCGTCGATGTAGGTGATCGACGACCGGCACGCAGCAGTGTTGGTGAAGCCGTTGTCCAGGCCGACGTGCCCAGTCTCTTTCAGCAGCCCGGACAGGTCGTAGCCATGATCGCCGTCGCTGGCCGGCACCTCCGGTAGCGTCAGTTCCTGGTCTCCGTGCTGCAGCACCGCGTCAGCCATCTCTGCTCCCTGTCCGGAGGTTGCCCGCCACCGATCCCCGACGCAGCCGCCGAGTTGCCCCCACGGTATCCACTCCGCCGCGTGGTGCGGGACCGGACCCCTTGCCATCGAATGCTCTGGCCCCCGCGCGGTGCGGGACCGGACCCCTTGCCATCGAATGCTCTGGCCCCCGCGCGGGCATGCAGGGAGCGCGGGCGGACCTCCGAACCCTGAGAAAGGCCCCCGCCGCGCCCGCGGGCGGGCTGGCGCGACCGGCGCAAGACGTAGAGCTACCGCGGCCCGCAGGCTCAGAGGCTCTGCGGGGCCGGCTCGAGCGGCCTGCTTGTCCGTCAGGAAGCGGACCTGCGACCTGCGACCTGCGACCTGCGACCTGCGACCTGCGACCTGCGACCTGCGACCTGCGACCTGCGACCTGCGACCTGCGACCTGCGACCTGCGAGGCTACCGGCTCCGCCGCCTCGGCGAGTCGTTGGGCGGCGGCATCGACGAGCACGTCGGTCGCAGTCAGCGCAACGCGCACATGGCGGCTCCCCGCCGCTCCGTAGAACGCGCCGGGCGCCACCAGGATCCCTCGGTCGGCGAGCCACTCGACGGTGGCCCAGCAGTCCTCGCCCCGGGTGGCCCACAGGTAGAGCCCGGCCTCGCTGTGGTCGATGCGGAAGCCTGCCGCGACCAGCGCGGTGCTGAGAACTTCGCGGCGCCGGCGGTAGCGGGCACGCTGCTCCACGACGTGGCGGTCGTCGGCCAGCACTGCCTGCGCCGCGCGCTGCACCGGGGTCGGCACCATGAAGCCGGTGTGTTTGCGCGCCGACAGCACCGGTGCGAGCACCGCCGGGTCGCCGATCGCGAAGCCGAACCGGTAGCCGGCCAGGTTCGATCGCTTCGACAGCGAATGCAGCGCGACGACGGAGTCGTAGGAGCCGCCGCACACCTCCGGATGCAGGATCGAGACCGGACGCGCGGCGGGATCTTGGGACCACGGCAGCTCGAAGTAGCACTCGTCGCTGACGACGACCGCTCCCCGGTCGCGGGCGAACGCGACGACCTTCGCCAGATGCTCCGCGCCCAGCACCCGCCCGGTCGGGTTCGCCGGCGAGTTCAGCCAGATGAGCGACACCGCCTGCGGCCCGAGCGCGACCGTCGAGTCGGCCCGGACGACCCGGCAGCCCGCGACCAGCGCGCCCACCTCGTACGTCGGGTAGGCGACCTCCGGAATGACGACCGTGTCCTGACTCCCCAGGCCCAGCAGCGTCGGCAGCCAGGCGACCATTTCCTTCGTCCCGATCGCTGGCAGGACGCCCAGCTCGGCGGGCGCCCGGACCCTCAGGACTCGCTCAGCCCAACTGCGGATCGCGGCCTGGGTCTCTGGAGCTCCCGCGACGGTCGGGTACCCGGGGGCGTTCGCCGCGGCAGCCAGGGCCTCCTGGGCGACTGCCGGCGTCGGATCCACTGGCGTGCCGATGCTGAGGTCGACGATGCCCGCCGGGTACTGCTCTGCCCGGGCCTTCGCCGGCGCCAGCGTGTCCCAGGGGAAGTCCGGCAGGCGTTCCGCCAGTCCCGGCACGACTACTCGTCGTGTTCCTGCGGCGGGACAGCGACCACCAGTGCCGCGTCCTTGGCGAACGGGCCGTGCTTCGCAGCGCCGCCGAGATCGGCGTTGGGGATGTCGTTGAAGAACTCGGCGTTGGCCTCCGTGTATTCCTTCCACTCCTCCGGCACATCGTCCTCGTAGTAGATGGCTTCCACGGGGCAGACCGGCTCGCAGGCCCCGCAGTCCACACACTCGTCGGGATGGATGTAGAGCATCCGGTTGCCTTCGTAGATGCAGTCGACGGGGCACTCGTCGATGCAGGCTCGATCCTTCAGGTCAACGCACGGCTGGGCGATGATGTACGTCATGCCTGGCTCCTGTTCCTCTGTGCTGGGCGGCACCACGGGCGGTCAGCCCTAGTATCGTGCCACCGTGGCGACCAGACGCAACGGGTATCCGGAGTCCGACCCGGCGAGTCGCGGCCCCGGCAGGCTGTGATGGAGCGTCGTCCGCTGCGTCGCATCGACGCCTCTCCCGCGGATGTCGGCAGAAGGCTGACCCTGCGGTACAAGACGGATGCTCTCGGCCTGGGCCACGCCGAGGCGGCAGGCGTGCTGGTGCGCTGGAGCGGCACCGGCGACGAGGGCATCCTGATGCTGCGCCGCCGGGATGAGACATCGGTGCGCATACCCTTCGATGCCGTTGAGGTGGCGCGGGTCATTCCCCCAGAGGTGTCGGCCTATCGGATGCAGGAGCTAGCCGAAGCCACCTGGCCGCCGCGGGAGTACCAGGACCTGGGCAACTGGCGGCTGCGCTGGGCGGGTCCGCACGCCGGCCGCGCCGATTCGGTGCGCGTTGCCGGTGCGGCGGACCGGCCGCTACCGGCGGCCCTGCGCACGGTTCGCGACTGGTACCGGGAGCGTGGCACCGTGCCGCTGCTGCAGGCGCCCTTCCCCAGCAGGATCGACGAGTTGTTCGACGACGCGGGATGGGCAGTCGTGCGACGCTCCCGGTTGATGATCACGGCAACACAACGACTGTTCATCACCACCGGGTCCTCGATGAACCGCAGCGACATGGTGCTCAGCTGCAGCGACGTGCCCGACAGCGAATGGCTCGAGCTGTTGCAGGGCGACGACATCGGGGCGCAGGACGAAGTCCAGCCCATCCTGACAGCCCCCCGTACGGTGGCGTTCGCGAGTTGCCGCAGCGCCGACACCGGCGAACTGCTCGGGATCGGGCGGGGAGTCGTGGTCGGCGACTGGGGCGGCGCCAACAACATGGTCACCGCCCCCGCTGCTCGACGCCGCGGAGTCGCGACCGCGATCATGGCGCAGTTGAACGAATGGGGCGCCCAACAGGGGGCTACTCGCTGGTTCCTGCGCGTGAACGCCGATTCCGAGCCCGCCCTGGCCCTCTACGACGGGCTCGGCTTCACCAGGCACCACGACTACGTCTATCGAGCGCCCGAGAGCCCGGACGAGGGCGCCATCGACGTCAGCGGCACCGACGATTGAGGACTGCTCGCCGGGAAGGCTCGTCCAGATCGCACTGCCCCGGGTATCCCCGTGGCGGAACGCCGACGCGCCCATCAAGATGAGGCTTCCCGGCAACGCCCGGGCCGGCTCCCCGGCGAGCCCGGACGCCCCGCAACGCCCGGCCGGCTCCCCGGCAACGCCCGGACCGGCTCCCCGGCAACGCCCGGACCGGCTCCCCGGCAACGCCCGGACCGGCTTCCCCGGTTGGGGCCTGCAGCGCCAAAGTGCGCGCTGGGCCGCTGCGGCGCGACGGGACCGGGCGCCCGCGCGCGGCGGGCCGGGACATCGCCGACACAGCCGACTACTCACTCGGCGCCGATGGGGCGTTGCCGTCACCACCTGTGCTGGGCGAGGGCGAGGGCTGCGGTGCCGGCGGAGGCGAGCAGACATACCGGGTCGTGGGGTCGTAGCGGGTCGTGAACTTCTCTCGCTCGACCTCCCGGCCTCCGTTCTCGAAGACGCGCCACACGTCGATGGTGAAGCCGTTGCTGCCGCCCTGAGCGCTGCAGCTGCTCGATGTGTCGTACTTCGTGGAGAACTTCGTGATGTTGTACCGGTCGCTGGAGACGTCGGATATCCGGTCGTACTTCTTGGTCCCCCAGAACGTCACCGTGTGGAAGGTGTCTCCCGCGCTGCTGGTGATGAGCACGCCGTCGTCGGTATCGTTGCGGAACCGCAGGTCCAACAGGCCCCAAGCGACCGTCGCCTCAAGCCCGGGCTGATAGCGCGAGATGTACAGCGAGTGCGGGTTCACCTCGATGGCCTCCATCCCGGCGAAGAAGGCCGCGGTCCATGTCGCCGTGGTGGCGATGGACACCCCGCCGCCGAGACCCTCCTGGAAGCGTCCGCCGGAGATGAAGGTGCCGGAGGTGTACCCGTTGGCGACCGTCCGCTCCTTGATCGTGCCATTCATCGAGAATTCGTCGCCAGGCTTCAGCACCGTGCCGTTCAGGTACTCCGCCGCCTGCCCGACATTCACCCTGCGGTACTCCGCGTAGTCGAACTTCTGCGTGAACGAGCTCAGCTGCTCGGTCACGTTGAGGGCGGTCGCCTGCTCCGTGGTGAGCGAGGGATCGGTGGATTCGATCTCCAACGTCGCTGTCCGGTCGGCGGCACCGGTCTTGGGCAGCGCTGCCAGGACCTGAGTGGTCAGTTCCTCGTCCGTCACACCCCGGCCCTGCTTGCTCGGCACGACCACCGGCTTGCCGGAGGAGACGTCCCACGTCGCATCGGTGCCTGGATCCTCGGTCTCGGCCAGTACCGGCAGGCCGGCCCGGAGCAGCTCGACGTTGACCTGCGGTTCCAGTGTGCCGTCCTCAGCGGCGAAGGAGAGCGCCTCGACGATGGTGTCCACCGTCAAGTCCTCGCTGCTGCCGTCGAAGCTGAGGGACACGGGACCGCTGACCGCCGGCTGCGCGTACTCCTCGACGACGCGCTGCGCCTCCTCGTCGCTGACGGTCGGCTCGAGGAAGGTGACCGGCAGCGCGAGCGGGCCCTGGGTGAAGAGGTAGGACGCGACGATGTCGTCGCGCGAGGCCTGGCGGTCGATGCCCTCGCCGTCCTCGCCGGGTGTGATCGTCGGCTGCTCGGCGTCCATCGTGATCTCTGGCTCGGCGGCGGGGTCGTCGGCCTCCTCCGCGATGCGCTGGAGTTCCTTGGCCATCAGGTCGTCGTCGACCCTGATGATTGGCGCCACCTCGACGGTCTGCCCGGTGAGGTGCTGAACGAGGCGCACCGGGTTGAAGATCGGACCGGAGGCAACGTCCGCGGTCGTCCGGTAGTCCGGCGCCATACCGGCTCCGGCGGGGTCGAAGGATGCCTCCACCGCCAGCGCTGTGACGGTCATGGGGGCTGCGGCCTGCTCAGCCAGCTCCTGCTCCAGGGTTGCCGCCGCGGCCGACTCCGACTTCCCGCCGATCGCCACGCCGGCGACGACCGTGTTGTCGGGGATGCCGCCCGCGGTAGAGAGGACGGCCACCAGGTACGCGACCCCGATGACGGCGATCGCGCCGATGCCGATCTTCAGCCCCAGGGGCTTGCCTGCCGAAGCCCCTTCCTCGGACTCGGATGCCGGCTGCTGCTCGGTTGCCGCCTCCTCGCCACTCGCATCGCCGGCGGGCCCGTTGGCGCTGGCGACATCGCTGCCAGGGCCGGCCGCACCCCCGGCAGGACCGCCCTCGGCAGCCCCGTCACCAGCGCTTGGGTCGCTATCGCTCCCGACAGCTCCGTCAGTCGACTCCGCCGGTGTCACAGGTGCGTCCCCGGGCGGCTCGACCGGCCCGCCGTCGGGGAGTTTGTCCTCAGCCACCGGGGTGCTCCCTTCGGTACCACGTCGTTCTGCCACTCTAGGCAGTCGGCCGCCCAGACGCCCCCGCATGCGGACCCAGACGGCGGTACGCACCATCCCAGTACAGCAGCGGGAGTCGTGCGCTGCTCACGTCGGCAGTCTCAACAGCGCCGATGACGATATCGTGGTCGCCGGCCGTCACGACCTCGTGGGTCCGGCACGTGAGCCGTGCCAGCGCATCGTCCAGCAACGCGACCTCGCCTGCCGCCCGATGGTGCTCGACCCGATCCAGCTGGCCCACCAGCGGCCGCCCGGACATCGCGAACCACCGCGCTGCCGAATCGGCGGCCTCGTCGAGAATGCCGACGCCCCAGCGGTCGGTGTGGGCCAGCGCCTCGGCGAACCGTGATCTCCGGTTGACGCAGACCAGTACCAGCGGTGGATCCAACGAGACCGCTGAGAAGGCGGTGGCCGTCATCGCGTGGTCGACCTGATCCACTCGGCAGGTGACAACGGCGACGCCGGAGGCGAAGCGGCGCAGGGCGGCCTTGAAGAGGTCGGCCCGGACCGGATCAGCCACGAGGTGACTCCTCGGGACCGTCGTGAGGCGCGGGCCCGGTCGGCGCTGCGTCGACGACGGATCGGGGCAGCGTCGCGGGGTCCAAGAGCAGTGGCCACGCCGCCGCCCCAGCGCCGACCACGGAACCCGCGAGCAGATACGCCAAGGAACCGAGATCGTCGGTGAAGATGGCGTCGCCGCTCGGGTTCGGCAGGGCGAGCAGGGCCGTGGCGATCAGCCACCCCGCGTAGAAGGCGCCGCCGGCGAGCTTCGTCGCGACGTTCAATGACAGGGCACGAATCGCAGCGACGAGGGTCGCAACGAGCAGGGCCGTCGCCCACGGCACCGAGACGGCGCCAACGTCCAGGCGGAGCTGCTGCAGGAACCCGCCGACGACGCCGAGCGCGAACCCTGCCGGCAGTGCTAGCGCCAGCCAGTACCGGCCCCACCTGGCCGGTGAGGGGGTGGCGGCCGAGGCGGAGACGGCGGCCGATGTCCCTCCTGCGACGCCGCCGGCAACCGGTTCGGCGGGCCGCTGTGGCCCGCTGCCCGTGTCTGCCACGTCAGAGCCCCGCGAACAGGTCGGTCTCGAGGTCCCCGTCGATCCGGCCTGGATGACCGCGGACGCGTCGGAAGTACTCCATCCCGAGCATGTCGTTGCTCAGCGCGAAGAATCCCGATTCCAGGTTGATCTGCGTCGCGTGGGCCTGCATCGCGGCGAACTTCTGGCCGGTGAACGCCGACCCGTCGATGGCTGTGGTCACGAGGTCGTCGGCCACGGCGAACGGCAGGTCGTCGGGATTCAGCTGCGCGAAATCGCTGGTCGGGTCCACCTCTCGCATCCGCTCGATGCCGGCCCGGATCGCCGACTTCGGGAACGCCGTCCAATAGACCTTGGCCACCGACCACGGATCGCCCAGGTCGGGCCGGAAGGTGGCGCACTCCGCGAGCACGAGAGCGTACATGGCCACCCGGTGGGCCTGGATGTGATCGGGGTGGCCGTACCCGCCGAAGTCGTCGTAGGTGATGAGCACCTGCGGCCTGGTCTCCCGGATGATCGCCACGAGGTAGGACGCGGCCTCGAGCAGGTCGGCTCGCCAGAAGCAGTGCGGGGCATCGTTGGCCGGGGTGCCCATCATCCCGGAGTCGCGGTAGGTTCCCGCGCCGCCCAGGATCCGGTAGTCGCCCACCCCGAGCACCCGCATCGCCTCGTCCAGTTCCCGCAGCCGATGATGGCCGAGCTGATCGGTCTGGTCGGAGGCCAGGTGCTCCAGCTCCGGCAGCAGCACCTCGCCCTCCTCGCCGAGGGTGCACGTGACGAGCGTGACGGCAGCACCGGCGGCGCAGGAGCGGGCCATCGCAGCCCCGCACGTGATCGTTTCGTCGTCCGGGTGCGCGTGGACGAGCAGCATCCGCTGGTTGCTTGCCATAGCTATGAAGCCTACGTCCTGGTGGCGGGAGCGCCGTCGGGCGCGGCGCCGGACTGCCCGGTCCGGTGCCGCAGGCGCAGCTGTTGCAGCGCTCTCGGCCGGCCCCCTGCCCCCTGCCCCGGGCCGGCGGCCGGTCGTCGTGTCCCGCCACCGGCTGCACCGCGACCGGCGCCTTCGCCGGCCGCCCCGGTCCCCGCAGCCGTGCCGGGAATCCGGCGCGAGCGGTCTGGTTCACCGGATTCTGGCCGAGGGCTACCCGCGCTCCCGTGGCGCGCCCCGGACCGGCAGAGCCCCGTCGCGGCCTCGGGCAGCCACCACGGCGACCCCGGGGCGATCCTGCGTGGCCGCCGCTGCTCGGCGTGCGCCGTCGTGCAGCTGGTCGGTGGCATCATGCGCAGATGCAGTCATCCGGCGACGATCTGCCCATCCGCAAGGCTCGTACCGGCAACTTCCGCCGCGGCCAGCCGCGATCGGTGACGGTCCTCGGCGAAGCCAAGCGCTGGCGGGTCAGGTACCTCGCCAGCACCGGCCCGACCGACCCCGTGCTGGCGCTGCACCAGCTCGCCGCCGACGGGGACCTGACGGTCCTCGCCGACCCGCGCTCGCTGCTCGCCGACCGCGAGGAACTGCCGGCGGCCGAGCGCGCCCGGCGCGAGCGGCTGCGCGAGGGCGGCGCCGGCATCACCGCGTACCACTGCGACCGTGCCGGTGACCGGATCGTCTTCGCGCTGTCCGGACAGGTCTGGCTCATCGACGGCGCCGCACCGGTGCAGCTCGGTGTCTCCTCGGGGGCTGTCGACCCGCGACTCAGCCCGGACGGGTCGCGCGTGGCATACGCGTGCCGGGGGGCGTTGCGCCTCGTCGACCTCGGCACCGGCGACGACCGGATCCTGGCCGGGCCGGAGCTCCCCGAGGAGACCTGGGGCCTGCCGGAGTTCATCGCGGCCGAGGAGATGGGGAGGTACCGGGGCTTCTGGTGGTCCCCCGGCAGCGACCGCCTGCTGGCGGCGCAGGTGGACGAGCGCGCTGTGTCTCGGTGGTGGCTGAGCGACCCGACGCAGCCGTCGGCGGAGCCGCGGGAGATCCGCTATCCGGCAGCCGGAACGCCGAACGCCGAGGTCAGGCTGTGGCTGGTGGGGCTCTCCGGCGAGCGGACGGAGGTTCGCTGGGACCGCACGGAACTGCCCTACCTGGCTGCGGTGCGCTGGGAGGAGTCGGGCGCGGTGGTCTCGGTGCAGTCTCGGGACCAGTCGGCGGTCCACCACCTGCGCGTGAACCCCGGCGACGGCACGACCGACGCTGCTCGCGGCGCAGCGCAACCGGCCCTGGGTCGAACTCGTGCCCGGAAGCCCGCGGCTGGCCCCGGACGGCGATCTGGTCCTCGTCGACGCCGACCCTGCCACCGATGCCTGGCGGCTCCGCAAGGGCGAGGCCTGGCTGACCCCGCCGGACTGGTACATCCGGTCACTGCATCGCTGCGATGCCTCCGGGATCTGGGTCTCCGGTGCGCAGAACCCATGGGACAACCACCTGGTCCGGCTGCGCGACGGGGAGCTGACCCGGCTGACCGACGGCTCCGGATGGCACACCGCACTGGCCACCGGCGAGGTCCCGGTCATCGCCGTGACCGATCTCCGGGGCTGGCAGCCGCGTGTCACCGTGGGAGATCCGCCGCAGCCCGAAGCGGAATTGCCCAACGCCGCTGCGTCGCCGGGCGGCGAACCGCGGGTGCATCTGCTGCCGGAGTCCGGCGAAGTCCGCACCGCGGTGATCCTGCCGCCGCAGCAGTCGCCGGCGCCGGTCATCGTGTCGTCCTACGGCGGGCCCCACGCCCAGCGCGTGGTGCGGTACCCGCTGTCCTTCGCGACCGAGCAGTGGCTGGCCGACAGCGGGTTCGCGGTCGTCGTCGTGGATGGTCGAGGTACGCCGGGGGTCTCGCCGTCGTGCGAGGCGGCCGTCGCCGGCGACCTGGCCAGCGGCCCGCTGGCCGACCAGATCGCAGGGCTCCACGCGGCGCAGCGGGCCTACCCGGGACGCCTCGACGCCGGACGGGTCGGCATCCGTGGCTGGTCCTTCGGCGGCTACCTCGCGGCCCTGGCCGTGCTGCGGGAGCCGGACGTCTTCCGCGCGGCGTTCGCCGGGGCGCCGGTCACCGAGTGGCGGCTCTACGACACCCACTACACCGAGCGCTACCTCGGCGACCCGACCGCGCACCCTGAGGCCTACGACCGCTCTTCGCTACTGCCGCTGGCAGCGCGCCTGCGGCGGCCGCTCTGCCTGGTCCACGGCCTGGCCGACGACAACGTCGTGGCGGCTCACACGCTGCAGTTGTCCGCGGCGCTGACCGCGCACGGCCGGCAGCATCAGGTCCTCCCGCTGCCCGGCGTCAGCCACATGACGCCCCAGGAGTCGGTCACCGAGCACCTGCTGCGGATGGAACGGGCCTTCTTCGCCCAGCACTTGGGCGCACCCGCGGACGCGCGCTGAGGCCGGGGCTTCCGGGACAGCCGCACGTTCCGTTGCCGCGGCCCTCTACCATCCGAACTGTGCAAGGCACCGCCACAGCCGGAGGCCAGATCGGGCAGCAGCCGGGTCTGCGCGGCGCGCATGGCTAAGCAGACCCGGGGCAGGAACGGCTTCAAGCGGATCGTGCTCGGGCGCCAGATGGCCAGCGATCAGCTGGGCGAGACCCTGCTGCCCAAGCGTCTCGCCCTGCCGGTCTTCGCCAGCGACGCGCTCAGTTCCAACGCCTACGCGACCCAGGAGATCCTGGTCATCCTGAGTCTGGCGGGATTCGCCTTCTACAGCTACACGCCCTACATCGCTGCCGCCGTGGTCACCGTGTTCGCCATCGTGGTGCTGTCCTACCGGCAGAACGTGCACGCCTACCCCTCCGGCGGCGGCGACTACGAGGTCGTGAGCACGAACCTCGGGCAGCGTGCAGGGGTGCTCGTCGCCAGCGCGCTGCTGGTCGACTACATCCTGACCGTCGCGGTGTCGATCTCCTCCGCGGTGGCCAACATCGCCAGCGCTGTGCCGGGGCTTGCCCAATGGAGCGTCGGGATCGCGATCGCGCTCATCGCGCTGCTAGCGATCATGAACCTGCGCGGCGTGCGCGAGTCCGGCGCCGCCTTCGCCGTCCCCACGTACCTGTTCATGGCCGCGATCTTCACCATGCTCATCGTCGCGGCGGTCCGATTCGCCTCCGGCGATGTGATCCGGGCTGAGAGCGCCAACTGGGAGATCGAGCCGGAGACGGCGGTGCCGACCGGGTTCGCGATGGCCTTCCTGCTGGCGCGGGCCTTCTCCTCCGGCACGACCGCCCTGACCGGCGTGGAGGCCATCAGCAACGGGGTGCCGTCCTTCCAGGAGCCCAAGTCGCGCAACGCGGCGACCACCCTGGCCATGCTGGGCGCCATCTCGATGGCGATGTTCAGCGGCATCACCTGGTTGGCGCTGGCTACCGAAGTCAAGATCTCCGACAGCGATGCGGCGATGATCGGCCTGCCCGAGGGGGAGCACCAGAAGACGGTCATCGCGCAGGTCGCCCAAGCGGTGTTCTCCGGATTCCCGATCGCCGCGCTGCTGGTCTCGGCGGCAACGTTCCTCATCCTGGTGCTCGCCGCGAACACCGCCTTCAACGGATTCCCGATGCTCGGCTCGATCCTCGCCGCCGACGGCTTCCTCCCCAGGCAGCTGCGCAACCGCGGGGACCGGCTCGCCTTCAGCAACGGCATCATCATGCTCGCGCTGGCCGCTGCGCTGCTCGTCGTCGCCTACGGTGCCGATGTCAGCCGCATCATCCAGCTGTACATCGTCGGGGTGTTCGTCTCGTTCACGCTGAGCCAACTCGGGATGATTCGGCACTGGACCCGTCTGCTGCGGACCGCTTCCGGCCCGGAACGCCTCGCGATGCAGCGCAACCGCCTGATCAACTCGGTCGGGTTCCTGCTGACGGGATCCGTCCTGGTCATCGTGCTGGGGACCAAGTTCTTCCACGGCGCCTGGATCGTGTGCATCGCGATGCCGGCGCTGTACACGCTGATGTACAGCATCCGCCGCCACTACGACGCCACCGACGCCGCAGCGGCTGTCGGTGCTGAGGTGAAGGTGACGCTGCCCAGCCGTGTGCACGGCATCGTCCTGGTGGCCCGCCTGGACGCGCCGACGTTGCGGGCGCTGCGCTACGCGGCAGCGCAGCGGCCCACCCGGCTGGAGGGTGTGCACGTGGACGCCGCTGGCACGGGCGGCCGCGAGCTGGCAGCCGAATGGGAGCGTCGAGGGATCGAGATCCCGCTGCGGCTCGTCGCTTCCCCGTACCGCGAAGTGACCCGGCCGATCATCGAGTACGTGGTTGGCCTGAGGCGCAGCAGTCCACGGGACCTGGTGATGGTCTATGTACCGACCTACCGGGCGGGCCGATGGTGGGAGAACATGCTCCACCAGCAGACCGCGCTGCGCCTGCGCAACCGGCTGTCCGCGCTGCCCGGGGTCATGGTTGCCAGCGTCCCCCAGGTGGCCGTGGCGGGTCCTGGTCAGGCCCAGAACGAGCAAGGCCGTTCGGGCGCGTGATCGACTTGCGCCTTCTGGCGCGGTGATCAGGCGTCGAAGACGATCATTGCACTCGCCCGCGCAGCGCCGCCCCGGTCCGGGCACGATGGCAGCACGTTGCCCGGACCGGCCACCGGACCCCGGGCCACGAGCCACCCACGTTCTCCAGCAGGTCGAGAGCGCCCGTCGTCCACCAACGCCGCCCAGGTGGGCTCACCTGGGCGCACCGTCGCAGCCTGCCCCAAGCCCCAGCACGCCTGGATGCGCGATCCTGGCGCATCGACTCCGCAACGGCGCGGCCCGTGGATACCCGTCGGATCGCTCGGTGTCCGGGCATCGATCGCGGTACCCGCTGGAGCTAGCTCTCCCGCTTGCGCCGAGCCGTTTCCCGGGCCCTGATGACCCCGACCAGCGTCACCTTGCGCAACCGCACCGCTGCCGGAGTGACCTCGACGCACTCATCCTCCCGACAGAACTCCAGCGCCTGCTCCAACGACAGGGGCCTCGGCGGGATGAGCCGCACCAGCTCCTCCCCGGTGGAGGAGCGGATGTTCGTGAGCTTCTTCTCCTTGGTCGGATTGACATCCATGTCGTCGGCGCGAGAGTTCTCGCCGACGATCATCCCCTCGTAGACCTCGGTCCCCGGCGCCACGAACAGCACGCCGCGCTCCTGCAGATTCAGGCAGGCATACGACGTCACCAGTCCGCGCCGATCAGCGACCAACGACCCCGAGGGTCGCGTCCGGACCTCACCGAACCACGGCTCGTACCGGTCGAAGACGTGGTGCAGCAAGCCGGTCCCGCGCGTCTCGGTGAGGAACTCCGTCCGAAACCCGATCAGGCCTCTCGCCGGGACCCGGTACTCCATGCGCACCCAGCCGGAGCCGTGGTTGACCATCTGCTCCATGCGGCCCTTGCGCAGACCGAGCAGCTGGGTGACCACGCCGACGAAGTCCTCCGGGACATCCACCGTCAGATGCTCGACGGGCTCGCAGACCACTGCGTCGATCACGCGCGTCACGACCTGCGGTTTGCCGACGGTGAGCTCGAAACCCTCGCGGCGCATCATCTCCACCAGGATGGCCAGCTGCAGCTCGCCCCGGCCCTGCACCTCCCAGGTGTCCGGCCGCTCGGTGTCCGCCACGCGCAGCGAGACGTTGCCGATGAGCTCCGCCTCCAGACGGGCCTTCACCAAGCGTGCGGTCAACTTCTTCCCGCTCTGCCCGGTGAGCGGCGAAGTGTTGATGCCGATCGTCATCGAGATGCTCGGCTCGTCCACGGTGATGACCGGCATGGGGATCGGGTCTTCGGGGTCGGCGAGGGTCTCGCCGATGGTGATGTCGGGCAGCCCGGCGATGGCGATGATGTCGCCGGGACCCGCTTCCTCCGCCGGGACGCGGTCCAGCGCTTTGGTGATGAGCAGCTCGCTGATCCGAGCGGGCTCGATCGTTCCGTCGGTGCGGCACCAGGCAACGGACTGCCCCTTGCGGATGGTCCCGGCGTGAACCCGGCACAGGGCGAGCCGGCCGAGATATGGGGATGCGTCGAGATTCGTGACGTGCGCCTGCAGGCCCGCGTCGGAGTCGTAGACGGGCGCGGGGACGGTGGTGAGCAGCGTTTCCATCAGCGGCCGCAGGTCCTCGCCATCCGGCATGGCGCCATCCGCCGGTCGCGTCGTGCTCGCCCGACCTGCCCTGGCCGAGGCGTAGACGATGGGGAAATCGAGCGCGGTGGCGTCCGACTCGTCGATCAGGTCCATGAAGAGGTCGTAGGTCTCGTCCTCCACGGCCGCGATCCGGGCGTCGGAGCGATCGACCTTGTTGATGACCACGACGATCGGCAGGCGCTTGGCCAACGCCTTGCGCAGCACGAATCGCGTCTGCGGCAGCGGCCCTTCGCTGGCGTCCACCAGGAGGAGCACCCCATCGACCATCTCCAGTCCGCGCTCGACCTCGCCGCCGAAATCGGCGTGGCCAGGGGTGTCGATGATGTTGATCGTGACCGGCTCACCCTCGGCGGTCACATAGCGCACGGCTGTGTTCTTGGCCAGGATCGTGATGCCCTTCTCCCGCTCCAGGTCCATGGAATCCATGACGCGGTCGGCGATGTCGGCGTTGTCGCGGAATGCTCCGGACTGCCAGAGCATGGCGTCGACCAGCGTGGTCTTGCCGTGGTCGACGTGGGCGACGATGGCGACGTTGCGCAGGTCGCGGCGAGAGGTTATCGGCACTGACCGAGTGTAGGTCGACCACGCCCGTCGACCACTATCCGTTGGCGGGCGGTATCGGGCGCCCGCCGCCGACCTTCCGAAGCCCACCGCTGCGCCGCCGACGCTCGCACCTCGGAAGATCGCCCCGACCGCAGCGCCCAGCCCCAGCCGAGCACCGGCCCGACGTCCACCCGCCGCCCCGACCCGGCCTCCCCACCCAGCAGTCGGCGCCCCGGTCGGGCGCCCCACGCCGACCTTCCGAAGCCCACCGCTGCGCCGCCGACGCTCGCACTTCGGAAGATCGCCCCGACCGCAGCGCCCAGCCCCGCGCCCCAGCCAGCCGGCGCCCCGGTCGGGCGCCCCCACGCCGACCTTCCGAAGCCCACCGCTGCGCCGCCGACGCTCGCACCTCGGAAGATCGCCCCGACCGCAGCGCCCAGCCCCGGCCGCAGCCACCGGCCCGACGTCCACCCGCCGCCCCGACCCGGCCTCCCCACCCAGCAGTCGCGCGCCCCAGTCGGGCGCCCCAGTCGCGCGCCCCAGCACCGACCTACCGAGGCCCACCGCTCCGGCACGCCAATCCCACGCGCCAACGAGCACCGTTGGATGCGCGGGCGGAACGGGGACGATGACCGATAGCGTGAGGCCGTGCAGCCAACAGTCGTTCGTTTCCCAACCGGCGCCACGGGCTCCACCGGACGCGTCCTGGCCATCCAACCGGCCGGAGAACACTGGGCCGTGATCACCGATGCGACCCCCTTCCACCCGGTGGACCACACGTGGCCCGACCAACCCGCAGATCGCGGCAGCCTCGCCGGGCTCCCGGTGGTCGACTGTGTCGTGGGCGCCCAGTCCCCGCAGGGGGAACTGCTGCTGGGCAGCGAGATCCCGGTGCGGCGCGGCGATCCGGCATGGACCTGGGTCGTCGTCCACCTGCTCGACGCACCGGCCCAGGACCTCCCGGTAGTCGGACAGGAGGTTGAGCTCGCGGTGGATGCCGAGTTGCGGCGAGGCCTGTCGATCGCTCACACCGCGTGCCACCTGGCGGCGCTCGCGCTCAACGAGGCGACGGCGGGCCTCTGGCGCAAGGAACCGCCGCACCGCGACAGCCTCGGCAACCCTGACTTCGACGGCGCGGCGATCCAACGCTCGCGCATCACGCCCTACCGCTCCGTCGACGAGTACCGACTCGGCAAGTCGATCAGGAAGCGCGGGCTGGACACCGCGGGACTGCTGGACGGTCTGGAGACCATCGAGCAAACGGTCAATGCGCGGCTGGCCCAGTGGATCGCGACGGGCGCGCCGGTCGCGATCGAGACCGGCGGGGATGACTCGGTGGTGGCCCACCGGCGGTGGACCTGCGCCCTGCCCGACGCCGTGGCCACCTACCCGTGCGGCGGGACGCACGTGGCCTCACTGGCAGAGCTTCCCGCAGCAACGCGAGTGCGCTACGAAGCGGTCGAGGCGGGGATGGTCGCCGAGACGCTCGCGGACTGAGGTGGCGCTGATCGTGGCCGCCGCGATCGTTCGCGATGGCCGGCTGCTCGCGGCCCGGCGCTGCGCCGGCAGTTTCGCGGGGCTGTGGGAGTTCCCGGGCGGCAAGGTGGAGCCAGGCGAAGACGACCGCACGGCCCTGCTGCGGGAGTTGCGCGAGGAGCTTGCCGTCAGCGCGGTCGTGGGCGAGCAGATCGGGGCCGATTGGCCGCTGGCCGATGGTCACCGCATGCACGTCTATCGCACCGCGCTGCCGGCAGATCAGGAGCCGCGCTGCTGCGAGGGATGCGACGCGCTGCGCTGGGTGGGCGCCTCCGAGACCTCATCGCTATCGTGGATTCCGGCTGATCTCCCCATCGTGGCGACAGTGCGTCGGTTCCTGGACGCCTGAAGCTGCAGCATCAGCCCGATCGCGACCCAGGAGCGCGGCGGCTAGGTCCGCGCCGGTTGGCAGTGCAACGGGAGTCGACTCCATGGCAGAGACCGAAGCGACGAAGTCGGACGCGGCAGAGCCCGCACCGGGCGGGATCGGCGACCCGCACAGCCGCTCGGGTGTACGGGTGCGGCGCTGGTTGGTCCCAGCGCTGCTGGTCATCGCCTGGCTCGTGCTGGGCAGCATCGCCGGACCGTTCGCGGGGAAGTTGGTCGAGGTCCAGGAGAACGACGCCGCGACCTTCCTGCCGGCGTCGGCGGAATCGACCCAGGTGCAGGAGCTGCAGTCCGGCTTCAACCCGTCCGACAGCATCCCGGTCGTCATCGTCTACGAGTTCCCCGGGCAGTTCGACCCGGCGGCGCTGGAGGCTGTCGTTGCTGACATCGAGGCGCTGGAGACGATCCCCGGCGTCCAACCGGGCATCGTCGGACCGGTGCCCAGCGAGGACGGCGAGGCGATCACCGTCATCGCGGACATCGTGATCCAGGAGGACAGCGAACCGGGGGCGGAGGTCGAACAGATCCGTCAATCCCTGGCAGACAGCCCGGCGCGGGGTCTCGACGCGGAGATCTACGTGACCGGGCCGGGCGGCTTCCTCGCCGACTTCGCCGAGGCGTTCGGGGAGATCGACGGCCTGCTGCTCCTCGTGGCGCTCCTCGTCGTGCTGGTCATCCTGCTGGTGGTCTACCGCAGCCCGATCCTGCCGATCATCGTGCTGACCACGTCGCTGTTCGCGCTCGGTGCCGCCAGCCTGGCGATCTACCTGCTCGCCGACAACGGGATCATCACGTTGAACGGTCAGGCTCAGGGCATCCTGTTCATCCTCGTCATCGGCGCGGCGACCGACTACTCCCTGCTCATCGTTTCCCGCTTCCGCGAGGAGCTGCGGCGCACGGAGTCCCCGGTCGACGCGATGGGCCGGACGCTGCGCGGCACGTGGGAAGCGGTGGCGGCATCGGCCGGCACGGTGGCCCTGGGCGTGATGACGCTGCTGCTGTCGGAACTCAACGCCAACCGAGGCCTGGGCCCGGTCGCGGCGATCGGCGTGACCTTCGCGATGATCGCTGCGCTGACGTTCCTGCCGGCATGCCTGGTCCTGCTCGGCCGCCGCGCCTTCTGGCCTGCCAAGCCCAAGGTGGACATGACCGACCCGGAGGCGACCGTCAGCGGGTTCTGGTCGCGGGTCGCCGGCTTCGTGGATCGCCGCACGCGCCTGGTGCTGGCGCTGTCCCTGGTCGTGCTCATCGGGCTGTCGGCCTTCTTGCCCACGTTCAAGGCCGACGGGGTGCCGACCTCGGACTTCTTCCTCGCCACGGTGGAGTCCACCGAGGGCCAGGATGCGCTGGCGCGCCACTTCCCGGCCGGATCCGGCAGCGAGACCGTCGTGATCGGTCCAGCCGCGCAGATCGAGGCGATGACCGCGGTCATCAGCGCCACCGACGGCGTTGCCTCGGTGATTCCGCTCACCGACGGCCCGCCCGGACCGAACGCGCAGCCGATCGTGTCGCAGGGCAATGTCCAGCTGCAGGTGACGCTGGTGGACCAGGCGGATTCCGCGGCGGCCGAGGAGACGGTGGCAGACCTGCGGATCGCGCTCGACGAGGTCAGCACCGAGGCGCTGGTGGGTGGCACCACGGCCACTGCGCTCGACACGAACACCGCGACCCAGCGCGACCTGCGGGTCATCATTCCCGCGGTGCTGCTGGTCACGCTCATCGTGCTGATGCTGCTGCTGCGGGCGATCGTGGCGCCGCTGCTGCTGATCGCGACGGTGATCATCTCGTTCTCGGCCACGTTGGGCCTGGCTGCGATCTTCTTCTACCAGATCCTCGATCTGCCCGGCGCCGATGCGTCCGTGCCGCTGTTCGCCTTCGTGTTCCTCGCAGCGCTCGGTATCGACTACAACATCTTTCTCATGACCAGGGCCCGGGAGGAGACGGTCCGGTTCGGCAACCGCGCCGGCATCTTGCGGTCCCTTGCGGTGACCGGCGGTGTCATCACCAGCGCCGGTATCGTCCTGGCTGCCACGTTCAGCGCGCTGGCGGTGCTGCCGCTGCTGTTCCTGTTCCAGATCGCGTTCATCGTCGCGGTCGGGGTGCTCATCGACACGATCATCGTGCGGTCGCTGGTGGTCCCCTCCGCCGTCATCCTGATCGGACCGAAGAGCTGGTGGCCGAGCAAGCTGGCCAAGCATGCCGACCTCGACGCGGAGGAGGCGCTCGAAGTGGCACGGACCGGACACATGCACTGACCGAAGGAGGGACGACATGGTGCTACTGACGCAGGACGAGATCGCCAACGGCATGCCTGCCGGCTGGGAGGGCAGCATGCAGGGGCTGCGCCGCACCTACACCTACGCCGACTTCGCCGAGGCGCTGGCCGCGGTGAACCGGATCGGTGAGGTGGCCGAAGCCATGCAGCACCACCCGGACATCGACATCCGGTGGAATCAGGTGGCGCTGTCGGTGGTGAGCCACGAGGCCGGCGGTGTCACCGATACCGACCTCGAGCTGGCCCGCCGAATCTCTGCCGCGGCATGACGGCTGCGTCCGGGGCTGCGCTGCCGGGCCGGTTGGCGCCATGACCCAACAAGCGTGGGAGGAGCGCTACTCCCAGCCGGACCGGGTGTGGTCGGGCAGGGTGAACCCCTGGGTGCGGACGGTCGCCTCCGAACTCCCGACGGGTTCCGCCCTGGACCTCGCTTGCGGCGAGGGCGCGGATGCCGTGTGGTTGGCGTCGCAGGGCTGGCGGGTGCACGCGGTCGACTTCGCCCAAGCGGCCCTGGAACGCGGTTGCGCGGCGGCCGCCAGCGCCGGTGTCGCGGACCGCATCACGTGGGTGCAATCGGACCTGTCGGCCGGTTGGCGACCGGATCGGACCTTCGACCTGGTGACGATGCACTTCCTGCACACGCCCGACGCGGCGGTGCGCGAAGCCGCGCTGCGGGCGGCCTGGGCCGCGACCGCGGGCACCCTGCTCGTGGTCGCCCACGACCCCGCGAACGCTGTCGAGGGGACAGCGGGCGGGCCGCCGGATCCCGCAGTGCTCTACGGGGCCGATGAGGTGCTGGGTGCGCTGGGGCTGGTGCCGCACGCCCCGGAGGTGGTCGTCGCGGAGTCGCGCCGTCGCGTCACCGAGGCCGGCGTGTGGATCGACGCCATCGCGGTCCTGCGCCGACGCGCCGGCGGGGCGAGCGGCGAGTCGTAGCCCTCCAGCGCCGCACGATGCCTCAGCGATGGATGGGGGCCCGGCCCGACAATCGCTCGCGTCGGCCCGCCACCCATGGACGGACCTGCAGGCCGCCGTAGACGGCGCCGAAGCACCATGCGCTCATCAGCAGGTACACGCCCGCCGAGGATGGGACGGCCAACGAGACGACCACGAGGCCGAACAGGAGCGCGGCTGCTACGCCCCACGACGTTCGACTGCGGCGCACCGCGGCGAGCAGCGGCATCAGCCACGACAACAACCCCATCGACAGCAGCGGCAATCCCACCCAAGCCAGGGCCGAGGCGACCAAGTACAGCGGCGAGATCTGCGACGGCCCGTCCGACCACTGCGGCACGGGCCGGCTCCGGTCGTCGGCGAGGCAGCGGACCTCGACCCCGAACGCCGACACGTCCAGGGCGTGCCCCCGTGCGCCGCCGCCGCACCAACGGCACGGGCGCGTGCGCAGTGCGACGAGGACGTCGACGATGGGCTGCAGGGACGGCGCGGTGGTCTCATTGCCGGTCAGCGTCGCGTAGTAGCCGGCCAAGCCGCCGTAGACCAGGAGCTGCTCGTCCACGACCAGACCGCCCATCGCGGACGAGACCTGCTGGACCGCGACTTCGGCGCCCGCTGTGTTCCCGTTGCTCATGTGCTCCCCCGTAGGACTCGCCAGGGATGGAGACCCTCGCACGAGCAACCGTAATCCTGCGTCCCGACACCGGGCTCAGGCGCCGGGGAACCGGATCTCCGCATCCAGCCCGCCACCGGCCGCGGCCCGCGCGGATCGACCTGCCGCGGCGCGACGCTCACGGGGCAGCGGAGCCGGTACCGGCTGCCTCGGCCCCGGCGAGCGCTGGCCGGCAAGGCCGGGGAACGGCGCGCTGGCCGCCCAGGGCTCGGCCTGAGGCAGGCTGCTACTTCCTGCCGCCGGAGGCCAACCCGCTGCGGAACTCCACGACATCCCCGTCGGCCATCGGGTACTCCTTGCCCTCCATCCGCACGCGACCGCGGGCTCTGGCCTCGGCCATCGATCCGGCGGCCACGAGGTCGTCGAAGGAGACCACCTCGGCCTTGATGAAGCCCTTCTGGAAGTCCGTGTGGATCACACCCGCGGCTTCCGGGGCCGTCGCGCCCTGACGGATCGTCCAGGCCCGCGCCTCCTTGGGGCCCGCGGTCAGATAGGTCTGCAGTCCGAGGGTGTCGAAGCCGACCCGGGCCAGGGCGTGCAGGCCGGGCTCGTCCTGCCCCACTGAGGCCAGCAGTTCCGTCGCATCGTCCTCGTCCAGCTCGGCGAGCTCGGCCTCCAGCTTGGCATCGAGGAAGACCGCCTCCGCCGGGGCCACCAGGCGTCGCATGCGGGCCTTGAACTCCTCGTCGCCGAGTTCCTCCTCATCGACGTTGAGCACGTAGAGGAAGGGCTTGGCCGTGAGGAGGAACAGCTCGCGCAGCGGCTCGAGGTCAAGCCCTGCGGAGAACACCGTCTGGCCGGCGTCCAGGACTTCGCTGGCTTGCTTCGCCGCCTCCAGGACCGCGCCCCGCTCCTTGGCCATCCGCGCTTCCTTCTCCAGCCGCGGGATGGCCCTGTCCAGCGTTTGCAGATCCGCGAGGATCAGCTCGGTGTTGATCGTCGCCATATCCTCGGCCGGATCGATCCGTCCCTCGACGTGCACCACGTCCGGGTCGGAAAACGCCCGCAGCACCTGGCAGATCGCATCCGATTCCCGGATGTGGGCCAGGAACTGGTTCCCGAGGCCCTGGCCTTCGCTTGCGCCGCGGACGATGCCGGCGATGTCGACGAACGTGACGGTCGCCGGCACGATCTTCGCCGACCCGAACACCTGCGCCAATCGCGCCAGCCGCGGATCTGGGACGCCGACCACGCCGGTGTTCGGTTCGATCGTCGCGAAGGGGTAGTTGGCTGCCAGGACGTCGTTCTTGGTCAGGGCGTTGAAGAGCGTCGACTTGCCGACGTTGGGAAGACCGACGATGCCGATGGTGAGAGCCACGATTCACCATGGTAGGCGGTGCAGCCGGGCACGCTGACGCCGCTGGAACCGCCACGGGCCGCATCCGGTGCAGCAGGACCTCGAGATGTCGTGCGACCGCAGATCTCTGAGCGGGTCGGCGGGGCCGGCCGATGCGCGTTCAGGGCCGCCGGGCGCCGCATGGCGCCGCCAACCGTGGTCGAGGCCGCCACGGATGTGCAGCCGACGGGATGTCGCGGAGACCGTGCCGATCGCCGCAGCGGCCCCGCGGGGTCGAGCTGCGCCGACCGGAGCTGCGTTGCGCCGCAGGACACCGGGCGGCACCGCTCGGGGGTGGCGCCGGGCCTGCCGCCCCGGACCGGAACGCGCGCAGGTCCCAGGTCCCCGTTTGGTGTCGGACCGTGCGGGCACTCTTGAGGCATGACCGGATTCCTCGTCGTTGTCCTCGTCCTCATCGTGGCGGTGCTCGGCATCGCCCTCGGCTACCTGCTGGCCCGGTCCAAGTCGACGGCGGAGTTGGCCGCCGCGCGCGCCGAGCTGCAGGGCGTGGAGCTGTCCAAGGCCGCGATCGAAGGCCGACTCACGTCGACGCAGCAGCAGGTCGATGCACTGCGCCTGCAGCAGCAGTCCGATGCCGATACCACCGCGCGCCTGGGCACGTTGCACAAGCAGTTGGACTCCCTGCAGCAGCAGGTCGTCGAGGCCGAGAAGGGGCGAGCTGCGGCTCATGCACAGGTGAAGGCCCAGCTGCAGAGCCAGGGGGAACTGACCAGAACCGCAACCGACGAGGTCCAGCGGGAGGCGCGGAAGCTGAGCAAGGCCCTGAGCCGGACCAACGTTCGCGGTCTGTGGGGCGAGAGCGAGCTGCGCAGGCTCGTCGAGACTGCGGGGATGCTCGAGCGGGTCCACTTCGAGTCGCAGGCGACGATCGCCGGCGTGGATGCCAGCAAGCGCCCGGACATGATCGTCCACCTCGCCGGCAGCCGGGACATCGTCGTCGACGCGAAGGTACCGCTCGACGCGCTGCTGGAGGATCACGGCGACGAGTCCGATACGTACTCCGCCGCGGTCCTGCAACGCCACGCCGCTGCGCTGAAGTCCCATATCGACACGCTGGCCGCACGCCGCTACTCCGAGCTGCTGGCCGACAGCCCGGAGCTCGTCGTGCTGTACCTGCCGGCGGAGAGCCTGCTGTCGCTCGCGCTCTCCGCCGATGCCGGCCTGCTGGATCATGCCTTCGGCAAGGGCGTGGCGCTGGCGACGCCCACCACGATGCTGGCGCTGCTCCGCACCGTGAACCACGGCTGGCGCCAGGAGGCGGTGGCGCAGAACGCACGCGAGATCCATGCTCTGGGTGCGGAGCTGCACAAACGGCTGGCCACGATGTCCGGGCATTTCCGCGAGGTGGGGAAATCCCTCGACGCGGCCGTCCGGGCCTACAACAAGACGGTGGCCTCCTACGAGAGCCGAGTCCTCGTGCAGGCACGCAGGTTCAGCGAGCTCAACCTTGTGACCGACGAGATCCCGACCACCGCACCGGTGGAGCGGGTTGCCCAGCCACCGGCCTTGGCCGAGGTCGACGTGAGCGACTCCACAGTGCTGCGCGCGATCGGCGGCAGCGAGGCCACCGGCTGAGGCGGCCGTCCTCGCGCGGCGAAGCGGGCTGTCGAGCGGCCGGGTCAGGCCTGGACAGCCGCGGCTGCAGCCGCCTTCATGTCGCGACGGAGGTTGGGCGGCAGGGCGAACCGCACTCGCTCCTCGATCGCCTCGATGATTTCCGGTTGCGGATAGCCGAGGTCCTCCAGGTGCTTCAGCACCCCGTGCACCAGCACCTCCGGAACCGATGCCCCGCTGGTGACCCCGACAACGTCGGCGCCTTCGAGCCAGTGCGGATCGATCTCGTCCACGCCGTCGACCCGGTAGGCCGACTTCGCTCCGGCCTCGAGCGCGACCTCGACCAACCGCACCGAGTTGGAGGAGTTGGCCGATCCGACGACGATGACGAGATCGGCCTGCGGGGCGAGGAGCTTCACCGCGGACTGCCGGTTCTGCGTGGCATAGCAGATGTCGTCGCTGGGGGGGTTGATGAGATCGGGGATGGACTTGCGCAGCTCGTCGACCGTCGCCAGGGTCTCGTCGACCGACAGTGTCGTCTGCGAGAGCCAAGCCACCTTCGCCCCCGGCTCGATGTCGAGCTTCGCCACGTCGTCGGGGTGCTCGACGAGCGTCGTGGCCTCGGGTGCCTCGCCTGCCGTCCCCTCGACCTCCTCGTGGCCGTCGTGCCCGATGAGCATGATGCGGTATCCCTCGTCGGCGAACCGCCGCGCCTCCCGATGCACCTTCGTCACCAGCGGGCACGTGGCGTCGATCGTGCGCAGCCCGCGCTCGTCGGCCTCCTGGCGCACAGCCGGGGACACGCCGTGCGCCGAGAACACCAGGACCGATCCCTCGGGCACTTCGTCTGTCTCCTCGACGAAGATCGCGCCGCGATCCTCCAGCGAGGCCACGACGAACTTGTTGTGCACGATCTGCTTGCGCACGTACACGGGCGCCCCGTAGAGCTTCAGCGCTTCCTCGACCACGACGATCGCGCGGTCGACGCCGGCGCAGAACCCGCGGGGAGCGGCGAGCAGGACGCGTCGGTTGTCTGCCATGCCTCCATCGTAGGCGCAGCGGCACCGGCCCGCCCCCGGCCCAGCCTCGGCGCCGGGGTCGGACCGGCTCGCTAGGGTTGTCAACGGAGCAGGGTTGGGGGGGCTGATGGCTGACGGCGGCAGGTCGACAGGGCGCGCTGACGGCTCGGCGGCCCAGGACGCGTCGGACGCCGCCGGTGGCGCGTCGCGCGGCCTTCGCAGCGGCGCCGATGGGGTCGCCGAGGAGCTCGACTCCGCAGTGCGCCCCGGAGCAGATCAAGAGCATCCGGCCAGCGTGGCGTGGGTCTCCCGGGCGATCCATGGCTGGATCAAGCGCCTCGGCGACCGATGGATCGAGGGGCAGATCGCACAGCTGAACCACCGCCGCGACGCCGCCTACCTGACGCTGCGAGACCTCGCTGAGGAGTCCTCCTTGCCGGTCTTCGCCCCGCAGCACGCGCTGCGGCAAGTCCCCGATCTGGCGCAGGGCGACCATGTGATCATCCGGGCCGTCCCCGAGTTCTGGGTCAAGCGCGGCAGCCTCCAACTGCGAGCCATCGCCATCCGCAAAGTCGGCTTGGGCGAGCTGCTCGCCCAACTGGAGCGCTTGCGGCAGGCATTGGAGGCCGAGGGGCTGTTTCGGCCTGAGCGCAAGCGTCCGTTGCCGTTCCTCCCGCAGCGTGTCGGCCTCATCAGCGGCCGCAACTCCGACGCGGAGCGGGACGTCATCACCAACGCGCGCAACCGATGGCCGGGGTTGCCCTTCGAGGTCCGCAGCGTGCCCGTGCAAGGGCCCAGAGCGGTGTCCGAGGTCTCCGCGGCGCTGCGCGAGCTCGACGCGCTGCCGGGGATCGACGTCATCGTCATCGCGCGCGGCGGCGGGTCGGTGGAGGATCTGCTGCCCTTCTCCAACGAGACGCTGGTGCGCGCAGTGGCCGCGGCAGGAACACCGGTGGTCAGCGCCATCGGCCACGAGCGCGACTCACCGCTGCTGGACCTGGTCGCGGACCTGCGCGCCTCGACCCCCACAGACGCCGGCAAGCGCATCGTGCCCGACCTGGCGGAGCAGATCGCCGGCGTCCGCGACCTGCGCGTCCGCGGGCGGCGGGCGCTGCGCAATCGGCTGCAGCACGAAGCGCAGGTCCTGCAGAACCTGCGCATCCGCCCGGTGCTCGCGGAGCCGACAGTGCTCCTGGCGCAGCGGGAGCAGGCCGTGGCCGAACTGGCTGACCGAGCGCGCCGGTCCCTGACCGCCAGGGTTGACCACGACCTGACGGAGATCTCGCACTTGCGCTCCCGGGTCCGGGCTCTGTCCCCGCTGGCCACCCTGGAGCGGGGCTACGCGATCGTGCAGACCTCGAGCGGCGATGTCGTCCGGGCGCCGTCCGACGCAGAGCCCGGCGCCGTCGTGCGGATCAGAGTAGCTCGGGGGAGATTCTCGGCCACCGTGACCGAAGAAGCAGGAGTGCAGCCATGACGACCGATGCCCTACAACTGCCCGGAGGCGACGACCTCGGGGCGCTCAGCTACGAGCAGTGCCGGGATGCGCTCGCCGAGGTGGTGCGCTCGCTGGAGCAGGGGGGCACGTCGCTGGAGCAGGCGCTGGCCCTCTGGGAGCGCGGGGAGGCGCTCGCCGCTCGCTGCCAGGAATGGCTGGACGGTGCGCGGGAGCGGATCACTGCCACCGTTGAGGGAGAATCCGAGGACTGAGTTCGTCCGCTGGGCGGCTCAGGGCTGCTCGGCGGCCGGCACCAACGAGGCCGCGAACCTCTCCAGATCCTCCCAGGATCCCGTCCCCGCGACGATCGTGGCACCCGTCTGGTTCACCCGAACCAGACTGCGGGTGTCCATCGACGCATAGCGCGACCACGGCGTCGCCCCGACCTCGATCACGACTCCGGTGGGTGCGCCACCGCTGGTCTGCTCGGCGACGAAGTCCTGCGACGTGGCTGTCGACTGGCTCAGCGCGGCGAACGGTCCCTCCCCGTTCGCGCCGTAGACGCCGCCGGTGTACCAGACCGGCACTGAGCCGGACTCCTGGGTGGGCTCCCATCGCGCGGCCGTAGCCCGCCATCCCTGATCTTGGGGGAGCAGGACCGGGAACGGCGCAACGGCGGCGATCTGGCGGGCGACGGGCGCCGGATCGATCTGTTTCACCGGGTCCTCCGGTGCCCGGTAGTTCACCGCGACCAGGGCCGCCACGATGACACCGACCACGACGAGCGAGCGCAGCAGGTCGGCCACTGAGCGGGACGATCGCGATGGCGGGCTCCCCCCGCCCTGGGGTGCGGCGGCAGGGGCATCGGTCTGACCTCGGTTCACCTATCGATTGTCACCCGAGTCCGGGTCGGCATCTGCCGGACGGCCCCGGTCAGCGAACTCCTCGGCCGACTCCGAGGCGTAGTCGGCAGCATGCTCGATCACCAGCTCGTCGGTGTCGTCCACGGGCACCGGGAGCGGGCCGCGGCGGGGCGGCGTGATGTGGGGCAGGCCGAACGCCACGATCAGCGTCGCCGCGACGACGACGACCAGGGAGATCAGCGAGGCGATGTGCGTGGCAGCGAGGAAGTCGGCGAAGGCGTCGGCCCGCGCCGAGGCGGCAACGTCGGGCGGCAGACCCTGCTGGACAGCGCGGTCGAGGATCTCCACTGTGGCGACCACGGACTCCGTGGCCGTCTCCTGCGCCCCGGGCGGCAACCCGTCGGGCAGGGACGCTGCGACCCGGCTGGCGTACTGCGTGGCCAGGACGGTCCCGATGATCGCCACCCCGAGCGCGCCCCCGACCTGCCGGACGGTGTTCTGCACCGCAGAGCCAGCCCCTGCCCGAGCCAACGGGAGCACGTTCTGCAGCACGGTCGAGCCGGGCGCGATGACGTTGCCCATGCCGAAGCCGAAGACGAAGAAGACCGTGAGCACCAGCCACAGCGGAGTGTCGATCTGGAGCACGGTGAGCGCCGCCATGGACACCGACACCAGCCCCAGCCCCGTCGTCATGACCTTGCGATAGCCGAACCGCTGCACCATCGCCGCGCTACGGGGCGCTGCGAGCAGCTGGCCCACGGCGAAGGGCAGGAAGCACAGCCCTGCCTGCAGCGTGTCGAAGCCCCGCAGCACCTGCAGGTAGAACGGCAGGGTGAACGTGATGCCGGACAGCGCGAAGAAGCTGAGCGACACCGCCGCCAGGCTGACCGCGTAGCCACGGTTGCGGAAGAGGGAGACGTCGAAACTGGGGTGGTCGCTGCGGGCCTCCAGGACCAGGAACACCACGATCAACAGCACGCCGATTGCCATCGGCAGCAGCACAGCGGGGTCCGACCAGCTCCTCGTCTCGGAGGCATGGATGATCCCGTAGACCAGCGCGAACAGCCCGAGGACGGACAGCAGCAGCCCGCCCACGTCCAGCGCCCGCGGTGACGGGTCGCGGGTCTCGGGCACGACGCGCACGATCCCGATCACCCCGAGGACGACGACCGGGACGTTGATGAGAAACACCGAGCCCCAGTCGTTGCCGGTCAGCCAGCTGCTCCATTGCGGGTGCTGCAGCAGCAGACCTCCCAGGACGGGGCCCAGCGCCACAGCGGCGCCCACCGCGCCGGCCCAGGTGCCGATGGCCTTGCCGCGCTCATGCGGCGGGAACACGACGGTGATGATCGCCAGCGTGGTGGGCATCACCGCGGCACCGCCGAGGCCCATGATGGCGCGGAGGGCGATGAGCCAACCCGCCGACGGGGCGAACGCCGAGAACGCCGACGCCGCGCCGAAGATCAGCAGCCCGATGACCAGGACGCGTTTGCGTCCCCATCGGTCGCCGAGCACACCCCAGGTGAACAGCAGCGAGGCGAACGCCAGGATGTAGGAGTCGACGGCCCACACGAGCTCGCCCTGGCTGGCCTGCAGGTCCCGTTGGATGGTCGGCAGCGCGATGTTCAGGATCGTGTTGTCGAGCACGACGACGAGGAGCGACACGACCAGCACGCCCAGGATGGGCCAGCGCTTGGGATGGCCTTCCCCCGAAGTCATCCAGTCCGCAGTGGGATTCATGGTGTCCTCGGGGTCTCGAGATCGTGGCTCGACGATACGCCCGTCAACGGCGAGCGCGTCCGATCCATGCTCGGTCCAGCCGCTCTGCGCGCTACCCCGCTTCTGCCCGCCGACAGTGGCGATATCGGGCGCTGAGGTCGGGGACGCGACCCCCGCGGGCTCGACCGGGATGCGGCAGCGCGATCGATGCGCCTCGCTCTCGCGACGCCCTGCAGCGCGGAGAGGCTCCGGCGGGAAGCGGTGTCGACGGCTCCGCCAGCCGTCGGCCGCCGGTGGACGCGGTCGGGGCAACGCTCGGCGGTGGCAGCGCCGAGTCGGCAGGATCTGGCGCTGCGGGCCACGCCCTGCCCGCCCCGGCCGGCGGACTACTGCGCGGTCGGGGGTTCCGGGGGCCGTTGGTCGATGGCGGGGTGCTGCGGCGCCGGGGGGAGCGCCGGGCTCACCATGCTGACGGTCCCCTGGCCCGGCCTGGGCGTCACGATGCGCACCTCGACGCTGCCGAAGACCGCGACTCCGGTGACCTTGATCTGCGGAGCAGTCGGTGCCGGCGTGCGGCGCTTGTCCTGGCCCTTGCGCTTGTCCTTGGTCTCGAACTCCCCGAGGATGCCCACGCCGTTGACCTCGACATGCAGCGCATCGGGCAGCACGATCTTGACGCTGCCGAACACCGCGTTGCAGCGCAGTTCGGTGGCCATGCCGGACAGGATGGCACCGGTGAGGTCGAGCGTGGCCTCTCCGAACAGCGTGAAGACCTGGACGTCCTCGGGGACCATCCACGATCCGTTGCGCGACGCCGAGCCGAAGATCGACACGACGGAATTGTCCGGCGAGAAGCCCGCGGGCAGCCGCGCCGCATTCGCCGAGGGTGCCGCCACGGGCAGGTAGTGCTGGCCCAGACCGCCCCGCTGGGCGGCCGATGCCGCGGGATCGGTGCCGAGCATCGGAGGTCCCGGCGCCCGCGACGGCTCGATCGGCAGTTCGGCGAGCACCGGATACAGGTCGCGGTAGGTCTTCGCGCCGAGCGCCTGCTCCATCCGCTCCTGGTACTCCACGGCGTCGAGCCGCCCCTCGGCGTAGGCCTCGCGGAGCAAGGTCAAGTACTTGTCCCGGTCCGCATCCGAGGCGCGAAGCGACCAAGGGTCCGGTTGTTCGGGTGCGTTGGGCACACGTCCACGGTACTCGTCAGGCAGGCCAGCACGCCGCCGCGGCGAGATGCCCGGCTTCCCGGCGCCTCGGAGCCGGCGCGCGCCGGCGCGGCAAGCCGACGCCTCCGGGGAACTGCCGCGCCCTCGCCCCGACCTATCGGGGCCGGGCCTTCGCCGCGGCCGCGGCGCGCCCGGCACGCGCATCGAGCTCCGGGAACGGCCCGAGCTCGGCCTCGATCCCGGCCGCGGCGAGCGCCTCCCCCAACAGGTGGTCGGCCAGCCTGGGGCTCTTGGCGAGCACCGGGCCGTGCAGGTAGGTACCGATGATCGAACCGTCGAGTGCGCCTTCGCCCCCGTCCGTGCCGTTGTTCCCGCTGCCGCGGACGACTCGCCCCAACGGCTGCACGCCGTCGTGCAGGTACGTCAGGCCGCTGTGGTTCTCGTAGCCGACGAGCTCGCCGAAGTCCGAGTCCTCGGTGATGTTGCCGATGAGCCGCTGCGGCTGCCCCTCGGTGTGCAGGTCCAGCAGGCCTGCGCCGGGGATCCGCTCCCCCTCGTGGGTCTGGAAGTAGTGGCCGAACAACTGGTACATGCCGCAGATCATGAGCATGGGGACGCCGTCGGCCTTCATCGCCGCCAAGCCGTCGCGCTTGCCCTGCAGATCCGCGCCGACCGCGGCCTGGCCGACGTCCTGACCGCCGCCGCCGAGGATCAAGTGCGGATCGGCGGGCAGCGGATCGCCCACGCCGCAGATCGACACCTCGTGCGGGATGCCGGACAGCTCCAGACGCTTGGTGAGCACCAGTCGGTTGCCGGTGTCGCCGTAGATGTTCATCTCCCGCTGGTAGAGGTGCACCAGGTGCAGCGGCTTCATACCGGCGTCACCTCCGCCATGGTGGCCAGGATCTCCCGCATGTCGAACATCGCGGTGTAGGTGGCGCACACCACGAGCGTCGTCCCGGCCGGGTGCCGATCGCGCAACTGCTCGATCGCCTGGCGCATGTCGGGGGTGGCCTCGCGGACGGGGACGCCGTCGTACTCCAGCCGCAGCGCCATGTCCTCCGCCCGGGTGCCGGTCGTGGAGACCGGCCATTGCGCCAGCGACCGGAAGTCCACGTCCCACAGCCACGAGACGTCGCGGCCGTCGGCGTACTCGTCATTGATCGCGATGAGCACCTCCGCCGGCGTCACCGAGGCGACATCCATCAACGAGTAGCGGAATCCGCCGGGGTTCTTCACCAGCTGCAGCAGCAGCCGCCGACCGCCGACATCGATGAACTCGCCGCGCCCGAATGCCGCCATCATGTGCTCCAGCGCGGTCGCCGCCTGGTCCAGCGGCACACCCGCCCGCAGCCCGGCCGCCAGCGCGGCCGTGGCGTTCTGCGCGTTGTGGGAGCCGAAGACGTGCAGCGCGATGTCCATCTGTCCGGCCTCGCGTGCTCACGGTGATGGACCCCGGGTCGATCCGCTCCAGCACGACCTGCGGCACTGGACGGGCGGCGTGCTTGGCGTCCACGTCGATGTCGGCGGCGTACAACTCGTCGTCGGTGATGAAGACGCGCCGCAACTCGGCTCCGACCCCGAAGTAGGTGACCGGGCAGCCGGCCGCCGACGCCATCGCGACGACGCGGGGGTCATCGGCGTTGAGCACCGCGAATTCCTCGGCAGCGGCCACGACCTTCGTCAGCAGGCGCGCGGTGTGGTCGATCTCCCCGAAGCGGTCCATCTGGTCGCGCATCACGTTGGTGATGACCACGCCCCGGGTGCGCACCTGGTCCACGAAGCGGACCGCCCAGGCCTCGTCGATCTCGAACACCCCGATCGTGTGGCGCAGCTTGCCGCGCATCGACATCCCCATGAGCACCGTGGAGGCGATGCCGCGGGTGAAGTTCGCGCCGGTCCGGTTGGTCAGGACCTGGTGCTGGGTGCCGAGGATGTCCGCGATCATCTTCACGGTGGTGGTCTTGCCGTTGGTGCCGGTCACGACGATGACCCCGCCCGGCAGCGACTCCAGGGCGTTGCGCAGGAAGCCGGGGCTGATCTTCTCCGCGACCAGGCCCGGGAACGAGGAACCCCGCTTGCCCAGCAAGCGGCCGACGACGACAACCAGCTTGCCGATGTAGAGCGCGAGGTAGTTCACCGCCACACGGTAACGCAGCCGCCGGCCACCGGAGCGCGTCCGACGCGTGGCGCCGGGACGGCCCCGCAGCAGCACGGCCGCGCAGGGCGAGCGCGCGTGCCTCACGACGCACGTATCGTGGTCCGGTGACGCCGACGTCGCCGGCAATCCGGCTCTCCCACGTGGTGAAGCGGTTCGGCGACCTCACGGCTGTCGACGGCCTGTCGCTGGAAGTCCCGCGCGGCACCTGTTTCGGGCTGCTCGGCCCCAACGGCGCCGGGAAATCCACCACGATGCGGATGCTCACCGGCCAGGCCGAGCCCACCGGCGGAACCATCGAAGTCCTCGGCCTCCCGATCCCGCAGCAGTCCAAGCGCGCCCGAGCCGCCATGGGCGTCGTGCCGCAGCAGGAGTGGCTGGAGGACCAGCTGACCTGTCGGGAGAACGCGATGGTCTGGGCCACGCTGCTGCGGGTCCCCCGGTCCCGACGCGCCGCAGCCGTCGATGCGGCGCTGGCGCTGGCCCGTCTCACCGACCGGGCGGACGACAGGATCAAGACCCTGTCCGGCGGGATGAAACGGCGGCTGCTCATCGCCCGGTCCTTGGTGCACGACCCGGAACTGATCCTCCTCGATGAGCCCACGGTGGGCCTCGATCCGCAGATCCGGCAGGAGCTGTGGACCCTCATCGACGACCTGCGAGCCCGCGGCAAGACCCTGCTCATGAGCACCCACTACATCGAAGAGGCCGAGCGTCTGGCCGACCAGGTGGCGATCATGAACGCCGGGCGGGTCGTCGCCGCCGGCACGCCCTTGGAGCTGCTGACGGCGCATGCCGGCACCGAGGCGCTGGAGTACTACGGGCCTCCGGCCTACCTGGCCCGCGTGGAGCGAGCCGCGAGCCAGGCCGGCTTGCCCGCGCGGCGCAACGGCCCCTCGGTGAGCATCCTGCGCGCCGAAGGACTACCGATGGCCGTGCAGGACGAGCTCGGTGACGGTCACCGCCGGGCGGCGAGCCTGGAGGACGTCTTCGTCCTGCTGACCGGCGAGAGCCTGGAGTAGCGCCATGGCACAGATGGACGACCTCGCTGCAGCACTCCCGTCGCGCGGATTCGACAGAGCGGCGTTCGCCGGCGTGTGGGTCCGGGAGTGGGTGCTGTTCCGGCGGTTGTGGCGCTCGACGACCTTCTCCTCCATCGTCGAGCCGACGATCTACCTGCTCGCCTTCGGCGTCGGTCTGGGCGGCCTGATCTCCGAGATCGACGGCTACTCCTACGTCGAGTACGTGGGCACGGGCACCGTCGCCTCGGCCGTGCTGTTCGCATCGGTCTTCGCCGCGATGTTCAACACCTTCGTGAAACGCGAGTTCCTCAAGACCTACGACGCGATCCTCGCCACTCCGGTGAACGTGCGCGAGGTCATGGCCGCCGAGGCCAGCTGGCTGGCGGTGAAGGCGGGCGTCTACGGCAACGCGCCCCTGCTGGTGGCGATGGCGTTCGGTCTGCAGCCACGGCCCACGATGGTCCTGATCCCGTTCGTCGCCGCGATCACCGGACTTGGCTTCGCCTTCCTCGGCCAGTGGATCAGCGCGATCGTGCCGAGCATCGACTCGTTCAACTACGTCACCAGTGCCGTGGTGACCCCGCTGTTCCTCCTGGCCGGCACGTTCTTCCCGCTGACCAATTTCCCGCCCTTGGTCCAGACACTGGCGCAGCTGAATCCGCTGTACCACTGCGTGGAGCTCGTGCGGCATGCCTCGTTCGGCATGGAGCCGGCCACGGACCTGCTCCATGCCGCTGCGCTGGTGGTCTTCGCCGCCGGCGCGGCGCTGCTGTCGTTCCGCAGCATGTCCCGCAAACTCATCGACTAGGACGCACGAGCTGCTCCGCACGCAGCGCCAGCAGGAGTTCCCATCGTCCCTCCGCGTCGGCCAGTTGCGCCCCGAGCAGTGCGCGGATCCCGCCCATCCGGTAGGCGACCGTCTGCGGGTGGATGTGCAGCTGCTCGGCGACGGCCGCCCGCGATCCGCCGTGCAGGAGCCAGGCGGCGGTCGTGTCCACCACGACGGCGCGACGCTGCTCGTCCAGACCGTCCAGCACCGCGAGCCGTCGTGCGATCAGCGCCTGGGTCAGCGACTCCTCGGCCATGAGGAGCAGCGCCGGGACGTGCTCCTCGGTCAGCGCAGCCGCGTCGTTCGGGATCGCGCCGGACTGCCGCAGGCGGTGCAGCAGCCGCGCATGGCGGAACGACACGGGCGCCTCGCCGACCGGCTGGGCGGTGCCGACGGCGGCTGAAAGACGGTCCAGCTCAGACCTGGCCTGCCTCGATGGAGGTTCCGGCAGCAGGGCGACGGTCAACCCGCCGTGTCGGGCCGCCAAGATCCCCGGCGGAGCAGCGACGTCCTCCCAGACCGCCACCCGCAACGACTCCGGCAGCTCCCACCCCAGGTCGGCGGACAGGGCCGAGACGACCCCGGCGCCCGCCGACTCCACGACTGCGGCCACGAGTTGCCCGGCCAGCGCCTCCCGCCGGCCGGCGTCGGCGGCGGCTGCGGCCGAGTAGCCGGCCGCCGAGGCGGCGGAGATCTCATCGATGTAGGCGAAGCAGGCCTCGGCCAACCGGGCGGTCTGCACCGCGTCGGTCCCGGCTACGGCCGACAGCGCGCTCAGCCCGCGCCAGGTGGTCAGCGCGCCGACCCGGTAGGCCGCGAGCACCGCTGGCAGCGGGCGGTGGCTGCGGTACTCGGCCGCCCCGATGCGCTCATAGACCTCTGCGGCCGGGCCGAGCGGAGCCTCGGCGGTGCCGAGCAGGGACATGAGCCGCTCCAGCGCGACTCTGACCCCCTCGCGCAGGGCCCCCTGCACGTGCCCGTCCTCGGGTCGCGCGTAGGCGGGCACCTCGGCGGCGACGGCGGCGATGACGTCCTCGATCACCTGCTCCAACCCGCCCCGCAGCACGACGGCGAGGGCCGAGTCGACCCCTGCCCACGGCCGGTCGAGCCGATCGGTGCGCCCGGTCATCCCTGTCGGTAGATGAGCCAGGTCTGGGCCGCCGACCGCATGCCGGCCAACGGGCGCGTGGCGGCGTAGCTGTAGGCGACGGCCGCGCGCCAGTCCCCCCAGGTCGGGTACCCGTGCTTGGGGCCGGGGCTGGCCCAGGGGCTGGCGTTGTAGTGCTGCGCCAGAACTGCCAGGAGCCTCGGCGGGTTGCTGCCGAAGCGCACCCATTCGTCCATCAGGCCCGGGCCGTTGTTGTAGGCGAACATGGCCGCCTGCCAGCTCCCGCCGCGGTTGTAGTACGCGGCCAGCATGCGCGCCGACTTCTCCACCGAGGCCGCCACGGCCTGCGGTCCGCAGTAGCGCGCCTGGCCCTCGTGCTGCATGATCCCCTTGCCCGCCCCGGCGCGGCTGCAGCCGGCCCACGGGTCGAAGTTCGACTCCTGGCGGGCGATGGCGGCCAAGACCGCGGGCTCGACGCGGTAGCGCAGCCCGTAGGTCAGGAAGACATCGCGGTAGGGGATCCCCTGGGGTAGCGCGGCGCGGAAATCGCCGGTGCTCTTGGCAGCCGTGCCGCCGCCCGTCGGTCTGGCCGGCGGCTCCGATCGCGGCGCAGCCTGCGACTGCGAGGGTGTGTCCGGCATCTGCGCCTCGGCGTCGGCGCGATCAGCGGCAGCCGCAGCTTCGACGGCGGCCCGGATCGCGACCAGCTCGGCACGCCGGATCTCGTCGATCGCCGCCCGAGCCGCCTGCGCGTCGTCGTCGATCTCGGTCAGCGCCTTCTCCACGACGGCCAGCTGCGCGGCAACCTGGTGGCGGTCCGAGCTCACCGTTGCGCGTTCCCGCTGCGCCGAGGCGATGTCGCCGCGCGTCGTGCGCAGCTGTGCGCTGAGCCGCTCGACTTCCTCACGGGTCCGCGCCACCTCTGCGCCGCGCGAGGTCAGCACGCCGGTCACGAGGTTCTGTCGGTCGAACGCCCGCAGGTCCTCGCCCTCCAGCAGTTGGGCCAGGGCGTTCAGTTCCGGGGCCGGCTGGGTGTACAGGAGCCGGGCCAAGGCACCGGCCTGCCGCTCCAGCACCGCCAGCTCGGAGCGCGCATCGGTCAGCTGCCGGGTCAGCATGACCTCGAGCGCACCGAGTTCAGCCAGTCGCTGCGTCAGTGCGGATTCCCGCTCCTGCAGGGCCGCCAATCGCGGCCCCAGGTCGGAGCGCAGCGCGGCGTAGCGGCGATGCTCATCGGTCAGCCCGGCCGAGTACTCGGTGAGGGAGGCGATATCCCGCTGCACGGTTCCCCATCCGCTGCGGTAGGGAACCACCGCGGCGCCGTCCGGTGCGTTCTGCTCACCGTCCAGTGGCTGGGTCGCCTCGTTGGCGACCCTCCCGCCGGGCGCACCGGCCACATCGGCGCGATGGGCTTCAGCCTCAACGGGCCACTCGGTTGGCAGACGATCGGGGGCCACGGCGGCCGAGGCCCCCGAAACGGCGCCTGCGGTCAACGCGACGACGACCAGCACAGCCACTCGTGCGCGCATCGACGACCTCCACAGACGCAGTCCGAAGCGAGCAAAGCAGGAACGCGACGCTAGAGCAACCCGTTTGCGACATTGGTGACAGGTCGGGCGCGACTGCGCCGTCCGCCGAAGCTCGTTTCGACCGATCCTCCTCCGGGTACCACTCAGGGACACATGGGACGCGCGAACTCCTCGGTGCCGTCACTGGCTCCGAGTCGCTGCGGTAGACCGCCGGCCGTCAAACGAGGAGATCATGAGCGAGAAGTACGCTCCCGCAGGTTGGTAGAGCGCCGGCTCGGGCCGTCAGCGGTGGTGGGACGGTCGGCAGTGGACAGAGCATGTCCATCCGGCCACCGCCGTGCTGCCCAGGTCGTCCTCGCGCCTCTGGTGGGCCCTCTCCCCCGCCTACACCTTCGGCATGATCGCGTTCATCCCGGCCCTGCACGCAGCCATCAAGCTGCAACGCCGCGATCTCTGGTTCTGGGCTGCCTGCCTGATCGTTGGCGACATCGTCGCGTGGAGCCTGATGAGCGGCGCGTCCAACCTCGACGGGAGCAGCACACCGATGCAGAACGTTGGCGCTGCAATCGCCGTGGTCTTGGCGGTCGCCGGCACGATGCAGGCGTTCCGCACCCGAGAGGCGGTCTTCGCGCCGTCGCATTCCGTCGCCGGGAACGCCTTGTCCATCGCCCCGATCGCCCTCGATCCGGCCGTCTCCAGCGCCCTCGCTGCCCGCAAGCGCCGCGAGGAGTCGGTGGCGCTGAGCAGGAAGGACCCGGGTCTGGCACGGGACCTGATGATCGGACGACCGGACCTCCGTCGGCAGTACGACGACGGCGGGCTCGTGGACGTCAACCATGTTCCTGAGGCGGTCCTCGTGTCTCACCTGGGGCTCAGCCACGACCATGCGCGCGCTCTGATCGAGGCTCGCGACCACCTCGGGGGTTTCGCCAGTGCTGAGGAGCTCTGCGGCCTCGCCGACCTGCCTCCCAAGACGCTCGATGCGATCCGCGACCGCGTGGTCGCCCTGTAGACAGCAGTCGATCTGGCGATCGTCACCAGCCGGCTTGGGCGAGGCTCGCGCTGGCGTGGGTCCTGGCTCAGGGACCGGACATCGTCGCGATCCCGGGCAACGCCCGCCTGGCCTCCGGCGGCCTGGCTGAGGAGATCGGGCGCCTGCGGGCGGGGCGCGGGGAGGGCGAGATCGCGATCGGCGGCGCTACCCTCGCCGCCGGGGCTGCTGCGCTGCACCTGATCGACGAGTACCGGCCCAGGGTCTACGAGGTGCTGGTTGGCGGCGGCATGTGCGTTCTTCCCCCGGCACGAGCGTCGCGGGAAGCTCGAACTCGTCGATACCCGCACCTTCAGGTCGGGAGTCCTCTCCCTCCGCTACCGCGTGGCGCGCCAGCGGCTCGTCCACCGACACCGGCCGCTCGCCAAGCCCCGCCGCCCCCCGCCTCCATGGTGATGCTGGTCCTCGCCTGCAGCCAGCTGTGACTGACACGACGATGGTGTGTGCTCCACCGGCAGCGCAAGGGCGGGACCGATCGACCTCCGCGGTGAGCGTGAGGCTTGCCTCGGGCCGGTATCGCGCCTCGAGGATCACCGCTTGCGGTTCGGTCGCGGTGCTGTGGTGTGCTGGACGCGGAGCAGCGCCATCCCCCCACCATCGCCTAGCCGGACCCCATGCGATCGGAGCGCATGGGGTCGGTCCCTCGTCAACGAGTTGGTGTCCGATCCGGAACCGTGGGGCACCAGACCCTTTGCCAAGAGGGCCATGTGGTGGGAACCGTCACCCGCCTTCCTGCAGGTCCCTCTGCTCACTGACGGATCTCGAAGGAGTCGATCAAGTTCCCGTCCTGGTCGATGGCGCGACCCGTGATCGAGGTGGGGGAGATCGCCAAGTCGACGAAGTGACGGATCGAGGCGCTGGCGGCCGTGAAGTCCCGGCTCCCGGTCGGCCGCAGCTTCGCGGCTCCGCCGGAGACGACGTAGGTGACGCCGTTGATCGGGATCGATCGCTGGTAGTCGTGGTCGTGCCCGGCGAGGACCAGGGGGACGTCGTACTGCTCGAAGAGTGGGACCCATGCTTCCTGGATCGTTTCGTCCGATCCGTGGTGTCCGGCGGAATAGGCGGGTTTGTGCATCGCGACGATTGTCCAGGGCGCCTCCGTCGGGGCAGCGAGCGCTTCCTCGAGCCAGGCGCGCTGTTCGGGGTTGTCGACCTGCTCGGTGTCGAGCACGAGTGCGCGGACGACTCCTACCTCTTCGACGTACCACGACGTCGAACGCCCGATCGCCTGGAGCACCTGAGCCTGTTCCCCGCTCAGGTAGTCGTGGTTGCCCAGGACCGGGATCAGCCGGGCACCTCGTTGCGTCAGAGGCTCGAACACCCCACTGATGCGGGCCGGAGCCTGCTCGGCGTCACCCTCGGGGTAGATCAGGTCTCCGAGGAGGAGCAGGCCGTCGTAGCCGTTGCCGTCGTCTTGGGCGAGCATGGCCTCGACGGTGCCGTCGATGGCGCTGCCTGCCCCGGTGCCGGTATCGCCAGCCACGGCCAGGCGCGTCGTCGGGGCTTGCGCCAAGGTCGGGGCGGGTCCGGAGGACTGGTCGGTCGTGGGCTCCCCGGAAGGGGAGCATGCGGATGACCCGCCTGCCAGGGCGGCCACCGCGGTGACGGCGGCGACAATGCGGATGGCTCGTGGTGCGCGCCTGCTGGTCTTCATCACAGTCCTTCTATGATGCCGTCACTGCGGGCCACCAAGGCGATCTGCGGCGGGGGGCGATCGCTCAGGTGGTCTCGTCGGCGGCGTCGGCGTCCTGGTGGCCAGGCCCGTCGGCGTTGCAGCGGGTACCTCTGCGGCGCATCAGGCCCTCAAGGAGGGCGGACTCCCGGGGAGTCCACGGGACCGGAGTGCCGTCGCCGCGGACCCGGCTGACAGGGTCCAGGGTCGGGTGCCGACGGTGAGGATCGTGGGGCGCTCGTCGGCCAGGCGGCGCAACCTGTGTTCCCGGACGTGACCGGGGTCGGTCAGGTTGTCGAAGAAGACGGCGGTCTTGGCACCGGGCGCGATCACGACTCCGTCGAGCCTCTGGCTGCAGGCCTCGGAGGTCGTCGCCCAGCCACAGCGATGGCACCGCAACCTGCATCGACCCTGGATCCACGGGGTCTTGGGTGTTGGTCTTGCGGCAGGAGTTCGTGGGTTCGTTCGGGGCATGTTCGGGCAGGGTTCGGGCGGGGGCGGATCGGGGTTGCGGTGCCGGGGTTGGGGGATACCCGGGGTGTCAGACGGAACCGACACTCCACCGGGGGCCTTGGGGACAAGGCGGGCGGGGGGCCGATTCTCATCGCACAGTCGCAGCCCGCGGATTCCGTCGGGGCTGCCCGAGCATTCGTAGGAGACCATCATGAGCAAGAACCGCAAGATCGTCGCGAGCGCCGCCGCCGTCGTGGTGGCACTGGGCCTGGGGGCCGCCGCCGTGGGCACCACGAGCAGCTACTTCTCCGACATCAACTCCGGCGGCGCGATCACCATGTCGATGGGCAGCATCGCCGTCAGCGTCGACGGCAACCGCACCACGACCCCGGACCTGGATCTGGGATCGCTGCTGCCGGGCGAGGTGGCCACCGGCGACTTCGAGGTGAAGAACATCGGCCGCAACGCCCAGGACGTGTGGCTGCAGTTCGATCCGAACCACCCGACCTTCAAGGCCGTCAACCAGCTCGGCACCTACGCCGAGATCGAGATCACCGTCGACGGGGAGCGCGTGTTCTTCTCCGACAACCTGAACGGCAACTACCCGCCCGGCACGCCGGGTGTGGCCCCGCTGCCGTCGGACCTGCAGCTGACCGAGGGCCTGGTCCCGGGCGACACCGCGACCGTGGAGTTCTCCCTGAAGCTGTCGGAGAACCTGCAGACGCAGCTGCCGATCGCGATCCCGCTGAGCCTGCCCTACAGCGTCGTGGCCACCCAGCCGGGCATCAACCCCGGCGCCTGAGCCGCACCGGGCCTCCGGGAGGCCCGTCCGGCGAGCCGGTCCGCGCACCCCGCGGGCCGGCTCGCCGCGCATCACTCCCGGCCCGCCGCCTCCCCGCCCGCACCCGTCCTGCTCCTGAAGGGATCCCCATGACCGCCATCACCCGAGTCCTCGGTGTCGTCCTGGCCGCGGCCGCCGTCGTGCTCCTGGTCGCCGCCGGCCTGTTCGCGACCGGTGCCGCGCCGTACCGCGCCTACGTGGTGGAGTCGGCGTCGATGGCGCCGCAGATCCCCACCGGCTCGCTGGTGCTGGTCGACACCGGCGCCGAGCCGGAGGCCGGGGACGTCATCTCCTTCCGCGTCGGCCAGGGCGTCACCACCCACCGGCTGCTCGACATCGACGCCGACGGGACGCTGGTGACCAAGGGCGACGCCAACGCGCAGGCCGATCCCTTCGTCGCCACCTCCCAGGACATCGTCGGCACCGTCGTCGGCGTGTCGCCCGGGCTGGGCATGGCGGTGCAGTTCCTGCAGACACCGGCCGGGCTGGCCTCCCTGCTGCTCGTGGTCGCGGCCGCCGCGGTACTGCTGTCAGCGATCACCGGCCACCGCGACGACGAGCCGGAACCCCACGACCAGGAGACGCAGCCGGAACCCGCCGCCGTCTGACCGCACCCACCCACCAGCCTGATCCGCACTCACCCGAGCGGGGGCGCGGCGACCACCACGGTCGCTGCGCCCCCGCTCGGTCGTGTCGGGACAAGCACGCACCGACCTGCCTGCCCGCGCGCCTGGCAGTGATTCGAGCGGGTGGTGCTGCGGGTGTTCACGTGAGGCTCGACCACCTCGAGCACCTCCGACCAGATTCATACTCGAGCAATAGCGAGAGCCAGTGAATACTGCCGGTCGGGGACGATGTCGAGCCGCATCTATTGGGGAACACTAGAAGTATCGGTTCACACCACGAGAGCAGGAACTACCATGACTCCCCTGATCCAGCACCAAGACCATCTCGACGCCTCGCTGACCGCGACATCAGCGGCGTTCTTCGACCTCGACGGCACCCTGATCCGCGGCTCGGCGAACATCCCCCTGGCCGTCGCGGCGTTCCGCCGGGGCTTCGTCACGCCAGGCGAACTGCTCGTGGACCTGCGCAACGGAGCCTCGTTCCTGCTGCAGGGCGCCACGGATGAGCGCTCGGCGGAGGTCCGCGACCGGATCCTTCGCGCGGTGGCCGGACGGCGGCAGGAGGAAGTGGTGGCGCTGGGCGACGAGTTCCTCGACGGCCTGGTCGCATCGGTGACTCCGCATGCTGCGGCGGCGCTGGCGGCCCACGGCGACGCCGGGCACGCGCGCGTCATCCTCTCGGCGAGCCCGACCGAGATCGTGGGGCGACTCGCGGACCGGCTTGGCCTCGAGCACGGCATCGGCACCACGTCGCAGGTGGTCGACGGTCGCTACACCGGACGGCTGGACGGCCCCTTCTGCTACCGGGAGGGCAAGGCCGAGATCATGCGCGCCATGGCAGCGGAGCACGGCTGGGACCTCGCCGCGTCCTACGCCTACTCCGACTCGATCTCCGACCTCGCCATGCTGGAACTGGTCGGCAACCCGGTGGCGATCAACCCGGAGCCGGAACTGCTGGAACTGGCGCAGGAGCGCGGCTGGCAGATCGTCGTGACGAACCCGTGGCGCTCGGCCCGCAAGCGCGCATACCCGCGCGTGGTGCTGGACCGGTTGCGGGGAGTACCGGCGATCACCGATCCGGCGGCGGTGCGCCGCCCGGCGCCGACTCCGGCTACTCGGCCAGGCCGGTGAGGATCTCCACGATCCGGGGCCCGATCTCCAGCGCGTCTCCCTCCGTCATGGCGTCATGCACCGACAAGGTGCACCACTTGCCGAAGACGTGCGCACGGACGGCCTGCGCCGCCATGTCCTCGCCGTCCGGGCTGATGCTCACCCCGCCGCTGCCGTCGGCGAAGACGTAGTTCTGGTAGCCCTCGGGGTAGTCGAGCACGGCGATCGCGCCCATAGCCTGCACCAGTGCGTCCTCGTCGAGGTCCTTCCACTTCCATACCGTGACGACGGCCATGTCCTTCTCCTTCGCTCCCTCGTCGACGGCGTTCGCCGACACCACAGCCTGGTCCCGCCGAGCCATGCGCTGGCGACCGCCATCTGGGCGGGCGCAGCCGCGATCACCCGAATGGCCGCCGATCGCCCATGGCCTTGGAGCCGGACCCAGGACGGGTGGCGACAGCCGCGCGCCCAGGGGCGCCGGACGGGCAACGGCGCCGGTACCGAGCGTCAGTCCTACCCTTGGGGCATGGTCGACTTCCAGTACACGCCGATGCTGCCGCTGGCCGCAGACGAGACGCCGTACCGCTTGATCACGACCGACGGCGTGCAGCTGATCTCCGCCGCCGGCCGGGAGTTCCTCCGGGTGGAGCCCGAGGCCCTGCGGCAGTTGACGTTCGAGGCGATCCACGACATCCAGCACCTGCTGCGTCCGGCGCACCTGCAGCAGCTGCGCAGCATCCTCGACGACCCCGATGCCAGCCCGAACGACCGCTTCGTGGCGCTGGATCTGCTGAAGAACGCCAATATCGCCGCCGGGGGCGTGCTCCCGATGTGCCAGGACACCGGCACGGCGATCGTGATGGGCAAGCGGGGCTCGCAGGTGCTGACCGACGGTCCGGACGAGGAGCCCATCGCGCGCGGCATCTTCGACGCCTACCAGCAGTTGAACCTGCGCTACTCGCAGATGGCGCCGCTGACGATGTGGGATGAGCGGAACACGGGCACGAACCTGCCGGCGCAGATCGACCTGTACGCCGACACCAAGCCCGGGCACGAGACGCAGTACGAGCTGCTCTACATCGCCAAGGGCGGGGGGTCGGCGAACAAGTCGTACCTGTACCAGGAGACCAAGGCGCTGCTGAACCCCGACTCGATGATGCGGTTCCTGGATGAGAAGCTGCGGCTCATCGGCACCTCCGCCTGCCCGCCGTACCACCTCGCGATCGTCATCGGCGGAACCAGCGCCGAGGACGCGCTGAAGATGGCGAAGTACGCCAGCACGAAGTACTTGGACACCCTGCCCACCGCGGGGTCGCTCGGCGGGCATGCCTTCCGCGACGTGGAGCTGGAGTCCCGAGTGCTCGAGCTCACCCGCGGCTTCGACATCGGCGCGCAATTCGGGGGCAAGTACTTCTGTCACGACGTGCGCGTCGTGCGGATGCCGCGGCACGGCGCGTCCTGCCCGGTGGCGATCGCCGTGTCCTGCTCCGCCGACCGGCAGGCCAAGGCCAAGATCACCCCGGACGGTGTCTTCCTGGAGCAGCTGGAACGCGATCCCGCGCACTACCTGCCGGTGGTCAGCGACGAGAAGCTGTCCGCCGACGTCGTGCGGATCGACCTGCAGCAGCCTATGGCCGACGTGCGGGCGGCGCTGGGGACACTGCCGGTCGGAACTCGGGTCAGCTTGACCGGGCCGCTCATCGTCGCCAGGGATATCGCCCATGCCCGGATCAAGGGCATGCTCGATGCCGGCGAGCCCATGCCGGACTACCTCCGCGAGCACGCCGTCTACTACGCCGGACCGGCAAAGACCCCTGAGGGGATGCCATCGGGCTCGTTCGGCCCCACGACGGCTGGACGGATGGATTCCTATGTGGCCCAGTTCCAGTCGGCCGGCGGCTCGTTCGTCATGCTGGCCAAGGGAAACCGCTCCTCGGCGGTGACCGACGCCTGCGCCGAGTACGGCGGGTTCTACCTCGGCTCAATCGGCGGCCCGGCGGCTCGCCTGGCCAGCGACAACATCCGCAAGGTCGAGGTCCTCGACTTCCCCGACCTGGGGATGGAGGCCGTCTGGCGCATCGAGGTGGAGGACTTCCCCGCCTTCGTCATCGTGGACGACAAGGGCAACGACTTCTACGCCGACCGGCTGCGCCCCATCGCCGCTCGGATCCCGGTGGGCGCGCCGCAGGGGTAGCGGGCGGTCCATCGAGTGCCGGTTTCGCAGGGTGCCCGGGGCCGAGCGACGACGCGAAGCCCGCCCCGGGGGCCGGGCAGCGTCGTCGTGCCCCAGCTCAGCCGGCGAGCCTCAGCAGCCCGCCGCGGTTGGCCAGTTGCCCCGCCCGGCACCGTTGTTCCACAGCGTCCAGAACGCCATGTCCTGCTCGTAGCGGCTCCACTGGCTCACCGGGGTGCCCACGAGATCCGCCCGGCCCATCCGCTGGGCGGTGGCATCGCCGGTCGGACGCGAGAACTGGTACGCCCCGTGGTACCGGCCGTTGCTCGACACGATCCCGTAGTTGCCGCCGGACTCCTTGGCCACGATGCACTTGCGCGTGGACTCCGAGCCCGCGTTGTACATCGGCCCGGTGTAGGCGCTGCCCGCGATCCCGTAGTCGTTCGTGGGACGCCCCGTCGACGGGGCCGCCGGCGCCGCGGCCTTGGCCTCAGCCGCCGCCTTCGCCTGCCGCCTCCGCCTCCGCCTCCGCACGCGCCTTCGCCTCAGCCGCGATCCGCACGTCCTCAGCGGCGACGAATGCGCTGACGCTGTCCACGACCATCGCGTTGCGGCTGATGTTCATGGCCGGGTCGGCCTGCGCGCCGGCGGCCAGGGCCAGCGATGAGGCCAGCAGCACCGCAACACCGGCAGCGGCTCCAGTGCGCTTCATCATCTCGACTCCCACGCCCCGGGGGTCGGACCGGGACTCTGTGCACCCGGTCCTGCCCCGGTGGGCGCGGATGAAACCTCGCGAAGGCCCCGGCGTCGACGGCGAGCACGGCCGAATCGGGCGCGCGCGGGATCAGCAGCCCGCCGCGGTTGGCCAGTTGCCCCGCCCAGCACCGTTGTTCCACAGCGTCCAGAACGCCATGTCCTGCTCGTAGCGGCTCCACTGGCTCACCGGGGTGCCCACGAGATCCGCCCGGCCCATCCGCTGGGCGGTGGCATCGCCGGTCGGACGCGAGAACTGGTACGCCCCGTGGTACCGGCCGTTGCTCGACACGATCCCGTAGTTGCCGCCGGACTCCTTGGCCACGATGCACTTGCGCGTGGACTCCGAGCCCGCGTTGTACATCGGCCCGGTGTAGGCGCTGCCCGCGATCCCGTAGTCGTTCGTGGGACGCCCCGTCGACGGGGCCGCCGGCGCCGCGGCCTTGGCCTCGGCCTCAGCCGCCGCCTTCGCCTCAGCCGCCGCCTTCGCCTCCGCCTCCTGCCGCGCCTTGGCCTCCGCCGCGGCGCGCGCCTGCTCCTGCTCGACTCGGCGCGCTTCCTCGCGCTCGGCCAGCACCGCCGGCACCTCCCGGCGCGAGGCCTCCGCTGCGACCCGGGCGGCTTCCCGCTCGACCGCGTTCAGTTCCAGCTCGATCGCTGCCACCGCTCGGGGCGCGGTGTCGGGCATGAGCGCGGTCGTCGTCTCCGCCGCCGGCTGGGCAACGACCAGCGTCACCGCGGCCAGGACTCCGGCAGCACCGGCCATGGCCAGGATTCTCACCTTCACAGGAACTCCTTGTGACACATCTGAGACGTGCATGGGATTCCAGTGTGACCAGACGGCGCTGCCTGAGCGCAAGCCGATACGTGGTGAGCAATGTCACGGGGCGAGGGGAAGGCCACCGGAGTCTCGGGGCGCCAGAGAAACCCGGACCGCCTCCAGGACGGCCCGGGCACCGGTCAACCCAACCCCCGAAGGGCTGACCTCGAAGTCCGTTCCACACATGGCCAAACGGACGAGCCAATTCTCCAGCCTCGGCGGCTGGCCGAGGATCCGAGCTCGATCCCCTTGGGCTCCGAATCGCGGGCCCTGTCGGGGAGTTCTGCGGACACCCTGAGCATGCCCCGGATCGGCCCCGCCCAAACCTACGGCGAGGCCCGCTCCAGACGTCTGGGCATCCCCGACAGCCCGGAGCTGCTACGACACCTGCGGCACCAGCCGGAACATCCGCGGCGGGAGATCGCCACGGCGATCCAGGTAGAGCGCGTAGCCCGGGTAGACCGCCACGAGCCGGGCGAAGAGCTCGTCCCAGGCATCGCCCTCGATCAGGGACGCCCGAACCGGCAGCGTCACACCACCGACCTCGACGGCGGCGTCCGGGTGCGCCTTGAGATTGCCGGTCCACGCAGGATGCTTGGGCTGGCCGAAGTTGGTCCCGACGACGATGAAGTCGTCGCCGTCGCGCACATAGAGCAGCGGGTTGGCGCGCGGCACACCGGACTTCGCCCCCGTGGTGTGGAGCACCAGGCCCGGCAGCCCGTAGACCGACTTCATCCATTCGCCGCCGCTGAGCCGCGTCATCACGGGGTCGATGCGAGGGCCGACGCGCTTGAAGATGGCGATGAACCACGGCTTCGGCCCGAGATTCTGCCCGATGAACTGCAGGATGCCATGAGTTTCGCGGGCGTCGAACTCGTTGATGTCGCGCAACTTGTCGGCGTTCGTCGTGATCTCCATGGCAGCCACCATACTTGACACGCACGTCAAGTTGGCATGCCCTCCAGCACCTCGGTGACCAGCGCGGCGATCGGGGAGCGCTCGGCGCGCGTCAACGTGACGTGTCCGAAGAGGGGGTGTCCCTTCAGCTGCTCGATCACCGCCACCACGCCGTCGTGTCGGCCCACCCGCAGGTTGTCCCGCTGGGCCACGTCGTGGGTGAGCACGACCCGGGAGTCCTGGCCGATCCGCGACAGCACGGTCAGCAGGACGTTGCGCTCCAGCGATTGGGCCTCGTCGACGATGACGAAGGCGTCGTGCAGCGACCGGCCACGGATGTGCGTCAGCGGCAGGACCTCCAGCAGCCCGCGGTCGAGCACCTCGTCCATCACCTCGGCGCTGACCACGGCGGACAGGGTGTCGAAGACCGCCTGCGCCCACGGCGTCATCTTGTCGTTCTCACTGCCCGGCAGGTATCCGAGCTCCTGGCCGCCGACGGCGTAGAGCGGCCGGAACACCATCACCTTGCGATGCTCTCGGCGTTCCAGCACCGCCTCCAGCCCCGCGCACAGCGCCAACGCGCTCTTGCCGGTCCCGGCGCGCCCGCCCAGCGACACGATGCCGACCGAGGGGTCCAGCAGGATATCCAGGGCGATCCGCTGCTCGGCGCTGCGACCGTGCAGCCCGAAGGCCTCCCGGTCCCCGCGCACCAGCCGCAGGGTCTTGTCGGCGGTGGCTCGCGCGAGCGCGCTCCCCCGCTCACTGACGAGCACCACACCGGTGTTGCAGGGCAGGTCGCGCGCTTCGTCGAGATCCACGCAGGTCTCCGCGTACAACTCGTCGATCACCGAGCCCGCCACGTCGATTTCCGCCATGCCCGTCCAGCCGGACTCGACCACGAGTTCCGCGCGATACTCCTCCGCCTGCAGGCCCACGGCCGACGCCTTGACCCGCAGCGGCAGATCCTTGCTCACCAGGACCACGTCGGCGCCCTCGGCGGCCAGGCTGCGCGCCACCGCCAGGATCCGGGTGTCGTTGTCCCCCAGCCGGAAGCCGGAGGGCAGGACCGCCGCATCACTGTGGTTGAGCTCCACGCGCAGCGTCCCGCCGGCATCGCCGATGTGCAGCGGCTCGTCGAGTCGGCCGTGCTCGACGCGCAGATCGTCGAGGATCCGCAGGGCGGCCCGGGCGAAGTACCCGAGCTCGGCGTGGGTGCGCTTGGCCTCCAACTCGGTGACCACGACGATCGGCAGCACGACTTCGTGCTCGTCGAAGCGGAGCATCGCGTTTGGGTCGGAGAGCAGCACGGAGGTGTCCAGCACGTAGGTGCGCCGATCGGTGCGCGCCGAGTTCGTCCGCTGCTCGCCATTCGTGCGGTCAGTTCCGTCCGGCACGCCGGCCTCCCCTTCCCGGGCCGCCCGGCCCGGTCTCCGCGGCCTGCGGCGAGAACCGCTCGACCGCCCTGGTGGGCACTGCGCGGAGCGGGGAAGCGACTCCGTTGCTCACAGCGTAGTGGCCACGACAGCGACCAGACGCGTGACGCGCCCGGATCGGGCACGACCGCAAGACGGTGGGGCTTCGACCTCCGGCGCAGCGGTTCCCGCGACACCTCGCCGACGACATGATCGGCCCGCCTCGCGCACCACGCGCCAAGGGCGAGCGGGACCGATGGTCCGGCGCCCGACGCAGCGGGTGCGCGGGGCCAGGGCTAGGCCTGCTGGCGAGCCTCCTCGCCGGTGCCCGCTGCCCCGGCTTCCCCGGCGGATCGGGGCCCCTCGGCGTTCCCTTCGAGGATCGCGTCCACCGCATGGGTCACGCGGCGCTCTGCGACGAAGGACATGAACGGGATGGTGCCGGCCAGGACCACGCCCAGCGCGCGCAGCAGGCTCCACCGCAGCCGGAAGACGAGGTCGAGGGCGAAGGCGACATAGATGATGTACGCCCAGCCGTGCAGCATCCAACCCACCGCGTACCACGACGCGTCCCCGTCCAGGAGGTACTTGTAGGGCAGCCCGACGACGGTCAGGAACCCGAGCAGCACCCCGGTGACATAGGCCATGACGCGGTATCGGACCAGTGCGCCGGACAGTCCGCGCAGAGATGGGGCAGTCACCGTTTCAGGGTAAGCCGCCGGCCCTCGGCCGACGAACCGCGGCTATCGGCGGCCCGCGACCTGCCGCGGCTGCGCCGCCGCCGAGCCGCGCCTGCGACGCAGATCATCGACGAACAGCCGCCAGTACATGAACCCGGCGAAGCCGATGAACACCACCCACTGAGCGGCGTACCCGGCGTTCTGCCACGGGAATCCGACGTCGGTGCTCGAGCCGAAGACCGACGCCACCGCGACCGGATCGCCGGCAGTCGGCCCCGGCTCCTGCTCGACCAGCACGAGGTACCCCGGGCGCAGCGGCTGCTGCCATACCTCGGCGAGGCGCTCGTCGGTGATGGCGACGAGTTCGTCCGGTCCGCCGGCGGCGACCTCGGTGTAGAAGTTCTCCGCGCTGCTGACGCGTCCCGTCACCGTGACCGGGCCGGACCGCGGTCGGTCTTCGCCGGGTTCGCTGCGGGTCGGCAGCCATCCCCGCAGCACGGGGGTGAGCAGCCCGGATCCGTCATCGACTGCGCTCATCAGCCAGACGCCGGGCTCACCCGAGGGCGACAGCCGCCCGGTGACCCAGGCGTCGGCGACGTACGAGCCGGACACGACGCCGACGCGTCCCAGCGACTCGGCGGGGACATCGGGTCCGGCGGGAACCAACGTCTCGATCGGCTGCGGCACGGACGCGGCAGCTCGCTCGGTGTTGACCTGGTCGATGGCCCGCTGGTACTGCCAGGTCGACGCGACGGCGAAGAGGACGCTCAGCGCGACCAGGAGCAGGGTGAGCGCGAGCCACCGCGGAGTCGCCAGGAGCCGCAGGACCTCACTGCGCGGCGGAGCGCTCATCACCGCTGCCGTCGGCTTCCTCGGGCTCAGGGAAATCGACTTTCCGCAAATGCCGGTTCATGGAACGGAACAGCAGGTAGATCGCGATGCCCAGCAGCAGGACCATGATCAATCCGAGCAAGCCCGGCGTCACGATATCGGGGTCGGGTTCCACCACGGGATCCTGGGACACGACTGCTGCCAGAGCCTCGAACACCACTGCGGCCTCCCTGATCGCCGTGATCGCCAGTCCGCGCCCGGCTGTCACACTGGTACCAGTGTCGCAAACGAACCCACGCGGCCAAACCGGCCGGGAGGCGGTATGGGGGCGCAAGCCGAGGCATCGATGACGCCGCAGATGCGGGAGCGCTACGGGCTGGACCGCAATCCCTGGCCCTCCCGAATCGCCGCCGGACTCACGATCGCGGTATTCACCGTCGTGTTGGGCTACTTCGCCGTGCAACTGACGACAGAGCCGATCGATGCCCGCCTGCTGGTCTTCCAGCAGGTGCAACCGGACCGGGTCGACATCACCTTCGAGGTCAACCGGCCCGCCGCCCTTGCGGTCGCCTGCGTGCTGCGGGCGCAGGACGGCGACCGCGTGGATGTGGGGTACGCAGAAGCGACCCTGCCGGCCGGCTCGGACTACGTGCAGCCGACCTACTCCATGCGCGTCATCGGCCCGGTCGGCGTTGTGGAGATCCTGGGATGCGGGCCAAGCGGGGAACCCCTGCGGGTCCCGCCGCCGGCGTTCCCGCCGGGCGTGCTCGCGCCGGACCAGCCGTGGACCGCCGGCTGACACCCACCCGGGCCCGGATGCCACCACGGCCGCCTCGTACCGGAGCGGTTGCCGACCCCGTCGCGACCACCCACCATCGACGCCAGCGCCCGGCCGGGGAGGGCCGGCAGTGTTAGCCTTGCCGAATCGACAGGCGGCGCGCCGTTGCCGGGCCGCGCAAACTCCCCCACCACAGGAGTGCTGATGAGCGAGGTCAGTTGGCTGACTCAGGAGGCCTACGACGCGCTGCAGGCCGAATTGGCCGAGCGTGAGGGATCCATGCGCAAGCAGATCTCGGAGAAGATCGGTCTCGCCCGCGACGAGGGCGATCTGAAGGAGAACGCCGGCTATCACGCGGCCAAGGAGGAGCAGGGCCACAACGAGGCCCGCATCCTGCAGTTGAAGGCACTGCTGAAGAACGCGCAGGTGGGCGTCCCGGAGGCGCACCCCGACGAGGTGGCGCAGGGCAAGGTCGTCACCGTCCTGTTCGAAGCGCTCAACGAGGAGCAGACGTTCCTGCTGGCCTCGCGGGAAGAGGCCGCGCACGCCTCGGTCGACGTCTTCTCGCCGTCGTCGCCGCTCGGCGAAGCCATCAAGGGCAAGCGCGCTGGCGATTCCGCGAGCTACACGATGCCCAACGGCAAGGAGATGGTCGTGAACATCCTCCGCGTCGAGCCGTACACGACCTGACGTGCCGGCCATCGAAGCACGGGGGCTGGTCAAGGTCTTCGCCTCCCGCTCCGGCGAGGTCCGAGCCCTCGACGGGGTGGACCTCGACGTGGCCGAAGGCACGGTGCTGGGTCTGCTCGGGCCCAACGGCGCCGGGAAGACCACGACCGTCCGCATCCTGACGACCCTGCTGAAGCCCGATGCCGGCACCGCGACGGTCGCCGGGCTCGATGTGGTCGGGCAGGCCACCCAGGTGCGCCGCATCATCGGCCTGTCCGGGCAGTACGCCGCGGTCGACGAGTACCTCACCGGCCGGGAGAACCTGACGATGATCGGTCGCCTCTACCACCTCGGCCAGCGCCGCGCCCGGCAGCGCGCGGACGAGCTGCTGGAGCGCTTCGACCTCGCCGACGCGGCCGGCCGGCCGGCGAAGACCTACTCCGGCGGCATGCGGCGGCGGTTGGACCTGGCCGGCGCCCTCGTGGCGGCTCCGCCCGTGCTGTTCCTGGACGAGCCCACGACCGGACTCGACCCGCGCAGCCGTGTGGGTCTGTGGGAGGTGATCCAGGAGCTCGTGCGCGAGGGAACCACGCTGCTGCTGACGACCCAGTACCTGGAGGAGGCCGACAAGCTCGCCGACCGGATCGCCGTGGTCAACCACGGCCGGGTGATCGCGCTGGGGACCTCGGATGAGCTCAAGGCGTCGGTGGGCGGGGAACGGGTCGACATCACGGTCGCGACCACCGAGGATCTGGCGACGGCCGCCGCTGCGCTCAGCCCGATCGCCCTGGGTGAGCCGGAGGTCGTGGAACACGCACGGCATCTGAGCCTGCCCGTCTCGGGCGGTGCGACAGCGCTGCTGGAGACCTTGCGGATCCTCAACGAGCAGGGCGTCACGCTGCTCGACATCGCCCTGCGACGGCCGACCCTGGACGACGTCTTCCTCTCCCTGACCGGCCACGACACGTCGGAGGAGCCCGCATGAGCATCCAGACCGCCGCCGGCAACCCCGTGCAGCGCTCCATCGGGGACACCCTCGTCGTCGCGCAGCGGAACTTGACGCGACTGCTGCGTGTTCCAGATTCCCTGGTCTTCGGCATCCTGCAGTCGGTCATGTTCGTGCTGCTGTTCACCTACGTCTTCGGCGGCGCCATCGCCATCCCCGGCACCTCCTACGTCGAGTTCCTCATGGGCGGCATCTTCGTGCAGACCGTCGCCTTCTCCTCTGCGACCACCACCATCGCGATGGCGGAGGACCTGCAGCGGGGCATCATCGACCGATTCCGATCCCTGCCGATGGCCCGCAGCGCCGTGCTCGCAGGCCGGACCGTGTCCGACCTCGCGTTCAGCGCCATCACGGTAGCCGCCATGGCGATCACCGGCCTCCTCGTGGGCTGGCGCACGCACACCTCGTTCTGGGAGGTCGTGGCCGGTTTCGCGCTGCTGTTCCTGTTCTCCTACGCGTTCCTGTGGATCGGGGCGGTCATCGGGATGGCTGCCCGCTCGCCGGAGGTGGCGCAGACGGCGGGACTCATCTGGCTGTTCCCGTTGACGTTCGTGTCGAACGCCTTCGTGCCCACCGAAACGATGCCGCAGTGGCTGCAGCCGATCGCAGAATGGAACCCGATCTCCTCGGTGGCGCTGTCGGTGCGCACTCTGTTCGGCAACCTGCCGGAGGACTACGACGCAGGCGACTCCTTCCCCATGGAGAATCCCCTGCTGACCTCGCTCATCTGGTGCGCCCTCCTGCTCGCGATCTTCATCCCCCTCGGCATCTCCCGCTACCGGCAGGCCGCGTCGCGCTGAGCCTCCGCCGCGGGGAACAGGCTGGCGGCGTCGGAGCCCCGGCGCGCGCGGCGGTCCCGGCACGTATCGCGGCGGTGCCGTGGATGATGCCACTCCGCTTGGCCCGCGCTCAGGTCGTCTCGGTGCCGTGGGCCAAGACCTGGTAGCCGGCCGCACGGAGGCGCGCCAACGTCTGCGCGCGGTGGTCGAAACCGCGCGTCTCGAGCTGGACGAGCACCTCGACCTGCCCGATGCGCAGACCGGGATCCGCCCAGACGTGGTCGACACCGAGCACGTTGACCTCCGAGGATGCCAGTTCGGCCAGCAGCGACGCCAGCGAGCCCGGCCGGTCGGCCAGGCGCACCGAAACCGACAGGTAGCGACCGGCAGCGGACAATCCGTAGCGCAGGACGCGCTGCAGCACGACCGGATCGACGTTGCCCCCGGACAGCACCGCCACGACCGGGAACCGCAGATCGGACGGGTCCTGCAGCAGCGCCGAGACGCCGGGAACGCCGGCCGGCTCGACCACCTGCTTGGAGCGCTCCAGCAGCAGCACGAGCGCCCGGGCAATCGATTCCTCGCCCACCGTCTGGATCGGCACGCCCAGTTCCTGCACCACGGCGAGCGGGACCGCGCCCGGCTCGGCCACGGCGATCCCGTCGGCCATAGTCGCCATCGACTCCAGCTTCACGGGGTGGCCCGCGCGCAGGGATGCCGGGTAGGCTGCGGCGCCGGCCGCCTGGATTCCCAGCACCTCGACCTCCTCGCCCGCTGCGTGCGCGGCGGCCGCGATGCCGGCCACGAGGCCGCCGCCGCCGGTGGGCACCAGCATCGTGGCCACATCGGGGACCTGCTCGAGGATCTCCAGGCCCACGCTCCCCTGTCCCAGCACGATGTCGCGGTGATCGAAGGGGTGCACGAGGGCTGCCCCGGTCCGCTGCGCGTGCTCGCGGGCCGCGTCCAGGGCGTCGTCGACGGTGTCCCCGGTCAGCACGACCTCGGCTCCGTACTCCCGGGTGGCTGCGACCTTGGGCAGCGCTGCCGCCCGCGGCATGAAGACGGTTGCCGGCGCCCCCAGGGCGGCAGCCGCAACCGCAACACCCTGGGCGTGGTTCCCGGCACTGGCCGCCACGACACCGCGGGCCCGCTGCTGCGACGTCAGCCGTGCCATCCGCACGTACGCGCCCCGGACCTTGAAGGACCCCGAGCGCTGCAGGTTCTCGCACTTCAGCAGCACCGGCCCGCCGACGATCTCCGACAGCCAACGCGCCGGCACCACCGGGGTCTGGCGCGCCACGACACCGACCAGGCTGCGGGCCCGCTGCAGCTCCTGCAGGGTGATCGGCTCCACGCCGTCAGGCTAGCGCCGCGGAGCTTGCTGAAGCGCTGCCCGGATCGCTTCCGGCGAGACCCGGAAGCGGCCGACCTCGACCTCATCGACGAGCACGACCGGGATCGCCTCGGCGTACTCGGATGCCAGGAACGGATCGCCGGTGATGTCGAGGTCGGTGAAGTCCAGATCCGCCTCGGCGCAGACGACCTCCACCACCTGCCGGGCAACGTCGCACAGGTGGCAGCCGGGCTTGCCGATGAGCGTCACCCGGTCCGTCACGCGCTCGACAGCTCCCGCAACTGTCCCCGGGCGATCTTGCCGATGGCCGAGTGGGGCAACTCGTCGAGCATCTCCACGATCGTGGGGCATTTGAACCGTGCCAGCCGCTGCTCGCAGTGGGCGACCACCATCGCGGCATCCAGATCGTGTCCGTTGAGCGGACTCACGAAGGCCTTGACCGCCTCGCCGGAGTAGGGATGCGGGACACCGATGACGGCGACCTCGGCCACTCCCGGCAGCTCCTCGATCACCCGCTCCACCTCGCGCGGATAGACGTTGAACCCGGAGACCAGGATGAGCTCACCGCGACGATCGACGAGGCGAAGGTCGCCATCGTCATCGACCGCCGCCACATCGCCGGTGGCGAACCAGCCGTTCTTGTCCGGTCCCCCCTGCCGGTCGGGCCAGTAGCCGGAGAAGAGGGACTCGCCTCGGATGTACACCTCCCCGGTGCCGTCCTCGGCCGGGTCGCCGCCCTGGTCGACGAGCATCACCTCGACGCCGGGCAGCGGTCGACCCACCGACCCTGCCTTGGGCCTGCCGGAGACCAGTGTCAGCGAGACCACGGGGCTGCATTCGGTCAGACCGTAGCCCTCCCAGATCGGCTTGCCCGCGACGGTGGCGAACTGGTCGAAGACCGCCGGAGGCAGCGGTGATGACCCCGACGTCATGAGGCGGACCCCCGAGAGCATCTCGCGCAGATCCGGCTCGGTGCTCCAGGCGATGTAGATGGGCGGCGCTCCGCCGATCACCGTGATCGCGGCGCTGCGCACCAATTCCAGCGTCTCTCGGACGACGAACCGCTGCTGCAGCACCAGCGTCGCGCCGGCGGCCAGGGTGAGTGCCAGCACCGTGTTCAGCGAGTACACGTGGAACAGCGGCAGCACGCCGAGCACGACGTCGTCGGGCTGGATCGCCGGTGGATGCTGCAGGTCCCGCAGCTCGGCCACGTTGGCCAGCAGCGCCCGGTGCGTCAGCATCGCCGCCTTCGGCCGACCCGTGCTGCCCGCCGTGAACAGCAGCACCGCAACCGAATCGGAGTTCGGCATCGGTGCCTCGAACGGAGCCTTGCGGCCGGCAGCGATCAGACGCGTCCACTGGACGGAGCCGGTGACGACGACCGGCACCGACTCGTTGCCGGAGGCCTGGACCAGACCACGCTGCGGAACGTCGGCGAAGACGATCGCCGGATCGACCTCGGCGATCGCATGTCGGATCTCATCGGCGGCGGAACTGGTGTTCAGCGGCACCGCGATGGCGCCTCGTCGCAGCGTGCCGAAGTAGGCGACGACGAACTCGGTGCGGTTGCCCAGCAGCAGCGCCACCCGATCCCCTGCCTCGACGCCCTGGGCAGCCAGCCCGGCGGCGAAGGCGTCGACGGCGGAATCCAGGCCCGCGTACGTCATCCGGCGGTCTCCGTCCACGACAGCCACATGGCCGGGACGCTGCCGCGCGGACTCCGTCACCAGTTCAGCGAGGTTCGCGGTCACGATGTCGATTGTGGCACAGCGCGTTCCCGTGAGTCGGTCTACGTAACCATTGCAGCGGCCGGCGTGAGCGGACTCACAGGCTCGGGCACGGTGCCGGCGTCGCTGCCGAGCACGTCCTAGAAGAACACCGAGCGGCGCTGCACGAGCAAGCGGTACAGCTGCTGCTGGATCGTCTCGCGGACCTCGTCGGTGAGGTTGAACACCAGCATCGGGTCATCGGCGGCGGCCTCGTCGAACTCCTCGGTGTGGATCGGCTCGCCGAACTTGATGATCCACTTGCTCGGCAGCGGCACCAGCCCAAGCGGACCGAGCAACGGGAACGTCGGAGTGATCGGAACGTAGGGCAGGCCGAAGATCCGCGCGACGGTACGGGCGTCGCCGATCATGGGGTAGGTCTCCTCGGCGCCCACGATGGCCGCCGGGATGATCGGGACCTTGGCCCGCAGCGCTGCCGAGACGAACCCTCCGCGGCCGAAGCGCTGCAACTTGTAGCGCTCGCTGAACGGCTTGCCCACGCCCTTGAAGCCCTCGGGCCACACCCCGACCAGTTCCCCGGAGTCGAGCAGCCGCTGGGCATCCTGGGCACAGGCCAGGGTGGAGCCGCTCTTGCGCGCGTACTCGCCGACGAACGGGAGTTTGAACACCATGTCCGCGGCCAGCATCCGCAACCGCCGGCGCGCCGGGTGATGGTCCAACAGCGCTAGCTGGGTCATCACCGCATCCAGCGCGATGGTGCCGGAATGGTTGGCGACCACGAGCGCGCCGCCGGTGTCGGGAACGTTCTCCAGCCCCCGGGTCTCCACCCGGAACCACTTCTCGTACAGCAGCCGGAACGGCTCGAGGAGCACCTTGTCCTGCAGCTCGGGGTCGAAGCCGAAATCGTCGACCTCGTAGTCGCCGGTGAGGCGCCGTCGCAGGAACGCCAGCCCTTCGGCCACCCGCTGCTCGAGGTCCGGGGACTCGAAGACGTTGCGCGGCAGTGCGGTCGGGTCGCCCTGGTGCGCGGCCTCGTCCTGCGTGCGCCGGGCGTTCGGTTTGGCATCCCCGTCGAACGGAATGACGCGGGCGTCAGGCATGACGGACCTCCTGCTCCTCCGGACGGGGCACACCGATCACCGACAGCAGCCCCGCCTCCAGCGAGGCGATCCGCTCCGGGGTGGCGATGCGGTTGAGATTGCGGGCCGCGACGAAGTCGTCGAAGGCCTGCTTCGTGGAGTAGGTCGGTTCGAACCGCAGGACCTCGCGCATGCGCTGGGTGTCCACGCCTCGGCCGTAGGTCAGGAACCGCACCTGCTCGGGGGAGAAGTCGGCCAGGCCGGCCCGGATGAACCCGCGGCCCACGAGCGAGACCATGGGCGGCGGGATCGGCACCGACGGGCGGCCGGAGCGGCGGATTGCCTGCGACAGCAGGAGGATGCCGTCGCCTGCCACATTGAACAGCCCGGGCCGCTCGTGGATCGTGGCCAGCCGCAGGACTTCGAGTCCGTCGTCCTCATGGATGAACTGCAGCCGCGCGTCGTAGCCGGCCACCGTTGGCACGGCGGGCAGGGAGAAGTAGGACGTCATCGGGGTGCGGACGCCCGGGCCGATGAAGTTCGCGAACCGCAGCGTCGAGACCGAGACGTCGGGTCGGCGGCGGGCGAAGCCGCGCACGTACCCCTCCACCTCGGCGGAGTCCTTCGCCCAACCGGAGCGGGGCGAGTGCCGAGGCTCGACCTCCTCGGTGAACATCGCCGGGTCCCGTGGGCCGGCCCCGTAGACCGACGTCGTCGATTTCACGACCAGGCGCCGGACCGCGGGCGCCTTCTGGCAGGCCGCGAGCAGCTGCATGGTGCCGATGACGTTGATCTCTTTCATCGACGTGCGGCCGCCCGCCTGCAGCGGCGTGGCGATGATGCCCATATGGACCACCGTGTCCACCGACGCCGCGTTGATCACCTTGGCGATGATCGGGTTTCGGATGTCGGCCCGCACGAACTCGGCACCGCCGATCGGCGCTCGGGGCGGCACGACATCGACCCCGATGACGCGGTCGACCTGGGGATCCGCGGTCAGGATCTGGGCCATCCGACCCCCCAGGTACCGGGAGACTCCGGTGATCAGGACGACGCGACCCATCCGCCCCTCCTCACGATTGATGGCCTGCGTTCGGTGCGACGCTACTTCTTGTTGCGGCGCTGGACCCGCGTGCGCTTCAGCAGTTTGCGGTGCTTCTTCTTCGCCATCCGCTTGCGCCGCTTCTTGATCACCGAACCCATAACGGGACCCTCAATCTCTCACCCTGCATGATGACGGCCCGAGCAGATCGCATCGGGCCCGCACTGCCCAAGCGTACTGCCCGTCGCGGCTTGAGGAGCCACCGGTGGCCGGAGGCGGAAGACGAGGCGCGACGTACCGGCGATCCTTCCCGGGATCCGTGTCCGGCGTTCGGTTCGTCCCGCCCGGCGCTTCTGGTGGGACGGGCGAACGCTACGGGGTGCCGCGGCCGTCGGGGCGGCGTTGAGGGCATCGGCTTCGACCACGCGCAGCCGGGGACGACGGCTCAGAAGCCGTGCCAGCTGTCCGCCGCGAGGCCGTGGTGGGGGAAGACCGCTTTGCGGGTGGCGATGACCGCGGCGTCGACCGGGTCGGCGGGGTCGTACCCGAGATCCCAGTTCTTCGGCCACGGGTCGAAACCGTCGGTCATGGAACCAGGAGCCTGTCGGCCGAGCAGCTCCATGACGTACTCGTGGTAGCCCAACGGGACCTGGGCCTGCGGCTGGACCGGCTTGCCGATGAGGATCCCGATGAGGTGCGTCCAGGCCCGGGGGACGACATCGACCCACTCGTAGCCTCCGCCCCCGACCGCGATCCACTGGCCACCGGCATAGCGGTGGGACCACCGATGGATGGCGTCGGCTGCCATCCGCTGCCCATCGACCGAGACCACGAGATTGGCCAGCGGATCCTCGAAGTGGGTGTCGCAACCGTGCTGACTCACGATGACCTGCGGCCGGAAGGCCTTGAGCAGGTGCGGGACGACCGCGTGGAACGCGCGCAGCCAGCCCTGGTCTCCGGTGCCCGCAGGCAGCGCGATGTTGACCGCCGATCCCATCGCGTCGGGGCCGCCGACCTCGTCCGGGTAGCCGGTCCCCGGGAACAGCGTGACCGGGGACTCGTGGATCGACATGGTCAGGACCCGGGCGTCGTTCCAGAACGCGGCCTGGACGCCGTCGCCGTGATGGACGTCGACGTCGATGTAGGCGATCCGCTCCACGCCCTGCGCCAGCAACCACTCGATCGCCACTGCGATGTCGTTGTAGACGCAGAAGCCGCTGGCACGCTCCGGCATGGAGTGGTGCAGTCCGCCGGCGATGTTCACTGCATGCTGGGCGCGCCCCTGATGCACCTCCTGCGCCGCGGCCATCGTGGCGCCGACGACCCGGGCGGCTGCTTCATGCATGCCGCGGAACGCCGGGGTGTCGGCGGTGCCGAGACCGAACGGCTCGTTGTCGTACGCCTCCGGATGCTCGCCCGCCTGCTTCACCGCATCGAGGAGTGCCGGGGTGTGGACGGTCAGCAGCTGCTCGTCGGTGGCGGAGGGGAAGTCGCTGACGAGGGTGACGTTGGAGTGGTCCAGCAGGCCGAACTCATCGGCCAAGCGCATCGCCAACGCCACCCGGACCGGGCTGAAGGGATGGGTCGGTCCGAAGTTGTACGCCGTCAACCCATCGTTCCACACCACGGAGACCGACTGACTCACAGCGCCACGGTATCCCGCGGGCTGGGCGCGTGTCGGGCTGCCCGCCAGATCAGGTGGTACGGGGCCTGCCGGCCGGCGCCGTCCCGGGCTCAGCGTCGCGGATCGGCCAGGTCCGGCGCGTTGCCTCGCCCAGAGGGGCCGGGCAACGCTTCACGCCTGGCCCAGGGCCCGGGAACGGTCGCGGGCCGCCTCCATGGCCGACAGGAACGCTGCCCGGACGCGGTGCACTTCGAGTTCTCGCAGCGCGGCGGCAGTCGTGCCGGCCGGGGAGGTCACCTGCTCGCGCAGCACCGTGGGATGCTCCCCGGTCTCCTTCAGCATCGTCGCGGCGCCGTAGGCCGTCTGGACGACGAGATCGGTCGCCATGGCGCGCGGCAGCCCGAGGTGCACGCCGGCCTCGATCATCGCCTCGACCACGAAGAAGACGTAGGCCGGACCGCTGCCCGAGATCGCCGTGACGGCGTCCTGCAGATGCTCCGCGATCCGGATCGTCTTGCCGACGGCGCACATCAGATCCTCGGCATGGGCGAGCTGCTCCTCGCTGCAGTGCACGCCCGGCGACAGCGCTGTCATCCCCTGGTCCACCAGGGCCGGGGTGTTCGGCATCACCCGCACCACCGCAGTGCCCTCCGGCAGCCGGGACTCCAAGTACTTCGTCGTGACGCCGGCCGCCAACGAGACGACCAGCGCGTGCGGTTGGATCTCCCCGGAGATGGTGTCCAGCAGCCCGGCCATATCCTGCGGCTTGACCACGAGCAGGAGCGTGTCGGCGCGCTGGGCGGCCTCGATCGGCGCCACGACCTCCACGCCGTAGCGCTGGCGCAACTCGTCGGCCCGGTCGGCGCGCTTCTCGGCGATGAGGAGATCATCCACCCGCCGGCCGGCCCGGATGAGCCCCGACAGCAGGGCCTCCCCCATGACGCCGGCCCCCAGCACTGCGATGACGTGCATGATCCCCCTCCGATGCCCTTGGCCGTGCGCAGGCTACTTCGTGGACCGAAGCGACTTCAGGAACAGGGCGACGTTGGCGGGCTTCTCCGCCATCCGCCGCACCATGTAGCCGTACCAGTCCTCGCCGTAGGGGACGTAGACCCGTACCGTCTCGCCGTCGTCGGACAGCCGCTGCTGCTCCTCGGGCCGTACCCCCAGGAGCATCTGGAACTCGTAGCTGCCCTTGGGGCGGTCCGCCTGCATCGCGATCGCTCTGCCGATCTCGATCAGTCGCGGATCGTGCGTGGCGAGCAAGGGCAACCCGTCGCCGTGCATCAGGATCTTCAGGCAGCGCACGTAGGCCAGGTCGATGTCGTGGCGCCTGGTGTAGGCGACGCTCGGCGGCTCCCGGTAGGCGCCCTTGCACAGCCGCACCCGCGAGCCCTCGGTCGCGAGATCGCGGCAGTCCTGCTCGGTGCGGAACAGGTACGACTGCAGCACCGCCCCCACCCACGGGTAGTCGCGGCGCAGGATCCGCAGTGTCGCCAGCGTGGCATCGGTGGTGGTGTGGTCCTCCATATCCAGCGTGACGGTGGCGCCGACCTCGGCGGCCTTGGCGCACACGGCGCGCGCGTTCGCCAGCGCCGCGTCCTCGCCGATGCCCGGCAGGGCCTGGCCGAGGGCCGACAGCTTCAGCGACACCTCGGCGTCGGAGGTCAGCCCCGCCTCGCGCAACTGGTCGAGCAGGCCGATGTAGTCATCCCGGGTGGTCTCGGCCTGGGCGAGCTCGGTGATGTCTTCGCCGAGGCGATCGATCGTGACGGTCAGTCCGCGGCCGAGCAGTTCCGACGTCGTCTCGACAGCCTCGGGGATGGACTCACCGGCGATGTAGCGCTTGACGATGTCACGGGTCACCGGAGCGGCGACCGCCGTGTCCCGAATCCGATCGCTCTCCGACACGGACAGCAGTACCCGACGGATCACGTCGACCTCCTCACGGCCGCCGACCTCAGGACGGCGCAATGATCATCGGGATCAGGCTACGCGGTCGGCTCCGACATCGCTCGACCGTTCCCATGATCCCGGTTTCCGTCCACCCGGGCGACAGCGGGTGTAGCCGCCGGGCCGCCGGGCCGCCGGGCCGCCGGGCCGCCGGGCCGCCGGGCCGCCGGGCCGCCGGGCCCGCCGGGCCGCCGGGCCGCCGGGCCGCCGATGGTGGCCGGGCAGGGCTGGGGGCGCCACCTCGGCTCATCCGCCCAAGGCCGCGGGCCCTGCGATCTGCCTACCGGCCGCCTCGTGGATGTGCCGGCGAGGAGCCGCCCGGAGTCGCGCGGGGCTTGGGCAGCGGCTTGGACGGGTCCAGCAGATCCTGGATGACCGGGGCGTAGATCCGCACGATCTGCTCCTCCGGCGCCGAGGCCAGGGGTTCCAGCCGCACCAAGTAGCGCGTGGCCCCGAGACCGACGAGGTGGCTGCTGATGAGCGCCGCGCGCATCCGGGCGTCCGGGATGCCGACCGCGGTGACGAGTCGGTCCACGATCGACTCCTCGATGAACTCGCGCATGGTCGCAGCCGCTTTGCCGGCCGAGGCGCCGGCCTGGAACAGCGCCAGCAGGTCCTCGCGCGTGTCCTCGTCGCGAAAAATCTCGAACGTGGCGCGAACGAGGCGCTCGCCCATGCCGTCGAGACCCGGCGCAAGCAGTTCCGGCACCGCGTGTGAGGGGTCGAACGGCAGCTTCATCGCTGCTGCGAACATCGCCTCCTTGTTCTCGTAATACTTCGAGACCACGTTCGGAGCAACGCCCGCCATGGCGGCGACGCCCTTCACCGTCGTCTTGGCGTATCCACGCGTGTGGAAAGCGGCTCGGGCGGCGTCGAGCACCGCATCGCGAACGTCGTCCGTCGGCATACAGGTGAGCCTATCGGCGGGCCGCATTCGATGCCGAATCATCCCCCGGCAGTCGTTCGCGCCGACCGCCACCACGGCCCCCAGGCCCGCGATGCCTCTCACTGATCGCCGCGAATTCTGGCTCTGGGACGGGAATTCGCGGCGATCAACGACTGCGCGGTGCCGGCGTCGCGACCCGGGGGACTGGGTCAGGCGGTCGTGGCGAGATGGAGGCGGGCGAACGCCAACGCCTCGGCCAGGTCTGCCTCGCGTTCCGCTCGCGACCCCGCCCTGCGGGTAGAGACCTCCAGCACCACGGTGCCCGCGAAGCCGCTTCCGGCCATAACCTCGAGCAGCTCGCCAGCCGGCTGGGACCCCCGGCCGGGTATCAGGTGCTCGTCTCGCGGCGAACCGGTGCCGTCTGCGAGGTGCAGATGCACCAGCCGCTCCCCCAGGTCACGCGCCATCCGCAGCGGGTCGGTACCCGAAACGGCCGTATGGGACAGGTCCAACGTGGTGTGGGGGTAGTCCTCGTGGCGGATGTCCCAGTCGGGGCTGTAGGCCGCCACCTCGCGGTTGCGGGCGCGCCACGGGTACATGTTCTCCACGGCGAACTGCACATCGGTCTCCTGCGTCATTCTGCGCAGGCCGATCACGAAGTCGCGGGCGTAGTCGCGCTGCCAGCGGAACGGCGGATGGACGACGACGGTGGAGGCCCCGAGCTCCTCGGCCACCCGCTGGGAACGTCGCAGCTTCTCCCATGGATCGGTGCCCCATACCCGCTGCGTCACGAGCAGGCAGGGGGCATGGATGGCCAAGACGGGCATCCCGTAGTGGTCCGACAGCCGACGCAGCGCGTCCACGTCCTGGCTCACGGCGTCGGTCATGACCATGACCTCCAGGCCGTCGTAGCCGAGCCGGGAGGCGATCTCGAACGCGGCTCCGGTCGACTCCGGGTAGACCGAGGCGGTGGAGAGCGCGATCTTGGCGTCGGGGACGACGACCCCGCGGTGCGGCATTGCCATCACCCCCCTACTGCTGATCCAAGCACGCCACCAGCGTAGGGGGCGGGTGACGTCAGCCACGAATCGAGCAGACCGTCCTGCGCCCTCCCGTCGCACCCCTCGGCACACCCGCACGCTCGGTGCGTCTCGGAGGTCCAGGGCCTCGGCAACACGACCGCACCAGGACCCGCCGGGGGCAGGCGTTACCTACCCCGGCCGGCCCATCGCTCAGCGAGGCGGTCTCGGTCAAGAGCGGCACCCCAGTGCGGCAGCCCCCCGGACAAGAGCACGTGCGGTTCGCTCGGACGGGCCACTCGACCCGTGCCGGATATCCGGGCCGGCTACCGCTCCGTCGTGGTGGTGGACCAGCTGCTCGGCCGGCCGCAGCCGTGTCGAGCGAGACCCGGCGGGCGGCCGAGCAGCCGTCGTGCTCGCTGCACGAGGGGAAGATGCCCGGGCCTGGTCCCGGCATCGAGGACCCGAAGGTCCGCATCTGCGAGGCGCGGTACACCGACTACGCTGGCCCGGTGGCGGAGGTCGAGGGAACGTTCCCCAGGGCGTGGGTGGAGTTCGTCGACCCGGACAACGACGAGCAACTGATCCGCGCCGACCTGACCTGGCTCACCTCCCGCTGGCACTGCATCTTCGGCGACGGCTGTCCCGGCGTCTACGCCGGGCGCCCGCACGACGGATGCTGCACGCACGGCGCGCACTTCAGCGACGCCGCCGACCGCAAGCGGGTCCTGCGCTGGTCTCGCAAGCTGACGGCGGCCACCTGGCAGCAGCGCGCGGCGGGTCGCGCCGAGGGCATCGTCGAGCGGGACGAGGACGGGGCGGAGAAGACCCGGGTGGTCGACGGGGTCTGCATCTTCTTCAACGGCCCCGATTTCCCCGGCGGGTACGGCTGCGCCCTGCACCACCTGGCTGAGCGCGAGGGCGTGCCGTTCGTGCAGACCAAGCCTGATGTCTGTTGGCAACTGCCGCTGCGCCGGGAGTACGACTGGCGAGGGGAGCGCGACGGCACGCAGCAACTGGTCATCACGCTGACGGAGTACACCCGGGCCGGCTGGGGCGAAGGCGGTCACGAGTTCGACTGGTACTGCAGCGCGAACACCGAGGCGCACACGGCAACCGAACCGGTCTACCGCACGGCGATGGCCGAGATCACCGAACTCATCGGCCCGGCGGCCGCAGGGGTGCTGGCCGAGCACTGCGCGGCGCACGAGGAATCCCTGGACCTGCGTCGGTCGCGGCAGCTTCCACTGCTCACCGTGCATCCGGCCACCGTTGCCGCACCCCCCTCGTAGAGTCCGTCACATGGCGACGAAGAAGGCTCCCGGAGAGCGGGCGAACCACCGCTGCCGCGAGTGCGGCTGGACGTCGGCGAAGTGGGTGGGTCGGTGCGGCGAGTGCCAGACCTGGGGCACCGTCGAGGAGATCGGCGGCGCAGCCGTCGGCTCAGCGCTGGCGCGCGCGGCTGCTGCAGGTCCGGCGCGAGCCCGTGCGGTTCCGATCGCCGAGGTCTCCGCCAGCCGCACCCACCGGCGCGGCACCGGCATCGGTGAACTGGACAGGGTGCTCGGCGGGGGCCTGGTCAGCGACGCGGTCATCCTGCTGGCCGGGGAGCCGGGCGTCGGCAAATCCACGCTCCTGCTGCATATGGCCGCACGGTTGGCGGAGCAGGGGCTGCAGGTGCTGTATCTCAGTGGCGAGGAGTCGACGGGGCAGGTGCGGCTGCGGGCCGAGCGCATGGCGGCGCTGGCGCCGACGCTGTTCCTCGCGGCCGAGACCGACCTCGCGTCGGTCGTGGCGCAAATCGATGCCATCGAGCCCGATGTCTTCATCGTCGATTCGGTGCAGACGGTGTCCACCGACGTTGTCGACGGTCTGGCCGGCGGCGTCGCCCAGGTGCGCACCGTCACCGGCGCGCTGACTCACATCGCCAAGGCGCAGGGCCGGGCCGCCGTGCTGGTCGGCCATGTGACCAAGGACGGGGCCGTGGCCGGGCCGCGCACCATGGAGCACATCGTCGATGTGGTCCTGACCTTCGAGGGCGATCGGCATGCCTCGCTGCGGATGCTGCGGGCGGTGAAGAACCGGTTCGGCGCGGTGGACGAAGTGGGCTGCTTCGAGCTGAACGACGCAGGCATCGCTGAGATCACCGACCCGAGCGGGGTCTTCGTCACCAACCGCAGCGCACCCACCCCGGGCACGGCGGTCACCGTGACGCTCGAGGGCCGTCGGCCCCTGCTGGCCGAGGTCCAGGCCCTCGTCGCGAACACCGGCTCGCCGACCGCCCGTCGTACGACCTCGGGCCTCGACTCCAGCCGCGTCGCGATGATTGCCGCGGTGCTGGAGCGTCGGGCCCAGATTCGATTGGGGCTGGCCGACATCTTCGCGGCCACCATCGGCGGGGTCCGGATCCAGGAGCCTGCCGCCGACCTCGCCGTCGCGCTGGCGCTGGCGACGGCCACCAGCGAAAGCGCGGCCCCCCTCGGACTGGTCGTGCTCGGCGAAATCGGCCTGGCGGGGGACATCCGCAGCGTCCCCGCCGTGGAGCGCCGACTGCGCGAGGCCGCGCGGCTGGGCTTCACCTGTGCCATCGTCCCGGCGGGTACCGGCGGTACGCCGACCCCTGCCGTGGCCGGGCTCGAAGTCGTACCGGCTGCTTCGCTGACAGAGGCGCTGCGGGCGATGGGGCGGCTCTGGTCTCGGCACTCCGCCACTCGGCCGGTGGTGCTGGCCGGGCGTGGTCCGCTGGCCGGCCGGGCAACCGGGCGCGCCGACGTGGACGGGTTTCGCGAGGACATCGGCAGCACGGTGATCACGCTGCCGGACTCGTCAGCGGTGGACGAGGACCTACTGCAGGACGAAGCGCACCGGTTCTGACACCACGGTGCCGTTGCGCCCTTCGACCTGGTAGGTGCCGGCCTGCGCCGCGCTGCCCGGTCCCGTGCAGCCGGGGGCGCTCAACTTGCGCTCCCAGGAGAGGGTGACCGAGGCATCGACGCCGGCGGGCAGCACCTGCTCGCTGCTGGCCTGGCTCGGATCGCAGTCATCGCTGGACCACGCGTGATGGCCGCCGCTGGAGATCACGACCTCGTTGGCGCCGGAGCCGATGTCGCGCACGCACTCCTCGCTGGAGGTATTCGTGATCGTCATGACGATCTGCGGATTCGCGCCCGCGGAGTAGGCCTCCTGGTCCACGGACACCGCGACCGCGACCGCCGAGTCCTCGCACGCCGGGGGTTCGGGCGGTTCGCTGCCCTGCACCTGCGTCTCCGCGTCATCCGGACCAGACTGCGGGCTCGGCGTGGGACCCCCAGTCTCACCGTCATCCACCTCGCCAGGGGCGCCGCTGGCCGATGGCTCAGGATCGGCTGGCGCCGCAGCGGTCTCCGGCTGAGAAGATCCTCCGCCGAACAGCAGGAAGCCGGCGAGGATCGGGACGATGATCACGGCAGCGAGGGCCACCGCACGGCGCCGCCAGTAGACCGCCGCCTTCTGAGGCCCCCGCGGGCGCAGCACGGAACTCATGGCATAACGGTAACTGTGCCGAACACCAGCCCCGTCCACGACACGGAGGGTATCGACATCAGCACTGCGCAGGACGTCGGTCGGATCCTGGACTGGTACGCCGCCAATGCCCGATCACTGCCGTGGCGCGACGCTGACCGGTCGCCCTGGGGTGTGCTGGTCAGCGAGGTGATGCTGCAGCAGACGCAGGTCTCCCGCGTCGAGCCGGTCTGGCGCGAGTGGATGGAGCGCTGGCCCGCACCGGCCAGACTCGCGGCCGCCCCCGTCGCCGAGATCATCCGAGCGTGGCAGGGCATGGGCTATCCGCGGCGGGCGATGCGGCTGCACGCGGCCGCCCGGGCGATCGTCGAGGAGCACAACGGCTCGGTACCGGACCGCGCTGACGCTCTGCGGGAGCTGCCGGGAATCGGCGAGTACACCGCCGCCGCGGTGCTCGCCTTCGCCTTCGGCAGGTCGGTGCCGGTCCTGGACACGAACGTGCGGCGGGTGCAGGAGCGGTGGCTTGCGGGTCGGGGTGCGCCGGCCTCATCCTCGATCACGCACGCCGAGCGCAGCAGGGCCGACGACCTGCTGCCCGGAGATGGGCTCGCGCCGACGTTCAGCGTCGCCGTCATGGAACTTGGCGCGCTGGTGTGCACGGCTCGGAGCCCGTCGTGCGAACGGTGTCCACTGCAGCTGTCCTGTCGATGGCGGGCAGCAGGCCATCCGGTCAGCCCGGCGCCCACGCGGCGACAGCCCTTCGAAGGTAGTGACCGGCAGGCGCGGGGTGTGCTGCTGCGTGCTGCAGCCCACGGGCCGCAGCACGAGGCACGCCTGCTCGCGCTCTGGGTGGAGCGGCGCGCGCTCGACCCAGATGCGCCGGACCAGGCGGAGCGGGCGCTGGCGTCACTCCTGGCCGACGGGCTGCTCCGGCGCAAGGGCGGACTCATCGATCTCCCGTGACCGGACCGGCGCCGATGGGCGCTGCTCTGGGAGCCTGGCAGTCCCGGCCCGCAGCCGATCGGTCCGGTAGGCCGCAGGTGGCGGGATACCGGGCTTCTCGTCGATCTCGATCTGCAGCATTGCGGACACCCTACCCGCGCCCTGCGGCGAAGTCGGGCACAGCGCCGAGTCCATGTCGTGCGGTCCCGAACGGCACTGCGCGACGACCAGCCTGTGCTGGCCGCCGCGCAGTGGCTCGTGTCGCGGTGGGTCAGTCCGAGTCCGCCGTGTGCTCCACCGGAGGAGCATCCGGCAGCTCGGCCTTGGGTGTTGACGTGAAGGAGAGCTTGGCGTCGTCCCCGCTGCCCTCGACGTCCACCAGGACGATTGAGCCCGACTGGATCTCGCCGAACAGGATCTTCTCGCTGAGCAGGTCCTCCACTTGCGATTGGATCGTCCGGCGCAGCGGTCGGGCACCCATGACCGGGTCGTAGCCCTGATCCGCGAGGTACTCCTTTGCCGGCTTGGTGAACTCGATCGACAGGTCCCGCTCCGCGAGCCGCGTATCCAGGTCGGCAGCCATGAGATCGACGATCTCGACGATCTCGTTGCGCGTCAACTGGTGGAACACGATGACGTCGTCGATGCGGTTGAGGAACTCCGGGCGGAAACTCTGCTTCAACTCGGCCTGGACCTTCGCCTTCATCCGGTCGTAGGCGTCCGCCTCGTTGTCCCCGGTCGTGAAGCCCATGCTGAAGCTCTTGCTGACATCCCGGCTGCCCAGGTTGGTCGTCATGATGATGACGGTGTTCTTGAAGTCCACCGCACGACCCTGGGCGTCGGTCAGCCGCCCTTCCTCCAGTACCTGCAGCAAGCTGTTGAAGATGTCCGGGTGGGCCTTCTCGATCTCGTCGAAGAGCACCACTGAGAACGGCCGCCGTCGCACCTTCTCCGTCAACTGACCGCCCTCTTCGTAGCCGACGTAGCCGGGCGGGGAGCCGAACAGCCGCGACGCTGTGTGCTTCTCGGAGTACTCGCTCATGTCCAGCGAGATGAGCGCATCCTGGTCGCCGAACAGGAACTCGGCCAGGGTCTTGGACAACTCGGTCTTGCCGACGCCCGAGGGGCCGGCGAAGATGAACGACCCCGACGGCCGCCGCGGATCCTTCAACCCGGCGCGCGTGCGCCGGATCGAGCGGGACAGCGCCTTGATCGCCTGCTCCTGCCCGATGACGCGCTTGTGCAGCTCGCCCTCCATGTTGAGCAGCCGCTTGGCGTCGTCCTCCGAGAGGTCGGTGACCGGGATGCCGGTCATCAGGGCCAGCACCTCGCCGACGAGCTTGTCGTCCACCTCGGCGATGACATCCATGTCGCCGGACTTCCACTCGCGCTCGCGGGTGTTCTTCTCCGCGATGAGCTGCTTCTCGTTATCCCGCAGCGACGCGGCCTTCTCGAAGTCCTGGGCGTCGATCGCCGATTCCTTCTCCTTGCGGACCATCGCGATCCGGTCGTCGAATTCCCGCAGATCCGGTGGCGCGGTCATCCGGCGGATCCGCAGCCGGGACCCGGCCTCGTCGATCAGGTCGATGGCCTTGTCCGGCAGCTGCCGGTCGGAGATGTAGCGGTCGGACAAGCGCGCGGCGGCGGCCAGCGCCTCGTCGGTGATCGTCACCTTGTGATGGCTCTCGTACCGATCGCGCAGCCCCTTGAGGATCTCCACCGTCATCGGGACATCGGGCGCCTGCACCTGCACCGGGGCGAACCGGCGCTCCAGGGCGGCGTCCTTCTCGACGTACTTGCGGTACTCGTCCAGCGTCGTGGCACCGATGGTCTGCAACTCGCCGCGGGCCAGCATGGGCTTCAGGATGCTCGCTGCGTCGATCGCGCCTTCAGCGGCACCGGCGCCGACCAGCGTGTGCATCTCGTCGATGAACAGGATGATGTCGCCGCGGGTGCGGATCTCCTTGAGCACCTTCTTCAGCCGCTCCTCGAAGTCGCCGCGGTAGCGGCTGCCCGCGACCAGTGCACCGAGGTCGAGGGTGTACAGCTGCTTGTCGCGCAGGGTGTCGGGGACGTCGCCGGCGACGATCTTCTGGGCCATCGACTCCACGACCGCGGTCTTGCCCACCCCGGGCTCGCCGATGAGCACCGGGTTGTTCTTCGTGCGCCGCGACAGCACCTGCATGACGCGCTCGAGCTCCTTCTCCCGGCCGATGACCGGGTCGAGTTTGCCCTCCCGCGCCGCCTGCGTCAGATTGCGGCCGAATTGGTCGAGCACGAGGGAGCCGCTCTGCGTGCCCTCCGCGGGGCCACCCGCGTTCGCCGGCTCCTTGCCCTGGTAGCCGGACAGCAGCGAGTTGACCTGCTGGCGCACCCGGCCCAGGTCGGCGCCCAGCTTCACCAGCACCTGCGCCGCGACGCCCTCGCCCTCGCGGATGAGCCCGAGCAGGATGTGCTCGGTGCCGATGTAGTTGTGGCCGAGCTGCAGCGCCTCGCGCAGCGAGAGCTCCAGGACCTTCTTCGCCCGCGGGGTGAAGGGGATGTGGCCGCTGGGTGCCTGTTGCCCCTGGCCGATGATCTCCTCCACCTGCTGGCGCACCGCCTCCAAGGAGATGCCGAGGCTCTCCAGGGCCTTGGCGGCGACGCCCTCGCCCTCGTGGATCAGCCCGAGCAGGATGTGCTCGGTACCGATGTAGTTGTGGTTGAGCATGCGGGCCTCTTCTTGGGCCAGCACGACCACCCGCCGCGCTCGGTCGGTAAACCGTTCGAACATCTCCCGCTCCGTCCATCAGGCCGGTAATGACACGATGCTAGCCCGCCCCCGCGACAGTGCCACGCGAAGTTCAGTCTGGGCGAACAGGCCAGCCGGTGTGCTACCCGTCCATCCTGCCAACACCGCAGCGGCCCGTCTCCATCCCGGACTACGCCAGGGGCGAACCTCGTCGGTGAGCAGTGCACTGGCAGCCGGCATCCGGGCCTCGGAACGGGCGGCGAGGGCGGGGCCGAGGCAACCGCAGCCTGAGCCGTCCTGCGCGGTCGCCCCAGGAGTACGGTCGAGGCGAGGAGGCCATGTGTTTGCAACCCGTATCCATGGGCGGGGCGGTCAGGGCGTCGTGACCGCCGCGGAGCTGCTCGCCGCTGCCGCCTTCGCCGAGGGGCGCCACGCGCAGGCGTTCCCCAGTTTCGGCTCCGAGCGCACCGGGGCGCCGGTGGTCTCCTACTGCAGATTCAGCGACGATCCGATCCGCACCAGGGAGCCGATCGTGGTCCCGGATGCGTTGATCATCCAGGACGCCACCCTGCTGCACCAGGTCGATGTGTTCTCCGGACTGCCGCCGCAGGGGTACGTGCTGGTGAACACCGCCAAGACCTTTGCCGAGCTCGGGCTGGCCCGGCTCACGGCCGAGCACCGCCAGGACCGCCTCCTGACCGTGGCCGCCACCGACATCGCGAAGCGCTGCCTGGGCAAGCCGGTGCCCAACGCGGCCCTGCTCGGGGGATTCGCAGCGATGACCGATCTCGTCAGCCTGGATGCCGTGCTGGACGCGATCCGGCAGCGCTTCGGAGGCGATACGGGTCGGCGCAACGCGGCCGGCGCCCGTGAGGCCTACGACGTCATCGCCGCGGAACGGGTATTCCTGGAGGACGTCAGGTGAAGCGACAGATCGAGGGTTCCCAGGCCGTGGCTCAGGCGGTGGCCCTGGCCAGGCCGGACGTGATCTGCGCCTACCCCATCTCGCCGCAGACGCACATCGTGGAGTCGCTGTCGAGGATCGTGAAATCCGGGGAGTTGCCGGGCTGCGAGTTCGTCAACGTGGAGAGCGAGTTCGCGGCGATGTCGGTGGCCATCGGGGCCAGCGCGACGGGCGCCCGCGCGTACACGGCCACGGCCTCCCAGGGACTGCTCTTCATGGTCGAGGCGGTCTACAACGCCTCCGGACTCGGCCTGCCGATCGTCATGACCGTCGCCAACCGGGCCATCGGTGCGCCGATCAACATCTGGAACGACCACTCCGACGCGATGAGCCAGCGCGACTCCGGGTGGATCCAGCTCTACGCCGAGGACAACCAGGAGGCCGCGGACCTCCACATCCAGGCGTTCCGGCTCGCCGAGTCCCTGTCGCTGCCGGTCATGGTCTGCATGGACGGGTTCATCCTCACCCACGCCATGGAGGAGGTGGATCTGCCGCCGCAGGAGTCCGTGGACGAGTACCTGCCGGCGTTCGAGCCTCGCCAGGTGCTCGACCCGGCCGACCCGGTCAGCATCGGGGCCATGGTCGGGCCGGAGGCGTTCACGGAGGTGCGCTACCTGGCGCACCGGCGGCATCTGCTGTCGCTGCGCACGATCCCTGACCTGTCCGCGGAGTTCGCAGCCTCCTTCGGCCGGACCGCCGGAGGGCTGGTCCGCGGCTACCGGCTGGACGGGGCGCGCACGGTCGTCGTTGCGCTCGGTTCGGTCCTGGGCACCATCAAGGACGCCGTCGACGAACTGCGCGCGCAGGGTGTTCCGATCGGCGTGCTGGGGATCACGACGTTCCGACCGTTCCCGCACCGCGCCGTCGCCGAGGCTCTGGCCGGCGCAGGACGCGTCGTCATGCTGGAGAAGGCGTTCAGCGTCGGGGTCGGAGGCATCGTCACTCAGGACGTGCGTGCGGCGCTCGGCCCGACGGCGAATCTCCACACGGTGGTCGCCGGACTGGGCGGACGGCCAATCACGAAGGACTCGCTGCTGAAAGTACTCCGCGATGCCGAGGCGCTGCCCGATCTGCTGTTCCTCGACCTCGACACGCAACTGGTGAAGGCGGAGATGTCCCGCACCGGCCGCAGCACCGTCACCCCCGCGGCCACCGACCGGAGGCCGCGATGAGTTCGGCGCTGAAGTTCTACCAAGTCGGCTCCTTCGCCGTGGGCAACCGGCTGCTGCCCTTGGAGGTGCTCAGCGCGCAGTCCGATCCGGCCCGACCGAACGCCATCACCAGCGGGCATCGTGCCTGCCAGGGCTGCGGCGAGGCGCTCGGGGCGCGCTACGCGCTCGATGCCGCGATGCGTGCGTGCGACGGCCAGCTCATCGTCGCCAACGCCACCGGATGCCTGGAAGTCTTCTCCACGCCGTACCCGGAGACCTCCTGGCAGGTGCCGTGGCTGCATTCGCTATTCGGCAACGCCCCGGCGGTGGCGACCGGGATCGCGGCGGCGTTGAAGGCCCGGGGCCGCGATGACGTGCGCGTCGTGGCGCAGGGCGGGGACGGCGGCACCGTCGACATCGGCATGGGCGCGCTGTCCGGGATGTTCGAGCGCAACGACGATGTGCTGTACATCTGCTACGACAACGAGGCGTACATGAATACCGGGGTGCAGCGCTCCGGGGCCACCCCGCCGGCGGCGCGCACCACGACGACGCAGGCCGTCGGGGCGCATCCGGGGAACGTGTTCGGCCAGGGCAAGAACCTCCCGCGGATCGCCATGGCGCACGAGATCCCCTACGTCGCCACCGCCACCGTGGCCGACCTGCGCGACCTGGAGGACAAGGTGACACGGGCGATGCAGGTGCGGGGGGCCCGCTACCTGCACGTGCTGGTGCCGTGCCCGCTGGGCTGGGGCTCGGCCAGCCGCGACACCGTGCGCCTGGCCCGGTTGGCGAAGGAGTCGGGGCTGTTCCCGGTCTTCGAGGCGGCGTACGGGGAGATCACCGAGGTGTCCAAGATTCGTCGTCGAGTACCGGTCGAGGAGTACCTGCGGCCGCAGAAGCGCTACGCGCACCTGTTCGGCGAACCGGGCGAGCCCGAGGTAGTGGCAGCGCTGCAGTCGATCGCCGATGCCAACATCGAGCGGTATGGGCTGGTGGATGCCGGCGCGGACGCCGACGCGCTGGCCTCGGTGCGCGAGCAGCGGGCCGCCCAGGAGCAGCAATCGTGAGCGGCCCGGCCGGCTGGAGGGTTCGAGCTGTGGCGCGCGGGGGCCGTTGGGCGCTCCCACCGGCCGCGCCGGCACCCCGGGCTGGGGTCTGCCGCCGTCGCCGGGTGCTTGCGGCGGATCCAGGTGCCAGGTCCGCACCCCGGGCGGGGGTCGGCACCCCGGGCAGGGGCCTCGGGGCCCATCCGGACGCCGAGTCTGCACCCCGGGCGGGGGTTTGCACCTCGGGCGGGGGGCAGAGGGCCGATCCGGACGCCGGGTCTGCACCCCGCGTGGGGGTTTGCACCCCGGGCGGGGAGCGGCCAGCCCCCGCCGGCACGAAGTCTGCACCCCGGGCGGGGGTCGGCACCCCGGGCGGGGGCCTCCGGGCCGATCCGGACGCCGGGTCTGCACCCCGGGCGGGGGTCGCACCCCGGGCGGGGGCCAGAGAGCCCATCCGGACGCCGGGTCTGCACCCCGGCGGGGGTCTGCACCTCGGGCGGGGGCCAGAGGGCCGATCCGGACGCCGGGTCTGCACCCCGCGTGGGGGTTTGCACCTCGTGCGGGGGCCAGAGAGCCCATCCGGACGCCGGGTCTGCACCCCTTCCAGGGGTATGCACCTCGTGCGGGGGCCAGAGAGCCCATCCGGACGCCGGGTCTGCACCCCGTGTGGGGGTTTGCACCTCGTATGGGGGCCAAAGAACGGATCTGGGGCGATTCCACCCCCGCACCAGGTGCAAACCCCCACACCAGGTGCAAAGGCTGAGCAGTAGACCCCCCAAATCGCCCCCGGATGAGGTGCAAACCCCCACAGCGGGTGCACACCTCCACATCCACAGGACGCCGGCCCTTCCACGTCTCCAACGACGGTGCGGCGCGGGCGGTGACCCCGGCGCCAGGATCGCTCGCATGAGCACGATGCAGACACTGACCGCCGAGTTCGGAACCCGCCCGTTCACCGTGCAGCAGGCCAGATCCGCCGGTGTCAGCCGCGACGCCCTTCGACACGCCGTGGCAGCCGAACGCCTGACGCGGATCGGCAGGGGCGTCTTGCTCGTGTCCCCCGAGGGCAGAGTGGACTTCCTTGACAAGGTCCGCGCCGCTGCGCTGGTACACCCCGATGCGATCGTTGTCGGCGAAGGAGCAGCCGCGATCCACGGCCTGTGGTGCCCCCGGCCCAGCGGATGGCAAATCGTCGAACTGGCGACACCCAAGACCCACCGCAGGCAGCCGGGGGCCCGCTTCTTCAGGCGCACGATCGACGAGTCGGACATTGCGATCATCCAGGGGCTCCGATGCACCTCCCCTGCCCGAACCGCACTGGACATCGCGGCCCGGGCCACTCTTGCCGAAGGCCTCGTGGCGGTCGATAGTTACGGCCGGCTGACCGGCCCGACCCGCAGACAAGCCCTCGCCGCATCCTTTCGCACCAGCATTCGCGAGGAGCTCCTCAGGACCTCTGCCAGGATGCGCTGCGTCCGGGGCATCGACCGCGCCCGGTACGCCGCGGCACTGGCGAACCCGGCTGCGGAATCCGCGCCGGAGTCGTACGCGCGCGGATTGTTCCTGTCGGTCGGCTTCCCGGAGCCTGCCGTGGGGAGACCGATCCGCGGCGCCGATGGACGCACCTACTACGCCGACCTGTACTGGCCCGACCGGCGCCTCATCGTGGAGATCGACGGCGCGGTGAAGTACGAGGACCGCGGCGACCTCCTGGACGAGAAGCGCCGCGAGGACGCCCTGCGCGGGGCCGGGCACCGCTTGAGAAGGATCATGGCCGCCGACCTCTGGCGCGTCGGACTCCCCCACGACCTGACAGAAAGGCGGGCAGCCTGATGGAACAGCCCTTCGCCATCACGCTCAACGTCGGATCCAGCCTGGCGAACAAGACCGGCACGTGGCGGACCGAACGGCCCGTGTATCGCAACAGCCTCCCCCCGTGCAACGATGCCTGCCCGGCCGGCGAGAACATCCAGGGCTGGCTGTACGAGGCCGAGGCCGGTGGCTACGAGAAGGCATGGCGGCAGATCATGGCCGACAACCCGTTCCCGGCGATCATGGGCCGGGTCTGCTACCACCCGTGCCAGACCGCCTGCAATCGCGCCCACATCGACCACCCCGTCGGCATCAACTCAGTGGAGCAATTCCTGGGCGACCACGCGCTGCAGCAGGGCTGGGCCGCTCCGGCACCGCCTTGCGAACCCTCCGGCAAACGAGTGCTGGTCATCGGCGCCGGGCCCTCGGGACTCTGCGCCGCCTACCATCTGCAGCGCTTCGGGCACACCGTCGAGATCTGGGAGGCCGGACCCAAACCCGGCGGCATGATGCGGTTCGGCATCCCGGCCTACCGCCTCCCGCGCGATGTGCTCGACGCCGAGATCCAGCGGATCCTCGACCTTGGCATCCAGTTGAAGCTGAACACCCGGGTGGACAACGTCCTGCACGCCAAGGAGGCGGGCAGCTTCGACGCGGTCTTCCTCGCCGTGGGAGCCCACATCGGCAAGCGCGCCTACATTCCGGCGGGCGAATCGGCGAAGATCCTCGACGCGGTGAGCGTCCTACGCTCGATGGAGGGCGAGGAGCAGCCACTGCTGGGCCGCAAGGTCGCGGTCTACGGCGGCGGCAACACGGCGATGGACGTCGCACGCACCGCCAAGCGGCTCGGCGCTGAGGAGGCGATCGTGGTCTACCGCCGCACCCGCGACCGGATGCCCGCCCACGAGATCGAGGTGCAGGAGGCGCTCGAAGAAGGCGTCCTCATCAAGTGGCTGTCCACGATCACGGCCGCGGAGGAGGGGGCCCTGACGATCGAGCGCATGGAACTCGATGAGACCGGCTTCCCCCAGCCGACCGGAGAGGTCGAGACGCTGGAGGCCGATTCCCTGGTGCTCGCCCTCGGCCAGGACGTCGACCTATCGCTGATCGAGGACGTCGACGGCATCGACGTGGTCGACGGGGTGGTGCAGGTCGGCCCCGACATGATGACGGGGGTCGAGGGCATCTTCGCCGGGGGCGACATGGTCCCCAGCGAGCGCACCGTCACCGTCGCTGTCGGGCACGGCAAGCAGGCTGCCCGCACCATCGACGGCTGGCTCCGCGGTGACCCCTATGCGCATCCGCCGCGACCGCTGCTGGCCAGTCTCGAGACGCTCAACACCTGGTACTACACCGATGCGCCCAAGACCATGCGGCCACGGCTGGACATGGCTCGCCGGATGTCCAGCTTCGACGAGGTGAAGCAGGGCCTCGACGAGGACACGGCGCTCTTCGAGGCCCGCCGCTGCCTGAGCTGCGGCAACTGCTTCAACTGCGACAACTGCTTCGGCGTCTGCCCGGACAACGCGGTGCGCAAGTTCGATCTCGGCTCTGCTCTCGGGGACAACGGGCGCGACTACGCCTTCGACCTCGACTACTGCAAGGGGTGCGGGCTGTGCGTGGCCGAGTGCCCCTCCGGCGCCATCGTGATGGAGCCGGAGGAGGTGTAGCGGCCGCTGTCATGCAGGCGGCCGCTGTGCCGCCCCACTTCACCACCGTCGAGTGGGTCGTGATCGGCTCGATCGCGTTCGCGATGGCCATCGGCATCGGCGCCGGGCTGAAGGCGGTCGCCGACAACTACCTCGGCAAGATCAACTGACCATGCCCCGCCGCGACACCGCCCCCGCCCCCGCCCGCCGACACGAGCGGGGGCAGGCCGGCAGCGCCACCCTCGAACTGGTGGTGGTGTTCCCGGTCGTCCTGCTGCTCATCTTCGGCATCGTGCAGACGGCCGTCTGGTACCACGCACGCACCCTGGCCATGCTCGCCGCCCAGGACGGGCTGCGCGCCGCCCAGGCCCTCGACGGCACCGCCGCGCAGGGCCGGGCCCGGGCAGCCGCGGCCCTGCAGGGCAACGGCGCCGCCGGGTTCCTCGCCGACCCCGCCGTCACCGCCACCCGCACCGCGGCCGGCGCCGCCGTCACCATCAGCGGCCGCTCCGTGGCCCTGCTGCCGGGCACCGGCATCCCGCTCACCCAGACCGCCATCGGCCCGATCGAGCAGGCCGGGTAGGAGGACGACCATGACCATCCCCGCCTCCCCGACCCCGTCGGCGCCGGGCCCCGCGGCACCGCCGGCGCCGCCCCGCCGCGGCCGCGACCGGCGGCGCCTGTGGGCCGCCCTCGCCGGGATCGCGGTCGTGGCCCTCATCGCCGGCGGCATCGTCCTCGCCACCGGCGGCGGCACCCCTACGGCAGAGCCCTCAACCACGCCCGCCCCGGCCGAGTCCCCTGCCCCGACCCCCACCTCGACCCTGCCCGCCGACCAGCAGCAGGCCGTCGGCGCGCCGAGGCAGTGACCCCCATCGCCGCAATGGACTGTCCGACGCGAGGTCTTCACCCCGTCCAAGGGCGGACACGCATCCGGTCTCTCAAGGTCGATCTCACTCAGCGTGACCGCGATGCGCGCCGCCGACGTCCGAGTCCGGACCCCGCGGCGAAACCGTCGCCATAGGGTGCAGTCGAACGAACGGCCCGCCTGCGTCGCCGAACACGGCCGCTGGTGCACTTTGTTCCAGTCCCCGCCCGGCATCTCCCCCCGTCATCCGGCGGGCTGCTTCTTTGTGGACTGCTCGGCGGGCTTCCGGTCGGTGCCCCTTGGCAAGGCGGACTGGGTCGGAACGGCCAGAGCGGCTACTACAGTGACGGCGCCGCGTAGTGCGGCAGTGATTCGTCTCACAAGACCCCCCGAGTTCAACGCGTCTTCGTACTGCTTCGACGGGTTGTGACCATCTCGACGGGTTGTGACCATCGCGGGTTCCATACCACAAGGCGACAAACCTCACGAAGGCGTCAGCAGTGGCGGCGGCGGCTCCCCCGCGGAAGCGACTCCGGCAGCGGCAGCGGCAGCGCGTGCTGGTCGATTTCACGGAGGATTCGCTGCCCGAGGCCGAGTGGACCACGCTGGCGGCGGACGGGGCGCACCTGCTGGTCAAGCACCGCAAGCAGGAGGAGAAGGGCTCGGACGTCAACGTCGCGCCCCACCTGCTGATCGATGTGCTGGAGGGCGAGGTGGACGCGGCGGTGGTGGTGTCGAACGATTCCGATCTGGCGTTCGCCGTCGCGCACGTCCGCCGGAGAGTGCCAGTCGGGGTGATCAGCCTTCGCGGCGCGCACGACGAGGGCGCCGGGAGGCGCTGTTGGCACCGGTTGACCGCCGCCGAGCTGCTCGCGCACCCCCTCCCTGAGCACGTCGGCAACCACCGGAGGCCCGAGAAATGGGTGTGACACCGGCCGGCCTCGTCCGTCCTGAGGTGCACTCGGGCCACCTACCCGGCCTCTAGTGGGCCGGGTCTTTCTTTGCCTTCGGCATCCCGCCCGGGGGCGGTGCCGACGTGGGGCCCCGCCGACCGAGTGGATCCTTCGGCCCGGGGCCGCCCCCGAACGGGGGTGTTGGCAAGCAACGCTGCCGGTGATGCCCGACGTGGAGCGCGAGGCGCAGCGGCGCGGCATCACCATCACGGCGGTCCCGACCCGGGAAGCCTGCCGCCTGCTGTCCGGCCTCGACTCCTCCGAGGTCCGCGCTGTCCTCCACGCCACCTGCTGATCGGGGAACGCCGCTCTCGGCTTCCCGGCCCGGCGTGTGCCGGACAGATCCGGGCGAGCGGTCGACCCGCCTGCGCCAACCGGCCCGAGGCTAGCGCCATGAGTGTTCCGGGACCCGCCCGAGCATTGGCCCACCATCCCGCTGACCGACCCCGACCACCTCGCGAACGTGCTCGATCTGTTCGTGACCCTCGAGGCGCGCTCGATCGGGGCACTGATCATCCTGATCTGCGACGAGGCTCGCCGACCCCTCCAGCCGCTCCAGATCGACGAGATCCCCCGGCGCCCTCCGGCGGATACGCTGCCCATCTACGGGCGGACCGCAGCGACATCCGGCGGCCACCCGGCCTGAGCGTGCTGGGCGCGTTCGCGCGGCCCCGGTCCCCGCCGTCAGGCACGCCGCGTGACGTGTGCAGCGGCACCGCGCACCCGCGCCCCAACCCGTGAATCCGAGAACGCCGGACCCCTCGGTTGTCGGGATCAGGCCTCGATCGCCTTCTTGAAGTTGCCGAGCCAGGTGTCGAGGTCCTTTTCGCCGTGCCAGGCGAGCTTGTCCTCGACCTTGTCCAGGAAGGGCACCTTGCTGGAGACCTCGACCTCCATGGTGAGGGTCGTGCCCGAGTCGTCCGGCTCGAAGGTGTAGGTCCACAGCACGCCGGTGGTGGACTGGTCGACGATGCGCTGGTTGGGGACGTACGCCTCGCGGGTCATGGTGCCGTGAATCGGGATGAACAGGAAGTGGCCCTGCCACGTCCAGGTGGATCCTTGGCCCGCATCCGCGGCGACGTCCTTCTCAGCGATCGTGCTCTTGTCCCCCAGTTCGTAGGCGTCCCACTGGTTCTGCGGGTCCTTGACGTAGTCGAAGACCTTCTCTACGGGTGCATCGATGTGGATGCTGCGGGTGTGTGTCGTACTGGTCATCTGACGGCCTCCCTCAGGCTGAGTCCCCACCCCGTCCGCGCTGTGCGGCCGCGATCTCCTGCGGCTCCCCGCCGCAGGCGCCCTCGCGGTCGACGCTTCCGCGGGTCGGGCCGGGGCGCCAGGGCCAGAGGTCCCAGCAAGGCGCTTCGCCGACCCAGCGCAGGCGCCACACCGAAAGCCCGCAACGCGTCTCGGGTGCTTCGGCATCCCCGGCCCGGGCAGACCCAACGGTCGGCTGACCGGGCAACCCCCTGCGCCACTCCGCAGCACTGCTGCCCGACCCCAGCGCGACCCCGGACGGCCCCAGTCCCGCGGCGGCGCCTACTCCGCTCGCCGGTCCTCGAGCGCCGGTTGCGGAGCCGCGCCTGCCACGAAGTCGAGGATGTCGTGCGCCAGTCGCGGGTCGCCGATCGTGCCGAGGTGGTTCTTGCCGCCATAGATCCGCAGCGTGCCCTCCGGGATGAGTTCTGCGGTCTCCCGATACACCGCTGCCGGGACATCCTCGTCACGGTCACCCCCCACGAGCAGCACGGGCACGCCGATGCCCGGCAGGAGCTCCCGGCCGTCGAAGGCGCTCAAGGCCTCGGCGCCGGCAACCACGTCCCCCGGGTCCACCTCGGCGGGGAAGCTGACTCGTCCGATCACCACCGCCAGCGCACGCCGCGCCCAGCTGATGCTGATCTGCGGGAACATCGCCCGCACCATCACCTCGGCGGCGTCGGTGCGGCGGCCCGCGGCGAGCAGTCGTGCGGACTCGACGTTGGCCACCCGCACCTCCTCGCCGAGGACCCGGCCGGCCGCAACGGTCGCGATGTGGCCGAAGCGGTCGGGGTGCCGGGCGGCGACGGTCATGGCGATCATCCCGCCGCCGGAGTCCCCGACCAGCAGGTCGACCCGCCCGCCGAACTCCTCGGCGATCAACGCCGCATAGTCGTCGCCGAGGTCCGCCAGCGTGCAGCCGGGCCGCAGCCCGGGCCTGTGGCCGACCAGGAACACGGTGTAGCCGGCGTCGACGAAGGGCTGCACCACCCTTGCCATGAACCGCAGGTAGGGGCCGGTGTGACCGGCGTGGCCGGGGTCGGGGATCCACAGCAGCGTCTTGGACCCCTCCCCGAAGCGGGCGTAGGCCATCCCGTTGCCGAACGCGGCCAGTTCCGGCCCCTTCGTTCCCCAGTCGCCCCCCAGCCGGATCGCCGCGGCCGTCCCCAGCCCCACGGTGGCGACGCCCAGTGCGGCGGCCGTTGCCGTCTTCATCGCGCTCAAGCCCCTGCCCGAGCATCGGCGCCCGCTGCCGGCGCGGCCCCGTGGGGGCGGTGCCGCAGTTCGGCGATGCTGAGGCCCACGATGAGCCACGCGATCACCGTGGCCAGGGCGGCGAGCGTCACATGCGCGTGCAATGCGCCGCCCGATACTTCTGAGACCAGCGCGTAGAGGCCGAACACGCCGAGCGGCACGCCCACCGCCAGATTGCCGATCGCCGTTGCGCGGCCAGGCAGGAAGAGCACGGCCGCCGCCATCGCCAGCGGTAGCGCCACCATCGCCGCGTTCAGCAGTGCCATACCCTCCGTCACGGTCTCGCCCTCCATCACGCCGGCGACGCCTTCCTCGAGGACACCAGGCTCATAGAAGAACACCGCCATGGTCCCGGCCAACGCGCATCCGACGATCACCCAGAGCACCGCGAACCGGACCCTCGTCCAGGCGGCGCCCACGTCCATCGATGAGGGTTCGGCGGTTCGGTCGAGATTCTGCAGCGTCATTGCCATCACCCCATGTGTGGTCTGTTCGAGCACGTCCTGGAGCAGGTCGTGCTCCTTGACGCTATGCCTCCCCGGCTCATCGATCCCGGGCCTTTCGCCCCTGGGTCCGGATCAGGCGGGAACCGTGAGCGCGCCCGGAACCGCCTGACCGCGGCACAGTGGGGGCATGAGCATCGCCGGCACGCGGCCCCCTGTCCGCTGGTTTCTGCTGGAAGCTTCCAGAATCGCAGTGCGGGAGTTCCTGCCGGCGCTGTTGGAGGAGGGCGGTGGCAGCGCCGAGGTGGTGGGGGCCCGAGATCCGCACCGCGCCGAACGGTTCGCCGCACGACACGGCGTCGCCCGATCGGTGGGTGGCTACCGGGCGGTGGTGGAGGACCCCGACGTCGACGCCGTCTACGTGGCACTGCCCAATGACACGCACACCGAGTGGGCGGCGGCTGCGGCTCACGCAGGCAAGGCCGTGCTGTGCGAGAAGCCGCTGGGGCTCGACGAGGCGGACGTGTTGGCCCTGGTTGCAGAAGCCGGGCCTGCGGCGCTGATCTGGGAAGCGATGGTGTTCCCCTTCCACCCGCAGACCGATCAGCTGCAGTCGCTGATCGGAGCCGAGGTTGGGGACAGCATCGGGAGTCCGGGGCCTGTTCATCGTGCTCATCGGCGCGATGCTCGCCCTGGGAGCGGCGATGGCGTTCGCCATCATCTTCACGACGATGACGGTCAACATCGCGGAGCGGCAGCGCGAACTGGCGACGCTGCGGGCGGCGGGGGTCAGGCACGGCGCCGTCGCGGGGGTCGTCGGTGGGGAGAACACGCTGGTGGCGCGCTGGGCGTTGTGCCCGGGCTGGTGCTGGGCGTCAATGCGGCCGGGGCGATGATGCAGACCTACTCCAGCGACCAGTTCACGTTCGACCTGTACATCCGGCCGTCGACGCTGCTGCTGCTATCCGCGCTGGCCATCATGGCGGTCGCCGTGCTCTCCCAGGTGCCCGGCCTGCGTGCCGTGCGGCGCATGGCCGTCGCACAGGTGGTCCGGGAGCGGGCCGCCTAGCGGCGCTTCGGCGCCGGCGGGGAGTCCGGTCCTGTGGCCTCACCCGGCTTGGCGTCCTCGTGCGGATTCGTGAAACGAACCTCGGATATCGGGAATCGGGCTTGCGACCCATCGTCCGGCTGATCTCATCGACAACTCTGAACAACAAGCGCTGCCTTGATCATCGCCGTCACACCTCTGGGAAGTCGCCGGTCGGAATCTCGATCGATCCGTCCTTGTTCGCCAAGTGACGCGACGCACGTCAGCGCGGGGGGAGCCGAGCATCTGGCTTCAGCAGCACCCTCGTCCAGGCGTCTGCAACATATCTGCCGTACTGCTGCGGGGTCCACTGGCGTTGGGCCAGCAGCAGGTAGTACTCGGCGCTGGTCATCGACCAGAGGATGTCGGCGACCTGAGCGTCGGTGAGGTCTTCGCGCAGCTCGCCGGTAGCGCGCAGCTCTGCGGCCAGGGCAAGCATCCGACCGGCGCGCCGGTCGACCAGATGCTGCCAGGTGCGCGCACATTCGGCGTCGGCGCGACCGGCCTCGCGCAATGCCTCCTGCAACGGGGCCACGGTGGGCAGCAGGCTCGCCAGGGCATCTGCGTACAGCTCGAGCTTGGCAACCGAGGTGGGGGCCGCTCGCATCTTCTGGACGTAGGCCCGTTGCTCTGCCGGGATGGGCTCGTCTGCCTCGCCGAGCACCATGTCGATCACCATCAGGACCAGCGCGGGCTTGCGGCCGGCGCTGGTGTAGACGGTGTCCACCGAAACGCCGGCCCGCTCGGCGACCTCGGCGACGGTGCAGCCGTAGCCCTTAGCGGTGAACAACTCCTTTGCTGCCAGCAGGATCGCGCGCCGCGTCTGGGCGGCCTGGGCGGCGCGAACGGGTGACCGGTAGCTGCGGGTCTTGAACTCCTCGCCCATGGCATCTACGTTAGTTGTGATTCATCCGAAAGCAATTCGGGCGAATCACCCGAGGACGGCAGGAGAGGCCATGTCAGAGCAACTCACCGCGATCCACATCCGCTCGGGGGAAGGCCCGGCCACCTGGGCCATGGGTCAACTGTTCGAGCACCTCCTCACCGGCGAAGAAGGCGGGGGCTTGGTCGGATTGAGCGTCGTGACGGCCCCGTCGGGTGCTGCGCCGCCGCTGCATCGGCATACAAAGGAGGCCGAAGCCTTCTTCCTGCTCGACGGCGCGATGACCTATCGGGCGGGCGATGATGTCCTCCGCCTGCAGTCGGGCGACTTCCTCTGGCTCCCCCGCGGGCTGCCGCACGCATTCCGGATCACCGGCGGGCAACCGGCCCGGTTCCTGGCGCTGACGGCGCCGGGCGGCCTGCTGCACATGTACGACGAGGTGGGCGTGCCGGCCGCCGAGCGCCGCCTGCCCGGCAGCGACGGCCAGCCCTTGGCGACCGAGGTGCCCAGGTGGCTGCAACTGGCGGCGGAGTACGGCATCGAGGTGCTCGGGCCTCCCCTAGCTGAGGAGGCAGTGTGATAGACGGATCACCCTCACCACTGGCTGTGGTGCGACGGCTCTTGGACGAGGGCTTCGCCGCTGGCAACCAGGGCATCGTCGACGATTTGTGCGCACCGGACATGGTCGAGCACCAGTTCGGCCTCGAGGGCGCCGGGGCGGCCGCGATCGCGAATCTCAAGAGCGCGATCGGTTTCGTCCACGCAGCCACCCCCGACATCACGTACACCATCGAGGACTTCGTGCAGGACGGCCAGACGGTATGGATCCGGGCGCGGGCCCGGGGAACCGCGACCGGACCGTTCATGGGTCCGCCGAGCGGCAGGCCGGTCGACTTCACGGTGATCGACGTGGCCCGAATAGTCGACGGGCGCATCGTGGAGCACTGGGGCGTGCCCGACAGGTTCGCGCTGCTCGCCCAGACCGGGGTGCTGGACCGGCTGCGGCGGGACCGGTAGGTGCATCGCAAACGCGCGGAGGCCCCATCCACCACGGCCCACCGGCCGACTCCGGGCGCGGCACGCCCGTGCGCCGTCAGGACCACAGCCCAGCCGCGCCGGCGACGGCGGTCGAGCAGCAACGGAACGGCCCGCGTGCGTTTGGGGAAAGCCGCGGACAGGTCACTGTGGCCCGTCGTCGCCGGGCGGCCGACCAAGGTGCGTCACTCCGCCGGTGCGCCGTCCCGGTCGCGGCCGCGTCACTTCGCCGCGAAGGACGCACAAGTCGCTGCGGCTTGATCGCGTCTAGCTCGGACTCGGCTGAACGCGAAGCCGCTCGGATCCCCGCGTCTCACGGAGGCGTGGCATGACTGCCGAGACCTGCTTTCGTACACCGCACGCACTCGCATCTGTTGCGAGACTGTCGCAGCAGATGCGAATGGCGACACGCTCAATCGCCTCGCCGCAGATACCTCAGCCCGGGAACCGGGCCCGCGAGGCAGGACCCCTCTCAGCGCAGCGCAAGCCCGGGCCCGTCGCGGGCAGCTTACGCCGGGCGTTATGGCAGTGCCTTCTCCCATAGTTATTGACTGCTATGGGAGACGACGGTGCTGCCCGAGGGGTCGCCGCCTCCCGGGTACCTCCGGATCGACGACGTGCGGGGCCTTGCGATGTTGGTGTCTGTGGTCGCGGTCGGCTGCCTGATCAGTTGGTGGAGCATGCGCTCGCGCGACATCGAGTGACGGCCCCGGCAGCACGATCGCACGGCTCCTGGTAGCGCCCTGTGGACTCGCCGTCGAATCGGCCAGCGCCCGATGGTCGGCGACGCAACGGGAGCGGGACGTGCTCATCAGGGTCCACCTCGCGCGGCGCGGGCAGGTCGTGGAGCGTCCGCTTCGCCGCTGTGCACGGCAGGGACGGGCCAATCGCCCGATATGCTCGCGCCGGTCCGCTGGGCGCCCGGGAATCTCCGGCCCCGGAACGGCGGTCGGAAAGGGAGACGCGATGCCCATCGTCTTGTTGTTCGCGGGTCTGCTGCTGTTCGTGGCCGCCGTCATGCTCAGCCTGGCCGATACCGGTGATAGCACCAACTGGTACTCATGGGCGGCCCTGGCGGCTTCTGCGGTGGCGGTGCTCGCTGGGGTGAGGGGAATCGTGCGCGCCCGCCGCTCCCGTCGCGACACCACTGCCTAGGGCTCGTCCTGGTCGTCCCGCCCGATGGGCGTCGCCGTCGAGCCTCCAGCGGTCAGCTGCCTGCCGGCGCCACGGGGTGCGTCGAGGGGTGATGGGTGTGCCACCAGGCGGTCGCGAGCCCGAGGGCGATCATGGTGATGGCGGCGAGCCAGCCGAACTCGCCGAGCAGTGCGTCGCTGCCGGCGAAGGCGGGCACCCGTTCGTCGCCCTCAGTGGCGGCGAAGCTGGTGGCGACCAGCCCGTTCCAGGCCCCGTGCGCGATGACGCTGGGCCACAGCGACCGCGAGCGATCGGTCAGCACGCCGACGAACAGGGTGAACCCGGCGATGGCCACCGTGAACGCCGGGAGCCCGGCGATGCTGCCGTACCAGCCGAGCAGGATGAGCGGGACATGGTAGATCCACCAGATCACCCCGACGATCAGACTGACCCGCCAGAACCCGGATCGGTCACGCAGCGTCGGCCAGAGGAATCCCCGCCACCCGATCTCTTCGCCGACCGCGGACAGCGCGGCCGTGGCGATCGCCAGCGGTGCCGCGACCAGCGCGGCGCGCAGCACGTCGGGGTTCTCGGTGTCCCAGCCGAAGACCGACCCGAGCAGGTAGGCGCCCAGCACGGCAGCAGCGGGCAGCAATCCGGCGAGCAGCCAGAGGTTGGGGCGTCCCCACTGGATGCGCCCCTTGGCGGCGAACCGGGCCAGCAGCGCCCCGGCCGTGGGGGCGAACATGAGCACCAGGAAGAGCGCGTCGCTGGGCTGCTCGCCCTGCGCGGGCCAGAAGGCGGCCAGGCCGATCCCGTAGACAACGAGCAGCCCGCCGAAGTACCAGGCGAGCTGCCGGCCCAGGCGAGGCCCGGCTCGTGACGTCGATCGTGCTGCTCATGGGGCAACCGTCCACAGTGTGATGTCCATCGAGTGCCTTCGTCCGGCGGGCGAGCCCGCATTCTTGCGTCGATCCTGGGCAACAACGGGCAGCGGATCGCCAGGACGATCACACTGATCGTAACTGCCTCGGTCCCGGCGTGATCGGACCCCTGGAAGGCGTACTCGCGGCGGTGTCGGCCGACGCAGCGGGAGCGAGCAGCATCTGCTCACACAGCATTATTGGGCCGGCTGCGACTGCCGACCGGCCGTTCGGCACTTCCCAACATGGTCACGCCGATGCAAGATGGGCGCCGTGGCGAAACGGGAGTACCGGCAGGGGGAGGTCGTCGCCACCTGGATCGGCATCGGGATGGCGCTGTTCGCCGGCGTCGGGGTCGTGATCGCGACGGTCAGCGGCACCCCGGGACTGATCGGTATCGGTCCAGCCATCGGCGTCGCGTTCGGTGCCTCGGTCGGCGCGTCGCTGGAGGCCAAGTACCGGCGCCGAGGGCGGCTCCGGCCGCCCACCCCGGCCGATCGGCGGCGGATGCGCATCGCGCTGTGGATCGGACTGGCGCTGCTGGTGGTCGGCAGTGCGGTCTTCGTCCTCATCCTGCTGTCTTCGGGATGACTGGCCTCGGTGCTCGCCACCAGCCGACCAAGTTGGAGGAAGCCGCGCCATCACGCTGGTAAGGCGCGGTGTCGATGCCCCGTCGGCAAGTCGGGGCACCCGCCCCGCGGGCCCTTCCACAGGCGACCGCCAACCGGACGCCCTGACGTGCCCCCTTCCGCCGCGAGTCGAGCAGCTCGGCTGCTGTCCCGTGGACGGCCATGCGACCGCGTGTAGACGAATCTGTCTACACACGGTAGCGTTGTGGCGTGGCCGAGACAACGACGATCCGCATCAGCAGGGACACTCATGCGCGGGTGACGCGACTGGCGGCGCAGCGGCACGAGACGATCGACGAGACGGTCAGCCGGGCCATCCGAGCACTCCGCCAGGACGCCATGGCGGGACCTCTCGGCAGAGCTCAGCAGGATGAGACGGCGTGGCTCGATGCTGACGCCGGGTGACGTCGTAGGCTCGACCTCGGCATGCCCGCCGGTAGCGAGGCCGGCCTACGCCGGCCGGCGATCGTGGTGACCGCCGCCCGGATCCCACGAGGACAACGGACTCGCGGCCCTCGGCGCAGTGCCACCTGCGATCCGTGGCCACGACTCGGATCCACAGCGCACCGGAAACGTCGGGCCGGTGGTCCTGACCGAGGTCCGCGAGACACTCGCGCTGCTGCAGGACCTGTAACGTCGCCGAGCACGCCGGGTCCGACCCGAGCACGACCTGCTCAATGCAGAACGGCATGCGGCAGCTGCGTCACTGCGCCGCGTGTGGCGCGGTATGACGCGGCGCTTGCCGACCCGACCGCCGTCCCACCTGCCCGATCTCACACAGCGTGACGAACCGGGGTCACGCCTCCCACCTGAAGCCGATCTGGCCGCGCAAGTGTCGGAGTGCGGTGCAGGCTCCCCGCGGTCACTCAGCGTGACCGTCTCGTCGTGGTGCAGCCAGCGCCAAGCGTGCTGTCAGGAGTCCAGTGGGGATCATCCGGGGCCGCGTCACTTCGCCCCGAACCGGGCGGAGTGACGCCGCCCCGGGAGTTCGGCCGAAGGGTTTGGGTGGGCTGCCCGGGCACTGACTCGGGAGCCCTCACCCCAGGTACGGCTCCGCCCGCTCCTCAAGGTAGTGGTCGATCCGCAGCCGCATCGGGGGGTGGATGGTGAGCCTGCCGAGTTCGTCGCGGGACACTCAGCGCCACCCCTTGCGCTCGCTGTCGCGAGCCAACTCCCGCCGAGGAGCTGTGTGCGGAACGTGGCCTGCTGGCGGACCTCGCCTCGGTGGGTCCAGGCCTCGTCACATCATGTAGATGACCGAATCCTCGGTGGTTCCCTCGACGAACAACTCCTCGGCCTTGGCCATGATGGCGAGGTATCCGGGATCGGTGAGGGTTTTCATCACGGCGGCGTCGAAGGCGGCCATGTCCTCGAAGTCGGAGAACCAATGCATCGTGCCGTAGGTGCCGCCGACCTGCATGCCCCACGTTGTGGGGATCCCCAAGGTCTCGGTGGAGTACTCGGAGACCTCAGCCGCGAAGGCTGCCGCCTCTTGACCCTTGACCCCGGCCACGAGCGAGGTCCTGTGGAAACGGATAGCCATGATTTCCTCCTTCGGATCGCGCGATGACGGGGGCCTGTCTCCCGCGCCCCTCCAGAGTCCCGTCACCGGTCGGCTGGCCACAAGGGCCGAAAGTCCTTGGCGGCTCCCAGGCGCGCCCGTCCACCGTCCCAAGCGTTCACGCGCATCGGCGTCTGGGCCGCTCCCCCACCAGTGGTCCGCACAGGGTGAGGCGGGCCGCGTCGCGTGACTCGATGTTGGCGGACATCTGAGTCGTCTTGGGGTGTGACCCCAGGGCTACACATTGGCGGCGACACCGGTCCCGTGGTGGGTGGTGTCTGTGAAGTTGCGAACTCGTTGGCGGTCTTCTGATCGATCTGGTTGGCGGCTTCATCCGGATGGCCGGTTCACAGATGAGCAACCCGAAGTTGCGCGTGACCTCCAAGGCGCCGTGACTCTTCGACTCTTTGGCGGTGAGTTGGTCATTCTCGTTGGCAGCTCTATCGGTGGGCACGGCCCGCGCGAGGCTTCGGCCGATTTCCACCGGCTTCGGAGGGCCGAGGATGCCACGAATGAACGGCCGCGCGGCCCTTCGGCTCGGCCCACTTTCATCGCTGGCCGCCGCCCCGGGCCCTGGCGGATCCCGGTGCCGGTGCGGGCGCCGGTCTGTGCTGCGGGGCGCAGGGCAGCCGCAGCGTCATCGTGGTTCCGTGGCCGGGGCCCTGGCTGGCGGCGGTGAGGCTGCCGCCGTGGTCGGCGGCTATCGCTCGTGCGATGGTGAGGCCGAGCCCGCTGCCGCTGCCGTCTCCGGAGCCGCGCGCCCCGTCGATGCGGTGGAACCGGTCGAAGATGGCGTCGAGCTGGTCGGCGGGGACGCCGTCGCCGGTGTCGGTGACGGTGATCTCGATCTGTCCGTCGGGCACCGGGGTGCAGGCCAGCCGCACCGCACCCCCCGGGGGGGTGTGGCGCAGTGCGTTGTCCAGCAGGTTGGCCAGCACCTGCCCGATGCGGTCGGCGTCGGCAATCACCTGTGGGCAGGGGCGGGACGGTCCGCGCTGCAGGGCGACGCCCTTGGCGGCGTAACGGGGAGCGGCGGCCTCGCGCGCCGCCGCGAGCAGCGCCCCCGGCTCCTGCGGGGCCGTGCGCAGGTGCAGGGCGTGCTCCTGCGCGGCGGCGGCCAGTTTGATGTCGCTGGCCAGTCGGCGCAGCCTGTCGACCTGGGCGCGCATGACGGCGTAGGTCTCGGGGCCGGCCGCCACGATGCCGTCCTCCAGGCCGTCGATGTGGGCCTCCAGGGTGGCCAGGGGGGTGCGGATCTCGTGGGCGAGGTCGGCCAGCAGCCGGGTGCGGGCGGTCTCGGCGGACGCCAGCCGCCGCGCCATGCCGTGGAAGGACGCCGCCAGGGTGGTCAGCTCGCGGCCGTATCCGTCGGACGGCACGGTCACGTCGTAGCGGCCCGCGGCGATGGACGCCGCTGCGTCGGCGAGATCTTCCACCGGCCTGCTGACGCGGCGGGTCAGCAGCCAGAACAGGACCCCGGCGGTGATCAGGGCCGCCGCGCCGGCGACGGCCACCGCGATGGCGAAGGAGAGTTCGAAGGCCTCCTGCGCGTGCTGCTGGACGATCGGGGAATCCTCCCCGGTGTGCTGCAGGTGGTAGCGGAACAGGCCGGGGGCGACGAGCAGGACCGTGACGACCATCGTCGCGCCGGCCACGGCCAGGACGATGAGTTGTGCGGCCAGCAGCCGGGCGGCGATGCCGCTGCGGCGGCTCACGGGGCCGCCATGCCGTAGCCGACGCCGCGGACGGTGCGGATGTGGCGGGGCCGCGCGGCGTCGTCGCCGAGCTTGCGGCGAAGGTGCCCGATGTGGACGTCGACGATGTGCTCGTCCCCGAACCAGTCCGGCCCCCACACCTCGTCGATGAGCTGGCGCCTAGTGAACGCCCGCCGGGGGCTTGCCGCGAGCACTGCCAGCAGGTCGAACTCGGTGCGGGTGAGGTCCAGCTCGGGCTCATCGCCGGACAGCCAGGCTTTCCGCGACACCGTGTCGACGACCAGGCCCCCGGACGTGAGCCGCTCGGCATCGGCCGGCTCCCGGGCGACGGCGCCGGTGCGGGGGCGGCGCAGCATGGCCCGCACGCGGGCGACGAGCTCGCGCGGCGAGAACGGCTTCACGAGGTAGTCGTCGGCCCCGACGGAGAGCCCGACGACCTTGTCGATCTCCTCGTCGCGGGCGGTGAGCATGATGATGTAGCAGTCGCTGAACTGCCGGATCCGGCGGCACGCCTCGATCCCGTCGAACCCCGGCAGCATAACGTCGAGCACGACCAGCTCCGGATCGGCGCCGCGGGCGGCGTCGACGGCGCTGGGGCCGTCGTGCGCGAGGTCGACGGCGAAGCCCTCAGCCTGCAGGTAGGAGCCGACGACCCGGGCGAGCGGCCGCTCGTCGTCGACCACCAGGACGCGGCGCTGGTCCACCCGTGCCTCCTCCCGCCGCGGTCAGGCCGGCGCCGGCCGGTCGGCCGGACCGGTCCCGTCGTCCAGGAGGCGGCGCGCCTCCATGTACTCCTGCCCGGAGATCTCCCCCGCCGCGAACCGGCCGTCCAGCACCTGCCGCGCCGTCGGCGCCGGCGAGGCCGCCCGCCCCTCGGCCCGGTCGCCGCGCCGGGTCAGCGCCACCACCGCCCAGACCGCCACCGCGATGAGGACCGCCCAGCCGAGCATCATCACGACCATCCAGCCGTAGGACCATCCGTCGTCGTACCAACCCATCATGGTGCACCTCCTGCTTCCGCCACCATCGCGCCGCGAGGTATCGCTGCGGTCCAGCGTCCATGAAGGTTCGATGAAGGCCGGCTCCTTCATCGAACCTTCATCCGATCTGGTTCGAACCTCCAGCCGCCCCCGGCACAGTTGCCGCCATGGAGACCCCCGCAGCGCCGACCCGCCGCCAGGTGCTGGTCGGGCTGCTCGGCGCCGGCGCGGCCGCCGGGCTGGCGGCCTGCACCCGCGCCGCGCCGGGCCTGGTGGGGCCGTCGCAGGTGGCGGCGGCCGAATCGGCCCGCCCCACCACCGGGGCGGTCCGCGCCTACCAGCTCGCTGCGGGGCAGGTGGACGTCGACCTCGGCGGCCGGGTCGTGACGACGTGGGCGTACGGCGGCACGGTCCCCGGGCCGCCGATCCGCGCGACCGCAGGGGACCTGGTACGGGTCGCGTTCGCCAACGACCTTCCCGAGGAGACGTCGGTGCACTGGCACGGGCTGGCGATCCGCAACGACATGGACGGCGTCCCGCACGTGACCTCCGAGCCGGTGCCGCCGGGAGGGGGCTTCGCGTTCGAGTTCGTGGTCCCGGACCCGGGCACGTACTGGTTCCACCCGCACACCGGCCTGCAGGCCGACCGCGGCCTGTACGCGCCGTTCATCGTCGACGACCCCGCCGAGCCCGGCGGCTACGACGCGGAGTGGGTCGTCGTGCTGGACGACTGGACCGACGGCGTCGGGCCCTCCCCGCAGGACATCTACGCCGGGCTGCGCGACTCCGGGGGCGGGATGATGGGCATGCACCGCGGGATGGACGGCGGCGACGTGGACTACCCGCTGTACCTGGTCAACGGCCGGGCGCCGGGCGACCCGGACGTGCTGCTGGCCGGGCCCGGCCAGCGGGTGCGGCTGCGGCTCATCAACGCCGCCGCTGACACGATCTTCGACGTCGCCCTGGGCGGGCACGACCTGACCGTCACCCACAGCGACGGCTGGCCGGTCGAACCGGTGACGGCCGGTGCGGTGCGGATCGGGATGGGCGAGCGGTACGACGCGACCGTCGCCCTGTCCGACGGGGTGTTCCCGCTGGTCGCGCGTCCGGTCGGCAAGTCCGGCGGGACCGGCGGCGCGCGGGCGCTGATCCGCACCGGCACTGGGCCGGTCCCGGACGCCGGGGCGCTGCCGGAGGGCCTCGACGGGCCGCCGCTGACCGTGGCCGGGCTGCGGGCGGCCGCCGGCGCCGCGCTGCCGGGCCGGGGCCCGGATCGGGTGCAGGACCTGGTCCTGGGCGGGTCGATGGGACCGTACGAATGGACGATCAACGGGCGCACCTACGACGACACGGTGCCGCTGACCGTCGGGCAGGGGCAGGCCGGGCGGCTGCGGATCGTGAACCGGTCGATGATGCCGCACCCGGTCCACCTGCACGGGCACACCTTCCAGCTCGGCCCCGCCGGCGGCGACGGCGCCCGGAAGGACACCCTCCTGGTCCCTTCGATGGGCGCCGCCGAGGTCGACTTCGCCGCCGACAACCCGGGGCAGTGGATGGTCCACTGCCACAACGCCTACCACGCCGAGGCGGGCATGATGACCCGCCTGGACTACACCACCTGAAGGGGAACCACCATGAAGCACACCAGGAAGCTGGCCGCGCTGGGGATCGCGGCCGCGCTGGCCGTCGGGCTGTCCGCCTGCAGCGACGACCCGTCCGGCGACGGGGCGGCGGCGACCTCGGACGGGGCGACCACCACAGCGTCGGCCTCGGACGCCGCATTCGCGCAGGCGATGATCCCGCACCACCAGCAGGCCGTGGCGATGGCCGGCATGGCGCTGGACCCTGCCTCCGGCGCGTCGGCGCAGGTCCAGGAGCTCGCCGGGCAGATCGAGGCGGCGCAGGGCCCCGAGATCCAGCAGATGACCATGATGCTTGAGGGCTGGGACCAGCCGACGGCGATGCCCGGCGCCACCTCGCCCGAAGATATGGAGGGCATGGACCACGACATGGGCGGCATGACGGTCTCGGGGATGATGAGCGATCAGGACATGGCGGCCCTCGAGGGGATGACCGGCGCCGAGTTCGACCAGGCGTGGCTGCAGATGATGACCGAGCACCACCAGGGCGCCATCGACATGGCCGAGCAGGCCGCCGCGGCGACCCTGGACCCGCAGGTCGCGGCGCTGGCCGACGGCATCATCACCGCGCAGCAGGCCGAGATCGCCACCATGCAACAGATGCTGGCGACCCCGCCGGGGACTCCGGCGCCGTGAGGCTCCATTCGCGGGCCGCCGCCGCCCTCGCCGCGCTGACCGCGGCCGCCCTGGTCGCCGGCTGCAGCGCCGACCCCGGGGACCAGGCGACCACTGCGTCGTCCACGTCGCCCACCGCGCAGGCTCCAGCCGCGCCGGTGTCCGCGGACGGCATCGACATCGGGCACGTGCACAACGTGGCCCTGGACGGCGGCGCCGTGCTGCTGGGCACCCACGAGGGCCTGTACCGGCAGGACCCGGGGCAGGCCCCCGCGCTCGTCGGGGAGCCGTTCGACGTGATGGGGTTCGCTCCCGCCGCCGACTGGTGGCTGGCCTCGGGCCACCCCGGCCCCGGCATGGACGCCCCGGCCGACCTCGGGCTGCTGGTATCCGCCGACGGCGGCGCCACCTGGCAGCCGGTGTCCCTGGCCGGCGAGGCCGACTTCCACCGCATCGCGACCAGCGGCGCCACGGTCCTGGGCGTCAACTCCGGCGATGGGCTGCTGTGGCGGTCCACCGACGAGGGGGCCGGGTGGGCGACGCACGGCGAGGGGCCGTTCGACCTCGCCCTGAACCCCGCCGACCCGGCGCAGGCCATCGCCACCACCCAGACCGGGCCGCTCGGCAGCGGCGACGGCGGGCAGACCTGGGCCCCCATCCCCGGCGCGCCGCTGATCGCCTACCTGGCCTGGACCGGCACCGGCCTCATCGGCGCCGCCCCGGACGGCAAGATCATGCGGTCCACAGATGCTGGAGCGACCTGGACCGCCACCGGCGAGGTCGCAGGCCAACCGGCCGCGCTGGCCGCCGCCGGCGACCGCATCGTCGTCCTGCAGGGCGGCACCCTTTGGGAGAGCACCGACGCCGGGGCCACGTTCACCGCGCGCATCACCGGACTGCCCGGCGACTGAAGGAGGAACCATGAGCCAGCACCATGCCGCCACCGGTCCCGGTGCCGGCGCCGGGGCGGGCGACGGGTACGTCTGCCCGATGCACCCCGAGGTCACCGGCACCGGGCCCTCGGAATGCCCCAAGTGCGCCATGCGCCTGGTCCCCGCCGCCGACGCTGCCGCCGCATCCCACGGGTACGGCCATCACGGGCACGGCCATGGCGGCCCGACCGCCGCGGGGACCGACCGGCGGGCGGGCTACGTGTGCCCGATGCACCCGGACGTCACCGGCGACGGGCCGGCAGGCTGCCCGAAGTGCGGCATGCGGCTGGTCCCGGCGGAGGAGCTCCGCTCGGGCGCCCACCAGCACCCTCACCCACCGGCCACGCGCACGGCGCCGCCGCGGTCGGGCGCCGCCCAATACACGTGCCCGATGCACCCGGAGATCGTGCGCGACAAGCCTGGCCGCTGCCCGATCTGCGGCATGCACCTGGAGCCGCTGCTCCCGGCCGCGGACGACGACACCGCGATGCGCGAGTACCGGGACATGGCCCGCCGGTTCTGGATCTCGGTGCCGCTGTCCCTGGCGCTGCTGTCCATCACCGTGCTCGGCTTCCCTGCGCTGGCCGCGGACGTCCAGCCGTGGGTGGAGCTGGCGATCGCGACCCCGGTGGTGCTGTGGTGCGCCGGACAGTTCTTCGCCTGGTTCGCCGATTCGGTGCGCAACCGCAGCCCGAACATGTGGACCCTGATCGGCCTGGGCGTGGGCGCCGCCTACACCTACTCCGTCATCGCCACCGCCGCACCGGGCGTCTTCCCCGAGTCGCTGCGCGACGACGAGGGCATGGTGCCGGTGTACTTCGAGGCGGCGGCGGTCATCTGCACCCTCACCCTGCTCGGCCAGGTGCTGGAGCTGCGGGCCCGCGCCACCACCGGCGACGCCATCAAGGGCCTGCTCGACCTCGCCCCCGCCACAGCCCGCCGGGTCACCGGCGACGGCGAGGAGGAGGTGCCGCTCGCGCAGATCGTCGTCGGCGACCGGGTCCGCGTCCGCCCCGGGGAGAAGGTCCCCGTGGACGGGCTGGTGGAGTCCGGGCGGTCCGCGATCGACGAGTCGATGCTCACCGGGGAGCCGGTGCCCGCCGACAAGGAGCCCGGCGACCGGGTCATCGGCGGCACCCTCAACACCACCGGCGCGCTCGTGGTGACCGCCGCCCAGGTCGGCGCCGACACGGTGCTGTCCCGGGTGGTGGAGATGGTCGCGACCGCGCGGCGGTCCAAAGCACCCATGCAGCGGCTGGCCGACCGGGTCGCGGGCAGGTTCGTGCTCGCCGTCATCGGGATCGCGATCGTCACGTTCCTCGTCTGGGGGCTGGTCGGCCCGGACCCCAGCTGGGGCCACGCCATCGTCGCCGCCGTCTCGGTGCTGATCATCGCCTGCCCCTGCGCCCTGGGCCTGGCCACCCCGATGTCGGTCATGGTCGGCACCGGACTGGGCGCCAAGCACGGCGTGCTGTTCTCCGACGCCGCCGCCATGGAGAAGATGCGGCAGATCGACACCCTCGTGGTCGACAAGACCGGCACCCTCACCATCGGCCGGCCGGGCGTCAGCGCCGTGCTGCCCGCGGACGGCTGGACGGAGCAGCAGGTCCTGCACTACGCGGGCAGCGCGAACAGGTCCAGCGAGCACCCCATCGCCCGCGCGGTCACCACCGCCGCGGAGCGGGCGGGCGTGCGGCTGGCCGAGCCCGAAGCGTTCGAGGCCGCCCCCGGCTCCGGGGTGCGGGCCACGATCGACGGGCGCGCCGTCGTCGTCGGCAACATGGCGATGATGCACCAGGACGACATCAGCCACGACCACGCCCTCGACGAGCGGGCCGACCCGGACTCCACCGTCATCAGCGCCGCCGTCGACGGGACACGGGTCGGGATCATCGCGCTGACCGACGCCATCAAGGACTCCACCCCGCACGCCGTAGACGCGTTGCATGCCGACGGCATGACCATCGTGATGGCCACCGGCGACGCCCCCGCGCCCGCGCGGCACGTCGCGGAGCAGCTGGGCATCGACGCCTGGCACGCCGGGGTGAAACCCGACGACAAGCTCGCGATCGTCGCCGACCTGCAGCAGCAGGGGCGGCTGGTCGCGATGGCCGGGGACGGCATCAACGACGCCCCCGCCCTCGCGCAGGCCGACATCGGCATCGCCATGGGCACCGGCAGCGACATCGCCATCGACACCGCGCAGATCACCCTCGTCAAAGGCGACCTGCGCGGCATCACCGCCGCCCGCGGCGTCTCGATCGCCACCGTGCGGAACATGAAGCAGAACCTCGGCTTCGCGTTCATCTACAACACCCTCGGCATCCCCATCGCCGCCGGCGTCCTCTACCCCTTCACCGGGCTGCTGCTGTCCCCGATGATCGCCGCCGCCGCGATGAGCCTGTCCAGCGTCTCGGTGGTCGTCAACGCCCTGCGGCTGCGCGGCGCGAAGGTGTAGAGTCACGCCTCCGCTCCGCTGGCCGGTCGGGGGCTCTGAACGAATCCTCCGCCGATCCCCCATCCCGCCGCGAGCACTCGGGCCCGGGCTCCCGCATCGCGCCCAAAGCCCGCGGCACAAACGAACGTTTCCGGCACAACGCCCGCGGCCGCCGTCCGCGGGCACCGGGCGCGGTCGGCAGTTGTAGCGGAAGCCAGTGCCGGTATCTGTGTGCCGGAACCCCGGGGGCCCTGACGGGATCAGGTACAACGGCCGCCGCCCCCGCCCCGCCCTCGGCCGCCGGCCAGACCGTCGCCCTTCGAGTACTTCAGGCAGCTCGAGCTGCGGGAGCCGCCAAACACATCGATCAGATTGCCGCCATCTATCGCGCACATTCACACACCAGGCAACCCCGCCGCCGCCCGTTCGTTGGGGTGCAGTCGAAAGAACGGCCCGCCGGCCCCGCCTGCGTCGCCGAACACGGCCGCTGGTGCACTCTGCTCAAGCCCCCGCCCGGCATCTCCCCCCGTGATCCGGCGGGGCTGCTTCTTTGTGCACTACTCGGTGTGCTTCCGGTCGGTTTGGTGGGCGGTCGAGGTCGGGACGAGGCCAGCGGCAGATGCACGTACCGGACCCCGTCACAGTCCCGCGGTTCCGGCACAACAGAGTCCGGCACTGGCTTCGGCTCCAGATGCTGCGAGCGCACAACGCCTGCGCCCGCTGGTCCGTAGCCCTGATGCAGGCAATTCGCCCGCGCTCGCTCAGCGTATCCGGCGGCCCTCGTAGGCCGACCCTGCCGCCGAGGGCTGTGCCAAGTCGCCGGGGCGCGGGCATATCGCCCGGAATGGCTCACCGCATCACATCGCCCAGATGGACGCGATTGGTGGCGACGAGGCGGGAGAGCCTCGTCCCCGGTCGATCAGTGCAAGGCCATCGCCTTGCGTCCCGTGTTGCGGCGCAGGCTGGTCCGGGAGAGGTCGTGGCGCCTTCTCGTACTGCAGGTGCGGTAGCCGGGGATACCA